>NZ_RAPF01000009.1 GCF_003610805.1 Altericroceibacterium spongiae | reverse complement strand
CAATCCGGCGCATCTGCGCACGGCTCAACAAAAACGGTACATCCATCGGCAGCGCCTCCTCGACACTACCATTGAATCAACCAATCATACCCCACGCAAGCAATTTAATAGGTCCTGAGCCTAGCTTGTCTCATCAAATTAAATTATGGTATATAAACTATTAACAATGTTTTGTGGCCTGCCTTATTAGGGTCCTTATTTTGATGTGTAGGGGGTTTGAATGACAGACAGGTCGTTCGATCAATCTAAAGAGCAGGTCATTTGGAGAGAGGGAAACGAGACTTTTGTCGATACCGCCTTCATAAGGGAGAGTGACGAATCTGTTGGTTCGCCGGAGGCGGATGAGTTGCAAGGCCACCATGCCGAGCGTAATCTTCGCAAGGAGGAAATGGAAATAGCGCGCCGCTTTCATGGCGGTCCTATGTGGCCTTATGTGGTGGCCGCATGGGGCTGCTTTGCCATATGGCTGTCTTTCTTTCCGCTTGCTATTATGGGGTGGTTGAACCTGCCTTTGGCCTTTGTTTTGTCCTGTATTTTTGCAACTGGCGGGTACGTTACCAGTCACGAAGCGATGCATGATAACATTGCGCGTCCAGGAAATAGAAACAGATGGGTCAATGAATGGGTCGGTAAGGTATCGACTATTCCCATAGTTTTCCCTTTTTCAATGGCGCGTCTGATGCATCTGGAACATCATTACCATTGCAACGACCCGGTAAAAGATCCTGATTATACAGATGAAGCCCCTAACATTTGGGCCGCTTGGTATAAGACCTGGTATAATCGCCAGCCCGGTGTTGATGGCTCAATTCATCACTATAAGCGAATTCTTGCTGATATGGGGACAAAGCGAGCAGATAAGGCTCTGAAGGATACGCTTAAATTGCAGCTTCTTTTTATGGCTGTTCTGTTCGGTATGGCATGGAGTGGATATGCTATTGAGGCTGCTCTGATCTGGTGGCTGCCTCGCCATATCGGACTGTCCTATATCCGTTTCTATCTTAGCTGGGCTCCACACCATCCACGTGAGGGCAAAACAGGGCGCTATGAGACTACACGGATTTTTAAGAGCCGTCTCGGCCACGTGATGTCAATGTGTATGGAGACACATCTTATTCATCATCTTTACCCGGGTATTCCCAATCACCGGACAAAAGAAGCCTATTTCGCGCTGAAGCCTATTCTTGAAAAGCGCGGCGTTGATACGTCGGCCTTGTGATCGGCGGGCTCGGCAAGGAGGTATGAGTATGGAAGCTGCCATTCAAACCTTGTTCCGCTGGATGCCATTTCTGTTTGGTATCGGCTTTATCGCACCGCTAATTGCGCAAATAATAAGTGCTTGCGATGTCACACCACCTTTCGGTCTTAGTCCGATTGTTGTGGGGCTTCTGATCGGAGCGCCATGGGGATTGCAGACAGTAATACGCGGGCGATGGTTATAGCTGAGAGCATTATAGCGTTTCAGTTATGGGTATAGCCGAGACCAGCCGGATCGCTAATCGGATTGGAATCAAGCAGTAGAGGGGCGCCGTTTCTTTCCTTCACCTCTCCGATGCGTGTTGCGGGAACGGGAAGGGAGGTATCTGATGCTGCAGTAAACAATAACTCGTAATCATCCCCCCAGCTCAAAGCATCATATCGCCGTTCCTCAGGGGCAGCGATTGGTACGCATTGGCTTTTTATGGCCAGAGTGACATTGCTTGCTGTAGCGAGGCGCCAGCTATCCAACAAAAGCCCGTCAGAAATATCCATCATTGAACTGACCAGCGGTGCTAGTGCCTGTCCTTCTGTAAGGCGGGGAATGGGACGACGATAGACGGTATTGTCGATATTTGGGATATGATTTCGTAAAGCTTCAAATCCCATCATAGCGGCTCCAAGCCTGCCTGTAACATACAGACCATGGCCAGGCATTGCGGCAGTGCGTGAAGGCACGGTAGTGGACGTGGCTGTCCCGATGGCTGTGAGACCGAGTGTGCGTGAAGCTCCGCCGGATGATACTGTATCTCCGCCGAGCAAGGGCACATCATAAGTATTTAGAATATCTCTCAAGCCTTTCAGAAAGCGTGTATCGTTTTCCCCGAGCATATAACCGAGCAGGACACCCACGGGCTTTGCGCCCTTGGCGGCCAGATCGCTGAGATTGGTGGCGACAAGTTTCCAGGCAATATCAGCAGGGTCCTGATCGGGGAGGTAATGAACCCCCTCGACTATCATGTCGTGTGTCAGAATGAGTGTTTCCGATCCTATAGCAAGGACCGCAGCATCGTCATTCAGCATTCTTGCTGCGGGATGATGCGCAATCGCCCGAAGTGCAGCGATGAAATCAGCTTCCCCTTTCATCATCGTGCCATTGGACTAGAGGAAAGGATAGTCATCTTTCGGATCACAGGAATACCCATGATACGCTTTTCTCCCATTCTCGCGGGCCTTGGCCTCGCTACGATACTGGCTGGTGCAGCACCTGCCTATGCCTGGGGACCGATCGGTCACCGCGTAAGCGCCGAAATCGCCCAACGCAAGCTGGATGGGCGTACCAGTGCGGAAATCGAGAAAATTCTGCGTGGTGAAACATTGGTTGAACTGGCCACTCTTCCAGACGAAATGCGCTCTGACTCCAATTCTTTCTGGCAAAAGACTTCGCCGCCTTACCATTATGTGACCTTGCCTGAGGGACGAGATGCAAGTCAGCTTGATCATCCGCCTCAAGGTGACGCGGTAACCGCTCTGGAGCTTTACACACAGGTTTTACGCGACTCTTCGGCCGACATAGATCAAAAAAAACTCGCTCTGGCTTTCGTCGTGCATATTGTTGCCGACCTGCACATGCCTTTGCATGTCGGGAACGGTACTGATCGAGGTGGAAATGATTTTAAAGTCCTGTGGTTTGGTGAACTACAAAATCTCCATTGGGTATGGGATGAAGGACTTATATTGCATCAACAGCTTAGTTTCACGGAATATGCCGATCGCCTGGATCACGACACGAGTCCAGACGAAATGATAGCTTGGTGGGGTCATAACCCGCTTGACTGGATTGATGAAAGCGCAGAGCTGCGCGGTAAAATTTATCCAGTAACCAGTGAAGAACAAGGTACAGGAACTGAAGAATCTCCAGTAATTCTGTCTTGGGATTATGCCTATCGCGCAACTCCACAAATGGAGCGTCGTCTTGCGCAATCTGCTGTGCGGACTGCAGCGTATTTAGAATGGACTTTTGCCCATGATTGAAAATCCGATGCTATCAGATTAATATTCGGCATAGCTTCTTATCCCTTTTTAACACTGAATTTATGCAGCGTGGAATAGCAATTGAGTTTAGCGGCATTCCTGAAAGATTCGAAACTTGATTCTGTCATTGCTGGATTGCTTGTTGTGGTTGGATTAGTCTTGGCAGGGTGGTTATGGCTGAAAGATCACCCTGAACACAATCCCTGGGCATCGCTTGACTTAGGTGATGCACCGGGGTGGGCGACGCGACGAAAATTGGCTGATTTGCATTCTGACGCCCAACGTTGTCGCAAAACTCTCCAGCAAAGCGATGTTGCTTTTGTCAGTTATGCTCCTGCCGGTGAAGGAGCTTGTAGACGAGAAGATCGGATAAGTCTGACCAATACATCGCTTTCCCCGGCTTCACCACAGTCAAGTTGCTCTGTTGCTGCGGGAATAATTATGTGGTTGAGGCAATCAGTAAATCCGGCAGCGAGGCGGACGTTTGGTTCTGAAATTGCAAAGATCGAGCATCTCGGAACATATAATTGTCGTCGTATAAACGGTCGAGATGATGGAGCATGGAGTCAGCACTCAACCGGAAATGCAATTGATATAGCTGCATTTCTTTTAAAAGATGGCAGGCGGATAAGCTTGTTAAAAGACTGGGGCGGTGGAGGCGAAGAAGCATCTTTCCTGAGGCATATACGCAATGATGCGTGCGGAATATTCAGTACAGTTCTCTCACCTGATTATAACGCAGCTCATACCGATCATTTCCATTTTGATCAGCAGAGCCGTATTTGGACGGTGTGTCGATAGACTGAAGCAGCCAGAGAAAATCCATATTTTCTATGGATTTGAAAAAGCTTTCGGATCATTTTTTGACGTATGCAAGGAGAGGATTGCTCCTCGCATACGCTGTTAAGCTTTTACACTGGTTCCATAGCATAGCCGGCCGAACGGACGGTGCGGATAGGATCGGAAGTGTTTTCAATTGCAATAGCTTTACGCAGGCGACGGATGTGAACATCAACCGTGCGTTCCTCGATTTCGCTACCTGTACCCCAGACCGCATCAAGCAGCTGGCCACGCGAGAATACTCTACGAGGGTGCTCCATGAAGAATTTGAGTAGCCTATACTCTGTTGGACCGACCTGCAATTGCTGGCCGCGCCGTTCCACACGATGGGCTACAGGATCAAGCCTTATATCTCCGACTTCAAGGCTTTCTCCCGCTAGAGCTGGCCGTACACGTCGGAGGACGGCCGCAACACGCGCAAGTAATTCACGTGGAGAAAATGGTTTCGTAACATAATCATCCGCGCCGGTTTCAAGCCCGCGCACTCTATCATCTTCCGCTTCACGTGCAGTCAGCATGATAATCGGAACTGCTGCTGTTGCCTTGTCGCGACGCAGGCGGCGGCAAACTTCGATACCGCTGGTGCCTTCGACCATCCAGTCGAGAATAACCAAATCAGGAGTTTCCTCGGCAGCCATGACAAGCGCTTCGTCACCATCTGCAGTGACCCGAACGGAATAGCCGTCACTATCAAAGCGATATTCAAGTAGCTCAGCCAGAGCCTGATCGTCTTCTACAAGCAGCAATTTGGGTGCGGACACATTATTTCCCCTTCTTGATGTGTCCTCAACCACGTAAATGTTACCAGAATGCGACAAAACTGTCGTGCACGATAAGATCAGCGCAATTCATCAGGAGGGTACTCACCTGTAGCAGCGTAATGAACCATTTCCGCTACATTCGTTGCATGATCGCCAATACGCTCGATATTACGGGCAACAAATAGCAGTTGTGCAGCGCTCGAAATGGTGGCCGGATTTTCGACCATATAACTTACCAGATTACGGAATATGCTATCATAGAATGTATCGACCCGCTCATCGCGCTGAATCACTTCACGAGCGAGTACGGGATCACGCGCAGCATAGGCTGTCAGCACATCATGCACCATTTCCGCTGCAACTTCGCCCATCACGGGCAGCAGGGTGAGCGGATCAAATCGCTTGCGATCCTCCACATCGCCTACACGGCGAGCAATATTCTTCGCATAATCGCCAATACGCTCAACCACGCCGGCAATTTTGAGTGCAGCAATGATTTCGCGTAGATCGTCTGCCAGTGGTGCTCGTAGGGCGAGTACCCGCACAGCTAACTTGTCGACCTCGCTTTCCAGCGTATCGAGCTTCCTGTCTCGTTCTACAACCTGGCGGGCAAGGTCTGCATCGCCATTAACGAGCGCGTGAAGCGATTCCTGAATGGCCACTTCAGCAAGGCCGCCCATTTCGGCGATCAGCCCGCGCAAGCGGGTGATGTCCTCGTCAAACGCCTTGACCGTATGTTCTGTCATCAACCGTACCTGCCCGTAATATAATCCTTTGTACGCTCTTCGCGCGGATTAGTGAAAATCTCCGAAGTTTCGCCGTATTCCACCAGATTACCAAGATGGAAAAAGGCGGTCCGCTGCGAGACACGCGCTGCTTGCTGCATCGAGTGCGTGACGATAACAATAGCGTATCGACCGCGCAATTCGTCGATCAATTCCTCGATTTTGGCGGTAGCAATCGGGTCGAGCGCAGAGCAGGGCTCATCCATCAGGATTACTTCGGGCTCTACAGCAATAGCCCGGGCAATGCATAGCCGCTGTTGCTGGCCACCGGACAATGCGGTGCCCGAATCTGACAGTCGGTCTTTAACCTCGTCCCATAAGCCAGCGCGACGGAGACTCTTCTCTACAATCTGGTCAAGGTGATCTTTGCCATCGGCGAGGCCGTGAATCTTCGGGCCATAGGCGATATTTTCATAGATCGATTTTGGGAATGGGTTGGGGCGTTGAAAGACCATACCAACGCGCGCGCGCAGCTGGACTACATCCATTCCAGAACGATAAATATCTTCTCCATCGAGTTCGATTGCACCTTCTACCCGAGCAGAAGGGATCGTATCATTCATACGGTTCAATGTGCGTAGAAACGTTGATTTCCCGCAGCCAGATGGGCCTATGAAAGATGTGACATAATCGGTTTCAATATCAATTGAGACTGAATCGATCGCTCGTTTAGAACCATAATAGACCGAAACGTCACGAGCGCGCATCTTGGCGGGGGAGTTTTCGGAAATTTCAGTCACCACTTTTTCTCGAAACGGTTACGCAGGTAGATGGCAAGACCATTCATACACAGCAGGAAGATTAGAAGTACGATGATTGCCGCAGATGTGCGTTCAACGAATCCGCGATCAATTTCATCGGACCACAGAAAAATCTGCACAGGCAATACAGAAGAAGGTGAAGTGAAACCATCGGGTGGCGTGGCCACAAATGCTCGCATGCCGATCATTAAAAGAGGCGCGGTTTCACCAAGAGCACGCGCCATACCGATGATTGTGCCAGTTAAAATACCAGGTAATGCCAGCGGCAGCACGTGATGAAACACTACCTGAACAGGTGATGCGCCAACCGCCAGAGCGCCATCCCGTATCGATGGCGGCACGGCTTTGATCGCATTACGGCCAGAAATTACGATAACCGGCATGGTCATCAAGGCCAATGTCATACCGCCGATTAATGGTGCTGATCGCAGGTTGGGAAACAAGCCGAGAAATACGGCTAAACCTAGCAAACCAAAAATGATTGAGGGCACTGCCGCCAGATTGTTGATCGATACTTCGATAAGGTCGGTCCAGCGATTTTTAGGAGCATACTCTTCAAGATAGAGTGCAGCGAGCACACCAACTGGGAAAGCCAATGCCAGTGTAATGAGCATGGTGAGGATCGAACCCTTAAGAGCTCCCCATATGCCGACAAGTTGCGGATCGGTGGCGTCTGAGCGAGTAAGAAACCCCGGATCGAACTTGCTATCGATCACATCCTGGTCTTTCAGGCGTGAGACCAAAGGTTGCAGATCGGCTTGTCCTTCACCGCGATAGGCGTTTGCCATGTCTTTATTCGCCGGCAAGCTGAAAGTCACAGTCCGGTCAAGCAAAGAAGGGCTAGCGATGATGCTGTCGGCCACTATACGCCAAGCGTCGCCACTTAGTTCGGCGGCGCCATCTTCTCCCAAGGCCTGCTCTGCATAAAAATCTACCACTTCTGGTAAACCTTGCCTCTGAAGGTTTTGCAATGTTTCGGAATGGTTGGTCTGCGTAGAATCGAGCGATAGACCAGCTTCGCGGAAATCGATAGGCACGCTCATTTCCACTCGGCTGAAACCGCCAATTCCGTTTAACGTCATGGTAATGAGCAGGAAAGCGAGTACGACAAGCGAAAATATAATTGCGCCTAGCCCGGCAAACCGGAAGCGCTTTTCCGCTGCGTAACGCTTTTTTAGTCGTTTTTCGAAAGCCGCCGTGCGGGTAGGGGCCATATGGTCATTCATAAGCTTCACGGAACCGTTTGACGACGCGCAACGCGATAAAATTGAGGGCGAGTGTTACCAGAAATAGGACGAAACCAAGGGCAAATGCGCTGAGTGTCGCGGGATGATCGAAACTGCCTTCGCCTGTTAGCATGGCGACGATCTGGAAAGTGACAGTGGTCATAGCTTCTAGTGGATTGGCTGAAAGATTGGCGGCAGCCCCGGCTGCCATCACTACGATCATGGTTTCACCAATAGCGCGGCTTATCGCCAGCATGACTCCGGCAACAATGCCGGGTAGAGCAGCGGGGACGAGCACCTTGCGGATGGTTTCCGATTGTGTTGCTCCCATGGCCAAGGAACCGTCACGCATAGCGTTAGGCACAGCTGCGATGGAATCGTCAGCCATAGACGATACGAACGGGATGATCATTACCCCCATAACGAGGCCTGCAGCCAATGCACTTTCGCTTGAGGCATTGGAAATACCGATGGACAGAGCAACGTCACGAACAAAAGGCGCGACAGTCAGAGCTGCAAAATAACCGTAGACTACGGTGGGCACGCCCGCGAGAATTTCGAGGGCTGGTTTCAACCATTTGCGCCAGCGCGGATTAGCATATTGAGTGAGATAAATCGCGCTCATCAGGCCGAGAGGAATGGCTACCACCATGGCGATAATCGCACCAATATAAATGGTTCCCCAGAATAGAGGAATTGCACCATAGCGGGTTGGATCAGGATTGGCTGGATTGCCCATCGGGTCCGGCCCCCAATGAGTACCAAATAGGAAATCGATGGGGCTTATCATTCCAAAGAAACGGATGGTTTCGAAGACCAGGCTGACGAAAATGCCCAGTGTAGTAAGAATGGCAACGAGCGAAGCAAGTAAAAGAATGCCCATTACAATTCGTTCTACTTTGGTTCGCGCACGAAAATCAGGTTTTAAACGTAAAAATGACCATGCGCCACCAGCGAAACCAATCAATAAAGTCGAAACAACGCCAACAATGTTGTAACGGAATAAGGCTTTTTCAAAAGGCTCGATCAAAACACGGCTATCGGGATTGAAAACGCCTTTTGCTGCTCCAGTCGCTACCGCACGAGCCTCGGCAAGCATTGTTTGACGCTGCATACCAAATTCGGGAAGATTGGCTGCTGCCGGACTGGCCAGCACTGATTGTTGAACGAGCTGGGGTTCGACTGCGCTCCATAAAGCAATAAAAATCAGGACCGGCACTATCACCCATAAGGCAACATACCATCCATAATAGGATGGTAATGCCGCCAGCCGGTTTTTTGGGGCTGCACGCTTGAAGCTCCAGGCGCGTGCCCGAGCGGCCAGCCACCCGGCAAGACCAAGCAGCAGGGCCAGGAGAAGCAGAATGGCTGGCGACATCAAATATTACTCTTGAATTATTGGAAATCGCTGGTGGAAAGTGCCGGGAAATCTGTAGTTTTCTCAGCGTTTTTAGCCATGACGTCAGCCGGGCTGGCAACAAGGCCAATCTTGGCCAATGCACCATCTTTGCTCCACTCGTCAGCCCAGGTGGCAACAAACTGCCTCAGTCCGGGAATGGCGTCCAGATGAGCGTCTTTCACATATATATAGAGAGGGCGGGCACCAGGATATTTGAAGCTGGAAATGTTGGTGTATGTCGGTTCCACACCGTTCATAGTGAGGCCCTGAACCTTGTCGGCATTTTCCTCAAGATAGGAAAAGCCGAAGATGCCTACGGCATTCGGATTGCTCTCGATTTTCTGGACGATCAAATTATCCTGCTCTCCTTGATCGACATAGGCGCCATCGGACCGCACTTCAGTGCAAGTCTGTGTAAATCTGTCCTTATCGCTTTCTTTGAGCGCTTCCATATCCGGGTTGGCCTCGCAGCCGACCTCCAGTACGAGTTCCTTCAGGGCATCGCGCGTGCCAGATGTAGAAGGTGGGCCGTAAACGAGAATTGGTTCGTCTGGCAGAGACTTATCAACATCGGCCCATGTTTTTGCGGTCTGTTTTTCACCATAAGGATTGGCCGCCAGCGCTTTATAGAGAATTTCCGGTGTCAGATTCATCGTGATACCGCTTTTGGAGGACGCGAAAGCAATACCATCGAGTCCAACCTGAATCTCTGTGATGTCTTTCACACCATTGGCTTGGCAGGTTTCAAATTCACTCTTTTTCATCCGACGGGAAGCATTGGCGATATCGGGCGTGTCTGCACCGATGCCGGCACAGAAAAGTTGCATACCGCCGCCGGTGCCGGTTGATTCGATGATCGGAGAAGAAAAATCCGGATTGGAACGAGCGAAACTCTCGGAGACCGATTTTGCAAACGGATAGACGGTAGACGATCCCACCGCGCGGATCGAATCGCGTGTGCCGCCACCACTGCCACCGCAGCCAGAAAGAGCGAGGCTGCCGACAAGCAAAGGAAGTGCGAGAAGATTTGTTTTTTTCATCAGGAAGTGTCCTGTGTGATGAGTGGGATGTTACGCGAATATGACCGCAGCTTATTTGAGGCCGTTGTTCGACATATGTGACACGTTCATGACAAACTCTCGCTTTCATCCGAAATGGTGGGAATTCGTACTGTTACTGTCGTTCCTTCGCCGCGCTTACTGTGAATGTCTAACCGGCCGCGGTGCCGTTCCACGATATGCTTGACGATTGCAAGCCCTAGTCCGGTACCTCCTGCCATTCTGCTACGTCCGGGATCCGTACGATAAAAACGGCGAGTCAGGTGTGGAAGATGTTCTGGTGCTATGCCTTCACCGCGATCCTGCACCTTAAGTAACGCCATTCTACGCTCGTCGAGCGACAGGTCCACAGTCACATTGTCTGTTTGCGAGCCATATTTGAGTGCATTGTCCACCAGATTACGGACGAGCTGCTCCAGCTGTTGCCTGTCTCCGCGAATAAGTAAGGGCGTTGGCGATGCGTGATAGTCGATCCTATCTATTCGTTGCGGCCCAGCGCCGTCACGCGCAGCCTGTTGTACAAGCGGCCCAAAATAGAGCCGTTCGCTTGGTGCTTCATGCTTTTCGGCTTCCACGCGGCTTAATGACATCAGGTCGTCAACCAATGTTTGCAGCCGGCGTGCTTCCCGCAGAACGGTACCGTGAAACTTGGCGACCATTTTCGGATCTGCCTTTTCTCCTTCATCGGACAACGTTTCGATATAGCCGATGATTGAAGCTAGCGGTGTGCGTAATTCATGACTGGCATTGGCCACGAAGTCGGTATGAGCGCGGCTGATATCGGCTTCAGCGGTACGGTTAATAAGTTCGACAAGCCAGTATCGCCCGCCGACCGGCTGGCGTGTCATTTGCCAGATGCTACGTGGCCCAGTAAGTCCTTGAATAGTAACAGTACCGCCGGTCGTGCGCGCAAGCAGGTCCACCGCAGCAGGATGGCGAAATGCAACACGAGCATCCTGTCCGATAATGTGTCGGCCAAGCACTTCACGCGCTTCGGCGTTGGCGATGATTATCCGGCTCACATCCATCAGCAACAAGGGCATGCCGGAATGTTCAATCAGGTCACGCATTCCGGTCCGGGTGAGTTGCATGCTGTCAGACGGGGGAGGGGCAGCCACGGGAGGCGATGCCAAAAGCCAGAACGAACAGATCCATACAAAAATGACGATGATGGAAAGCAGAATGCCACCGCCGGCAATGATCATGCCAACTCCGGTGCCGAGGGCGAGTAGAATACCAGGCCAGGGAATCGTGTAACGGTCAGTCATTACATTAAGGCCTTAGCTAGCGTAGGAAAGGTGTGCCACCCCCGGATGTTAGGCATGACAATTGGTAAATATTATGACGGGCAGAATCCCGGTTGCAGCGTTGTAGAAAGAAGCCAAGGCAGACTGACCCGGTTCATTTTGCTGCTTTCAATATTGCATGTTTGCAAATGCCTATCGGACGAAGGCAATACCAACTCTCACACGGTTGACCTTACGGTTATAGTCCAGCAGATTTTCTCCATATCCGAAAAAGGACTGGCCATAGAGGTATACTTCCGGGCCACCCTTCCACAGATTTGGAAGCGGATAGGACAAATCCGCTGCAAAGGAACCTTTACCGGATGAGAAGTTGAAGCGTGTATTGGTTGTGAGCCGAAGGCCGTTTTCTTTGCCGACATCCATTTGCAAGCTGGCATGGCCGCGATAACGCTCAATATCTTCATTGCCGGTTTGGCCGCCGACGTAAAAAGCGAGACGAGGCATTATGGTTAAGGCGGTCTCATCGCCAACCGGAATCGATGCCATCGGAGAGATATAAAGGCTATTCAATGTACGGGAATCATCCCCGTCCTTACCGTTTGATTCATGACGTAAGCCGCCCTGTGCTGCGAGCGTCATACCGTTATCGAGAGTGGTAGATGGTGTAATATAGATTAGTTCAGGTTGAAAATCGATATTGCGAAACGGAAAGGAGTCTGCCCGCACATCCCAGAACATGCGCTGAGTATAGGCGAAATGCAGGCCGTCGCGCCATGAAGAAGAAAAGTCTGGCCGTTTATTGTGTGATCCAAAAAGCTGATATTTAAAACTAATTTGCAGGCGTGCTTCGGTATTCGTACCGGGACCGTAAACAGCATAGATCGGCTGATAGGCTGACAGATTGTCAATAAAAGCATTGCTAGCAGCGCGATCGGTGGGCGGCGGAGCGGGAAGAGGCGATTGTGAATCATCAACAGCCAAATCAGTATTATTTGCGTCTTCCGCGCTATACGCTTGGGCCGCTTCGATTGGCTCTTTCGCATCCTTCGCGGCATTAGCAAGTGTAGATCGCTCTCGCCTGAGCAAAACGACCTGTTGACCACTCCAAGCAGGAACTGAGATCAGAGTGGAGTCGGGAATCGCCTTAGTCTTTGCATGATACTTTGCAGCAGCGAAGCCACCTGCAGGGATAATCAGGGATGAATCGTAAATCGGGTCACGCTGAAGCCACAGAGTTTGCGATTGGTCTACTCCAGAACGATCCAAATGAGCTTCCACTCGATCAGGCAGAGCCACGGTCTGTTGTGTGTCGCTATTGTTGAGAAACCGCAGCTCCACTGTGACTTCTCCTTTCTCTTCGTTGTGGTCAGTTGGATTTGTCGTTGCCCGACTGACCACGGCTTCGACCGGGGCTTGCGCCATGACGCTGGCTGGCGCTGCGCTCAGAAGCAAAGCGGAAAGAAGACAGTATTTTTTCATGCTAGTAAGTGTTGTCCACTATCTACGGGTATTACCGTGCCCGTTATGCGCTTTGCTGCGTCACTGGCAAGAAAAGCTGCTAAAGCACCCACGTCTTCTATCGTGACCAGTTGCCCTTCGGGCACAATCGCTGCCGCTTGTTCGAGCAGTTTGTCAAACCGAGCGATGCCGCTGGCCGCGCGTGTAGCGATTGGGCCGGGAGAAATTGCATGTGCCCGTATACCTTTTGGCCCAAGTTCAGCAGCAATATAGCGGGTGGAACTCTCTAGGGCTGCTTTTACCGGGCCCATTAGATTGTAATTTTCTACCACCCTTTCTGAACCGAAGAAAGAAAGGCAAAGTAGGCAACCACCGTCATTCATTAGTTTTTCGGCATACTTGGCCATTCGAATGAAGCTGTGGCAAGAAATGTCCATTGCCATGCTGAATCCGTCAGCAGATGAATCGACGATCCGGGCATGAAGGTCATTTTCGGGCGCAAAAGCGATAGAATGCAGTAAAAAATCCAGTCCTCCCCATTCTTGCTCGACTCGTTTGAACAGGGCTTCTAGCTGGCCGGGCTCGCGCACATCACATGGTGCGGTCCATTCAACATCAAGCCGTTCGGCAACAGGCATGACCCAATGTCTGGCTTTCTCATTAAGGTATGTCGCGGCAAGTCTTGCACCACATTGCCTGAAGGCTTCGGAACATCCAGCGGCAATCGAATGCTCATTGGCAATGCCGACGATCAGACCACGTTTTCCCGTGAGATCGACTAGTGGTTTCATTGTCTTGTCTCCCGCAACAGGTTGACTGTGTGCAGTGCAATCATATGCTCTTCATCGGTAGGAATAATCATGACCGTGACAGGGCTACTTGTTGTAGAAATAATCGTTTGGTTAGCCGCATTGGCCTGTGCATCGATTTCTATGCCCACCCAACGGAGCCGTTCTCCAATCATCGCACGGATGTTACTTGCATTTTCTCCAATTCCAGCGGTGAAGACAAAACCATCTATCCCGCCGAGGGAGGATATCAGTGCTCCCGCTTCTCGCGCCGCACGCCAGCAAAACAAATCAATAGCTTCGCATGCTTCTTGTGAGCTCTTGTCTGAAAGAACTCGCATATCGCTGGAAATACCAGAAACGCCCAGCAGGCCAGATTGTCGATAAAGTAAATCTTCGATGCTAGCGATGTCCATACCCATCTCCTTGATGAAGTGGATGACTACACCAGGATCAAGGCTGCCACAGCGCGTGCCCATCATTAGGCCGTCCAACGCGGTAAAACCCATGGTGGTATCGATAGACTTCCCATCCTGCATTGCGCAAAGGCTCGCGCCATTCCCGAGATGAGCAGCGATAACTTTGCCACTGGCAACGTCCGGATCAATCTGTTGCAGACGGCGAGCAATATATTCGTAAGACAGGCCATGAAAACCGTAACGCCGTATACCTTGATCGTGCATGGCACGGGGTAAAGCCAGTCGACTGGCAATCTCTGGTTTGTCGTGGTGGAATTCGGTGTCGAAACAGGCAATCTGCGGGAGGTTGGGCGCCAGTTTTGCAATAGCCTTAATTGCAGCAAGGTTATGAGGTTGATGGAGTGGAGCCAGCGGACAGAGCTTTTCTAATTCTTTCAGTAGAGCTTCATTGACTATGCGCGGCCGAGCAAATTGCGTTCCGCCATGGACCACACGGTGACCGATAGCGATAATTTCACGATCCTGAAGTGGATGATCGCGTGCCCACGTGAACAAATATTGTAGTAGATCGGCATGGGTGAGGGTGGCGCCATCGCGCCATTCCTTTTCGATCAGTACAGTCCCGTCAATATCAATAGCTCTGAGCTGAGGAGCAATGCCGATTTTCTCAATCTTACCACCAGCTGACAGCTTTGGTTCACCACTAGTAGGTATTGCAAAAAGCGAGAACTTAATGCTCGACGAACCGGAATTCAGGCTGACGATTGCTTTCATTTCGTAGCTGCTCTGTTAGGCCCGGGAGCAGCCATTGTATTTGCCCGAGTCATTAAAACTGCCATGGCACAGGATGCGAGACGTGTTCGCAGACTGTCTGCTCTGCTGGTCAGAATAATCGGTACCCGTGCACCCAGCACGATACCGGCTGCATCGGCGCCGCCCAGAAAGGTAAGTTGTTTGGCAAGCATATTGCCTGCCTCAAGGCTGGGTACGACGAGAATTTGCGCAAGTCCTGCAACGGAAGACTGAATGCCTTTTTCAGCAGCAGCTTGCGGACTTATTGCGTTGTCAAAGGCCAAGGGGCCGTCCAGCGTACCACCTGTGATCTGTCCACGATCAGCCATTTTACACAGAGCTGCTGCATCGAGCGTGGAAGGAATGGCCGGATTAACCGTTTCAACCGCTGAAAGAATAGCCACTTTCGGGTTTTCTATGCCGATCACATGAGCCAGATCTATAGCGTTGCGAATAATATCGGCTTTTTCAGATAGTGTCGGAGCGATGTTTATCGCCGCATCTGTAATGATCAGTGGTTCAGCATAGCCTGGTACTTCCATAACATACGCATGGCTGATCCGTCTTTCAGTCCGTAGACCACCGGAAGAGCTGACGACCGCCCCCATAAGTTCGTCGGTGTGAAGCGAACCTTTCATCAGCAGGCTGGCATCTCCAGACTGTACCAGCGCCACAGCTTTGGCGGCCGCATCATGACTGTGATCTGCGGGCAGGATACGGAATTGTGAGATATCCTCACCAATTTGTTCGGCAATAGACCTGATTTTGGCTTCTGGCGCGACAAGAATCGGTTCGATAAGGTTGGCTTCGGCGGCTTCGATCGCTGCACGGAGTGTTCCGGCAGAGCAGGGATGAGCAACTGCAGTGAGCTCGGGAGTTCCCTTGGCGGTAAGCTCCATAAGTTTGCGATAGCCATCATGTGTCGCAATGCGAATATCGGGAAGAGAAATCCGTTTACGGCGCACTTTTTCTGTTGGCGCCTTGATTGTCGCTTCTCCTGAGATCACTTCCTCGCCATTCTGATTGGTGCAGGAACAAGCCAAGACTACGATATGATGCTCGGGCCTTTTCTCAGTGACGGTAACGGTGGCTGTTATGGTATCTCCGGGGCTTACTGGACGGGTGAAACGCAAAGACTGGCCCAGATAGATTGCTCCTGGTCCTGGTAATTCGGTACCCAAAACGGCAGAAATTAATCCACCACCCCACATGCCATGGGCAATAATATGGTGAAACATGTCTGCTGCGGCGTAGTCAGGGTCCATATGCGCCGGATTTACGTCGCCGGATACGGCTGCAAATAGTTTGATATCATTGTTGTTAAGTGTTCGACTGACACTGGCCATATCGCCCACTTTCAACTCATCAAAAGTATGATTTTCAATCATGACAGGCTGTTCGGTTCGGCCAGACATAGCTCAGTGCTCCAAAACATAGTAACCGGGGGCGTCATGCAGCGGCGGATATCCTTTATCCGGCGCGCCCATACTTGGTGGGGCAACGGGAGTGCCTGAACGGTTTTCGAGCCATTTGCCCCATTCTATCCACCATGAGCCCTCCTGATATTTGGCGTGAGAGACCCATTCATCTGCACCATAGGAAGGGCCATCTGGCTGGCGGGTAAGGATATGGAAGCTGCGATGTTTATGTCCCGGCTCTGACACAATCCCGGCATTGTGGCCTCCTGATGTCAGAACGAAAGTCAGTTCTGTTCCTGTCAGCAAATGAATTTTATGCACGGAATGCCATGGTGCGACGTGGTCTCGCTCAGTCGAGACAACAAAAATCGGTTGGTGGATAGAGGACAGTGTGATTTCACGTCCTTCGACTTCATATTTACCTTCGGCGAGTTGGTCTTCCAGGAATAGACGTCGCAGATACTGACTATGCATTGCATAAGGCATTCGCGTGCCATCTGCATTCCATGCCATCAGGTCGAACATCGGATCGCGTTCACCCATCATATAGGTATTGAGCACATGGCTCCAGATGAGATCGTTGGATCGCAGCATTTGAAATGCACCGCCCATCTGGCTGCTATCCAGATAACCTTGGCTCCACATCATGCTTTCCAACATGTTGAGCTGACCTTCATCGATAAACAAGCCAAGTTCACCTGGCTCACTGAATTCCGTCTGCGCTGCAAGTAAGGTAATGCTAGCGAGCCGATCATCATGGTCTCTCGCCATGGTAGCGGCCGTGATCGAGAGCAGTGTGCCGCCAAGGCAATAGCCCATCGCATGTAATTTGGAAGAACCAGTGATTTTTGTCACGGCATCAATGGCGGCCATCGGTCCCAACAAACGATAGCTTTCCATGCTGAGATCGCGATCATCCGCATCCGGATTATGCCAGGAAATCATGAAAACAGTGAAACCCTGATCGGTCAGCCATTTTACAAGTGAGTTATGCGGTGAAAGATCGAGAATATAGTATTTCATGATCCAGGCTGGGACGATCAGCACCGGTTCGGGGCGAACTTTTTCCGTAGTAGGTTCGTACTGGATTAGTTCGATGAGTCTGTTGCGATAGACTATCTTGCCCTTTGCGGTGGCCACTGTGTCACCAGGTTTGAATTTCTCGGCACCCATCGGAGGTTCGCCGCGGAGATTACGTTGCATATCCTCAATCAAGTGCTGGAACCCGTCTATCAGACACTGCCCCTTTGTTTCGACGATCTTTTGTTGAAGTACGGGATTGGTAGCAAGAAAGTTGGTCGGCGCGAGCATGTCGAGTATCTGCCGAGTGGTGAATTCCACCATATCCTCATGGTGGTGATTAACCCCTTTCACACCGGTTGTAGCGGCATCCCACCATTGCTGATTGAGCAGAAACGCCTGAGCAATCCAGTTGAAGGGTTGTTCCTTCCATGCCGGATCGTTGAAACGCTTGTCTTGAGGTAATGGATCGATTGCCGGATCAGCATCCTGCTGGGCACAGCAGCGCATCATGTAGTCGATCATTCGTGTTTGCTTGCGTAAGGCCTTTTGCCCCAATTGCATCTGTTTGCCAGGAGACAATGCCAGATGAAGTGCCCAGTCAGAAAAGGCATATGCCACTGTTGCTGGTGACAGGCCTTTGGTGAATTGAGCTATCATAGCTGAAGTTGCACGGTCGATTGTTTCAGCTACACCATCCAGCGGATCGATTGCGTTAGTCTCTTGGTCCATGAACCAACTCCTGCATGTCTGGCCGAATGCCATTCTGTGTTGATGGCTTGTCTTTTGAGGGGTATCCGTCCGGCCATTCTTATGTGAATTAGGAAAAGCGGTGGGGTCTCAGGCCATATATTTCCCGCCATTAACCGACAAAGTGCTCCCGGTTACAAAACCGGCATCGTCTTCGACCAAGAATAATACGCATCGAGCGATTTCTTCAGGCTCGCCGAGCCTTCCGACCGGCACATTGGCCAGAATATCGTCCATGGCTTCCTCAGGTACAGCATCGACCATGGTGGTATGAGTATAACCCGGCGCAATGGCATTTGCAGTGATATTCCGTCTCGCGCCTTCAAGTGCCAGTGCTTTCGTGAAGCCTATCACACCCGCCTTCGCTGCTGAATAATTAGTCTGACCAAACTGGCCGGAAAGCCCGTTTACCGAACTGATATTAACGATACGCCCAAAGCGTTTTTCCCGCATGCTTTCAATCACGGCGCGGCACATGTTGAAACAGCCGCCCAGATCGATATCGATAACACTACGCCATTGCTCTTCCGTCATTTTGTGCAACGTTCCATCGCGTGTAATTCCGGCATTATTGACCAAAATTTCGATTGGCCCATGTTCTGCTGCGATCTTTGCAGCGCCGTCCTGACATTCTTCGAAGTTGCCTACATTCCATTCATAAACAGGGATCCCGGTTTCCTCGTGAAAGGTTTTTGCATCCTCCTGATTGCCGTAATAATTGGCTATGGCTGTGTAACCGGAGGATTGAAGTAGTTTGGCTGTTGCAGCGCCAATTCCAGTCACACCGCCAGTGATGAGAGCTATATGAGACATAAGCTGGTCCTTGCTATCTGATGAAGAGATTTGAACTGGCAAATGAAAGGGGGAGGCGCCGTGCAGATGAAGTTAGGTTTAGAAGCCATACTCCGATGAACACCCTTAAATGGCAGGGGCGATGACACATTGTTATTTTGCAAGTCGAACACAGTCGCTCCTTGCCTGCCGCGCTGATCCTTTTAGGAAAGTAAAGGTAAGCCAGCTCTTCCGTTCAAAAAAAACTACACCTGGTAGTTTTGTAACGCAAGGAAGTGAATGCGGTGCAACATAATTAATAGATGCGTTGCACAATATATATGCTCAGCGGCTTACAGTATCGATTGTTGATCTGCGCATGCGCACTTTAATGGGATAAAAAATCGAAACTTTCTGCAATTAGATTCAAAGTCTTGTGTTGAAAATCTGATTTTGCTTCCGGAGTGTTGGCGAGGTCGTGACGTTCCAAAATGCGTCGACGCGGGGCTGTGACAAGCGCGTCAAAAAGAAATGCAGCGAGAAAATGAATGTCTTCATCGTCTCGATCTTGCAACTCGGAAGCAGAGTGGAGCAGGGTAACGAACGGTTCCTGTCCCATGCGGACAAGGGTCCCAGGGCCGATTCTGTCTTCATGACCCTGATTTTGAGCTATCAGCCAGCCTATCAGAGATTGCAGGCCAATCAGTCGGGGCTGCAGCGAGGTGTCAAGTGTTCCTGAGGCTAGATAAAGAATCTGCTTTCGTATTGAACCTTCAGGGATATGTGTAGTGACATCGTCCAGCTGATGTTCGATACCATGTTCGATAGCGGCCATTAGTAGGCCGATTTTGGACTGGAAACGGGAATATAGGGTGCGTTTGGAAACATTGGCAGCAGCGGCAATGCCGTTCATGCTTGCCATTTCCGGGCCATGAGCAATGAAGCGTTCTAGCGCAACATCGAGAATATGTGTGCGTAACCTCGCAGCAATTTCCTGTGTTGGCCGACCCCCCTTTGGGCTGCGTGGGGGCAGACGTGTGCCATTGCGGTGACGAGGCGAGGCGTTCATTGCATTTCTCCAGAGCGATCCCGGGGCAGATCAGTATGTAGTCCGGGGGGGGCTATCTCCGAAGAACTGTTCTGCGATTGCCCTCTCTCTATGGGGCCTTAGTCTTAATTTAGCCAAAACAGGAGATTGTGGCAATCTTTGCAGGCATATGGGCTATGGAAGAAGCTATGTGTTCAGTGGAGCGCGATGAATAGTTGAAGAAGCTCAAAGCGGCGTACCAATGACCGCGAGCGCGCCACATGTATGTGGTTATTTCGATTAGTGATATGTGCGGATCTGCTATAGGCTATAGTACCCTCATGCATAAGGCTGCTATGGTGACCCCTACGGGAATCGAACCCGTGTTTCAGCCGTGAAAGGGCCGCGTCCTAGACCGCTAGACGAAGGGGCCAACAATAGGCACTATAATATCGCACCATGGTGACCCCTACGGGAATCGAACCCGTGTTTCAGCCGTGAAAGGGCCGCGTCCTAGACCGCTAGACGAAGGGGCCGTCGCGGTGCGAGAGGCGCACTTAGGGGGGTCTTTTCCGTCGGTCAACCCCTCACCGTAAGAAGCTGTAATTAATTTGCCCAAGCAGCATCCTCGAGGTGTAGTTCAGCTTGTGGACGGCTTGCCCAGTCGTCTATTTTAACACGCCCGGCGAGCCATAATTGCCGCCCTTGTGTGCCATGTAGCAGCGCTTGACCCATATCGCTATCAGCCGCCCTAAAGGCGATTGCTTTAAATGACGTGCCATCTTTGCCTCGCGCAATCAGCCGCAAATGATTAGCGCCGACAATGTCAGCCTTTGCGAGTGAAACAGGCCCCACAACCACGCGTGGTCCGGGCCAGCCGACGCCAAACGGGCCGGCACTGTCCAACGTTTCCACGAGATCGGGTTGTAAACCTCCCGGCGCGATCGCGATGTCGAGCAGCATGGTCTTTGCGTCCAATGCCCGTGAAACAGGGCCAGCAAGCAGATCGTCAAGCCATTGAGCAAAAGTGTCAAGGCGATCTGCTTTAATTGTGAGGCCTGCCGCCATAGCATGACCACCGCCTGCAACCAGAAGATCTGCTTCACGTGCCGCAATAATAGCAGCCCCGAGATCTACTCCTGCAATAGAGCGGCCGGATCCTTTGCCTTGTCCGTACTTCTCGTCAAGTGCAATGATCAGAGTAGGCTTTCCTGTTTTTTCTTTGATACGACCCGCGACGATGCCAATTACGCCGGGGTGCCAGCCTTGGCCCTTTAACACGAGCACAGATCGATTATGTTGGTTGTTGATCTGCTGTTCTGCAGCTTCCTGAACCGCAGCTTCAATGGCTCTGCGTTCCTCATTTAGTTCAGAAAGCTGCGTTGCAATGGCGTGGGCTTCATCAGGATCTTCTGTTGTCAGAAGGCGCACACCAAGTGTCGATTCTCCTACACGACCTCCCGCGTTGATTCGTGGTCCCAAAGCGAAGCCGCAATCGCTACATGTCGGTGCGCGGTTTATGCGACTTGCGTCGATAAGGGCTGATATTCCGATATTGGCGCGGCGGGTCATGACTTTCAGTCCCTGCGCAACGAAAGCGCGATTGAGGCCACGAATCGCGGCGACATCTGCAACAGTGCCCAGTGCCACCAGATCAAGTAACGAGAAGAGATCGGGTTCACGATGCTCGGTGAAATAGTTAAGTGCTCGCAAGCATCGTGTTACGGCTACGGCGAGTAGAAAGGCTACACCCACCGCAGCAAGATGGCCAAATGAAGCGGCCAGATCGGATTCATCGAGTCGGTTTGGATTTACCAGAGCAAGCGCATCCGGCAATTCGGGAGCGCATTTGTGATGATCTACTACGATCACATCTACACCGGCAGCGCGGGCGGCAGCAAGCGCGTCATAAGCCATCGCGCCGCAATCGACCGTTATGATGAGACTCGAACCTTCTTGCCCAAGTTCGACCAGCGCCTTTCCACTCGGCCCATAGCCTTCCAGCAGTCGATCAGGAATATAGTAGCCAGCATCATGACCTAACATACGAAACAGGCGAATTAGTAAAGCCGAACTGGTCGCACCATCTACATCATAATCACCATAAATCGTGACCTTTTCACGATTGATAATAGACTGGGCAATCCGTTTGGCTGCACTATCCATGTCGTTGAAAATCGAAGGATCGGGGAGAAAGCTGCGTAGATTCGGATTGCGATGTCGAAGCAAATCATCGCGTGAAACACCTCGCGCAAGTAACAACTGGGTGACGATATCGTCCTCAAGCCCGATTGCACCTTCCTTCAACTCCATATTGCCTCCCCGCCAATGCCAAGCATTGCCTGAAAGGGACTGTTCTACGCCGAATATTGCAGTTTTTATCGCCATCTCCTGCCGTCTAGACCAGTTGATGAGAGCGGAAAAGGCATCTCTCCATACTTACTCTTTGGTTAATATGGCTCGTCAGACGTCTTGCTAAATTCAAAGAATGGTGTTTTTAGAACAAGGTCATAATGAAGAAAATATTTGTCCTTTCGGGTAGCAAGAAGGCAAAATATGTAGCGGAAGTACATTTTCATTATGTTTACTAGGAATATGCATAGTAAAGAAATCCGGGGATCTTTATATTTTGGGAAAGGTCTTCGACCGGATTTTAACACTGTGCGGAACCTATTTTCTGAGAAGAATGAAGTGGATGAGTGTCATCTCACTGCCAGCAATAAGATTTCCTTTGTGTTACCAGGGCTTTTTCTGGAGCTAACCGGAATTAGGCCAGGGAATATGGCGATCGTTCCACGTCCTTTACGGATGCCTGACAAATTTTCTGAGTTTCGCTTTTCTGACGTCGAAACGTTGAGTCTTTCTATGCCCTTTGAAGCGAAGCAAAGTCGGCTTTGGTCTTCGATCAATCTTACTTTTGCAAAATTACTCTCTGATTTTACGCATTTGCCTGGAGTGGAGGCTGTTCAGTGGCATCCCGCCCGCAGCTTGTGTCTGCCAGACATATTTCAACGGTCGATAGAGAGTTGGGAGAGGGGCAAGGACTTTCTCGGTCAAGAGCTTATCTCGGCTGCCCCAATGGCGGATGGAGGTATTCAGACCGAAGGATTGTGGCTTTTTGCGGGACAGGAAGTGCGGATTGAACCTGAACTGGTTGAGCCAAAGCGAGGTAATAGCGAACTGGCTCTTCATCTGGCTCAATACTTCGCTCATAACGGCCCACTAACTAAGCCGATGCGCTTCAAAAGCCCTCTTTCAGGATATTTGCGAGCGGAGCCGTCTTCAAATGGGCGTTTTATTCGGGTGTATGCCGAAGCGACAAAACGTTCTTTCGGGCTTAAAGCAGTCCAACCTCAGTCGAACGACCATTTCATCGAATCGAGAGCCTTTTCTCGTCTCGCTCGCTGGATACCGCCAACGCTTTTATGAATAGGGCGGGAGAGGGGGGCATTCTCTCTCCCGCACGTTAGCTGTCGTCAGGCTTAACCACGTACCGCGCTGTTTGCAGCGCTAAGAATAGCGCGAACACTGGCGGTTGCCACATCTCCGTCGATTCCGACACCCCATATCGTGTGACCAGACGGCAAGCGACATTCGAGATAAGTTGCTGCCATGGCATCGGTGCCTTGGGTCAGAGCGTGTTCGGAATAATCTGTAACTTCCAACTCGACGCCAAATGTATCGCGAATTGTTGACAAGACTGAACCGATCAATCCTTTACCTCGTCCACTAACGCGCTGGGCCTGTCCATCGACTTCAATCGTACCAGAGAAAACGCGTGTACCATCTGCCGCACGGCCTTCATCATAATCAACTAGCCGGAAACGACGCTTGTCGACTTTTACGAAGTAGGTTTCCCGAAAAACCTGCCATATATCCTCATTATTGAGCTCGCGACTCATTTCATCCGCCACGCGCTGTACATGTTTGGAGAAATCAGCTTGCAGTTTCTTGGGCAGTTTCAGCCCTTGATTTTGCTCTAGCACCCAAGCAAAGCCGCCTTTGCCGCTTTGCGAATTGACGCGAATGACGGCTTCATAATTGCGGCCCAGATCTGCTGGGTCAATTGGCAGATAGGGAACGCGCCAATATTCATCGTTGCGTTGTTCCTGAGCTTCGAAACCCTTCTTGATGGCGTCCTGATGACTGCCGGAAAAAGCTGTGAAGACAAATTCGCCGCCGTAAGGATGGCGTTCATGTACTGGAATCTGATTACAGAATTCGACAGTCTCAATGATTTTGTCAATATCAGAAAAATCGAGACCTGGATCGATGCCTTGAGTGTACATATTAAGAGCCACAGTCACGAGGCAGCAATTGCCCGTTCTTTCACCATTACCGAACAGGCATCCTTCGATCCGGTCAGCTCCCGCCATTAAACCCAGTTCGGCTGCTGCAACACCGGTCCCGCGATCATTATGGGTATGCAGAGAGATGACTGCACTTTCACGATTGGGCAGGTTACGGCAAAAATATTCGATCTGATCGGCGTATATATTGGGGGTCGCTGCCTCGACTGTGGCCGGCAGATTGAGAATCAGAGGCTTTTCGGGAGTTGGTTGAAGAATATCCATTACTGCTTCGCAGACTTCTATCGAGAAATCCAATTCAGCAGTTGAGAAGGTTTCCGGAGAATATTCGAATTGCCAGTCTGTGTTGGGGCGTTTGTCTGCCTCATCGCGCAGTACTTTTGCCCCTTTAACTGCAATTTCCTTTACTTCTGTCTGGCTCATGCGAAATACGATTTCACGCCAGGCAGGTGAAACGGCGTTATAAAGGTGTATGATCGCTGCATGTATTCCGTCGAGGCTATCAAAACTCTTCGAAATCAGATCTTGTCTTGATTGAGTGAGTACCTGGATCAGCACATCTTCCGGCACACGATCATGATCGACCAATGAGCGGATAAAATCGAACTCAGTTGCCCCGGCGCTGGGAAAGCCGACTTCGATTTCCTTAAATCCGGTTTCAACCAACAGGTCAAAAAAACGGTTTTTCTTTACTGCATCCATCGGATCGATGATCGACTGGTTGCCGTCACGCAGATCCGTTGAAAGCCAACGCGGGGCATGCGTTATGGTCCGAGACGGCCATTGCCTGTCAGGCAGGTTAATCTGAGGAAAAGATCGGTATTTCCGGCTCGGATCTTTGAGCATAGTCATGAGAATTGCCTTATCGCTTTACATCCGCGCTACAAGTGGGCGCGGTAAGAATTTTCGACTAAATTACAAATGTGCCCTTAGGCGGGTGCCTGAGCTGTACGCATAGGCAGGTGACGCGCCTAAGGGCACGTAAGTCGAAGCAGCGATAGTAGTTCGCGGCGAGCCATGAATGTTCTATGGGTATCGTGATGATATTTGTCTAGCTTTTCCCATGGAAAAACGCATGTCAGCGACGCGACTGACCTGCGTTTTTCTTAGTAAAATAGCGTAGACTATTGCTTTTCGAATGCGGCGGTAATGTCGAGCACGACTTCGTCTGATACCATGGGGACAAAAGCATCTACACCGAATTCACTACGCTTGATTTGGGCGCGACCTTCGAAGCCGATTGTTTCCGCTTTGCTCATAGCATTAACGCCCGCACCAGTGAGTTCGGCGGCAATCGTTACAGGACGTGTCTTGCCATTAAGTGTGAGGTTGCCTGTGATATTAGCTGTCGTGGCCCCAGTTTTTTGTACAGCGGTTGAAACGAAGTGAGCAGGGGCAGGGGCAGGACCAAAAAAATCCGGTTTTTTGCCATCCTCTCCAGCGCGTAGCAGGTGATCATGTAAACCGGTGCTCGCCACGGTAACCGAAGCAATCGGAATAGTTACATCGAGTTTTGTGGCTGAAATATTGGACGGATAGAGTGTGAGCGAGCCCTCGATATCACCAAAGATGCCAAAATAATCGTTGAAATTGAAGTGATTGACGCGCCAACCTACAAGTGTGTGACTCGGGTCTGACACATAAGTGCCTGCCTGTACGGTGCTGGCGTCGATGGCTGTAGCGAGCGGTGGGGAATCCTGTGCCTGTAAAGCACCATATGATAAGGTTGCGAGGCTTGCAGTGGCGGCGAGAGCGATCATGAATTTAGGCAATGATAACCTCCTGTTTTGCGCGGTTGTAAGCCGTTGCCAGGAGGCAGGCAATACATCGATGCAAAGGGGGGCAGATGATCCCGCAGCCCCCCCCTTTTTGTTATATCCGTGTTCCGCGCATCGCGCTTAGTTCTTTTCCCTGTCTACTAATTTATTAGCGGTGATCCAAGGCATCATAGCACGTAGCTGGGCGCCGGTCTTTTCGATAGGATGCTCAGCCTGGCGTTTGCGAGCAGCCTTCATTTCTGGATTGCCTACTGCATTGTCGAGCATGAAGCGCTGTACAAAACGGCCAGCCTGAATGTCTTCCAAGACACGCTTCATTTCTGCTTTCGTTTCATCTGTGACTACGCGCGGACCAGTATGATAGTCTCCATATTCAGCAGTGTTGGAAATCGAATAGCGCATATTGGCAATGCCGCCTTCATAGAGAAGGTCAACGATCAGCTTGGTTTCGTGCAGGCATTCAAAATAGGCCATTTCCGGTGCATAACCTGCTTCGACCAGCGTTTCGAAACCTGCCATGATGAGGTGGCTAATGCCACCACACAGGACAGCTTGTTCGCCGAATAGGTCGGTTTCACACTCTTCTCTGAAATTGGTTTCGATAATACCCGAACGGCCGCCGCCGACGCCCGACGCGTAGGCGAGGGCAACATCATGCGCGTTGCCCGATGCATCCTGCTGTATAGCAATCAGGCATGGCACACCGCCGCCTCGTACATATTCGCTACGCACCGTATGACCGGGTCCTTTCGGTGCAATCATGATGACATCGATTTCATCGCTTGGCTCGATCAGGCCGAAATGAACGTTGAGACCATGCGCAAAGGCAAGCGCTGCACCTGGTTTCATTTTACCTTTGAGGTCGTTGTTCCAGATGGCAGCCTGATATTCGTCCGGGGCCAGGATCATGAGAATGTCGGCCCAGCCGGCCGCTTCACTATTAGTCATGACCTTGAAGCCGGCGGCTTCAGCTTTTTTGGCTGTGGCAGAGCCTTCACGAAGAGCGATGGCCACATCTTTCACGCCACTATCCCGGAGGTTCTGTGCATGTGCATGGCCCTGGCTGCCGTAACCGACAATTGCGATCTTTTTGTCAATGATCAGGTTAAGGTCGCAATCGGCGTCGTAATAGACTTTCACGTTTCTTTCCTTCCTTGTGCCCTTACCCGGGGCTCTGTGTCGGATATTCTGATTTGCATGTGCGCGCGTCGTCAGGCGCTTATCTTGGAATATTATGAGGCGCAAAGCTTTGCTGACTGGCGGATCAGACCCCTTCAGGTCCGCGCATCATGCCAACTACACCTGTCCGGCCAACCTCCACCAGCCCAAGTTCACGCATGAGTGCCACGAAGCGGTCCACTTTTTCCGGTGCTCCAGTTATCTCGAAAATGAAGCTTGATGTAGTCGAATCGACTACTTTGGCGCGAAACACATCGGCAAGTCGAAGTGCCTCGACACGGTTTTCGCCTTTACCTGCCACTTTGACCAGAGCCAGTTCCCGCTCGACAAATGGCCCCTCATCGCACAGGTCGATAACCTTGTGGACTGGTACAAGGCGTTCGAGCTGTGCCATGATCTGGTCGATCACAGGCGGTGGGCCGTTGGTGACGATGGTAATTCGGCTCACTGCATGGTCTTCAGTGATGTCGGCCACCGTTAGACTATCAATATTATAGCCGCGAGCAGTGAACATGCCAGCGATGCGGGCCAGAATCCCGGCTTCATTATCCACCAGCAAAGTGAGGACATGACGTTCGGTCGCGCGATGTTGTATTTTCATCATTTCCCCCTGCCCTCAGACCAGCGCTTTGGCTTCGTCTTCCATTGTGCCGGCTACCTGATCTCCATAAAGCAGCATTTCCGTATGCGCTGCGCCTGATGGAATCATTGGAAAGCAATTGGCGTCCTTGGCTACGTGGCAATCCACGATCACCGGGCCATTGTGTGCCATCATCGCTTCAATACCGGCATCCAGTTCGGAATGATCGTGAATGCGGATGCCTTTCCAGCCGTAAGCTTCGGCCAGCTTCACAAAATCGGGGAGGCTGTCTGAATAAGAATTGGAATAACGGCTCTCATAGGTCAGTTCCTGCCACTGGCGAACCATCCCCATATATTCATTGTTAAGAATAAACACTTTGACGGGTAAGCGAAACTGGCTCGCGGTACCAAGCTCCTGAATGTTCATTTGGATTGAAGCTTCACCGGCAATGTCGATAACCAGATCGTCAGGATTACCAAGCTGTGCACCGATAGCAGCAGGCAATCCGTAGCCCATTGTGCCAAGGCCGCCGGAGGTGAGCCAGCGGTTTGGTCCATAGAACCCAAAATACTGAGCCGCCCACATCTGATGCTGACCAACTTCTGTGGTAATGATAGGACTGCGTTTTCGCGTCAATTCAAACAGTCGTTCAACTGCGAATTGTGGCATAATCACATCCCTGCGATGTGGGTAGGAAAGACTCTTACGCTCTTTCCATTCATCAATCTGTGCTTTCCAACCTGACAAATCCGCGGATTTTCGGTCGCCCCATGCGCTGATGAGTTGTTCGAGAACAGTCGCGCAATCACCGACGATGCCCAGATCGACCGGCACGATCTTGTTGATTGAACTACGATCAATGTCGATGTGGATTTTTTGCGAATAGGGCGCGAAAGCATCAAGCCGGCCGGTTACACGGTCATCAAAACGCGCACCGATATTCACCAGAACGTCCGCCTGATTCATCGCCATATTGGCTTCATATGTGCCATGCATTCCCAACATGCCGAGCCAGTCGGGATCGTCGGATGGGAAAGCTCCAAGCCCCATGAGCGTGGATGTAACAGGAGCGCCTGTCAGTTTTTGAAACTGACGCAGTAATTCTGTTGCACGTGGACCCGAATTTATAACTCCGCCACCGGTATAAAAAACGGGAGATTTGGCATTAGCAATCATGTCGATCGCTTCAGCAATATCGTTTGGTGCAGCAATCATCTGCGGATAATAGCGTTTCGGCCGCGATACCGGATTGTCATGTAAAGTGGCGGTTGCCACCTGAACATTCTTCGGAATGTCAATGACAACGGGCCCCGGCCGTCCGCTAGTCGCGATTTCGAAAGCTTCCTCGATCGTGGCCGCAAGATTGTCCGGGTCTTTTACGAGGTAATTGTGCTTTGTGCAGTGGCGGGTAAGGCCGACCGTATCGGCTTCCTGAAAGGCATCACTGCCAATCAGATTGGTGGCAACCTGCCCTGTGATGACGACCATGGGAATCGAATCCATGAATGCATCGGCAATACCTGTAATGGCATTGGTTGCTCCGGGGCCCGAAGTTACCAGAACAACGCCTGGTTTACCTGTTGAACGGGCATAGCCTTCCGCCGCATGCGCCGCACCTGCTTCGTGCCGTACAAGGATGTGACGTAGCTTCTTGTTGTCGAACAACTCATCGTAGATCGGTAGTACGGCGCCGCCGGGATAACCGAAAACGAACTCAACATCCTGGCGAACCAGGCTTTCGACCAATATCGCAGCTCCGCTGCGTTCTTCGCTCACGTTACAATCCTTCCACGTATAACTTCACAATATTCCCGGTCCAAAAAACCGGACCCGGCACGAAAGCTCATGCCGGGTCTCCCTCTCCAACTCTAGACCAGACCAAAATCCGGCGTCGCGAGCTTGACTAGGAAAACAAAAATGTTATGTCAACCTATGTTGTTGGAATAATATTTCAAAATAGCTAGAAATTGATAAGTTATGTGATTCTACTCGCTTCCAATCTTGTGGTGGTTGCTTGCGAAACCACGTATATTGCCGCTTGGCGTAATTCCGTGTCGCCTGGGCGCCTTTTGCAAGCACTTCGTCGCGACTCAACGACCCATCGAGCCAGCCGGTTATTTCAGGCACACCGATTGCTTTCATAACTGGGAGTTGAGGTGAGAGTTTTCGCGCTAGAAGCGTTCGTACCTCTCCGACAGCGCCATGATCGAGCATGGCTGCAAAACGGTTGTCACAGCGAGCGTAAAGGCGTTCACGTGGAGGCAAAAGTATTAGCGGGTGCAGATTAATAGTATCGCTAATGCCGCCTGTCCGCTTACTTTGCCAGTAAGTAAGGGTGTGCTTGGTGGCGCGTACTACTTCGAGTGCGCGCGCCACGCGCGTTGTGTCGGCAGGATGAAGTTGTGCGGCCCTTTCAGGATCTTCGAGCCGCAAAGCCGCATAAGCTTTATCAACGGGCAAATTTCGTATTTTTGCGCGTACGCTTGGATCAATGGTAGGGATGGGGGCGATACCATCGAGCAAAGTGCGTATATACAGCCCTGTGCCACCAACGATAATGGGGAGGCGGCCAGCCAAATGTGCTGTTTCAATTTCACGTCTGGCTTTCATCGCCCAATCTGCTGCTGAGCACGGCATTGCTCCATCCCATGCACCGAACAGAACATGATCGATTCCGCACATATCTTCTTTGGTCGGTCTTGCGCTTAAAACGGCCAGATCGCGATAGACCTGAGCACTGTCCGCATTAATGATCAGTGCTGAACCACCGGATTTTTCCCATTCCAGCGCAAGACGGACAGCAAGATCGCTCTTGCCGCTGGCGGTTGGCCCTGCGATGAGCGCCACCGATTGTTTTTGAGGAGAATGCCCAGTGCTCATAGCCAGGCTGATAGCAGATCAGAATACGCTTAAGGCAAGTCTTGATGCAGCCAGCGGGGCATTAGCAGCTGAAGGCCTGCAGATCGCCAATGTCCAGATGCTCGATTTTTGCGGTGAAGTGCTCCAGCTAATGCTGCCTGAAGGTGATCCGGCTGTTTTGCGCCGTGTAATCGATACATATTTCGTCCCTTCGGATGTGCTGATGAGCGATAGGGAAATTAATATTCCGAATCTGTTCGTTTCCGATATGGATTCAACCATGATAGGCCAGGAATGCATTGATGAACTGGCCGATTTTGCGGGCATTAAGGATAAGATCGCCGGTATTACTGAGAGGGCTATGCAAGGTGAGCTGGATTTTGAAAGCGCACTGCGTGAACGTGTCGGATTGCTCGAAGGGCTGGAAGAAGATGCGATTGACCGTTGCCTGGCTGAGCGGATTAAACCGATGTCAGGTGCTCAGACGCTTGTGGCTACGCTCAAAAGTTATGGATGCCATACCGTGCTGGTGACTGGCGGTTTCCATCATTTTGCCGATCGCGTTGCTCATGATCTCGGGTTTGAGCGAGTGGTGGGTAATCGTTTAGCGACTGCAAATGGGAGGCTGACCGGAAACCTTGCAGGGGCGATCACCGACAGTTCAGTAAAGGAAAAAGTTCTTTTGGAAGAGCGTAACCGGATAGGTGAGGGGGCTGTATCGCTTGCCACTGGTGATGGCGCAAATGACATCCCTATGTTACAGGCCGCGCATTACGGCATTGCCTATCATGCCAAACCCAAGGCGCGCGAAGCAGCCAATGGTTGGGTAAATTGCGGTGATCTCACCGCTATTTTGAAACTGCTCAATATTCCCGAAAGTGATTGGGTAGCCGCATAAATTCCTGGTGAGTTAAGCCATTTTCAGGAACGGAAAGAGAGTGAGCTCCTGTTATAAAAACAGGAGCTCACAGTGACTTCAGCCTTTCATCCAGTCGCGGAAAAAGCTGTCATTCGCCTCGCGTAAATCGGCCAATGAAACGCTACTTTCTGCTTCGCCGGCACGAATTGTAAGGGCGGCTCCTCCGGTTTGACCGAGCAATACCACATTAAGGCCGTAGCCTTCGGCCTCCTCGATGATGGGCAGCGCATTCTTTGTTGTCACGATGTAACGGCCCTGATCTTCTCCGAAGAAAAAGCCGGCAGCTGAAGTATGATCGGCAGGCATGCCGATCTGTGCGCCCAGATTGCCGGAAAGAGCCATTTCGGCAACTGCTGCGGCAATACCTCCGTCTGCGCAATCGTGCACCGCACTCAATGCTTCATCCTTGATAAATTTGCGGATTAGTGTTCCAGCTTTGCCTTCGAGCTCAAGATCGACATGCGGAGCGGGGCCTTCCTCCCGCCCATGCAATTCGCGCAAAAATAGCGACTGTCCCAAATGACCATTTCTTTCGCCACCAATTACGAGAATTGCATCACCTTCATTCTTGAAGCCAATCGTAACCATTTTAGTGTAGTCTTCGAGAAGACCGACGCCACCAATGGCGGGGGTGGGTAAAATCGCACTTCCTCCGCCCGTAGCTTTCGACTCATTATAAAGCGAGACATTGCCAGAGACGATTGGATAATCGAGCGCGCGGCAAGCTTCGCCCATGCCTGTGAGACACCCGACAAACTGGCCCATGATTTCAGGTCGCTCGGGGTTGGCGAAATTGAGACAATTGGTCACGGCAAGGGGAAGGGCGCCTACAGCGCTAATATTGCGATAAGTTTCAGCAATAGCTTGCTTGCCGCCCTCGACCGGATCGGCATAACAATATCGGGGTGTGCAATCCGTACTGATAGCCAATGCCTTACGCGTACCATGAACACGCACAACCGCAGAATCGCCCCCCGATTTTTGCATTGTGTCGGCGCCGACCTGGCTGTCATATTGTTCCCAGATCCATCGCCGTGAAGCGAGATCAGGGCAGGCCATTAATCTGGTCAGGTCGCCTGCTATATTGTCGCTTTCCGGTGTATCGCTCAGTTCGGCCGGTTTGGGAGGCAGAACATGCGGGCGGTCATATTCAGGAGCATCGTCTGCAAGAGGAGCGAGTGGAATATCGCATACGGTCTGCCCGTCAAATTCAAGTTGCATTCGGCCGGTATCGGTCACTTCGCCGATGACTGCGAAATCGAGCTCCCATTTGCGGAAGATTTCTTCAGCCATCTTTTCCTTACCGGGCTTCAGGACCATGAGCATGCGCTCTTGGCTTTCTGACAGCATCATCTCATAAGGCGTCATGCCTTCTTCCCGGCAAGGCACCTTATTCATATCGAGCCGAATACCGACTTCACCTTTGGAGGCCATCTCCACGCTGGAGGAAGTGAGGCCTGCAGCGCCCATATCCTGTATGGCAACGATAGCATCGGTTGCCATAAGTTCGAGGCAAGCTTCGATGAGAAGTTTTTCCGTGAAGGGGTCGCCTACCTGCACAGTTGGACGCTTTTCATCGGATTTTTCATCGAAATCGGCCGAGGCCATGGTGGCGCCATGAATACCATCACGACCGGTTTTGGAGCCGACGTAAACGATTGGATTACCAGTACCAGTGGCCGCACAATAGAAGATTTTGTCCGTATCGGCTACACCAACGGTCATCGCATTGACGAGGATATTGCCGTCATAAGCCTTATGGAAATTAGTTTCACCGCCGACGGTCGGCACGCCAACGCAATTGCCATAGCCGCCAATTCCTGAAACCACACCTTGCACAAGATGCCTCATTTTCGGATGATCCGGGCGGCCGAAACGTAATGCGTTCATATTGGCAATAGGGCGAGCTCCCATTGTGAACACATCGCGTAAGATACCTCCGACGCCAGTCGCCGCGCCTTGATAGGGCTCGATATAGGAGGGATGATTATGGCTTTCCATCTTGAAAATAGCGGCCTGTCCGTCGCCAATATCGATCACACCGGCATTTTCGCCTGGGCCGCAGATCACCCAGGGGGCCTCGGTTGGTAATTTCTTCAGATGCAGTCGCGAACTTTTGTAAGAACAATGTTCTGACCACATGACTGAAAAGATACCCAGCTCTACTAGGTTCGGTTCTCGGCCCAGTGCGTTGAGCACACGGTCATATTCTTCGCTGTTGAGCCCGTGGGCGGCGACAATTTCAGATGTGATCTCGGACATGGAAAGCGCCTTTAGCGAGGGTGGCGCCCAAGCGCTAGTCATCTGAATGCACCCAGTTCCGGAAATCGCATGAAGCCGTTGCTTTAAAGCTAGGCTTGACCGGCGCGTTCTGCGCGGCCAATGCTTAAGCCATGGAGCAACAGGCCGCCGATATTTCGCAAATGAGTTTCGAAGATGCGCTGCGCGCTCTGGAGGACGTCGTCCGGCGTTTGGAGGGAGGCGAAGTCCCGCTCGACGAATCGATCGATCTTTATGAGCGTGGTGAAAAGCTGCGCAAACATTGCCAGGCGCGGCTAGATACGGCGCAGGCGCGGATTGAGAAGATTGTCGCCGGTTCGGATGGCAAGCCTGTCGGCACTGCGCCGTTTGACGGCGGCTGACACCATGGGCCTCATTCTGGCAGATGACATTCTCGCGCGGGAGTTGCAGGAGGTTCAGCATGAGGTGGACGCAGCCTTCGATTCTCTCCTTCCTGTTCCGCAGGACAGCCGCAGAACCTTGATTGAAGCAATGCGTTATGCTGCAATTGGCGGTGGCAAGCGTGTGCGTCCGCTGTTGTTAACCGCCGTCGCCAGCATGCATGGCGTATCTCGCGAATCTGCTATTCGCACAGCATGCGCAGTGGAAGCGATACATGTTTATTCGCTGATCCATGACGATTTGCCTTGTATGGATGATGATGATTTGCGGCATGGCAAGCCGACCGTTCATCAGGCTTTCGATGAAGCAACGGCGGTTCTCGCTGGGGATTCCCTCCATGCCTTGGCATTTGAAATTATTGCGGCTCCTGAAACCAGCACCGATCCCTTTGTACGTTCCGAACTCGTTTATACTCTTGCCATAGCAAGCGGCTATAACGGTATGGCTGGCGGGCAGATGATGGATATGGCGGCAGAAGTCGAAGAACTCGATCTTCATACGATTACGCGTCTGCAACAATTGAAGACTGGAGCCCTGCTTGGAGCAGCTGTGGAACTGGGCGCTATTTTGGGACGCGTTCCGCGGGAAGGCCGTGCTCTGTTACGTAATTATGCTAGAGATATCGGGCTTGCATTTCAGATAGCTGATGATCTGCTGGATCACGATGGCGATGAGCAAAAAGCAGGCAAAGCTCTGCGTAAGGACTTTGAACAAGGTAAGCAGACCTTTGTATCTGTTCTGGGCCCGGACCGGGCGCGAGAACAGGCAGAGGCGCTAATCGAACAGGCTATCGGTCATCTTAGCGCTTATGGTAAGGAAGCGGATTTGTTGCGGGCCGTAGCGCGCTTTGTGGTGGAGCGAGACCGTTGAGTGAACCACGCATCGGCATCTATCCTGGGACCTTCGATCCTATCACGCTGGGCCACGCAGATATTATCCGTCGCGGGGCGAAACTGGTTGACGAGTTGATAATTGGCGTGACGACAAATCCATCGAAGAATCCAATGTTTGCACCCGAAGAGCGGATGAAGATGGTCGAAGCCGAAGTCGCAAGGCTGGGTGTAGAAAATGTCAAAGTGAAGGGGTTCAATGCTCTGCTAATGAAATTTGCAGAGCATGAGAAGGCAGCTGTGATAGTACGTGGTCTTCGCGCTGTTGCGGATTTTGAATATGAATATCAAATGGCGGGTATGAATCAGCAACTCAATTCAGGAATTGAAACATTATTCTTGATGGCAGATGTCAGCCTGCAACCAATTGCTTCCAAACTGGTAAAGGAGATCGCCCGTTTCGGTGGTGAAATTTCTCCTTTTGTCAGCCCTGCGGTGCGTGAACAGGTTGTTGCTCGTGTGGAAGAGTTTGGCCGCCTGGGCGAATATTGAGCAAATGCGTTCATTGAACCGTCAGCGGTGCATCGCTAAAGGCAACGGCCAGAATAAGTTCAAGGATATTGATCGCATCATGTTGAAACGTCTGCTGACAGCATTTCTTGCTGTGCTGATGGGCCTCGTCCCCGCCTTTGTAATGGCACAGGATTCCGACACGTCTCCGGAAAAGCCCCAGATGCGAATTGCGGTCGATTTCGACCTGACAAAGGATCGCGATAATATTTTGTTCCTAGATTTGTCGAATGGCGCACGCGTGGCCATTCGTCTGATGCCTGACTGGGCACCAAATCATGTGAAACGGATAAAGGAACTTACGCGTGCCGGGTTCTATGATGGCGTGATTTTCCATCGTGTAATCGATGGCTTTATGGCGCAGACCGGGGATCCGACAGGGACGGGGCAAGGCGGATCCGACCTCCCTGATCTCAAGGCGGAATTCAATCCGATGCCGCATGTCCGCGGAACAGTCTCAATGGCCCGTGCTTCCGATCCAGATAGCGCAAATAGCCAGTTTTTCATTGTGTTCTATCCGCGTTTTTCGCTTGATCGCCGCTATACCAATTTCGGGCGCGTGATTAGCGGTATGGACGGTGTTGACGCGATTGCGCGCGGCGAGCCGCCGGAAAATCCGACCCGCATTCTTCAGGCGTCAATCGCGTCGGACAATAAGCCTCAGAAGATGCCAGGTGCAGCCGATGCGGATGCGGAAGACATTACGGCTGATATGCTGAGCAATTCGGACAGCCAATAAGCTTTTCAACCAGCTTAAACATGACTAGGCGCAATTTATGCGCGTAGACCTATTTAACTTTGAATTGCCTCCTGAACGTATCGCTTTACGGCCTGCCCGGCCACGCGATTCGGCTCGTCTTTTTCATGTCGATGGAGGTAAGCCCTTCGTTCATCGCCAGGTTCGTGATTTGCCTCAACTGTTGCGGGCGGGGGATATGCTGGTGTTCAACGATACCCGCGTAATTCCTGCACAACTTGAAGGTTTACGTGGAGAGGCCCGAATCGGGGCAACATTGCATAAAAGGATCGATCTGCGGCGCTGGCAGGCCTTTGTGAAAAACGCCAAGCGTTTACATGAAGGTGATTTGATTCGATTTGGCGCCAACGTGACAGCAATTGCCGAAAAACGGCTCCCAGATGGAAGCTGGACCCTGTTTTTTAAAGGCGATGAGCCCGTCGAAGTACTGTTAGAGCGGGCAGGCCGTATGCCTCTCCCGCCTTATATTGCTGGTAAGCGACCGACGGATGAAGCAGATCGAAAAGATTATCAGACCATTTTTGCCGAGAAAGACGGTGCAGTAGCGGCGCCTACTGCAGCGCTTCATTTCACACCGGACTTACTGAACGCTTTGGAGGGTGCTGGGATCGGGCTTGAGACGCTAACCTTGCATGTGGGCGCAGGCACTTTTCTTCCGGTTAAAGCTGATGATACCCAGGATCATCAGATGCATGCGGAATGGGGCTGTATTGACAAGAAAACCGCCAGTCGCCTCAACCAGGTGAAACAGAATGGCGGGCGATTGATTGCCGTCGGCACAACAGTGCTGCGCCTTCTGGAAAGCGCAGTAAATGAGGAGGGGCAGATTCAGCCTTTCTCAGGCGACACGTCGATTTTTATCACACCAGGCTATCGTTTCCGAGCAATTGACGGGCTCATGACCAATTTTCATCTGCCGAAGTCTACATTGTTTATGCTGGTTAGCGCCTTGATGGGACTGGAGCGTATGCAGGCCGTTTATGCAGAAGCTATCGCGGAGCGTTATCGCTTTTACAGCTATGGGGATTCTTCACTGCTTTTGCCTTGAATCACTGACATACAATCGGAAGAAGCTGTAATGGATTGAGAGAAAACACGTCTTTGGAAAATATTTATTTACCAAACCCTCGGTATAAAGGGTTAGTCTGGTTAATAGAGATGTTTCATGGTCGCGTTTCTCGAACACAGCCACGATATGAGGCTGGTGATCTTTGCAGCTTTTATCTGTATCGCAACAACGTGTGTTGCTGCGCTTATGCTCCGTTTCCTTGTAAGTCAGGAAAATAAATATAACCGGAATAGAACTTTGCTGCTTGCAGCAAGTTTGATCGGCTTTGGTGTCTGGGCTACGCACTTTGTCGCGATGCTCGGCTACTCGATGCCTGGCGACGTACAATATAGCCTGTTTTCTACAGTTCTTTCTCTGTTGATCGGTCAGGGCGCTATTTGGATTGCGCTAAAACTGGCGTTTGACTTCAATGGACGAATTTACCCCTATGCCGGTGGGGCTGTGGCCGGCCTGGGCGTGTGCCTTCTGCATTATATCGGCATATCAGGAGCCAGTTATGCGCACATGATTGTCTGGCAACCATTGCTAGTTGGCGCATCTGTGATTGGCGGCATAGTGTTTACGACTATGGCTTTCCCGCTGTTGATAGGGCCTCACAATCTGTTCCGCTCAACAATGGGGGCGGTGAGCTTTGTTGTTGCGGTTTTGATACTGCATTTCGTCGGCATGGCGGCCATCACGGTGGCCGATGGAGATTATGTTGCACCAACAGGCATGTTGCTCTCCAGCACGGAGTTGGCGAGCATAGTCGGATTAACTGCTCTTATCATGCTGGGAGTTACAATCACTGCCGTTTTTATCGAGCTACAAAACGAAATTCGCTTGTTCCACAGCAATCGTGAATTTGGTGTTTTGATCCAAAGTATTCAGGACACAGCGATCTACCTGCTCGATCCCTCAGGTAACATCATGACCTGGAACAAGGGGGCCGCACGCCTGAAGGGATACAGCGCGAAAGAAGCCATCGGTATGAACTTCTCGACCTTCTTTTCTGAAGAGGATCGTCGGCGCTCCTGGCCCCAAATAGCCCTTGAGCGGGCACGTAGAGATGGTGCGTTCAATGCCCAGGGGCGGCGCTATCGCAAGGATGGAACCTGGTTCTGGGCTGATGTCACTATTGAACCGGTTTATAAAGAGGATGGATCTCTTCGCGGCTATGCCAAGGTGACGCGTGACATTACTGAACGCAAATCGTTTGAAGAACAGGTCTCGGAACTGTCGGCTAATCTGGATGCGGCATTGGAAAATATGCGCCAGGGCCTGTGTCTGTTCGATGCGAAGGGAAAACTGGTTCTTAGCAATAGCCGTACCGCCGAAATTCTCGATTTGAGCATGGACGATCTGACGCCTGGGCGCTCCTTCCGGGACCTGGTAGATCTGGTCCTTGCTGATTTTGACGGTGAAGAGGCAGATTATCGTCGCGCCCGTGCTTTCGATGCACATGATCGGTTCATGGCGAGCCCTGACGGAGGTGCCTTCACGATTGAACGCAAGGATGGCGTTTTCCTATGCATTTCGGAGCGTCCACGGCTCGATGGTGGGTGGGTCAGTACCTTTGACGATGTGAGTGAAAGCCATCGATCAGCAAAACGCATTAAGCACTTGTCGAGCCACGATTCTTTGACTGGCTTACCGAATCGTTCCTTCTTCCGCCAATTGCTGGATCAACAGATTGAAGAGATGCGGGGCCACGAAGGAAACGTGGTGCTTGCCATGCTTAATCTTAACCGTTTTAAAGATGTAAATGACAAGTTCGGCCATTCAGTGGGCGACGAATTGCTGCAGATGGTGGCTCAGCGCATACGGCATGCCATTGGGGAAGGTGTCATTACCACCCGGTTAAGCGGCGATGAATTCGCTGTGTTTAAAAGAGTAGTCAGCACTTCTGATATCAATGCTTTTGCTTCGTCACTGGAAAGCGCGATAACGAATATTACGCTGCCCGGTGGAGCAGCAGGCATTATCTCCGGCAGCGTGGGCATAGCTGTCTATCCGCAGGACGCTGAAAATACGGAAGTTTTGTTCTCCAATGCGGATCTGGCACTTTCTCGCGCCAAAAAGGAGCCGTTGCGCCGTTGCTGCTACTATGAGCCGGAAATGGATGAAGATGTCCGCAATAGACGTGTATTGCAGGCGGATATTCTCAATGCGTTGGAAGATCAGCAATTTCAGCTGCTTTATCAGGTGCAATGCTGTGTCGCGACAGGCGAGCCAATAGGTTACGAAGCGTTGTTGCGCTGGATGCATCCCGAATATGGTATGGTCACGCCTGATCGGTTTATCGATGCTGCGGAACAGAACGGTCTAATTATCCCGTTGGGTGAATGGGTTATTCGGCAGGCTTGCAGGGATGCCGCAAGCTGGAGCAAGCCCTATAAGGTCGCGGTCAATATCTCTCCGATACAGCTTGTCCAGATGGATTTGCCGAGAATCATTACTGAATCTTTGCTTGAGGCAGGATTGCCAGCGTCACGACTTGAAGTGGAAATTACCGAAACCGCTATTATCGATGATAAGCTGCGAGCACTAACCAATTTGCGGCGGATAAAGGCGTTGGGTGTGTCAGTGGCGATAGATGATTTTGGGACGGGATATTCCTCCCTCGATACATTGAACTCTTTTGAGTTCGACAAGATCAAGATCGATCGCTCTTTTCTTGCCGATTGCTGTGACAACGAAAATGCGCAGGCAATTATACGTGCAGTTCTGGCTCTGGGGCAAAGCCTTGGTTTACCAGTTCTGGCGGAAGGGGTGGAGAATGAGCAGCAGCTTGCGCTTCTGCGCGCGATGGATTGCGCAGAAGCGCAAGGCTATTATTTTGGCAAACCCGGAGAATATCGTGAAGGGGATGAAGGCGGCAACAGTCTGCAATTTGCATCCTCTTAACCTGTGAGATAATCATAGAGAAGCTTTGTCGTCAGCGCGATACTGATGACGATCAGAGCGGGGCGTATCAGTCTTGAGCCGAACCGCATGGCTGAATGCGAACCGATAAAGCTGCCGGTTGCGGCAGCCAGTCCCATACAGATGCCGAGTGCCCAATACGTTTTGCCGGATAGCCCCCATATGATGAGCGTGGCGATATTGCTGGTAAAGTTGAGCATTTTGGATAGCCCGGTGGCATGTGTCAGTCCCAGTCCGCGCAGGCCAACAGCACTTGCAATGAAAAAAGAGCCCGCTCCGGGGCCGAAAAAACCATCGTAGAATGCGATTCCCCCAGCCGGCCCTGCATAGGCTTTGGCAGAAATGCGTGGTTTTCCGTGATTGTCATCCATCCGTGGTGAAAAGATGACGTAAGCGGCTACTCCGAGCAGCAGGATCGGAATGATGAGTTGCAGGGCAGACGTGTCGATCTGACTTACCACCAGTACGCCTGCCGAGGCTCCGATAAAGACCATAATCGCGGAGGGCAGGTAGGTTCGCCAATCGACCATTCCGGCTTTGAGAAAAGTACGACAGGCCATCCCTGTGGCAAAAGTGGATTGCAGCTTGTTTGTTGCGAGCGCATTTTGAGGGGGAATTCCGGCTGCAAGAAGGGTAGGCATTACAATGAGTCCACCACCGCCAGCCACGGCGTCGACAAAGCCTGTAAAAACCGCAAGGCAGGTCAGGGCCGCAAAAAGCCAGGGTTCTATCTCCATTGGGAATTTCCTCCGATTGCGCGACGGGCAAGATCGGCCTATGCGCGCGGCCTGATGACACGCTTCTCTTTTGCCATTCACGCGCGTTCGGGCAAGGCCCGGACTGGTACAATCTCCATGAAACGGGGAGAAATCCGTACACCGGCTTTTATGCCGGTAGGGACGGCCGCCACTGTGAAGGCCATGAAACCGGAAAGCGTCCGGGCGACGGGTGCCGATATTATTCTCGGCAACACGTATCACCTTATGCTGCGACCGGGGGCTGAAAGGATTGCGCGCCTGGGCGGGTTACACAAGTTTATGAACTGGAAGCGCCCGATTCTGACCGATAGCGGCGGTTATCAGGTGATGAGTCTGTCCGATTTGCGCAAACTGACTGAGAAGGGCGTTGAGTTTCGTAGCCATCTCGATGGTTCGAAGCATATGCTCACACCTGAGCGCTCGATGGAAATTCAGCGCTTACTGGATTCCGATATCGTCATGGCTTTCGATGAATGCCCGCGCGCCGATCAGCCGCGTGATGTGATCGAGACCTCGATGGAAATGTCGATGCGCTGGGCGAGACGCAGTCGCGACGGTTTCGATTCGGGGGGAGAACATGCGTCTCGTTCGGCTTTGTTCGGTATCCAGCAGGGCGCATTGGATGAAGAGTTGCGCAAACGTAGTGCCGATGCGCTGATCGATATTGGTTTTGACGGATATGCGATTGGCGGCCTTGCTGTAGGGGAAGGGCAGGAGGCCATGTTTGCTACGCTCGATTTTGCCCCGGGACAGCTTCCCGATGACCGGCCTCGTTATCTGATGGGAGTGGGTAAGCCGGATGATCTGGTTGGTGCTGTGGAACGCGGTGTCGATATGTTCGATTGCGTGCTGCCCAGTCGTTCAGGGCGTAACGGGCAGGCTTTTACCTGGAATGGCCCTCTTAATATGCGTAATGCGCGTTTTGGAGAAGATAGCGGCCCCATCGATGAACGATGCGCGTGCCCGACTTGTGGCACTTACAGCCGTGCCTATCTTCACCACCTTATCAAATCAGGTGAAATTCTTGGTGCGATGCTGATGACGGAACACAATATCAGCTTTTATCAGCAGTTGATGCAAGCAATGCGTCAGGCCATTGCGGAAAACCGCTTTGCCCGGTTCGCAGCGGATTTCCGTCACGATTATTGTCGCAAATAGGTGCGTTATCCGGCGATAAATGTTTCGCCGGAAGATGTTTCCAGTTTTGTGCCCGGATAGGCAACAAAACGACCGCTCCTGCTGTCGAGAAAACCGGCCCCGATCGTATGTGCAAAACGCTGGGCGAGTTCGAGGTCGGCATACCATTTGCCGATGCGATTTGGGGTCACGAAACGAAACTTTGTCATGGCATGGGCTCAATGCCCGCCAATTGTTACAGTTCCTTGATTTATCCCAAAAATCCGACGAGTCGCATAAAAAAAGGCGACCTCGAAAGACCGCCCTCTTTTGCCTGTTTTTGTAACCGATCAGCGCGAATAGAATTCGACGACCAGATTCGGTTCCATTGTTACCGGATAGGGAACTTCGTCCAGTGTCGGAACACGAGTGAAGCTTACCTTGTCGGTACCGTCCGCAGCGACATAATCGGGGATTTCACGCTCGGGCAGGCTTTGTGCTTCGATGACCAGAGCCATTTCTTTGGCTTTGTCTCCAAGGCTGATAACATCACCGACATTGATACGGCGCGATGCGATGTTGCATTTCACACCGTTCACGCGAATATGGCCGTGGCTCACGATCTGACGCGCGGCGAAGATGGTCGGTGCAAATTTTGCACGGTAAACGAGCATATCGAGACGGCGTTCGAGCAAACCGATCAGGTTCTGGCCCGTATCGCCTTTCATCTTGGCGGCTTCACCATAAGTACGACGGAACTGCTTTTCGGTAACATCGCCGTAATAGCCCTTGAGCTTTTGCTTGGCGCGCAGCTGAAGGCCGTAATCGCTCATCTTGCCTTTACGACGCTGACCATGCTGGCCAGGACCGTAGGAGCGGCGGTTAATCGGGCTATTCGGGCGACCCCAGATGTTTTCGCCCATGCGACGGTCAAGTTTATACTTGGCGCTTTTGCGCTTCGACATAAGTCATACTCCAATTTGCTGTCACCGCCCCTCTGGCGGTGCTTCAACCCGGCAGTGCACCGACAAACCGATAGTTTGCCGCGGCCACCGCTTCACCGGGATGCGGGGCCAATCGAACGATCATCATGCTGTTATGGCGTGAGTTACGTCCATATGGCGTGAGTTACGTCCAAGTGAAGGCGCGCGGTTAGCAGGTTTGACGTGAAGGTCAACCCTCTGTTCTGTCCCGTGATGGGCGGGATAGCGAAGACAGGATGCCGCGCAGCGTCCGGACCTCGAGATGGTTCCAGCCCGGCCGTGTCAAAATACCGCGTAGCGTGCGTTTTGTGGCATCGGTCCGCGTTTCGGGAAAGAAATAGCCTTTAGATTCGAGCAGCCGTTCAAAATGGCGGATAAGTCCGTCCAGGTCCTCTTGCGGAGCTGGCGGCAGAACGTCTTCCTGGGTCGGTTGCACCAGATGTTGATGTCGGGACCATTCATAGGCGCACAGGATCACGGCCTGAGCGAGGTTAAGAGAAGAAAACTCCGGATTGATCGGCACGGTCAGAATTTTGCGGGCAAGGGCCACGTCATCGGTTTCCAGACCAGAGCGTTCGGGGCCGAACAGAATGGCGCTGCGTCCCTGCTGGCTCACGATCTCCTGAGAGGCCTGAGCTGGCGTCACGACAGGTTTGGTTACGCCGCGCTTGCGGACCGTTGTAGCGTAAACATGCGCACAGTCTGCGACCGCTTCGGCTGTTGTTTCGAAAATCTGTGCATTTTCGAGTACAATGTCTGCACCCGATGCTGCCGGTCCGGCAGACGGGTTAGGCCATCCGTCACGCGGCACTACCAAGCGCATTTCCGCAAGCCCGAAATTGAGCATGGCGCGAGCTGCCTTGCCGATATTCTCACCAAGTTGAGGCCGAACCAGCACAAAGACAGGAATATGATCTTTAGGCAGCTCAATCATGGGCCACATCGCGCACAGTACTGGCAAATTCTTCAAAATCGCGGGCTTCACTGAAGTCACGATAGACACTGGCAAAGCGAATATAGGCGACGCTGTCGAGCAGACGCAAACCTTCCATCACCATTTCTCCGATCTTGCCGGAAGGAATTTCGCTGTCGCCCAGAGTTTCGATTTGACGCTGGATACCGGAGATAAGCTGGTCGAGCTGTTCTTGCGGCACATCGCGTTTGCGGCAGGCGAGGGAAACCGATTGTTCCAGCTTTGCTCGCAGAAAGCTCTCACGCCTGCCATCATTCTTTACAACGACCACTTCGCGCAATTGCACGCGTTCAAAGGTGGTGAAGCGCGCGCCGCAGCCGGAACATTGCCGGCGGCGGCGGATTGCACAATTGTCTTCGGTCGGTCGTGAGTCCTTTACCTGACTGTCATCATGCGCACAAAAGGGGCAGCGCATGCTTAACGACCCGGATAGACCGGAAAAGCCTCACACAATTCGGTGACGCGGCGGCGGACGCTCTCTTCGATCTGTCCGTCGCCTTCATCGCCATTGCGTGCGAGACCTTCGACCACTTCAGCGATTAATTGACCGACCTTGCGGAATTCCTCCACGCCGAAGCCACGGGTGGTGGCTGCCGGTGTGCCGATACGAATGCCGGAAGTCAGGGCGGGCGGTAACTGGTCGAACGGTACCGCGTTCTTGTTGCAGGTCAGATAGGCCCGGTCGAGGCCGTGTTCAGCCGCTTTGCCGTTGACCCCGCGAGAGGAGAGATCGGCCAGCATGAGGTGATTATCAGTGCCGCCGGAAACCACGCCAACGCCATTGTCCTGAAGACTTGCCGCGAGCGCTTTGGCGTTTTCTGCGACGCGCTGGGCGTAGAGTTTGAATTCAGGGCGCAGAGCTTCACCGAAGGCCACAGCCTTGGCGGCGATGACATGCATCAACGGGCCACCCTGAAGCCCCGGAAATACGGCAGTATTGAACTTCTTGGCGAGCTTTGGATCGTCGGTCAGGATGACACCGGAACGCGGGCCGCGCAGGCTCTTATGGGTGGTGGTCGTAGCGACATGGGCGTGCGGGAAGGGGGAGGGGTGCTGACCGCCTGCCACCAGTCCGGCGAAATGCGACATATCGACCAGCAGATAAGCGCCCACTTCATCGGCAATTTCACGGAATTTCGCAAAATCCCACAGGCGCGGATAAGCAGTGGCGCCAGCAATTATGACCTTGGGTTTATGTTCTTTAGCAAGTCGTTCGACCTGCTCCATATCGAGCCGCTGATCGTCCTCACGAACGCCGTAACTGACGGCATTGAACCATTTGCCCGACATATTGACCGGCGAACCGTGGGTGAGGTGGCCGCCGGCGGAAAGGTCGAGCCCCATAAAGGTGTCACCCGGCTTCATCAGAGCAAAAAACACGGCCTGATTCATCTGGCTGCCCGAATGGGGCTGCACATTGGCGAATTCGCAACCGAACAGCTTTTTGGCGCGCTCTATGGCAAGGTTTTCGACAACATCGGCATATTCGCAACCGCCATAATAGCGCTTGCCCGGATAGCCTTCGGCATATTTGTTGGCGAAAACCGAGCCGGTGGCTTCGAGCACGGCCTTGCTGACGATATTTTCGCTGGCAATCAGCTCGATCCGGTCGCGCTGACGGTTGAGTTCCTGCGCAATCGCATCGGCTACTTCAGGATCGGCCGCGGCGACAGTGTCGGTCCAGAAACGGCTCATATCAGGGCTTTTCTGCGAGGGAGAAGCGAGATTGGTGTCCTGTGCGGTCATTGTGCTCATTGTCCGGCATCCTGCGGAATTTGGGAAAGTTTGGCGACTCGCGCGGTATGACGGCCGCCAGCGAAGTCGGTGGTGAGGAAGGCGGTAATGCAGGCCTTGGCCATATCGATGCCGGTTAGCCGGGCGCCCATGGCGATGGCATTCGCATTGTTATGTTCGCGGCTCAGCGCGGCAGAGAGCGGTTCCGACACCAAAGCGCAGCGGAGGGCGGGATGGCGGTTGACGGCTATGGAAATGCCGATACCCGATCCGCAAAGGGCTATGCCGCGTTCGGCCGTCCCTTCGGCGACCACTTCGGCCAGCTTATAGCCATAATCGGGATAGTCCACACGATCCGCCGTTTCGGGGCCGAGATCGGCGACTTCATGCCCTTCGGAAATCAGCCATTCTTTCAGTTCGCTCTTGAGGTCGAAAGCGGCGTGGTCGGATGCAATTGCGATGCGCATAGGTTATGACGGTTCCGTTACGGGAGTCGGTTGCCGCTCCCATAGGACTTCAGCCAGCCGGTTGCCACCCCAAAGGCTCCCGACATTGTTTTATGCGAAAAATGGCCGGTCGAACGGGGCCAGACAGGCACCAAAGAGGGCCATAAGGCGCGAGAACGGGGCCATAAAAAAGCCCGCCGGGTGCAGGCGGGCACCGGACGGGCTTTTAAACATTTATGTCGATATATCGGCAAAGCGACGGAGCTTTTCAGATCGGCCGCCCGATTTACTGACTGCCTGCGTCACCTTCCATCGAAGACAGGACGGTCTTCATGAAGACGCCCTGCCATTTATCGGCGCTTTCCATGACGTCCTGCATATATGGCCGGGTGGCAGCCTGAAATTCGGGCCGTTCGGTCAGCATTGCATTGCGGATGAAGAAGCTTTTGCCGGTTTCGGTCGAGACGAAAGCGAGAATGTCGCGCAGTTCTTTTTCGTTGAACTCGGCGGCATAGGCCGTGGCCCAGCCATCCATCAGCGCAGGAATGTGGCGGCTGAGAACCGTTTTCATTTCCGCGATCATCGCGGCTTTCTGCTCTTCCAGCTTTGCTTTCAGTTGCGGATCGTTGGCGAAGGTTTCGTCCGCCATGGCCTGGTTCATCTGCGCAACCATCGAATCGATCGCGCCGAAGAACATCTCTTCACGCTGCCCCTCGGGAAAACCGAGATCGACGATTTGCCGGGCAAGCGCCATTTTCGCACTGTCCACAGCCGGAGCCTGTTGTTCGGTTTCCGTCTGCGCGAAAGCGGAAAGGGGCAGGGCCATGGCGGTCAAAGCCATGGCACAACCAAGAGTTTTCATGAAAATCCGCCTTACTGGTCGAGGAAAGAGCGCATCTTGCGGCTGCGGCTCGGATGTTTGAGTTTGCGCAGCGCCTTGGCTTCGATCTGACGGATACGTTCGCGCGTCACCGAGAATTGCTGGCCGACTTCTTCCAGCGTGTGATCGGTGTTCATGCCGATGCCGAAACGCATCCGCAGCACGCGTTCTTCACGCGGTGTGAGGCTGGCGAGAACGCGGGTGACCGTTTCCTTGAGATTGGCCTGAATGGCGGCATCCACCGGAATGATCGCGTTCTTGTCCTCGATGAAATCGCCCAGATGCGAATCTTCCTCGTCGCCGATCGGCGTTTCGAGGCTGATCGGTTCCTTGGCGATCTTCATCACCTTGCGAACCTTTTCGAGCGGCATGGACAGCCGCTCGGCCATTTCTTCCGGCGTCGGTTCGCGGCCCTGTTCGTGGAGGAACTGACGGCTCGTGCGGACCAGCTTGTTGATCGTTTCGATCATATGAACCGGAATACGGATCGTGCGCGCCTGATCCGCAATCGAGCGGGTGATGGCCTGCCTGATCCACCAGGTCGCATAAGTGCTGAATTTGTAACCGCGACGATATTCGAATTTATCGACCGCCTTCATCAGGCCGATATTGCCTTCCTGAATAAGGTCGAGAAACTGCAATCCGCGATTGGTGTATTTCTTGGCGATGGAAATCACGAGACGCAGATTGGCCTCGACCATTTCCTTCTTGGCGATCCGCGCTTCGCGTTCCGCCTTTTGCACCATATTCACGATGCGACGGAATTCTTCGAGGCTCATGCCGGTCTGGCTGGCAATATCGGCGATTTCCGCCCGGATACGCTCGACCGCATCGGCTTCATTGGTGGCGAAGGCGGCCCATTTCTTGTCCTTCTTGGCCACCGTGGCGAGCCAGTTATCGTCCAGCTCATTGCCCATATAGGCCTTGAGGAAATCGATCCGTTTGACCTTGTGGCGTTCGGCAAGACGCAGCATCTGGCCGCCCAGAGCGGTCAGACGGCGATTGAAGGCATAAAGATTATCGACCAGATATTCGATCTTGGTCGCGTGGAACTGCACGCTTTCCACCTCGGCGGTGAGCTGTTCGCGCAGATCTTCATATTCCTGTTCGCGCGAGGCAGGGAAATCTTCCCCGCGGCCCAGCACATCGACACGCTCAGCCTGAATCTTCTCGAAGCTTTTGAACAGATCGGTGATCCGGGCAAAGCGTTCCAGCGCATCGGGCTTCAGCGCCGCTTCCATCTGAGCGAGGGAAAGCGTGTTGTCCTCTTCCTCGTCATCATTGCGGCTGCTGCTGCCTTCTTCGCCGTCTTCGTCCGAATCCTCGTCGGAATCGTCCTCGTCATCCTTGAAGGAAGGGCCGGCGGTTTCTTCACTGATTTCGCCGTCATCTTCTTCGGCGTCTTCAGCCATTTTTTCGACCGGCGGTTCTTTCGACAGCATGGCATCGAGATCGAGAATCTCGCGAAGCTGCATTTCCTCATTATTGAGGGCTTCGGACCAGGTGATGATGGCATGGAACGTGATCGGGCTTTCGCACAGGCCCATAATCATCGTGTCGCGACCGGCTTCGATTCGCTTGGCGATGGCGATTTCGCCTTCGCGGCTCAGCAGTTCGACCGCACCCATTTCGCGCAGATACATGCGCACGGGGTCGTCCGTCCGGTCGCCCGATTCCTTCTTGGGCTTTTCGGCGACATTCTTCTGCGGGCTGGCCTGCGAATCCCCGTCATTACCGTCGGAAGGGGCAATGTCGTCTACCGCCGCTTCCTCTTCCTCCTGCGCGTCTTCGTCATTCTCGACGATATTGACGCCCATTTCGGAAATCGCCGACATCACGTCCTCGATCTGCTCGGAGGACATCTGGTCCTGCGGCAGGGCTTCGTTCAGCTCATCATAGGTGATGTAACCCCGGCGCTTGGCCTTGGCGATCAGCTTTTTGATGGAAGCCTCGTTGAGATCGATCAGCGGGGCATCTTCGTTTTGCTTTGTTTTGGCTTCAGACGCCATAAGTCTCGCTTCAGTCCATTCTGTGTTCGTCAGAGACTTCCGGAGAAGCGCTCTGCGTTGATTCTGTCTGCGCCGGAGCGGCGGCACGCTTTCTAGCCATTTGCCCGAGTCGCGACTCGATTTCCAGCTTTCGTTTCCTGAGCCTTTGCTGTTCTGCCCAGGACCCTTCCGGATCGCTATCGAAACGAGCGGTGGCCTTTGCGATAGCCGAATCGAGTGCAGGCCTCTCGACCAGCAAGGAAACGGCTTCGGCCAAATCGTCACGCACAGTCAGCGGATCGGAACCTTCCATCAGGAAGGAGAAGCGGGTTTTATCCGGCGGCGCCACGATATCTGTCGATGCTGATATGGTATTAGACCCTTGCTCTTCAAGTATTTCTGACAGTTCGAAGAGATGATCTATCGATTGGGCCAGTGCAGGCTCGGCCGCAGCGAGGCGTGAAAGGGCCTCTGCATGGCGGGCGATTTCCTGCGGATGTCGCATAAATCCGGTCAAAACCGCCTGGGTAAGCTGGTCGCGCGCGCCGCCGGCGATGGCGCGTTTCAGCCGCGCAGCATGATCGGGCAGCAGGCCGGGAAGCCTGTCTTTCGTCCATCTTGCGCGTTGCATTTGTCCTCTGGCCGGGGGGCGTGACCCGCCAAAATCGCGTTTGGGAAAAGCAAAAGCGGAAAACCGGTCCATCAGGTCGCGGCGATAGAGCGAGCGTATATCGGGATGTTGAATCGTATCGACATGCTCCAGCAATCGCGCTTTCAGGCCGGCCTTGTCTTCGGGCGAATGCAGCGGTGCAGCGTCCATTTCATGCAGCCACAGCGTTTCGAGCAGGCTGTGCGGTTTCGCCAGCAAATCTTCCATTGCCTTGCGCCCGTCGCGTTTCAGCAGGTCGTCCGGGTCCATTCCGGCAGGCAGGCGCAGAATGGCGAAGGAGTGGCCGGGGCGCAGCAGCGGCAGTGCGCGGGTAACGGCGCGCATTGCAGCGCGCTGCCCGGCGGCATCCCCGTCGAAACACAGAACCGGGCATTCCACCACCCGCCAGAGCAATTCGATCTGCCGCTCGGTCAGCGCAGTGCCGAGCGGGGCCACGGCTTCCTCTATGCCATGCGCGGCAAGCGCGATAACGTCCATATAGCCTTCCACCACCAGCAGCCGGTTCGACTGGCGCGAGGCGGGGGCTGCGCGGTGGAGGTTGTATAGCGTCCGGCCTTTGTCGAACAAAGGTGTATCGGGCGAATTCAGATATTTAGGTGCGTCTTTTCGTGTGGAATCGAGCAGTCGTCCACCAAAGGCGATGACCCTGCCGCGGGCATCCTGAATGGGCAGCATCAGGCGTTCGCGGAAGCGATCGTAAGTGTCGCGTCCTTCCACCGCGATTCGCAGGCCGCCTTCGATCAGCATGGCTTCTTCGATAGCGGGCAGAGCGTTTTTGAGCGCGGTCCGGCCGGGCGGGGCATAGCCGAATCCGAAACGCTCTATCGTATGCGGATCGAACCCCCGGGTCGCCAGATAATCGCGGGCGATTTTGCCTTCGGGGGCGGACAGATTATGCCGGAACCAGTCCTGCGCAGCCTGCATCACATCGTGCAATCCGGCGCGTTGCTCCGCCCGCCGGGATTCGCGCGGATCGGGGCGGGGCACTTCCATCCCCGCTTCCTCGGCCAGTTCTTTCACCGCATCCATGAAGGACAGGCCGCGCTGATCGGTCATCCAGCGGATGACATCGCCATGCGCGCCGCAGCCGAAGCAGTGATAGAAGCCTTTTTCGTCGCTGACCGTGAAACTGGGTGTGTTTTCATTGTGGAAAGGGCAGCAGGCTTTCCACTCGCGCCCTGCCTTTTGCAGCTTGGTGGTACGCTGGATCACGCTCGAAAGCGTGATCCGCGCACGGAGTTCATCAAGCCATTGGGGGGACAGGGCCACTTTTATACCTTCAGGAGAAAGCCGCTTTGACCAGCGCGCTGGCCTTGCTCATATCGAGCGTGGCGCCATGGCGCGCTTTGAGTTCAGCCATGACCTTGCCCATATCCTTCATGCCTTCGGCGCCTGTATCGGCTTTGACCTGATCGATCGCGGCTCTGGTTTCGGCCTCATCCATCTGCTGCGGCAGGAATTCCTCGATCACTGCGAGTTCGCTCTTTTCCTGTGCAGCGAGTTCGGTGCGGCCACCTTCTTCATACATGGTGATCGATTCGCGGCGCTGCTTGGCCATCTTCTGCAAAACGTCGGTCACCAGATCGTCATCGGCGATTTCCGCACTGGAACCGCGCTGTTCGATGTCGCGGTCCTTGATCTTGGCGAGGATCAGGCGAACGGCGTGAAGCCGCTCCTTCTCGCCGGCCTTCATCGCTGCAATCTGGGCTTTTTTGATTGTATCGCGCAGCATGTATCGTGTCTTTCCTGTGGATGATTTCATCGGGATTATAGCAAAGAACGTCTCTTAGCCGATCCTTTGCGCAAGTGACAGCTTGACGGGAGGGCAGGGCAGGTCTAGCCGCCACACCTTAGCAAACATCGCCGATAACCTTTTTAAGAACGGAGCGCCCTATGGCCGACCCCGCATCTTCACACGCGCCACCCAAAGGTGCGAGTGGAGTCCTTGTCCTTGCAGATGGCACGGTAATTTGGGGGAGGGGCTTCGGCGTGACCGGCAGCGCAGTCGGGGAGGTCTGTTTCAACACAGCGATGACCGGCTATCAGGAAGTGATGACCGATCCCTCCTATGCCGGGCAGATCGTTACTTTCACTTTCCCGCATATCGGCAATGTCGGCGCCAATGACGAGGATATCGAATCCCATGTCGACAGCGCGGTGGGCTGCGTTGTGCGCGAGGATGTGACGCATCAGTCCAATTTCCGCTCGCAGGTCGAATTCGACGAATGGATGAAGGCGCAGGGCAAGATCGGCCTTTCCGGGGTCGATACGCGCGCCCTGACGCGGCGCATTCGTGAAACCGGCGCGCCCAATGCGGTGATCGCGCATGATCCCCACGGGCAGTTCGATATTCCCGCGCTTATCGCTCAGGCCCGGGAATGGCCGGGCCTCGAAGGGATGGATCTGGCGCAGGTCGTCTCGCGGGAGAAGCAGGAAGACTGGGCCGGCGGGTCCTGGACGCTGGGGCAAGGCTATGCCGAGGCCGAAAAGGACGGCCGCCCGCATGTCGTGGCGGTGGATTACGGTGCCAAGGACAATATTTTCCGCAATCTGGTCAAAGCCGGTGCACGGGTGACGGTAGTGCCGGCGCGGACCGGTTTCGAAGAGATCATGGCGCTCGCCCCCGATGGCGTGTTCCTTTCCAACGGACCGGGCGATCCGGCGGCGACCGGCGAATATGCCGTGCCGGTCATCAAGGCGCTGCTGGATAAGGATGTGCCGGTTTTCGGCATCTGTCTCGGCCATCAGATGCTCGCCATCGCGGCGGGCGCGAGCACGGTCAAAATGCATCAGGGCCATCGCGGCGCGAACCATCCGGTCAAGCGCCATGAAGACGGTCTGGTCGAAATCACCAGCATGAATCACGGCTTTGCGGTCGATAATGCAACGCTCCCCGATACGGTGGAGGAAACGCATATCTCGCTGTTCGACGGATCGAATTGCGGTATCGCGATCAAAGGCAGGAAGGCGTTCGGCGTGCAATACCACCCCGAAGCTTCGCCCGGACCGCAGGACAGCTTCTATCTCTTCCAGAAATTTGTAGGGTCGCTCGGTTAAATGCCCAAACGCACAGACATCTCCTCGATCCTCGTCATTGGCGCCGGTCCGATCATTATCGGGCAGGCCTGCGAGTTCGACTATTCCGGAACTCAGGCGATCAAGGCTTTGAAAGAAGAGGGTTACCGGGTCATTCTGGTAAACTCCAACCCGGCCACGATCATGACCGATCCGAATATGGCCGATGCGACCTATGTCGAGCCGATCACGCCGGAAATCGTCGCCAAGATCATCGAGAAGGAAAAGCCCGATGCGCTGCTCCCGACGATGGGCGGACAGACCGCACTGAACTGCGCGCTGGCTCTGTTCAATGACGGCACGCTGGACCGGTATGGCGTGGCGATGATCGGCGCCAATGCCGATGCGATCGACAAGGCCGAAAACCGCCACCGCTTCCGTGAGGCGATGGACAGTATCGGCCTCGAAAGCGCCCGCTCGGGCACGGCGCACAGCCTGCAGGAAGCCTTCGACGTGCTCGAACGGACCGGTCTGCCGGCGATTATCCGCCCGAGCTTTACGCTGGGCGGCACGGGCGGCGGTGTCGCCTATAATAAGGAAGAATTCGAGCGGATCGTGGGCGAAGGCCTCGACGCATCGCCAACCACCGAGGTCCTGATCGAGGAATCGCTGCTTGGCTGGAAAGAATTCGAGATGGAAGTCGTTCGCGACAAGAACGACAATTGCATCATTATCTGCGCGATCGAGAATGTCGATCCGATGGGCGTGCATACGGGCGACTCGATTACGGTCGCTCCGGCACTGACGCTGACCGATAAGGAATATCAGATCATGCGCTCGGCCAGCATTGCCGTGCTGCGTGAAATCGGTGTGGAAACAGGCGGTTCGAACGTACAGTTTGCAGTCAATCCCGAGGATGGCCGCCTGATCGTCATCGAGATGAATCCGCGTGTGTCACGCTCTTCGGCACTGGCTTCGAAGGCCACCGGCTTCCCGATTGCGCGTGTCGCGGCCAAGCTTGCGGTGGGCTATACGCTCGACGAAATCACCAATGAAATCACTGGTGCGACCCCGGCGAGTTTCGAGCCGACTATCGATTATGTCGTCACTAAGATTCCGCGTTTCGCTTTCGAGAAGTTCAAGGGCGCCAAAGTGGAACTCTCGACCGCGATGAAATCGGTCGGCGAAGTGATGGCGATCGGCCGCAACTTCAAGGAAAGTCTGCAAAAGGCCCTGCGCGGGCTCGAAACCGGACTCGATGGCTTCAATCGCGTGGTTGAGCTGGAAGGGGCCGAGCGCGACAAGCTGCGTGCCGAACTGGCGCAAAGGCGGCCCGACCGGTTGCTGAAAGTGGCACAGGCCTTCCGCGAAGGTTTCACCATGGAGGAAATCCATGAGATCACTTTCTACGATCCCTGGTTCCTGCGCCATATCGAAGAGATCATCTATGAAGAAAAGATGATTTCCGAACATGGCCTGCCCAACGATGCGCAGGGCCTGCGTCGCCTGAAAGCGATGGGCTTTTCGGATAAGCGTCTTGCCACTCTCGCCGTCCGGTCGGTCGGCGTGGCGGGCGGCCTGGCCGAAACGCAGGCGAAGAGTTCGGGCCTGCTGCACGATACGCTGCGCGCCATGGCCGGTGCTACCAGCGAGGATGAAGTGCGTCAGCTCCGCCAGAAACTCGGTGTGTTGCCGGTCTTCAAACGGATCGACAGCTGCGCGGCGGAATTCGACGCGGTCACGCCCTATATGTACTCCACCTATGAAGCGCCGAGTTTCGGTGAGCCCGAGAACGAAGCCTTCCCGAGCGATCGCAAGAAGGTGGTTATTCTGGGTGGCGGGCCGAACCGGATCGGGCAGGGCATCGAATTCGACTATTGCTGCTGTCATGCCTGTTTCGCCCTGCAGGATGCCGGGTTTGAAACGATTATGGTGAATTGCAACCCGGAAACCGTTTCCACCGATTACGATACGTCGGACCGGCTTTATTTCGAACCGCTCACGGCGGAAGATGTGCTGGAAATCCTGCGCGTCGAACATTCGCGCGGCGAATTGCTCGGTGTAATCGTTCAGTTCGGCGGTCAGACGCCTCTGAAACTGGCCGGTGCGCTGGAAAAAGCCGGTATCCCCATTCTTGGCACGGCTCCTGACGCGATCGATCTGGCAGAAGATCGCGAACGTTTCGCCAAGCTGGTCAACAAGCTCAATCTGAAGCAACCGGCCAATGGCATTGCCCGCAGCCGCGATGAAGCGGTCGCGGTGGCAAACCGTATCGGTTATCCGGTTCTGCTTCGTCCGAGCTATGTTCTGGGCGGCCGCGCAATGGAAATCGTCGATAGCGAAGCGCAGCTCGACAATTATATCGCCACCGCCGTGCAGGTTTCCGGCGATAGTCCGGTGCTGATCGATCAATATCTGCGCGATGCGGTGGAATGCGATGTCGATGCGCTGTGCGACGGTGAAGATGTCGTCGTCGCGGGCGTGATGCAGCATATCGAAGAAGCCGGCGTCCATTCGGGCGACAGTGCCTGCACTATTCCGCCTTACAGCCTGCCGCAGGATATTATCGACGAAATGGAGCGCCAGGCGCATCTGCTGGCCAAGGGGCTCAATGTGTGTGGCCTGATGAATGTCCAGTTCGCAGTGCAGAATGGCGAAGTTTTTCTGATCGAGGTGAATCCGCGCGCCAGCCGCACCGTGCCTTTCGTCGCCAAGGCGATTGGCGATCCGATTGCCAAATATGCGTCGCTGGTGATGGCCGGGCAGAAACTGGCCGATTTGCCCCCGATCAAGCGCGATGTGGATTATATGGCGGTGAAGGAAGCCGTATTCCCCTTCAGCCGTTTCCCCGGCGCCGATCCGGTTTTGTCGCCGGAAATGCGCTCCACCGGCGAAGTCATGGGGATCGACAGCGATTTTCCCAAGGCCTTTGCCAAGTCGCAAATCGGCGCCGGCATGATGCTGCCCGAAGGCGGCACGGTTTTCGTATCGGTCAAGGATAGTGACAAGCCGCATATTCTCGAAGCCGTGAAGATTCTGGTCTCCCGGGGTTTTGCGATTGTCGCCACCGAAGGTACCCAGAAATACCTTTCCGATGCCGGTATTGCGGTCGAGCGTGTCAATAAGGTCGCCGAAGGCCGTCCGCATATTGTCGACCGGATCGTCGATGGCGATATTGCCATGATCTTCAATACTACCGAAGGGTGGCAGAGCCTGAAGGACAGCCAGTCTATCCGCGCTTCGGCGCTGGAAAAGAAGGTTGCGTCCTACACAACGGCTGCATCGGCACTGGCTGCCGCCATGGCAATTGCCGAGGTGAAGACCAGTGATCTTGAAGTGCGCTCCCTGCAAGACTATTATAGCTGAAACACAGGCGCTCCCTACATCGGCTTCCTTTGTTCCGGCCTATGAAAAGTCCGGACGGGGAAGTCTTTGTCGAGGGGCGCCATTTATGACAGGGACGTAATATGGAAAAAGTGCCCATGCTGGCGGAAGGCTATGAAATGCTGACCGCCAACCTGAAAGCCCTCCGGGAAGAGCGTCCGCGTATTGTGGATGCGATTGAGGAAGCGCGCGCTCACGGCGACCTTTCGGAGAATGCCGAATATCACGCGGCGAAGGAACGTCAGGGTCAGGTGGAAGCACAGATTGCTGAGCTTGAAGACAAGGTCAGCCGCGCCCAGATTATCGATCCGGCAACCCTGTCGGGCGATAAGGTGATTTTCGGTGCCACCGTCACCCTGCTCGATGAAGATGACAAGCCGGTCAAATATCAGATTGTCGGCCAGACCGAATCCGATGCCAAAAAGGGCAAGATTTCCTACGATTCTCCCTTGGCGCGCGCTCTGATCGGCAAGCAGCTCGGCGAAGAGGTAGAAGTGACCGTTCCTTCCGGGGAACGTTTCTACCTGATCGAAAAGATCGAATTTATCTGAGGCTTTGAGCCATCGCATAATTGTGGATGGCAACACCTTTCGGCGTAAAATCGCGCCGTTGAAGACAAGAATAGCCCGCCCGTTGGAAGACGGGGCGGGCTATTTCGCTTGCCTCGGTAAAAAGACGCATCATGCCTTGCTTCAGAGCATGGTGTTTGGCCTCCTGGAGAAGAAGGGGCATAGCCTTTGTCTGCACAATCGGGGTGGCCATAAAGCTGATCGCTATGCCCGTTTGTGTCGAGCGCCAGATAGGCAATAGCTTCTCTGTCAGGATTGTGGATGCAGCTTATCCGTCCGCTTTGGCGCAGATATTCGTCAAAAGTGCCGGGGGCAGGGCAGAGGCTGGCCCGGATCCGGCATTGCGCGGTGCCATAGGCGGGCGGGCCGAGCTACTCGACCGAGGCACGAAAAAGACGCGATAGCGCCGGGCCATCGCGTCTCTCGAATAGTCAGACATGGCTCTCCGGCACCGTAACCGGAGAGATCATGTCTTACTGACCCGGCAGATTGGGTTCGAGCAAGCGGTGCAGATGAACGATGACATATTTCATTTCGGCATCGTCTACCGTGCGCTGTGCGTTGCTGCGCCAGGCATTTTCCGCTTCTTCGTAATTCGGAAAAACGCCGACAATGTCGATATTATCGAGATCTTCGAACTCGCAGCTCTGCGGATCCTTAACCCGGCCGCCCATGACGAGATGCAGAAGCTGTTTTGCCATTTATCGAAACCTTTTTGGAGAGAAGCTGTGATGAGGCGTCCATAAAACTTATGGCGCGCTCTGCAAGAGGGCGCGCCATATTCGCGTTTCAGAAAAAGGCTGCTGGTGACGGTCAGCGGAATTTACGCAGAGTTCGCCCGAGATTTTTGCGCGCATCGCGTGAAAAGCTGCGTGCCGAACCCAGAGCCGTATCGGCATAATAATGGGCATCGCGGCGCAAATGGCTCGCCGTATCGCCCAGGCTGTCGCTCATATCCTCCAGCAGATCGCCGCTGTCGAGCGCTGCGTCTTTCGCGGCGGCGCGCGCCTTCACAGCATAAGCCATCGCCAGATCGGCTGCGGAAACAGCAAGGCCGGCAGCTTTGCCGCCGAGGCGTCGCGTAGGCGAACGTGGGAACAGAGCGCTGATGGCAACCCCCAGCACGATTCCCCCGCCGATCAGGGCGACCGGGTGGTCTTTGGCAAAACGGAGGAAACGGTCTTTGCCTTCGATGGTCTTTTCACCGACGCGTTCCGATAATGTCAGAGCTTTGCTCTGATTACGGGCTTCGGCGACTTCGACCTTTTCCTTGATATCCTTGCGTTGAGAATCGCTCATGCGCTGTCTCCAGAAAATTAAACGGCAGACTGTGCCTCCTGATCTATAAACCGTCAGGCGGGGGCGGCGGTTCCATAAGGAACAGCATTGGCCTTATCGTCTGCCATATTTGTTTCGGCTACGGGGTCTTCGTCAGAATAAGAGCCTTCATCCGCTATCCCGGGATCCTCTTCGTCAGCTTCGTCGGGGGAGCGCGAGAAGAACCATCCCAGCAAACGGAAGACGGGCTTGCGAGAAAACCACAGAACCACGATTCCGATAAGACCGCCGGCCAGATAAAGTCCGGGTTTCTCATCCGCTGTCCCGAGATCGGACGTAAAGCTCTCTGCGGTTTCACTGACACTGTCTTTCACGCGGGTGCCGAGCCCCTTCTGATCCAGATTTTCCATCATCAGGGCGATATCGGCGGCCACCAGCGCTCTGGCGGCATCGCGCAAGGCACGGTCTTCCAGCATTTTAGCTGCCAGGTCGCTCATTCGGATGCGTCCTCTTCCTTTTTGAAAGCTGCGCTGATTGCTTTTACTTTGGTCAGGATGTGCCGGACGCAATAATAGGCGATAGCGAGCTCTCCGCCAACGACCACAATCGTGGCGCCCCATGGTGTGATAAGCGGGCTGAGGCACAGGATAAGCCCGACCGTCAGACCTATCGCGGCCAGCAGCACCAGAACCAGCGCCACCACCCCGTAAGCGGCCACTTTCTTTGCGCAGTCGATAACGAAAGAAAGGCGGGACTTCTGGAAATTGAGTTCCGCTTCGAAAAAAGTCAGTCCATCGTCGATCAGCGCGGTCAGATCGTCGCGCAGCGGATGACTATCCGCCCCGGCTTCGCTGCCTGCTGCCCCGCTGCCTGCATGGCTTTCTGACGAAAAGGCCGACTGCGCCCCGCTTTCATGGGGCGCGCCGGCCTGACGTGATGGATTGGCGGCCCCTGCAGGGCCGTATTTTTCATCTGTCGGTGCAGTCACGTCAAATTACTTGGAGCTACGGAATATACGCGCGAACATGTAACCGGCCACAGCAGCCATGCCAACCGATAGGGCCGGATTGGTGCGGACGAATTCGCGGGAATCTTCTCCCAGTTCTTCCAGACTCTTGGAATCGAGCTTGGTGGCAGTGTCTTCGAGCTTCTTCGAAGCGCTGCGGACATAGTCGCCATAACCCGGCCCGAGTTTCTCATCCACCGTGCCGGCATTGTCGGAGACGAGTTTACCGAGGCAGGTGAGCCCTTCGCTCAGCTTGGCTTTGCCCTGATTGGCGTAGCCTGTGGCTTTGCTTTTTGTGTCGTCGACCCAGTGATCGCCTTTGGCCCTGGCCTGGTCCTGATAGCTTTCGGCGCGCTGTTTCGCTTCGGCTCCCAGCGCTGCAGCACCGGCTTTGGCTTCTTCCAGCGCTGCATTGAAGCGCGACTTGGCTTCTTCCTTGTGATCTTCCGGTGCAGGAGTGGCTGCAGTATCGGGTGTCTCAGCTTTCGTTCCGGCCATCGTATTGCCCTTTCCTCGTTCACCCTCGCAGGTATTTACGGTTTGCCGTCGAATGGGCACGCCCCATCCGTGCTACATGAATCGAACGCCGCTTGCGCAGCTTGGTTCCGCCGCATAGGAGACCGTAAAACCGTCAGAGGAGCAAGACCAGATAATGACTGCAATCATTGATATTCATGGCCGCCAGATACTCGACAGCCGCGGAAACCCCACAGTGGAAGTCGATATTCTGCTTGAAGATGGCAGTTTTGGCCGCGCTGCGGTGCCTTCGGGAGCCTCGACGGGGGCGCATGAAGCTGTCGAATTACGGGACGGTGACGAGAAATACTTTCTTGGCAAGGGTGTCACCAAAGCCGTCGATGTCGTGAACACCGATATTACCGAAGCTCTGCTGGGGCTCGATGCAGAAGATCAGCGCGATATCGATCTGGCCATGCTCGATCTGGACGGGACGGAAAATAAAGCCCGGCTCGGTGCCAATGCCATTCTCGGCACCAGCCTGGCCGTTGCGCGCGCTGCTGCGGCTGCCCGCGGTCTGCCGCTTTATGCCTATATTGGCGGTGTGTCCTCGCATGTTCTGCCCGTGCCGATGATGAATATCGTCAATGGCGGCGAACATGCCGATAATCCAATCGATTTTCAGGAATTCATGATTATGCCGGTCGGCGCGGATTCGATCGCCGAAGCTGTGCGCTGGGGTTCGGAGATCTTCCACACGCTGAAGAAGGGCCTGGCCGAAAAGGGACTCTCTACTTCCGTTGGCGATGAGGGCGGCTTTGCCCCGAACCTCGCCAGCACGCGCGACGCGCTGGATTTCATCATGCAGTCGGTCGAAAAAGCAGGCTTCAAGCCGGGCGACGATGTGATGCTGGCGCTCGATTGCGCGTCCACCGAATTTTACAAGAACGGCAAATATGAGATTGCGGGCGAAAACCTCTCGCTCAACGGTGAGGAAATGGCCGATTATCTCGCCAAATTATGCGACGCCTACCCGATCAAATCGATCGAAGACGGGATGGCGGAAGACGATTTCGAAGGCTGGCAAGCGCTGACGGCCAAGCTGGGCGACAAGGTTCAGCTCGTCGGCGACGACCTTTTCGTGACCAATCCCAAGCGTATTGCAATGGGAATCGAGCAGGGCATGGCCAATTCATTGCTCGTGAAGGTCAATCAGATCGGCACGCTTACCGAGACGCTCGAAGCGGTGGATATGGCGCATCGTGCCGGGTTCACCACGGTAATGTCGCATCGTTCGGGCGAAACCGAGGATTCGACCATTGCCGATCTTGCGGTGGCGACCAATTGCGGCCAGATCAAGACCGGCTCGCTTGCGCGGTCGGACCGGCTTGCCAAATATAATCAGCTCATTCGGATCGAAGAAGAGCTGGGTGTGTCGGCATCCTATGCGGGCAAGGGCTGCTTCGGCCGCCTGTCCGCCTGACAGACCTGTTTAAATGCTGAAAGGCCGGGCGCGACACTCAGTCGCGTCCGGCCTCGATATCTTCTGAAGCTTTTTCTTCAAGCTCTTCCATACGCTCGATTTTCTTCCGGTTCTTCGGACTGAGCAAATATTGCCAGACACCCCAGAGATTGACCCCGAGCAGCAATCCGTTCTGAACGGCGAGCGGGATCGTGTCATTGAGCAGCCCGGACACGATCCACGCAATCGAGACGGCGACGAACAGTACAAAGGCCCAGCCAGTCCATTTCCGCCCCCAGTCCACCGCAATCATTCCGGCGGACAGGATCGTCCCGATTGCAGCGAACCATTCGAGCGGGCCGTTCATGGGCGGTTACTGACCGGCTTCGTTAAGACGAGTCAGCTGATCCTCGCTTAAATCCAGTCTGGTGGCTTCGAGCAGACTATCCAGCTGATCCGGCGTCCGGGCGCTTGCAATCGGGGCCGTGATGCCAGGCTGAGCGAGTAACCACGCAAGAGAGACGCTGGCATGGTTCGAGCCGGTTTCCTCCACCACTTCGTCGAGAATGGGCAGAATGCTCATTCCCTTGTCGAAGAGATGTTCGATCAGCCCTCCGCGTTCGCCTTTTTTCAGATCCGCCTTGTTACGATATTTTCCGGTCAGAAACCCAGCAGCGAGCCCGAAATAGGGGAACATGGCCATGTGATTGTCGAGGCATACTTTCTGCATTCTCGGGGAATAGGCATTGCGCTCGACGAGGTTATATTCGTTCTGCAGAACGGTGAAGGGCTTCATGCTTTTGCGCTGGGCAATGTCGATATTCACTGCCAGCCGGTCGACTTCGAAATTGGACGCGCCGACTTCTCTGATCTTGCCTTTGCTGACCAGCGTGTTGAAGCCTTCGACAATCTCTTCCATCGGCGTAGCCGTGTCGTCCCGATGGGCGTAATACAGATCGACATAATCGGTCTGCAGCCGGTCGAGCGACTTTTCCAGTTCTTCGGCAATGCGGATGGGAGACAAGCCGCCCGCTTCACCATTGCCATTTGTTTTGGTGGCAATGCGCATGTCGTGACGCAGCTTGCGGCTATCGAGCCATTTTCCGATAACGGTCTCACTCTCACCGCCGACATGGCCATCGACCCAGGCGGAATATCCCTGAGCCGTGTCGATCATGCGCCCGCCATTCTCGTAGAACTTATCGAGAATGGCAAAGCTCGCATCTTCGTCAGCGGTCCAGCCAAACACATTCCCGCCCAGAACGAGGGGGATACCGGAAATCGAGGGATGATCGACTATTGGAACTTCTCCTGTAATTCGAGCAATCGCAACGCAGCTTGCGCGGCGCCAGCGCCCTTATTGGCCTGTGCCGGATCGGCCCGGACAATGGCCTGTTCCTCATTCTCGGTCGTGAGAATGCCATTGCCGATGGCGATCCCGTCCATGGTCAGAGCCATGATGCCCCGGGCGCTTTCACCAGCAACGATTTCGAAGTGATAGGTTTCCCCGCGAATGACCGCACCGAGGGCGACGAAGCCGTCATAGCGGTTGCTGTCCACAGCCATGGAAATGGCAGCGGGAATTTCAAGGGCACCGGGAACAGTAAGAATATCGACATGGTGTCCGGAATCTTCGAGAACCTTGCGCGCTCCGGCGATGAGCATATCGTTGAGATGGTCATAGAATCGTGCCTCAACAATCAGAAATTGCGCCATAAATTCTCCTGTAAATATGTGTCCGTGCAGATGATTGCCGGTCTGCACGATAGGGGAACGGCGATTGTGCCGCCAAAAGGATCCGGCAAATGCGTTATCACAGCCAAATGTGATGGCAATGGGCGCATGATCTTTTGAATTTCGGGATTCAGGCTTGAAAGATGCGGGGGCGCCTATCATGAAAGGGGCGTGTCTGATGTAGAAAATAAGAGCGCCGTTTTAGAGGCCTTTCGCGACGGGATGCGCCATGTCGCCTCCACGGTGTATGCTGTCACCACTTTCCATGACGGCAAGCCCTTCGGTATTCTGGCCACAGCGGTCAGTTCGCTCAGCTTTGATCCGCCCTCACTGTTGATCTGTATTAACCAGTCCGCCTCGCTGCATGAGCCGCTGGCCAGTGTAGAAACTTTCTGCGTCAATGTGATGGGGCTGACCAATCGCGATGTCGCGGATAATTTCATGGCGACCAAAACGGCAGAAGATCGCTTTGCCGTCGGCGAATGGGAAAACAGCCATGGTGTTCCGGTTCTTACCAATGCGCAATCGAGTTTCGTCTGCCGGATCGCGCACCGGCATGAATACGGTACGCACACGATTTTCATCGGTGAGCTGATCGATGCGCATCATCGCGAGGATGCTGCGCCGCTGACCTATTATAACCGGCATTATATCGATATCAGCAAGGCGCCCGACCGGTGAGTGCATCGGTTTGAGTGCTGACAGTCTGTCGATGCCATACGAAAACGGCCGCTCTGGAGCGGCCGTTTTGCTGTTCGGTTCGTGCTGCGTTCAGCCGCGGCCGAGAAATGGAATCTTGTTCTGAACCACCAGTCCTTCATAGAAATTGAGGTGGTCGGGCAGATCGCACATATGGATAATCACATCAGCAATATCCTTGGGATCGGCCGTCAACTCATCATCCAGTTTGACGGCACCGGGAGCGATTTCCGTGGCAACGATGCCCGGATGGAAAATCGACACCGCGATATTGTCTTCACGCCCGTCAATCGCCAGCGCCCGGGTCAGGCCGTCGAGACCCCATTTGCTGGCGGCATAGGCCGGGCTGTTCTGGCGCGGCACGCGGGCTGAGATCGAGCCGATATTGACGATGCGGCCGCGACCTTTGCCTTTCATCACCCGGATCGCGGCTCGGGCGCAGAGGAAAGCGGATGTCAGATTGGTGTCCAGCACCTTGCGCCACAAATCGAGTTCCAGTTCATCAGCTGCCGTACTGTCGGCAATCCCGGCATTATTGATGAGAACATCGACCGTGCCGAATGTCGCCACAGCCTGATCGAACAGGTTCTGAACCGCCGCTTCATCGGTCACATCGGTGGCCACGGCGAGCGCTTCGCCGCCCATATCTTCCACCCGTTTTACAAGCGCTTCGAGACGTTCCGCACGGCGTGCGGCCAGCACCACCTTGGCACCTTTCTCGACGAAAGAAATAGCGCAGCTTTCGCCAATGCCGGAACTGGCTCCGGTTATGACAGCGACGCGGCCTTGCAAGATACTCACCTGACATCCTCCTTGTTTCTTTGGCTGGATTTCCGCTTAGCACGCCCTTTTTTACGGGCAAGGGATTTTCCGGATTTTGTCAACAAGGTGCCGAAAGTGTGAGGGTTTTTATCCAGACCGGGTCATTTTCACTGTTGCAGCGCAAGATGCAGAAGTGTCATTCAAAGCAAAAATTGGTTGTCTTGCGCTGTCGAAGCCCCATTTGCAGGCATTGGTTGCATTGCAGCATAAGCGAATGGACAGAATATGACCGCACATCCGCATGAATTATGGCATGCCCGTCTGGCCCTGCTGGCTCTGGCTGTAGGGGGCTTTACGATCGGGACGACTGAATTTGCCAGCATGAGCGTGTTGCCGCAGATCGCCGAGGGATTGCATGTCGATGAACCGACGGCCGGTCATGTCATTAGCGCCTATGCGCTGGGTGTGGTTGTCGGTGCACCGACCATCGCCGTTCTGGGGGCCCGTTTGTCACGGCGTATATTACTGGTCGGGTTAATGGGATTCTTCGCTTTGGCCCATTGCCTTTCGGCTCTTTCTCCCAATCTCGAATGGATGCTGGCTTTTCGCTTCATGAGCGGCCTGCCGCATGGTGCCTATTTCGGCGTGGGGGCACTGGTCGCCGCCTCACTCGTGCCGCGATCTCAGAGAACCCAGGCTGTCGCGCGTATGATGCTGGGGCTGACAATTGCGACGATTGGCGGCGTGCCCTTTGCGAATTTGATCGGACAGCTTTTTGGCTGGCGCTGGTGTTTCGTGATTGTTGCCGTTCTTGCGCTGTTCACCGCTTTAATGGTGATGCGTTATGTACCGCGGGATAAGGGCGATCCTGAGGCCAGCCCGTTGCGTGAGCTGGGGGCGCTTGCCCGGCCGCAGGTCTGGCTGACCCTGCTGATCGGGGCCATTGGCTTTGGCGGGATGTTCGCTGTCTATACCTATCTCGCTTCGACTGTCACGGAAGTGACTGGCGTCGATCAGGCTATGGTGCCGGTGGCGCTGGCGGTGATCGGGCTGGGCATGACACTGGGGACGCTGGTCTGTTCCTGGGCTGCCGATCGCTGGCAGATGAAGGCGGCGGGGGTTACGCTGGTTTATGCCATCATTGTTATGGCGCTTTACGCTCCGGCCGCGCAGCAGCTGTGGTCGATGCTGGTTATCTTGCTGCTGATAGGCTGCGTGGGCGGTCTTTCCTCCATCCTGCAAACACGGCTGATGGATGTGGCCGGCGATGCACAGACACTGGCGGCTGCGCTGAACCATTCGGCCTTCAATGCGGCCAATGCGCTTGGCCCCTGGCTCGGCGGTATGGCGATTACGGCGGGATATGGTTGGACTTCGACCGGCTGGGTCGGTGCCTCGCTGGCAATAGGCGGGCTGCTTGTCTGGGCGCTTTCTATGGCTCTCGACCGGGCAAAAGCTGTTCGACAGGTCTGAACGTGAGCCGAGGAAGGCAAGCCGACAGACACACAGATATAGAGAAAATAAAAAAACCCCGGCCGGAGCGATCCGGCCGGGGTTTTTATCTGGCGATATCGCCTGAGATCAGTCGACGAAAGCGCGTTCGATCACGAACTGGCCAGGGGTCGCATTCGACCCTTCGATAAAGCCGAGTTCCTGGAAATATTCTTCGAAATCGCGGATCATGGCCATGCTGCCGCACAGCATGATGCGGTCCGTTTCCGGATCGAAATATTTCCGGTTGAACATCGCATCCTGGAAAATCGTGCCGTCATCGATCAGCTTGTGGATACGGCCCGTAGTGTGGAACTCTTCGCGTGTGACGGTGGGCACATAGGCAAATTGTTCCTTGGCTTCCTCTTCCACCAGCGGATCGTCCTCAAGGCGGCTTTCCAGTGTTTCACGGAAAGCGAGATCGCTCACGCGGCGGACCGAATGGACCAGCACGATCTTGTCGAACATGTCGTAAATGTCCGGATCGCGGATAATGCTGAGGAAAGGCGCAAGGCCGGTGCCGGTAGAAAGCAGGAACAGACGTTTGCCGGGCAGCAACGCATCGGTGACGAGTGTGCCGGTGGGCTTACGACCGAGATAGACCTGATCGCCAGGCTCGATTTTCTGAAGCTTGGACGTCAGCGGGCCATCCTGCACTTTGATCGAGAGGAATTCGAGTTCCTCGGCATAGGACGGGCTGGCCACCGAATAGGCGCGCAGGATCGGTTTGCCGTTTTCACCCGGCAGGCCGATCATCACGAATTCGCCCGAACGGAAGCGGAAGGAATCCGGTCGCGTGATGGTAAAGCTGAAAAGATGTTCGTTCCAGTGTTTGACTGAAAGAACTTCCTGAACCGTCAGGGCCTTGGTTTCGACCAGTGGTTCCTTGGTGCTCGTATTGCTCGTCACGGTGTTTCATTACCTCCATGATTGAGGAGAATGGGCTGCGGAACCATTATCCGGTCAGTCCTTCAATATGTTCGAACAGGCGGGTTTTACGCCGCAGTCATTCGGGGTTCATCGATGCGGATCGCAATCCTGCAACAGGTTTCGGATTTGATGTCGTCCATTACCAAATGCCGTATTCAGATATTCAGACCAGATCGATTGAAGATGGTTTTATGATTTCAGGCTAGTGTGCAGCTAATCGTTCAAAGAGGCTTCGTCCAGAGAGGAGGCGGCGGCCTTATCTTGTGCTGCTGACAGTTTATCTTGCATCACCATTCGCTCCGGTGTGCCGGGATTGCACGATTCTCGAATGTAGCGCGCATTACGTTATTGAGATTAATTTGCAAGAGTGCCCGGTAATGCCGATGTCAGAAACGCCATTGCCGGCTGGCTAGGCCGTGCCCCTCATCTGCTTAAACTCTGCATTTTCGCAAAGAAGCTCCCTTTACTAAATGTGCTCAACTGCGATAAATAGTAATTAGCTAACTAAATATATTTATGCGGATGAGGGTGTTACATGGGCTGCGGCGGAATGATGAAAACATGGCAAAGGGCTGGAGTGATCGGGCTGACGCTGGTGACAGCCATAGGCAGCGTAGCGAGTGTTGCCGCTCCGGATGCAACAATGCCGGGCAATGCTGTCGACATAAAAGGGCGTGAGCTGTTTCAGAACTGGTCTTGCGGTGCCTGCCATCTGATGAAAGATGCAGGCGGCACAGGGCGGGCCGGTCCCTCTCTCGATACCGGATCGCGCTCTGTAAAATTCATTGCCAGCCGTATTGCCAACGGTCAGGGCGCTATGCCGCCTTTTTCCGGTTCGCTGACCGATGAGGAAATCGATATTCTGGCGCACTATATTGCGGCTCATGACGATGCCGGTTGAGGGGATGAGCGTCAGCAGGCCGCCCTCATAACGGTACAGAGTGCGCTCCGGGCCGGTCAATCCTTGCTCGAACCGACCGTAGCCGACCCGTCACCAATCTGGGCGAAATAGTTGGTCACACCGTCGGGATCGTTCAGCCAGACGAAGGTGAGATCGAAATTGGGCAGACTGCCAAGTGGCGTTTCCACGGTGATCCCGCGTCTCTTACCCAGCGTATCCACCGCCGCAGCATCGCTGACGACATATTGCATCCCTGCGCTGCCTGTATCGGCCGGAAGACCCCGGCCAAGCGAAAACAGCGTAATGGTGGTCGATCCGTTGCGATAAGGGTAAACTTTGGTTTCGAGCAGCGGATCGGTAAAAGCTTTCAATTCGTCGAGACCGATGAAGCTGCGATAGAAATGACGACTTTCCGCAATGTCAGACGCGTTGATTCCGATTTCCAGCCGTCCATATTGTTCGGCCGGAGCGTCGGGCCATACGACCAGTTTCAATGTGAAGTTTGCCGGGTCCCGGACAAAGGCGGCCTGTTTACCGTTCCCGATATCGCTAAAGCGGGGGGCGCTATAACCTGCTTTTTCGAAACGTCGGGCAAGAGCATTCCCGTCGGGGAAGAAGAGCGTAAAATAGCGAATGCCAGTCGCTTCATTCACGGCGCCCGGACGATACTCACGGTTATCCTGCAGTCCCTCCGCCAGCTTGATCTGGCTTCCTCCGATGCCGAACAGGATGATGGTCTGCTGCGCATCCAGCGTAATCGGTTGCAAAGGGGTGAGGCCAAGTATGTCGCGATAAAACGCAACCATGTCGTGAGTGACTTCCGGCTTGAAGCGCCGAAAGACATTCATGGATTTTTGTATGATATAGGGGCGGGCCGTTTCCATTTGTGAACTTGCCATGTCGCGCTTCGAGCTGTTGGCGAGTGCGCTATGTCCACTGAGCGCCGCCAGTATCGGTCCCAGCAAGATGAGATATGGCACGGTTTTCATAATTTCTCTCCCTCACCGCCGTTCTGATCGTTCAGGCCTCGTCATTTCGGCAGAGCGAAGACGACAAGCGATTCATTATTGGCAGGTTTTCCGTCCGGCCCCCTCGGTACAGCACCGAAATTGGCAGCCATGACCGCAACATACTGGCGGCCATCCTTGCCGCGATAGGTTATGGGCACTGCCTGTGCGTTATATTCAAGCTTCTTGCTCCACAGTTCTTTCCCGTTCCGGGCGTCGAAAGCGCGGAAGCGATGGTCATCGGTGCCACCGATGAAAACGAGCCCGCCTGCAGTGACGATGGGGCCTCCGAAGAAATTGGTTCTTCCGGTCTTCTGTTTGCCTTCGGGAAGCGCATCGGTGACGCCCAAAACGGAGGACCAGGCGATTTCCCCTGTATTGCCGTTAATTGCGAACAAGCGCCCCCACGGCTGGGGCGTGCAGGGTAGTTCCACTGTGTTCCCGTCCTTGTCGACATAGTCGGCGGCGAAATGGGAATAAGCGCCGGGGCTGCTCAGACTTGCGCGGTCATAGAGCTGGTTTGAACCGCTTGTGCCACGGCCATAATCGCCATCTTCCTGGCGTTTTTCGACAAAACCGATCGTTCCGCCTTCGCTGGTGTTCACATAAATGTAGTTTGTGTTGGGATCGACTGCACTGCCGCCCCAATTCGATCCGCCATTAATCGGCAGATCTATCGAAGCCTGCACCGGATCGCCTTTTTCATGCAGGAAGAAGGGAGTGAAAGGTCCGGCATTGTAGAAGGAGCCACCATATTCATCCAGCAGGGCTTTGCAGGCTTCGACATGCTGCTGGCTGGTCTGCTCTGCTGTGACCAGATCTTCGGGCGACCAGTAGCTTTGCGACAGGCGAGGCGGTTTGACCGGGACGGGCTGCGTGGAAGCATAATATTCGCCGGGAACATTTCCTGCTGCCACGGGCATTTCATCGACACCGAAAACCGGCTCTCCGGTTTCGCGATTGAGAATATACATATAAGCAGTTTTGCCGGTTTCGGCGAGGGCAGGGATTGTTTTGCCGTCTTTGACGATATCGAACAAAACGGGCGGTGCGGGAAGGTCCTTGTCCCATAGATCGTGATGGATTGTCTGGAAGTGCCATTTATATTCGCCGGTTTTGGCATCCACGGCGACCAGCGAATTCCCAAAAAGATTATCGCCCGGCCGGTCTCCGCCATAATAATTGGGCGAAGGACCGCCGACTGGCATATATAGCATGCCGGTTTTTTCATCGGCAGTCATATACCAAACCCAGACATTGGTGCCCGAACGGCCTTTCCAGCCATCGTTGAGCCATGTTTCATGACCTGGCTCGCCGGGTTGGGGGACCGTGTTGAATTCCCAGATTTTCTTACCCGTTCGGGCGTCGAAGGCGCGACTGTTTCCTGAGGCGCCAATCGGCATTTCGCCAACATTGGCGCCGATGATCAGAATATTACGAAACACGGTCGGCGGGCCATTATAAGGCACTTCGAGACGGATCGCGCCATCCTTTCCGAAATCGCCGACAGGCTCTCCTGTTACGGCATCAAGCGCATATATGGCACTGCCGCTGGAATAGAATATGCGCGGCTTTCGAGCCGTATCGCCTGGCCAGTAGGAAACCGTCCGTCGGGCTATCCCATCTGTCACTGGATGGCGCCAGATCTCTTTACCGGTATCGCCTTCCAGCGCGACGATTGCATTGCCGATCGGCAGATAGAGTCGGTTGTCGATGACGATAGGGGTGGCCGATGTTACCAGACTGCCGCCGCCTTCCGGGCGGACACGGAAGCTCCAGGCGATATCCAGTTTATCGATATTATCGCGATTGATGTCAGCGAGGGGCGAAAAACGGGTGCCGCCAATATCTCTGGTATATCGCGGCCAGTCCGCCGGTGCCGGTTCGCCGGCACTTGCCGATATGCCTTTGATAAATGCTAGCGAGCAAATCACGCTCAGCATCGCTGCTGACCTGATACGCATTCCTGTCTCCCGTATACCCTAATTATTAGCTAACTAATCATATAGATGCAGGTCTTTTGCAAAACTTTGTGAACAACTATCCCTGTCAAACTGAAACCCGGCCGATATCCCTGATTAGCATACCTACATTGTCATAAATGGCATGCGGACGCCGATGTTCGGGCTGGGCCAACCATGTTTCGCGCGACGTCGTTCCGCTGGTGACCCCTATTCCCCGAGCACCGCCCATTCGCGCCATTTCGATTTCTACACGGGGATCGTCTCCCACGATGGCGATATGTTCTGGTGCCAGTTTCAGTCTGGCGCTGACAAAACGCATGGCGTGCAGTGACGGTTTGCCGGTGACTTCGGGTTCCTGCCCCGTCACGCGCGCAATGGCGCCGACGATCGCGCAGCTATAGCCGAAAGCCGGCCCGTCCTGCGTAGCGAAAAAGGGAACATCGGATGCTGTCAGGAAAGCCGCACCATCGAGTATCCGCGCGGATGCCTTGTGAATATCCGCCATGGTGCATTCGGGATGCCAGGCCACATAAACCGCATCGGCATTATCCGCTAGGCTTTCTCCGGGCGTACAGGTCGGGATACCGTCTTCTTCAAGCGCTTCGATGACTCCCTGCGTGCCGAGCACCAGCACATTGTCATAAGCTCTGTCACGCATGACTTTTCCTGCCACACTGTTGGGGGTGAACAACCGGTCATTGCGAATAGGCAGCCCGACATTGCGCAGGCGCGGTCCTTGCTGGCTGGCTGGATAGGCGCTGCCATTGGTCAGGGCGAGAAAAGGGATCCGGCGTTGTTCCAGCTCTTCGAGCAATTCAACTGCACCCGGAATAACCGTATAGCTGCCGAGCTTGCGATTGCTGAGAATCAGCGTTCCATCGAGATCGAACATATAGCCTTTGGGCTGCCGGTCTGGTTTGTCCATCGTCACAGCACTTCTCCGTCGCTTTCAAGCTCCAGCCGGAAACCCGCTTTTTCGACACTGATCCGGGTCAGATCGGTTCGTGCCAGCAGGCGGCGAAGTAACTGCATGACAGGTCGTTTTCCCGGATCGTATTGACGATTGGCGGGGCCTGCCTGGTGCATGGCATCCACCTGTTCTGCGGGCATAGTGGCGCGCAGCAAAAACTCTTCATCGGGGAGGTTCGGCCCAATCTTTTGGCGCAATTCGGAAAGCTCGGCCATACCCTGTTCTGCCTGCAATTCCTTGGCGCGAGGCGAGGCCATGATCCGGTCCATCACCTGCTCATCGATTGGACGGTTGGGGCGACCGAACTTACCAAGCGCATAGCGGATGATCTCATCGGGAATGATGGCATAGCGCTCTTCACCTGTGACATTCATCATGGCCTGCGTTTGCAACATTTGTGCAAAGGGCGTCATGACGATGGGCCAGCCAAGCTCCTCCCGCACGCGTCCCAGCTCCTCGATTACGGCACCTTCGAGATGAGAAACACGATGATCGGCCAGATGACGGCGCATTGTGCCGACCATACCGCCGGGAAGCTGATGCCGCAGATAAGCGGCGTCGAATGCCATGGGATGGCCTTGAGGGAGATTTTCCGCCTCGGCGAGAGCGGTGAAATAATTTGCCACTTCGGCCACGGCTTCTTCATCTACATCAATGCTGTGACCCATGGCTTTGAGGTTGGCGATCATCCGCTGGACAGGCGGATTGGAGGTCCCATCCGCCGCGCCTCCACTGGCGCATTGCAGGGCCGCGATGCCCAGACCGGCGGCTTCCAGATAGGCCGGCTCTGCCTGCCCGATCGTGCAATGGGCATGAAGCTCCAGCGGTTTGTCGCCGATTTCCGCCATTATGGCGGGGATCAGCGTTTCAGCCCGTTTGGGCGTGAGTAAACCGCCGGGATCCTTGATATAGAGCGCATCAATATCGGGGCTTTGCGCCATGATCCGCGCGGCTTCGGCGTAATGGGCATCGTCATGGATCGGACTAATCGTATAGACCAGTGCTCCGATAACCTGTTCGCCGCCGGCGCGTTTCACCATATGCGCGACATCGACATTCGAGGCGGCATCGTTCATCGGATCGGCAAGGGCAAAACGGCGAATGCCGTTGCGGGCAAGGGTCCGGAAAGCCAGTTCCATGAATTCCGGGCTTGCTGTTTGCCAGGCGATGAAACGAAAACCGGTTGAAAGGAATTGCAACGGGGTCGTTTTGCAGATGTCTGCCATGGCGCGAATGCGTTCCCACGGGTCTTCCTGCTTATAACGGACTGCGACGCCCATATGTGTGGAGGTCGTGAAATCGATCGCATGATAGCCGGCACGCTCCATTACCGGTGCTATGCTGAGCGTCTTGGCGGTATCGATCCCCAGCGCTCCCCACAGACATTGATTACCGTCTCTGAGCGATGTTTCGATCAGTTTGATGGCGGCCATCAGGCCATCTCCTTCCGCTCGGTGAGAAGTTCTGCAAGAAAGCTCGTATTCACGCCGCCTTTGATGAAAGCAGGATCGGCCAGAATTTCGGTCTGCAGACGGCAATTGGTGGCGACGCCTTCAATGTGTGTCTGCATCAGCGCATCGCGCAAGCGGGCAAGAGCGGTCTGACGATCCGGGCCATGAGCAACGATCTTGGCAATCATGGAATCGTAAAAAGGAGGGATTTGCGCGCCATTTACGATATGTGTGTCGACACGAATGCCTTCTCCGGCAGGCCATTGAACGGACTGCACTATGCCGGGTGAAGGCATGAAATTCTCTTCCGGGTCCTCAGCGTTGATCCGGCATTCCATAGCGTGGCCGGTGAAGCGAATGTCACTTTGCCCGAAGCGCAGACCTTCTCCATTGGCGATGGCGATCTGTTCTGCGATCAGGTCGATGCCTGTCACTTCTTCGGTAACCGGATGCTCCACCTGAATACGGGCATTCATTTCGAGAAAGTAAAATTCCCGGCGATCCACATCGTAGAGAAATTCTACCGTTCCGGCGCCACGGTAATCTAGCCTTGCAGCAAACCGGCAGGCGGCGGCGAGCATATTTTCGCGCAAATCGTCCGGTAAATGCGGGGCGGGGCTTTCTTCTATCAGCTTCTGATAGCGCCGCTGAACCGAACAATCGCGCTCGCCGCAATGGATGACATGGCCTTTGCCATCGCCTAACAATTGCACTTCGACATGCCGCCCCTTGGCAACATAGCGCTCCAGATAGATCCGTGAATCGCCGAAAGCAGCACCGGCTTCTGCACTGGCCATATCGATAATGTCGTGAAGCTCTTCGGCTTTTTCGACGAGCTTCATACCCCGGCCACCACCGCCGCCAACTGCCTTGACCAGCAGAGGCAGGCCGACCTCCTCTGCCAGTATCTTCGCATCCTCCCGGCTCTCCACCGGCCCGCCGGGAACCACCGGCACATTGGCGGCCTGTGCTTCGGTACGGGCACGAAGCTTATCGCCCACTGCGTCTATTTGACTGGCTGTAGGGCCGATAAAAAGAATGCCTTCTTCTTCGCACATACGGGCCAGATCGGCTCGCTCAGAGAGAAAGCCATAGCCTGGATGGATGGCGTCGCAGCCGGTTGAAATGGCTGCCTGCATTACCGTTTCCAGCTGCAGATAGCTTTTGGCCGATGGCGCCGGTCCGAGGCATACGGTACGGCTTGCAAGCTTCGTTCCGAGCGAATGACGGTCCGCCTCCGAGACACCCAGCACGGTTTCGACGCCAAGCGCATCGCAACTGCGAATGATACGGCAGGCAATTTCGCCGCGATTGGCGATGAATATGCGCCTGATCGTCATATCAGCCACCGGGCCTGACCAGCACAAGCACTTCGCCATGTTCGACCATTTCACCATTGGTGCCGACAATCTCGACCACTTCGCCGCTCACGCCCGCGCGGGCGGAATTCATCAGCTTCATCACTTCGATAATGCCGATCACCGTCTCTTCTTCAACACGGTCACCCACTTCGATGAAAGGCGGCTCGCCGGGTTTCGGCGCCCGATAGAAAACGCCGAGCAACGGACTTCTGACTTCGACCAGCCCATCCTCGCTTCCCCGACCGGCCGATGAAACGGGAGGCGTGGGAGCGGGAGAAGGCGCGGTCGATGTAGAGGATACCGGTACGGGAAGAGAACTTCGCACCTTGCTTCCATCGCGGGCCAGTTCGAGTTTGAGACCGTCCATTTCGAGTATGAGGCGGTCGAAATGCGAAGCTTCGAGCAGAGTCATGATCTCCTCGACATCCTTGCCGTTGAGACTCATTGCGTCCCTCCGAAAATCGTCATCACATGTTTGAGCGGATTGCTTTCCGGTGGTTTGACCGGTTTTGTAGCATCGCGCATTGCCCAGACAGTTTCGGGGCGGCTTTGCAGCAACAGAATTTGCCCGCTCTGGCTAATGGCCCACTCAATATCCTGAGGCTTGCCATAATGCCGCTCTACCCTGCGGCCGATATCTCGCAGGGCAAGCAGTTCCTCATCGTTCAGGCATGGGGTGGTGCGTTGCTTTGCTTCAAGTTCGACTTCCCGAATGCCACCGCCTTCGGCCTGAATTTGCATGGCATGTTTATCGGAAATATCGCGCGTGGCGATATCGCCGGTGATCTTGCCGATCACCCAGCGGTCGGGTGTAACTTCGCCGGACACTACCGAGGAACCAAGCCCCCAAGCCCCTTCGATGGTGATAACCGATTTGTCGCCGCTGGTTGGGCTGCGCGTGAACATAACGCCTGCGGAACGCGCATCGACCATCTGCTGAACCACCACGGCCATGGCAACGTTATCTTCCGGCAGACTGTGTTTGCGGCGATAAGCGATGCTTTCGACCGAATAGAGGCTTCCCCAGCATTCGCGTAAACGGGCAAACATTTCTTCTGTATTCATCACCCAGAGAAACGTGTCCTGCAAACCGGCGAAACTGGCATCATCAGCATCTTCCGTGGTAGCTGAGCTTCTGACAGCGACGGCTTCGTCCCCTGAACCAAGCCGTGCGTAAGCCTCTTCCACTGCTTTTCGCACGGTGGCTGGCAGCGGTTCCTGTTCGACCCGGTGGCGCAACTCCTGCGATACAGAGCGGATTGTATCGAGATCGTCGGGAGCGAGATCGGCCACTAGCCCGCGGACCGGCCGATGATGCTCCATAGCCTCAAGAAACAGTTCGAAACCATGGGTGGTCACGACGAAGCCAGGAGGAACCGGGATACCGGCTTGTGTCAGCTCTCCGAGACTGCCGCCTTTGCCGCCAACGGCGGGGCGGTCGGCAAGGCCGATATCTGCAAACCAGGCTACAGGTCTATCGATGAGATCAGGCATTTTCGAGTAGCTCCTCTTCATCGAGAATGGTGACGAGACCCCGGCCGCCATCGACCCGAATACGCTGGCCGTCCTGTATCCGGCTGGTGGCTGAACCTGTGCCGACAACGGCAGGCAGGTCATATTCGCGTGCCACAATCGCCATATGGCTCATAGAGCCGCCAATATCGGAGACAGCGGCCGAGATTTTCTGAAAGATAGGAGCCCAGGTCGGGTTGGTGACCTGACAGACGAGAATATCACCCTGTTCCAGCCGCCCGATTTCCTTGACCGATCTGACGACTCTTGCAGTGCCTTCGACAATTCCCGAGCAGGCGGCAAAGCCTTTTAATTCCTTTTGATTCTGTTCGCCCGTATCCAGCCAGCTATCGAGATTGTCACGGGTGATCCCCCAGAGCATCACAATGGCGGGATCGTCGATCACATCGGGAACCATACCGAGCGCAGGTGGGACAGTGTTTCGAGCCCATAAATCGATAGCCTGTTTGCGGTCTTGGACGATGGCAGGCCAGCGTTTGGGACCGAGCGGTTCAGAACCTGATGACCATGCCAGCATCAGATCGATAATCGCGCTTTCCAGCTCATAATGTGTAAGGTGAAAGACATCTTCTTCCTGTTCGAAGAAACCGTGTTCGGCCAGAAGCGCACCGAATTCGCGGATTTTGTTGAAGAACAGATTGGTGTACCAGTGCTCGCAATAAAACTTGTGTCCCTCCACATAAGGGAACACGCGATGGGCGAGGTGAATCAGCTGATCGTAAGTTGCCTTGTCTTCATCGTTGTCCAGTAGCTCGCGATAATCGGCAACGAGCTGATCACGCTCCTCAACCAGACGGTCCATCGGCCGTTCTATCGTCTCGCCTGCCCTGACTTTCTCGATATAGCCGGGCAAAGCGGCGAAAGGCATGGACAGATCGTCGTTCCACGAACGGTGATAATGATAGAACCCGTCCCCCACATTCACATTGAACCAGGGATTGCGGCTGACTTCGAGTTCGCTCAGCCATTCGCGTCCGTTCTCGCCCAGCTGGTCCAGTGTGCCCAAGACATCCTCGATAACCATATCATCGTGGAAATGCTGATCTACACCCAGCTCCACGGCGCGGCGGGCAAGACGTTTGACCTCTTCGTCGGGTTTGAAAATCTCCGCTTCCATTCCGGCAACCATACGGCTGATCGCCTGATCGGATATTTCAGGGAAAGCTCTTTTGCAGAAATCGAAAAAGGTCAGATAGGCACCGTAGCCGAGCAGCAAGAACTCGAAATGGTGATGCCACATACGGAAATAGCCTTCGAGCTGCTTGCGATAAATATCGAGCAGCGCATGGTTCGAGGCGACACCCTTGCCGGTATGTGTCGTCTTGATCGGTTCCCATTCGGGCAATACCGGTCTGGGCAGCGCCTGCGCATCGGCAATCAACGCCTTCATCTTGTCTTTCCACTGGGCGTACAGCTCTTCCCAGTTCTCATAATAATAGAAGGCGCGGGCCTGGAATTTCTCCTGACGCATCGCAATTTCGTTCGGATCGGTAACGGGAACGCCACCAATATAGACGCGCCCGTTTATAACCCGGTGATCGATTCCTTTGGTGGTCGGCAAGACATGAACGCGTGTGTTGAATGCACCCAGAGCACAATAGGCCGCTTCTGCTGTCACCAGATCGAAATGGTGCATCGGTTCGGGAAAATGCATCGAATTGTAGAACCAGAAGCGGTCGTCGTCTTCAGGGGTGAATTGCGTGTAGTAGGGCAGAGCCTCCTGCGCCCGTTCCGTACCCGGTACTTTCCTGACCGAGCTGGGGAGCGGAAAGCTCTTTGCGTCGCCAGCCATAAACCGTGTCCTTTCGGCAGGGCCGGTGCGGTGCCTTTGCGACATCCTGCGCCGACCGCAGCATCTCTCCATTGAGCAGGCAGAATATCGGGAGGGCGAAGTACCTCAAAGGACTCCTGCGCAGAAGAAGCAGGACAATCGCGCAGAATGTAACGCTCCGGTGGGCAGCAATCGATAAGGGATCAGGACGCCCGGTTTTTCCGCCAGCGACTGGGTGTGATGCCGAAGCGCTTGCGGAATTGGCGGGTAAAATAGCTGGAGTCGAGAAAGCCGCAGCGAAACGCCAGTTCTCCTATCGGTAAGCAGAACAGGCGAGGATCGGTGAGCAGTTCAGCCGCGCGTTCGAGCCGTGTTGCATTGAGTTCCTGGACAAAGCTGGTGCCTTGGCTCGCCAGCACAGCCTGCAGGCTTCGTTTCGATATGCCGAGCTCGTTTGCCAGCCCCTCACAATGAAAATCGGGATCGGCATAATCGCGCTCAATCCGGCTGAGCACTTCACGGACAAGATAGCTGCGATGACTTCCCGCACGCGGTGCGCCCGAACCGGTGGCAAGGGCCAGAAGCGACCCGATCTGTTCAGCAATCATGGGGCGGGGAAGCGGGCTGTGCTTCATATTGTCCATAACGGTTTCGAGCAGCGAACCCAAAGGCGCGCCCCAGCCATGCTTCACCGAAATGGGACGCCCTAGTAAAAGGCCGGGATCGGACAAATGTCGGTCCAGCCAACCGATTGGCATCATCAGATCGGCCACTTCATGCGGGGTCTGCATTTCCATCCGGTAGAAACGCGTATTGTCGAGCAGAACAAATTCGCCCGGCTTAAGGGTGAATTTGCGCCCGTTCATGCGTGTTTCTATCGCACCCTGGCGGGCATAGATAAGCTGAATGGAAGGATCGACACGTTTCCGACCACCCTCATCGCCACAATGCACGACACGTTGCGCCGGGGCATGAAGGTGAAGCATGCGCAGCTGACCTAAACCGTGACTGGTCCATTGCGCGGCAAAATGAGCCCGATCGAACACGCAGACATCGACCGGTGCGATGGTTGCAGCGGCCCAGTCGCGCCACTGCCGAATGGCGTCATTATCGGTCAGCCCAATCGAGCTCCAACTGCTATCTTCCTGTATCCTCTCCATGCAGTTCTTCCACCTGCTTTAATTTGCAAGCTACCGAAATGGAAGGCGTTGGGCAACAGGGCTGCTTAAGGAGGGCCGGTTAAGTTTGAAAAGATATATGAAAAGGAATGTCGATCAGCACTCGACGACATTGACAGCCAGCCCGCCGAGACTGGTTTCCTTGTAATGGTTGCTCATATCGACGCCGGTCTGGCGCATGGTTTCGATTACGGCATCAAGGCTGACAATGTGGCGGCCATCGCCCTGAAGGGCGAGATAAGCGGCATTGATGGCTTTCACTGCGCCCATTGTATTGCGTTCTATACAGGGAATCTGGACCAGTCCGCCAATCGGGTCGCAGGTGAGGCCGAGATTGTGTTCCATACCGATTTCTGCGGCGTTCTCGATCTGCTGGTTGGTGCCGCCCAGTGCTGCCGCCAGGCCCGCTGCTGCCATCGAACAGGCTACGCCGACTTCGCCCTGACAGCCCATTTCTGCGGCTGAAATAGAAGCCCGCTTTTTGTAGAGAAAACCGATGGCAGCAGCGGTCAGCAAAAGTGTATGTTCACCATCACGATCCGCGCCTGGCACGAAGCGACGATAATAGTGCAGAACGGCCGGAATGACACCCGCCGCTCCATTCGTGGGGGCTGTCACAACCCGCCCGCCGGCGGCATTTTCCTCATTCACGGCAAGCGCGAAAAGGCTCACCCATTCAAATGTATGAGCTGGTCCGAAAGTGTCTTTCTGGCTCCGCAAGCGGGTGTGAATAGATTTCGCCCGCCGGCGGACTTTCAATCCCCCCGGCAGGAAACCTTCCTGTTTCAGGCCGCGTTCGATTGACGCGGTCATGGCATCGCATACCTTATCGAGAAAAGCCTCGGTCTTTTCCTGAGGGCGCCATATTTCCTCATTTTTCAAGATGATGGTCGCGATGCAGAGTCCTGTTTCCTCACCCATTGCGAGGAGTTCTTCGGCTGAAGAAAATGGGTGGGGTGGGACGAGATTATGCCCCAGCGCAGCATCGTTAGTTCCTTCCTCTTCCGACAGGACTGAGCCTCCGCCAATCGAATAATAGGCTCTGCCGACCGTATCCGCCGTTCCCTCGAACCAGGCTGTAAAGCGCATGCCATTGGCATGTTCCGGGAGGAATTCATCCTTATGGAAAAGAAGGTCTCCCTCTTCATAGAAAGTCGGCCCTGCAGCCCGTTGCCCGTCTTTATGCAGTTTCCCGTCTTCCCTTATGGAGGCAAGAATTGGGGCGATCGCTTCCGGATCGACAGTTTGCGGACGATAGCCTGATAGTCCCAGCAAGATGGCGGAATCGGTTGCGTGTCCGTGGCCTGTCAGGGCAAGTGAGCCATACAGGTCGCATTGTACACGTTTAGGGCATTGCGGCAGGGAGTCCATGAACATGCGTGCAGCGCGCATCGGCCCTACCGTATGCGAACTCGATGGACCGAGGCCGATCGTAAAGAGATCGAGTATCGTGGTCGCATCGGCAGAGGCTTGCTGCTTGGTCATATCGTCCTTTTCCTTCGCACCTTATGCTGATGCGATCTTGCAGAAAGTTCATAGACCGGGGTGCTCCGGCTGGAAACCGGTTTACTGCCGGAACAGGGCCGATTTGTGCCAGATATTCTGCGAAATCTGGATGCACAATTCTACGAGCAGATATGGAGCAATTCGCTATAACCGGAAAATAATATTCTACCCTTTTCACACCTGATCCGGTGGCCTAAGCGGAAATATCGGCAGTTTCCTGCTATTTTTGCCTGTTTCGTTCTTTCAACAGAGTGCTTCATGACCCGATCGACTTTTGGTTATTCGCCTGTTTTTCTGCTTGTTTCTGTATGCGGTTTCGCCTTGTCCCCTTTTTCCGTTGCGCCTCCGGTCGCTGCACAAACTGCCTCGGTGCAGGCAAAGGTAACTGAAAACAGTCCTTTGCGGATCGATGTCGATGCAAGAGATGTCCAGCGGGGGCTGTTTCATGTGACCGAAACCGTGCCGGTTGTGCAGCCCGGCATTTTGCGCCTGCGCTATCCGGAATGGTTGCCCGGCAAGCATTCTTCTTCCGGAAAGATTGCCAATCTCACGGGCTTTGAATTCAGCGCTAACGGGCAAACATTGTCCTGGAAACGTGATCCGCTGGATGTTTTTTCCATTTTGGTCGATGTGCCGGACGGGGTGAGTGCACTTACGGCCAAATTCGTTTATCTGGCGCCGCTGGAGGCCGATCAGGGGCGTGTAACGGTCGCCCCGGAAATGCTCAGCATGGGCTGGCATGAAGTATCGCTTTATCCCGCAGGACATCCGGTGCGCGATATTCAGGTCTATCCCTCGCTGCGCCTGCCGCAGGGCTGGCAGCAGGCTTCAGCTCTGGAACCGATGGAAGGTTCGGCACCGGACCGGATCCATTTCAAGCCGGTTTCCTATGAAACACTGGTGGATTCTCCTCTGGTTGCAGGTAGCCATTACCGGCAGGTCGATCTGGGCTCCGATGTCTATCTGGACCTTTTCGGGGATGAGGCCGACAATCTCAAAGCAACCGAGGAGCAACTCGATCTGCATCGCGATCTGGTGACGCAAAGCCTTAAACTGTTCGGGGTGCGCCATTTCGATCATTATGACTTTCTTGTGTCGATGAGCGACTTTCTTGGCGGGATCGGCCTCGAACATCATCGTTCGAGCGAAGACGGTGTTTCACCCGATTATTTCACCGATTGGGACAAGCGACTGCTTGATCGCTATCTTTTGCCGCATGAATTCGTGCATAGCTGGAATGGCAAATATCGTCGTGGCGAGGATCTGGCTACGCCGGATTATCATGAACCGATGCAGGATTCGCTTCTTTGGGTCTATGAAGGACAGACCCAGTTCTGGGGTAATATTCTGGCCGCTCGTTCAGGCCTGGTGAGCAAGCAGGATGCACTGGATATGCTGGCCACGACGGCTGCCAGTTATGATCGCAAGGCCGGACGCAACTGGCGCCCGGTAATCGATACCACTAACGACCCGATCATGGCGCATCGCCGTCCTGCGCCATGGCCGAGCTGGCAGCGTTCAGAGGATTATTATATCGAGGGAATGCTGACCTGGCTCGATGCGGATATGCTTATCCGGAAAAACACCAGGGGCAAGAAATCGCTCGATGATTTTGCCCGGCTTTTCTTCGGCGGCAAGGATGGCGACTGGAGCCTGAATACTTATCGCCGCGAGGATGTGGTGGCAGCATTAAACACAATATATCCCTATGATTGGGACAGCTTTCTCAAACACCGCATAGACGATATTGCACCTCACGCGCCGCTCGACTGGATTACTGAAGGCGGGTACAAGCTGACATTCAACGATACGCCCAATTCTTATATCAAGGCTCGGCAGAGCAATTATAAAATGGCTGATTTCAGCTATTCTCTTGGGCTCGCCATCAGTAATGGCGGGGAGGTGTCACAGGTCTATTGGGGCAGCCCCGCTTTCGATGCCAAGCTCACACCGGGCGTGACAATTGTCGGCGTCGACGGGCGGGAATACAGTTCGGATGCGATGAAGAAAGCACTCGACCGCAGCGCTGAAAGCGACGAGCCGATTCATCTCACTGTCAAACGTACCGGACGTGTCTGGAATGTAGAAATAGCCTATCATGGTGGCCAGCTTTATCCTCATCTCGAAAGGGTGAAGGGGACACCTGCACGACTGGATGATCTTCTGGCACCGCTCAAATAGACTGGTGAACTTTTAAAGAGTGTAAGGTTCTTCATGGAAGGCGCTGAAATGAAAAGGTTTTCAGGGCCTTCTTGTGTGTTGGACTCCAATGCCGACCCGCAAATTCCAAGAAACTTACATCAGGGTATAGTAAAAAGGTCATAAAAAGCGTTAAACCCGCGCCGGCCAGAACAGTGAGGGAAAAATATGAACCTTCGGCGCGCATTTATCGGTGGTGGCATTATTCTGTTGGTGCTCGTCGCCTTGTTTACGCGGGGCTTTGGTCTGCTCGATTATGATGAAGACGGGCTGACGCTTTACGGCAATGTAGATATCCGTCAGGTCGATCTCGCGTTTCGGGTTGGTGGACGCATCGCCGAAATTGCTCCGGAAGAAGGCGAGCCGGTCAATGCGCGAACTGTGGTGGCGCGGCTGGATGAGCGGCCTTTGCAGGATGCGCTGGATGCAGCCAGCGCCCAGCTTGCTGTGGCTAAAGCACAGAATGCCAAGATTCAGGCAGGAAGCCGGCCGCAGGAAATTCGTCAGACGCAGGCACAGCTTGAAGAAGCACGCGCATCCCTTGATCGAGCGAAGGAAGATTATGACCGACGCAGCGAACTGGTAAAAACCGGCGCTGTCAGTCAGCAGGTTTTCGATGCTACAACAGCGCAATATCAGACGGCGCAGGCGCAAGTGAAGGCTGCGAGACAGGCCCTGTCGCTGGCGCGGGAAGGGGCACGGAAGGAAGACCGGGCAGCCTCTGTTGCAGAGGTCGAAGCCGCCCGGGCACAGCGCAATCAGGCACAGACTAATCTTGACGATGCCAAGCTGATTACACCCAATTCCGGTACGGTTCTTACAAGAGCCCGCGAACCGGGGGCCATTGTACAACCTGGTGAAACCGTGTTGACGCTGACAATCGATCGTCCGATGCGGTTGCGCGCTTATGTCGGTGCAGAAGATTTGTCGCGCATTTCGCCCGATATGAAAGTTACCGTACGGGCCGATGGCAATGACAAGGTTTATCAAGGCCGGATCAGCCAGATTTCACCTACTGCGGAATTTACACCCAAGACGGTGCAAACCGAGGATTTGCGCACCGATCTGGTCTATCGCGTGCGTATTCTGGTGGATCAGCCCGACGATGCCTTGCGACAGGGGCAGCCGGTGACCGTGCATGTTCCGGGGGCACGACCGAAGGCGCAGAACTGACGTGAGCGAGACTGTCGCCACTGCAACGGGCGTGGTCAAGCGCTTCGCGGACGCTGGACCTCCGGCGCTCGATGGTGTCGATATTCGGATCGAAGCCGGGCAGATGACCGGGCTGGTCGGTCCGGACGGGGCAGGCAAGACGACGCTGATAAGAGCCTTGGGGGGCCTGATAAGCGTTGAAGAGGGCCAGATAAGCGTCAAAGGGCAGCCGCCCGACGAAATGGATCGCAGCCTGATCGGTTACATGCCGCAGCGTTTCGGCCTCTATGAAGATCTGACGGTGGGGGAGAATTTGCGCCTCTATGCCGATCTTCGTGCCTTGCCGCGCGACGAGTGGAATGAGCGCTTCGCCATGCTGCTCGATTTTACCGATCTGGAGCGTTTCCAGCAGCGTCTGGCCGGCAATCTGTCGGGCGGGATGAAACAGAAGCTGGGGCTTGCCTGTGCGCTGGTGCGTGAACCGATGCTTCTGCTTCTCGATGAGCCGGGTGTCGGGGTCGATCCGGTGTCGCGGCGTGAATTATGGTCCATGGTTCAGCAGCTGGCCGGGGAAGGTATCGGCGTGCTCTGGTCCACCGCCTATCTCGACGAAGCGGAGAAATGCGACACAGTTTTCCTGCTGAATGATGGTAAATTGCTGCATGCCGGTCCTCCGGAGGAAATGACCGCCCGTGCCGAAAACCGAATTTATCGCATGGATGTGCCTGAAGATCGCCGCCGGGCTATTCTCCGGCAGGCGCTCGATCACGATGCGATCACCGACGGTGCGGTGCAGGGCGGTTCCATCCGTTTGATGCTGGCGGACAATGCCGAATTGCCGAGCGCTGCCGAACTGGGCGATGACAATGGCGATAAGCTGATGCCTGCCACACCGCGTTTCGAGGATGCCTTTATCGATGTGCTCGGCGGCGGGCCGGGCGGTACGTCGCAACTGGCGCAAGATTATCGCGCCATTCCCGATACCGGTAAGCCGGCGATCGAAGCCGATGGGTTGACCAAGCATTTCGGTGATTTCACAGCCGCTCATAATGTTACCTTCTCTGTTCCGCGCGGTCAGGTTTTCGGATTGCTGGGCCCGAACGGTGCGGGTAAATCCACCACCTTCAAGATGCTGTGCGGATTGCTGAGCCCGAGCGAAGGCAATGGCGCTGTGGCGGGCAACGATCTGCGCCATGCACGAGCCGATGCGCGGCAGTCGCTTGGCTATATGGCGCAGAAATTCTCGCTCTATGGCGACCTTTCGGTGAAACAGAATCTCAACTTCTTCGCCGGAGCCTATGGCCTTTCGGGTGGCGATGCGCGCGAAGCGATCGAGCGGGCGCTCTCCATATTTCATCTGGAACGCTACACTTCCAGCAATAGCGGCGGATTGCCTCTCGGCTACAAGCAGCGCCTCGCGCTGGCCTGTGCGGTGTTGCATCAACCGCCGGTCCTGTTTCTCGACGAACCGACTTCGGGCGTGGACCCCATCGTGCGGCGTGAATTCTGGACGCATATTAACGGACTGGTCGAGAAGGGCGTCTCGGTGCTCGTCACTACCCATTTTATGGAAGAGGCCGAATATTGCGACCGGATTGCGCTTATCTACCGGTCCGAACAGATCGCTACGGGCACCCCCGATGAACTGAAGGAGCAGGCCGGCATTCCCGATGGCACGATGGAAGACGCATTCATCGCCATTATCGAAGCGCGTGAAACCGAAGACAAGGAAGCGGCGGCATGAGCGAGGCAGCCAGCACCGTCCGTCTGCGCCGTTTCCGGGCAATGCTGGTGAAAGAATCGCGCCAGATCGTCCGCGACCCTTCGACTATTCTGATCGCCTTTTTGCTCCCGGTCATGCTGCTGTTTCTGATGGGGTATGGCGTCAATCTCGATGCGGCACAGACACGGGTAGGCATGGCTTTGCGCGATGACAGCCGGGCGGCCCGCTCGCTCGCAGCGACATTTCAGCATTCGCGCTATTTCGATATTCGCGCGGTCGGGACGGTGCAGGAACTGGAACCCGATCTGGTGGCAGGCGATATTCATGCCATTATCGTTATCCCGCAGCAATTCGGGCGGGAGCATGAAAAGGGCGGCGGCAGAATTCAGATCATCACAGACGGATCGCTGCCCAATACCGCCACCTTTATTTCGGCCTATGCGGAGGGCTTGCGGGCAAGCTGGATGGCGGCGCAGGCCAGAGATGACGGGAAAGCGCTGGTCGCGCCCGTTTCGGTGAATGCCCGTTTCTGGTTCAATCCCGAACTGGAGAGTCGCAATTTCCTTGTGCCCGGTTCGATTGCGGTGGTGATGACGATGATCGGATCGCTGCTGACGGCACTGGTGGTGGCCCGGGAATGGGAACGCGGCACGATGGAAGCGCTGATGGCTACGCCGATCGGCATGGGCGAATTTCTGATGACCAAGGTCATTCCCTATTTCCTGCTCGGCCTTATTTCCATGGCCTTGTGTACGATCCTGGCGGTGACATTGTTTCAGGTGCCTTTCCGCGGTTCGGTATTGGCTTTGCTGGCAATCTCTTCGGTCTATCTGGTCCCCGCGCTGGGGCAGGGGCTGCTGATTTCGGCAGCGATGAAGAACCAGTTCGTCGCCAGTCAGGTCGCTCTGCTCACGACGTTCCTGCCGACCATGCTGCTTTCGGGTTTTATCTTCGAAATTTCTTCCATGCCCAAATTCGTTCAGGCGCTGACCTACCTCGTTCCCGCGAGGTATATGATCCCGCAATTGCAGACGGTCTTTATTGCGGGTGACGACTGGGGTCTGTTCCTGCCATTAATGGGTATCCTGCTGGGATTTGGTGCGGTGCTTTTCCTGCTCTGCGTGTGGTCGACCCATCGGAGGATCGCATGATCGGGCCGCGGCTTGTCGCCATTATCGTCAAGGAAATTCTCGCTGTTTTACGAGACCCGCGGGCGCGGATCATTCTGATTGCACCCCCGGTGATCCAGATCTTCCTGTTCGGCTTTGCTTCAACGATGGAAGTCGACAATTTCAAAGTGGGTGTGCTGGATCTCGATGGCGGTCGCTGGAGTCATGAGGTCATCGCCCGGCTCGAAGGCAGCCCGAATGTGCGCGAAGTCGTCTCGTTCCATTCGGATGGCGAAATGCGTGAGGCGATAAACCGGCAGGATGTGATTGCCGCTCTGCGTTTCGACCCGCAATTTTCCGCTAATGTGGAAACAAGGCGCGGGGCGGTGATCGGAGCGATCTATGACGGGCGCCGGTCCAATGCAGCGCAGATCGTGTCGAGCTATATGAACCGTATTGCGGCCGATGTCGGGGCCATGACCATACCGCGCCAGCGTGCCGGGCAGGGCGGAGCAACGGTGGAGCGGCACTGGTTCAACCCCAATCTCACCTACCGCTGGTTCGTCATGCCGGCGCTGATTGCCGTGATTGCCGCCATTTCCGCCATGGCGGTGGTGTCGCAATCGGTCGCGCGCGAAAAAGAACTCGGCACTTTCGATCAGTTGATGGTTTCGCCGCTTCGCGTGCATGAAATCCTGATCGGCAAGATGCTGCCGCCCATTCTGGTCGGTCTCGCCAATGCGACATTATTCGTGTTCTTGCTGCCACTGGCTTTCGGTATTCCACTGACCGGATCCCTCCCGCTTTTCTATATCGCTTTACTGCTTTATCTCGTTGCACTGACCGGTATCGGTATGTTGATATCGACTGTCTCGGCCACGCAGCAACAGGCCTTTCTGGGAATGTTTTCCGTGGTTGTGCCGATGGTCATTCTGTCGGGTTATGCAAGCCCGGTCGATAATATGCCGCATTGGTTGCAGATCGTCACATGGATCAATCCTCCGCGATGGTTTCTGGCTATTTGCGAAGGGACTTTCCTCAAAGCCATGACACCCGCCCAGATATTCGCCAATAGCTGGCCTCTGGCCGTCATCGCCGCTGCAACCTTGCTGGCGGCATCGGCCCTGTTCCGCTCGCGGATGGAGTAGAGAATGCGTTTGCGTATCTTGCCATATATGCTGGTTCCGCTGCTGGCGGCCTGCACTGTCGGCCCGGATTATGAGCGGCCGTCTGTCGCCGGTGAAACGGGCCACTGGACGAACCCTGCGGCGGATGGTCCGGTCAATCTCGAACCCTGGCGCAATCTGGGGGACCCGCTGCTGGTCGATCTGGTAGAACAGGCAGTAGCAGCCAATCTCGATCTCAAAGCTGCCGATGCGCGGCTGCGTGAAGCGCGGGCCGGGCTCGATGTGGCAGTTGGCGGGCGACTTCCCGAAGCGCAGGTGAGCGGATCGGCAACGCGCCAGCAGCTATCCGAAAACGGGCAGCTTCCGGTTAATCTCTTTCCCGGGTTCGATCGTGAATTTTCGCTGTTCGATGCCGGTTTCGATGCTTCCTGGGAAGTCGATTTGTGGGGTGGGCAGCAGCGCGAAGTGGAAGCGGCGCGGGCGAGGTTGCGTGCTGCTGCAGCCGAAAAGCAGGACGTACGGCTGAGAGTGGTGGCCGAAGTGGAGCGCGCTTATGCCGAATTACGCGGGGCGCAGGCAGACAAGGCCAGTCTGACCGAAGATGCGCAAAGCTATACGACACTGGCCGATCTTCTGCATCAAAGCTATGCGATGGGTGAAATCGCACGGTCGGGCGATGCCGATGCGCAGGCTTCCGCCCGATCGGCTCAGGCGCAGATACCGGGAGCACAGGCGCGCATAACCGCTGCCATCAATGCACTGGCCTTACTGACCGGGCAACCGCCCGAAGCTGTGACACAAGCCCTTTCCGAACCCGCTCCCCTGCCACAGGTGCCGGGCACGATATCGCCGGGTTTGCGTGCCGATATTCTGCGCCGCCGCCCCGATGTGATGGCTGCGGAAAGCCAGCTCGCCGCAGCGACGGCCGAAGTGGGCGTGGCGACAGCCGAATTATTTCCCAAATTCTCATTGCTCGGTTCTATCGGGCAGCAGGCGCGTTCGGTGGACGATCTGACTTCGGGAGGCAGTACCCGCTTCCAGATCGGCCCGTCTTTAAGCTGGCCGATTTTCTCCGGCGGGCGCATCCGGGCACAGATCCGGGCTGCCGATGCGCGGGCGGACGGTGCGGCAGCACAATATGAAAAAGCGGTGCTGGGGGCTTTGTCCGACAGTGAAACGGCTCTCAACCGCTATAACGCAGCCGTTGCTGCCGCGCAGGAACGCACAGCGGCAAGCGTGCAGGCCGAGACATCTTTCAGGCTGGCACAACAGCGCTATAGCGCAGGTGAGGATTCGCGCGTGCAATGGATGCAGGCCATCGTCCGGCGCAACCAGACAGCCCGCGCCGCCAGTGATGCCCGTATGCAGGCTTTGCAGGCCCATGCTGCGCTGGTCAAAGCGCTGGGGGGCGGATGGAGTGAGGAAGACACCCCGCCTCAGTCCTGAGCGGAAGAGGTTTCCTCTTCTCCATGCTCCCAGCCGCCACCGAGGGCCAGGAAGATCGTCACCCGGTCGCCCGCCAGTTTGGCATTCGACGCAGCCAGAGACTGATCGGCGGAAACGAGGCTGCGCTGCGCATCGAGAAGGTCGAGGCCGGAAGATACGCCATTGCGCGCCATGCGCGTTTGCAGGGTCAGCGCTTCGGCACTGTCCTGCTGGGCGCGGCGCAGCGCTGCATTTTCTTCGAGATCGCGGGCATATTGGGTGAGCGCGCTTTCGGTTTCCTGCAAGGATGTCAGAACGGTTCCGTCAAAGCGGGCCAGTGCAGCCTTGGCCGAAGCCTGCGCCTGCGCAATCCGCGCGCGGGCAACTTTCGTATTGGGAAAAGTCCATGAAATGAGCGGGCCGAGGCTGAAATGAACCGCGGAATCGCTGACCAGCCCGTCAATCGTTCGCGACGTGGTTCCGGCCGAAGCGCCGAGCGATACCGTGGGATAAAGCGCTGCCGTTTCAATGCCGATCTGTGCGGTGGCGGCATGAAGCTGCCTTTCGGCCTGACGGATATCGGGGCGCCGGCGGATAAGAGCCGTGCCATCGCCCGCCGGAATGGGGCGGTCCGGTGAAGGAATAGTGTGGCAGGTGGCAAGCTGCGCCGGGAAATCTTGCGGCGCTTTGCCGGTCAGCACGGCCAGCCGGTAAAGCGCGAGCCTGCGCTGCGCTTCATAGCCCGGCAAACTCGCTTCGACCTGTGACAGGAGGCCGCGCGAACGGACAAGGTCGATACGCGGAAACAGGCCGCCTTCCACACCGCGCTGCGTAAGCGCCAGCGACTGGCGCTGCACATCCGCCGAATGTCGTGCGACGGCGAGCGAGGCGCCTGCAGTGCAGGCATCGGTATACGCCCCCACCACATGCGCAACGATGGTTATGCGGGCGAGATCGTAAGCGGCAAGCTGCGCTTCTTCGCTGGCCGTGGCTGCTTCTATCGAACGGCGAATGCGGCCTACGACATCGACTTCATAGGAAATATCGCCCCCCAGGCTGAATGTGTCATGCACGCCGTTGGGATTGCCAAGCCCGTAATTGGAGGTTTCCCCCACAGCCGCCTGACCCGAAACACTGGTCTGCACATCAGCAGCAGCGCGCGCTTCGCTGGTCGTGGCGCGGGCGCGTTCCAGATTGGCCGCCGCTTCGCGCAGATCGGTGTTGGCCGTAAGAGCGGCTTGCACCAGCGCATCGAGCGCGGGATCGTTGTAAAGTTCCCACCAGCGATCGGGTAACGGTTCGGCGCTGACCTGCGGCGTCTCTTTTACCGCTTCGAAATCGGTGGATGGCTGTTCTTCTATGCCTGCGGGGGCCGGCGGAGTGACATAGTCCGGGCCAACGGTCGTGCAACCGGCGGACAGCGCCAGCATAGCCGGAACGCACAGGATGCGGGCTTTGGGCAAGTTCATGATTGCTGTTCCTGTTCGTCGGTGTCGTCGATCAGTGTTACCGAGGCCGTGCGGCCGGCAACCAGCATCACATCCTTGGGCACCGTGTCGATGGCGATGCGCACCGGTACACGCTGGGCAAGGCGTACCCAGTTGAAGGTCGGATTGACATCGGCGAGCATGGAATCCGCACCGGTTCCGCGTTCACTGTCTTCAACCCCGGCGGACAGCCCTTCGACATGTCCGGTCAGTTCCTCATCTTCGCCCATCAGCTTGATCGATGCATGCGTGCCGGGGCGGATATGGCTGAGCTTGGTTTCCTCGAAATAGCCCGCGACATAATAGCTGTCCCGGTCGACCAGTGCCATGACCGGCTGCCCCGCCGTGGCATAGGCACCGGGGCGAAGCTGGAAATTGGTGACGATGCCATTGACGGGCGAGCGCACTTCGGCCCGGTCGAGATTGATCTGCGCCAGATCGCGGCTTGCAATGGCGCTTTCGAGCTGCGCACGCGCTTCCTGCGCTGCGGTCCGCCGTAAGTCCCGGTCCTGCGCGGAGACAACCCCGTCGAGTGCGGCATAGCGGCGCGCTTCGCGTTCTGCCGAAGCCAGCGTGGCGCGTGCGGTTGCAACCGCTGCATTGGCGCTTTGTAACGCATTTTGCAGCCGTGCTTTGTCCACGGTGAACAGCAGGTCCCCTTTGCTGACCACCTGATTATCGGCCACAGCGACGGAATCGATCCGGCCCGAAACATCCGATGCCAGGGCAATGACATCGGCCCGGATCTTCCCGTCGCGGGTTTGCGGTGAATAGGTATAATAGGTGTAGAAATGCCACAGGACGAGCGCAGCCAGTATTGCAAAAATGAGCGTCGCAATCATCCGCAGGCTACGGAAAATATGTTGCTTGGTCAGGGTCATGGCTTATCCTGCGAATGTCTGGAAGGCCTGAAACATCAGCCAGAGAAGAAGAAAGAATAGCGAGAGATCGAAAAGCGGGCGCTGCCAGATGAAGCGATAGGCCCCCACGGCATCGAGCAGCCGTGAAATTGCGAGCCGGGCGCAAAAAGCCAGCAGCATGCAGAGCAGCAAGGGCGATATCAGCAGCCCGGCAATGTCTATTTCACCGGTCATGATACAGGCCTCCATGGCGGGCTGGTTCTGAAAAGGGCGAAGCGCAGACCGATCAGGCCGCGCATGACATGGGGGTCCTTACTTGCCGGTCCGTAGACAGCGGCGGTAAGCGCCTGGTCTATGCGGGAGAGCAATTCCGGAGAGGCGGTAGTATCGTTGATCTCCCCCCTTATGTGGTCGAAAATCTGTTCGACTTTGTTGCGGATCTCCCCCGAATAGCGGTCAATGGCAAAGCGCAGATCGGCGATATTCGCACCCGCCCGCAGACGGGTCATCAGCAGAGCGCTTTCCTTCTCGCTATCGATAGCGGTCATGCGCGATGTCAGGGCACCTATCCGGTCGATAGCGCGGGCGACATAAAGATCGCGATCATGCTGACTCGCATGGCGTGTAAGAGACGCGATATCTCTGCGGAACTGACGTGTGAAACGGGTAACAACATGATGTGCCCCGAGCTGGCGCAGAAGAACGACCGAATAATAGGCGGTAAACAGCCCCACAAAGGATGCAAAAGAACCCTCGAAATAGGTGTCGAAACCGATCTGGATATAACTGCCCTGCAACTGAAGCACACTCAGGGCCATGGCGATGATAAGTATCGCTCCGCGATTGCTGATGGCCCAGGCCGCAAGAGGCATGATGAACAGCGCCATAGCGAGCAGAAATGCGCCATATTCCGTGGCCATCGGCAGCAGCCCAAAATAGAGAATGCCCCCCAGAACAGCGGATAGAAGAGCCGTGGTGGCAAAGCTGATAATCGCCATACCGGCCTGATCGAGCCCCCCCATAAAAGCGAGCGATACGCAACCGATCAGGATCGCAGTCGCAGCCTGAGGCCAGGCTGTCAGATACCATATCAGAGCGAGTGCGCCATAAGTCAGCAGAACCGATACTCCCACGCCCCAGGCCGTGTGAATATCGGGTAGTAAAGGAAATTGTCTGGTTTTGCTGACTTCCTGTTCCAGTTCGGGAGAAAGGTTCCGTGTTGTGCCCAGAGCAGATTGCAGGGCTTTGAGCTCGGCAGCACGGATAAGCGTTTCTGTGATAATGCGGGCAATATTGCGCTCCGTCATGAAAGCCCAGGTGACATCTTCGGGTTCGAGATCCCGGATCGCAGTGGCCATAAAGTTGGCGGGCGGATACTGACCGTTGGCCAGCAAGCGGCAGGCCTCTTCCAGATAGGGGCGCAAGTGATCGATATGGTCGGAATCGAGATTGCTCAGCCTGTCCTCCACGGCAGAAACCAGCGGAATGAGACGTAACAGACGCTGTTGAATGGCGAAGGCGATTTTGCGGTCACGGCGTGGAACGGTGGGATCGTATCGCAAAGATGCGCCAAGCATGGATAAATCGGTGGCTTCGCCGATCATCCGCATACGATCCTGAGAGGAGACGGAGCTGCCTTCCGGATTATGCAATACATCGTCGAACCATTCCAATCCGTCCGACACCATTTTGCGCAGCTTGTCTTCGGTCGAGTCCCGGATCGAGCGAGGCGCAACGATACTGTCCACCATGCTGCAGGCGATGATGCCCAGGCCGATTTCACAGACACGGGCAATGGCGTGACTGAACATCGCATCGGGATGGGAGATTTCGGGGACGATGACGATAATCAGAGTGAGCCCGCAGAGCCGGAATCCATAAGCGCGCGGTGACCGGTCCATCCAGCCGATGCCGAACAGAACAGCGGAAACGATGCCTGTGCTGATAATCAGAAGCAGTGAGGTATTGGCAAACAGGCCCGCAAGGGTAAGACCGATAATGCCTGCCGCAACTGTGCCGACAAACCGGTAAACCGCTTTGGAACGAATAGCTCCGGTGAACGGGTCCATAACGACTACGGCTGTGACAATGGCCCAGTATGGCTGGGACAGGCCAATATGAACCGCCACGGTATAAGCAATCATCGCGGCGGCGAAAGTCTTGAAGGCGAATAGCCAGCGCCGGTGATGAAAGATGGGTGGGGTCATCAGTCCTGGGCCCCGAGACGCGTGACGACTCTTTCCTCAAGCGCGCGCAATACGCGAGTTGCGACTTTGATATCCTCTTCGGGAATACCATCGAACAAATCTTGCCGGACAGCCTGCAGCCGCTTTTCGATTTCCAGCGCGACTTTCCGGCCTTCCGGGAGAAGGTTGACGATCTTCGACCGGCGATCTGTTGGCGAATCCGCTCTTTCAAGCAGCTGGGCATTCTCTGCCTGATCCAGCGTGCGAACCAGTGCTCCCGAATTGACTCCTACGGCAAAGGCCAGATCCTTTTGCGTGATATCGGGACCGTAACGATAGGTCATCAAAACGGCAGTGCCCACCGGAACAGACAGGTTCATCGATTCCACCGTTACGCGCGCCACCTGAATCCAGGCCCGACGAACCGGCTGCAGGGAATTGGTCAGAGCAAACAGGGTTTGCGGCGAGGGGGCAGGGGCATTGTCGGGCATGGCCGCGCTAATGCTTTAGCAATCGTTGCTTTGTCAATAGTTTTTCAAAAAACGAAACTGTTCGTGCAGATAGAAATCCTTTCGAACACAAGAAATCAGGGGCTGTGCAGCCCCTGCCGTGAATGCGTCATCAGAGAAAGGAAACGCCGCGAAGTCCGCAGAATTTGCGGCGCTTTAAGGCTGAAAACCGGTCAGGTCAGTGGAGGGCCATCCAGCACATCCTGTTTGTCATAGATCGGATTATACAGCAGCGTGCCGAATTTGGCGACGACATCGGCGCGCTCTTCATTACGTGGTTCAACTGGTTGCGCGCGCAGCAATGCGTCGTTCCGGGCTTTGATGCCTGCGGTAAATTCAGGGTGAGTCATGATGAACAGATCGCCCCGCTGAATACCGCGCAGCACGCGTTTGCCGACTTCTTCCTTCGACATGAAGACGGATGTATCGAAAGGCGGGGGCGCTTTAGGGGCATCACTTTTTGTCCCGCTTTTTGCCGTATTATCCTCATTGCGCAGATGGTCGGGCCGGGTTGCGCCGGTCGAGATGCCGAGATTGGTGGTGACCGGGCCGGGGAAAAAGCAGGACACTCCGATGGGGCTGCCATCGAGTTCTGTGGCAAGAGATTCCATCATACCCGCGACAGCGAATTTAGCCGTGCAATAAAGCCCGGCCGAACCTACAGCGGAGAAACCGCCGGTCGAACTTGTGGCGACGACATGGCATTCCTCACCATGCGCTTTCATTCGGGGAAGGACGGTCACAAGACCGTTTACCACGCCGTACAGATTGACCTGAATGTTGAAGTCCCAGTCCTTATAGGTCGCTTCGGACATAGGCCCGGTAATACCGACCCCGGCATTGAGCGCCAGCACATGGAGATTGCCATATTGCTGTTCGGCTTCCTCGACTGCTTTGACCCAGCCATCGCGATCCGTCACATCGAGCCTGACCGGATAAACGGCGAGATTGGTATTGGCGAATTCCTCCATTGCTTCATCGAGCGCTTCCTGCCGGATATCGGCAATCACCACTTTCATGCCCGCTGCAGCAAAGGCTTTTGCCATGCCGAGCCCCATGCCGCTTGCCCCGCCGGTTATGAAGGCGGTTTTCCCGTTTACATTGATCATGTCATCCTCTCCGCTTGCTCTGTTCGATTATCGTTCGCTCGCATGGCTGCGCGCGAGTAGTTCAGCCAGGCATACGGGGCTGCGGTGTCTTACCGGGCAGACCGAAGAGCGGATGCATACCGGGATGGCGGCCCAGACCGTCGAACAGGTCAAGCCCGCGTTCGATCCAGTCGCGCAGGGGTTCGTCGTCATGCAGTGGCGGGATAGTGCAGATCGAACCGCACCATAAGAAGGTGCTCAACACGCAATAATCGACATGCTTGGGCTGGTCGCCGCCCAGCCATTTCGATTCACTCAGCAGATTACGCAAGGGTTGCAGGAGAGGAATGACTTCAGGCAGACGTTCCTCGCGTCCTTCAGCCACTTCCTCGATTGTCCGGCCGCCCAAAAACGTCCGTTCCCGGCTTTCGCGGACATAGGGTTTGTCGCGTTCGAGTGAATGATCGTAATAATCCTTGATATAGCACCGGAACCAGGGCGAAATAATCGTCTGCCACATCCATCCATCGATGAACTTGGTCAGCAATTTCTGACTTTGCCCTTCATAAAGCATAGGCCGGTCAGGATATTTCTCGTCGAGATAATCAGCGATCAGCCAGCTGTCTTTGATCCATGTTCCATCATCCTTGATAACCGGGACGCGATCCGAATAGCCATCGGTGATCTCTGCAATTCCGGTGAACCCATTGGGAATAATATCTATATCGAAACCCTTATGTTTCAGCGCATATTTTATGCGCCACACATAGGGGCTGATCGTGCATCCGCTCTGAACCTGAAGGTCGAGCAGAGAGATGATATTGTCTTGAGCCATTCCGTATCTCTCCCATCAAAACCGTATTGCTCATGCCGGTGGCCCGGCTTCACCATAACAGTACGTATCTCACGATTCCTCTCGGATCGGACTGTGTGGACTGAAAATGACTTTGTCCAGAAAAAGCGTGCGCGATCCGGCGGGCAGGGTAAGCGGTCCGGCCGCCGATAAAAAAGGCCTCTCCCGCGTGGGGAGAGGCCGTGAACGATCCGGTCAGGGCAATCAGAACTTGAAGTTCGCACCGACATAGAAGCGGCGTCCGATCAGGTCGTAATAGCCGACATTGTTCGGCGTATAAGTCCCGCCGGCCAGATTGCCGAGTGTGGGGTTTGTGTTCACCCCTGTCAGCGGTGGTTCCTTATTGAACAGATTGTCCACCCCGAAGCGGATCGACGCTTTATCTGTAATCGCATAGCTCCCGTTCAGATTGAACAGATCGTAGCTCGGTGCACCGGTGATTGTGGTGTTGGGATTACTGGCTGCGGATTCATCGTCCACGCTCGGCAGGTGCTGCCATTGCAGAGCGATGCTGGCCGGGCCGATATTATAGCCCAGCGTGGTGAACAGCTTCCATTCATAGGCTCCGCCATTGAGGCCGTTATTAGAAGGGCCGAGCGTGCCAACATAATCCACTGCCGGAAGATTGGGCAATTCGGAGGATTTCATGTCGATCAGATAATTGAAAACCGAATTCAGCGTGATCGTGCCCGGCCCGGCGTCGACGGCCCAGTCGAGCTGAATATCGAGCCCCGATGTCTGGAAACGGCCATTATTAAGGAAAGTGGTGATCACATTGCCTAGCGTTCCCACCGGATTGCGCCCGATACCGGCACAGAAAGGCGAATCCGCATCGTAATTGGGATTGAAGGCCGCATCGAAGCACTGGCGCTGCGCAATATCGACCGATTGCGCTCCGATCGCATCTTTCACCTTGATGTTATAATAATCGATCGACAACCGCATTCGGCTGAGCGCAGCAGACCGGAATGGTGAGTCTATGACGGCACCCAGCGTCCAGGTATCGGCTTTTTCCGGTTTTAGTTCTGCATTGCCCGACAAAGTGGGGAAGACGAATTCCGGCCCGGCAGGTTGCACGGTATTGTCATAGAACTGCTCATCCGCATTGGGGTTGCCCGAGCGCTCCATAAGCGTCCGGCACAGGGCTTCGACCTGGGCGGCATTGGGGTTGGCTCCAGGATTGGCTGAATAGGGGAGCTGGTTCGCCCGCGAGCAGACATCGCCACCAGGCGCGACAGCAAAGGTCTGTTCGGGGGCGAGATAGAGCTCTGCCGTGTTCGGCGCGCGTTCGGCGCGATTATATCCGCCGCGAAGACGCAGCCAGTCCGTGACCTGCCAGTCGGCAAGCAGCTTGTAAGTATAGCTGGTACCGGTGGTGTTATAATCGGAAATACGTCCGCCGATTTCGAGATCTAGGCTCAGGACTCATTGATCACAGCCAGTAGCAAACGGTAGCGGCGATGCAGATGGCGGACATGAAGGTGTGGGCGCAACGGTCGTAGCGGGTTGCGACGCGCCTCCAGTCCTTGATCCTGCCGAA
>NZ_RAPF01000008.1 GCF_003610805.1 Altericroceibacterium spongiae | reverse complement strand
AAGGCGGCTCCAGCGAACGAACCGGTTGTAGATCGTCTTATGCGGACCATAACCCTTGGGCGCATCGCGCCACATCAGCCCATGCTTGATGACGTAGACGATCCCCGACACGATCCGCCGATCATCGCCCTCGGGATACCATGCGACAGCGGGAAAAACGGCTCAATCCGGCGCAGCTGCGCACGGCTCAACAAAAACGGTACATCCATCGGCAGCGCCTCCTCGACACTACCATTGAATCAACCAATCATACCCCACGCAAGCAATTTAATAGGTCCTGAGCCTAAAGCCATGGTCCGGCCAAGCTTTGCCCAGCTTAACCCCTATACATCGTTGAACTTCTCTTTCGACGAGAATGGCCAGCCAAACGGCACGGGTGTGAACGGGGCGGTCACGGCCTTTACCGGTTCTTCGGGCAATCCCAATCTCAAGCCCACCAAGGCCAAGCAGTTCGATGCCAGTATGGAGTATTATTTCGGCCGTGCGAACAGCCTGACACTGGGCCTGTTCTACAAAGAGCTGAAAGACTATATCTTCTCCGGCATCAGCGAAGAGAGCTATACCAGCAATGGTGAAACCGTCACTTTCGCCATGACCCGGCAAACCAACGGTTCCAAGGGCAAAATCAAAGGTTTCGAACTGGCCTATACACAGTTCTTCGACTTTCTGCCGGGCGCGCTGAGCGGGCTCGGTTTTACCGGCAATTTCACCCTGGTGGATTCGTCAGGCGGCAAGAATACGGCAGTCAATGTGTTCGATCCCAACCAGACCGAAAATGCGGGACTGGATCTGCCGCTCGAAGGGATGTCCAAATATTCCTATAATGTCGCCGGTATTTACGAAAAATACGGTGTTTCAGCACGTGTAGCTTATAACTGGCGCTCCAGCTATCTGCTCACCACCTCAGCGGCCAACATCAATTACCCAGTCTGGTCGGAAGATTACGGGCAGCTCGATGCCTCCATCCTCCTGCAGGTCAACGATCATCTCAAGGTCGGTGTGCAAGGCACCAATCTGCTGGCCTCCAAGACCTATCTGCAGGTCGGCGACCCCGATTTGAAGCCGCGTTACAGCTGGACATCAACCGACCGCCGGGTGGCTTTCGTGGTCCGCACACGGTTCTGAACCCATTCCTCCCTGCCATTCCCGGTTCCCTCCCGAACCGGGAATGGCCTTTTACCACCCCGACTGACCTGCAACCGTAATCGGAGCGTTACAGATTGGAGGATTATGGGAGGGGAGACAGCCTATGCATTATGTTATTGCCGGAGGCGGCGCAGCCGGTTGGATCACTGCGGCTGTTCTTTCACGCTACCTCTCCGCCCCTTCCACTCGGATCACGCTGATCGAATCCGAGGATATCGGCATCATCGGCGTAGGCGAAGCGACCGTGCCGGTCATTGGCGAGCTCAACCGGCTGCTGGATATTCATGAACCCGATTTCGTAGCCGCCACTAACGGGACATTCAAACTCGGGATCGAATTTGTCGACTGGGGCGAAACCGGCCGGCGCCATTTCCATGGCTTTGGCGATTACGGAGAACCGATTGCCGCACTCTCTCCGCATCATCACTGGTTGCGCCTCCACCGGCAGGATAACACCATCCCGCCGCTCGACGACTGGTCAATGCCCTGGGCCGCCGCTTCACAGGATCGTTTTGCACCGCACGAAGCCATGCAGGGCGAGGCGGCTGAATTTCGCCATGCCTATCATTTCGATGCGACCCTGTATGCCGCCTATCTTCGCAAAATAGCCGAAAAACACGGCGTCAAACGGGTAGAAGGGCGCATCCTTCACGCAGCCCGGCATTCGGAGACCGGCTTCGTCACCCATCTCGATCTGGCGGACGGACAGCGGATCACAGGCGATATCTTCATTGACTGCACCGGTTTCGCATCGCTCTTACTGGAGCGGGCCATGAATGTGGGCTTTCGGGACTGGAGCCACTGGTTGCCCTGCGACCGGGCCGCGACCATATCGAGTGCGCGGGCAGGACGGCTGACACCCTTCACCCGTTCCACAGCGCGCACAGCCGGGTGGCAATGGCGCATCCCGCTGCAAAATCGCACCGGTAACGGGCATGTCTATGCAAGCAGCTTCCTGTCCGATGACGAAGCCACGGCCCGGTTGTTCGACGGGCTGGAGGGTGAAGCATTGGGTGAACCGCGGATGCTGCGTTTTACACCCGGCCGGCGGGAACGCTTCTGGGAAGGGAATGTAATTGCCATCGGCCTTGCGGCGGGTTTTCTCGAACCGCTGGAGTCTACGGCCCTGCAACTGATCCAGACCGGCGCCGCGCGGATCATCGAATTGCTGCCCGGCAGACAGCCCGAACCGGCTCTGGCAGACGAATATAATCGCCGCACCACATTGGAATATGAACGGATACGCGATTTCATTATAGCGCATTACTGCCGGTCATGCCGCAGCGAACCGTTCTGGCGTCATGTCGCGGCGATGGATTTGCCCGACACTCTCCAACACAAGCTCGCTTTGTGGGGCGCTTCAGGTCATATCGCACTGTATGATATGGAATCGCATCGGGAACCGAGCTGGGTGTCGGTGCTAATCGGTCAAGGGGTATTACCCCGCGCCTACGATCCGCGAGCCGATATGATACCCCCAGACAGGCTGACGAACCTTATGAAACAGCGCCGGGCCTATCTGGCGCAGGCCGCGCGTAAAATGCCCTGCCATGATTATTTCATCGACAAGACCTGCGCGGCGGATCAGCGGCTCTGAGCCTTGCTACCCGCCGGGCTCGTCCAGCATCCGCTTTTCGTAAACATCGCGGATCGTCTTCCCGTCCCAGACATAGCATAAGTGCCGCTCCTGTCGGCAATGGCTGAGCAGGCGGGGACGGAAGACCGCCACGCATTCGCCCGCTTCGAAACGCACGCTGTCATAAACGATCCCATCTGCTCCCTGATCGCGTAGCCGGGCGGCGAAATTTTGCGACGCGCCATAATCCTCTGGGTGGTACAGTTCCGGCCGCTCGGCCCGGCACCCGCGAATATCGTGCATCGTCCCCGTGCAGTTCACCGCATAGACGCGCATATCGATATCCTGCGCAGGTTCGGCGGTAGCTGCCAGAAAGCAGGCCCGGTGATAGCGTGTTTCGGCAATCGCCGTTGCCAGCGTGCGCCCGGCATAGAACACGCCGTAAGTCCCGTCGGTAAACCGGTCGCCCAGCGGATTGAGATGGGTGAAGGCCGCCATGACCGGGGATGTGCCGGGGCCCGACACACGGTCTTCGGGCGGGACGAGACGCAGATTGCCCGCTTCTTCGCGCAGACGGTCATTGGTCAGCGCCTCCAGCGCATAGACCGCTTCGAGATCCTCAGGGTCGGCCACATCCTCGAACAAGGCGATGGGAGGGAAACGACTGGGAATGATGCGATAACACGGGTGCCAGTGCAGGTCCGTTTGCGGAATAGTCATCAGCCGCGCTGCGCATCCACATATTGGCGCACCACATAGAGATCAGCGACATTGCCGCTGGCCATACGTTCGATTGCAGGCCGTCCGCCGAACGGTGCGGCAGTATTGGGCTTGCGTATCCATTCATCGGCGCTGCGTGGCAGCAATATATGCAGCCCCTTGTAAATACCCAGCACATAGGAAATCCTCTCCAGCGCATCCTTGGGAATGGCCGCAACCGCGCCCCTTTTCCATGACTGGAAAGTGGAGCGGTTATCGAGCCCGAGCAGACGCATTTGTTCGGCTTCCTTCAGACCCCATTTATCGGCAATATTGAAGAAAGTCCGCAGAGCCGGACCGGTCAGATCCTTGCGGTTGGGCATGGATGAGGGAAGCACAGAAGCCATCGACTATCTCCTTTACCCCCAATGTATATATATTACACAATATTTCAATAAGGACTGATTTTCATACATGGTTCTCCTGATTGATTTTGTCCTTGGTCAGCAGCTTGCTTTTGATAGACTGACATCAGGGGAAGGAACTGTCTGATACAGGAGAGTGACGTAATGAAAATTGTCTGGATAATCGGCATGGCGGCTCTGGCCACCAGCCTCAGCGCCTGCGACCGCACCGAAGAAGCGGCCAAGGAAAGCGTCGCAGTCAGCCATCCGGAAGAAGAGAGCGACACAATGGCCACACCGATGATGGACGATACGACCGGCGATATAACCACCGATAACGATACGGATATGAACGCCCTGCCCGAAGATAGCGCCGAAACACCGGCTCCGGCGGAAAGTTAAGGCTACTCAGCAAATGAGACAGGGCCTGAAGGTAATAGCCGCAGGCCCTGTCTCTTCGCATTGCTGCTCCGGGCCCGATCTTTAAACCCCGGCCCTAACCCCGCCCGCGCGTGGCCGTCTTGCCGGGCCGGGCATTGGCTTCGATGAAGTCGATAATGGTCCCGGCAATATCCTTGCCGGTGGCCTTTTCGATTCCTTCAAGACCCGGTGAGCTATTCACTTCCATGATGACCGGGCCGTGATTGCTGCGCAGCAGATCCACACCGCAAACATTGAGCCCCATCCGCTTCGCGGCGCGGACCGCTGTGGATCTTTCCTCGGGCGTGATGCGGATCAGCTCGGCACTGCCCCCGCGATGGAGGTTGGAACGGAAATCGTCGGGCGCGCCTGTGCGTTTCATCGCAGCGATCACCTTGCCGCCCACCACCAGCACACGGATATCAGTGCCGCCCGCTTCCTTAATGAATTCCTGCACCAGAATATTCACATTCGCGCCGCGAAAAGCCTCGATCACCGATTTGGCCGACTTCTCGGTTTCGCCCAGCACCACGCCGATCCCTTGTGTGCCTTCGAGCAGTTTGATGACCACCGGTGCACCGCCGACCATGCGGATCACATCGTCGGTCTGTTTGGGATCATGCGCAAAGGCGGTAACGGGCAGCCCCAGTCCGGCTTTGGCAAGAAGCTGCATACTGCGCAATTTGTCACGGCTGCGCCCGATAGCCACGCTTTCGTTGAGCGGCCAAACCCCCATCATCTCGAATTGTCGCAAAACGGCGAGCCCGTAAAAGGTGATCGAAGCGCCGATCCGCGGAATCACGGCATCGTAACGCTCCAGCTTCTCACCATTATAATAGGCTTCTGGTCGGTGCGAAGTGATGTTGAGCGTCACCCGCAATGTGTTGAGAATATCGACCTCATGGCCGCGCTCGCGCGCCGCTTCGGCCAGACGCTGATGCGAATACAGATTTGCATTGCGCGCCAGAATGGCGATTTTCATGATACAGAACTCTGAAACGGATCCTCTTGCGCCATGGCGAGGTCCGAAAGAAGAAAAGAGCGGCCCGGATCGACCTGAAAACGGCGGCGCAGGGCGGTGCGTCCGATCAGCAGCGGAAACTGCATGTCCGACCGGTCTGCCAGACTGAATTCGGCCCGGAATCGCTCAGGCCCCAATTGCAGATCGGTTTTCACGATCAGCCGCTCCTGCGTCTGCCCGTTGGAGCTGGTAATCACCCGCCGGGCAACATGCGGGGCTTCGCAAAATGCCTCCCCCTGCCCATCCTCCAGACGAAACCGTACCCACGGCTCGCCCTCGCGCTGGAACAGCGCAATATCGGTAGCATGAAGCGAGCTGGTGCGGGCGCCCGTATCGATCTTGGCAGGCAGATGGCGGATCCCGAAAGCAGGAAGCCCGGCATATTCGCGCCAGCCAATAAGGGTCATTCCCGCGCCGGGTTTATGTGTCATGCTGCGCTTTTAACCGCCGCAACGGATTCGCGGAAGCAGGATAATGACCCTCCCGATATTCCGCAAAAACAGCCAGTCCCTCCGGAAGGCCGCTTCGCCTCAATAGGCATGATTGCAGTGCAGCAAAACTATAGCCTTCTCTTCAAATCGAATGATTCGAAATACAATACAAATTAAATTATTGTATTACTTAGTTATTTATATGTTTTAGCAGTGAATAACGCTTTGTAACGCATATAAATAATGAGTGCCGCACCGATCAAACTACGCTGCGTTGCAGCGAATTGCGCAGTCAGTGCAATTTGAGGGGGACAATCGTGACAGAAAGTTTATTTCGCGTCGATAATCTGAAGCGCTATCTTCACCGGGTCCTCGGTTTCGAAATTATCGTACTTCTGTTGCTCGCCTTTCTCAGCCCGCGACTGATCCCGATCATCACCCATAATCTCGTTCTCAATATCATTATTGTGGCTATTCTGGTTCTCGGCCTGACCTATTCGCTGCTGCTGACCTGGCGCCTCACACAGGTCAGCCGCTGGGTGAATGCGCAGCATCCCGAAAGCGGGCCGTTCGAACATCCACCGCGTCTGCTCGCCGCGACAGCCAATCTGCTGCGCCATCCTCCAACGCCGGTGACCGATCGCACTTTGCTCGATTCGCTCAGCTCTCGGCTCGACGAACAGCGCGAAAGCCTGCGCTATATGATGGGGCTCGCGATCTTTCTGGGCCTTCTCGGCACATTCTGGGGTCTGCTTCACACAGTCGGATCGGTCGGACAAGCCATCAATTCGGTGGGTTCGGAAGGACTACCCCCGGCCGAAGCCTTCGACAGGATGCGCGCCGGATTGCAGGGGCCGATGCAGGGTATGGGCATGGCCTTTTCCGCGTCGCTTCTGGGGCTTTCGACCTCACTGATCCTCAGCTTCCTGAATTTGCAGGTCGGCCACGCCCAGAACCGGTTTCATGAGGATTTCGAAGAATGGCTATCGCTGCGCACGGCCGGTTACGGATCGCAGCCTGCGGGGGAGGATGCTCTGGCCACGCGTCTCGAAGCCGCGCTTTCGCGGGTCGATACGATCGAGCGGGCGCTGGCCACACAAGCGGCACGCCTGACCGATGCCCCGCAAGCCCAGTCGCTCGAGCCTTTTGCCCGGGATTTCACCAGGCTGGCGGAATCCGTCCAGCAGCTTCAGGGCAAGATGATGGAAGAAGCGCTGGCCCGGCTCGAAACCATCGAAGCGCTGATTGCCAGCAGCCAGCATCGCCCGCCCGACGAAATTCTCTCCGAAGCGCTGCAACGCGCCGCACAGCATATCGAAGAGAATAAGGGACAGACCGCGCGGGAGGCGATTGCCAATGGCTAGATCGCGCTCAAGACAGATGGATCTCGATTTATGGCCGGGTTTTGTCGATGCGCTGGCCAGTATGCTACTGGTGCTGATCTTCGTCCTGTCGATGTTCGCAATGATGCAATCCACATCCAGCCATATGCCCGCTTCGGCGCGCGCAACCGATCTGGCTGCGCTGGACGACAAGCCACCGGAAGCCGAACCCGAAATTCAGGCCCAACCTCTACGCGAACAGCCCGAGGCTTCACCGGAAAAAGAGGCATGGCAGAAGGAACGAAACACACAGCAGGCGCTCGTCGAACAGCTCCGGGACAGTATGGCCGAAACGCAGGAGAACCTGGCCGAAACCCGAAAAGATCTGCAGGATACTCAATCCGACCTCGCTCGCGCCGAAAATGAGCGCGAAGCCTATAAGCAGGCTGCCTCATCTTCACGCACGGAACTAGCCCGTCTGCAAAAGAATCTGGCGCAGCTTCAGCAGGCTTCCGCAAAAATCGAAAAGTCAGATGACAAACCCGGTAAAAAAGGGCTGGGTAACGATTTTACGGTCGGGATCAATGTCGGCAGCGGCCATTAGAGCTGGCCCTGAGGGGTGCCACATTTTGCCCGGAAAACCTTCTTCCCCTTCGCGTGCAGGCTGAGAATTTCATGAAACATTATTCTGCAATGGCCGCTCTCTTTCTCTTCACCGCTGCGCCTGCCTTTGCCGCTTCGGATACTTTTTGCGAAAGGATCGGGCCGGATCTGGCGATGGATCAGACGCGGGCCAGTTCGGCAGGGCCGCAAGCCGGGCCGGGTGACGAATGGCGAGTCAATATGCTGGGCGGGCTGTGGACCACGCTGTTCGGCGGCTCGGCCATGGTATCCTTTTCCATTCATCCGGTGGATGAAAGCGATGCTGCCGAATATAAGCGGCTGCAAAATGCCTGCCATTCGATCAATGAAGGCGTATTATGCGAGATAGACGGTCCGGCCAATGTCGGCCTCGGCACGCCGAAAGGGCAGGTCAGCGCGGTGCTGCAGGAAGGCGAAAAGGCCGAGCTGGAATTGCGCAAATCGGAATTGTTCTGCCGAAACAAGTAATTGCAGCCTCTCTCCCATCAGCGATTACCGGAAATGAAGGCTGCGGCAGGTAAATTGCTCCATAGCAAAGACACAATGCTGCAAAATCTCTATCATTGTCGCGCTTCTACAGAGATAGTTCTGATCGGGTCTGGTCAATCGTCGCCTGTCATGTTCTGTTCTGTATGATTGTTGAAAATGAAGAGGAGAGACTCACTATGCGTTCCTTTCTAGTTCATGTGCATGACGATTCCTGTCTGGATGCGCGGCTGAAAGTCGCCGTCGATCTGGCGCGCAGTTTTGACGGGCATCTGACCTGCCTGCATGCCACGCCTTACGAATTCTTCATGCCCAATGACGTCTATGGCACGCTAATCGCCCAGATGGCCGCTGAACAGCGCAGCAATGCCGCCCGGATGCATGAAACGCTCAATGGCAAGCTCGCCGATAGTGGTGTCGAATGGGACTGGATGGAGCAGGAAGGCATGGTCGTCACACGTCTCTTCCAGCAGGCAGGTCTCAGCGATCTGGTGCTGCTTGGCGCGTGTGACGAGGAAACCGGCGAACCGGGCTATTCCTCGCTGCCGGGCGAACTCGCCATCGAAACGCAGACGCCGGTAATGGTGGTGCCGCAAAGCAGCAGCGCTTTCGATGTCACCGCACCTGCTGTCGTGGCATGGAAAGGCACCTCTGAAAGTTCACGCGCATTGCGTGCCGCCGTGCCGCTGCTTGCCAAAGCCGCTTCGGTCGATATCGTCACCAGCCATGAAGCGGGCAGTTCGGATTACGATGTTGCGGCCGAAGCCGCGCAGACATTCCTGTCGCATCATGGCATTGCCAGTCAGGTCACGAAGCTCGAAGACACATCGAAATCGGTGGCGACCGATCTCAATGAATTTACTCAGAGCAAGGGTGCGGGTCTGATCGTGATGGGCGCTTTCGGCCAGTCACGCCTGCGCCAGCGCGTATTCGGCGGGGTGACAAGGGAAATGCTCAGCAACGTCCAGGTGCCGCTGTTCCTCTGCCATTGAGCGGAAGGGAACAGCTCTTTCCGTCTAATCTGCCCGGCTAACCGGTTCCCGGCCTCGCTTGGGGGGGCGGAGTGGCCGGGAACCGGGCGGCCCGTCGCCATACCACGGCTCCCCGCATGGCACGGCCGGCTGCTAGGGCGATTTTCGCGACCGACGGGATCATTGGCCGGTCGCGAAAATCCAACAGCGCCATGGCTTTGCGCGGGTCAGAAACGCATCCGCGCCGATCCGCGCAGCGTCAAGGCCACATCGTCGAGCCGGTCCTCTGCGCCGACAGACCCCGTAAAGCTGTAATTGCTGGCGCCGCCAACGGCGCGCAGACGGGCGAACCAGCCACTGTCGACCTGCTCGGGCTCCAGCGTAAACCGCTCCCCATCTTCGAAATGAGCGGTGGTCGCGCCGAGCGATCCGCCGACAATTTCACGCCAGCCACCCTCGGTTTCGAGCCGGAACCAGCCTGTCGCCTGATTGGTCGTTCCCTTGAGATCGACACCCACAGTCATGCTGCCATTTACAGCAAATTCGTCACTGGTGCGGTCCTCGACAATGAGATTGAGGCCTTTGCCGCCACCGGTTTCGCTATAGCCGTCTTCTTCGAGGCGGATATAATCGAAGCTCAGCGCCGGACGGAAAAAGAACATCCGGCCACCGCCTTCACCCGACACGCCGCCGCTGAAAGACATCATCGTGCCGTCCCAGTTGCGCGAAACTTCACGGTCGATCTGGTCGCTGCCATCCATTCCGTGGAAATTGCGCCGGCCATCGAAATTGACCGTCCCGATCGAAGCGCGGCTGAAAGCCGCAATGCCGCCCCACTGGCCCTGCCAGAAGGCAGCGAGTTCATACGTATCGGAGGTTATGCGATTATCGTCACCGCCGCTTGTATAATCGTTCCACAGCCAGGTGCCCGACAGGCCCAGTTTCCCGAAGCCGATATCCTTCTGCGCCGCCAGCGAGAAGCCGAGGCCGCCCTCGTCGAAAGCCGCCGTTTCGCCCTGATCCTTGTTAAGATCCCATCCGGCGGCGCTGACGATAATGTCGAGCCCGCCCATCTCATAAGTCGGATTATGCGGATCGGCGAGCTGCCTGATAAAAGCGCGCGTGCCCAGACTGATGCCCTGAAAAGCGCCGCCCGCATGATCGGGCAGCATCTGGTTGACCGTGTCGCGGAACTGATCGCCATCGGTAATGCCAAGGAACACCCCGCCGATTTCGTCATCCTCGCCAAGAGCGGCAAAAATCGCATCGTAAGCGGTGGCCTGCGAGCGATTAAAGCCCAGTTCCTGCGCATCGCGCCGGGCGATATCCACGGCAAGCTGATTGGCCCCCGCATCCTCGGCAATGCTTGCTTTGAACAGGAAGGGGATGAGAGCGGTATCGGTTTCGAGCCCGTCCAGTCCGTCGAGCGATCCGGCCTGCAGCACGGTATAGCGGCCCTCGGCGTCGCTTACATCGGCCAGTTGCAGCGCCAGCGTCGCGCCTCCGGCAAAGCTGGCATTGCCCGACACATTGAGCAAAGTGCCTGCACCCTCCTCCTTATCGAGCAACACGCCGAGCGTGGCATTCTCCCCCATATCGAGCGAAGCGATGGAAGACGGTGTATGGATATTGAACTGCCCGCCCGAGACATTCACCGCCAGCGACCCTGCATTTGCCAGCCCGCCGGTGAAAACGGCGTCGCCGCCGATATTCAGCGTATCGGCGCCACCGCCGAAATCGACCGTGCCATGATGGACCGATTGTCCGGTAAGGCTCATTGCATCTGCACCCGAACCGAAAGTGACATCGCCCGCCATTTCGGCATCACCTGAAAGCGTAAGCTGGTTATCCCCCGCGCCAAAAGCGACATTGCCCGTTACCGTGCCGTCAGCCACTTCGAACACATCGTTGCCACTGCCGAAACGGACATCGCCGGTGATCGAAGGGGCCTCGACATCTTCGGCCACTTCGGTCTGACGTATCGTCGCGCCCGAGGCGTTGGCGGAGAGATCGATGGCGATGGCGCGCCCTTCCCCGGCGCCGCTCGCTGCAATGCTGCCGCTATTTTCGATCAGCGCCACCGTCCCGCTTTTGTCATGGATCGCCCGAGCAGTGCCTTTGGCGCCGGTCTCGGCCGAAATACTGCCACTGTTACGAATAGTGGTCACGGTAGCGCCTTCATTCACCAGCAGCGCCGTGGCCTGCGATGTATCGCTATTCCCGCTCACCGCCGCCAGCGCGCCCGATACACGTAGCACCGGCACGCTCGCACCATTACCGATATGGAGCGCGGTAGCGGCTGCATCGGTCGAATTCGCGCCGATCCCACCGCCAACGCTCATCCCGTTAGCGACAGTCACCGCGCCGCCGCGTCCACCGATCTGCAGACCGGTGGCAGAAACGCCGGCATAGACCCCGCGCCCTTCGACCGTACCGTCCACCACCAGCCCGAACGCATCACCATTATCGGCCACCGGGCCGAGCGTGAGCGCCCCTTCAGTGCCGCCGATCAGTACACCGGGCGCCGCACCATAGGAAATAACGCTGGCCGCCTCGCTCGCTTCCTCGCCTTCGCCAGAAGCCCCGGCAATATGCACCCCGCCGGTCACATCGCCTTCGATCAGCAGCGCCGGGCCGCCCTGCAACAGATCGTCGGCATCGAGCTTGGACGTATCCGAAGGTGCGCTGGTATTGCGGTAGCCGGTAACAGCCAGATCGCCGGTGACAGTCACCGCGCCGGTCACATCGCCGCCCAGATGCACCGCCATCGCGTCTTCACCCTGCGCGCCGATCGATCCACCCAGTGTCACATCGCCGGTAATATCGCCTGTCTGCACGCCCACGCTGCGATCACCCACTACACTGATATCACCCGTATTGGACAGATCGCCGGTCAGCGCACCGCCCAGCACGATCCCGAAGGAATCCTTTCCTTCTACCGCGATAGTGCCGCTATTGAGAATATCGCCTTCATGCGCGCCCAGTGTGCGGATACCAGCGCGGTTCGACCCGACAGCGAATGGCCCGTCGAGATCGCCGTCATTATCGCTGTCTTCACCTTCATAGCTTTCATCCACCGTGATGGTGCCACTATTCTCGATAGTGCCCTGCGCCCCGGCTGTGGACGAAATGCCGGTACTGCCCGGATCGCCATCCTCGATTGCAATCGTGCCCTCATTGGTGACATCGTGATTGCTGTCCTGCCAGACGGCCACCCCGTCTTCGAGCGTGACCGAAGCACCTTCGGCAATGGTGATGAAATCGGGTGCCCCATCCTTGATAGTCGAGGTCCGCAGGGTTTCAGTTACATCTTCGGAAACGGTCTCCGCCAGGGCGGGAACCGCCAGAGCAGGCGACAAAGCGGCAATGGCACAGGTGGCAAGCAGATAGTGACGCATGAAAATTCCCTCCATATCCTTTGTCTGTGAGGACGGAGGCAGATGCGATCAGCCTTGGAAAAATCGCAAAAATAATGCCGTGCTCCAAAAAAGGAGCACGGCACCGGATTCAAACACACATGATAGGCGTCAAGCGCGGCGATCAGTCGAGATAGAAATTCACCGTCGTGACCACACGGACCTTTTTATAAGGCGTGTCGGCAACACCGTAGCCGCCCCCGTCGCCATCACGCGGCTGTACGGAGAAATAACCCTGCGTGGCATTTTTGATACCGCCTACCTGCGTATCGCTGTCCTTGGCGAATTGTTCGGCGGCGGCGCGTGCATCGCGGGTGGCTTCAGCAACCATTTCCGGCTTGATTTCATTCAGCCTGGTAAAGCTGTATTCCATCCCCGAACCTTCCTGCAGAACCACGCCCTGCCGGACCAGATCGAACTGGCTTGCCACCGCCTTGCGCGCTTTGGCGATATCGGTGGTGCGCAATTGCAACCGCTGATTGATGGTGACGGTCTGCACACCGTTGCGCAAAGACTGGTTCACCCCTGCCCCTGCCGGTTGCAGCGCTTCATCGGGAATGCCCAGATCGCTGAAGAATTTGCGGATCGTGGCCGTATCGCGGTCGATACTGGCCTGCACCTGCTGCAAATTGGTACCCTGTTCGGAATAGGTCAGCGTCCAGGTGGCAAGATCGGCCGTCACGTCGCGCTCGGCCAGCCCGCGCACCGTCACCGACCGGTCGGCATGGCGCGCCCGGACAAGACCGTTGCCGAGCAGATAACCACCCACCATCAGACCGACAGCAAGAATCGCTGCTGCCGCCAGCCCGTACCACCGAAGAGAATCCGAAATATCGCGCGTCATGCTCCACTCCCTTTTCATGCCTTATAACTGAGCCCGGAAAGACAGGAAATGAACGGATCAGGCCATTGATGAAATGGTGTTACGGAAACGGGAAAGCGCAATGATAAAAAAGACCCCGCCGATTACGGTGACTGCCAGCATTTGCGGCCAGACCACATCAAATCCCGCCCCGCGAAACAGAATGGCCTGCCCTAGTTCCACAAAATGCGTGGTTGGGGCCGCCAGCATGATATCTTGCACGATATCCGGCATACTTTCGCGCGGTGTGGTGCCGCCGGAGAGCATCTGGAGCGGCAAGAGCACCAGCACAGCCAGCATACCGAATTGCGGCATATTGCGCGCCAGCGTTGCCATAAAAATCCCCATCGATGTGGTCGAAAACAAAACCAGGGCGGCGCCAGTGAAAAATAACGGCAACGAACCGATAACCGGCACATCGAGCATACCCTGAACGACCAGTTTCAGCGACAGAAACGAGGCGAGCAGAACGACAAGCCCCATAGACCATATTTTGGACAACATGATTTCTGCAGAAGTGACAGGCATAACCAGCAGATGTTCGATAGTCCCGTGCTCACGCTCCCGGATAAGGGCCGCACCGGTCAGAATGATGGACAACATGGTAATCTGGTTAATGATCTGGGAAAGTCCGCCAAACCAGGACTTATCGAGCGTAGGATTGAACCGTGCCCGCAATTCCAGCTCGACTGGCGAGCTTTGCCGGTTGCGGGTTCGACTGACAAACTCCTCGACTTCTCCCAGCGCTATCTGCTGAATATAGCCGCTGCCGGTAAAAGCCTGCGTCATGCGGGTCGCATCAGTGTTGAGCTGAATTTCGGCAGTCCTGCCCGCCAGCACATCGCGCTGGAATCCGGCAGGAATGTGAAGCACGAAAGTATAGACACCCGAATCCATTCCGGGATCGATTTCAGACGGTGCAATCATAACCGGCTGCATGAATTGCGGCGGATAGAAAGCCGATACTATTCGCTGCGACAAAGGCGAGCGGTCTTCATCAACAATGGCAATAGGCGCATTGTGTAATGTTTCAGGCATGGAAGAAGCCGAGCTGTAAACGGAAAAAGTGAAGGTGAAGACGATCAGGACCAGCATGATCGGATCGCGCCACAAACTCCACAATTCCTTGACCCCAAGGCGGTAGATATTGAGAAACTTATATTTCATCTCAGCTCTCCTGCCTGCTCAAAAGGACTATAGAGGAACCAAGGATCACCGGGACAGACAGCAAGAGCGGCCAGAAAGAACCCACAAGGTCACTGAAATTGAGGCCCTTGTTGAATACGCCCCGGCTGATTGTGAACATATGGCTTGCCGGAAAAATCTGGCCGATCAGCTGGCCGATCCCTTCCAGAGACGACACCGGATCGATCATTCCGCCGAAGGTAACCGCCGGGATCAATGTTCCCACCATGGCCAGGAACATCGCCGCAATCTGGCTGCGGGTTATAGCGGAAGCCAGCAGCCCCATACCTGTTGCCGTGATGCAGAAAAGCAGGGCTGCCAGCGTCAGTGTCAACAGGCTGCCTTTCACCGGCACATCAAACAGGAATACAGCCATACCTACCATGACTGCGAAGTTCATCATGGCCAGTGCGACATAAGGGAGTTGCTTACCGAGCATGAATTCAGATCGTGTGACCGGTGTCACATAAAGATTGATGATCGATCCCATTTCCTTCTCCCGCACCACGGCAAGCGCTGTCAGCATGGCTGGAAGCATCAACAACAGCAGCGGGATCACCGCGGGGACCATGGAGGGAAGGCTCTCAACATCGGGATTGTAGCGGAAACGATTTTCGATCGAGACATTGCCGGCAGAATTGCTGTCTAGCCCCCCTTGCATACGCAATTGCTCGGCCAGCCAATGCTGATGCATGCCCTGAATATAACCCTGCACCGTTTCCGCACGCTGCGGCATTGCGCCGTCAAACCAGGCGCCGATGGCCACATCTCTTCCACGTGTCAGATCCCGGCCGAAACCCGCCGGAATTTCAAGCGCCAGCGCCAGATCACCACTGCGCAATCGCCGGTCCATATCTTCATAATCGGTGATTGGCGGCTGTTCGATAAAATAGCGCGATCCGGATATGTCGAGCTGGTAGCGCGCGCTTGCACTGCTCTGATCACGATCCAGCACCGCATAATGCAAATTATCGACATCCGTGCTGATGCCATAGCCCATAACGAGCAGCAAAATAATCGACCCGACCAATGCCAGTGTCCCGCGCACCGGGTCGCGCTGTAACTCCAGCGCTTCGCGCCAGACATAGCTCACCATACGCTGAAGGCTGAAGAAGCGACCTCTCTTCACCGGTTCTGAGGAATCGCTTTCGATATGCATAGATGTGTCTTCATGCTGTTCATCCGCCGATTTTCCGGCAGCTTCGAGCAAATAGCCGATAAAGGCTTCTTCCAATGTGCTGGCGCCACGCTTTTCCCGAAGCTTGTCGGGTGCATCGCTATCGAGCACCTGGCCCGCATGCATCATCGAAATACGATCGCATCGCTCCGCCTCATTCATAAAGTGAGTCGAAATGAAAATCGTCACCCGATCGCGACGCGACAATTCGGCCAGCAACCGCCAGAAAGAGTCGCGGGCAACAGGATCCACGCCGGAAGTGGGCTCATCAAGGATCAGCAATTCGGGTTTATGCACCATGGCAACGGCCAGAGAGAGCCTCTGCCTTACGCCAAGCGGAAGCTTTTCAGGCAAATCATCGCGCACCGAAGCAAGACCGAAACGCTCTATCATTTCTTCGACGCGCTGCGGGATCTCATCCTTTGGTACGTGGAAAAGGCGGGCATGCAATTCGAGATTCTGCAGAACCGTCAATTCGCTATAAAGCGAAAAGGCCTGACTCATATAGCCGACCCGTTGCCGCGTAGCGATGTCATTCGCATCCACTTTGCGCCCGAAAAGCCAGGCCTCTCCTTCGCTTGCAGCAAGCAGGCCCGTGAGCATTTTCATCGTTGTCGATTTGCCGCAACCATTCGACCCGAGAAACCCGAAGATCTCTCCGCGGCGGATGCGGAAACTGACATGATCTACCGCCACAAAATCACCGAAGCGCATCGTCAGTTCGCTTGCTTCGATCGCTATGTCCTGATCATCGTTTTCCAGAGGCGGAATTGTAACCGGTTCATGACCACGCTTACGCTCTTCCGGGAGTAATGCGACAAAAGCTGTTTCGAGGGTGCCCTGCCCCGTCCGTTCCAGCAGTTCAGCAGGCGTTCCCGTCGCAAGAATGGCTCCGTCATCCATGGCCACCAGCCAGTCGAAACCTTGTGCTTCATCCATATAGGCCGTGGCAACGATAACGCTCATATGCGGGCGCTGATGTCGAATACTGGCAACCAGATCCCAGAACTGGGATCGAGCAAGTGGATCGACACCTGTCGTTGGCTCATCAAGGATCAGGAGATCAGGATCGTGAATAAGCGCACAGCATAGTCCCAGCTTCTGCTTCATCCCGCCCGACAATTTCCCTGCCGGTCGTGACAGAAACGGGTCCAGTCCTGTGCTGCGTGTCAATCCGTCAATACGCCGGCGGCGTTCCAGCGCATCGTGACCAAACAGTCGCCCGAAGAATTGCAAATTCTCTTCCACCGACAAGGTCGGGTACAGATTCTTACCCAGTCCCTGTGGCATATAGGCAATGCGCGGACATACAGCATTGCGGTGCGTATGATCGGAAATATCGCCACCGAAGACTTCTATCCGGCCTGTCTGCAATGCCCGTGCACCGGAGATAAGTGCAAGGAGGCTGGATTTGCCTACCCCGTCAGGGCCGATCAAACCGATCATCTGACCAGCAGAAATAGTCAGCGTAAAATCATCCAGCGCCTGTGTCTTGCCATAATGATGGCTAATCCCGGCAATACGGACAACCTGCTCCGTCTGATCGCGCGGGTGCTGATCTGACATCAGCTATTCTTCCACTACTTTTGCCAGTTCATCGGGCCACGGAGTATCGGGGTCGACCCGCACATAAGCCATGCCCGGCAGACCAGTTTTCACACGTTGCACATGACGACGGAGAAGATCCGGATCGATCCGCGCCTTTACCCGGAACATAAGCTTCTGCCGCTCGCTCTCGGTTTCTACTGTCTTGGGCGTGAACTGCGCGACATCGGCCACAAAGCTGATTTTTGCAGGTATCACATAATCGGGCGCCGTATCGAGTATCAGACGTGCCTCGCTACCGATCGCCACTTTCCCGGCCACCACTTCCGGCAGAAAAAACGTCATGGTTACATCGGTCAGATCAACCAGATTGAGCACAGGTCCGCCACCAGGCACGACTTCGCCGGGCTGCGCCACACGATATTGAACCCGGCCATCACGGGGGGCCCGCAAGACACTATCTGCAATATCGGATTTAATGCGCTCAATCGTAGCCCGGGCTGCATCCACCGTTGACCTCGCACCGATCACCTGACTACGCGCTACCACGATAGCCGCCTGCGCCGCAGCCAGCTGGGCACGGGCTGCCTCCACAGTGGCTTCGGAGCCCTGCACCGTCGCCTGATCGTCATCCCGTTCCTGTTGCGGGGTGGCCCCTTCACGAGCGAGTATTTCCGATCGCCGGAGACGTTTGCGCGCAGCATTCAGCTCCGCCTCGCGTTGTTGCACCACGGCAAGCGCAGAGGCATGCTCACTTTCACGCTGGATCACCTGTGTCTCAGCGATTCTGACCGAATTGCGCGCCTGAGCGAGCTGGGCTTCGGCTTCCGACAATTGCGCTTCAAGCGTCGCTACATCCATTCGGGCAACGACCTGCCCTGCCTTCACCAGCTGGCCTTCATCGGCCATAATGTCTTTAATACGTCCGGGCGATTTCGCTGAAACGTCGATTTCGACCGCTTCAAGACGGCCATTCCCGCTCACAATGCCCTCAGGCAGTCCCGAAGGCCGGGTTGCCTGCCAGATAATCAGAGCAACGACTATGGCAAGCACTGCAATAGCACCCCTGACAATCCAGGTTTTTCGTGTCACCTGCCTCATTGCTGCTCTTCCCCAGTTGCCTGTGTCTGCTCGATAGTCGCATCCGGCACCGCTGCGAAACCGCCGCCGAGAGCCGAATAAAGGGCTACGACGCTGGCAATCTCTGCACGCCTTAACTGCACGAGAGTTTGTTCGGCATTGAACAGATCCCGCTGCGCATCGAGCACTTCCAGATATGCGGAGCGCCCGCTGTCAAAACGTAATTGTGCCAGTCTTGCCCGCTCGCGCTGGGCTTCGAGCAGCTCCCGCGTTGTATCGACCTGGCGCCGTAATTGCCGCCGGCGCACCATAGCGTCCGAAACGTCGCGAAAGGCCACCTGAATCGTGCGCTCATATTCTGCCACTGCACGATCGCGACGGGCTCTGGCGCCTTCCAGATTGCCCTGCAGCCTTCCGGCATTGAATAGGGGAACGCTGAGTGTCGGGGTAAAGCTCCACACTTCACTGCCATCGGAAAACAGGCCGTCGAGCTCGTCACTCATCGTACCATAGGCTCCCGTCAGGCTGATATTCGGCAGAAACGCAGCCCGCGCCGCCCCAATATTCGCATTGGCGGCCAGAAGCTGATATTCTGCTGCGACAATATCTGGCCGGTTAACGAGCAAGTCAGAGGGCAATCCCGGCGGCAAGGCGAAATCCTGCCGTTCTTCTGTCAATCGGAGCGATCCGGGCCCGATTTCCACAGAACGTCCAACAAGCAAAGCCAGCGCATTACGATTAACTGCCCGGTCTTGCTGGAGAGACTGCAAAGTCGTTCGGGCCTGCGCCAGCAGAATCTGCGCCTGAGCCATATCGAGCCTGGAACCGGAACCCACTTCATAACGTCGCCGCATGATCCTGAGCGAGTCTTCGCGCGTTTCAATCGAGCGTTGCGCCAGCGCTTCACGCTCCTGATATTCCCGTTCAAGCAGGTAGCCATTGGCCACCTGTGCCACCAGATCGGTCGCGACTGCCCGGCGGGATTCCTCACTTGCCAGATATTGCCATCTTGCAGCATCGCGCAGATTACGCAGTCTCCCCCAGAAATCTATTTCCCAGCTGGCACTCAGTTGCGCGCTGATCTGGCGCGTATCGACTGGTGAAAGGCCGGCACCCGGGAGCGTAAACAAGGTGCGCCCGCGCGTTCCGGTTCCCACTGCATCAAGCTGCGGATAAAGCGGGGCCCCCTCGATGCGCCAGTTTGCGCGCGCTTCTTCCACCCGGGCTGCCGCGATACGAATGTCACGATTATGAGCGAGCGCCTGGTCGATAAGGCGCTGCAATTCGGCTTCCCGAAAGAAGTCTCGCCAACCGATCCCGGCAATCGAGGCTCCTTGAGACTGGGCATTCTCGAATTTCAGGGGGACGGGCTGCTTGGGGCGGGTATAATCCGGAGCAAAAGAGCAGCCGGTTGTGAGAAAAATCACAGTGACCGCTCCAAGGAAAGTCCAATGTGATTTTTCCATTTTTCCTGTGCGGGCAATGTTATGCGTGTTTTGGAACAGCTCCATCACCCTTTCACAAAGCATCACTAAAGAAATAATCGGCAAACAGAATCAGGTTATCCGGAAAACCTCCATTAGCAACCTGAAAAATATGGCATCCATGCGACATTTTTGCAGTAAAATATGCACAAGGTATTGAAGAAAAAAGATTATCTGCCTTATTGACGGTTCAATTCCTTTGCCCAAGTGAACGAAAGGATGCAGATATAGCCATCACAGCGCCCGCAAAGCCGAAATCCTGAGCATGAGAACAGGGGCAAAGGCCGGTGTCCGCCTTTGCCGCGCGGGTTTCAGCGCCGCCCCGCAGCCTCAGAGAAAATCGCGAAGTCCACCACCGCTGCCAGATCCTGCGCTGCTCTCAACGCCTCTTAGCGGTTCGAAAGATCAGAGGGCCCCCGGCGCCCCTTCAATCACTGGCTCCTTTGCAAACCAAAGACAGTGAACACCCGGCACCATCAAACACCATGGATTTTCGAGATGCCCATATCGCCATTTGCAGCGCCGCGCTCATGACGTTCGGTCAGAATGTCTCGCCCGCGGCGGGTCGAAAAATTGAAAAACCAGAGCGTAAAAGGAATGCAAATGACACAGGCAGTGACGATTGAAGCGATGAGGGTATTCTTCGCTTTCATCCATGCCATTTGCACAGCCGGATGATGAGTTGTGCCTCGTGATTGGCGAGATAGAAATAGGTGAGGCCACAGAGCGAGATAACGAAAGTGGCACACCATATGTAAAAGGGTACTCGAAGGCCCGCCCAGATCATGCGCATTTCGTGACTGAAGAGCTGTGATCCACGCGTAAATTTATTCGCGTTTCGCTTTACCTTTCCGCGTGCGGAACGATGCTGCAACGTGAGGGCTTTGTTGCTGAACCGGATGTCCTTACGCATGATGTTCATCCACATGCGAACGGGCCAGTTTATCGATACGTGCGAAGAGCTCTGGCTCATCCTCCTGGAGATGCAAAGTCATAGTCAGATAGATCGTTTCGAGCAGCAGGAGTACCCGGCTCAAATCCACGCCAGTCTTGTTCTTGTAAAATGGCAGGCCTGCGTTGATCAATGACCGACAAACATCGGAAACACTTTGCTCATTTTCACGGCAAAGCGCCTCAATCTCACGCATGGTTTGCGGATCAAGGCGCAGCGTAATTTGAATACGCTTTGTGTTTTTCATAAAACCAAACTCCATAAAAAGAGTCTGGTTCGGATATCGCGAGAGAGTGATTACCAGCTTCGGCTTTTCATGTCTATATAATAGCTGGTGATGCTATTTAACATCGTCGGCCAAGAGCGAGTGAGGGCATATCGCCTACACGTATACTACTGTATTTGCGCCATAAAATACAACACGATGCTAAATAGCATCAAGTTGTATGTCGAGTGTATGCTTTAAAGCATCGCGAGGCGGTAAAGCCTCTTTCGTTTTAAACCAATATCTTAGCCCACGGGGCAGCCGTATAGGGTGTGCTTGTCAATCAGGGACTGGGACGCCTGCCTTTCCTCGGTCGATCGTAACCCTGGTTTCGATTGAACGAGCCCTTCAACAAAAGAGGCATGGCCGGCCGGATGGCCAGTCATTCAATCCATGAAAGGCAGTCATTTTGATCCTCGCAATCCAGGGCTTTCGACCAATCAACTGGTGCTGCCTGATCGTGAAGGATCAAAGTTATCCATGGGGCGAAGCGCGCCTATCACGCTGGCGTAGCCCGGTGGGTAACTTCGATCCTTTTTTGCAATGTTCGTCGTTTATGACGGACTTGCAAAAAAGGATCGAAGGGCACGTTAAGATCATTCCAGGGGGAACAACATCAGTATGACTCGAAGTCCGTATGAGTTCGAAACTCGAACGCGAAGAGGAAGCCATTCGTAAGGCCGAACAGGAATTGCGAGATCGCAAGAAAAAACTTCAGCAGAAACGCCGTGAAGAAGAGGAAAAGCAGCTCAGCAAAGCAGTTGGCAAGATCGGGATTGAGCGCGCGATTTTGATACTTGAAAAGGCGGCCGAGATATCACCTGATAAGGTGATATCGATGCAGGAAAAACCGGACAATGAGCATCAGCTCTTAACGGCTTAAATATAGATAATAGTGCCTGTGATTTGTCAGGGTCTGGACCCCGAAGGAAGGGGGTCCAGACCCTTCATTGTTTCAGCCGCGCGGCAGGCGGGATTGGCTATGCATCGGGGCGGCGAAGGCCGTCCGGATGCGCACGCAAGCGAGCCCGGCAGGCGGCGGGGCAAGGCGATGCTCCGCAAGGCCGAAGGGCCGCGCGGGAGCGAGAGCTTGCCGCCGCCATGGCACCGCGCTTTCTGCCCTCGCCCTGCCCCGTTTCGCTCCTTCAATAGTCTCTGAATATATAGGGCGGCCGGGGCAGGCCTTCCCGGTTATTTCCGGGAGAGAACCCCGAAGCGAAAGACCTTCAGGTTGGTGACGAAGACGCGATCGTTGTCTTTCGTATAGCTGGTGCGCCCGATTTCGCCTTCGACATAGATCTGATCGCCGGTGTTGAGCTTTGCCGCGCGGTCCCGTTGCTTGCCGAAAACTGGCACTCGATTCCAGATTGCCTTCTCGACCCATTCGCCATCGTCGCCCCGATAGGCTGCGCTTCGGTGCTGTTGCCGTTCTTGGCCGCGAGCGCTTTGAGCGCGCGGTGAACCTCCTCGGGAAGGTTGCGAACGGTCAAAGCTGGCATGATGCGCCTCTATGTGATAGCAAATTTAAATAATGCTATCAGTCCGGTGCGAATTATCAACTTAATTAGATCTTTTCCGTATTAGGTTGACAGAGCGAATTGGCGCTCGATGACAACACGCAATTTCGCGTTTCACAGCGGACGTGGTTGACGGTTCTAAAAGGACCGATTGCAAACGAACCGCCTAACGAGCGGGGTCCCTGTACGAAAGAGGATCGCTCCACGGACACTTCCGGCCCTCGTAACGTGGTCGCGCACCGCTCCGGGCTTTGAGAATGCGGGCTATGGCCTCCCCTCATCGTCAAAGGAATTTGGGAGGTTCGTCGAGAAGCGGCTCCCTCCTGCTTTCATAGTTTGCCAGCTACGCGCCCTAGTCGGTCGCTCCGGGCCTGATTTGACGGGCCTGGGAGCCGACCGTCCGCTTTTCCTGGCGGATCAGGCTGGCTAGCGGCCCAGCGCTGTCATGCAACCGCACCCAGCCCATTGCGCTGAATGATCGACAGCAGCCGCAAAGCCGGACCTCCGGGCTTCTTCGCGCCGCGCTCCCAGTCCGACACGAGGTTCTTCGACACGTTGAGATAGCGCGCGAAGACTGGCTGCGAGACATGCTCCGCTTCGCGGATCGCTTTGATCTCGTCCGGTGACAGAACCGGAGCAGGCGCAAGACAGGCTTCATCGAACTCGCGCATGGTGCGCTTGTCGATGCTGCCCGCGTCGTGAAGCCCCTCCATCATCTCGTGGACGGCGGCCATCGCCTCGCTCTTGTATGTCTTTGCCTTAACCTTGCTCATCGTCTTTCACCTCAACCAATCGGCCTGCATTAACTTCCGTTTCGATCTCGTCATCGCCCAGTTCCGTCATGATGCTGGCAGCCTTGCGATAGACCTTCAGCTCCGCCGCACTCAGGTTCGCCTTGTCGCTCTTGGCGAAGGCGAACACGAATATGGCTCGCTCGCCTGAACGGAAAATCAGGATCGAGCGATAGCCGCCGGACTTTCCTCCACCCTGGCGCGAGATGCGCTGCTTGATGAGGCCGCTGCCAGGATCGGCATCGATCAGGCCGGACTCGGCCCGATGCACAGCATCAGCAAGCGAGGCATCGCTGATCTTTTCCTTTGCCGCGAACTTGGCGAACCAGCGGTTGGCGTAGATGCGCTGCGCTGCCTCGATAACGTGCCCACCGTCGCGCAGTGCGACGCGACCGTGGGTGCTAACGCCTCGACGTCACTAGCACTGCTTCTGCACGAACTCGCTACCAACGCCGTCAAATATGGTGCTCTCTCTAATCCCGACAGCCAACTCATGGTGGATATCGCCGTGGCTAACGCGACCATCACCGAGTGACCGAAAACCGGTTATTCATCCTGTTTCTTATAGTCGGCATTGCCGCCAGTCAGATGGCCTGTCGCTTCGTCCACAGCTAATGTGACCTCGCCCATACCGACCGAAAAATGCAACAGGCCATCCTCTAAAGTCGCCGGGAAGTTCCTGTTTCGCGGCTTGCCCGTCAGAAAGCTGGTTTCCGAAATGCGCACCATGAAACCGTCGCCATTCCGGTCGATCACCATGGTGTTTTTCTCATTCTTGGTACTGACCCATTTGCCGACATATTCGCTGCCGCTTTGGCCACAAGCCGCCAACATTGCGATAGAGAGAAACAAGGCTGGTAATTTGAATTTAATCATCGGGATTACCTTTCAGTTAGGGACGCATCACGCGTCTCCATATCAGACTTTCCAGCCCGCTTATCCAAAACAAGCACGGCCCCGACAATCAGTATTGCCGAGACAGTGAGCAGACCGGCCCAAAGCAGTAAGCCAAAGGCCAATCCGTCTCGGATCAGCACCGGGACAGCGGCCAGACCCGGCAAGACCCAGCCTGCCGGGCGCAACCATCTCGGCGGCCCTGTCGAAATATGAGGGCGCAGCCGCCGCCAATGCTGTTTCTGGCTCAAGGCCAGCAATGCAAATCCCAGTGTCGCCAGCACAAAAGCAGCAAAGAGCAGCAGTGTATCTTGCATCCTTCTATCCTGTCGCTCGCATTGCAGGCTTGCACTTCCGGGCGTGACGTCTGCCAAGTTTGAGCGCAGCCCAAACGGCTATTGCGGCACTGGCCAACAGCACCAGATCGACGCCTGCCGTGGACCAGAGCCCGTGCATGATCGCCAGGGGCAAGGCATCGCCGGTGGTCACGGCATTGAGGAACAGGGCCAGCAGGCATCCTCCCGCCACTGCCCATGCCTGCTCGGCCCAGACTGTTTCGCGGCGAATGAATGCGTGAAGAGCCGCCCCTGTCCAGACAATGTGGAATATCCAGGCCTCCATTGCCGCCCGTCCTTCCATATCAAGCGGCAGCAGACGGTTGGCAATGAAAAAGGCAAGTGTTGCTATCAGCAGGCCCGATGTCAGACCCGCGCACAGCGCCTCGACCATGCGGGCACTTCGCTGCCCCTGTTTCTCATGCCGCTTGCACCGCGACTGAGCCCAGAACAGCATGCCGGTGGCGATCAGAAGGCAACCGGCAAGGCCGGACAGGAAGTAGAGCCAGCGCAGTGTCCAGTGATCGAACTGAATGGCATGAATGCCGTAGAGAAACTCATAGGCCGCTATGGTCCCGGTATAGGGCGTCGCGGCGAGAAACTCTCCGCTGGCACCATCGAACCACGCCCGTGTGCCACTGCGGTAGGAAATGGTGCGCGCGCTTGGTCGCTGAACTTCCACATAAGCATTGGCGTCACCCGGATGGAACACGCGCAGCACCTTGGGACGGTCACCCCCCCAGCGCGCCGCCGCCTTGTCGCGCAGCATGTCGAGCGGGACGAGCGGCCCATCCGGTTCGCCCGCCGCCGGCCGGCCGAACCAGCCACCGCTTGCCGCAGCCGGGTCGCTGGCGAAGACGATCATCTGCGCGCTGGGCAGGTAAGTATAGGTGAAAATCGCGATGCCCGTAAAGGCGATCATCAGATGGAAAGGCAGTGCCAGCACGCCCGAGAGATTATGCAGGTCGAGCGTGGTGCGCTGTGGCTTGCGGACGATGCGCAGAGTAAAGAAATCGGCGAAGATCTTCCGGTGAATGACAACGCCCGAGATGCACAGCGCCACCATGATGACCGCCGCCAGCGCGCAGAGGATCAGCCCGGTCCCGAAGGCATGAATGTGCAGGCTGAAATGATAGGGATAGAAAAAGCGCTCTCCGCCCAGCGTGCCCTGATCCGGCAGCAGTTCCAGCTTTTCAGGATCGACATAGCGGCTAACCGGCGCGCCATCGGCAGGCGTCGCCATGATCTGCGCAACCGGGATGCGTTCATCGGGCAGGGTGATCGTCCAGTTGCGCGCATCGGGCGCGAGTTGCTGCGCGATGGGTACAAGCTTGTCGGCGGAAATCTCCGGCGCTTGCGCCTTGCGGGTATCCGGCATCATCCAGCGGTCGATCTCACGGTCGAATACAGCGAGCGTACCGGTCCAGAAAATCAGGAACAGCAATCCACCGGCGAAGAGGCCGAACCAGGTGTGGAACCAGTTAAGCGCCAGACGCAGGCCGCCGGGATCGTCAGGGCTGGCAGGCGCGGTCAAGATGCGCTTCCTGTCACCGGCCCATCCGCTGGCCCGTCCACTGGCCCGCTCACCGGTAAGGTGGGTTCGGTCCACATGGCGAGGAGGTGGCTTGCCAGAGCCGCCCCCAGCAGCACGAGCCACACACGCGCCAGACGCCGCTCGGCAAAGCACCAGAGCATCAGGAGGGCGAACAGCAAATAGCCGATCATGCTGCCAGCCATCAGCGCATCCGGGCGCGAAACACCGGTGATCCGAACCAGCAGCACCGCGATGAGCGCTGTCATGCCCGCCGTCACCGCATAGGCACCGAAGATCGCAGCCAGCACGCGAGCGGCGATACGCAGGCGACTTATGGCCCTAACCATGGTCATCCGCTGCGGCGATGAGCGGACCGAGCTGGCCTTCATAAGCCCGCCAGCGACCGCTCGATGAATTATAGAGCGGCTTGCGCACCTGCCAGCGGCTCGGTGTCTGCACGGCCCGATCCTTCTCATGGAAATGCAGGACCGAACGGTCCCAGTCGAGCCCGAGAAAATCGAGCAGATGCCGCGATTGCCCTTCGAGATCGCGGACCAGATCCTCGTAGCGCATATCGATAAGCCGCAAATCGCCTGCCGCAGCCCAATGATCCATCAGCCGCCGGTAACCGCGCCAGTAATGGACGATATCGCCAAGGTCTGTCGCCCAGCGCTGCTCGGGCGTGAAGTCCTCGGCGAAAATGGACAGGCCATTATCCCTGATATCGCGCCTGCAGTGGATGATGCGGGCATTGGGAAAGGCCAGCATCACCAGCCCCAGATGCCAGAAATTGAGCGGCTGCTTATCGATCACCCGCAGCGCTTCTGCTGGAGCCAGAGCATCGAGCCGCTCCAGATGATCGTGCGCAATGGCGGCGATATGATGCAGCTCCAGCTCCGGCGCCGTTTCCGGCCAGGCCGGGTCGGGCCGGCCGAGGCGGTCGGGCGTGCCGGTGGCCATATCGGTCAGCAGATCGAGCTCGCCCGCCCCATGAATCTGCGCGTGGCCGGCCAGGACCTGCTCGGTAAGGGTCGTTCCGGAGCGTGGCAGGCCGACGATAAACACTGGACGGGCGGAGGAATCGCCCCAGCCCCGGCGCGCCGCAAAGAAATCCTTTGAAAAAATCCCGATCAGCCTGTCGATCCGCGCGTCGAACCCTGCACGATCGAACGCCCCCGCCTCTCGCCGGCGCGCGGCATTGGCGGCGGCCCATGCGGCGAAAGCTTCGTCATGCCGGTGAAGCCCGGCCAGCGCCTTGCCCAGCGCATAGCCGATAAGCGCGGCATCGGCATCGGACGCCATGCGCAAACATTCATGGGCGGTGGTCAGCGCCGCTTCCAGCGCGTCGCCTTCTGCAACGCCGAGAAGACCGGCCAGCGCTTCGGCATGGCAAGGCACCGCATCCAGCAGATGGCGATATATCCCGGCGGCTGCCATGCGGTCTCCAAGATATTCGAAGATTCCGGCAAGCCCGACCGCCGCGCCTTCGGCCTGCTCATCGAGGCGGAGCGCATGGGCGAACTGCTCCCGGGCCTCGTCGAGCCTGCCGTCCTGAGTGAGCATGCGCCCCAGAAGGATGCGGATCTTTGCGCTCTCCGGCTCGCAGGCGACGGCGCGGTGGAGGCAGGCGATGGCTTCACCGCGCTGATGGTTGTCGCTGAGAATGCGCGCCAGCCCCACATAAGGCGCCGCAACGCGCGGGCTGGCCTTTGCCGAGCGGCGATAAGCCTCGAACGCGCCGGAAACGTCGCCTGCTTTTTCGCAGGCGACGCCTTTCTCATACAGATCGCGGCCGGCCACAGGCATGGCGGCTAGAACCGCAGGCGCGCCGTGACATAGGCTGTCCGGGGATTGCCGAAGCGGTGCCCGGTCGCTGGCGTGCCATTCGCATAGCCCACGCTTTCCCTGTATTTCTTATCCAGAAGATTCAGCGCGTTCAGTTGCAGGTCCATCCTGTCCGATACCGGATAAGAGATCAGCGCATCGACCAGCGTGTATCCCCCATATTCCAGACCGAAGCGCGGCGCGGGCCGCCGGGATATGCCCCGCGCGCCGAGGCCCAGTTGCAAGCCCTGAAGCGCTCCTTCCTGTACGGTATAGGACCCGAAGGCGCTGAATGTATGCGAGGGGACGAGAGCGACCGGATCGCCGACATCCTGGCCGGTATTCGCATTGATGACCTCGGTCACTTCCGCATCGACATAGCCGTAGGAAATCTCCAGTTTCAGCGCCGGTGTCACTTTCAGGCCGGCACTGATCTCGAAGCCTTCATGTTTCTGCTCGCCTGTGGGGACGACATAAGCAGGCTGCCCCGGAACATTGTTCGGATCGGCCGTCGCCACATTCTGGCGGGTCAGGGAGAAAACCGCTGCCGTGAAGGTCAGCCGGTTGTCCCATACCGCCCCTTTCAGGCCGATTTCATAATTCGTCGCGCTTTCCGGCTCGATGGCATCGCCATTGCGCGTCGTTCCGCTCTGCGGGATGAAGCTTTCCGCATAGCTGGCATAGGCATTGAGACCGTCGAGCAATTCATAGCTTGCCCCGATGCGGAAAGTAACATCGTCGGTCGGTGTCGAGACATCCGTGACGAAACTGGTGACCTCGTAATCGTCATAGCGAATGCCGGCCACAATCGTCAGATGGTCTGCAGGGCGGAGATTCGTTTCGGCATAAACCGAATAGAGACGGTCCTTCCGGTCGCTGTAAGGGGATAATGGTGTACTATAGTCGGGTACGCCATAAACCGCGCCATCGATATCATTGATGTCGACAACGCCCAGCTGGCCGCCAAAAGCCCATTGGCTGTCGAATTCGGTCCGTTGTGCGGAGGCTCCGATCACCAGATCCTGACGCTGCCCGAAGGCGTCGAAACCGCCGACAAGCTGAATATCGCCGAACAGGACCTCCGTGTCCCGATAGCCGTGCGAATAATAGACATAGGCCATCGTATCGTCCGGGCCGAAACCGCGACCGCCGACGTAATTCTCAGCACCCTGACTCGTCTGATAGTCGAAATCCGAATCCTGATAACTGCCGCGCATGACAAGCTTCAGATCGTCCAGAAATTCGTGCTGAAACTCGGCGTCGACATAAATATCCTCGCCGAGCTGCTCTGCAGGAACACCGAGAAAGGTCCTGGCATCGAAGACATCGGGAACGCTGCCATCCGCATTCACGGGAAATGACGAACCGGGGACACTGTCCCGTCTCGTATAAGCGACCGAGGCCTGCGCACGGGTCCGGTCACTGAAATGGGCTTCGATTACGGGCCGTACCGAGAAAGTCTCGGTCTTTTCGGGCTTTTGCGGTGTCTGCTGGTCCTCGTAAGCGAGCGTGATCCGGCCGCTCAGAACATCCGATCCCAGCAGCGCCCCCGCATTGGCATCGCCTTCCAGACGATAGGTGCCATAGCTGCCGCCCCGCGCGGTAATATTGAGAAAATCGTCATTCTGCGGGGATTTGGTGACCTGATTGATCGCGCCGCCCGGAATGACGGGGCCCAGCAGGATCGAAGCGGGGCCTTTGACCACTTCGAAGCGTTCGATCTGCGACGCATCGCGCCGCCCCGCTCCCCGGCTATCGTTCTCGGGGCGATTATTGGTCAGAACCGTGGCATAGAGGCCGCGGATGAAATAGGAACCGCCGGTCGGCAGGTTCTGGGTTTGCCTGCGCACGACATTCGGCAGCGTTTCCAGAATGTCCAGCGGGTTGATAAAACCCCGCTCATCCATTTTGGTTTTGTCCACGATGTCCAGCGAGAACGGCAGTTCCTGCGGCTCGATCGGCAACCGGTTAATCAGCGAGTTCTGAAAACGATCGCCACTGACAATGATTTCTCTCTCATCTTCGGCGGATGACACCGATTGAGCCATGACTGGCGCAGACATACTCGCCATGGCCGTCATGCTCATCAATGCCGTATTTCTTGCCGCTGTGCGATTTCCGCTCATGCAAACTCCCCCTTTTGAACCGCCTCCATGAAGAGGGCTGGATAAGTATACTGAGAGTCATTTGCAATATATAAGTATACCTTCGTGGATCATGCGTGCCCTTACCGCTCTCATCCACCTGATTATGTTGGAAAAGTGCTGGCCGTCAGTGACGCTATTTCCGCCCCTTTCTGTTTCCATCTCGCCAGAAAGGATCGGGTCCGGTCAAAATGCCGCGTCGAAACCGATCCGCAGGGTGCGCGGGCGCAGGGGAGTGATCTGTTCACGGCCGATCGTGAAGGGCGTGCCGAGGGCAAAGCGATTGCCTTCCTCATCGAGCAGATTGGTCAGGCCCAGCGTCACACCGTAAGGGCCGCGGCCCAGCCTGACAGTAAGGCCGGTATCGAGATAATCGCCTTGTTTGCCGCCCAGCTCCGGCCCCACGCCGAGCCGCGAATGGCCGACATAGCTGGCCCAGCCTCTTGCCGTAAGGACCGTCCCATTGGCGAAAATATGGCTGTAATCCATGCCGATCCGCCCCGATATATTGGCGATATTGGGCACCTGTGTCAGCCTTGCGGCGGAGAGCAGCGGCGCCGGTTCGCTCACCCGGCTGTCATTATAAGACAGGCCCAGCTCCACCCGCCAGCGCGGGGCCAGCGCCAGTGCGGCATCCAGCGTGGCCGACCAGATTGTGCCATCCCCGATATTGGCGGTACTCGGCAGCCCGGCATTGTCGAGATAGTCGGCCTGGATATTGTCCCAGTCCGTATAGGAAAGGCTCGCCCCCAGCTCGACCGGGCGCCCCGGCCCGCCATGGCGGGCCCCCAGCTCCAGCGTGCTCACATGATCGGAGCGGAAGCGGCCGACGAAATTGCCTGAAATAGCGAGACCGGCGGGGCGAAACCCTTCCTGATAGCGCAGATAGAGCGTGGTTTGGGGCAGCACATGGGCGCTGAGCGCCGCGGAGGGCAGAAAGGCTGTCTGATGCCGCTTTTCGGTGATGGCGGCCATCATCAATGCCATTTTCGGATCGACATCCTCGCCTTCGCCGGTCAGGCGTGAGCGGGTGAAGCGCCCGCCGCCACTGGCCACCAGCCCTTGTGCCAGACGGATGCTCGCCTCGCCGTAGAGAGTCACTTCCTCCAGCCCGTTCTCCACCCCGGTCACCGCCTCTTCGGCGCCGGGCGTGCCGAGCAGGCGAGTCAGTTCTGTGGTGTTATGCGTGTAGCTGAAGCCCGCCACTGCGCCCCAGCGCTCACCCAGCGGCTTCCATAGCCGGGTTTCATTGGCGACCATATCGGTGTGGTTGGACTGGGTGAACAGACGCGGATCGCTCTCCGGCTCGGTCGCATCGTAGCGCTCTTCCAGCGTCTGGCGGGTGATGCCGGTGGAGGATCGGAGCTGCCAGTCCCCCAGATGGCCGGAAATGACGATCTGACCCTGCGCATAATCGGCATCGAAACCTTCGGTCACGCGCGCGCCGCGCGTCAGCGGCGGGCCATGGCGGTCGGCATACTGGCTATCGCGCCCCTCGGTCGTCTGGCCCAGCCCGATCAGATCCACCGTCCAGCCATCGCCCGCGGCAAGGCGCAGATTGGCCCGGCCACCGAGAATATCGGTGCGATTGACATTGCTGCGGCCCAGCACAGGCTTGTCGATATAGCCGCCTTCGCTCGCCGCATCGGCAGTGAGGCGCAAGGCCAGCGTGTCGTCATTAAGCGGCAGATTGGCGGTCAGGCTGGCATCGCCGCCCGGTGCACCATGCTGGGTGAGCGATCCGCCCGCCATGGCCGATCCGCTGACAGCGCCCATTTGCGGCGGATGGGGCACCAGACGGATGATCCCGCCGAGCGAGCCTGCCCCGTATAGCGTGCCCTGCGGCCCTTCGAGCACTTCGACCCGCTCCAGATCGGACAGGCGCAGATCGGGATCGGGGGCATTATAGCTCAGCCGCAAATCGCCGAAATACTGCCCCACCGTGGCCTGTGTCGGCCCGGTAAAGCTGCTATCGGCAATGCCGCGAATAAACAGCTTGTTGCGGCCCGAACCGAGATGGGTGGACGAAATGCTGGCCACGCGCTGCATGATCTTCTCGGTCCCGCCCACGCCGCCGAAACGCAGCGCATCGCCCGAGATAATCGCCACCTGCCCCGGATAATCCTTCAGCTGCCGGTCGCTCTTGCTGCCCAGCACGATAATATCGGGCGCAGGCGGCAGCGGCGCGGCTCTGGCCGGGGGCGGCGCAGCAATCGGGGCCGCTCTGCCGGGCCGGGCGATCCGGCGCGGTGCGGGCACGAGCCGCCATCCGGCAGGCCCGGCACGCAGCGGCTTTGCCCCGAGCAGCGCCGCCAGACGCTTCACCGCCGCATCGGCCGACAGCGTTCCGCGAATGGCAGGCACATTCTTCTGCGCCAGCGAAGGGTCGGCCAGCACGATGCTGGTGCCGGTCTGGCGCGCCAGAGCCATCGCCGCCGCGCTGCCCGTGCCCGCCGGAACATTCACTGCATGGCTCTGCGCAAAGGCAGGCGTGGCAACCGCCACGGCCAGACAACAAAAAGGGGCAGCGGGGAAAAAGCGCATGTCAGGGTGCCTGAATGCTCCATCCCTGAACGGCGGGCACGATTTTTACGCCCAGCAACGGCCCGAGGCTTTCCGGGTCCTCCCGCACAGGATCGATCAGCACGCTGCCCGAAATGCGTCGCCCGGCCATATTGCGGGTGACAGTGAAAGTCTGGCCGGTTGCGCGCGACAGATCGGCGGCGACATCGCGCAGCGGGGCATCGCTGAAAGTCAGCCGCCCTTCGCGCCATTCACCCACCTGCGCGAGCGGGATAGAGGCCACACGATAGGCGGCCGAACCGCTCTCACTGGTCAGTTGCTGGCCGGGCGAGAGCGGCACTTTCTGTTCGTCCGGATTGAACATCACCGCGCCTTCGGAAACCGCCACACGTAAAGTGCCATCGACAAGCCGGACATCGAAAACGGTGCCCAGATCGCGCAGCCGGTCTGCTCCGACCGCGACTTCGAAGGGGCGGCTTGCATCATGCCTTACGGTGAACAGTGCCTGTCCGCGCTCCAGCGTGACCTGGCGCGGATGATCGGCATCGAGGCGGATCGCACTGTCGCCCGCCAGCGCAATGCGGCTGCCATCGTCAATATCGACCATGCGGATTTCACCCGGCCCGGTCTCGATCACGCGCGGCCCGCTTTGCATCTGCCACAGGCCAACGCTGCCCAGCGCCGCGACCAGCGCCAGCGCGATGCCCCCGCCCAGCCAGCGCCGCCGGGTGGTGGCTGGCGCGGCGGGATCGCCGTTCTGCCGGGGCAGCGCAATTTCATCATTATCGGCCTGGGCCGGAAGAGCGGGCAGCGCCTCCGCCGCCTCATCCATTTGCGCCATCACCGAATCGTAAATTGCGGCATGGGCCGGATTACGCTCGAGCCATTCGGTGAAATCGTCCCAATCGGCAAAAGCCGGATCGCCCGTGCGCACGGCCCAGCCAATCGCCTCTTCGCGAATCGAATTGTCATGCGCCATAATACGGGCCTCCTGACCGTAAGACGGAGCCAACCACCGCCAGCCTCATTTCAGGCTCTCCTTGAGTGCGCTCAGCGCCCGATAGGCTCTTCTGAGGTCACTCTCCACCGTACTGATACTGACCCCGAATTCCGCCGCAATCTGCTTTTGCGGGAGCCCGTCAACCCGGTGTCTGCGGAAAATCGCCGCTGGCCTTTCACCCAGTTTTTCGAGTTCCCGCGCCACCAGTATCGCCTCCTGCCGCGCCATAAGCTGCCGCTCTGCAGAGGGGGCATCGGAAATGCCGGGCACCGTGCCTCCGCTCGCTTCGCTATAATCGCGATCGCGCTTTTCCGCTTGTTTTACAGTACGGTAGCGGTCGATCATCAGGCGGTTAGCCATGGCGAAAAGGTAGCTTTCCGGGGCCGCCACCGGCCCGCTGCGCGCATTGGAAACCCTGATCCACAATTCCTGCAACAGATCCTCCGCCGAATCGCCCGCCCCGCGCGCGACAAGGAAGCGCAGTAAACGCTCCCGACTGGCCAGAAAGGCGCTTTCAAGACCTTGCGAAGGGATTTTCTCAGACACTTTCAAAAACCGGATTCGGTTGCTCCCTTCCCCTCAGATAGATTTCTCCGGGGCAAGAAGGAACCCATTCGATTGCTATTCGCTCGCAAAAGCAAGCGGGCAAAAAGAAAGCCCGGCCAAAAGACCGGGCTGAATAGTTTTGGGAGAGGATGCCTGAAAGGCCCGTTCCATATGGAGCAGACAGCGCCGGACAACAAACGAGAAAAATGCACTTCATGTTGTGTTTTTTGCAACATTATGTGTGCGTAAAATCTCGCTAACCCGCAGAATTTCTTGGTTTCAGGCCTGCGCAACATTTTGCATCATAGCTCGAAAGCGAAAACCCTCGGTCATTTTGTCTTACGAAAAATCACTTGCCCGACGGTGAAACGCGACACATCAATCCTTCGGCAGAAACCTAATCCCATGGATCTTGCCGCGCCCGGCAACGAACCCCGCGCCGTTTTCCGCCGGGACAATGCTCATACTGCCCTCGCGCAGAATACCGTGCTCATCGGGTAGAAAATGATGAATTGCCGCGGGATCTTCATGGCCCGGCCAGGCGGACAGGATCTGCACATCCACGCCCTCACCCCTGCGGTGCAGCAGGTAATCGACATTCAGCTCATCCGAATGATAGCGCCCGTCTTCAGGCAGCCCGGCCTGAAATGGTATCGCGTTGTTTTCGCTACCCTTCTTATCGCTTTCGGTTGTCGTGGGTGCAGGTGGCGGACCAGCGAGCAGATCGGCTATCGCATCCATACGATCGGAAGGGGCGCCATCGCTGCGATTACACATCAGCATGATAGCAAGCCCTTCCTCAGGCAATCGGCCATAGGCGGATTTGAAGGTCGACGAGGCGCCCGTATGCATCATCCAGTCACGGCCCTGCCGCTTGCCCAGCTTAATGCCCGAGGCATAGACGAGGCCGTGCTGTTCGCGCACGATATCGCCATTGGTGAAATAGGCGGGCGCCAGCATCAATTGCCGGGTTTGCGCGATCCAGACAATATTTCCACCCGCCAGATCGGCCTCATAACGGGCCAGATCGCGGATCGAGGTGACCAGCCCGCCCGATCCGCTAAAGCTCGGGAAATCGTCCTGCACTACGTATTTTCCGTTTTTCGCCTTATAGCCATGCACCATCGTACCGGGTGGCGGCGGAGCGGCGAGGAAGAAACTGCGCGTCATGCCCAAGGGATCGAGCACGGTTTCGCGCATATAATCCTGATAGGGCATATCAGAAGCGCGCTGGATAATATCCGCCAGCAAGAGATAGCCGCCATTGCTGTAGGAATAGTGCGTGCCGGGCGTGAAATCGGGCGCTTTCTGGCGATGCAGCAATTGCAGCGCCGTTCGCAGATCGCTCTTGGACAGGTCCGGCACACCGGCCATACGCATCAGGCCCAAAGCATCGCGCATACCGGAAATATGATGGAGCAGCATACGCACCGTGACCGGCGCATCGTAATGCGGAAAATCCGGGATATAGGTCTGCACCTCGGCATCCAGATCGACTTTACCCGCCTCGACCAGCTTCATAATGCCCAGCGCAGTGAACTGTTTGGACAGCGATCCGGCATAAAAGCGACTATCGATCGTCAGCGCTTCTCCTGTTGCCAGATCAGCTGCGCCGCCAGCCCCCATCCAGACCGGCTCACCATGGGAGAAAACCCCCGCCGCACAACCCGGTTGCGTCATATCCTCAGGATCGCCGACAATCCGCTGGATAGCAGTGTCATGCTGTTCCGGTGTCTGTGCCGCGGCGACCTGCGGCAGCATGAGCGCTGCCCCCAAAATCAGCCGAATAAAGACAGGCTGTGTCATGAAGGCACCTCCCCGTCATTCTCTCCCCTGACCGATTTGCGCAGCCCCTGCCCTGCTTTGAGATCGGCAGGTTCGCCTTCATCGATAGCAAGGCGACCGTTCACCACCAGCCAGTCAACGCCGGTGCTGAGCTTCTTCGGCTCCAAATAAGTGGCTTGCGGAGCATAGGTTTCAGGGTTGAATATCACGATATCGGCAGCTTTGCCCTGTTCGAGCGTACCGCGATCGGTCAGGCCGAACCATTGGGCGGTCAGCCCGCTGCTGCGATGCACGAACTCGCCCAGCGTCAGGACTGGCTTGCGCGCAACCCAGTCACGATATTTCTTCGGGAATGTGGCGAATTTGCGCGGATGGCCAGTGCTTCCGTCCGACGATGTCATCACCCAGGGCTGCTGCGCGAACCGTTCCATATCCGCTTCATCCATATTGAAGCTCGCCACCCTGGCATTACCGGTCAGGATGATATTGATAGCCGTCTCGACAGGGGGTGTGCCGCGTTCTTTCGCGATGTCGGCCAGCGTCTTGCCGCGCAGTTCAGGGCGTTTGGGATCGGTGATAAGCAGGCTTGCTGCCCCGCCCCGCCGGCGCAGATTATCGGTCATTTCGCGCTTAATGCGTGGCAATTGGGCAGGATCGCGCAACCTTGCGTGATACTCCTCTTCCCCGCCGGCGAGCACCCAGCGCGGCGACAACGCACCGCCTACCGATGTCCCCGATGCTTTCCAGGGATATTGATCGGCTGTGATGTCCACCCCTTGTTGACGGGCTTTTTCCACCATCGCCACGATATCGGCGCTCTTGCCCCAAACATCGGTGCCGAGCGCCTTGATATGCGCGATATGGACCGGGATATCGGCGCCCTTGCCAATATCTATCACTTCCTCGATCGAGGCGATCAGCCCGTCCCCATAGCTCGCTTCATCGCGGATATGGCTGTCATACACCCCACCATATGCCGCCGCCACGCGTGACAGGGCAATCACCTCATCGGTTTTGGCAAAGGCGCCCGGCGCATAATAAAGGCCCGTGGACAGGCCCAGAGCGCCCTCTTTCATTCCATCGCTGACAAGCTTTTCCATCCGGATCAGCTCATCGGGCGTAGGGGCGCGATCTTCCTCACCCATTACCGCACGACGCACCGTGCCATGGCCGACGAACAAAGCGACATTGCTGCCGAGCCCGGTCTGCTCATAGCCTGCCAGCGTATCTTCGATAGCGGTCGGTCCGCCGCCATCATTGCCGCAGAACACTGTGGTTACACCCTGTGTCAGATAGTTGAGATTGGAATTGTCTGCCCCGAAATCGTCACAGGCGTGGGTATGTGCATCGATAAAGCCGGGCGCGACAATATCGTCGCCTGCATCCACTTCGCGCTGCGGATCATATTCATCGGGCAGTTCCGCCCCGGCATAAAGAATGATGCCGTCATCGACCACCAGCACACCTTTTTGGGGTGTGTCGCTGTCCTCAGCGCCTGTAATGATCTGATTGCCGCGAATAACGAGATCGACTTCCTTTGCGTTCTCGCCGCTGCATCCCGCCATAGCAAGAGCAAGAAGCGAAAGCCCGGCAAGGCGGTGACATTTCATCATGGCGGCGCGGTTCCTCAATAATCGACAAAAGGGAAAGGCCGCACCGCCGGGCAACGATGCGGCCCCTGGGACCGGACCGGCATGCAAAGAGACGCGACAGCATGCCAGACCCGAATGGGTTGGCCCGGAAGAGATGCCAATGAGGGGAGCGGCATCCTTCCGGGCACGATTGCATCAGAACTTCGCGAGAAGCGACGCGTAGAAGAAGCGCCCTTCCGCACTGTGCATGCTGGCATCATAGCCATAGGTTGCATCGACGAGCGGCGGATCGCTGTCCAGCAAATTACGCACACCGAGGCGCACGCGTGAACCTTCCAGTGCACCATCCTGCAACTGATACTGGACATAGGCATTCATAGTGAACCAGTCATCGACCGGCCAGAAAGCGCCGGTCTCGTTCTGCGTGACGCTGGTGTCGTAATATTTCCCGACATAGCGCCCGAACAGGCCAGCGCCCCAGCCATTACCGCTGCGCCATGTCACTGTGCCCGAAGCCTGCCATTCAGGGCGGCCATTGAGCTCCATCAGATCGCCCACGGCTTCGAGATTGACCGCATCGCCCAGCACATCGACGATCTGTTCAGCCTGCGCGGACAGGCCCTGATTGGCCTTGATGAGATAGGAGCCGTTCAGCTTGAAATCGAACCGTCCGATTCCCGTATCGGGCAGCGCATAATACAGGCCAAGATCGAGCCCTTCGGTCACCCGGCTGTCGAGATTGGTAAACAGATCGGTCACCTGCACGATGCCGCCCAGCGGATCGAGCCCGCTACCGGCATAATAGGCGATATCGTCGGCCGTCACATCGGCACGAATGATATTAGGATTGGGGCCTTCACCCGAAGCCAGCATCGCATAATCGAGCGCGGCATGGTTTTCTGCACCGAACAGACCGACCAGATTGCGCTGTTCGATATGCCAGTAATCGGCCGTGAAAGTGAGATTGCGCAGCGGTGTGAACACGGCCCCGAAGCTGTAGGAGGTGTTGGTTTCCGGCTTCAGCTCACTATTGCCGTAACGCAGCTCTTCCACACTGTCATTGCCCGAACAGCCCGCCAGCGTCGGAATATCGCCCTTATTCACCGCTGCCTGACAGCGATAATAGTCGATCACGGTCGATACGCGGGTTGATAGTGGATTGTGAAGCTGTTCGAGATTGGGGGCGCGGAAGCCTTCCGCATAAGAAGCACGCAATTTCAGGGCATCGACCACTTCCCAGCTAGCCGCGAATTTGGGTTTGAACACATCGCCGACATCCGAATAATGTTCGAAACGCCCGGCCACCTGCAGATTGAGGCTCTGCATCAGCGGCACATTCATATCGGGGCTGACGATCGGCACGGCCAGTTCGGCAAAGGCTGACAGGACATTGCGGCTGCCGCTGGAATCGGGCTGAGAGCTGGATCCCATGACATCGGACACATTGCCCAGTTCGCCGGTGACCGAATCGATGAAGTTGATTGTACCGTCGAGCCGGTCATCATAATCGTCCGAATAGGATGTGCGACGCCATTCGACACCGGCCGCAACACCCAGATCGCCGCCCGGCAAAGCCAGCAAAGTGCCATTGGACACTTTGAAATCGGCCAGAGCCAGCGATGTTTTGTCCTTACGTTTCACATCGACAAGGAAGGAATCGATCGCGCTTTGCGGATTGGGCGTCGCATCGCCCCAGTTGGGGCTGTCAGGATCGCCGCCATTGAAGATGTTATAAGCACTGTCATCGGTGCGATTGATCGCCTGAGAAAAGAGCGAATTGCTCACCCGATCGAAAGTGATGTCCTTGGTCGTCGCCTCGGAATACAGCGCTGCCGTATCCCAGCTCCAGTCCCCCAGATCTCCGCGGAAACCACCGAGCATCCGGAAGCTTTCATTATCCACCTGAATGTCGCGGAAACCGGCATCGATCACACGATAGCGTTCCAGAGTGAGATCGAGACCTTCCGCAGGAATATCGAATCCGGAAATACGGTTGGGATTGCCCACCGCGCCGAAGGGATTCCAGTATGCGTCTCTGGAGACGGTGAAATTGGCCGAGGTCAGTTTGGAACTTTCGGCGCGGTGTTCCTTGGTCCGGGCGCGATAATAGCCGCCTTCGGCATAGAATTCCGCCCCGCCCAAATCATGGGTGAAAGTGGCAAAGGCATTGCCGCGCTCGACACCGGGCGACATGGTACGCGACTGATTCACATTATACCGCAGATCCCGCTGCACCGTGCCGCTGGCAATACAGCTATCGTTACCCAGATTGCCGCTGGTACAACCCGACATGCCGACCGGTTGAAAGTGGAATGCGCCGCCCGAACTGGTCAGACCGTCCACTGCCTGCGAAGCGACCAGCTGCGCCCAGGGCGTGCTGATCGACCGATTGTCGAAACTCGTATCGCCGGCAAACTCGGTATCTTCTACGAGAGGGCGCCGATCCGCATTGGCAGCATAGGGAAGCTCTGTGGCTTCCAGCATGGTCGCCTTATAATAAGACAGAGCCAGCGTCACATGGCTGCGGCCTTCATTGAAGCCCCAGCCACCCTGAAAATTGAGACGATAGCGCTCTTTGCTGGTATTTTCGGCGAAACCGAATTCACCGCCCAGCTCCATGCCTTCATATTTATCGTCCAGAACCGTATTCACGACACCTGCGACCGCGTCGGACCCGTAAAGAGCGGCGGCACCGTCATGCAGCACTTCTACCCGCTCGATTCCCGTAATCGGGACAGCATTCATATTGACCGTGGTGACCGGCACCGAATCCTCGGTCTGGAAACCGGGATGCTGCACCAGACGGCGGCCATTCAGTAAAACCAGCGTATTGCCCGATCCAATGGAACGCAGATTGACCGAAGCCACGTCACCGCGCGCCGAGTGAACCCCGCCGCCCACCGTATCGGTACCATTGAAATTCATCGTGCCATTGGCTGGCAGGGCCTGCATCAGATCGGCGACCGAACTGGGTGCAATCGCATCGATATCGTCCTGCCCCACAACCGACACAGGCAGCGTCCCCGCCACGGCGGAATTCTTGATCTGCGAACCGATGACGACAATGGCGTCCTGCCCGTCCTCATCGGCCCCGGTCACGGCCTCCTGCGCATGGGCGACGCCCATCGCACCCATGCTGGCCGAAAGAAATAATGTGAACCTGAATCCCTTGCTGCATGTGCCATGCACCATAATGCTAACCCCTTGCTCTCTTGTGAGTGCCACCGCATCATCGGCGGCACCCGGTCAATAGCCCCCATCGCCATTGACCTCATTTTGTCACGGAAACTATTCGGCATCCGTTACATACGATCAATTTCCCGTTGTTCTTGCATCCATAACCTTGCGTTATAGCCTCTGGATACAGAGTGGTGAAAATTGACGGAGTGAGGCAGGTTGCACTGGACACGTCTTCTTTGTGGTATAGTTAGAGTAACCCATGCGTCTGCGCCATGTTGAAGTCTTTCACGCCGTTTATGTGCACGGTTCGATCAGTGCCGCTGCACGTGCGCTCAATGTATCCCAGCCCTCGGTCAGCAAAGTGCTGCGCCATGCCGAGGATCAGCTCGGCTACCCTTTGTTTTTGCGCGTAAAAGGCCGCCTTGTCGCCACGGAAGCAGCGCATGAACTGTTTACCGACGCCGCCGAAGTCTATTCGCGTATGGGAACGCTAAGCCGCACGGCACGCAATATTTCAGCGCGCAAAGGCGGCCATTTGCGGCTTGCCGTGCTCCCTTCGCTGGGTCTGTCCGTTGCCCCGCGCGCCATTGCCGCCTTTCGTAAAATCGAACCGAACATGTCGTTCGAGATCACCACATTGCATTCAAAGGATGTGGCCCGCGCGCTTTACGAACGCGAATGCGATCTCACCATAGGGTATAGCGGGGCCGCCCTGCCCCGGCTGACGCCCATCACATTCGGGACCGGCGAGTTGCAGATCGTCGCTCCGCGCGGCCGATTCGGATCGGAAACCAGCCTGCCCGTGACCGCTCTGGACGGGATCGATTTCATCGGTTTGCGCGATAGCGGCCCCTCGGGCGATCTGCTCGATGCCGAATTTACCCGCCACGGCATTGCACCGCATGAAGTGGTAACGGCCCGCACCTATTATATCGCTCTTGCTTTGGTGAAAGAGGGTGTCGGTGTGGCGGTGGTAGACGAATTTACGGCACGTTTTTTTCGCGGCGAGGATGTGCAGATCTATTCACTGGCCAATCCGATCCGCTTTCCGGTCACCGGTATGATGCTGGAAGATAGCGGCCCTGCCAGTCAGGTGCGGCGCTTCATCGCCACATTCCGCAAGGTGCTGGACGAGGAGAGCGGCGCCCTGCACCCGTCTCTGGCCGCTTCCCGCTTCACCGGTCAGGAGATGGCATAGCCATGATCTATGCCTTTCGTAACTATCCGTTCTGTCCCTGCGTGCAGGCTTGCCTGACCCAAGGCCGGAATGATCACATCATACGGAATGCAGCCCCGCAGGCTGACATTCCCGGGGGAATATCGTGACGAGCATAATGCAGAAATGGTTCGCCATTACCTTGTGGAAGCGCATTGCGGCTGCGCTGGTGCTGGGGGCGGTTGTCGGCGCAGTGGCCGGTGATTCGATCACGTCGATCCAGTGGATCGGCGATCTCTTCATCAGACTCATCAAAATGCTGGTGGTGCCGCTGGTCTTCGTCACGCTGGTAGCGGGCGTTGTCGCCATGGACGATCCCAAACGGCTTGGCTCCATCGGGATCAAGGCTTTTGCGCTTTACCTGATGACCACGCTCTTCGCGATCATCATCGGCATCGTTGTCACATCGCTGATCCGGCCCGGCATCGGCGTGGAACTGATCGGGGTCGATCCCAAAGGATTCGAAGGCGAAGTCAGCCTCACAGAAAGGCTGCTTTCCATTGTGCCGGACAATCCCTTTGCCGCTTTTGCGCAAGGCGACGTTCTGGCCATCATCTTCTTCGCCATTCTGGTGGGCGCGGGCATATTGATGGCAGGCGAAAGAGCCAAAACGCTCGGCACATTGTTCGAAGATGCTGCGGAAGTGATGCTCAAGATCACACATATCGTGATGGAATGCGCCCCGTTCGGGGTTTTCGCTCTGATCGCCGTAGTGATGGGAACCGCCGGTTTCTCTACTTTCGTCAATATTTTCCTGCTTGCCGTTACGGTCTATCTCGGCTGTTTCCTGCATATCCTGCTGGTGCATGGGCCGCTGGTACGCCTGATCGGCCGGTTGAAGATCGTGCCCTTTTTCAAGGGAATCGTGGACGCCCAGCTGGTCGCCTATTCGACCTCTTCCAGTTCAGGAACTTTGCCGGTTAGCCTGTCCTGCGCCGAGCATAATCTTGGCGTGAAGGGACCGGTCGCATCCTCGATCCTGCCTCTCGGCGCCACGGTCAATATGGATGGCACAGCGCTTTATGTGGCCTCGGTGACGATTTTCGCGGCACAGATTTTCGGCATCGATCTGCATCTGATCGATTATGCCATGATCGCGCTCACCACCACGCTGGTGTCAGTCGGCACTGCATCGGTTCCATCCGCCTCGCTGTTTCTGCTGACGGTTGTGCTTGGCACGATCGGCGTCACCAATGAACAGACCGCTCTGATCGTCGGCTTCATTTTCCCCTTCGACCGTGTGCTGGATATGATGCGGACGGTGGTCAACGTCACAGGCGATCTTGCCGTCGCGACTACGGTCGCGCGGCTCGAGGACGAAATCGACGTGGATGTCTATTATACGGACGCTGTGGAGTAGTCGCGGAAAGAGCCCCGATCAAATCGGGGCTCTTCTCATCTCAGACGCCGTAATATTGGCGATACCAGCGGACGAATTTAGCCACGCCTTCGGGCACCGATGTTTTCGGCGCATAATCGGTGAGATTCTTTAGCAGCGTCGCATCCGCCCAGGTAGCAGGCACATCGCCCGGCTGCATCGGCATCAGATTGCGTTCCGCCTTTTTGCCGATGGCCTTCTCGATCGCTTCGATGAAATCTGTGAGCTGCACCGCATCCGAATTGCCGATATTGACCACGCGGAAAGGGGCGACAGGCGACAGACTGTCATTATCCGGCACCTCCCCGTCTTCGGGACGCACCGGCACCGCATCGATCAACAACCTGATCGCGTGAACCAGATCGTCCACATAGGTGAAGTCCCGCTTCATATCGCCATGATTGTAAACATCGATCGGCTTATCTTCGAGAATCGCTTTGGTGAATTTGAACAGCGCCATGTCAGGCCGGCCCCACGGACCATAGACGGTAAAGAACCGGAACATGGTGACCGGCAGATCGAACAAATGCGCATAGCTATGTGCCATGCTCTCAGTAGATTTCTTGGTCGCGGCATAAAAGGACATCTGATGGTCCGCCCGGTCGGTTTCACGATAGGGCATCTCATCATTCGCACCATAGGCTGACGAGGTGGAAGCCAGCAGCATATGACGCGGCGGATAAGCGCGCGCCGCTTCAAGCAGTTCGAATGTGCCGACAATGTTGCTTTCGAGATAAGAGCGCGGATTTTCAATCGAATAACGTACCCCTGCCTGCGCAGCGAGATGCACCACCACATCGGGCTTTTCATCTGCGAAAAGCCTCATCAGCAGGCCGGGCGTCTCAACCTTGTCATGGACGGATCGGTAATCGTCATAGGCCTGCAGCGTCGCTTCGCGCCGCTCCTTCAAGGCCACCTCATAATAGTCGGACATGCAGTCGAGCCCGATGACACGCCAGCCTTCCTCCAGCAATGTTCGGCACACATAGGAACCGATAAAGCCAGCGGCGCCGGTGACGAGAGCTGTGGGCATCAGATATCCAGCGCGGCGGTCAGATCGCCCGGTGGCGAACCACCGGCTGCTTTCATCGCTTCCTCCCGCTCGATCAGGCCCGGCAGTTTTTCGAGTCCGAAACGTCGCGTGATAAAGCGAGCGATCGAGCCAGTGTCATAGATCGTGTGATCGACATGATCCCGTCTGGCATGCGGGGAAACGATGATCGCCGGAATGCGCGTACCCGGCCCCCAGCGATCGCCTTTCGGTGGCGCGACATGGTCCCACCATCCGCCATTTTCATCGAAGGTAATGACGATCAGCATCCGTTCCCATTGCGGGCTGTCCCGCAAAGCATCGACCACGGCAGCGATATGCCGATCGCCGGAATCCACATCCGAATAGCCGGCATGCATGTTCAGATTTCCCTGCGGCTTATAGTAGCTCACAGCAGGCAGTGTCCCGTCTTCTGCGTCCCTCAGGAAACTGTTGGTACGTGCTGTATCGCCCGTTCCGCCGTCGCGCAGATGCTTTGTACGCGCCGCGGTGCCGGGCGCGAAGCGAGCATAATAGTTGAACGGCTGATGATGGGGCTGAAAATTGGGGCGCGAGGGGAAATCCCCGCTTGTGCCATGCCCCTCCAGTGCGGCCGTCCAGCCACCGGCATACCATGCCCAGTCGATGCCTTTGGCACTTAGCATATCCCCGATCGTTTTATGCTCCTGCGGCGGACAGGTATGTTCGTCACTCCAGTCCGAATAGCCCGGCCGGTCAGGATCGAGCAGATAGGTTGGCGCATAAGGCGGCAACATCGTATTGACGGTATAGAAATCGGGGCTGATCGACGATGTACCGAAACGCGCCGGACCATCGAGCGCGCTGGCAGGCGTCCGGGGATCGAGCTTCAGCCTTGTGCCCTTCGGATCGCCGCCTTCAAGCTGTGCAATGCGGCCAGCGGCAGGGCTTTTATCCGCTTCGGGATAGTAAGGCGGCCTCGCGGCAATCAGATATTGGTGATTGAGATAGGAGCCGCCAAAGGCTCCCATAAAGAAATTGTCGCACAAAGTATAATCACGCGCGATTTGCCACAGGCGGAAATTCGCCCGCATATCGCCGTAATGGCCCATCACCAGCCCACCGCTATCTCCCCAGGCGACGAACTGATCGTTGGCCCCGCCATTGATCTGCATCTGGTTATGATAAAAAGCATGGATGAGATCGCGGGTAATCAGCCCATGCGGCAAAGGATCGCCCTCTGCTGTCACCAGCTCGAATGCGCCATTGGCAATGGGCCCAAGATCGTCTTCACCAATGCGATAGGTCTGATGCTGCACGGTCTGCGGATTGGGGACAAGGCCGCCCCATATTTTCGGAAGGCGAGGCAAGATACTGCCATCGCGATCACGTTGTTGCATACGCTCGGGCGGCACCCTGGAAAGCGGCTGCTCCAGGCCGGGAAAATCGGCGAAAAGATTGTTGAAACTGCGATTCTCAGCAAAAATAACCACCACTGTATCGATCGCAGCAGCGAGTGCCCGATCAGCATCCCCCTCTTTGCGCGATGAAGGCTGGCTGCCGCCGGTCGCAGCTTGCGCCTTTACCGTAATCGAAGCGCTGCCGAGTGCAGCAGCGAGCCCGCCAAGTACGAGGCGGCGCTGCGGGTCCTGAGGACGGTCATCGGTCGGATCGGAAGACGAAACAGACAGCGGATCGGGAGTCGTTTTATCGCTCATGGCCTTTCTTTCCACTGTCGACGCGACTCGTGCAAGGATCAAGGCGGGTCTGAAAGCTGAAACAGGATGCAGGGGCCACCTGCGCATTATTTGAAAGTGCTCTTTTTAAACCAAATTGCACACAATTCCTCTGACGGGAGACGCTCAATCCTGCGAATTTTCCTCTACCGCTGTCAAGATACCGTATAATATATTTGATATTATCGAAAGCTGTGGCATATTCCCGACCATCAGGGTCAAATGAGGAAACAAAAAATGTCCACTCTCAAAAAAGGATATTTTTACAGCAGTGCCGCCGCTGTATCGATGCTTGCAGCTTCCATGGTGATACCGGGCTCAGCTCAGGCGCAGGAGGTGCAGGATAATGCCCCCATCGTGGTAACCGGCACTCGTATCCAAAATCCAGGGACAGTCAGCGCCAGCCCGATTTCCGCTATCGATGCGCAGGAAATCAAACAGCAGGGTGCGGTAAATATCGAGAATGTACTCAACCGCATGCCGATGGTAACACCTGACGCTAATGAAAATGTCTCCAATGGCGCAGACGGTACGGCGAAGATCAATCTTCGCAACCTCGGCTCCAACCGCAATCTCATTCTCGTAAACGGTCAGCGCCTGCTGCCTATTCAGGCGACAGACGTGAACTTCATCCCGTCTTCGCTGGTTCAGCGTATTGACGTGGTAACGGGCGGTGCCTCTGCGGTTTACGGCTCCGATGCCGTTTCCGGTGTCGTCAACTTCATCCTGAAAGACGATCTGGAAGGCGTGCATGCCGACGCGCAATACGGCTTCTCAATACATCACAATGTCAACAGCGAAAGGCGCTCCCTGCTGGCAGATACCGGCTATGAGAACGCGCCTCACCTGCCGATCGACGGCGAAAAATTCGACGCCAACATTGCGATGGGAACCAATTTTGCCGAAGATCGCGGTAACGTAACCGCCTATTTCGGCTATCGCAAAGTCAAACCCATCGTCCAGTCGGATCGCGATGTTTCGGCCTGTGCCCTCGATCCCAATGGAGATCGCACGGGATATCTCTGCGGTGGCTCGAGCAACAATGAATATGGCCTGTTCCAGCCACTCGATGGTCCGAACAGAAATGTCCGCCTGGTCAACACCAAGGACGGCAACCGGACCTGGGTCCCTTACAATAATGACTATGTCTATAATTACGCGCCTCTGAACTATTTCCAGCGCTCGGATGAACGTTTCACCGCAGGCGCCTTCGCGCATTACGAAGTCGCCCCGGCTGCCGAGATCTATGGCAGCTTCATGTTCATGGATGACCATACCTATAGTCAGGTCGCGCCATCGGCTCTGTGGCAGGGTGAAACCTACACGATCAACTGCGACAATCCGCTGATGAGCGCTTCCCAAGGCCAGCAGCTCTGCGGCAGCGCCTATGGCTCCAGCGCCACGCAGGATCTCTTTATCGGTTATCGTCCGGTTGCCGGCAATGCACGTCCCCGCCGCGATAGCCTGCGCCACACCGATTATCGCGTCTCCGGCGGAGTCAAAGGTGAAATTGCCGAAGGCATCACCTACGATACCAACGTCCTGTATTCGCGTGTTTTATATCAGGAAAACTATCAGAACGACATTGATCCGGACAAGGCCAAGAATGCACTGCTGGTGGTCGACGATAACGGAACGCCCACTTGCCAGTCCGCACTGGACGGGACCGATCCGAGTTGTGTCCCGCTTGACGCTTTTGCCTATGGTGCGATCAGCGAAGAAGCTTTCGACTATATCTATGCCCCGACCTTTACACGCGGTGTCGATACGGAAACGGTTCTCTCCGGCAATGTCAGCGCTGATCTCACTCCCTATGGCGTCATAAGCCCGTGGGCTTCGCAAGGTATTGGCGCGGTATTCGGTATCGAACATCGCCGCGAAACACTCCTTTTCGAAGCCGATGCGCTGGCTCAGGCCAAGGGCACAACGGAAAGCGACGGCAAATTCAATGTCACCGAATTCTACACTGAAATTCAGGTGCCGATTCTCGAAGACATGCCCTTTGCCGACGAACTAACCGTCACGGGGGGCTATCGCCTGTCGGACTATTCCTCGATCGATAAAAACATTTCTACCTATAAGGTGGAACTGGTCTATGCGCCGATCCCCGATTTGCGGCTGCGCGGCAGCTATAACCGGGCGATCCGCGCACCGAATATTTCCGAACTTTACGCATCCCAGTCACTCGGCAACGTTTCGGGCAACGATCCCTGCGCCGGATCGTCTCCCTCTGCGGGGCTCGATCAGTGTATCGCTTCAGGCCTGACCGCCGAACAATATGGCAATGTGCCCGAATGCCCTGCCGAAACATGTGTTGCCCTTGGTGGCGGTAATCCGAACCTCGAACCCGAAACGGCCGATACCTACACGTTCGGTATGGTTGTTCAGCCGCGCATTATTCCGCGCCTGACGCTCACCGCCGACTATTTCGACATTAAGGTCAAAGACTACATTTCGAGCGTTTCCGCTCAGCTCATTATCAACCAGTGCACGCAGACAGGTGATCCTTATTTCTGTGGCCTGTTCCATCGCGATCCCCGTTCCGGCGTCCTTTTCGGAACCGACGGTTATGTGGAATCGACCACACAGAACACCGGCTCGCTCAAAACCTCCGGTATCGACTTCGGCCTGCGTTATTCGGTACCGCTTGGCCAGGGTATGCTGGCGTTGAATTTCGACGGCACATGGCTGAACGAACTGGTCAATGAACCGTTGCCCGGCCTCGGATCCTATGATTGCAAAGGCCTTTTCGGGCCGACTTGCGGCCAACCCAGCCCTGCATGGCGGCATCAGGCCCGTATCACCTGGAGCGACGATGCGGATCTCTTCTCACTTTCACTGAACTGGCGCTATATCGGCGGTACGTCGCTTACCAATAATTCCGACCAGGAATTGCTGACGGGTGACACCTACGTCATCAATGACAAACTGCCAGCCTATAACTATTTCGACCTGACGAGTTCCGCCAAACTGACGGACGAGCTCTCCATGCGGGTCGGCATTAATAACCTGTTCGACAAGGACCCGCCTGCCATTGCCCAAGGTCTGCTCTACCAATTCGGCAATGGCAACACCTATCCGGGCGTCTATGACGTGGCGGGCCGGTCGGTCTTCATCTCTTTAAGCGCGGATTTCTGATCTCTCGTTTTCGGATATGAAGGCAAGCGGGCGCTGTTCCACCTCCCCGGAACAGCGCCCGTTTTCTATGTAATCTTGCCTGTCGCTGCGGGTCAGCCGGGCAATTGCGCTATCGCTTCGATTTCCACCAGTGCTCCCGGAGCCACCAGCGCGCTGACAACCGTGGAACGCGCCGGATAAGGGGTGTCGAACAGCTCACAATACGCGAGATTGAAAGCGGCCATATCGGCTGCATCGGTGATCCAGGCAGTCACCTTCACAACATCGTCAGGTGAACAGCCTTCACTTTCCAGCAGTTTTTTCAGGTTGCTCAGAGCCAGACGAGCCTGCTCCAGCATGCCGCTACCGGCAATCGCACCATCCGCTCCGCGCGGCAGTTGCCCCGACAGAAAAAGCAGGCCACCGGCTCGGCGCGCAGGACTGAGCGGCGGACCCGAAGGGGATGCCATCATAATCAATCTCCAAAATTGTCAGGGACATATTCAACAGGCGGATGTTTCAAACATCCGCGCCACACGTTCGGCACTTCCCATCGCAAGGGTCCAGCCCAGCATGCCATGTCCGCAATTAAGATACAGGCCGGTCCGGGGATGCGAAATGATCGGCTGCGAATTGGGTGTCATTGGGCGCAAGCCGGCCCAATGGTCGGTAATGGCATCGTAATCGGCCGCTTCAGGCAGGGCTTCGCGCGCAAGCCGGACCAGCGTGGCAAGACGGTTGGGCTCGACCTGGCTCGAAGAAACGCCGATCTCTGCCAGCCCAGCGATCCGCATCCGGTCACCCAGTCGGGCAAAGACGATCTTGCGCGGAGTATCCGTAATGCTGACCAATGGCGCTCGTTTGCCCAGCGGCGCTGTAATCGAATAACCTTTCATCGCCTGTATAAGCTGCGGCAGACCGAGCGGACGCAAAAGCTGATTGGCTTCAGGACCCGTACACAAGACAACATCATCCTGTACCAGTTCCTCGCCACTGGTCAGCGTGAGAACCCATTGATGCCCCTGCTGCTTAAGCCGCTTCACTCGCGCACGATAACGCAAAGCTATGTCATAATCGTCTCTCAGCAATTGACTGACCGCACGCGTGAACTGGAAGGGGTCACCAACTTCCTCGCCAGGTGAATGGATCGCACCGGCAAGGCGCTGCGCCACATTTTCCAGCGCCGGTTCACACATCACCGCTTCTTGTGGATTAAGCGCGAATTGCTGCACACCGTAACGCGCTTTCAGCGTCATAATACGCTGCGCCGCAGCATAGCTCGTCGCATTTTCGTAAAGATGGAGCTTGCCCGGCCTCTCATAACTAAAGGCAATCGGATGCTGCGTCAGCAGATTCTCCATCGCCTGCCGGGATTCCTCAGCCAGCGCCAACACAGCCAGCGTGTTACGTTCAAAAGCGCGGCTGTTCATTTGCCCGGTAAATTTGGCCAGCCAGCTTAGAAAGGCTGGTGAAAGCGAAACCCGCATACGGAACGAAGGATCTCGCCCCAAAGCCAGTTTCGGCAGGCTTTTCCATAGGGCGGCATTAGCCAGCGCATCCGTATAGACATAGCTGAGCTGCGCGCCATTGGCATAGCTTGTACGCATGGCTGGCCCGCTTTCCGCTTCCAGCACCGTTACCCGATGCCCCCTTCTCGCCAATGCATAAGCGGTCGCCATGCCAACGACACCGCCGCCAATCACCGTGACATGGCGCGCCTTTCTCGTAAGAATGCCCGAATTGTCCTTCTGTCCGGGGAAAGTCTGTTTCAAAATCCTGTCGCCTGCTGGTCCTGAGCAAGGTGATGACTGCAACGCGTACAATTGCGGGCATGGCCTTGCGATAGGCCGGCAAGAGTAAATGGAGGGGGCCAGCACGACAATTGGCCCGACATTGCCAATATGCAGACACATTATAGCTTAGGTCTATAGCATGGCCGGACAGACCCCGGCCCCACATTGCTTATCGGACATTTTTTGGGTGGTCCCGTCGCACCATTTATGACATTGCGTCTCAATCTCAAATGTGGCGGATTATGACGAAAGAAAAACCGGTCTGGCTTAAAAGCGTGGATACGATCCTGCGCGTGATTGCAGCTGTTCCTGTCAGCTATGCTGTGGCGAGCCTGTGGGCCATCGCCCTGTCACGCCTTGTGCCGATAGAGCGTGCGCAGGCGACACTGGTCGGGATGCTGGCATCTTTTGCGATTTGCTGCGCTGGCGTGATGTGGTCATTCGCTGCAAGCTCTGGTTGGCGGGCATTATGGAGTCTGGGACTGATCGGCGGTGCAGCCGGCCTGATCGCCTGGCTCTCACTCGGGCTGGAGGCAGCATAATGGCCAAATCCTTCCGCCAGTCTCAGACATTTTTACACACCTGGTCCGGCCTGCTGCTGGGCTGGCTCCTGTTTCTTGTCTTCATCACCGGGACCATCGCCTTCTACCGCGAAGGCGTGAACCGGTGGATGCATCCGGAAATGGCTCGTGTCGAACAGCCCTATCAACTGCTCGACAAAACCCAGCACTACCTCGAAAAACACGCACCCGACGCGATGAGCTGGTTTATAACCATGCCCAATCGCAACGATGCAGGCAGTTTTACATTCTGGACACCCCAGCCCGACAGTCCTGACGCCACGGGATACTGGCTGGACAACAGCGCCCGGATCGGGTCGAATACCGACCCTGCCCATCTCCGCCCAAGCCGTGGTGGCGAATTTTTCTACCGCTTCCATTTCGATCTGCATTACATGCCGGTGATCTGGGCACGCTGGCTGGTTGGTCTGGCCGCAATGATGATGCTTGTGGCGATATGTTCGGGTGTGGTGGCGCATAAGAAGATCTTCAAGGATTTCTTCACATTCCGACGACACAAGGGGCAGCGAACCTGGCTCGACGGGCATAACGCCACCGCCGTGCTGGCCCTGCCTTTCCACCTGATGATCACATATACAGGCCTCGTTACCCTTATGGCGATGCTCATGCCCTGGGCTATCGTCGCCAATTATGAAAATACGCGCGCCATTCAAAATGAGTTGTTCCCCTCGGCAGACGGTGTCGAGCCTACAGGGAAACGTATGGATATGGTGCCCCTCTCCACACTGGTTCACGATGCCGAAGAGAAACTGGGAATGAAAGCGGGCACGCTGATGATCTCCAATCCCGGTGACGAAATGGCGCGGGTAACTATAAGAATTAGTGGGGCAGAGCAGCTCGACAGCCGAACACCATCTATTGTTTACAATGCAGTGACTGGCCGGGAAATCTGGCGTTCCCCGCCCCCGGGTGGGGCGGCGGTCACCACCGGAGCGATGATCGGTCTTCATGCTGCGCGTTTCTCCGGGGAAACCTTACGCTTTCTTTACTTCCTTGCAGGCGTCGCCGGGACGATAATGGTCGGTTCGGGGCTGATTATGTGGACCGTTAAGAGGCGGGAAAAGCTTCCCGACCCGACCCGACCGCATTTTGGTTTTCATCTGGTGGAACGGTTAAATGTGGCGACTATCGCCGGTTTTTCACTGGGTATAGCCGCCATGTTCTGGGCCAATCGCCTCCTGCCAGCTGATCTTGCGAACCGGGCCGATACAGAAATCAACTGGCTCTTCATCAGCTGGGGTATCTCCGCTCTGCTGGCTCTTGCGCTTAGGCCGAAATGGAGCTGGACTGTACTGTTCGGCCTCACGGGCGCAGCGCTTTTTACCCTGCCATTTTACAACATCCTTGCCGATATGAACGGCTTGCCATCGACCATCGCGGCCGGGGACTGGGTGCTGGCCGGAATCGATATATCGCTCCTCGTCTTCGGGATGGCCGCCATAGCTATTGCGCTCCGCATCGCACGCTATCGCCCACCCGAAAGACGCCGGCGAGCGTTACGCAACAAAGGCAAAACCCCTGTTCCCGAAACACTTGCTCCGGAACCAGCGGAATGACCGGTTTGCTCTTCATTTTATGCGTGATTGCCTTCGGCTTTTTCGGTCTCGCCGATAAAAAGCATCATCAGACACGTTTCGAACAGCGCCCCTCCCCCGAACGCTCGCACCGCATGCGCAGGATCGGATGGATATTGCTGGCTTTCAGCTTTCCTGTCAGCATAGCAGCAGAAGGGTGGATTTACGGCCCTGTATTGTGGTCCGGCATGGTAATGTGCAGCGCCGGCGTTGTTTTTCTCATGCTCAACTTTCTACCTGAAACAGTTAAGTGGCTTGATCCAGGGCATAAAGAATAATTTCGCACTATATTCTTGATCATTTGATAGTTTGATGGAATCCTCAGGCCTCTGCTTAAGGATTAGTTATGCCACGCTTCTCACTTGCTATGTTAGCTGCTTTTCTTATAGCTACCCCGCTACAGGCTGCAAAAGAAACAGGCACGGCTTTTGATGGTCAGGCCAGCCCGCAAAATGCACAGGCCCAATTCTGGCATTTTTCCAATTGCGTTGCACGGACTGACGAAGAGCGTGTTCTTACGCTCCTGACTCATGTGGAATGGACTGATAAAGAACAACGCGAAGCAAAGCAGTTGGCTCTCACCAAAGGCCAGCGTTGTTTTGGGCCTCTCTTCCAAAAAACAGCTCTCTCTTTTAAAGCAGACTTGTTCCATGGAGCGTTGGCCAGCTACGTCCTGACCCATAAATATAATCATGGGAACATGCCTGATTTTTCGGCCTTACCTTATCAATTTGACGATGCCTATATCAGTCGCTTCACAGACCGCCGTGCTAAATTGCGTGCGCTACAAATGCATGTTTCAGAATGCACGTTTCGCAACGCCCCCCAAGAGACGCTGGGCTTTCTCGCAACCCAACCGGTAAGCGAGAGTGAAAGTGAGCAACTGAAGGCGCTGCTCCCCATCCTCAGCACATGCCTTCAGCTTGCCAAAGACCAGAAAGTCACTCTCTCTAAAACAACCTTGCGGTCCTATCTCGCTCAGGCAGTCTACGCAGTGGAGCTGGCGCAGGAAAAGGGCGCCGCTTAATATTTACGCACACCCATATTGCAGTGCAGAATAAACAGCGTGCGACTTACGGATTCGTTCATGCCCATGCTTCTGTTACGCAGTTAAGATCGACATCCGCTAATCTCAGTTCACCAAACATCAATTATTTCCAACGGGTTTGCGCATGATCTCACGCCGGGATTCTACGTAAATCCGCACAAGTCAACGCCCGCCACCAATGCTGCGTCGCAACATAAATTGCCTTTTAGGGCTTGCCTGACCGCCTGCGGTCAGTATCTATTCAGCTTCAGAAATCCTAATATCCGGGCTGGGTGTTTACGGGGAGGACGAATTGTGAGGGACAATGAACACACATTCCACGCTGCTATCGCTGCGGCCAGAATTAAGCTGGTTTCTTTGTCCGGTTTTCGGTAACCGCCCGCCCCGAATTTGCTAACAGCCAGCTTAATTACGCGAGGCCTTATCTCCACACACCGTTCCAGATCGCGCAGAATGCCCATGCCGGGATGGCGGGACGCATTGCCGCAGGATTATGGCTTGTGGATTATGTTGTGTCTTGCCGTTCTTCTTGGCGGGGGTGGCCGTGGATATGCGCTGTATAACCTGGCCGTTCAACTCGGTGCATTACTTATTCTGGCGTTTTCTTTCCCGCAGGTTCGCGCTTTTTTTTCGGTGGCATCCTGGCCATTGAAAAGTCTCGTCTGCCTGACGATTGCCTTACCCGTGATACAACTCATCCCATTGCCGCCTGCCTTGTGGAGCGCATTGCCGGGCCGCGATCTCGTAATGGAATCCTTCACTCTGATTGGAGAAGAAGATCGCTGGTTCCCGATTTCCGTTGCGCCGAGCCTGACCAGACTCGCAGCTATCGGCCTTATCGCACCCTTTACGGTCCTTATTTTATCCACGCGCCTCGATTTCGGGCGCCGCGTTCTCGCCCTTCAGCTGTTTGTCGGGTTGGGGCTCGTCAATGTTCTGATCGGCGCAACACAGCTTATTACAAACGGCGCCACCAAATTTTACAGCGGAGGCCAGTCAGACGATCTCTTCGGTAGTTTCGCAAATCACAATTCCTCCGGTTTTTTCCTGGTGGTAGCATTGTGTGCTGTGATTGAGCTGATGCACGCTCTGCGACCGAAAGGCGTTGCCAAGGGATGGTACATCGCGATCAGTGCCACACTGGCACTGTCAGTCACCCTCTCACAATCCCGATCAAGTATGGGACTTCTCATAGTACCCATGATATTGGCTATCACAAGACTGACACCGTATCTAAAAATACGCTCATGGAATAGACAACGGGTTTGGATAGGCGCTGCCGCAATCCTTCTCTGTCTTGCAGGCGCAGCCGCTATGATACTGCAAAGTGGCAGGGTGGAACAGTCTTTCAGCCGTTTTGACAGCTTGGAAGATGCAAGACCGGGCATCTGGGAAGACAGCTGGGCGAGCCGAAAGCGTTTCTGGCCTGTCGGTGCCGGAATGGGAACATTCGATGAAGTCTTCCAGCTCGATGAATCTTTAGAGAATCTTCGCCCGCAACGGGCGGGCCGGGCGCATAATGATTATCTGGAAATAATGGTGGAAAGCGGCATCATTGGGCCGCTCATGATAGTGCTCTGGGCAACCTATTTGATATGGGTCTTGCGCGGCAGCCGTAATTCTCGAACGGATATACGTTTCGGTCTTTTGGCCATCATAACATGTTTTGCATTGCAATCCGGCGTCGACTATCCAATGCGAAGTCAAGCACTTCTTTGCATTGCGGCATTGGCTATAGGTCTATTAGAGGCAACCAGACGTGACGAGGCGAAGGGAAATCAAATTGCGTCAGTTGATTAAGGGTTCCTGCGTAATCCTGCCATTTGTTTTGAGCGGGTGCTTTTCCCCGTCTGCCAATCTGCCGAGGGGAGACGCCGCCTATGCGGTGATGCCCCCCCCCGATCCAAACGGCACACGTGCTGCCTACCGTATCGGTGTGCTCGATACGCTCTCTATTCGCGTTTTTCAGGAACCTGATCTGAGTTTCGACGAACTCCAGGTCGATGCTGCAGGATCGATCAATTTCCCTCTGGTGGGCGAAATTAATGCTGTAGGACAAACACCTCTCGAGCTCGGTCATACTATTGAAGCCGGATTAGGGGAACGCTTCATCCGCTCTCCCCAAGTGGTTGTCGGAGTAGTGCAATCTGCTGCACAACGGGTCACTGTAGAAGGTAACGTCAACAAGCCCGGTGTGTATGAAATTTCCGGGAGTACGACTTTGCTGGAAGCCATTGCCCGTTCTGAAGGCCTGACCAAGGTCGCTGTGGTGGATGAAATTCTTGTCTTCCGTAATGTCGATGGCCAACGAATGGGGGCCATGTTCAACCTTCAGGACATTCGTGAGGGCAAAGCTCCCGATCCTGAGATTATGGGTGGTGACAAAATCGTTGTCGGCTTCTCCGCCGTCAAAGGCGCCTACCGCGACTTCCTGCAAGCCGCCGGCATTTTCAACGCTTTCTCGAGGTTCTAAGGCATGCAGGATAGTGCAAATTATCACAATCGAGCGGCGATGACTGACGATATGCAAATCGATCAACCGAATGGTGGAGAAGATACTGATACCATTCATATTGATTTTAGTCATATTTTTGCCGCCATCAAAAGAAATATCATATGGATAGGCGCAATAATAGCTGGATTTTTACTCATCAGCATTGTTATAACAATGCTGATAGTTCCACGCTATGTGGCAACTTCAAGCGTCATGGTCGAGCAGGAAACAGATCAGATCATTGAGGGAGGTGATTTAACTCCTTCAACCGCAGCAAGCTATCAAGATGCAGATCGTTTCTTAAAGACACAAGTTGACATTATCGGCAGCCGGGCTCTGGCTTTGCGCGTAGTACAGAGCGAGTCTCTTGCTGAAGATCCAGCGTTTTTTGAGGCAGCTGGAGCGGACTTTCCAACAGAAGAAGATTTGGGAGGCCGATATCAAGGATCCGACGGGCTTGCGGCTTTAAAAAAAGACCGGGCCATCACTCTTTTACAAGAAAATTTATCTGCTTCACTGCCTGTTGACAGTAGAATAATATCTATAACCTTCAATAGCACTGATCCTGTTTTTTCCGCGCGGATCGCCAATTCCGTTGCCGAAAATTATGTTACCAGCAATCTCAATAGAAAATTCGATAGCTCTTCATACGCACGCCAATTTCTGTCTCAGCAGCTTCAGGATGCAAGAACCAAGCTTGCGGAATCCGAGAAAGAACTGAATCAGTATTCCAGCCAGGCCGGCCTCATTCGGATTACTAGTAATGGAGAGAGTGGCAATGGCGACAGTGCACTTTCTGTAACGAACGACAGTCTTGTACAAGTTAACAGTGCTGCCAGTCAGGCCACTGCTAATCGTATTTCTGCTGAGAATGCTTGGCGTAGCATTGAGAAACTGCCCGTTCTTTCCGTGCCGCAGGTTTTGGCCAATCAAGGTGTCCAGAATTTAATTTCACAGCGGAGTCAAGCTGAAGCTCAATTAGCTGAAGAACGAGCGCGTCATCTGGACGATCACCCCACGGTCCAAGCTTTACAGGCTCAGGTTGATCGCCTTAACAAGCAAATTCAGGATATTGGTACTTCAATAAAGCAGTCCGTATATAGTCAGTACAAATCCGCGCTTGATCAGGAAAATGCTCTCAAGTCGCAGGTCGAACAACTAAGAACGGCTGCTCTGGACGAGCAAGATCGCGGTGTTCAATATAACGTTTTGAAACGCGAAGCCGAAACCAATCGCACACTCTATGAAACATTACTGGAGCGTTACAACGCAATTAATGCTTCAGCTGGAGCAGCATCTAACAATGTATCGTTAGTCGACCGGGCAGAAGTCCCTACCAGACCTTCTTCGCCCAATCTGTTTTTGAATTTAGGAATTGCCTTTTTGCTCGGCATCGGCGCAGCTGGAGTATTTGTATTCCTGCGCGAATACATGGATGATCTCGTCCGTAACCCCGATGATGTTGAACGCAAACTCGGCTTACCACTGCTCGGTCTCGTGCCGACGACTGAAGAAAATGCTCTCGAAACAGCAATAGATGACGGTACGTCTTCTGTAAGCGAAGCATATCAGTCTCTTGTCACCAACCTTAGTTACTCTACAGCTACCGGCCTGCCTAAATCAATTCAGGTGACAAGCTCACAGCCCTCTGAAGGTAAGACTACAACAGCCAATGTAATTGCGGCCAAACTTGCTCGTCTCGGGCATAAAACACTGCTCATTGATGGCGATTTGCGACGACCCACTCTGCATCGCCTGATGAATGTTCCTGATCAGCAAGGTCTGGCAAGCGTCTTGGCAGGCCAATCCTCTTTGGAAAAGGCGGTACATCAGGCCAAAGAAAGCAATCTTTTCTTTATGACCGCCCTGCCTATCCCGCCGGATCCATCACTCCTTTTAGGCAGTCCGCGTTTACCTGCAATCATGCAGGAGTTGAAGGATCAATTCGACATTATCGTTGTTGACTGTCCGCCGATGCTCGGTCTGGCAGATGCCGTAAGCTGGTCTGCCAATGCCGAGGCTGTGCTACTTGTGGTGGATGCTTCCCAGGGTCACCGGGGATCTGTGAAAGCCGCCCTTCGTCGTCTGCGGTTGGTCGACGCGCCGGTTATCGGTGCAGCCCTGACCAAGTTTAATCCGAAGAATGCCGGTGGTGATTACGGTTATTACGGTTATCGCTACTATAATTATACAAATGAGGAAGTGTGACGAAGGTTAAGGCACCTTTTGAGGCTTTATCATTCGCCGGCGCCATATGGATTCTGGCTCTGATAGTCATAGCTTGGGCCAGCATTGGTACCGAGCTGGATTTTTCTACTCAAAAGCAACCGGAACCAATTATTAGCGTTCCCTTGCCTTTCCGCGCTTTCGCTTGGGAAGCAGATGTACATGCAGCGCTCAAACAGCAGAATACTGAGGGAACAGCAGAAACCGCAAAAAAACTGATCGCTGTGCGGCCTGTTCCGGCACGCAATCTCTCTCTGCTGGCTTCGGTTGCAATTCTGAGAAAAGATCAGAAGACTGCCGGATCGATCCTGCAGGTTACTGTGCAACGGGGATGGCGCGATTTACTTTCTCAACTAACCGCCTTTAACGGTGCTGCGAATTTCGGAGAATGGAAATTCGCAGTACAACGCTTTATAGCAATGCGTAAAACACAACAGCCACGCGAGTTCACTATCCCGGCGTTAGAAACGTTAGCAAATAATCCGGCCGGTCGCATAGCTTATGCACAACTGCTACCTGACAATCCCAACGAAGCGCACTACTTTTTAACCTATGCTTTACGTTGGATTTCACCAGAAACTTATGCAAGTATAATACAGCAAACTTCTAAAAATGGTGTCTATGATTGCGCAGCTCTAGCACGCGCTACCACGAACCTTCTTAAAAAAGGCGCGGCTTCTGACGCACAGTTAATATGGCACAAGTCTTGTGGTGAAGCGACTCCTATAGCTTCCATTTCGGCAGGGAGCCAAGGAGAATATGCCTCTCCCTTTGCCTGGACCTTCCCTTCTCAACCGGGCCTGTTACGACATTTCGAAAAGAAAAATGGTGAAGCCGTTATCTCCTATCACAATAGTGATAATCTTAAACGCAACCTTGCCTCCCGGCTTATCCTGCTCGCTCCAGGGCAGCACCGCATCAATTTAAGCACTCCTGCTAATCAATCATTAGAGAATTTGAATATTATTCTGCGTTGTGCTGGCGGGAACGGTCACACCAGAGTCCAGCGTCAGAGTGATAATAGCTGGATGGTTCAAGTTCCCAGTACGGCATGTAGCGTTCAAAAGCTCATCATAAGCGTGCCACGTGGGCGAGGAACGATTGCAGATATTGTAATTGAATGATGTGTATTTTATAGTTGATTCCTCTTCTTAATAAGACTCTCTTTTTTACATATTAATTCGATATCAAATACTTCCCGTTTTTTCCAACCAACACCCCTTGCCTCCTGTCCCTTCCGCTGGCAGCACTGTCAATTGTAACAGGGGACATGATCTATGCGATTTTGGGGCGCGAGCTGGGTTGTGCTCGCATTTTGGGGCGCGCCGGTTCTGGCGGGGGATGAGGTTCTTTACGATACCGTTCCGGACTGGATAGAGCCCGTCGATATTGCGTCCATCGATCAGGAAAGCAACGGGCAGCTCGTGCTGCTCGATGTGGAGCAGCGGATCGAGGATGGGCGGCTCGTCGTTTACAGCGATCAGGCGCTGAAACTCGACAGTCCCGAGGCGCTCACCGCTGCCGGGACGACCACTGCCATCTGGATGCCCGACAAAGGCGACCTCACCGCGCATCATGTCGATATTATCCGCGGTGATGAAACCATTCATGTGCTCGATAAAATGCGCGAACAAGGTAAGGCCTTCACCGTCTTGCGGCGTGAGCAGCAGCTTGAGCGCCGCACAATGGACGGCATGCTCACCGCCACGATGGCGGTGCCGGATCTGCGGCTCGGCGATATTTTGCGCGTCGTTACGTCGGTCTCGCTCGAAGATCAGGCGCTTGGCGGAAATGTTCAGGCGACACAGGCGCTTTTCGCCAAACCCGTTGCAGCAGCCTATGGGCGCGTTACCTTTTCATGGCCCGAGGGGGAGAATATACACTGGCAGGCAGGCCCGCGGGTCGAAGGGGTCGAGGAACACAGCGCCAGCGGATATCACGAGATCACCCTGCCCCTCCCTTTGCCCGAACGCGAAGACATGCCGGGCGATGCGCCCATGCGCTATTTGCGCCCGCCCATTCTTCAGGCCACCACTTTCGATTCCTGGGAAGATATCTCACGTGTTTTCGCCCCGCTCTACGACACGCAGGGGCTGATTGCCGCAGGCGATCCCATAGACCGGGAAGTGCAGCGGATCATGGCTGACAGCGAAGACCCGCTGAAACGCGCGGCGCTGGCTGTGCAGCAGGTGCAGGACGATATCAGCTATCTCATGAACGGCATGTCGGGCGGCAATTATGTGCCGCAGACGCCGGCCGAGACATGGGAAAAGCGCTATGGCGACTGCAAGGCCAAAAGCCTGCTTCTGCTCGCCATGCTGCGAGCCATGGATATCGATGCGGAAGCCGTGCTCGTTTCCAGTTCTATCGGCGATGCCCTGCCCGATATGCTGCCAATGCCGGCCGATTTCGACCATGTCATCATCCATGCACGCATAGGTGGGCAGTCATACTGGCTGGATGGTACCAGCGGCGGCACGCGGATCGGCAATATTGACCAGGTTCTGCCCTTCTTCAATGGCCTTCCCCTGCGCCGCGAAGGGGCCGGGCTGGAAGCGATTGAGCAGAACGATCTTACCCATCCGAATATCACGGCCACGGTCGAGCTAGACCAGACGGCCGGTATCGACATGCCGACCCTCTATCGGATCGAATTTTCCATGGGCGGCGCCATGGCGGCACAGGCCCGGCCTGTCGCACTGCAAGGCACAGAGGATATGCGCCGGCAATACGTCGAAACGCTGGTGGGCAATATTCTCGATCTGGGATCGCTTCTCGATCCGGCCGTGTCCTATGATAACGAAACAGCGATACTGAAGGTTACGGCACGCGGATCGCTCTACAATGAATGGTCTTTCGACGAGAGCGAAGCGACCTACACGGTCAATTTGCTCGATTCCAACGACATCAACTTCAATCCGGACAGGGCGCGTGCACTCTGGCGCGATATTCCGGTCAGTTTCCGCATTGCACCGCTTCTTTCCGATATTGCCATCGATATAGACCTGCCCAAGGAAACCGATGCTTACCGGATGCGCGGCCGGCCGGAGCTGGAGATGGGCGTGGCCAATGTTTCATTCCATCGCGCCGCTTCGCTGAGCGATAACCGCTTTTCCGTGACAGAAACCATGGCTCAGAAAGCGCTTGAACTACCGGCCGAAGCGATCAGCGCGGAAAAGGCCAGGGCTGCGCGGCTGAAAGCTATGCGGTTACGGATCGAAGCGCCGCATCCGCAGCGCATCTGGGAACTGAACGAAGCTGAACGCGACACACATCTGGCTGCCTTGCGGGCGTTCTACACAGATCTGGTGGCCAGCGATCCCGAAGAGGCCGAGCCCTATATGCATCGCGCCTATTTCCGCGATGAAAGCCTCGATTTCGCCGGCACGGCGGAAGATCTGATCAAATTGCAGAATATGCAGCCGACAGCCGACCGCTATCTCTGGCTGGCGCGTATTCAGCACAGGCTGGGAAAGGATGAAGCGGCCCTCGATGCAGCACGCGAAGCCTTCACGCTGGAGCCCGTTCCCGCCAATGCCCTGGCCGAAGCCGTGCGGCAGCAGGATCTGGGCAATTATGACGAAGCGCTGGCTCTGGTCGACGATTATATCGATCTGGTGGATGACGATTCCGCCTTTCTCGACGCCAAATCGGAAATACTGGGCCGTCAGGGCGATCCCGAGGCCGGTCTGGCGCTGATTACTGCGAGACGGGAAGAGGAGCCCGATAATATCGATATCCAGAGTCTGGATTGCTGGTACCGGGCCAAATGGCAAACCGGGATGGCGGATATGCTCGATATCTGCACCCGGCTTGTGGAACGCAGCAGTCAGTCGGCGCTCACGCTCGATAGCCGGGGCCTTGCCTATTATCGTCTGGGGAACAATGACGCCGCTCTGGCCGATTTCGACAAAGCGCTGAAACTGGCCCCGGCACAGCATTCCACCCGCTATCTGCGCGGGATCGTCCGGCTTGCGGCAGGCGATCAAGCCGGCCGCGAGGACATCCGGCAGGCCTTACGCGCCAAACCCGAGCTGGAACGCGATTATGCCTATTACGGCCTGACCCCGGAATAAATCGGCCCCGAATAAACCGAAAGGAAAAAGGCCCGGCTGCATGGCCGGGCCTTTCCTCTGAACAATGGCGCGCTACGCGCCTGTTTTCGGGCGGCTTTATTCCGCCGCTTCGTTTTCATCTTCGATCGGCAGATGGAATTCATGCCATATGCCATTGAGGATGCCGAAGCCCACGGCGAGGCCTACGCCCAGAATCCATGCAAAATACCACATGATTTCAGTCCTTTCCTCGGATCAGTAAAAGTCCGGATTGGTGTTGACTTCCTGCGTCGTCACGCGGCCGAACATCACCTTGAACGCCCAGGCCGTATAGAGCAGCACGATGGGCAAAAGGATGATCGTCACCAGCAGCATGATGGCCAGCGTATGTTCGCTCGAAGACGCATTCCACAATGTGAGGCTGGAACGCGGATCGATGCTGGAGGGCAGGATGAAGGGGAACATGGACAGGCCAACCGTGGAGATAATCCCGGTCGCAGCGATGGAAGAGCCTGCAAAAGCGGGCCATTCCTTCTGTCCGCGAATACCGATCAGCGCCAGCACGGCACCGGCAAAGCCGAGCACGGGAGCGATAATCATCCACGGATAGGCGCTGTAATTGTCGAGCCATGCCCCGGCAGCCTGCACTGTGGGGACGCGCAGCGGATTGGACGGGGCGAGCGTATCGACCACGCCATCCACCCGATAGCCCATATTGGTGAAAGCCACCATCAGGCCGCCCAGAGCAAAGAGCACGATAGCGGCAATACCGGCCCAGGTGCCGAAGGTTTTCGCCCGGTCATGCACCGGCCCGTGTTCGACCTTGATCGTCAGATAGGCTGCGCCATGCAGCACGATCATCGCCACCGAGAGCAGGCCGCAAAGCAGGCTGAAGGGGGAGAAGAGCGCGAAGAAGCTGCCTTCGTAAAAGCTGCGCAGATCGCTGTCGATCCGGAACGGCGCGCCCAGCAGCACATTGCCCACTGCCACACCGAAAACCAGCGTGGGGACGAAGCCGCCGACAAACAGGGCCCAGTCCCACCGGCTGCGCCATGCGGCATCCGGCTTCTTGGAACGGTATTTGAAGGCCACCGGACGCAGGATCAGCGCCGCCAGCACGACGAACATCGCCAGATAGAAGCCGGAAAAGCTCACGGCATAGAGGAAGGGCCAGGCAGCGAAGATCGCCCCGCCGGCGAGGATAAACCACACCTGATTGCCTTCCCAGGTGGGCGCGATGGCATTGATCGCCATGCGCCGTTCCACATCGCCTTTGGCGACGAAGGGCAGGATCGAGGCGACGCCCAGATCGAACCCGTCCGTCAGGGTGAAGCCGATCAGCAGCACGCCCAGCAGGGCCCACCAGATCAGCCGTAACATTTCATAATCGAGCCATTCCATGATGAATGTCCTTTTGATTCCGGTTGGTCAGGCCGCGACCTGAAGGTGCGGTTCGCGTGCGGCGTCGGGTTCAGGACCGTCATGATCCTCCACCGGGCCGTGTTTGATTGCCGCAAGCATCAGGCGCACCTCGATCACAGCCAGCGTTCCGTAAAGGAGCGTGAAGCCGACAATCGTGGTGATAAGCGCCGTCGGGGTAAGTGTGGATGTACCGAGGAAAGTCGGCAGCACACCGTCGATGGCCCAGGGCTGACGGCCCAGTTCCGCAACGATCCAGCCCAGTTCCACGGCGATCCAGGGGAAGGGAATGGCAAACACTGCCAGCTTCCAGAACCACCGTGCCTCCGTATGCTTACGCAGGGTGCAAAGGATGAAGGCCGTGGCGAACAGCGCGATAAGGGCAAAACCGATACCGGCCATCAGGCGGAAAGACCAGAACATCACCGGCACATCGGGCACCGTATCCCAGGCCGCTTTCTGGATCTGCGCCGGTGTGGCTTCCCGCGGGTCCTCCACATAACGCTTCAGCAGCAGAGCATAGCCCAGATCGTTGCGATTATTCTCGAATGTGGTGCGAGCAGCGGAATCCTCGGGATTCTGCTTCAGCGCTTCGACCGCGTCATAAGCGACAAGGCCGTGTTCGATACGTTCCTGCGCCTGCAGAACCAGTTCGGACATGCCGGTCACTTCCCCGTCGAGACTACGCGTTCCGATCAGGCCGAGGACATAGGGAATCTTCACTTCATAGCGGGTTTCACGCGCCTGAAGATCGGGAATCCCGACCAGTGTCAGCCCGGCAGGTGCCGGTTCGGTGTGCCAGGCCGCTTCGATAGCGGCGAGTTTCATCTTCTGGTTGTCGGTCAGCGCATAGCCGCTTTCATCGCCCAGAACGACGACGGAAAGCGAAGAGGCGAGCCCGAATGCGGAAGCCACCACCATGGAACGCTTGGCGAAACCGGGGAACCGGCCGCGCAGCATATACCAGCAGGAAATGCCCAGCACGAAGACGGAGGCCACGACATAGCCAGCACTCACCGTATGGACGAATTTAGCCTGTGCCACCGGATTGAACAGCACCGCCCCGAAATCGGAGACTTCCATCCGCATGGAGTCCGGATTGAATGTGCTGCCCGTAGGATGCTGCATCCAGCCATTGGCAATCAGAATCCACAGAGCCGAAAGATTGGTGCCCAGCGCCACCATGAAGGTGACGAAGAGATGCCCCACTTTGGAAAGGCGATCCCAGCCAAAGAACATCAGGCCGACAAAAGTCGCTTCGAGGAAGAAGGCCATCAGACCCTCGATCGCCAGAGGCGCCCCGAAAATATCGCCGACATAATGGGAGAAATAGGACCAGTTCGTGCCGAACTGGAATTCCATCGTCAAACCGGTTGCGACACCAAGCACGAAGTTGATGCCGAACAGTTTCGCCCAGAAGCGGGTGATCCGGCGCCAGATCGGCCGGTTGGTCATGACATAGACCGACTCCATGATGACCAGCATGAAGCTGAGCCCCAATGTGAGCGGTACGAAAAGAAAATGGTAGAGTGCTGTCAGGGCAAATTGCAATCGAGACAGGTCGACCACGGTGGGATCGATCATTATACAGCCTCCTGGAGGGTCAGAGGATTAATGTTCGCGCCAATGCGACTCCCGCAGCCGCTTATCCTTGACCGGAGTCAAAGAAGGCGAAACAAAACTTCCTAGGACAGTGTAGTTATGTCAACAGGTCGAATTGACCCAATCGTAGCCAGAAAGCTCCTGAAGCCGGTCGCCGGTCGCCCCTCTAAAGGGGCAACAATCGGCCTGTTATCAGATAGTTGCGGCGCCATTTTGTTCGCCGCAGGGCTTGCCTGGACAGTCAGCGCGCTGACTAAGGGAGAATCTGTATGGCCGTGGTTATTGCTGATGGCGGCCAGCGGCGTGGTGCGCGGCCTGTCTTCCGCCCTCGCCCTGCGGGCCGGCGCAAATGATGCACGGCGCGTCAAATCGACTCTGCGCGGCCGAGTCCTTTCCACCGCACTTGCCCGTCTGCCCGGCGGAGCGCGCACCGGCGGCGGGTGGATCACTGCCATTATCGACGAGGTGGAGGCGCTGGACGGGCATGTCACCCGCTTCCTGCCCGCCCGCTTCGCCGCCACGGCCGCGCCGCTGCTGGTGCTGGCCGCTGCGGCCTGCGCCAGCCTGTTCGCCACGCTGATTCTGCTCGGCACACTGATTCCTTTCGTCATTGCGATGGCGCTGGCAGGCGGTGCGGCGGCCGATCAGTCGCGCAAACAATTCGATGCGCTGGCCCGCCTGTCCGATCTGTTTGCCGACCGGCTGCGCGCCCTCCCGGTCATTATCGCCTTCGATGCGGGCGACCGCGAGGCCGGTCGCATCGGAGAGGCCGCGGCGGAAGTCGCGCGGCGCACCATGAAAGTGCTGCGGGTCGCCTTCCTCTCCTCCGCCTCGCTCGAATTCTTTGCCGCTCTGTCGGTGGCGCTGGTCGCAGTCTATGCCGGGTTCAATCTGCTGGGGCTCTTCCCCCTCCCCGTGCCCGAGACGCTGACACTGGCCGAAGGGATGTTCGTCCTTGCCCTCGCCCCGGAATTTTACGCGCCCCTGCGCCGTCTGGCGGCGGCTTATCATGACAGACAGGCCGCAGAGACGGCGATCACCCGGCTCGAGCCGCTGCTGACGCCGGTCGAACGCAGCGCTCCGCCCGCACAGGCTGCGGCGACACAGGCCGCCCCCGCTGTGGTTCTGGAAAACCTCACCATCCGGCATGAAGAGAGCGATCACGATGCGATTGCCGGTTTCGACCTCACAGTCGGCAGTGGCGAAGCGGTGGCGCTGGTCGGCCCCTCGGGCAGCGGCAAAAGCTCGATTCTTCATGCGCTGATCGGCCTCGCCCCTCGGCAGGGCACGATCCGGCTCGACGGGACCGCGCTCGATCCGCAGGCCGATCTCTCCTCGCTCGCCGGATGGTGTGGACAATCGACGCTGATGCTGCCCGGCACAGTGGCCGAAAATATCGCCCTCGCCCGTCCGGACGCATCGCGTGAAGAGGTGGAAGCAATAGCCGAAAAAGTCGGCCTTGCGCCCATGCTGGCCAGACGCGGCGGCTTGCATATGGCCATCGATCCGCGCGGCAGCGGCCTGTCGGGCGGTGAAAGGCGCCGCCTCGCCCTCGCCCGCGCTTTGCTGAAAGAGGCACCGATCCTGCTGCTGGACGAGCCGACCGCTCATCTTGACCCGGACAGCGAAGCGGCGATTATCGCTCTGCTGCGCGAAACCCTGCCCGGCCATACGGCGATCATCGCCACCCATAGCCCCGCGCTGGCCGCGATCTGCCCGAGACGGATCGATCTGCAAGCCCGCACTCTTCAGGGAGCACGGCCATGAGCAGGACAAAGGACACCGCCCTCGCCGCTCTGCTGAGAGGCGAAAATCGTGCGCGCCGGAAAGTCTGGCGGCAGGCCTTTATCTGCGCTGCGCTCGCCGCCATCGCTTCGGTCGTGCTGCTCGGCCTGTCGGGCTGGTTCCTGACCGCCGCCGCACTCGCCGGGGCGGCCGGGCCTGCGGTTGCCAATGCGTTCAACTATATGCTGCCCAGCGCCGGAATCCGCCTGCTGGCAATCATGCGCACCGGTGCGCGTTACGGCGAAAGGCTGACCGGCCATAATGCGGCGCTCGGATCGATGGCCCGGCTGCGCAAAGAGCTGTTTCACGCCATTACCGAACAGCCGCCGGTCAAAGCGCTCGGTCTTGGCAGAGGCTCCGCGCTGACGCGCCTGGTCAGCGATGTCGGGCTGACGGAGACTGCGCTGGTCCGCCGCCCCGCCGGATTTGCTGCCTTCGCCTCGCTCGCCGCCGCTCTGGCGATGACGTTGCTGGCTGGCTGGCTGTCCGCCCTCGCCCTCATTATTGTGGGCGCAGGGACGATTGCGGCAATGCAGCGTCTGCGCCCTTCTATCGACGAAAGCGCCGAAGCCATCGCCGCGGCAAGCGAGGATCTGCGCGAGACATTATCGGGCATTATCGATGCGGCGCCCGAATTACGCTGTTACGGCTTGCAGGACTGGGCGCTTGATCGCACCGCACTGGCCGAAGAGGCGCTGCTCGATGCGCAGATCGCGCATCACAAGGCCCTGTCACGCGTCGAAGCTTTACGCGCCGTCGCCATCGCACTGGCGGCCACGCTTTGTGCGCTCGCGGCCCTCCCCGCAGGCCCTGCCCTCGCCGCTCTGGCAGCGCTGGCCGGAACGATGGGAATTGACGGGCTCAGCCCCTTGATTCAGCGCGAAATCGAACGCGGCGCGGCCCGGAAAGCCGCAGAACGGCTCGATGCCGTTCTCACCAGCGAAAAGCTCGAAGCGAGCGAGGAAATCGCACTCAAAGCGCGTGATGTGCATTTCCCCGCATTTCTGCCAGAACCGGCGCGACGCGGCCATGTGGCGATTATCCGCGCGCCTTCGGGGATCGGCAAAACCAGCCTGATCGAAGCGGTGATCGGCCTGCGCCCCCTTTCCCCTTCCATGGCGCAGATAGACGGAATCGATGCTGCCTGGTTATCGCCCGCGCAGCGGCGGACTATTTTCGCGTATGCGCCGCAGGATGCGCAGCTTTTATCGGGCACGGTGCGCGACAATCTCCGCCTTGCCCTGCCCGATGCGAGCGAGGAACAAATGCGCGAGGCACTGCGCGATGCCTGTCTGATCGATGTGATCGACGATCTGCCTCGGCGGCTCGATAGCTGGATCGGAGAAAATGGCGAAAGGCTGTCGGGCGGGGAGCGTCGTCGCCTGTCGCTGGCCCGTGCCCTTCTCTCCCCGGCCCCCTGGCTGTTGCTGGATGAACCCACGGCCGGGCTCGATGCGCCGCTTGCCGCACAGGTGATGGATAATCTTTCGAAGCGGATCGTTGCACGCACACAGGGCGCTATCCTCATAACGCATGAGAATATGGCTGAACGGCTTGCCGTTTCCCCCAACAAGCCATGAAATAAAGCCTTTTATTCATATATTTATTTGGTTTTCTGAGCCTTCCACAATTCGGTAGGCGGTGCCGATCCGCGCCGGGGCGGTTGCCCGTTTGCGCATAATACTGCGGATATAGCGCCGTGCTTCCTGTTCTTCCGGAAACGCCCGGCGCTGGCTTTGTCCGGTGCAGCCGATCCGCCCCCAGCGTGTTTCAACACAAATCCACCCGAACAAATCGTGACTGACTGACAGATGATAGGCCCGGGCAATATTGCGCGCCGGGTCTTCGGCGCGCCAATATATCTGTAGCTCTTCCATAGAGGTGCTGTCGGCAAGGAGGCCGGCACGGTCTAACATATTCTTTGAATCAGTAACGGCTTTGTGATTCAGATAAGCGATAAAGCGCGGTTTGCGCTTTTTTTCTCTTCCCCTTTGCTTCTCAAAAAACCCTGATTTCTTGCATGTTAGAGGGGTTATAAGAAAGTTAGACAGGTTAAGGGATGCGGCAGCCCGTGTGACTCGTGCAATTGTCGCGATTCGTAAAAAAATGCCGTTCCCGAAGGATCGATGATCCGTTCCTGAAAGGTCGAAGCGCTGTTCCCGAAAGGTCGATGATCCGTTCCCGAAGGGTCGGTTCTGGGGTCCCGGGCGTTCCCGATAGATCGAAGCGACTTATAATCGCCCCGAAATTGAATCTTTTCCTACAACAGCACCATTGAAGAGGTTCAAAAATTTCACGGCAGCGCGAGCATGGTGTTTTTTTATCGGTCTGGGCAGCGGATAAAATCGTCAAACGCGACACTTCAGGAACGGCCTGTACTGTTTTCACCCTTTTACCGGCTTACATTTCCCTTAATTCCCGCCGCGTCCCGCGCCGCCATGTCTGGCGTGATGGCGCTTGACCCATCCGATAAAGGCTTTCTGCCAGTTGGCCGGTGTCCGCTCGGGATCGGCGGCGACCCAGCGTTCGAAATCGGCATGGAGGGCGTACAGATCCCAACCGGGGCATTTCTCCCGCAAATACTCGATCGTTTCATCGGTCATGAAACCGCGCGTGCTGGCATCGGACAGGCCGGCAATGGTTGAGCGGATGAGTGCGGACGCGTCCACCATGTCTTCTCCCTGCCGCTCGGGAGAAGCGGCCGCCCTCCCCTTCCCCTGCCGTGAAGCAGAAGGAGTCTGTGCCCTGCCCTCGGTTGTGTCCGGCATCTTGTCCGGTTTCCCCGGGGAAACCTTTTCCTGAGCGGCAGGGGTAGCGGCGGGGGCCGGATCGGTGGCGGGTTTACCGGGCAGATCCTTTTCGGCCCCGTCTTTGCCATCCACCCGGCGCATACGCAGATTGGGCTCGCCATTTTTGCCCTGCTCTATGGCGAGACTATATCCGGGCAGCGCGTCTTTTTCGGCGAGTTTCTGGATTTCGAATTTGAAGCGGCGATACTGCCCTTCCGCTCCGGACTTTTCGAAAAGAACCGGCATGGAGATGGCGAAGCCGCCCTCCCCTGCCCCGCCGGCATGTTTGCGCGCCACACGATAGAGCCAGCGTTCGCGCCCGCCGGTAATGTCGAAATAGGCGCGGTCTATGGAAAGCACCCCGCCCTTCATCATCACGCCTTCCCAGAACCAGTTGCTCAGTTCGAGCGTCATCCCGCGCGAGCGTTCGGTGCGTTCGTCCACCAGCTGCGTCCAGCCATCGAGCCAGGAGAAGGTGGCCTCGCGGCGATTTTCTGCGCGGATATTGGTTTTGATCGTAGTCGAGACGAGCCGGTCGAGCGCCTGCCCAAGCAGCTCATAAGCGCGCCCGGTGGTCGGGCGCCCGATCGCGCGCAGCAGATCGTAAGGCATGATGTGGAGTTTGCGCGGAACGTCATTCACCCCGCGCCGGGCCATGTCGGCCAGCACGCTGGCGCAATAGATCAGAATATCGGCGTCCCAGATCGTCGCCATGCCGTAATCGGGATTGGCCGAAACATGGACCCATAATTTGCCGTCGGGTGCGGTATAGTCGATCGGCTTGACGCGCTTCTTCTTGGCGAGGCTGAAAAAGGGCCGCTCCATCATCTCGCGCTGATCGCGCAGCGGCAGATCGGCGAGATAGGGGAGAAACAGATCGAACTGTTCGGCGATGGTCTGTTGCTTGCGCTTGTTCATGAAAGCCATGCTGATGGAGGAAACGACTGGCTGTTTCCCCGGGGAAACTGATTGGCCATGCAGGGTGGAACAGGGGCCGGGTGAAGTCAATCGGGGACCGGGCGGGGTGCGGGGAGAGTGCGAGGAGGGTGTCGCGAGCGCTCCCCTGAGGCGGGCCGTAACGGGGACGGGCGGCTATGGTGTTCATTTGTTTCCCCGGGGAAACGGGGCGAGCTTATGGTGGCAGAGGTTCTGGCTGCTGGCCGTATGGCAACCGCGTTTTCACCGCGCGCAAATTATTGCGCCGCATTGCAGCTCAGAAATGCGATGGAAGCTTGGGGAGGGGCGCGCTGTTCTTTGGCAGAAGGTCGCGCCGGGCAGGGCGGTGCGCTGGACTATAGCTGGTAAGGGGAGAAACGGGGATGCGTCGGCGGCAGCTCGCAAAGGATGGATGTTTCCCCGGGGAAACCGGGATGGGGCAGGGCGCTTTTTGCGCCGTTTCCCCGGGGAAACGCTTTAGCGTTGCAGGCCTTTGCCATCCATATCGAGCTGGTCGAGCGCCTCTTCGACACGCGAAAGCAGGTCTTCTTTAGTGAGGCCGTGGCCGGCATGGAGCCGCAGGGTTACGCCTTGCCTGTTGTTCGACTGAACGGTGATGGCGGGGCGGCCATGCGCGCCGGGAAGGGTGAGTTTCTCCGGCGCGGCCTGCGGATCGGCGGCAGCGGTGAGCAGGCGGCGGATCACATCGGCGCTGCCGACCGGCTCTTCACCCGCAGCCTGACGCTGGGCCTGCAACCGCGCCAGTTTGCCCGCTTCGCTGCGGATCGCCCGGGCGGCATCCTTATCGTCCAGCGCCTGCGCAAGCGGGTAGGCGGGCTTGAGCTGCACATCGGCAGGCGAAGCAAAGGCGGCGATCACCGTATCGGGAATACCCGCCACTTTGAGCATTTTGGACAGCCAGCCTTTCGACAGTTTCAGCCTTTCGGCCATGCGCGTGAGGTGATTGCCGTAATGGGTGCTGAGTGCCGCGGCATAATTGCGCGCCCGTTCGAGATCGGACACGTCTTTACGCGCGCGGTTTTCGATATCGGCGAGGCGGAATGCGGCTTCATCGTCGATCTGCTGGATCGTCGCCAGAAACTGCATGTCGGGATAGGAATGTTTGCGCAGCCAGCTGATCGACCAGTGCCGCCGCGTGCCCGCGATCACTTCATAATCATGCTCGGGATCGCCTTCCACCCGGCGGACCACGGCGGGGACTTTCTGCCCGCCCTCGGCAATCAGCGAGTCGATCAGTTCGGCGCAATTCTCTTCATTGAGATGGGCATAGCTGCGCGCATTGCCCGGCCAGACCCGCACTCTGGCCGGGTCGAGCAGCAATTGCGTGACCTGCCGCACTTCGCCGCTCGACACACGCGCCAGCGCGCTTTCACGTCCGAGCAGCGTGGTGCCGCGCCCTCTCGGCGCGCGCGGAGCAGGGTCTGCCGGGGCAGGGGAGGGGGCTGGCGTTCCGCCGGAGCTGTCCTGACCTGAAGGTGTGGTATCTTCCTCATCGGCCAGCAAGGCGGCGAGATAATCTGTCTGTTTCCTGGCCATAATTTCAGTCTCCCGCCCGTGTCATGTGGTGGCCCCGTTCCTGAAAGATCGACAGGCGTAACGGGGTGCTATCGCTGTAGGAAAGAATTTTCTCAGGCACCGGCACGCAGCAGCTCCTCTTCATTTGTGGGCGCCACCCGGCCCCAGCCCTGTGTGACAAGCTGGGCGACCTGCCCCAGTGCTTCATCGAGATTGGCCTTGCAGCGTTTATGCGTGCGCGACGTGCCGATGGGTTTTTCCAGCTCGTAAACCGTCATCATCCGCATGGCGGCATGGCTGATCTCGGCGCTTTCGAGGATCGGCACGGGCAGCAGAGCGGGGCCGAAACTCTGCTCCATAATCGCGCGGACCATCGTATGGCTCGGATCGTTGGCGTCGAATTTGGAACAGATCAGCCGGACGAAGGAATAATCGACCGGAATCCCCGCTTCGACGAGCTGGGCGAGCACCTGATCCATCATCGAGAGGAACTGGACGGTGGAGCAGAAATCGGGTGTGGTGGCAGCCAGCGGGACGAGCAGCGCATTGGCTGCCTGCATCACTGCGAGGCTGATCGTGCCGAGTGCGGGCGGGGGGTCGAGAATGACCACATCGTAATCGCGCGCCAGATCCATCAGCCCCTGTTTCAGCTTGCGGAAGCGCGCGACGAGCACCGACTGGCCGTCCGCTCCGGCAGCGGCCAGTTCATATTCCACATCGAACAGTTCGAGATTGGAGGGGATCAGGTCTACATTGGGCCATGGCGTGCGCTTCACCGCATAGAGCAGATCGGCCTGTGTCGGGTCGATCGAGAGATAGGGATAAAGCGTCTCTTCGCGGGTAATGTTGAAATGCGGATTGAAACCGAACAACGTGGTGGTGGTGGCCTGGCTGTCGCAATCGACCACCAGCACACGATAACCCTGCACGGCGAAATAATGCGCCAGATGGGTGGTGACCGTGCTCTTGCCCACACCGCCTTTGAAATTCTGCACCGCGATCATGGCCGGTTCGTCCATCGGTGTTCGGCCGGGCGAAGCGCCGAGCACTTCGCGCATATGGAGCAATTGCTCGACCGTATAGCCGAGCCGCCGGCCATTCTCTCCCGCCGGGGGAGGGGGCAGGCGTCCGTCTTCTTCGGCCATGCGGATGCGGTTGGTCGAGCAGTTGAGAAGTTGCGCGGCCTCGGCAATGCCGAAGCGGACATTGAGACCTTTGCGGCTTTCGGGCAGAAAGGCCTTGCGGCGCAGCCGTTCGATCATCTTCTCGCCCGCCTGAGCAAGATCGCCAATCTGACTGACAATCGCGGTGGTTTCGGCAATTGAATTCTGAGAAGCCATAATGAAAGCCCTTGAAGCTGTTTAAGTTCATTTTTAACCGGAAAGCTTCATTTGGGCAATTACTTACTTAAACGGATGCGATGAAGCGTTTTGCCGCTGAAAAAGATGGCTCCTGTAGGGCTCTGTGAGAGGCATTTGGGGGCGTCTATGAGGCAAACTATGCCCGAGGAGTCTTCGGCGCTCAGCGAGCCTTAAAAGGCCGTATTTGCCGCCAGCCATTGCAAGTGGTCCTTTATAAGAGAGCTCAGCGGGAGGATCGACCGCAAGGAACGCTCTCCTTAAGCTATCCCGTAATTGCGCAGACAAATAGGCGGCGCCATATATCGCTTATCCGCTATACTTCAGCAAGCGATCGAATAGTGGGAAATGCAGGAAATCGGCCGATTTTCAGCTTTCCGCTTCGCCGAAATCCGTGAAACAGTTTGTTACAAAAATAATAACGCATACAAAATCAGGTATACGATATCATTTTGTTCTGATATGACCCCTCCTGTTGAAAGTTTGATGAACACAACAGGGGGGTACGTGATGACAAACAAGCAATATCTCTGGGCCGGTGTGGGAACAGTGGCTCTGGCCATTTCGGTTCAGGCTCAGGCGGCGCAGGCGCAAAGCGGCTCTTATGCGAGTGTCGAGGAATGTCAGGCCGATCTGCAGGCACGCGCCGTGGCGAATGGCGAAGCGGCCGACCGCGCGCAGGTCGCGGCAACCTGCCGCTCCATCGTGCAGGGCGATCTGACCGATAATTCCAGCGCCATCATCGTGCGCGGTGTGCGCGGCTCAGTGAATGCGGCGATCGAAAACAAGCGGACCTCCAACCAGATCGTCGAAACCGTGGTGGCCGAAGATGTCGGCAAGCTCCCTGACAATAATGTTACCGAAGCGATTTCGCGCGTCACCGGCGTGCAGATCTCACGTGCCCGCGGGGAAGGGGAGAATGTCCTCATCCGCGGTATGCCCGAAGTGAACACCACGATTAACGGCACCGGTGCCAATATGGGCACGGGCCGGTCGATGGGGCTGAACGATATTCCCGCCGAATTGCTGAAATCGGTCGAAGTCTATAAAACGCGTACGGCCGATCAGGTCGAAGGATCGATCGGCGGCACGGTCAATGTCGAATTGCGTCGCCCGCTCGATCTCAAGGACGGGCTCACCGTGGCCGGCTCCATGCGCGGTTCCTATGACAGTCAGAGCGACAAGGTCAGCCCCTATGGCAGCCTGCTGCTGGCCGATAATTTCGATACGGGTATCGGGGAAATCGGCCTGCTGGCCAATATCTCCTACACCAAGGCTTTCTATCGCGAAGACTTTGTGGATAGCGAATCGCCCTTCACAGCCAGTGGTATCGCGCTGGAATCGCTGCCCGATAATCTGAAGGGCCTCATCATTCCCTATCGCGCCAAATATGGCGTGGAAGACGGAGTTCGCAAACGTCCTTCGGTCAATCTGGTGGCACAGTGGAAGCCCACCGATGAACTGAACTTCATCCTTGAAGGCACCTATTTCGGCACACGCGAAAAGCGCAATTACAGCCATACTTATATGCTGCTGCGCGACTCCGCTGCGCTGAGCGATCTCACGTTGACCGATGACGGACGCGTATTGCAGGCTGCCACACTGACCAATGAAGACGGTATTCCGGCCGGTTTCGATACGATCTATAACGATTTCAAGCGCGATTATTATGCCGTGAATTTCGAAACCCACTGGCAGGGCGAAGGCGGTTCGATCAATGCGCAGGTCCAGTATAGCTGGAGCAATGACGACACTTATTTCGTCGAATCGCTGTCCCGCCCTTACGGACTGAGCGAAGCAACGATCGATTTCGCTTCCGATAAAATGCCCAGCGGCGCGCCCTATATCGAATTTCCCGGCTTCGATGCAGGCAATATCGACAGCTATGGCCTGGAGCGTTTCCAGGACAATCAGAACGATCTGAGCAATAAGGAATTTACTGCGGCGGTGGATTTCACGGTCGATGTGACACCGGACGGGTTCTGGAAAAGCTTTCAGGGCGGTGTGCGTTTCAACAAGCGCAAAGTGGCGAAGGGATATGGCTATCGTGACGGTCTGCCGCGCATCGATGGCGAAATGACCCCGCTGGCCGATTTCCCCGGCGGCGATCTGGCGCAGTTTTACGGGCCGGAAGTGGATGGTGCGCAGCAATGGCTGGCCATTCCGGGCAGCTATCTGATGAGCCATATGGACGATGTGCTCGACTATATCCGCACATACGATCCGAATAATGCCGCTTTCGACGGCGCGTTGCCGCCTGCCGATTCGGGCCAGAACTTCCATTCGACCGAAAATTCCATGGCGGTTTTCGGGCAGATTTTCTACGGTTTCGAGCTGGGTGGCATCCCGATCGACGGTGTGGCCGGGGCGCGTCTGGTCAATACCTGGGGCGATGTGCGCAGCGTCAATTTCCGTCCGAATGAGGATGGCGATGTCGAGATCGAGGACAGCTATAATAAAGCCAGCTTCATCGATGTATTGCCGAGCATCAATGCGGTGGCGCATTTCACGCCGCAACTGCAATTGCGCCTTGCCTATACGACCGGGGTCAAGCGCGCGGATTTCTATGAGCTGCGGCCTTTCTACTATGTCAATACGGGGGCCACGCCGATCCGGGTCGATGCCGGCAATCCCGATCTGAAAGCCCAGAAAAGCGATAATTACGATATCTCGCTCGAATATTATTTCGGCCGGGGCGGGGCGCTCACTTTCGGCGCTTTCGTGAAAAAGCCGAGCAATTATCTCTATTGGGAAGAGCGTACCGAAAGCCTCGCCCCCTATGGCTATGCCGGTGAAGGCACGGTGGCCATGCAGCGCAATGCGGGCAGTGGCGAATTTATCGGTTTCGAAGCGGCGGCGACCGGCTTCTTCGAATTTCTGCCCGGTCTGCTCTCCAATTTCGGTGCAAGCGTGAATGCCACCTATATTCCACGCTACAAGATCGATTTTCCCTTTGATGAAGCGACTTCGCAGATTCCGGGGATTTTCGATGCGGATGGCACATCCGAATGGACCGGCAATGCGGCGCTTTATTATGACAGCGACAAATTCAGCGCCCGGCTCGCCTATAATTACCGCTCGAAGAGCCGTGATGGTGTCTGGACCGGCAATCCCGAATTTTCGCATTATACCGATGCAACATCGCGTTTCGATGCGGCGATCAACTATACGCCGGTGTCTTTCATGACCCTGTCGCTCGAAGGAACCAACCTGTTGAAAAACAATACGGAAATGTTCTTCGGCAAATCGAACCTGCTGCCGCGCGGTATCCGCGTGCAGGCCCGCACCGTGCAGGGCAGCGTTCGCTTCCGTTTCTGACCGGATCGACCTGAAGGTTCGGTCAGGGTCCCGGAAAGGGCCGGTTTTCCAGCAGGAGAACCGGCCCTTTTTCATGGGTATAGCGATGGGGAACAGGGCGATAGGGGGCCAGAGCCGGACAATGCGCCCGATATGAAGCGTCTGGCTGACGGGCCGCGATCTGTTGGAAAAGCGGTTAAGCGGAGAAGATGTGCCGGGCGTCGAAAGCCGGTATCTGCTCTTTGTTCAGCGCCGCTTTGCGCTCGTCTGGAAAAGGGGAATGGTGCGGGTGCAAATGACGGGAAGCCCCCGCACCATTCGGATTAGCGGGCTGTCAGCGTGATGTCCGTCGGTTGAGAGGAGAGGCTCACCGTATAGGCATCGCGTTCCAGTTGTCCGCCGGAAAGCGTGTAAGGCGCGCCGTCGGCCAGCGTCTGCTCGATATGCAGGCGGGCTTCGGGCGTATGGGGGGTGGCGGGATCGAGGGTCAGTGTCACCGTGCCGGTCGAAGGCGTGTAGCGCGCCGAAGCGATCTTGCCCGCTTCCAGCGTCACCCACAAACCGGCCGGCGCAATGAACAGGCGTGAGCGGGCGCCGTCTTTCGGCGTCACGGCAATGGCATCGCCCGTCTGTTTCACTTCACCGCCGAAACCGAGCCATCCGAAAGTGGGGTGTTTAACCAGATAGGTGGCAGCGCTATAGGCATGGCCGAAATAGCCCATGCCGTAATCGCCCGTATAAGGGTCCCACTTCATCATATCGGGCCAGGAATGGAACGCTGCCGAAGCACGGCCCTGCTGGTCGATATTGGTAATTCCGCCCATAAAGCCGCCATAGGCGACGCGCAGCAGGTGGAAATCTGCGGGATCGGCGCGGAAGGCGTCGAACAAAGGCACGGCATTGAGCGCCGAACCGTAATGGTGAATCTGGCGTTCGATCCGGGGATATTTGCCGCCATAGAGGAAATCCCAGTAGCGCCGGGCATTGCCATTATAACCCCAGCTCGGAATGGTGGGGTCGTAGCTCAAAATCACTTCGCGCGTGCTGTCTGCCTCTTGCTGATAGCCGAAATAACGCATCCAGGCATAGACTTCGGGCTGGCCGGTCGAATCCCACGCCATTTCGCTGCCGAAGGGGAAGGGCAGGGTGCGCCAGTGATCGACCCGCTCGCGCATCAGCTTTTCCATATGCGCGGCCTGTTGGCTCATCCCCTCGCGCTTCAGATCCTTCAGAATATCGACGAAGACATCGCCTTCCATCTGGCCGAACTGCGCATAATAGGGCGCGTCTTCCATCATGGCGACGCTGGTCTGATAGGCCCATTGCAGATAGAATTTCCAGTCATGCCGGGTGACGAGGCCGGTATGGTTGCGCGCCAGACGATAGAGCACCCAGTGGCCCGCCGCGACATGCGGGTAATTATAGGACCGGCCGAGATCGGCGGCATGTTCCTTCGACCATGAGGTCCAGCTCGTCCAGTCGATATCGGGATCGTAAAAGCCTTCGGGAAATTCGTCGGGCTGGTAATAGAACAGGCTTTTGACCACGCCGCCTTTATGCTCGCCATCGGCGACCTGCAAATGGCCGATCACGGTCTCATCGACCATCTCTTCGAGCCGGGCGACTTCCGCCGGATCGGGATTGTCGAGCTGTTTCATCATGGCCGAGACCCAGGCCCCGGCACCGCCTTCATCGCTCATCCCGGCGATCCAGACGCGCGGGTCCTGCGTGACGATTTTATCGTCTTCGCGATCATAGGTGAGGATGGCGGGTGACCGGTGGAACGGGTCTGTCGGATCGTCATACCACTGGCCGGTGGTGGTGAAATGGCCGAGATCCTTATTCACTTCGGCTAACGGCTTGGTGACGAAATAGCTGACCGTCTGTTTCGATCCATCCCGATAGGCGATGGTCAGCCGGGCACGGCCCCAATGGCCCCCGGAAGAGACTTTCAGGTGCTTCCAGCCCTTGTTCTGGCCCTCTTCGGTTACATTCAGCGCCCCTTCGGGATAGGCCTCGAAACCGGCAATGGCCTGCTTTGTATGCAGAAACAGATCGGCAGGCAGATCCTGCGGGATGACATAGCCGGGCATTCCCACCGCCACCGGACGGTCATTGTCGATCAGCGTTTCCTCGATCGCACGGATCGACGGGCTTTCGACCATATGGACGCCGAACCGGCGGCTTTCGCCCGGTTGCAGCGTGAAACTGGTCGGTTCGTTCCACTGCTGTCCGGCATCGGCCCATTCCTTTTCGGCGAAGCCCTTGCTCGCCACGGTCCAGTCATAAAACCCTTCGAAAGTCTGACCGCGCTGGGTCTTGTCGGTGAAGATATTTTCACTTTCATAAGGCATTTTCAAAGGCTTATAGGCTTCGAGCGGGGTGCCCTTTTCGGGCAGGACGAGCAGCGAAGGCCCTTTGCCGTTGAGCCGCGTCACTTGCAAATAGCCCGCATCGCGGCCGATATAGGGATCGACGAAACTCGCCTCGGCATGGGCTTCCTCAAGGTCGCGATCCGAAATGATATTGTCGAACACCATGGGCATACCCAGCGCGCCCACTTCCACCGCTTTATCGCTGCTGTTGGTCAGCGTGAAATAGAGCGCCAGAGATCCCTTTTCATTGGCCCATTCGCGGGTGACTTCAAGCGGAATCCCTGCGCCCATACTGGCGGTGATGTCATAAGCGGCAAAGACATTGCCTTTGGCGGCGAGCGCGGCAATTTGCCTGCGTTCATGCGCCGAATTGAAATCCTGCCAGTCCCCGCCGGGCTGGCGCAGACGCAGATGCAGATCGCCTATATGGTTGAAACCATTATATTGTCTCTCCGCCAGACGGTTGGCCGGGGTGAAGTCGAAACCCGGTTCGGCAGTGGGAGACAGCCGCGCGAGCGTGCCCGTATCGGCGCGCAGAGCGATGGTGAAAGGGCCGACTTTATAAGGAACGGTCTGAACCGGCGGATAAGATGGCTTCGCCTGTTCGGCTTCCTGCGCAAAGGAGGGCAGGGCGGGCAGGGCCGTGGCCAGCGAAACCGAAGCCATCAGAGCGGCCATTGCCGGTAATTTACGGGAACGGGTCATGGGGAATCTCACTTCTCGTCCTGTGCCGGGCTTTCCGGCGATGTGGCAGGGGTTTTCTGCGGATTTTCAGGTGTCTGGAGCGGCGATGTCTCATCGCCCAGCGGCGGGTTGTCCGCATCGAGGCCCGGCGGTGTGTCGCCGATCAGATTGCGGGTGAAATAATCGCGGAATTTGCGCCAGAAAAAGGGCTGATAGACCGCATGGCGGGTATTGGGCAGGATCACCAGATCGACATCGCGCTTCGCTTCGATCAGCGCGTGAGCGAGGCGATAGCTTTCGGTGACCGGCACATTATCGTCAATATCGCCGTGGATCAGCAGCAGCTTGCCTTTCAGATTGGCCGCGACCGACATGTTGGAATTGGCTTCCCACACGTTTTCCGGCGCATTGCCCATCGAGACTTCGGGCCACCAGGCCTTGTCGAGCCGCAGATCGTGATTGCCCGAGGAGGCGATGGAAACCTTGAAGAAATCGGGCCGCCGCAGGATAAAACGAGCCGCATCATAGCCCCCGGCGCTGCCGCCGAACACACCGACCCGGTCGGTGTCCATATAGGGGTAGCGTTTCGCCATCTGGCGGATCATGCCGATATGATCGTCCAGCCCCACTTCGCCCAGATTCTGATAGGCTGGCAGGCGGAATTTCTGGCCCCGATGCGAGGTGCCGCGCCCGTCGATCATCACCACGATGGCCCCGAGCTGCGCCACTGAGCTGGAGGCGGAAAAGATCGCCCGGCCCCAGCTGGCAGGGACTTGCGTGGTGGTCGGCCCGGTATAGACATGGTCGATCACCGGATATGTTTTGGTCGGATCGAAATCGGCCGGGCGGTAAATCATCCCGTAAAGCGGCGTTTTGCCATCCGCCGCGACGCCTTTGAAAGGTTCGGGCGGGGTGAAGCCGCTGGCCATCAGCTTGCTGGCATCGGCATGGCCCAGTTCGAACAGGATAGCCCCGGTCTGCGTATCGCGCAGCACAGTGCGGGTGGGGACGGTCGGGCTCGACATTGCATCGATGGCATAGCGGCCGTCAGACGAGACTTTTACATCGTGATTGAGCGGTTCCGGCGTCAGCAGGACAGGCTGGCTGCCATCGAGATTTACCCGGTAAAGCTGCGTCCAGTAAGGATTGCGGTCATATTCGCGGCCCACACCGGTCAGCAGAATGGAATGGCCGTCTTCGGCAACATGCTCGATTCCGGTCACTTCCCAATCGCCGCGGGTCAGCGGATAACCGCCTGCAGGGTCGTCCGGACGCACCAGATAGAGCTGCGCCCAGCCAGACCGTTCGGACACGTCGAGTTCGCCATGAAGCTGCTCTGCGGGCCAGATAAAGCTGGACGTGACGGTGACGAGCGGTTTCATCGCTTCCACCGCCACTTTGCGCGATGCGCCGGTTGCGGGATCGACCCGATAAACGACGAGCTGGCCATAGCCGCGCTCGGTCCATTGCATCCGCGCCGTATTGTCCTTGTACCAGCCCATATCGGGCGCGGCAGGATAGAGCAGGCTTTCGCTCGGCACATCGGCTTTGACGAGCTTCGCTTTATGCTTTTTCAGTGCCTGTTCGACATTGACGATATAGCGGGTGGCCTGCGGGAGCTTTTTCGCCCCGGCAAGCGGATAGATATAGTCAAAGCTGCGGGGATAGAATTCTCCGGGCGGGTTTTCCTGCGTGACGGAGAGCTTTTTCACGCCGCGCGTGTCGAGCCGCCAGGTCAGGATTTTCGTGCTGTCGGGCGACCAGCGGACCGAAACGGGCATATCGGGCTGTTCGGTGCCCTGTGCGAGTATTTCCGGCAGCATGGGGATATCGCGGCCATAGGGCTGTTCAACCGTGCCATCGGTGGTGAGCGGCACTTCGCGTCCGCTTGCGGTGTCGATCGCGATCAGATTGAAATCGCGCGCTACGACCCGGAAGCGTCCATCGGGTGAGAGCGAACCTTCGCCGCCGGGCTGACCCGTATCGGATTCGGTCAGTATGCCAGCGCCATCGAGCGTCCAGCGTTTATCGAAAGCGTTGAAGCTAAGTTCACCCGTGGCCGGGTCGAAATCGGCATCGCGCAGGCTGAGTTCATGCGGTTTCAGCTCTTTATCCGCCGCCTGGGCCAGTAATGCGGCAAGCCTGGCTTCGGCAATGATCGGGCGGGCCTGTTTGCGGGCGATATCGAGATAGAGAATCTGGCGCTGACCGGCCGGGCCCTTACGGAACACGATACCCTGGCTGTCATGCACGAATTGCGCGTTCATGCCGGCATCGACCACCAGATCGCGCATCCCGTCATAGAGATAGCGATCCGCCAGTTCATAGCGCTGCGCGACCGAGGCGGGGGAGGTCGCAGCGGCTGTGGCGGTATCCTGCGCCAGAAGCGGCGCTGCGGGGGTGGCCATCGCCAGACCGGTCAGGGCCGCTGCCGCCAGCAGAGAGCGTTTCATGCGGGGGCTGTTCATCCCGGCCAGAAATCCGTTCGCGCGCCGCGAAGCCGCCCGATTCCCTCGAATCTGCTGGCTGCTTTTTGGATGCAATTCAAATATGCTGAAATTCACGTCACGCCCCCTTTCAGGACCGCTTAAACCAAGCAAAGCGGGAAGCGTCAATGATATTATACGATATATACTCCGAGTATTTTGGTATGATCACATTGTTCGACGCCTTTCAGGAACGGAAAATTCCTGTCTTCCCAAAAGGTTTACCTACGGTAAGGCTCGCCGCAAGAGGTCGTCGGGTGGCCCATGCTCCATTTGTGTTACAAACCACCATTGACCGTGTTCCGTAAACATGTAGTTATGGTATACGGTATTACATCATGTGGTTTCAGATTCCGGAGTAGGGCAAATGATTGCACCGACACGTAGACAATTGCTTGCTGGCGCAGCGTCCATAGCGGTTCTTGCCGCTGCCGGGCCGGGCTTCGCCGCAGAGCTTACAGGCGCTTTGCCCAAAAATGCAAAACCCCTGCCGCTGAACGCCGTTCGTCTGCGCCCCGGCCCCTTTGCCGATGCCGTGGAAACCAATCGCAAATATCTCCTGTCTCTGAGCGCCGACCGGCTGCTGCATAATTATCGCACCAATGCCGATCTTGAACCCAAGGGTGAGGTCTATGGCGGATGGGAAAGCGATACGATCGCCGGGCACACTCTGGGCCATTATCTCTCCGCTCTTTCGCTCGTCCATGCGCAGACGGGATGCCCCGAATGTCGTGACCGTGTAGCCTATATCGTCGATGAATTGCAGATTGTGCAGAATGCCGAGGGGGACGGTTATGTCGCCGGCTTCACGCGCAAGCGCAAGGATGGCGAAGTGGTGGACGGGAAGGAAATCTTCCCTGAAATCATGGCCGGAAATATCAGTTCGGGCGGTTTCGATCTCAATGGTTGCTGGGTGCCTTATTATAACTGGCACAAGCTGTTTAACGGCCTGTTCGATGCGCAGACCCATTGCGGTGTCGATAAGGCGCTGCCTATCGCTGTGGGCCTTGCCGGCTATATCGACAAGGTTTTCGCCGCGCTCGATGACGATCAGGTCGAAGAGATGCTTGCCTGCGAATATGGCGGCCTCAATGAAAGTATTGCCGAACTTTATGCCCGGACCGGCAATGATCGCTGGCTGAAACTCGCCAACCGGATTTACGACCATCGTGTGCTCGATCCGCTGCGCGCGGGGGAAGACAAGCTGGCCAATTTCCACGCCAACACGCAAATTCCCAAGCTGATCGGGCTTGCCCGCATCTATGAAGTGTCGAACAGCCCGAAGGATCAGTTCGCCGCGCGTTTCTTCTTCGATCGCGTGACGCATCACCATTCCTATGTGATCGGCGGCAATGCCGACCGCGAATATTTCTTCGAACCCGATCACATATCGCAGCATATTACCGAACAGACCTGCGAACATTGCAACAGCTACAATATGCTGAAACTGGCCCGCCATCTCTATAGCTGGCAGCCGCAGGCCGAATTGTTCGATTATTACGAACGGACCCATCTCAACCATATTCTGTCCCAGCAACATCCTGAAACCGGCGGTTTCACCTATATGACGCCGCTGATGAGCGGGGCGGCACGCGGCTATTCGCAGCCAGGTGAGGACGCCTTCTGGTGCTGTGTCGGCACAGGCATGGAAAGCCATGCCAAACATGGCGAGTCCATCTTCTGGCAGGGCGAGAAGGACGGGCAGGACATGCTGCTGGTCAATCTTTACATTCCCGCTCAGGCCCATTGGGCTGAGCGTGGAGCCGATATGGTGCTCGATACGCGCTATCCCTATGAAAGCGAAAGCAGGCTGACGCTTTACGGTATCGGCAAGCCGGGCCGCTTCCCTATTGCCTTGCGCGTACCGGGCTTTGCCAAGGGGCAGGCGAACGTCACGGTGAATGGTGAGCCGGTGGATGCGCCGGTCCGCGATGGCTATGCAATTGTCGAAAGGGACTGGGCACAGGGCGATACACTCGCCATTTCCATCCCGCTCGAACTGCATATCGAAGCCACTCATGACGATCCCGACATGATTTCCATCCTGCGCGGGCCGCTGGTTCTGGCCGCCGATCTCGGCTCGACGGAAACGGAATTCGATGGCGCCGATCCGGCACTGGTGGGGTCCAATATTCTTGCCGGGTTCAACGCGACATCGCCCGAATGGGCAGTCTATGACACGCAGGGTATCGTGCGGCCGGGCAATCTGCGTTTCGTGCCTTTCTACAGCCAGTATGATCGCCGCAGCGCCGTCTATTTCAAACGCTTCAGCGAAAGCGACTGGAAGCGTGAAGAAGCGGCCTATCTCGCCGAACAGGCCCGTCTGCGCGATATTGCCGAACGCTCGGTCGATGTCATGCATCTGGGCGAGATGCAGGCCGAGCGCGATCATAATCTGGAATCCGATATTTCCTACCCGGTCACCTATCGCGGCAAGAACGGTCGCGATGCCCGCTCGGGCGGATATTTCTCCTTCGATATGAAGGTTCGCGAAGGTGATCTCATGCTTCAGGCGACTTATTGGGGCGGTGAGCGTGAGCGCAGCTTCGATATTATGATCGACGATTACAAGCTGGCCACCCAGACGCTCAATCAGAATAAGCCGGGCGAATTCTTCACTGTCGAATATCCGATTCCGCCTGAAGTGACGAAGGGCAAGAGCAAGGTTCGCGTCCGCTTCGATCCGCATGACCGCAACACGGCGGGGCCGGTCTTCGGTGTGGTGCTTTACACAGCGAAAAAGGGTGACGCCGTATGAGCGATGCGAATGACGGCGCTGCAACCGTCCATCTGACGCTCGATGAAGTGCGTGCGCTTGCCAAAGCGGGGCTGGCGAAAACCGGCCTTTCGCCCGATCATGTCGATGCCGTGGCCGAAACCATGGTGGCGGGAGAGCGCGATGGTTGCGCTTCGCATGGAATTTATCGCCTGCTGGTAGCGGCCAGCAGCGTGAAAACCGGAGTTGTGGTTCCCGATGCCGAGCCGGTGCTGGACGAGCCCTCACCCGCTCTTGTGCGGGTGGACGGGAAGGGCGGTTTTGCCCAGCTTCCCTTCCGGCTCGGCGCCCCCCTTCTGGTCGAGAAGGCGCAGAAATACGGCATTGCCGCTCTGGCGCTCAACAATGTGGTCCACTTCGCCGCGCTCTGGCCCGAAGTGGAAAAGCTGGCCAGCGAAGGTGTGGTGACTCTGGCCGTCACGCCGAGCCATGCCTGGGTAGCGCCGGCGGGCGGTACGGAGCCGGTCTTCGGCACCAATCCAATCGCTTTTGGCTGGCCGCGCCCCTCGGGCGAACCTTTCGTGTTCGACTTTGCGACCAGCGCTGTGGCGCGCGGGGAAATCGAACTGCATCGCCGGGCTGGCAAGCCGGTGCCCGATGACTGGGGCTATGATCCGCAAGGTAACCCGACCACCGTGGCTGAAGACGTGCTCAAAGGCGCGATGCGGACTTTTGGCGGTCATAAGGGATCGGCGCTTGCCGCTATGGTCGAATTGCTGGGCGGCCCGCTGATCGGAGATATGACCAGCCTGCAATCCATCGAAGCCGATGGCGGGCGCGGCGGTTCGCCGATTGGCGGCGAGTTCATCATCGCTGTCGATCCGGCAGGTTTCGTCGGCGCAATGCTGGGCGAGCATATGAAACATGCCGAAGAGATGTTCGATACGATCACCGGGCAAGGGGCGCGTCTGCCGTCTCAGCGCCGTTATGAAGCGCGCAGAAAAAGTCTCACCGATGGCGTCGATATACCTGCTGCGCTGATGCGCGATATTGAAAAATTGCTGGAGGAAGCGTGATGCGTGCTTTGAAATTCGCTCTAATTATCGGAGTTGCCGCTATGACGCTTCCTGCCGGCCCGGCGATGGCTGCCGAGGCATGCGCCTGCGATGCGCAGGACAATACGGCGAAAAGCGCGGCTGACCGGCAGTTCGAAACAATTTATACTGCAGAATATGAATGGCGCACCGGCCAGATGGCGCCCGATGAAGATAGCGGTTCGGATGCTGGTGCGGGTCTTCCCGATGTCGGCCCGGAAAAGCAGGCCGAGAAGCTGGCGCGCTGGACCGACACGATCAAGGCGCTTGATGCACTGGATAAAGATGCGCTGTCACCTGAAAACAAGGTGAATTATGCGGTCTACAGGCAACAGGTGGAGAGCCTGCTCGCGGCGCAGCAATATCGCGAATATGAGAAGCCGATGACTGCCGATACCAGTTTCTGGGGCGATATCGGTTACTGGACCCGCGGCGATTTTAACACCGCAGCGGATTATGAAAACTATATCGCGATGATGAAGCAGATTCCGCGCTATTTCGATCAGCAGATCGTGAATATGCGGGCCGGGCTCAAACGCGGTTTCACGCCGCCGCGCATCACTTTGCAGGGCCGGGATTCCGAAATTGCCGCCGTGGTGGATGCGCCTTCTGCCGAAGAATCGCCGCTTTATGCACCTTTTGCTAAAATGTCAGATGCGGTTCCGGCGGCCAAACAGGATGAATTGAGGGCACAGGCCAGGGCAGCGATCAAGCAGGCGGTCGTCCCGGCCTATTCCAGATTGCTGACCTTCATGCGGGACGATTATCTTCCCCATGCCCGCACAAGCCTTGCGGCTTACGATCTTCCCGACGGTAAGGCTTATTACCGTTCCAAGATCCGTGAATTCGTGACGCGCGATATGTCGGCGGATGAGATTCATCAGATCGGGCTCGATGAAGTCGCCAAAATCAAGGCGCGGATGCAGAATGTGATGCAGGAAGTGGGCTTCGAAGGAACCCTGCCTGAATTCAACACCTTCCTGCGGACCGATCCGCAATTCTATGTCACCAAGCCGCAGGATCTGCTCGACCGCGCGGCGTGGATCGCCAAGATGTTCGACGGTAAAGCCAGCCAGTATTTCGGCCATCTGCCGCGCAGCCGCTTTGCGATCAAGCCGGTGCCTGCATCGATTGCGCCTTATTATACGGGCGGTCGTGGCGGGCCGGGTATCTACCTGGTCAATACCTATGACCTGCCTTCGCGCCCGCTTTATTCACTGCCTGCGCTGACCCTGCATGAAAGTGCGCCGGGCCATGCCTTCCAGATGCCGCTGGCGGCTGAGAATACCAAATTGCCGGCCTTCCGCCGCGACACCTATCTCTCTGCCTATGGGGAGGGCTGGGCGGTTTACAGCGAGAAGCTCGGCGAAGAGATGGGCATCTATCAGACGCCTTACGAACTCTATGGCATGCTGAGCTATCAGATGTGGCGTGCTGCGCGTCTGGTGGTCGATACGGGTATTCATGCTAAGGGCTGGACGCGCAAACAGGCGCAGCAATATCTGCTCGAAAACACGGCATTGTCGGAACATGAAGTGACCACCGAAGTGGATCGCTACATTGCCTGGCCGGGGCAGGCTCTCTCCTATTATATGGGTGAGCTGGCCATTGTGCAGGAACGTGCAAGAGCCGAAAAGGCACTGGGCGAAAAGTTCAATATCCGCGCGTTCCACGATGCGGTGCTCGAACTCGGATCGGTGCCCTTGCCGGTTATCACCCAGCGTGTCGATCAGCTCATCGCCGATGGCGGTGTGGGCCCCTATCCTGACGAGGAATAGATGACCAGATTCCTGACCGGCTCGGCAGCGGCACTGATGCTGTCTGCCGCCACCATAGCCTGCGCCGGGCAAAGCGATGATGGCGGGCGGAAGGTCCATGCGCCGGGTAATCCCATTCTGGCCGATGGGGAGTATTACTCCACCGACCCCGCCCCTTTCGTGTTCGATGGAAAGCTGTGGATTCTTGCCGGGCGTGACGAAGCGCCCGAAGGGGTCAACGATTTCATCATGCCCGAATGGCAACTGCTCGAAACCAGCGATCCCGCCTCGGGCGAATGGGTGCATTATCCGGCCATTGCCCGCCCGCATGATGTGTTCGACTGGGCCGAAAAAGGCCGCGCCTATGCCGGGCAGATCGTCAAAGGGCTCGACGGGCGGCTCTATTTTTATGCGCCGGTGATGGAAAAGGATTCCGATGCGAAGGATCGTTTCGCTATCGGTGTGGCCGTGGCCGACAGCCCCACAGGCCCATGGCACGATGCGCATCCTTCGGGTCCGATCATCTCGCAGCGTGTGCCGGTGGCCAATACGATCCAGAACATCGACCCTACCGTGCTGGTGGACGATGATGGCCGGGTCTACCTTTATTGGGGCACATTCGGCCAGCTTCGCGGGGTTGAGCTGGAACCGGATATGATGACGCCCAAAGGCGATATTGTGACGGTGGACAGCCTTACCGGCTTCTTCGAAGCGCCCTGGCTGATGAAGCGCAAGGGTACTTATTACATGCTCTATGCCGGCAATAAGGCGGGGCCGGATTCCGAATGCACACCGGCGGTTTATCACGCCTGTATCGCTTATGGCACTGCGCCATCGCCGCTTGGGCCCTGGACCTATCGCGGGGTGGTGCTGAAGCCGGTCTCTTCCACCACCTCTCATCCGGGCGTGGCCGAGTTCAAGGGGCATTATTACTTCGCTTATCACACTGCCGATGCAAAAGGCGGCGGCCCGTTCCGGCGCAGTGTGGCGGTGGATGAAATGACCTTTGATGACAGCCGGACACCGGCAGCCATCAACCTCGTTACGCCCACGAAACGCCCTGGCCCGGCGCCCGAGCCGACCCGCAATATCGCGCCCGAAGCGCAGGCTTTCGCCTCCAATCAGCCGATTCCGGTGCAATACTGGATCAAAGCACTGAATGACCGCAAGGCGCGCAAAGCCCCTCTGCCTCCTGAAATGTGGGGCAACTGGAGCGGGGATAATCCGGCGAGCGAATGGATCGAATATCGCTGGGAAAAGCCTGTGACGGTGAACGGGTCGCGGATCTGGTTTTTCGCCGATCAGCCCGCCGGATCGGGTATCGGTGTAGCGCCACCCGCCCAATGGCAGTTATTCTACTGGGATGGCAGCGACTGGGCGGAAATATTGACACCTGACGCCTATCCGGGCGGCAGTGGCACCTTTCTCGATGTCAGCTTTCCTCCGGTCAAAACACGCTGCCTGCGTGCGGTGCTCACCGCATCGGGCGATGGCAAGAGCCATGCCGGGATGGGTGTGGAAGAATGGGAAGTGCTTACCCCTGAAGCGAAGAAGCCGGGAACTGCCCCGGTCACTCCTATGGCGCCATGCGAGTGAGGCCGGGGGCAAAGGCATCGCTTTTGCCCCCGCTGTCGCGGCGGCGGCTCCTCTCCGCCAGCGCTGCGCTGGCCCTTGTGGCAGGCAGCGGGGTTGTGCGTGCTGCCGATAAAAAACCGCTCCCGCCGCGCCGCGTGACCGGCGCGCTCGATCGCACAGACAGTCCCTTCCTGATCGGAACCGACCGGGGAGCCATTACCAGCCTGCGTTATCGTACGGATGATTTCGACACCGATTATATTGCCTCGGGGCAAGGACTGGGTGAGATCGAACTGGGCTGGCGTGCAGGGGAGGGCGAATGGGAAGGTTTTGCCAGCGCCCTTAGCGACCCATGCGAAAGCCAGCTTGCGCCGGACAGACATATCCGGAGCTATCGTCTTGCGGCGCATGGCATGCCTGCGCTGGAAGTGGAAATTGCGCTCTCGCTCCATGGCGAGGCGCTGCATTGGGATATGCGTTTCACCAGTCTGGCGGACAGTCCGGTGACAATCGGCGATCTGGCGCTGCCATTGCCGATGCACACCGATTTTCACGCCGGGCAACCCGCCCATGCCGCGGTGATGAAGCATAGTTTCATCTCCGGCCATGGCTCGCATATCTTCTGGATGCGCTCCAATTCGGCCGGTCCCTATCTGACGATGCTGCCGACTGGGAATACTGCGCTCGAATTCTGGGACCATTACGATGGCAGCGGGCAGGACCGGCCGTATCGCGCCTATATCCACTCGCAGCTCGCCGGGGCGGATGCGCAGGCGCATGGCTGCAACTGGCGCCTGCCGCATAGCGCGCTGGTGCTGCAGCCGGGCGAAACACGCTCATATGGGTTCCGCTTTGGCTGGTGCACCGATTATGAAGCGGTGCGACAGGCCTTTGCCGATCATGGCCTGATCGATGTCGAAATCGCGCCCGGTATGACATTGCCGAGCGATATGACCGCGCTGATCGCGCTGCGCAGCAGCGAGAGGGTACTGGCCGTTCAGGCGGAATATCCGGGAGAAACTGTGATCGAACCGGTGTCCGAAGCGGGGGGCACGCAGATTTACCGCCTCCGTTTCCGCCGTCTGGGTGAGAACCGTCTGGCGCTCGAACAGGCGGGCGGCCGCCGGACATGGCTGGAATTCTTCGTGACCGAACCGGTCGAGACGCTGATTGCCAAACGCGGCGCCTTTATCGCGCGGCATCAGCATCGCGATCCGTCGAAATGGTATAATGGGCTGCTGGCCGAATATAATATGGAAAACGGCGCGCTGCTGGGGCCGGACAATTATGACCGGATCGAAGGCTGGCGCATCTATGAAGTCACCTGCGACGATCCGGGCCTCAGCAAACCGGCTTTTCTGGCCGCCAAGAATGCCGATTATCCGGTGGCCGAAGAAGTGGCAGCGCTCGATTCCTATATCCACCATTTCGTATGGGGCGGGTTGCAACGCAGCACGGAGGAAAGCTGGTCCTACGGGATTTACGGTATTCCCGACTGGAAGCAGAATCGCGAAAGTACGGATCAAGGCCCCAAGGGCCGGATGCATATCTGGCGGCCTTACGATTATCCGCATCTCTTCCTGATGTATTACAGCATGTATCGTGTGGCGCGCGACCACCCGCAGATCGCCACAAGACTGCCTGCGCAAGACTATCTCGAACGTGCCGGACAGACAGCGGTTGCCATGTTCGAAATTCCCGAGGGTGTGATCGGATGGAGCGCCTATGGCACGGGCTTTTATAATGAGCTGGTGATCCCCGAGATTGTCGAAGCTTTGCAGACCGAAGGCAAGGAAACGCTTGCCGGCCGATTGCGCGGCCATTGGGAAAAGAAGGTTCGCTTCTTCATCAATGACAATCCCGATCTGTTCGGATCCGAATATCCTTTCGATTCGACCGGTTTTGAATCGACGCAGGCGCTCGCACGCTATGCGCTGGACCATGCGGGTGAAGCGCTGGGTGTGCGCCATGCAGATGCGCAGCGCTTCGCCGACAGGCAGATCGCGGCCAATCTCTTCTGCCGGGGCTGGCTGGAACCTGCCTATTACACGCTCGGCAGCGATTACCGGGCGCAGGGGTCGGATGCCTATTTGCTGAGCTATATGGCGCAAATGGGAGGCTGGGCGGTGCTCGATCACGCATTGCATGACAGTGCCCGGCCGCATGCCCTGTTGCGCCTCGGTGCAGCATCGAGCCTGTCTTCATGGGCGCTCCTCAATAGCGGGACACCGCAAAGCGATTATGGTTACTGGTATCCGGGTGAGGCCAATGATGGCGGCGCGGGCGGTGGTTTCGAACCGGCCCCTTATGGCAAAACCTGGCTGGAACAGCCGCATCATCGCGGTAGCTGGTATTATGCCTGCGAAATCGATCTCGGTTTTTGCGGGGCCTTGCGGGCTGCCACCTGTCTGCTGAGCGACGATCCGGTGTTTGGACGGATCGCCATGGCGGGCGATTTATCGCCTGGGCAAGGGCGCAATCGTGTGATTCCGCGCGACGGGGTCAGGCGACGTTTCCATGCCCGGCTCACCGGCGGCACGCTCGACCTGCATATGCAAACAGACCGTTTCGCACGCGACATGCCTATCGCGGTGAGCGACGATTGTGCCGAAGTTTCTCTTACACTGGAAAGCGACAATCCGGCACCGCATGAGGCAGTGCTGCATATTGGCGGCGAGGGGCACTGGCAGGTGGACAATAACGCCGCGCGGATCGAGCGAAGTTCCTTCGGCAGCGTACTCTATCTGCCCCTGTCGGGCGATACGGGGCACTTCACGCTGCGCCGTCTGGCATAAAACTATGTTCGCTACTGCTCCCCGGCGAGATAGTGCACCGGGGGCAGGGCGATTTTTCCATCAGGCCGGGAAAGGCTGATCGATCGAAAACTGCGGCTGCGTGAACCATTGCGCGCCGGTTTCGGTGACGTGGAAATGGTCTTCCAGACGAACCCCAAAGGCATTGGGCACTACCAGCATGGGTTCGTTGGAAAAGCACATGCCCGGTTGCAATGGCGTTGTGTCACCGCGCACCAGATAGGCAGGTTCGTGGATGGACAGGCCGATCCCGTGGCCGGTGCGGTGAGGGAGGCCGGGCAGCTTGTAATCGGGGCCGAGCCCGGCTGCGTCGATCACTTTATGCGCTGCCGTGTCCACATCTTCGCACAGGGCGCCGGGTTTCACCGCATCGAATGCCGCCGCCTGCGCGGCCTTTTCCACATCCCAGATATCGCGGATCTCCTGACTTACATCGCCAAAGGCATAGGTGCGGGTAATATCGGAATGATACCCTTCGATTCGGCAACCTGTATCGATCAGCACCAGTTCGCCTTCTTTGAGTTCGGGGTCGCCCGGCAGGCCATGCGGGAAAGCGGTCGCCTGGCCAAATTGCGCGATGCAGAAGCTGTAACCGGCAGGTGCACCCATCTTGCGATGCGCGGCATCGATGAAGCGTTTGATTTCGCTGGCTTTGATGCCAGGGTGCAGAATGCGCGCAGTGCGGCGATGCACTTCCAGCGTCATATTCTTCGCCTGCTGTAGCAAAGCCAGCTCAGAGGGTGATTTGATCTGGCGGCAACCGTCGATGGCAGGGGCTCCGTCGACCAGACTAAGACCCGCCGCGCGCAGTTTTTCACCCCATTGGAAAGGGAAGACCGGATCGACCGCCAGTGTTTTGCCGGCGCCCAGTACCGAAGCGATAAGAGCCTGCGGGCTTTCATGCTCTTCCCACAGAGCGAATTCCGTCTCCACCGCCATATCGGCTTTCAGCGAACCGAGTTCGAAAGTGGGGCACACCATCACCGGATCGCCTTTGACCGGCAGCAGCAAAGCCACAAGCCGCTCGGTTGGCATCCATGGGACACCGGTGAAATAGCGCATCGAATCGCCGACATTGACGAGCAGCGCATCGGCACCCGCAGCTTCGGTCAGCGCGCGGGCACGCTTCATCCGCGCATGATATTCGGCCTGCGTGATAGGCGCGGCGCGGTCCTGCCAGGGGGTGATGGCTGCAAGTTCCGTATCAAAATCGGATCCGCCGATCATGCTCATCGCTCAATTCCTTTCCCGCCGAAGCGGTCAATATCGAAGGCGGTCATATCCACCTTCGGTTGCGTTCCGTCAGCCAGATTAACGACGAGATCCGCCGTAATGGCTGCCAATGTCAATCCGAGATGCTGATGCCCGAATGCGTAAAGCAGATTGCGGGCCCGGCGTGAGCGCCCGATGGCCGGAAGATAATCCGGCAGAGTCGGGCGGCATCCCATCCATCGCCGATAAGGGGGAGAAACCGTCAGGCCAAGCTCTGCGACATGGCTTTCCAGCCTTTCCCATTTGCGCGGGTCGGCCGGTGCATCGCTTGCGGAAAACTCGACGAAGCTGGCCGCCTGTACGCTGTCCTTATAGCGCGTGACGATCATGTTGCGATCCTCGAACACGATCGGGGGCATGTCGGCGGGCCATCGCTCGGCCTGTGCGCGTATATGATAGCCGCGCTCGGCAATGATCGGGACGGTATGGCCGAGCGCTTCGAGCAGAGCTTTTGATCCGAGGCCGGCGCTTACCAGCACCTGATCGGCGCTTACCCCGTTCACCAGCACATTGCCATGCGCCAGCGACAGTTCGGCCGCTTCATGCCGGACAGTCCCGCCCAGCGCGGTCAGCCGGTGAAGCAGCGTTTCACGTAACATATCGAGATCGGCAATCTGCGCCGTGCCGCTGAACCGGATACCATCCGCGATTCCCGAGGGGCTGATTGTCTGAAGTTGTGTACACTCTTCTGAGGTGATCGGCGCGATGGTGCAGGGGCCAATATCGCTCCTGGCCCAATGGGCTCTGCCGGCGGTGGCGCTCCGTCCGCTCTCCCAGGTGACATAATGGCCCTGTTCACGTAGCAGGCCGGGTTCGCGCAACCGGGCCGCCAGGCGCTGCCAGGCAGGCAGAGCCTGCGTCGCCAGAGCGTGCAGCGCCGTGCTTCCCGCGCGATAAGAGGCAGGGCGGGAAGCGGCCAGAAAGCGCAGGGCGAAGGGGCCCCATGCCGCGAACTGCCCCGGCGGCATGGCAAGCGGACCGCCCAGACAGAAAAGCCGCCGTGCAAAGGTCAGCAGCGAATCCGGTGAGGCGAGCGGTGTCACCTGTTCGGTGGCGATATGGCCCGCATTGCCCCACGATGCAGGGCCGGTTTGTGCGCCTTTTTGGTGACTCTCTGCGTCCCACAGGCATATATCATGCCCGGCCTCGGCCAGCGCCACCGCACTGCACAATCCGACCACGCCACCGCCAACGACAAAAACTTTCATCATTTTGACCCCTTGTGTTGCGCAATGCAGTATAGTATACGGTATATGTAATCAAGTTTAGAAGGCATACATATGATCGACTGGAAGGGTGTTTTCCCCGCCGCCACTACGCAGGTCCGCGAAGATCTGTCCATCGACGTCGCTGCCACGCAGAAGATGGTAGACAACCTCATCAAGGATGGCGTGAACGGGATCATCGCCCTCGGAACCGTGGGTGAGAATAATTCGCTGCTTTTCGAAGAAAAAGTGGAATTGCTGACCGCTATCGTAGAAGTCGCCGATGGCCGGGTTCCGATCGTAACCGGTGTTTCCGAATATGATGAGCGTCGTGGTATTCGCTATGCGCAGGCTGCGGAAAAGGCCGGGGCCGATGGCCTGATGCTGCTTCCCCCGATGGTCTATGTGCCCAAGGCGCATGAGCTGGCCCGCCATTTCCGTGCAGTGGCTACCTCGATGGACCTGCCGGTCATGCTGTATAACAATCCGCCAGCTTACCGGACGGTGATCGATGCTGAAGTGCTCGGTCTCATCCGGGATGTGAAAAACATTGTGGCGGTCAAGGAATCGGCCCCCGATACGCGCCGTTTCACCGATTTCTACAATGAATTCGATGACCGCTTCACACTGTTCGCCGGTCTCGACGATGTGGCACTGGAAGGTCTTTACCTCGGTGCGCAGGGCTGGGTCTCAGGCCTCACCAACGCATTTCCGGAAGAATCCGTGGAGCTGGTTGCTGCATTCGAGCGCGGCGATCATGCCCGGGCGATGGAAATCTACCGCTGGTTTATGCCGCTCCTCCACCTCGATGCCGAACACGATCTGGTCCAGTCGATCAAGCTGGCCGAACAGATCATGGGCCGCGGCTCCGAACGCGTTCTGCCTCCGCGTCTCCCGCTCGAAGGCGAACGCCGCAAGCAGATCATTGCCATGGTCGAGAAGGCGGCTGAAACCCGCCCGGTCGGCGCAGCAACCGTAGCGGCCTGAGGCGATACGTCGATGCGTCACACCTTCTTCTGCATCGACGGCCATACCGCGGGAAACCCGGTGCGCCTCGTTGCAGGCGGGGCGCCCTTGCTCAAAGGCGCTACCATGTCGGAACGGCGGCAGGATTTCCTGTCGCGGTTCGACTGGATCCGCACCGGCCTGTGTTTCGAGCCGCGCGGACATGACATGATGTCGGGCGGATTTCTCTATCCGCCCTGCAAGCCGGGCAATGATGTCGGCATCCTCTTTATCGAGACATCCGGCTGCCTGCCGATGTGCGGACACGGCACCATCGGCATAATCACATTCGGTCTTGAACATGGCCTTATCGAGCCCGCCGAGCCGGGTCGCATCCGTGCCGAAGTACCTGCCGGTGAAATCGATATCGCTTATACGATGGAGAATGGCCGGGTTACTTCGGTACGGATAAAAAATGTTCCGGCCTATGTGGCTGCAAAGGGCATCGAAATCGATGTGGAGGGCCTCGGCCCGCTCACTATCGACGTGTCCTATGGCGGAAACTATTATGCCATTGTTGAGCCACAGGGCGCCTATACCGGGCTCGATGATCTTACCGCATCGCAGATTCTTACGCTCAGCCCGCTGGTGCGTGAAGCGGTGCGTGCCAAATTCACACCGGTTCATCCGCTAGACCCGACCATTCAGGGCCTGAGCCACGTTTTATGGGCCGACAAACCGAAAGGCGAGGGTGCCGATGCCCGCAATGCGGTGTTCTATGGTGACAAGGCCATCGACCGCAGCCCTTGCGGCACAGGCACTTCGGCGCGGATGGCGCATCTGGCCGATAAGGGCCTGCTGGGGGTTGGCGACAGCTTTGTGCATGAAAGCTATATTCTCAGCCGCTTCACCGGCCGGGTCGAGGAAAAAACCATGCTGGGCGATGTTCCGGCGATTATTCCTTCTATTGAAGGCACCGCGTATAATACCGGTTTGAACACAGTGTGGATTGATAGTGACGATCCTTTCTGGAAGGGGTTTCAGGTTATATGACCGGGATCCCGTCCAGAGCCGTTCGCGCTGTTGCCGGGGCCCGCCCAAATGGAGCTGCCCCTATGAGCATCGTCGTTCGCACATTGTCCGAACAGGTTCTGGAAGTTGTTCGCGACCGGATTATCACGGGTCAATTCCCGACCGGTAAAGTTATTCGTCAGGATGCGCTGGCCACCGAACTGGGGGTCAGCAAGATACCCTTGCGCGAAGCGCTGGCCCGCCTTGAGCAGGAAGGTCTGCTCAAGAGTCAGGCCAATCGTGGCTATTTCGTGCAACCCATGTCGATTGAAACGGCAGAGGAAATCTTCGAACTGCGTCTCAGCATCGAGCCGGGAGCGGCAGGCCATGCCGCACTCGTCGCCGGAGACAAAGAACGCAAAGCCGCTATCGCCGCCTTCGAGGCGCTGGATGAAGCGATGGCGGATAAGACGGGCAGCAATGTCGCTGTCTGCAACCGGGCCTTTCACACCGCTCTGGTAACCGCGGCGGACCGGGAAATCACCAAGCAACTGATCGAACGTCTGGCCATTCAGGCCGAACGCTATGTCGTCGCCCATCTCCAGCCTTCGGGGCGCGGAGGCCGGGCCGATGAGGAACACCGTCAGATGCTCGACGCCTGGCTGGCGCGCGATGACGCTAAAACGTCGGAACTGCTGGCCAGTCATATTCAAGGCACGCTGGATGACCTGCGTGCGGAACTCGCTTTAATACCCGTCGGATAAGGCCGACGGAGAAATGAGGGCTTTTTGTTCGGACCACGTAAATCCATCGAAATGCACGGCAGCCATGGCGCCGGACATAGCCTCGCCAAGACACTGAGCTGGCCCCATCTGATCGCTCTGGGGGTCGGTGCGATCGTCGGTACAGGTATTTATACATTGACCGGGGTCGGGGCAGAAAGGGCCGGGCCTGCCGTTATCATTGCTTTCGGCATTGCCGGTGCGGTTTGTGCCTGCGCAGCGCTCGCTTATGCTGAAATGGCCACCATGATCCCGGCCGCGGGGAGCGCCTATACATTCAGCTATACCGCCATGGGTGAAACCATCGCCTGGGTTGTTGGCTGGAGCCTGGTGCTCGAATATTCGCTGGCCTGTTCGACAGTGGCCGTAGGCTGGTCGGGCTATCTCGTCGGATGGATCGAATCCGCCGGCATCCATTTACCCCATGCCTTGCTGGCCGGGCCGCATGCGGGCGGTGTCATCAATCTGCCTGCCGTGATCGTTGCGCTGGGCGTGATGGGGATGCTGATCGCCGGCACGCGCGAAAGCGCTACGCTGAATATTATTCTCGTCATCATCAAACTGGTGGCTTTGACGGTCTTCGTCGCCATCGCTCTGCCTGCTTTCAACAGCGGCAATATGGAACCTTTCGCCCCTTACGGTTTCGTCAGTACCGAAATCATGGGGGAAAAGCGCGGTGTCATGGCTGCTGCCGCAATCGTCTTTTTCGCCTTTTACGGTTTCGATGCTGTGGCGACCTCGGCTGAGGAAGCGAAGGACCCGGGGCGTGATCTCACCATCGGTATTGTCGGATCGATGCTGGTCTGCACGCTGATTTATATGCTGGTTGCGGTCGCCGCCGTCGGCGCAGTGTCCTATCTTGAACTGGGCAATTCACCCGAACCGCTGGCGCTGGTGCTGCGTTCGCTCAATCAGCCTTTCGCCGCGCATCTTGTCGCATTGGCTGCTGTTATTGCGCTGCCTTCGGTGATCCTTGTGATGATGTATGGTCAGAGCCGGATCTTCTTCGTGATGGCGCGTGACGGGTTGTTGCCGCGCGGTCTTGCCCGGATCAGCCCGCGAACCGGTGCGCCTACGCTGATTACGGCGGTGACAGGGCTTTCGGTGGCGCTGGTCGCCGGGTTCTTCCGGCTCGATGAAATCGCCGAGCTGGCCAATGCCGGTACATTGATCGCCTTTGTTTCGGTCGGCGCCTGCCTGATGATCATGCGCCGCCGTGCCCCTGACATGAAGCGCCTGTTCCGTTGCCCCGCACCCTATCTTGTGGGCAGCGGTGCGATTCTGGGCTGCCTCTATCTCTTCTTCAGCCTGCCTAACGATACGATCACCCGCTTCCTGATGTGGAATGCGGCCGGGCTGGTGCTCTATTTCCTCTATGGCCGTCGCCATTCTCTTGCGCGACAGGTGACGGCAGCGGAGAGTGCGGCGGCCGAATAAGGCTGCCGCACAGCCGGCTTTTTCTTTTCACCCATTTCCGTTTCAAGGAGACGACGACGTGCGCCCCCTGACTATGGCCCTGTGTGCCTCTCTCTTCGCATTTTCCACCGCACCCGCTTACGCGGATGAGGCAGATTTCGAAGGGATCTGGCTGTTCGACGATGCCCCGTCTTATCCCGGTGTGACCATGATGGAAGTCACCGAAAAGAAAGGGGAGATGGAAGGGACCGTTACCAGTGAATGGTACGGGCCGATGGAAATGCAGGATATTGCGGTGGAGGGCGATCGGATGTCTTTTACCATGCGCAATCTCAACGATAAGGAGCACCCCACGCGCATCTGGCATGCTGAGCGCACGCCGCAGGGTGTCCATCTGACCGGGACGGTCTGGCATACCGAGCATGAAGAAGACGGTTATCGTGGCACCAAAGCCCAGGCCGAAAAGCGCCGCTTCAAACTGACGACGTTGCCGCAGGCAAAGCCGCTGCCCTTCGATGGCCGCTCCATGACGCCACCCATGGGCTGGAGCAGCTGGAACAAATTCGCCGAAGATATCGACGATGCCACCGTGCGGGCCATGGCCGATGCGCTGGTCGAAACCGGATTGCGCGATGCCGGCTATATCTATGTCAATATTGACGATGGCTGGCAGGGTGAGCGCGCGGCGGATGGTTCAATCCAGCCCAATGATAAATTCCCCGATATGAAAGCGCTGGCCGATTATGTGCATGCGCGGGGTCTGAAGCTGGGGTTGTACAGCTCTCAGGGTCCTAAAACATGTGCGGGCTATGAAGGCTCTTACGGCCATGTCGAGCAGGATGCGGAGACCTTTGCCGAATGGGGTATCGACTATCTCAAATATGATTTGTGCTCGGGCGAATGGTTCTATGACACGCGCGACACTGTGCTGCGGTCCTATTATGAAATGGGTAAGGCGATCCGTGAAACAGGCCGCCCGATGCTCTATTCGATCTGCGAATATGGCCGTTTCGATGTCGGCAACTGGGGCCGGCAGGTGGGTGGTCATCTGTGGCGCACTACCGGCGATATCGTCGATGAATGGCCGGTGATGGAAGATATCGGTTTTAACCGTAATCCCAAGAAACCGGAATATAGCGGGCCGGGTGGCTGGAACGATCCCGACATGCTCGAAATCGGCAATGGCGGGATGAGCCATGAAGAATATCAGACGCATATGACCCTGTGGGCGATGTCTGCTGCACCTCTGATCCTTGGTCACGATCTGCGGGAAACCTCCGATGATGCACTGGCGCTGCTGACCAATCGCGAAGTGATCGCCATCGATCAGGACGCGCGCGGTGAACAGGGCGTGCCGCTACGCAAGGACAGTCAGCAGGAAGTGTGGACCAAGCCACTGTCCGATGGCAGCACTGCCGTGGCGTTATTCAATCGCGGCACCGCTGCCGCCCGGATGGCTGTGCGACCGGAAGATATAGAGGCCGAAACGATTCAGGGTGCCCGCAATCTCTGGACGCATAGCGATCTGACCGGGAAGGATCTGTCCTTTACCGTGCCGGCGCATGGTTCGGTGATGCTCCGCGTCTGGTAGGATACGCGAACTTCTCCGACGTAGGCCGCCAATGTCGGGTCGAAATACCGCAGTTCCTGGAGGTGGATGCCGTCGCGGTGAACAGTGCGAGGCTTCGCCACCATCACGAGGAGCAGGTTTAACTCGCTCAGCGTTTCTGGCATGTGCGAGAACCAGCCTTCGGCTCGCCAGGCATCAAAGGGAGTTCGGTGTTGAGCGTCCGAAATAGACGCTCGATCTTTGGCCTGCTGCCGGTTGTGGACACGGAGATAAGGTGTCCATCAAACAGGGCTGCGCAAATGGGTGAAGACATTTTCAGGATCGCCGCGAGAAGCGTTTCCCGGTCATAGCCAGATGAAGCCAAAGCAGCAGGAGATCCAGCGCCTGCGGCGCGAGGTGGCCAAGCTCAAGGCGGAGCGTGACATTCTAAGAAACGGTCGCGGGTTTGACCCGCCTGTGCGCGGTAGAAACGGGCCGTGCTATGTGCTCCCCGGGAGGATCGCGGCCGTTCGTTTATTGGTGGCATGATACCCCGTTAAAAAAGGCGATTGTATCTTTTGCAAACATGGATGCCGCTGATATGAAAGCGGTATGGATATCAGCCCCGTTTTCGGCATTGGCTTAAGCCTCGTGTCCGGATTTGCGAGATATCGATTCCCGACGATCCACCCGCGCTTTGCGGAGTTGGGTATCGGCGTGGGGATTTTGCTGATGATTGCTTCAGTGTGGCCAACTTCCACAAGGCAAGAACACTCGCCGCAGAGCGCAGAAGTTTCAGTCCCGGCAAAGGCACCAGAGTTGACTGTCACTGGCATCCCTCTTGCCCGCTTTGAGGGGTACTATGAAAGTATGACCGATGCTCAAGCTTCCAAGTTGGTGGAGCCGTTCATAGGGGCCCCAGCATCTGTGACAGGGATTGTTCGCGATATTTTGGACAGCGGGGATCACGTCACGCTTGTTCCGGAACGGGATCGCCTTGCGCCATCCTATTTTCTCTACTTTGAAAAGGCAGCGGTCGCGCAAGCGTTGCGTCTAGAAAAAGAAGAAAAGTTTGTCGCTGATTGCCAGTTGGCAGAAGCGAACGATGCCTACGTCAAGTTTGAGAATTGTCGATTGGTTTCCCCTTAGCGACCTTTTTCAACTGCTCATCCCAGTGCTTCTCGTCCTCGTCGCATTCTAGGGTCTGTGGGGATTCACAAATCAGTATCGCTGTGATTCATGCTTTGGATGGATCGCTTTGTACTGACAGACGCCCAATGGGCGAAGATAGAACCGCACTGCCTTGGTAAGCCGACGGACCCTG
>NZ_RAPF01000007.1 GCF_003610805.1 Altericroceibacterium spongiae | reverse complement strand
GGACGCCGTCGCCCACATGTCCCTTCATCATATAACTACAATGTCAAAGATCACACCAATACAAAAACAGAAAAATAATCCCCGAAATTCCTCCCGGAGGACCAATATCCCGTTCCTGTTGGCGACCAACAACGGCCGGCGAAACCGCCGTGCCCCGTCGGTGAAGCGCCTTCTATGGTTATCACCTCAAACCGTCAAACCCTTTTTTGACCAAATCGTCAAAAAATTTCAATTCGACGAAACAATCATCCACTTAGCTGCCTTGCTAAGGCTTATGGTCGACGGGTTTTCGGGCTTTTGCAGTAGTTCCATCGTTATAGCCGCCGCTTAAAAACGCTGGCTGTTCGATCTGGTTCCTATTTGTAACTGCCATTCAAACCTTGCTGAAGAGAAATCAGACCAAATGGCAACCCGGCTCCAAATAACTATTAGTGCGCATAGCGCTCAGCCCTGTCGGCCAGACGATCCACCGCAGCTGCATGCATAGAAGGTGCGCAAACCAGCAGGCCAAACGCTCTTGGATCCTGTTTATTGAAATTCAACGGCTGCCCAAAGGCATCGCTCACATATGCGCCGGCCTGTCGCGCAATTAGCGTAGCCGCTGCAATGTCCCACTCGAATCCCCATCGCAAGGTTGCCACCAGGTCCGCTTCATCGGCAGCGACCATAGCTATCCGCAAGGCGATGGAATTGGGTTTGCCAACCAAAATCAGATCACGATCTTCCTTCATGAGCGAATCAGCCGGAACCCGAGCACCTGACAAAGAGGTCCTGGCGCTGGCCCTAAGCGGCGCACCATTGCGCCACGCACCGCGACCGGCCACTGCACTCCATATTTCATTGCGGGCGGGCGCGACGAGCATTGCCAGCAGGGGCCGGCCGTCGCTCACCAGTGCAACCGATACAGCCCAGCCGGAACGCCCCCGGATAAAATCGCGCGTGCCATCAATCGGATCAACCACCCAGAGAAGCCCTTTCCCGAGTCGCACCGGATTATCGGCACTTTCTTCGGAGAGCCAGCCCGCCGACGGCAACAGCTTTGCCAGCTCTCTTTTAAGAAAAGCATCAACCGCAATATCAGCGGCACAGACAGGGCTTCCCCCTTCCTTGTGCCATATCTCCAGAGCATGCCCGGCACCGGGCCATTGCCGCATCGCAATGGCTCCTGCTTCCTGACAAATTTGCTCAAGATGGAGTTGATCTATCATTCGCTGTCCGAATTGCGCGCAGACGCCCCTCTTTTCAAGCGCTCTCGCATATGCTTATGCGCTTCGGGAGTCTGTTAGTCCCTCCCAGTCGGAGACCCTCTCCAATGAATATCCATGAATATCAGGCCAAGGAACTTCTTGCGAAATACGGTGTCGGCATCCCTGCCGGTTATCCCGCTCTAACCGCTGAAGAAGCAGTGGAAGGCGCCAAGAAGCTTCCCGGACCACTTTATGTCGTCAAAGCGCAGATCCATGCCGGCGGGCGCGGTAAAGGCAAATTCAAGGAACTTGGCCCGGACGCCAAAGGCGGTGTCCGCCTGTCCGACTCGATTGAAGCGGTCGAAGCCAATGCCAAGGAAATGCTCGGCAATACACTGGTGACAGTACAGACCGGCGATGCCGGCAAGGAAGTAAACCGCCTGTACATCACCGACGGTGTCGATATCGCCAGCGAATATTATCTTTCGCTGCTCGTCGATCGTGCCACCGGCCGCGTTGCTATGATCGTTTCGACCGAAGGCGGTATGGATATTGAGGAAGTGGCTCATTCCACTCCTGAGAAGATCACCACGATCACCATCGACCCGGCACAGGGCTTTATGCCGCATCATGGCCGCGCGGTCGCTTTCGCTCTCAAACTGACGGGCGATCTCAACAAGCAGGCCCAAAAGCTGGCCAAGCAGCTTTATACCGCTTTCATCGATCTCGATTGCGCCATGCTCGAAATCAATCCGCTGGTGGAAACCAAGGACGGTCAGCTGCTCGTTCTCGATACCAAGATGAGCTTCGATTCGAATGCGCTTTATCGGCACAAGGATGTGTTCGAAATGCGTGATGAAACCGAAGAAGACCCGATGGAGATCGAAGCCAGCAAATATGATCTGGCCTATATCAAGCTCGACGGGAATATCGGCTGCATGGTCAACGGCGCCGGCCTCGCCATGGCGACGATGGATATCATCAAGCTGAACGGTGCTTTCCCGGCAAACTTCCTCGATGTAGGCGGTGGCGCCAATAAGGAAAAGGTCACTGCCGCTTTCAAGATTATCCTGTCCGATCCGGCAGTGGAAGGCATTCTGGTCAATATTTTCGGCGGCATCATGCGGTGCGACATTATTGCCGAGGGCATTGTCGCTGCCGCCAAGGAAGTCGATCTGTCGGTACCGCTGGTGGTTCGCCTCGAAGGCACGAATGTACAGGAAGGTAAGGATATTCTGAGCAATTCCGGCCTTCCGATCGTAGCTGCGGAAGATCTGGGCGATGCTGCAAAGAAGATCGTCGGCGAAGTGAAGCAGGCTGCCTGACTTTACTGAAACATCTGATTATCCGTTTCGACGGACAGCAAAATCGCCGGGTGCCTAGTGCATTCGGCGATTTTTCATTGGGCAGAATACAGAAGGTTTTCCGCCTCGATCAAGTTGAGCAAATGAAAGTGCCCAAGGGGCTCGCTCTCTCTTGATTATGGTATCCCTGTCGACCAGATGGCAATGCATCTCCGGCGCGTTTTGAAATCGAGACGGGATACCGAAACGGACAAAAGCGCCTCTTGACGATCCGTTTAACGGGCGCGAAGGCATGAAATGTAATTTGTCATAACTTTTTTACACGAGTGAGAGAGGAAGGGCTGACCCCATGAAGATCCTCGTACCCGTCAAACGGGTAATTGATTATAATGTGAAACCCCGGGTCAAACCCGACGGTTCGGGCGTCGATATCGCTAATGTCAAAATGAGCATGAATCCTTTTGACGAGATCGCGGTGGAAGAAGCCGTGCGTCTCAAGGAAGCGGGCAAAGCAGAGGAAGTGGTCGCCGTATCCATCGGGGTACCCAAGGCCAAAGATGTTCTGCGTACCGCTCTTGCCATGGGTGCCGACCGCGCCATCCTGATTCAGACCGAAGCTGAAGTCGAACCGCTGGCTGTCGCCAAGATTCTGAAGGAAGTCGTTGCTCAGGAAGAGCCGGGCCTGGTCATCCTCGGCAAACAGGCAATCGACGATGACAGCAATCAGACCGGCCAGATGCTCGCTGCCTTGCTCGACCGTCCGCAAGGCACCTTTGCCAGCAAGATCGAACTCGATGACGATTCGGTCACCGTCATTCGGGAAGTCGATGATGGCCTCGAAACGGTGAAACTCAGCCTCCCGGCCATCGTCACCGCTGATCTCCGACTCAATGAGCCGCGTTATGCATCCTTGCCCAATATCATGAAGGCCAAGAAAAAACCGATGGATGAAAAGACTCCGGAGGATTACGGCGTCGATATCTCCCCTCGCCTCAAAACGCTGAAAGTGGCCGAACCTCCCTTACGCCAGGCAGGCGAGAAAGTTGGTTCCGTGGACGAGCTAGTGGCAAAACTCAAAGCCTTGGGAGTAAACGCATGACTGTCCTCGTTCTCGTCGAACATGAAGCAGGTACCGTAAAGGAATCTTCTCTTTCCACCATCACCGCAGCGGCCAAGATCGGCGCTGTGCATGCTCTGGTGGCAGGCGACAGTGACGAAGCCAGACAGGCTGCCGATGCTGCGGCTAAAATTGCCGGCGTCGAAAAGGTTCTGCTTGCTACGGATCCCGCTTACGCCAAGATGCTGGCAGAAAATATTGCGCCTTTGGTGACAGGTCTGATGGGCGGGTACGATGCGTTCCTGGTATCGGCAACCAGTAGCGGCAAGAATATCGCCCCGCGCGTCGCGGCCAAGCTCGATGTCATGCAGATTTCCGATATCGTGGCCGTTGAGGGCGAAAAGACTTTCGCTCGGCCGATCTATGCCGGCAACGCCATCGCCACCGTCGAATCTTCGGACTCCAAACTGGTTATTACCGTACGTGGCACTGCTTTCGACAAGGCGGCTTTGGAAGGTGGGTCGGCCAGCATCGAAGATATTAGCGGCACCGGCGATGCCGGCCTGTCGAGCTTTGTCGGTCTGGAAGCGTCCGAAAGCGAACGCCCCGATCTCACCAGCGCAAAAATCGTCGTTTCCGGCGGGCGGGCGCTCAAGGATGCAGATACGTTCGAGCAGGTCATCACGCCTCTGGCAGATAAGCTGGGCGCAGCGGTAGGGGCTTCACGCGCCGCCGTCGACGCGGGTTATATTTCGAATGACTATCAAGTCGGTCAGACCGGCAAGATTGTTGCCCCGGAACTTTACATTGCCGTGGGTATTTCGGGCGCGATTCAGCATCTTGCCGGCATGAAGGATTCGAAGACCATCGTTGCGATCAATAAGGACGAAGACGCCCCGATCTTCCAGATTGCCGATATCGGCCTGGTTGCCGACCTGTTCGATGCCGTGCCGGAACTTACCGGCAAGCTCTGATATACTCAGCACGGAACAGACAAAAAGAGCGGGATGGTTTCCCGCTCTTTTTATATCGGATTACGCATTCCCCCCGCTTCCCGATGAAAGAGCTGCACAACGGTGCCATCCGACAATTCAGTCTGGCGCATGCGTTCGAAACCCAGCTTTCCAGCCAGTCTGATCGAAGCTGTATTGTTTAATTCTATCATACAATTGAGTGGCAGACGGTGCTGTGCGTCGAACCATTCCAGAATGGCGCTCATAGCTTCATAGGCATAGCCTTGCCCCGCCATGCCCTGTCGAAGAATCCATCCTGCTTCGGGGTGGCCATCCATATCGTCCCCCAGGTCGCGCCAGCTGTAAAAAATCGACAATGTGCCAAGAATCGGCAATTCACCGCGTTTGCGGAGCATGAAATTGCCGTAACCGAAAAGCAGCCAGCTTCCCGTATGGCGCATGAAGCGCGTCACATCTTCAGCATAGGTTTTGTTCCCGCCGAGAAAGCGAGCGGTTTCCTCATGGCGGGCCAGTGCTATCGCTTCGTGCATGTCATGCGGCTGCGGTTTCCACAATTCGAGCCGCTCAGTGAACAATAGAGGGCCCTCGCTCACAATAGCTGATCCACAATATGAATGGCGAGGCCGACCAGCCCGCCGACCAGCGTTCCATTGATCCGGATAAACTGGAGATCGCGGCCAACCGCCCCCTCAATTCTATCGGAAATGGTACGCGCATCCCAGCGCCTTACCGTTTCCGATACAAGCTGAACGATATGGCCGCCATGCCGTGAGGTCAGGCCCACTGCCGTCCGCCGGGCGAAACGGTTTATCTGTGCCTGTAGCTGCTCATCTTCGCGTAAGGCCTGCCCCAGTTCGCTAAGTGTACCGCCAAGATGATCGGACAAAGCGCCATCGGGATTGCGCGCCATATCGATCATGGCGAGGCGCATCCTTTCCCATACACCCTGCCACCAGTTTCCCACGGCAGGATTGTCGATAATCTCATGTTTGAGATGCTCGACCTTTTCACGCGTTACGGCGTCATAGATGAGCGCATGAGCATATTTTTCCAGCCCCTCTTCCACTTTCAACCGCAAAGGATGCTGAGGATTGATGAGAATCTCGGCCAGCAATTTGTAAAGGCCATCGAGCACTGAATTAGCCAGTCGTTCATCCAGCCCCGTCCAGCGTACCAGCGCATTGGCGCGCTGTCGCACCATATCGCGAACCAGCTCTTCATTTTGTTCCAGCGCAACGCCCGCCCAGCGGATCATATTGTCGAGCAGAGGAAGATGACGCTTATCGGCAATGGCACTCTGCAAAGCCTGCCCAAGAAGAGGTGAAAGCTCGACCTTATCGAGTTGGGACTTCAGTCCCGCACGAACCTGATTGCCAAGCCGGTCAGGATCCAGAGACTCCAGAATATCGGCCAGTAATTCGCCTGCCCCCGTCCGAAACCGGGAGGCTCCGCCACCGGACGGGGCAATCAGGAAATCGCCTGCAGCACGCGCCAGATTGAAAGAGCGCATACGCCGGGCCACCACGTCGGGTGTGAGGAAATTCGCCTGCAGGAACTTCGCCATATTGTCGGCGATGCGGTTCTTCTTTTCCGGAATGATTGCCGTATGAGGAATCGGCAGACCCAGCGGATGGCGGAACAGTGCCGTCACCGCAAACCAGTCGGCCAGCCCGCCAACCATTGCCGCTTCGCTAAAAGCGATAGGGTAACTCAGCACCGGATAGGACGGTTCGAAATGACGGGCCACCAGAAAAATGGCCGCCATCAGCAGCAGCAGGCCGGCAGCAATGATCCGCATAGGGCGTCCGCGATCCGCTACAGGAGAAGACAGTGAGGCAGCTTCACCGGAATCCGGGCGCTGATCAAAGCTGCCTGCCATATCTCTCCTTCCCGATTACTCCGCCGGATGAGCGTGGGAAGAACCGTTATCCGCATGACTGGGATCGTAAGTCAACACACGGGTGCGAAGCCACGGGCCGATACGCTTTTCGAGACCGTCCGCCAGACTGAAACCGGCCGGCACAATCAGCAGCGTGAGCAGCGTGGAGAGCAGCAACCCGCCAATCACGACCACGCCCATCGGCGCGCGCCAGGCGGCATCGCCGGACAGTGACAGAGCCGTTGGCACCATGCCCGCCGTCATAGCGACCGTCGTCATCAGAATAGGCTGAGCACGTTTATGACCCGCTTCGACAATAGCATCGAACCGGCTTGCCCCGGCTGCCATTTCCTCGATAGCGAAGTCGATCAGCAGAATGGAATTCTTCGCCACGATCCCGAACAGCATCAAAACACCGATAAAGACCGGCAAAGAGATAGGCTGACCGAGCGCAAGGAGGGCCAGAAAGCCGCCTAACGGGGCCAGAAACAGCGAACTCATGTTCACAAGCGGCGAAACCAGGCGGTGATAGAGCAGAACCAGCACACCGAAGACCAGGAAAATACCGGTGACCAGAGCGATCTCGAAATTAGCGATCAATTCGGCCTGAAACTTGTCCTCGCCAAAAGGTGCATTGGAAATACCGGTCGGCAATTCACGCATGATCGGCAAATTGTTGATTCGCTCCATCACCGTGCCTTTGGAAATGCCGGGTGCAAGATCGGCGCTGACGAAAATGCGACGCTGCTGATTGAAACGATCGATTGTCGTCGGGCCTGATCCGAAACTGATATCCGCCACCCGGCTCAGCGGCACAGAACCACCAGTGGCTGTCTGCACCGGCAGATTGCGGATAACCGAAATATCGCGCCGGGCCTTTTCGGACAGCCGCACCCGGATCGGAATCTGGCGGTCGGATAGCGAAAATTTTGCCGCATTCTGATCGATATCGCCCAGTGTCGCGATACGAACCGTCTGGCTGATGGCCGAGGTCGATACGCCAAGGCTCGAGGCCAGATCCTCACGCGGTTTGATGATGATTTCAGGGCGCTGGAGATCGGCGTCGATCCGCGGGCTGACGGCACCGTCCACACCCTTCATCTGCTCTACGAGCTGCGCTGCCGCCTGATTAAGCTTTTCCGGGTCGGAGCCCGATAGCATCACCTGAATCGGGCGCCCGCCACTGCCGGGATTATTGCCTTCGAAATTGATCCGCGCATCGGGGATTTTCTGCAAGACCGGCGTCATGGCACGCTCGAATTCCACGCTGCTGCGCGGACGGTCAGGCGACAGCGTCAGCGAAATGGTGGCATTGCCTTCCCGCACCCGTTCCAGTGCAAATTCCACCTCGGGCTGGTCCCGCAACATGGCCGCAACCTTATGCGTGACTTCACCGGTCTGCTCGATCGTCGTGCCCGGCACCATCTCGATAGTAAGACGGCTGAAATCGCTGTCGGCATCGGGGAAGAACTGCTTGGGCAACACGCCTGCACAGAAAATCGTCAGCATAAAGGCCGCAAGGCCAATCCCCATCATCCACAAACGATGATCGAGAAAGCGCGAGGCGAAGCGTGTGCGCAGCCGTACCGACCCATCGGCCCTCTGGCGCCGGCTGCGATAATTTTTTACCCGGCCTTCACTGAGCGACCAGCGCAAAACGGACAGATAACGATCCATCAGCCATCCGCCGCCATGTTCGGCATGGCCATGCGCTTTCAGGAAATAGGCCGCAACCATGGGCGTGATCATGCGCGCCACGGCCAGACTCATCAGCACTGACACCACCACGGTGAGGCCGAAATTCTTGAAGAACTGCCCTGCAACGCCGGGCATCAGGGCCACCGGGAAGAACACCGCAACGATAGAGAAGGTCGTCGCCACCACGGCGAGGCCGATTTCATCGGCAGCGTCGATCGCCGCCTGATAGGCAGTTTTACCCATGCGCATATGGCGCACGATATTCTCGATCTCGACAATTGCGTCATCGACCAGCACACCGGCCACCAGTCCGAGCGCGAGCAGCGACATCTGGTTCAGCGTGAAACCCAGCAGGTCCATGAACCAGAAGGTCGGAATAGCAGAAAGCGGAATAGCCAGCGCGGCAATGATCGTCGCCCGCCAGTCGCGCAGGAAGAAGAACACCACGACAACGGCCAGCACGGCCCCTTCGATCATCGCCGCGATCGAGCTTTCATATTGCTGCTTGGTGTAATCGACGGTGGTATAGAGCCGGGTAAACCTCACGCCCGGATTTTCCGCCTCGATTTTCTTCAGCACTTCCACCGCTTCATCATAGACGGTCACATCGGATGCCCCGCGCGCGCGGCTGACACCGAACGTCACCACCTGCTTGCCATTGATCCGGCTAACTGAGGTGACTTCGCCATATTTATCCTGCACCGAGGCAATGTCGGAAAGTTTGATAGTCCGCCCGTTGCCCAGCGAAATCTGCGTTTGCGACAAATCATAGGCATCTTCGGCGTTACCGAGCACCCGGACCGACTGGCGCGAACCGGCAATTTCGGCCCGACCACCCGCCGCATTCACATTGAGCGCCCGCAGCGTCTGATTCACTTCGGTTGCGGTTACGCCAAGCGACTGCATCTTCGCCGGATCGAGAATGACGAGAATCTCGCGATCGACACCACCCGAACGGTTTACTTCGGCAAGACCGGGAATACTCAGCAACCTTTTGGTCACCGTGTCGTCCACAAACCAGGAAAGCTGCTCCATGGTCATGTCATCGGCAGCGATACCGAAATAGACCAGCGTATTATTGGCCGTCTCGACCTTGAAGACATAGGGTTCGAGGATTCCTTCGGGCAACTCCCCGCGAATCTGGTCGATCTGGTTTTTAACGTCGTTGACCGCTTCGTTGATATTCGTGCCAAGATCGAACTGAATTTCGGTCTGGCTCGACCCTTCTTCCGCGGTAGAGGTGATCTGATCGACCCCGTTGATCGTATTGACCGCCGCTTCGACGCGCTGGGTGATCTGATTCTCGATTTCCGTGGGCGCAGCACCGGGCAGTGAAATCTGCACGATTACCAGAGGAAATTCGATATCCGGATTATCCTGCACTTCCATGCGGGAAAAGCTGACCATCCCGGCCAGCAGCAATCCGGCGAATAAAAGCAGTGGAACGATCGGGTTGCGGATCGACCAGGCAGAGATATTGCGGAAGCTCATGGCGCTCTGCTCACTCCTTGCCCGGCGCGACGGGCTGGACGGTTTCCCCTTCGGTCAGGAAGGCTCCCGCGCGCAGCACAATCTTTTCGGACCCTTTAATCCCCGATGTAACGGCAATGCCTTTATCGGTGACGATGCCGGTTGTCACAGAGCGGCGAACGGTCTTGTTATCCTTGCCGATGACATAGACATAGCTGCCCTTATCGTCCGAAAGAATCGCGCTTTCCGGCAGCATCGGCGCGACGACCGAACCGGCGGCGATCCGCGCTGTGGCAAAACCGCCGGGGCGCAGTTCAGGCGCGTAATCAAGCGCGATCCGGGCAATTCCCTGACGATTGGCTTCGTCGATGATCGGCGAAACCTGCCAGACCTGCCCTTCGAATGTTTTATCCGTGCCCACCGGTGTTACCTGCGCGGTCACCCCCGCTTTCACCGAAGCCAGGGCCGTTTCACCCAGTTGCGCCAGCAATTCCATCTGTCCGCCACGCGCAATGCTGAACAGCACGCCCGAGCCCGAACCGACCACCTGCCCCGGTTCGACATCGCGCGTCAGCACGAGTCCGGCAGCCGGGGCCGTAATATTGAGCCGTGCATTGCGCGCCAGCAATTCGCGATATTGCGCCTGCGCAACCTTGACCTGCGCAATGGCGGAATCCCGGGTAGCGGTCAGCCGGTCGATATCGGCCTGACTGATAAAACCGCGCTCCACCAGTTTGAGCGCACGATCGAGATTGGACTGGGCCAGTTCGGCATCAGCCTTGGCGACATCGATCTGCGCCGCGGCGCTTTGCGCCTGCTGATTCTGGACATTGCGATCGATCACGGCGAGCGTCTGTCCGGCAGACACCCAGTCTCCCGGCTCGACCTGAACCGAAACGACCCGGCCACCTTCACCCACCACGCCAACCGGCATTTCCCGACGCGCGGCCAGTGTGCCGGTTGCGGTAATCTCGTCATCAATCGAAGCTGTGCCCGGCGTAATCACCGTCACAGTCGGCGCCTGACCGTCATCGGATGCGAAAGGACGTTCCTCTTCACCGCCCGCCAGCATGAAATAGGCGAGACAAAGGACAATCACGCCGGCAATCAGGGCCAGTATCTTCTGTTTCCGGGAGAAGCGTGCGCCGTCCTGCTGGTTCTCCGTCACTGTATCGTCGGTGACTGGCTGCTCATCCGGCCCCTCAGTCATTTCACTTTCCATGCGGTATCCAGCCCCTGCCCGGTTCATTGCAACCCTGATAACATTGTCCAGCCAAGGACCGGACAGCGCAGATATCGATAGTCTGCCTGAAGAATGACAGCAATCCATCGCTCTACAAGTGACATTCGCGCCCCGACGAATGTCACTTATTCACGCAAAAAGGCGTGACCCGCCCTTCATAGCGGATCACGCCCCGAATATAAGACCTGCTGTAGACTCAGTATATTATCTTACGCGGCCACGCTGAATAAGATTGACGATGCCCAGCAGAACCACGGCACCGATAAAAGCAATAATAAGACCGGTAAGAGAAAAGGCCTGAACGGTTCCCTGCACACCCAGCAAAGGCCCGGCGAGCGCATTACCGATCAGCGATCCGACACATCCTACGACAATATTCCAGAAGATCCCCATGGAGGCATCCCGGTTCATCACCATACTTGCAAGCCAGCCGGCCACACCACCAACGATAAGGGCAATAATCCAACCCATCTCCGCTTCCTCCTGTTTTATTTCGGCGGCACCACAATATGTGCGCCTCTTTTCCTTAATCGCCGGTCGACAGAAGCGTTCCCTATTTCCCTTTTCCTTAAGCGATTTTACCCATAGATTTCAGACAGAAGGCTACTGCGACCTTTCCTGCATATGAAAAGAGCCGGTTTAACCGGCTCTTTTCAATTATGTCTGCAAGGCGGATCGATCAATATTTGAGCTGCCGCTCATAAAGATCGCGATAATGCTGGAGACGCGTCACCCGCAGCCCCTGCATGCCCGAACGGTCGACCGCCCGCTGCCAGCTCGCAAATTCCTCAAGGGTCAGGCCGTAACGCTCCAGAACTTCGTCGATCGTCAGCAAACCGCCATTAACCGCCGCGACGACTTCAGCCTTGCGCCGCACGACCCAGCGTTTCGTGTCAGGAGCCGGTAAATCCTCCAGCGTTAACGGTTCACCGAGAGGACCGATCACCTGTGCCGGACGGATTTTCTGGTTTTCAATCATGCTTTTCCTCGGTGGTCGGACTGTTTCTCTTCAAATGCGCCGCCGAAACTCCTCTGTTCGATTTGCCATTACCTAAAGCATCAGAGTTAATGGCGAATTTACTTTCTTGTTCTTGAGGCAGGCTGTTGTTTTTCGGCGATAAAGGACAAAAATTTTCATTTTCCTCTTCTGCGAGATACCAGTGCCGGAGAGCACGGGCACGGGCGAAGCGTTCAAGCAGGAAATGCCATGAGAGCGGGCGCAAAGGATCGCCTTCTTCCCCTGCCAGGGCCTCTTCATCCGGCCTGAAACATTTTCTTTCCAACATGTTGGCGAGCTTAAGCCGGCAAGCGTCAACAAGCGGTAAAGGCCCTGCGCCATGAATCCATAGAAGCGCCATACTGATATATTTGGCATATTTGCGGGACTCGCCATTGCGGTGTATGGGCCCGCCATGACCGCTTCTCCGTTGACAGACCTGCCTTTTGCACCCGCTTCCCTGTTCGACCTTCCGCGTCCGGCAGAGGAATGCCGGATCGTTGTCGCTATGTCGGGCGGAGTCGATTCTTCCGTGGTGGCGGCGCTTGCCGCGGCGAGCGGGGCGGAAGTGATCGGCATCACGCTTCAGCTTTATGACTATGGCGCCGCCACTGGCCGCAAGGGGGCCTGCTGCGCCGGAGACGATATTCGCGATGCGCGCGCGGTCGCCGACCGACTGGGCATCGCCCATTACGTTTTCGATCATGAAAGCGCGTTTCGCGAAGAAGTTGTCGAGCGTTTCGCCGACGATTATCTAGCCGGTCGCACGCCGATTCCCTGCATCCGCTGCAATATGGGACCGAAATTCACCGATCTGCTGCGCATGGCGAAGGAACTGGGGGCCGATTGTCTGGCCACCGGCCATTATGTGCGCCGCGTGGAAGGACCGGCTGGCGTAGAGCTGCATCGCGCGCTCGATCCCGCTCGCGACCAGTCCTATTTTCTTTACGGCACGACCGAGGAACAGCTCGAATTCATCCGCTTTCCGCTGGGCGGTCTTCCCAAGCAGGATGTCCGCAAGATTGCCGAAACTTTCGGCCTGCGCGTGGCGGACAAACCCGACAGTCAGGACATCTGCTTCGTGCCCGATGGCAATTATGCCAAGATCGTGCGCTCGGTCCGTCCCGAGGGCGGCCGCGAAGGGGCGATCATCCATGCTGAAACCGGTCAGGAATTCGGTCGCCATCCCGGTGTGATCCACTATACGGTGGGTCAGCGTCGCGGTCTCGATATTGGTGGCCAGCCCGAACCGCTTTACGTGGTCGCCCTCAATGCAGAAAAGGCGCAGGTACTGGTTGGCCCCAAGCGGATGCTGGCCGTGGAAGGTGCCAGGATCAGCGCAACCAATCGTATCGGCCTGATGCCCGATGCCCCGCTCACCGCCAAAGTCCGTTCGCTTGCCAAGCCGGTACCGGTGGAAGTAGACGGCCCCTTCGGCAATGGCGAGGCGATCTCACTCCATTTCGCCAGTCCTGAATTCGGCGTTGCGCCCGGTCAGGCTGCCGTCATCTATTGCGGAGACCGGGTGATCGGCGGCGGATGGATCGAGGAAACCGAGAGGGTCCCTCTCCCCGCTTAGTCCTCCCAGGCTTCCAGTACACAGCCATACCCGTCGCGATAATCCGCGGTCTGGCTGGCCAGCAGAGGAATATAAGCCGTTACGCTGCGCCGCTGTTCATCCGCACTGATGAAAACCCAGTCGCTGCCTTCATCGAATTGCGATTCGCACTGCCCTTCGCTGCGCCCGGCCAGAAAGCGGCAGGAACATATCATGCGGGCGGAATAGGACGTACCCGCCAGCGCATAGTCACGCATCGGCGTACGATAGGCGAAAACCAGTGCCCCCAGAGCGATCAGCACGACCAGAACGATCCGAAACACCGGCACGCCTTGTGGTCTGTGCGCCGAACGGCCACGCTGTGTGCCATCTGAAGATCGTGAACGTTTCGAAATTGCCATCTGTGTCCGCATGAAGGATGAGGGGCGCCTGATGACGCATCTGAAACCCAGCCTTAAACCCCGCTCACTTCGCCTGCCAGCCCTGGGGGCAATTTTCCTGACGCTGGCGGCCTGCTCGTCAGAGAAAAATTCCGCCCCTCCGCCGATTCCGCCCGAAGTGATGGCAACGATAGCCGATCATCCCGGCGTAAATCGCAAATCTCTGGCCCGCGCCACCGACGCGCTGTTCACGCGTGAGGATCTGGGTCAGACGCAGGCTCTGATCGTCTATCATGAAGGCGAAATCGTCGCCGAGCGCTATGCCAAAGGTTACGACGACAATAGCCGTTTCCTCGGCTGGTCGATGTCGAAAAGCGTGGTCGGCGTGATGATCGGTATGATGATTGCCGAAGGCCGGCTTACCCTCGATGATTCGCCCCCCATCGCGCATTGGCAACGCCCCGGCGATCCGCGCGGAGAAATCACCGTGCGCCAATTGCTCCAGATGCGCTCAGGCCTGCGTCATCAGGAAGTGGCTGAGCCGCTCTATCGCTCAGACACGGTGAGGATGCTGCTGCTGGACGGGCGTGACGACATGGCCGAATGGGCAGAAGCACAGCCGCTGGAATATGAACCGGGCCAGATGTTCGAATATTCGACCCCCGGCACGGTGATTCTTTCGGATACGATTGCCCGCATCCTTGCGCCGAAAGGCACCGCCGATGAACGGCAGCAGGCGGTAGCGCGCTTTCTGAAGGCGCGCCTGGCCGAGCCGGTGGGTATGGATTCGCTCACTGCCGAATATGATGCCTCGGGCACGATGATAGGTGGATCGATGTTGTGGGCAACCGCACGCGACTGGGGTCGGTTCGGCGAATTTCTGCGCCATGGCGGCTCAGTCAAAGGCGTGCAGATCGTGCCGCGCGGCTGGATCGATTTCATGCGCCGCCCCAGCCCGCGAGCGGCGGATTACGGCGCGCTGATCTGGCTTAACCGCCCCACCGAAAGCGGCCGTAACGAATTATTTGCCGAACAGGGCCCTGCCGATGCCTTCGCCGCTATCGGGCATCTGGGTCAGTATGTGATCGTGTCACCGGGCGACAAGCTAACCATTGTCCGCCTCGGCAACACACCTCAGAACCAGCGTCCGGCCCTTGTCGCCGCTTTGGGCGACATCGTACATCTCTATTCTTCGGGGATGTAAAAGCGGCCGTCCACCACCGTCACGCAAGGCCCACCCAGCCAGACCGTGTCACCATCCAGCCGGCAAGTGAGGTCGCCCCCTCTTGCCGAAGCCTGATGCGCCGTGAAGGAATCCCGCCCCAGACGGTGCGCCCAGAACGGTGTCAGGGCGGCATGGGCCGAGCCGGTTACGCTGTCTTCATCGATGCCCCCGCCGGGTACGAAGACCCGACTGACTACGTCATACGCCTCCCCTGGAGCGGTACAGATGAACTGATGAGCACCGAGCCGGGCCAGCTTCTGGAAATCGGGGCGCAGAGCCCGGATCTCAGCTTCCGAACCAAACAGGAAAATTGTGTAGAGATCCGGATTTGACCATACGCCCTGTACTGCCCCTCCCAGCAATCCGGCTGCTTCGGCCCATTCGTCCGGCTGCGTAGCAATCACCGGCAAACCGATTTCATACAGCCCCGCTTCCCCACGCCGAAACGTCAGAATACCGGCTTTCCGGGTACGGAACCGCAATTCTTCCTTTTCGGGATCGAGCGCACACAGGATATGGCCCGAAGCCAGCGTGGCATGGCCGCAAAGGCGGATTTCGAATTCTGGCGTGAACCAGCGTAGCTCCCAATCCGTCTCGCCACTGGCATCCTTCACAAGAAAGGCTGTCTCGGCGAAATTGTTCTCGGCAGCGATAGCCTGTAAAACCGTATCGGGCAGCCAGGCATCCAATATCATTACAGCCGCCTGATTGCCGGCAAAAAGGCGATTTGCGAAGGCATCGACATGCCAATAGGGGATCGGTGTCATAAGGTCTTTCCTGTATTTTCGGCTGCCCGTTGCTCGGGCAGCAATTCCTCGGCCTGCAGCCCCTCACCCTCCAGCCACCCCTCCGGATCGGGATGAATCAATACCTCGACACCGGGGAAAGCCTTTTCGATTCGCGCTTCCAGCTCGTCCATAATGCGATGCGCTTCGGCCACACTCATCCGTCCGTCAACAGCAGCGTGAAACTGGACGAAATCACGCACACCGCTGGTTCGTGTGCGCAAATCATGCACGCCGCGTAATTCTGGATGGCGTGCCAGAACGCGCAAAAATTCCTGCCGTTTTTCCTCAGGCCATTCGCGATCCATCAGATTGTTAATAGCATCGGCAGAGGCATGATAAGCGCCCCAGCCGAGCCAAGCCGCAATGGCAAGCCCGAATAGCGGATCGGCCAAACCGAAATGCATATACTGGTCGAGCAAAAGTGCCGCGATTACCCCGCTATTGAGCAACAAATCGGACTGATAATGCAAATGATCGGCCTGAATCGCGACCGACTGCGTCTGCCGCAGGACATGCCTTTGCCATGCCAGTAAAGCCAGCGTGGCTGTTATAGCGATCAGCGAAACCACCACGCCTTCCGCCGCTGCCTGCGTCCGGCCACCGCCAAGCAATTGTTCGACCGCGCGAATCGCCAGACCGAAAGCCGATATCGATATCAGGACAATCTGGAACATTGCGGCAATTGCTTCGGCCTTACCATGGCCGAAGCGATGATCTTTATCGGCTGGCTGAGCTGCCACCCACACACCGGCGAGCGTGGCCAGACTGGCAATGAGATCCAGCGAACTGTCAGCCAGACTGCCGAGCATGGCCGTGGAATCGGTCCGCCACGCGGCCCACCCTTTCAGGATGACCAGCAACACCGCCACGGCGATCGAGGCCGATGCGGCGCTGGTGGTCAGCCGCGCCCTGATTTCCGCTTCACTTTTCACGGATAAAGTAAGGTGCTGGTCCAGCCACCGTCGACACGCGTAAAACGGCGACGTTCATGCAACCGGTTGGGACGGTCGGTCCAGAATTCCATGGCCGAAGGGGTAAGAAGAAAACCTGTCCAGTGCGCAGGGCGCGGAATGTTCTGCCCGGCATGTTGTTTGTCGAGCACCTCCACCCGGTCGAGATAGGTTTGCCGATGATCGAGCGGACGCGACTGATCGGACGCCGCCGAACCGATCTGCGAGACATAAGGGCGGCTGTGAAAATAATCGTCCGCCATCCCGGCACTGACTTCCTCCAGTGGTCCTTCGATCCGAATCTGACGGCGAAGCGATTTCCAGTGAAACAGCAGCGCAGCCTGAGGATTGGCAAGAATCTCCTCCCCTTTGCGGCTTTGCGCATTGGTATAGAAGACAAAGCCGTCGCGATCATGGCCTTTCAGCAGCACCATACGTACCGATGGCGCCCCGTCGGGCGTAGAGGTGGCAAGCGCCATCGCGTTGGGATCATTCGGCTCGCTGGCCTGCGCTTCGGCAAACCAGTTTTCGAAAAGATCAAAAGGATCGCTGTCGGGAATAGCATCCTGTTCGGGGTTCATCATCTGCGCTCCGCCTGGCAAAGGATTGACCGCAAGGGTCAGTAATGCTCAAGCACCTATCCCGTGCGCGCAAAAGAAGGAAGTCTTGAGCTTGCACAGTTACATTGCATTACTTAGCTAATACACCATGGCAGCAGATCCCTATACAACCCTTGGCGTTTCGCGGTCAGCGAACGAAAAAGACATCAAATCCGCTTATCGCAAGCTGGCCAAGGAACTCCATCCCGACCGCAATAAGGATAATCCCAAGGCTGCAGAGCGTTTCTCTCAGGTGACGCAGGCCTATGACCTGTTATCCGATAAGGAAAAGCGCGCGCGGTTCGACCGGGGCGAGATCGATGCGGAGGGAAACCCGACAATGCCTTTCGGCATGGGGGGTGGTGGCGGACATGCGGGCGGCTTTCGGGGCGGGTCGCGCGCGAGCTCTCAGGGCTTTGGCGGCCATGAGAACAGCTTTGCGGCCGAAGATCTCGGTGATATTTTCGAAGGCCTGTTCGGCGGCGGCCGGGCCAGGGGCGGCATGGGTAGCGGAATGGGCGGAGGCGGATCGCGTGGCTTTCACCGCCCTCCCCCGAAAGGTGCCAATGTCCAGTATCGCCTGAAAGTCCCGTTTATAGATGCAGCGACGCTTTCCCCCCAGCGCATCACGCTGAGCGATGGCAAAACTATCGATCTCAAGCTGCCGGCCGGCGTTGAGGACGGGACGCAGATGCGTCTGTCCGGCAAGGGCGAACAAGGGCCTGGCGGTGCCGGCGATGCTCTGGTCACGATCGATATTCAGCCGCACAGCTTTTTCGAACGCGAAGGCGACAATGTCCGGCTCGACTTGCCCATTACCCTGGACGAAGCGGTAAACGGCGCAAAGGTCAAAGTGCCCACAGTAGATGGCGCAGTGATGCTGACCGTGGGAGCAGGTTCGGATTCCGGCAAAATTTTGCGCCTGCGCGGCAAGGGCTTCTCGAAGAAGGGCGGCGGACGCGGAGACCAGCTTGTCCGGCTGGAAATTCATCTGCCCAAAGATATGGCTGCATTGTCCAACAGACTTGGCGACTGGAAAGATTCCGGAAACCCGCGGGCCGATCTGGGCGTTTGACGTTTGTGTCCCCCTTTTTGGCCCCGCTGAAACGACTGCGGGGTCAATTCTATAGCGGCAGAAACGAAAGACCGGATGGCACGATCGGACATCCCGACAGATAAGAATGGTCTGCCCGAAGGCGGACCGCCCGTTCGTGACTATTCGCCTGAGGCCCGGCGCCGCGCAGCCCTGCATCAAAGGCACGATATTCGCAGCAGCGTGCATCGCCATATGGGGCCGGGAACGCGCGCTTTCGAAGTCATGAAGCGTGTCTTCATGGGCACTTATAATGACGGTTTTATCCATGCCGGCAATCTGGCCTATATGGCCATGCTGGCGATCTTTCCCTTTTTCATTACTGGCGCAGCTCTCTTCGCTCTGATCGGCGAGGACAGCGAACGCATGGCCTCCATCAATGCTGTGCTCTATGCCTTGCCCCCGGTTGTCGGCAATGTGATCGAACCGGTAGCCCGGAGCGTGGTCGAAAATCGCAGCGGATGGCTGCTCTGGGCTGGCGGCCTGTTCGGCCTGTGGACGGTTGGCAGTCTTATCGAAACCATCCGGGACCTTTTGCGCCGTGCCTATGGCACAAAGGCAACAGCCGCTTTCTGGAAATACCGCCTGCTGTCGACCGGGATCATTATCGGTGCGGTCGTGTTGCTGATGACATCGCTGGTGCTGCAAGTGCTGATCGGCGCCGCACAGGAAGTGATCGAAGCCTTTTTTCCACAGTTCAGCGCCTGGCTGGGAAGGCTTTCTTTTTCCCGCATTATTCCCGCTTTCGGGCTGTTCGGATCGATCTATCTGCTGTTCTACACGCTTACGCCGGCCGCCTATCGCCACAAACGTTATCCCAAATGGCCGGGGGCTTTGCTGGTCACCTTGTGGTGGATGCTGGTGACGCTGGCCTTGCCGCCGCTTCTGCGCAGCATGTTCAGCTACGATCTGACCTATGGATCGCTTGCCGGAATGATGATCGCGCTTTTCTTTTTCTGGCTCGTCGGCTTAGGGATGGTAATGGGTGCGGAGCTGAATGCGGCTTTGGCAGAAACCCCCGAAGAAACCGACTGGATCGGTCAGGCGGATAACCGGGCCCGCACAAAAGCTTAAGAATTGAAGAGTATACGGAGGAACACGTTGATGAGCGGTCTTATGGAGGGCAAGCGGGGCCTGATAATGGGGCTGGCGAACGATAAATCGCTGGCCTGGGGTATCGCACAGAAGCTGCGCGAACAGGGCGCGGAGCTGGCTTTCACCTATCAGGGCGACGCATTGCTGAAGCGGGTCAGACCGCTGGCAGAGAGCCTGGGATCGGACATTCTGATCGAATGCGATGTGTCCGATATGGTCAAACTCGACGCGGCTTTCGATGAATTGAAAAGTCAGTGGGACAATCTCGATTTCATCGTTCACGCCATCGGTTTTTCCGACAAGAACGAATTGCGCGGGAAATATGTCGATACCAGCCTCGACAATTTCCTCATGACGATGAACATTTCGGCATACAGCCTTGTGGCCGTCACCAGGCGAGCCATCGAGATGATGCCTGAAGCGGGTGGCTCAGTACTGACTCTTACCTATTACGGGGCGGAAAAGGTTGTGCCGCATTATAATGTGATGGGTGTGGCCAAAGCCGCGCTGGAAACCAGCGTGCAATATCTCGCCAACGATCTCGGCCCGCAGAATATTCGGGTGAATGCGATTTCCGCCGGCCCGATCAAGACACTGGCCGCCAGCGGGATCGGCGATTTCCGTTATATCCTCAAATGGAATGAGCTGAATTCACCGCTGCGCCGCAATGTGACCATCGAGGATGTCGGCGGCGCGGGGCTTTATCTCCTGTCCGATCTGGCATCGGGTGTGACCGGGGAGGTGCATCATGTCGATGCCGGGTATCATCTGGTCGGCATGAAACAGGAAGACGCGCCGGATATCTCGCTCGCCTGAGCGCAATCTGTCTGAAGGCCGCTACCGCTTCTTTGCCGGGGCGGCCTTTCAGAACCGCTTAGCGGCCTTTGGGCTGATCCGGCCAGATGCCACGCGTATCATAGACGATCTTGTCGGCCCGTTCGGCCAGCGGCACGGACTTGAACACATCGTGATCCACCAGCACGATCAGAATGCCGCAATCTTCCAGCGCCGTGTCGATATCGATACCGCTCGCTCCTGTGCCTTCGAATTCAAGCGGCAATTCGGCAGCATAGGGTTCGACGACATGAATCTGGTCCCCGAACCGGCGCGCGAGGGACGCAGCCACCAGCCGGGCGGGACTTTCGCGGAAATCATCGATATTGGCTTTGAAAGCCAGCCCCAGACAGGCAACGCTCACATCGGGATTAGCCTCGACCAGCTCCGACGCTTCAGCGATGACATGATGAATCTTGGCATCGTTTACCTGTCTTGCCGTCCGGATCATCTGCGCCTGTTCGGGTGCGCCATGCACGATGAACCAGGGGTCCACGGCGATACAATGCCCTCCGACACCTGGCCCAGGCTGAAGGATATTTACCCGCGGATGGCGATTTGCCAGACGGATTACTTCCCACACATCCATATCCATCGCATCGGCGACCATGGACAGCTCATTGGCGAAAGCGATATTCACATCGCGATAGGCATTTTCGACCAGCTTGGTCATTTCGGCTGAACGTGAATCGGTCGTGACGCAAGTTCCGCGTACAAACCGCTTGTAGAAAGCCAGCGCCTTGCGCGCGCAGCGCGGCGTAATGCCTCCGATCGAACGGTCATTATTGGTCAGCTCTTCCAAAATCCGGCCGGGCAGCACACGTTCCGGACAATAAGCGATCGAAATATCGGGTGTTCCGCTGGTGAGGCCCGGCATAGCGAGATCGGTCCGCATTTCAGCTATCAGATCGCGCATCTTCTCGGTCGTGCCCACTGGAGAGGTGGACTCCAGAATGACGGTGTCTCCAGGTTTGAGCACTTTCGAAACATGCCGCGCCGCTTCGAGAACATATGAATCGTCCGGCGTGTGCTGACCATCCTTCAGAAAAGGGGTCGGAACGGCAATGACGAAGACATCCGCCGGCGCGATATCCAGAGATGCTTTCAGCAATCCGCGCTGGACAACACCCTGCACGAGACCGTCGAGATCGACTTCCTCAATATGGATTTCACCGCGATTGATTGTATCGACGACATTTTGCGAAACATCGGTTCCCGTCACCGGCATACCTGCCCGTGCGATAATTGCCGCCGTGGGCAGACCAATATATCCAAGACCGATTACACTCACTCTGGGTTGTTCTGTGCCCCGCATCTGTCGCCTTTCCATACCGTTTCCCGACGCTTAGGCGCAGGAGCGTAAAATAAGGGTAATCAGCAGTCCGTTTGCGCGAAAAGATCGACAATGCGCTGTGCGGTCTGGCCGTCACCGAAGGGGTTATGCGCACGCGCCATCGCGGCATAGGCACCCTCATCATCGAGCAGACGTTCAGTTTCATAGACAATCCGATCCGTATCGGTTCCGACAAGTTTAGCGGTTCCCGCCTCTACCCCTTCGGGCCTCTCAGTGGTTTCACGCATTACAAGCACAGGTTTACCGAGAGCAGGCGCTTCCTCCTGCACGCCGCCGCTATCGGTCAGAATCAGTGTCGAAATATCGAGCAGCCGGGCAAAATGCGGATAATCTAGCGGTTCTATCAAAGCCACATTGGCGCAATCGCCCAGCACCGTTTCCATCACCTTGCGAACATTGGGGTTGGGATGGACCGGGAAAATCATCGCGACGTCATTGCGCTCAGCCAGACGACGTATAGCTTCGGCAATCGCTTCCAGCCCGCCGCCGAAATTCTCCCGTCTGTGGCTGGTTACGCCGATAATCCGCTTGCCCGCAAAACGCTTTTCGACATCGGCCAGACCCGCCACGAGTTCGGGTCGTTGCTTGATCGTTCCAGTGATCCAGTGCAGCGCATCGATCACGCTATTGCCGGTAACATGGACGGTCGATGGGTTCACATTTTCGCGCAGCAATGCCTGCTGTGCGGTTTCAGTCGGCGCAAAATGCAGCGCGGCAATCGTACCGATAATCTTACGATTGACCTCTTCAGGCCAGGGGTGATGGATATTGCCCGATCGCAGCCCCGCCTCGAGATGGGCCACCGGAATCTTACGATAATAAGCCGCCAGTGCTCCGCACATGGCTGTGGCAGTATCCCCCTGAACCAGAACCCAGTCCGGTTTTTCCTCATCCATAACCTGACCAAGACCAGTCAGCAGATTGACAGTCAGCGCATCCAGCGTCTGATCGGGCTGCATGACGGCCAGATCGTGATCAGGTTTTATGCCGGAAATCTCCAGCACCTGATCCAGAATAGCGCGATGCTGTCCACTGACGCACACGCGCGATTCCAGCCGGGGATCGGCCGCCAATCCGCGGATTACCGGAAACATTTTGATCGCTTCCGGCCGGGTGCCGAAGACCGAGAGAATCACTTGAGGGCTATTCATAGCAAAAACCCTACAAGAGTCTGGTTAAACCGGCTTTACTGATTATCATCAGGCTTGGGCAAAGGCGCTTCGGACGCATCCTTTTCGTCCGGGGTCTGCTCTTCCTGAGCGCGCCGCTGCCGTTCGAGATATTCCTTCTCGATTTCTTCGACGCGCGATTGCGTTTCAGCCGCTTCCTCATCGATCTTGGAAAGACGTTTCGCCCGTTCTTCCTCGATCAATTGTTTGAAACGAACCGAGGAGCCGGTGCGCTTTTCAGCATAAGCGGCATCTATCAGTTTCTGCGTGCAGCCAAGATCGCCGCCCGCTCCGACAGGCGTGCAGGACAGGGCCCCGAAATCACCTACCGTTTCATAGGAGCGGACACGGTCCGTCCAGCTTTGATTGGCCGGGTCATCACTATGCCGCAGACCTTCAGGTATGCGATAGCGTTCGCTCTCATCCAGCCGCGCACAGACAGTGATGGTTCCGTCACTCGATTCGGGGCACGGATCATCACCATAGACAATCACCTGATTGACTTTATCTCCGCCCTTATCCTGGGCAGCCGCTGGCGTGGACAGGCAAGCGAGGCCTGCAAGCGTCAGCGCGGAGGCGACAAACGAAGCAATCTGGCGTTTCATGACGTTCCTTCCACGGGGATCATCCCCATCAACATATATTTTTCGGCAACGGCCGTGAATATTCTCTGAAACCGATAAACCGATTGTCCGTTTCACGCTTCAGATTTTTTCCGAAAGCCGGATTGCCATCCGGCATCCCAGACGAATCGCTCCATGGAGCAAAGGATAGGCCGGTGCATCTTCCGCCCCGGCAGCCAGTGCCGCATCACGATGTTCGCGCTCTTCATCGCGAAAATCCTCGACCAGCGCGGTGAGCTCAGGATCGTCACCGTCCTTTTCCAGCTCTTCCAGTTGCCGGGTATAGTGAATATCGATCTCTTCCTCGATCGCTGCCGTACAGGCCATCGCAGCTTTGGGACCGATCAGGGCCGTAGCCGCCCCCAATGCGAAACCGGCAACCGACCAGACTGGTTGCAAAGCTGTAGGGCGGACACCGCGCTTTGCTATCAAGGCATCGAAAGCGATCCGGTGGCGTTCTTCCTGCACAGCCATACCGCGAATCTCGGTCGAATGATCGGCCCGGTCCCCCATGACCGCCAGCTGACCGGCATAAATCCGTGTCGCACCATATTCGCCAGCTTGATCCACCCGGATCATCGAAGAGCGGTCAGATGTCATGCGCGTGCCTTTCTCCTCAGAAGAACTCCGATCACTATGGCGCCGGCTGTCGAAATAAGGAAGTTCCAGCCGGCCAGCGAAATGCCGAATAGACTCCACTGAACCTCGTCGCAGCGTACCAAAGGCGCATTGAGAATCGCCATCAGGGGATCTTCCCCACCGGACGGCACCGTCGAGCAGGTGGTCAACCCCTCCCACCAGCCATATTCAACACCGGCATGATATCCGCCGATCAGGCCGGAGATCAGAATGGCCAGCGCTGCCAGTGCGATCCAGAGCCGTTTGGGCGGTATGACAGTAGAGACAAGCGCCAGAACCAGCGCAGCAAAATGCGGATAACGCTGCCACCAGCACATCTCGCAAGGGTAAAGGCCGAAAGCATATTGGCCGATATAGGCTCCGGCGAGCAGAAGCGCCGGAAGAGCGAGGGCCAGCCGCTGGGCCAGTTTGTCCGAAGGAATCACGTTTCTATATATCCGTCAGCCAGATTTATTTACGGGCGGCAAGAGCGGTGCCGCCGCCCGTACGCTCCAGCGTTTTCACCGCATAGTGAAGCTGGAAATCGTCGATCCCCTGCTCTTTCAATTCTTCAGGCGTCGCGGTGAAACGTGGATCCGGTTTGGAATCGGTTTCGAGATCCTTATCTTCCAGCCCCGCCTCATTGACCAGATGGCGCCGCAAGTCGGATTCACGATAGGAATATTTCGCCCGCTTCGCAGCATCCGGATCGGAGAGTTGCGGCACTTTGATATCGGGATCGATTCCGCCTTCCTGAACAGAACGGCCCGAGGGTGTATAATAACGTGCCGTGGTCAGTTTAAGCGCACTGTCCCGCGTCAGCGGCAGGAGCGACTGAACGCTGCCCTTGCCGAAACTGCGTTCGCCCATAATCAGTGCACGATGCTGATCCTGCAGCGCCCCGGCAACGATTTCGCTGGCAGACGCAGAGCCGGCATCGATCAGCACAATCATCGGCAGACCTTCCGCAGCATCGCCGGGATAGACCGTTTCGGCATCGTAATAGATCGTATCGCGCTTCGTGCGGCCGCGTTGCGATACGATCTGTCCATCGTCGAGAAACAGATCGGACAGTGCCACCGCTTCATCAAGCGAACCACCCGGATTGCGCCGCAGATCGAGCACCAGACCTTCCAGCGAACCACCCGCCTGCTGGCGAAGATCATTCAGAGCATCGTGGACATCCTTACCGACATCACGGCTGAACTCATTGACACTGACCACACCGATCTTACCGTCCTGAAGCTCATAAGTCACCGGTTCCAGCTCAATCACCCCGCGTGTAACATCTACATCGAACGGTTCGTCGCGTCCCGGCCGGAAAATCGACAATGTAATCGACGTTCCCGCTTCTCCGCGCATTTTTTCCACGGCCTCATCGAGTTCGAGACCGTAAATCAGTTTGCCGTCAATATGAGTGATATAATCGCCGGCCTTGAGCCCTGCCTTATCCGCCGGACTGCCTTTGAAGGGTGAGACGATCTTCACCGCCCCGTCATCCATCTGCACCGAAATACCAAGGCCCTGATAATTACCGTCGATCATGGTTTCGAGACGGTCAAGCGCCGCCCCGTCGAGATAAGAGGAATGCGGATCGAGCGAAGAGAGCATGCCATCGATGGCTCCACGGATAAGTGTATCGTCATCCACCGGCTCAACATAACTGCTTTTGATCCGCTGATAGACGGCAAAAAGCTTGTTGAATTCAGGCGATACTTTGCCATCAACCTGCGCCAGACCAGCAGTGGCTACGGGTACCATCGCAACAGCTGTCAGCAAGGCGGTAGCGCGCATTACGGGAGCGAATTTCATCGAGAAAGGCCTTTCATTTCGCGCGAATGTATAGAGCCTCGGCCCTGAATACCAGATGATGCAGACATAGCTGCTTTATCGGCTGACGAAACGCAGCGGATTGACCGCTTCGCCGTCCCGCCGCAGTTCCACTGAAATATGCCGGTCATGACCCGAAGGCGCGGTTCCCAACGGCATTCCGGCTCTCACCCGGTCACCAACCTGCACTGCAGTACGGCCAAGGCCCGTAACAACACTGGTCCATCCGCCCGCATGTTCGATAATCACGATCCGGCCATAACCTTGATAGGGACCGGCAAAGCCGACCCGGCCCGCAGCAGGAGCCACAATTTGCGCCCCCTCATGCGGCGCAAGAGTGAGGTTGCGCGCCCTTCCGGCATCACCCATTGCTCCAAATCCACTGACCAGCCGGCCATCGACAGGCAGCATATACGGCTTTGGCGCCGAAAGTGCGGCCTGTTCAAAAGGCGGCGCGGTTTGTGCAGGTGACCGCGCCTGCGAGGGGTGCGCGGGACGCAGCACCGGCCCCGGCAAAGCTGCAAGACGACGACGCAACGCGCCAGCGCGGTCCAGCTCACCGACCAGCATATCGAGATCTCGTGCCCGTTCGCCCAGAGCGAGTGCCCGGTTTGCCTCGCGGCTGGCACTGCCCTTCGCCTGCTCTGCCGCATCACGCTGACGCAGTTCGAGCGCAGCAAGTGACTGACGGCGCTTTAAGAGCCGGTCTTCCTGTGCTTTCAGCAAGCGGGCGGCATCCTCTGCTTCCCTGCGAAGAGCGCGACTGTGAGCGATTTCACTGCGCAGATCAGATGTCTGGTCATGAATTCGCGGCATGGCGGCCGACAACATGGCGCGCAAATAAACCATGTCCTTCACCGAGCCGGGCTGCAACACGCTGAGCGCAACCGGGCGTCTGCCTATCTGCTGCAAGGCAGAGGTCAATTGTACGATCGGACGCTGCTTTTCCGCCAGTCTGGCATCGAGCCGACGGCGCTCGCGTCCAATCAGCGCACTGCGTGCCTGCGCTGCTGCGCGCCCCGCCTCGGCCTGCTGAATATGTGCAGCAAGCGCAGCCATACGATTGGCGGCTTTATCAGCCTCAGCTTTCGATTTCTGCGCTTTTTCTTCAAATTGCGCGCTGCGCTTCTGCGCCGCGTCCTGTTCGGCAAGCGCCCTTTGCAGATCTTCGCGCAGGCTCCCGGAAACATTATGGGATTCAGTATTCTGACCTATGGCACTTATAGCCCACATGCTCACAGGCACGGAAAGGACGCAAAAGATGGTCAAAAGCCACGCCGAACGCATATAAACCGCTCCTAGCCCGAGCGATGATAGGGGTGGCCTGCCAGAATACTGGTTGCACGGAACAACTGTTCCATAAGCATTGCGCGGGCGAGCAGATGCGGCCAGGTAGCCGCGCCGAAGGCGAATAACAGATCGGCCTGCTGCCGCTCTTCATCCGAATGGCCATCTGCAGCCCCGATCACAAAACGCGTTTCACGAATTCCGTCATCGCGCCAGCGCCCCAGACAAAGGGCAAATTCCTCCGATCCCATCTGCCGCCCCTTCTCATCGAGCAGCACGGTGCGAAACGGCGTTTGCGGATCGGGAATTTTCCCGCCCGTTTCAGGAAGCTCGGTCAGACGGGTCGGCCAGCCGATACGTTTTTCATAGCGCTTCACCAGTTCAGCTTCGGGCGAACGCCCGATCTTACCGCGCGCGATAATATGGAGCAGCATGGCTCCGTTCAGGCCTGTCCGCTGCTACTCAGCGGTGCTTCGTCTCCGAAACCCCACATACGTTCGAGATTATAGAAGCTGCGCACTTCGGGGCGGAAGAGATGGACGACAACATCGCCCGAATCGATCAGCACCCAGTCTGCGGCAGGCAAGCCTTCCACTCGTGGCGTGCCGTAACCAGCCTGTTTGATACGCTCGGCCATCTTGGTGGCCATAGCAGCTACCTGGCGAGTGGAGCGCCCCGATGCGATCACCATATGGTCAGCGATACTCGATTTGCCTTCCAGCTCGATCGAGATGACGTCTTGTGCCTGATCGTCTTCGAGGCTCTCAAGAATAAGAGCATGGATACTACCCGGTTCTCCTCTGGGCATCTCTCCGGCGGGCGTCTGATTTTCTGATGTGTCGGCCATGATGAAAGGTATCGATGGATTCCGGCCAGAATAGGGCTGTCCAGACACATCCCCCCGATTCGGGGTCTGTTCGGACGAGTTCTGCACCTGATTCATCGTAGCGTTTCAAGCTCCTGCATTGGCACGGGCTCATGTGACAGAGGCCGTATCATGCGCCCTTTGTCCTGTCGGCCCGTTTGGTGGTGGGTTCATGAATGAGCGAGCGCGTCAAATCGTCTCTGGGTGGCGCGCCGACAAGGCGGCTAGCCCAGTCCGGATCGGTTCGGCGAATAGCAGTTGCCGAAAGCGGATCGGGATCAAAACGCAATTCTATCAGCGCCGGTGCGCTCCATTCATTCCGGTTTTTCAACCTGCCTGCGGGCAACCGAAAACGCCGCAACCAGGCCATCGCGGGGCTCGCGAGGGCATGCCTGTCATAACCCGGACGGGCGATAACCGCAATCGGCATTTCTGCAGCGATCCCCCGCCAGTCGCGCCAGCGGTGAAACTCGGCAAGATTATCCGCACCCATAAGCCATACAAAACGATGGCCGGGATAGCGGTGCCGCAAGGCTTTCAGCGTATCGACCGTATAGGGCGAGCCCAGTTCCCGTTCAATCGCACTGACCCGTATCGGTGCCCTTCGCGCTAAGCGCCTGGCCATTTTGACCCGGCTGAAGAGCGGCGACATGCCCGCTTTCGGCTTGAGCGGATTACCGGGTGAAACCAGCCACCAGACTTCATCAAGTCCCAGTGCCGCCATGGCGTTCAGCGTGATCCTTCGATGTGCATTATGCGCGGGATTGAAGCTGCCGCCCAGAAGGCCGATCAGAAGCCCTCGGCGATTGCAGACCCGCCGGTGCGTTTTACTTCTGGGGATCACCGCCAGCAACCCCGCCCTTGCGATATTCCCCCTGGCGCTCAAGCATCCAGCCCGGATAGGTACTGGCAGGCGGAGCGGCAGAATCTAGCCGCGCCATATCCTCATCGCTCAACTCTATATCGGCAGCACCGATATTGTCGGTCAACTGTTCAGGGCGTTTGGCCCCGAGGATGACGCTCGTTACAGCCGGCTTGGCCAGCAGCCAGGCAAGAGCGATCTGCGGCACGCTGGCCCCCTTTTCCTCAGCAATCGCACGCATCACATCCACCGCATCATAAGCGGTTTCCTTGTCGATCGGCGGGAAGTCAAATTCAGCCCGGCGGCCTTCAGCCTCGCCATTACGTGTGTACTTTCCTGAAAGAAAACCGCCGGCAAGCGGGCTCCATACCATCAGGCCCAGCCCCTCGCTTTCCAGCATCGGCACGATTTCCTGCTCAAGATCACGCCCGGCCAGCGAATAATAAGCCTGCAAAGATGCAAAACGCTCCCAATTCCGGCGTTCCGACACACCCAAAGCCTTCGTAATTTGCCAGGCCGCCCAGTTAGACACGCCGATATAACGCGCCTTACCCGAGCGCACGATATCATCGAGAGCGCGCAGCGTTTCTTCCATCGGCGTTGCCGGATCCCAGCCGTGAATCTGGTAAAGATCGATATGGTCAAGCCCCAGACGGGTGAGGCTCGCGTCGATCTGATCCATCAGGTGATAACGCGAAGTTCCCCGATCATTTACGCCATCGCCCATCGGCCCCATTGCCTTGGTGGCAAGAACATAATCCTGCCGACCAAGACCGAGATCGCGCAAAGCCTGCCCCGTAATCTTTTCGGACAAGCCCCCTGAATAGACATTCGCCGTATCGATAAAATTGATGCCGGCATCAAAGGCAGTTTTGACCAGAGCGGTAGAGCTTTGCTGATCGAGCGAACCGATCTTGGTCCACATCCCTTCGCCGCCAAAAGTCATGGTGCCGAAGCAGAGTTCCGATACGAACAGGCCGGTGCGGCCCAGTTGCTTATATTTCATCTGCTATCTCCTGCTTCCAACCGAAAACGGGCCGGAACACTTCGTTCCCGCCCGTTCGTTATGAATTATGCGGTCAGTCTGCCTGTCATGGCTAATCAGGCACGAGTCTGCCCTTCGCCGCGAACCTGCCATTTATAGGTTGTCAGGCCTTCCAGCGCCACGGGTCCACGCGCATGAATGCGGCCCGTCGCAATGCCAATCTCCGCACCGAGGCCAAATTCACCGCCATCGGCAAATTGCGATGACGTGTTACGCATCACGATGGCACTGTCGACCTCGGTAAGGAACCGCTCACCCGCTTCATCGTCATCGGTAATAATGACATCGGTGTGGCCTGAAGAATGGCGAGCAATATGGTCGAGCGCATCATCGAGACCATCCACGATTTTCAGCGAAACGACCGCATCAAGATATTCGGTGTCCCAGTCATTCGCGCCAGCCATACCGATCCTTTTATCGAGTGCACGGGCGCGCGAGTCACCCCGCACTTCGCATCCACCATCGATCAGATCGCCCACCACATCGGCTGCGTTGGGGAATTTTGAATCAATCAGCAGCGTTTCCATCGCTCCGCAAATGCCGGTCCGGCGCATTTTGGCATTAAGCGCAATAGCACGAGCCATCTCCGGATTAGCCTTGTCGTGAATATAGGTATGATTGATTCCGTCGAGATGGGCCAGAACCGGTACACGTGCATCGCTCTGTACCCGTGCGACCAGTCCCTTACCGCCACGCGGCACGATCATGTCGATAAGACCCGATGCCTGCAGCATGGCCCCAACAGCGGCACGGTCCTGTGTCGGCATGAGCTGCACGGCTGCTTCAGGGACTCCTTTGGTGGCCAGCCCTTTAACCATCGCCGCATGAATAGCGCGATTGGAGTAAACCGCTTCGCTGCCTCCGCGCAGGATCGTGGCATTGCCTGCCCGTACGCACAGAGAAGCAGCGTCGGCCGTAACATTCGGACGGCTTTCATAAATGATCCCGATCACGCCGATCGGAATACGGATACGCTGCAATTTGAGGCCAGTCGGCGCCGTGCTCTGATCGATCACCTGGCCGACCGGATCGGGCAGATCGGCTACCGCATCCACGGCATCGGCTATCCCATTAAGCCTGTCCGTATCGAGTTTCAGCCGGTCGAGCATAGCCTTGCTCAGACCATTGGATTCACCGGCCGCGATATCTTTGGCGTTTTCTTTAAGGATGGTCGGTGCATCATCGCGTAGTGAAGCGGCAGCCGCATGCAGTGCATCCGCCTTTTCAGTATCGCTCATGCGGGCGAGCACCCGCTGCGCAGAACGCGCATCACGGGCCAGATCATGCACCAGCGTGGTGCAATCGTCGGAAAGTTCAGCTTGTGTAGACATGTCGGTTTCCTAACACCGGCAAAGCGGCTTGTCATTTTATCGCTTGGTTCACCTCACCGACTCGGATGAATCCGGTTTAGTTCCCAGATATTCAGCGATTTCCCGTATGTTCAGCAGCGATTCATTCCGTCTGTATGGTCTTTTCACCTATTATAACAAATGCAAATTGGTGATCCCTGCGTTCTATGTTACCCGACTTCTTGGACGGAAATAGGGATTCGGGGTTCGAATACCGCTTATGAATGCTAGCAGGCTTTGGGATCGCCTGCGGAGCTGTTTTCCTGATCGTGAGTTGTTTATGCGTTCACGAGGGCAGGTCCGCTTTGTTACGTTGACGTCACGTGTCCAGATGGCCGCGGCAGGAATCGTTGCGGCTCTTTTGATGGCATGGATTCTGTCCATGGCCCTCATGGCTTTTAGCCAATATCGTTCACAGCATGACCGGACAGCTCTGGCCAAGCGTGAAACACAAGTCGCCAATGCGGAACAGAGCGTAGCCCATTATCGCGATGACCTTGGCGAGCTGGCCGATGATCTTGCCCGGCGGCAGGCATTTCTCGAAGAAATGGTCGATATGCTGCCCGACGATCTGCGCAAAGACGCAAATGGTCAGGGTAAGGAAACAGCAGAGACAAAGCCCGCAGTGGAAACCGGTACGCCGAAAAACGAACAGCACCTGCTCGACACAGCAGCCAAGATCAGTGCCGCCATTCCCGAAGCATCCAGCCTTGCCCGGCTCGATCAGCGTCAGTTTGCCTTTGTTGATCGTCTGACCCGTCTGGTCAATCAACGCAACCGAAAGGCCGAAACTGCTATTCGTGCGCTGGGTCTCAGCCCGGCTGTGATGCTTGCAAGCGCCCGCAACGCACAGGGTGGGCCACTGGAAAAGCTCTCAACCCGCCGGGACGGTTCGGTTGATCCGCGTTTCGAACGGCTCGGCCTCGCCCTCGCCCGGCTTGCAGCCTATAGTCAGGCCCTGGCCGGCGTTCCACAGGTCATGCCGGTCGGCACCGCCTCGATTTCATCAGGATTCGGCTATCGCAGTGATCCTTTTACGGGCGGCGGTGCAATGCATAAAGGCATCGATTTCCGCGGAAAACGGGGAACACCAATACATGCAGCAGCCAGCGGAACAGTTAGCTTTGTCGGTTATCGATCTGGCTATGGTAAAGTCGTAGAGATCAATCACGGCAACGGTATAATCACCCGCTATGCGCATATGTCCGCCTGGAAGTCCAAACGCGGACAGGCTGTCAAAGCAGGCAGTATTATCGGCGCAATGGGGAGTACAGGACGCTCAACAGGGCCTCACCTCCATTTTGAAGTGCGCATCCATAATCGCGCAGTCAATCCGCGCCCTTTTCTGGAGACCGCTCCACATGTTCTCGAAAAAATCCGCGCAGCCCAGCACTCTCGCACCCTTGTCGCGAGCTGATTCGCGAATGAGTAAGGGTACATTCTCGGTCATCGGGGCAGATGTAGTGATTGCCGGAGACCTCACCGCCAGCGCCGATCTGCATCTCGACGGACGAATCGAAGGGGATCTGTCCTGCGCTGCTTTGGTACAAGGCGAAAGCGGCGTGATCGAAGGTTCGGTCCATGCACAAAGTGCCCGTCTGTCAGGCCGGATAAAAGGGTCGATTACCGCTAGCGAATTGGTAATTCTACGTAACGCCGTGGTCGAGGGCGATGTGTTCTACAAAGCCCTCACCATTGAAGAAGGTGCCTGTGTGGAAGGCCGTTTCAGCCAGAAACGCGATGACACGTCGGTAGATGAAAACAGCGAGAAGCCTGACCTCGCTCTCGCCAATTAGACCGACTTACCCGCAGACCAAACAAAACCGGCCCTGCTTTTTAGCAGAGCCGGTTTTTCAATTTTCGATCAATTGAGGTGAAATCAGTCCTGATTCTCACCGGCTTCAGCCGCACGTTTGGCCTGAAGCCATGCGGCAGCTTCGGCTTCCTGTGCGGCTTCCGAAGCAGCACGAGCCTGATCCTCGCGCTCGGCACGCAACTCATCGATCAGCTTCTGCTTTTCGTCGCCGCCTTCATCCACAACCTGTTCTTCGGTCGTGTCGTCGGTCCCACTCTTCTTCGCAGCCTTAGCAACAGCAGCATCGAGTTCGCGCTGCGAACACAGGCCGAGCGTTACCGGATCCTTCGCCTGAATGTTCTGGATGTTCCAGTGTTCCCGGTCACGAATCGCAGCAATGGTGGTACGGGTGGTGCCGATCAGCTTCGAAATTTGTGCATCGGACATTTCCGGATGATTACGCAAAATCCATGCGATACCATCGGGTTTGTCCTGCCGCTTGGAAACCGGCGTATAGCGCGGCCCCTTGGTACGGCTGACTTCGACCGGAGCCTTTTGCATCTTGAGTCGATAATCGGGGTCGGCCTGACCACGTTCGATCTCTTCATGCGTTAATTCGCCCGAATGCACGGGATCGCGCCCGGTATATTTAACACTGGCCAGGTCATCGGCCATGGCCTGAACTTCAAGAATATGCAGACCGCAAAATTCCGCAATCTGGGGAAAGCTGAGCGCGGTGTTATCGACCAGCCAGGAAGCTGTCGCATGCGGCATCAGGGGGGTGGGCTGGGCCACGATAATCTCCGATGTCTCGGCTCCTGTTTCGGAGCGGAAAATATAAGGGCCGCCCCTTACCGGAGCGGCCTTTCGCACTCTATTTAGGCTATTGCCCCCTTTTCGGCAAGATAAAGCCGCATAACAAAACGGATTTAGCGTTTGCGGACAGGCGGAACGCTTATTCGGCCAGTGCTGCCCAGGTCATGGCGGAGAGAGTTGGTTCCGATATTTCAGGTTCCAGCGCTGCCAGAAACTGGTCTGTGCTGGCATCCCAACTGAAGCGCTGCCCATGGGCCAGACAGTCTTCCCGATCACATTGCAAGGCCCGGGCAATGGCTTGTTCCAGCCGCTCATCCATGGCGCCGCTACGCGCATCGAGCACGTCGAGAGGCCCTGTCACCGGATAGGCGGCAACTGGCGTCCCACATGCGAGCGCTTCGATCATGACCAGACCGAAAGTATCCGTTCGGCTCGGAAAAACAAATACATCAGCCCCGGCATAACAGGCAGCCAGTGCAGCACCGCTCTGCTTTCCAAGAAAATATGCTTCGGGAAATTCATGCCGCAAGCGAGTCAGAGCCGGTCCGTCACCCACCACCACTTTGGAACCCGGATGACTATTGGACAGAAATGCCTCAACATTCTTCTCTACCGCCACCCGGCCAACATAAATCTGAATTGGGCGAGGTAGTTCGAAAAACAGGTCGGGAGGCGCAACATCAGGGCGGAATGTCGCCAGATCGACTCCGCGGCTCCAATGGCGCAATTGTGTCAGCCCCTGCTCCCGCAATTGACGGCGTACCGTTTCAGTGGCGACCATAATACCGGCTGAAGGCCGGTGGAACCAGCGAATATACGGCCAGAAGACAGAGGCAGGTAGCTTGGTGCGGCGGGCAAGATAATCAGGGAATTGCGTATGATAAGCTGTGGTAAAAGGCTTGCCGTTCTTCACGCAATAGCGCCGCGCCGCCAGCCCTAGCGGCCCTTCAGTGGCAATATGGATGGCATCGGGAGAAAAGGCATCCAGTTGACGGGCAATGCGGCGCTGACCGGCAAAGGACAGGCGGATTTCCGGATAAGTCGGACAGGGCACAGACCTGAACTGGTCGGGTGAAACCGTCATCACTTTGTGACCGCGACACATCAGCGCTTCGGTTACAGTCTGCAAGGTGCGCACCACACCATTAACCTGAGGAACCCAGGCATCAGTAATCAGGGCAATTTTCATGCGGCTGCCGATTTGCGGGTGCTTTCCGCATTCACTTCGGCAACCTCCCGATCAGCAGCGCGTTTAATAACTTCATCGGCCCAGTGGAGAATTTCCATGCGGCCATCGAAATGCTCGACCAGTGCATTACAGCCTTCGACCCAGTCGCCGTCATTGTAATATTCGATACCATTGAATTCACGCATTTCCGCAGTGTGGATATGGCCGCAAACAACGCCATCCACACCCCGTTCACCTGCGGCACGTGCCACGATCTCTTCATAGCGCGAGATGAACTCTACAGCATTCTTTACCTTATGCTTGGCTATCTTACTGAGCGACCAATAAGGTAGATCAAACTTGCGCCGAACCGCATTAACCCAGCGATTGAGCCCCATCATCAGATGGTAAAGCGCATCTCCCACAAAGGCGAGCCAGCGATGGGCCAGCATAATAGCATCGAATTCATCACCATGCAGGATCATTAGGCGGCGGCCATCCGCAGTAGTATGAAAAGCGGCGCGGCGAATTTCCACGCCCCCGAAGTTCAGGCCAGTAAATTGCCGGAACATTTCGTCATGATTGCCAGGTATGTAAACAATCCGCGTACCGCGTTTGGCACGCTTCAAAATCCGCCAGACAATATCGTTATGTGCGGCCGGCCAATAAAACTTCTTTTTCAATCGCCAGCCGTCGATAATGTCACCAACAAGATACATTGTTTCTGAATCGACATTGTCGAGAAAATCTATCAGTAAATCGGCATTGCACCCTTTGGTGCCCAGATGAACGTCACTGATCCAGATTGTCCGATATTTCCGACGGCCTTCCAGAGAAGGTTCAGGTCGGGAAGGTTTATGAACTTGTGGAAAGGCGGAGATGATCGCTCCCTGATGCGATCCCTTCTTGTCAAATTCGTCCAGCATGGTCGAGGCCCCGGTTTATTCAGCTCGGCAGCCTTTGCCTAAACAGGGAATGTTACACAGGAAGAACATTTTCGAGACAATACAATGACTAAACTACATCTTCATTGAAATTAACCACCCAAATAAGTAAAATATCGAGGTATTTATTCCTGATCTTGTTAAATGGGAGAGCAATCAGTTGTTATAATAAACCTGCCTGAAATGCATGGAAACAGCCTCATAGCTGTATCAGGTCGTGATCATATCCGAATGGTCGCTTTCTGCCATTTGTTGCATGGTCAGATCGAGAACATCCGCCGTTACCGATGCAACTGTATCGGCAAATGCCACTCCACTCTCGTCCACACCCATTCCGTCCGCTTCGACGGGCATAAGAGGTACAATGTCAACTGGATTATCAAAAACATCCAGATCGACTGAAGGCATATCGTTCAGCAGAGTAAAAGCAGAAACACTGGCCAAAGAATCCGCTTCAGGAGGTAAACCCACAGCTTCTGTCTCATCAGTAACATTGACCGTCAGGTCGAGAACCGAATCCTGAATGCCGTCATTGACGGTAACCTGAACTTCATAGCTATTGGTGCCAGCGTTCGATGCCGGTGATTCATAATCGGGAGCCGTCAGAAATGTCAGCTCCCCCGTTGAAGAATCTATCGCGAATAAAGCCTGATCGGCACCGCCAGTCAGTGAATAGCTGAGAACATCTCCTTCCGGGTCTTCTGCATCTATGGTGACAACAGAGGTCTGATTTTCAGGTACATCCAGAGAAGTAGCGGTCGTGATTGCCGCAGCTTCATTCACATCCGTCACGATAATAGTCACATCCTGACTGGACATGCTGGTCCCATCATCGGCCGTCACAGTAATATTGTAATCATTTGCGCCGCTGTCATCCTGCGGATCTTCAAAATCAGGCGCTTCGGTAAAGCGGACTTCACCTGTCTCACTATTGATCGTGAACAGAGCCGCATCATCGCCGGACAGGCTGAATGTGATGTCATCGCCCTCGAAATCATCAACTATTGTCTGATAAGCCAGTGTTTGATTTTCTTCTATGCTCACTGCTGCATCACTGGTAAAATTCGGTGCATCATTGGCGTTTTTCACCACGATGGCAACGGTTTGCGACACAGTCTCGGTCCCATCATCGGCCGTGACGTTGATGATATAGATGCCATCTTCATTGCTATCGAGCGGTGCTTCATAATCCGGACTGGTTTTGAATGTGATCGCACCGCTTTCAGAATCGATATCGAAGAGATCGGAGTCCGTACCGGATATGGAATAGGTAAGCGTGTCATTATCAAGATCGCTGGCTTCGACCTGATAGGCTTCGAACTGGTTTTCAAAAACGGAATGGGTTGTCTCGCTGGAAATGACGGGTGCGCGATTGGAACTGTTGCTGCCTCCATCGCCAGAATCGGTATCGTCACCGTCGGAAGCATTATCGTCGCCTCCGGATTCATCGCCTCCATCACTCGACTTATCATTATCCAACGCAATAATCGCCGCCGCCGCACCACCGCCTACGGCAACTGTACCAAGCGCTATCGTTCCCAGTGAAAGCGGTGCACTTGCTCCCGGAACAAGCCCGTTCAAAGCCATGGCAGCAGGCGTAACGTAAGTCTGCCCCTTCGAAACATAGAACTGATCGGGGGGCAGGATGACTGTGAAGCCGTTTGACATGGTGATCTGAAGAGACCCGTTAGCGAGTATGTCGAAAGCTTCTGCTCCCTGAATGTCATCCACCGCCACAGCTTCCGCACCAGATTGGGCATGCGCTTCCGAAGCCAACCCCAGACTAATCAGCCCGAGAAGAGCCGAAGCGCTGCTGCGCATATGCTGTCTGATTTTCATGCTATTTCCTATCTGCGGTGTCATCGCCAGACACACTCCCGCAGATAGGGATCCACAGCAATTAGGGGTTATATCTTATAAAGCCAAAATAGATCTTTTTATTGAAATAGGAATTTCACTCTCTCAGTTCAATAATATGCATTTTCTTACGTACCTTATATTCTAACATACCTTATTATGCTCCGAAATGGAGGTTATTACGGGTAGTCGCTTATTGGTCTGTTTAAATATGCTGTGTTCATTCCGCGCATGACCCGCCCTTCGGGACACGCGACGCAAGGGGAAAGAACATGGCAAATGATATGTCCGCGGGCGAAACTTCGCCCTGGACAAAAATACCGGGCACCAACGGCCCTTTAAATCCCTATTTTTTGACAGCAGCCGGTTTCACTGTCGTGGTCAATCTGACCTTGCTGGTAGCTCCGCTTTACATGCTGCAGGTCTATGACCGGGTGCTAACATCGGGCTCGATCGAAACGCTGATTCTGATTACGTTGCTCGCTCTGGGACTTTTACTTGTCTATGCAGTGGCGGAAGCCGCAAGGCGGCGCACCATGGCTCTGGCATCCAGTCGCCTTCAATCCCTTTATGATGAGCAGGAGTTCGCACAAGGGCTACAATCCCTGAAGCCGGGCCGGTTGCTGGGAGATCAGACCGACCTGTCAACCATGCAGCAATTCCTTTCGCATGGCATGATTCTGCCTTTCATGGACCTGCCCTTCACCCCGTTCTTCATTCTGGTGATGTTCTTGGTTCATCCGATACTCGGTTTTCTGGCGTTGGGTGGCGCGGTGCTGCTGCTCGGCATTGCTTTCAGCAGTGAAAAGTTCACCCGAAACCGGGTCGAAGAGGCCCAGAAGGCGGAAAATGCCGCAAGGATCTATGCCAGCGGCCTCGAAAGGCAACGCTCGGCCATTATAGCCATGGGTATGGTTGTTCCGGCCTTCCATGCGTGGAAAAAACAGAAGGACACAGCCGATACGCGCGCGCTCAACAATGCCAGCGAGAATGCAGCCTACAGCTCATCCACGCGCGGATTACGTATGGTTTTGCAAATTGCTGCGTTAGCCATTGGTGCAGTTCTGGTCCTGGATCAGCGCACCAGCCCGGGGACGATCGTCGCGGGATCCATTCTGCTGGGTCGTGCCCTTGCTCCGATCGATCAGTCGGTCGGCATGTGGCGTCAGGTGGTCAATGCCCGGACAGCATGGCGCAGGCTGGGCCAGCGCCTTCTGGGCGAAAAGACTCCGAGTAACTTCATTCCATTACCTCGCCCGGATCCGTTTCTGGAAGCGAAGAATCTCGAAATCGGCGTTCCCGGCAGTGAACGACCTATCGTACCCAAATTCAGCATTTCCTTCGAGGAAGGTAATCTGACGGCACTCGTCGGTAGCGTCGGTTCGGGCAAAACGACCTTTCTGCAAACACTAGCCGGCGCCTGGCCTGCCATGTCCGGCACAATTCATCTGGGGGGAAGGGACATTCATCGCTGGCCCTCCGCGGATCGCGGACAATATATCGGCTATGTTCCGCAAGATGCAGAGTTACTTTCCGGGACGATCGCACAGAATATTGCCCGTTTCGGCGAAGCCGATTCCAACGACGTTATCAATGCTGCCCGCTCCGCGGGCGCTCACCGCACCATCATGGCCATGCCGGATGGTTATGACACCTTTGTCGGTCCTGGTGGCACGCATGTAAGCGCGGGGCAAAAACAGCTTATCAGTCTGGCGCGGGCCTTTTTCGGAAGTCCTGCCTTGTTGTTACTCGACGAGCCGTCCGCCAATCTGGACCGACACCTCCATCAGGTTCTTTTTACAGCTCTGCAAGGCATGCGCGAACGCGGTACAATCATCGTACTTGCCACGCATGATCCGCGCCTGATCGAACAGTGCGACCGTGTGATCCTCATGTCACCTCAGCGAGTCGCAGCTGCCCGTCCGGAAGACTATCTGGCGGCACCAGTCGCTGAGCCGGTTTCCACATCCTCCCAGTTTGCAAAGCGAGCGGAATAATGTCCCTTTTACGAGAAGATCGCTGGCTGCGTCGGGCAGCCATCTTTTGCGGCGTCTCCTTTGGCGGTTTCCTTCTATGGGGAAGTCTTGCCCCACTTGCCGAAGGCGTTACCGCCTATGGTAAGGTAGCGGCCGATATGGACCGTCAGGTCGTGCAGCATCTCGAAGGCGGCATCGTCGACGAGATTCTGGTGCGCGAAGGCGACATGGTCGAAGCGGGGCAACAATTGATGATCCTGCGCGATGTGTCGGCGATATCGGGCCGTACGCAGGTTGCCATCGACTATGCCGATATCCGGGCAACGATCGCCCGGCTCGCAGCTTTATCCGCTCAGGACAAGACGCTCGACCTGTCTGGTTTCGATTTCGGAGACATCGATAAAGAAACACAACAGGAGATCGTCCAACGACAAAAGGATCTCTTTGCCCAGCAAAATCGCAAACTGGCAGCGGATGTCAGCGTGTTGGAAGCGCGCCGGCTGGGATTGAAGGAAAGAGTCGAAAACAGCGAGACCGAAATTGAAAGCAATCAACACCAATTGGAAATTGTTCGGCGAGAATTGAAAGAAAAGCGCCAATTACTGAGCGAAAAGCTGATTGCCGCCGCCGAAGTAACAGCACTTGAACGGGACGAAGCGACGTTAACAGCTGAAATCGGCCGACTGACCACTGCGCAAGCTACAGCCAAAGCAGAAGTGGCGGAACTGACCGAGCAAATCGCTCAAACCAGAGCCGAATTTGCGCGAGAAGTGGCAGCCGATCTGGTCAAAGCGAGGAGCCAAAGGTCAGAATTCGCCCAGAAATTACTGGCTATGGAAGATGTCGTCAATCGGTCGGTTATCACGGCGCCGGTTGCCGGAACGATTCTCAATCTCACTATGAACACAACGGGCGGAGTCGTTCGGGCAGGCGAACCGATTATGGAAATCGTGCCCAGCAATGACGCTCTGATTGCAACAGTGCAGGTGCGCCCGTCCGATATCGAAAGCGTCTATGGCGGCCTCGCAGTGCGCACCCGCCTTTCGGGCCTCGCTGGCTGGCGCACACCGAGTCTTGACGGCGAAGTCGCACAGGTCAGTGCCGATTTAAAAACCAGCCAGTCAGGCGATTACAGCTATTACGAGGCACGCATTCGGATGAATTCGGAGGAGCTCGATCGACTCGATACTGAAGTCATCCCTGGCATGCCGATCGAAGCTTTTATCCGGTCAGGCAACAGCAGGACCTTGATCGATTATCTGTTCGAGCCACTCAACAATACGATCAGAAGGGGCGCGCGCTCATGATCCGCTTCTCCTTTACGGCTTTTGCCATGCTCATTGGCACATCGCTTTGCTGGCCTGTACAGGCGCAAATGATCGCACCCCTTCCCGTCGTAGTGACAGATAAAGAGGGTGTACCAAGTGTTCGAGAGCCTGTTGGCCCGACTTTACATGCACCTTCCCCATCCAGCCTCGATTCAACCCATTGCCTGTCTTTTACAACTGCTCTGCGCCTTGCAACAGGGCACAGCCCTGAGCGTACATTGGCGCAGGCGGAACAGCAGATTGCCCGTGCCCGACTAAAGCAGGAAAGGGGAACCGGATTGCCCAGCCTTTCTGCCTATGCCAGGGCAGCAGATGGCGATACGGGGCTGGTCGATGGTCGGACCAACACGCAAAGCGGCCTGATTGCTTCACAGCGCATTTTCGATTTCGATCAGGGGCATTTTCGTATGAAAGCCGCTCGCGAACGGTCAAGAGCCGCGCTGTTCAAGATTGTTGATGCCTCCACGCAAGCTCGTATCAAAGCCGGCGAAACCTATCTCGATATTCTGGAAGCACGCGAAAGACTGGCCGCGGCCAGGCGGCGCGAATCCCGTTTTACCGAATTATCGAACGGTGTCGATCGCCGGCTTGAAACCGGTCTCATCACGAAGGCCACGGCCAGCAGTATTCTCGCCGAAGCCGCTTCCGCATCGGCTCAGAGAGTCGAAGTGGAGTTGGCCATGGAAACTGCGCAAATCGAAATCGGTCTGCTAACCGGCAACACTCAATCTCTCTGCGGGAAAACGGACGATGTGAACAAGACGCTCGACCTGCCTCCGGTCGTAATGCATGGTCCGTTCGATTCTCTCAGTGCCGCCATGGCGGCTCCTGACGTGAAGGCCGCAATGGCCATGCGCGATGCAGCGCTGGCGGATCTCGAAACATCACGTCGTCTGCAAAGGCCGGTTATCAGCATTAAGGGCATAGGCGCTTATCAATATGATGAACTTCTAAAACGATGGGAATTCGCTAAAAAAATCGGTCTCGATATTGAAATGCCGCTTTATTCAGGTGGCAGCTATGGTGGCGAACGGGACGAGGCGCGCGCCCGTGCCGCATCAGCGGCAGGCGATATTCAAAGACTGACACGCAATTATCGTCGCCAGCTCGAACAGGGTATTCAACGTATTCACGCCTTGGGGGACGTGGCTTCCGCAAGAGATGAAGCAGTAGCGGCCCAACGCGATGAAGTGGCTGCCGTGCGCGAACAATTTGAACGCGGTCTGCGCCCCTATCAGGACTATGAAAGAGCCGAAGCCGACCTGGCCCAGTCCGAAGTATCCAGTATTGCAGCACATTATGCCGCCTTGCGGGAGCGTTTGCAGGTGCTCGCCCTGTTAGGCCTGCTGCCTGCCAAGATGCATTAATCCGATCCAATGTTTCCATGAGGTGTTCTGAATGTAGCCTAACCGCATAGACTATACGTCAGAACATCTCATGAAACGATAATCCTTAAATGCCGAAATAGCTCTTTTCGCGACCGAATATTTCCTGAATGACGGCAGATTACTGGTTCACTTCAAGCACAATTTTACCGATATGCTGGCCGGCTTCCATCCGTTCATGCGCTTTAGCGGCTTCATGAAGCGGGAAAACCTTGTCCATCACAGGACGTAGCTGACCGCTTTCCACAAAAGGCCAGGCATTCCGACTGATTTCCTGCGCCAGAAGTGTCTTGAACATATCCGATCGCGCCCGCAGCGTTGATCCAGTCAAAGTCAGACGGCGCACCATGACCTGCGCCATATTAATAGTGGCTTTCGCACCGCCCAGAACAGCAATCGTTACCAGCCGTCCGTCAGGGGCCAAACATTTGAGGCTGCGTGGTGTATATTCGCCTGCAACCATGTCGAGCACGATCTGCACACCCTTACCATGAGTAATATCCTTCACTGCTTCGACAAAATCGACTTTGCGATAATTGATAGCATGATCCGCGCCAATAACCCGCGCGGCATCGCATTTCGCCTCACTGCCGCAGGTCACGATGGTCTTGAGACCAAATAGTTTTGCAAGCTTGGTGGCCATTGTGCCGATTCCACTGGTTCCGCCATGGATCAACAACGTTTCACCCTCCGTAGCCCAGGCACGTTCAAATACATTATGCCAGACAGTGAAGGTCGTTTCAGGCATAGCCGCTGCTTCAGCGGCAGAAAGCCCCTCAGGAATCGACAGACAATGTCCGGCAGGTGTTACACAATATTCAGCATAGCCACCGCCCGGCACCAATGCGCAAACTTTCTGGCCCAGCATGGAATCGTCCACACCTTCTCCGACGGCGACAACACTGCCCGCCACTTCGAGACCGAGAATAGGTGACGCACCTTCAGGCGGCGGATAATTGCCTTGCCGCTGAATCACGTCCGGCCGATTGACCCCGGCATGGGAGACCTTGATCAACACGTCTCCCGCAGCAAGCTCAGGCACAGATACAATCGTTGGATAGAGCACATCTGCCTCGCCCGGCGTGTCAAAACCGATTGCAGTCATTGTCTCTGGTATCATTTTCGCCTTCCTGCCCATCGCTGCCTAACGCCATATTCCGGCGGGGATGCTCACGTCTAATCATCGACCCCATTGACAGCAAGGCAGGAGAGACCGATGTTGTTTGAATGGATGACGACGATCTCCCCCGGATGCGCGGAGATGCCGCAAGCAGACTCTCTTCCGAGAGCCTGGATAGCTATTCGCAAGACGAGCTAACGTCCCGCATTCATTTGCTGGAAAGAGAAATCGAGCGGGTCAAGGCGCATCACACTAAAGCCGGTGCGCATCGTGAAGCAGCCGAGAGGTTGTTCAGTCCAAGAGAAACCGATTGATTGGGCGGCCGCCCCTCTTTCTCCTCTCGCAATCGCGCGGCAGCGCACCATATAGATATTATGAAAAAGTGCTGAGCCGTTCATTATATTCCGGTTCACATCCGGGACCTCATCCTCGGCAGACCATAACACTGCCTTCGGATCGTATCCTTTCGCCATTGGACATCTGATATGCCTAGTTTCGCCCAGAATCTCGAAAAAACCCTCCATGCGGCTCTGCAAAATGCCAGCGACCGTTCGCATGAATATGCGACGCTCGAGCATCTTCTGCTCGCGTTGGTGGATGATTCCGATGCCAGTGAGGTCATGACGGCCTGCGGTGTGGATCTGGAAGAACTGAGCGGCGTCGTGAAGCAATATCTCGACCAGGAATATCAGTCTCTGAAAACCGACGATGGATCCGATCCGCAACCGACAGCTGGATTTCAGCGCGTGATTCAGCGCGCCATCCTGCATGTCCAGTCTTCGGGCAAGGACACTGTGACGGGTGGTAATGTTCTTGTGGCCCTTTTCTCTGAACGCGATTCCTATGCAGTCTATTTCCTTCAGCAGCAGGATATGAGCCGTCTCGATGCGGTCAGCTATATCAGCCACGGAATCGGCAAAGGTGGTCGGCAGCTTGAAAGCCGTACACCTGAAGGAACAGAAGAAACTTCTGAAAAGAGCGAAGAAAAAGCCGAAAAGAACAAGAAGGATTCAGCACTCGACCAGTTCTGCGTCGATCTCAATGCCAAGGCCCGGGCCGGCAAGGTTGATCCACTGATCGGTCGTGGATCAGAAGTAGACCGGACGGTGCAAATTCTCTGCCGCCGATCCAAGAATAACCCACTTTATGTGGGCGATCCCGGTGTCGGTAAAACGGCAATTGCCGAAGGTCTGGCGCGTAAGATTATCGAAGGCGATGTGCCGGAAGTCTTGCAGGATGCAGTCATCTATTCGCTCGATATGGGGGCATTGCTCGCTGGTACACGCTATCGTGGCGATTTCGAGGAGCGGCTGAAACAGGTCGTTTCGGAACTCGAAAAGATGCCCGAAGCAATATTGTTCATTGACGAAATTCACACAGTGATCGGCGCCGGCGCTACCAGCGGCGGAGCAATGGATGCTTCCAACCTGCTCAAACCGGCTCTGTCAGGCGGTACGATTCGCTGTATCGGTTCGACCACTTATAAGGAATTCCGCAATCACTTCGAAAAGGATCGCGCCTTGCTGCGCCGCTTCCAGAAGATCGATGTGAATGAACCTACAGTGGAAGACACGGTGAAAATCCTCAAAGGTTTGCGCTCGGCTTTCGAAGAGCATCACAAGGTCAAATATACACCCGATGCGATCAAGACCGCGGTGGAACTTTCCAGCCGCTATATCAATGACCGCAAGCTACCCGACAAGGCCATTGACGTGATCGACGAGGTCGGCGCGATGCAGATGCTTGTTCCGCCGAGCCGCCGCCGCAAGACAATCACCGCACGCGAGATCGAGAAGGTGATCGCCACCATGGCCCGCATCCCGCCCAAATCGGTCAGTAAGGATGACAAAAAGGCGCTCGAAAATCTCGAACGCGATCTGAAACGCGTGGTATTCGGCCAGGACAAGGCCATCGAAGTGCTGTCCACAGCGATGAAACTGTCGCGCGCCGGGCTTCGCGATGCGGATAAGCCGATAGGTTCCTTTCTGTTTTCCGGCCCCACCGGGGTCGGGAAGACCGAAGTGGCGAAACAGCTTGCCAGCATCATGGGCATTCCGATGCAGCGTTTCGACATGTCGGAATATATGGAGCGGCATTCCGTATCCCGGCTGATCGGGGCGCCTCCGGGCTATGTCGGTTACGATCAGGGCGGCCTGCTCACCGATGCGGTCGATCAGCAACCGCATTGCGTGCTGCTGCTCGACGAAATCGAGAAGGCTCATCCCGATCTGTTTAACATTCTGCTGCAGGTGATGGATAATGGTCGCCTGACGGACCATCACGGCAAGACGGTCGATTTCCGTAACGTAGTGCTTATCATGACCACCAATGCCGGTGCAGCCGACATGGCACGTCAGGGTATCGGTTTCGGCGATGTTTCGAAGGAAGATGCCAGTGACGAAGCTGTAAAACGGATGTTCACCCCTGAATTCCGTAACCGTCTCGATGCCATCGTGCCTTTCGGCTATCTGGGTACGGATACGATCAGCCGGGTGGTGGACAAGTTCATTCTTCAGCTCGAATTGCAGCTTGCAGAGCAGAACGTGCATATTCAGTTCGATGGCGATGCGCGTAAATGGCTCGGCAAGCGGGGTTATGACCGGCTTTATGGCGCCCGTCCGATGGGCCGCCTGATTCAGGAGAAGGTCAAGCAGCCGCTGGCGGAAGAACTCCTCTTCGGCAAGCTCGCTCAGGGCGGCGAAGTGCATGTGAGCGTGAAGGAAGACGATACCCTCGCCTTTGAACTCACACCGGCCCCGCCCAAGGTCAGCAAGGCACGAAAACGGAAAAAGCCGGCGGCGAAGAAAAAGCCAGAGGCGAACAAGGATGATGCGAAAGGCGAAGAAAGTCAGGATTGACGTTCAGCCTTTTGCAAATCGATCATAAGGCAAAAGAAGCGGTTCGAGGGTTATTCTCGGACCGCTTCTTTATAGCAGCCAGGCCCATTCCAGCAATGTCATTGAAATGAGAAAGCCTCTAGGATGCCCCGCAGAAGCGTAGTTTCAGGGCAGTTTTCTTGCATAAAATTCTAATCATGGGCGGGCTCATATGGTCACTGGGCCTTTCTCCCTCAGCTATGGCTGACGAAACAGGGCAATCTCCGCTCGCTAAGCATACTGAGGAAAGCGGAGCGTCGCTCGACACTACACAGCAAGCAATGGCACTTCCTTATCTGGCCCTTTCGCTGTCGGTCGATCCGAAGAGTAAAAGCATCGCCGGTATCGCCCGCTACACGATTCGGTCGGACCGGCAGCTCACACATGTGGAGTTCGATCTCGATCCGCGCTTTGAAGTCAGTGCAATTGAGCTGAACGACATTGCTCTTGCTCCGGACCTATGGGGTAATGACAATGGCTTACTGACGATCAAACTGCCGCATGTGCTGGACGCTGGAGACACAGCGAAGGTCAGCATCGCCTATAGCGGCAAGCCACGCATAGCACCGAAAGCGCCTTGGGATGGCGGTTTTGTCTGGTCGGAAACACAGGATGGCTCTCCCTGGATTGCCACCGCTGTGCAGACCAATGGCTGCGATCTGTTCTGGCCCTGTATCGATCATCCGACAAAGCGTGTGGAATGGCTCGATTTCGCCGTTTCCGTACCCGCTCCGTTGGTCGTGGCAGCCAATGGAACTTTACAGCAAGTGACGGAAAAGGACGGCTGGAATACCTATCGCTGGCAGGCGCACTGGCCGCAAAGCTACGGTGTGTCACTGCAAATCGGGCCGTATAAGCTGGCTGAAAAGACCTATCGCAGTCGCTTCGGCAACAGCTTTCCGATCAAGTTCTGGTATTTGCCCGGCCATAAAAAGGGTGCTGAAAAGCTGCTCGGGCAAATGCATGATTTCCTCGATTTCTTCGAGAAAACCGTGGGTCCTTACCCTTTTTCGGATGAGAAGGCCGGTCTGGCCGAGACGCCGCATCTGGGCATGGAGCATCAGACAATCAATGCTTATGGCAACGGCTTCAGGCTGGCACCGGAAGGCTATGACTGGCTGATGCATCATGAATTCAGCCATGAATGGTTCGCCAATCAACTGACCGACCGAACTGTGGCGGATATGTGGCTGCATGAAGGTTACGGTACTTATATGCAGCCGCTTTATCTGCGCTGGAGCAAAGGCGAAACGGCCTATCGGGCAGCCCTTTGGGATTCGCGCAAAAAAATCATCAGCCGGGTTCCGCTGGCCCCGAAAAGCGCGATTTCCAGCGCTTATTACAATGATGAGGAGGCCGGATGGGGCGGCGATATCTATTATAAGGGCGCCTGGATTCTGCACAGTTTGCGCGAATATATCGGCGATGAGGCATTTTTCGCCGGAACCACCAAGCTGGTCTATGGCACAAGTGATCCGAAACCCGGGCAATTCCGCTGGCAACTGGCAGATACTGAGGATTTTCAGCATGTTATGGAGGAAGTTACAGGTCTGGACCTTAGCTGGTTCGTGGATGCCTATTTTCGCCATGCCGCTTTGCCGGAGCTGATATCCGAACAGGATGGACAGATTTTGCGATTGCGCTGGAAAAGTGGCGCAAAACAACCATTTATTCTGCCGGTCGAGGTGCAGATCGGGAATCGGATCGAACAGGTGACGATGACGGGCGGCAAGGGCCGGATCGACCTCGGTTCACCCGATGCACATTATATTATCGATCCCAATACGAAAATTCTGCGTTTCGATCCGGATATTGCGGCATGGCAAAAGCAAGAGGGTGCTGAACGCGCCCGAACAGGGCCAGAAAGCGACTGAACGGGGCCACTGGCCGCGCAAGGAGGCGTTGAGGCGCGAAGACCGGTGACAGAGGGTTACAGCGCGTGGAACAATTGGGGAACTCTGCTCCCCTTCCGACCATTTCATACCCTATGAGCGCGCCCTTTTCATGGATCCGGCCCGAGCCGCATGGGATCCATATTGTGCCATCCGACTGCTGGGTCGATCCGTCCCGCGCGGTGGAGCGGGCGCTGGTGACGCACGGCCATGCCGATCATGCGCGCGGCGGGCATGGCTCCACTATGGCCACGCCCGAAACGCTGGCCATCATGAAACTGCGCTACAATACCGATCAGGGCGCGCAGCCGGTGCATTATGGCGAGACGATCACCCTGCCCGGCAATGTTCGCGCCACTTATATCCCGGCGGGCCATGTGCTCGGCTCGGCGCAGATATTGCTCGAACATGCGGGCGAACGCGTGGTCATTACCGGAGATTACAAACGCCGCCCCGATCCCACCTGCGCCCCTTTCGAAGTCACCCCTTGTGACATCTTCATCACCGAAGCGACTTTCGGCCTGCCGCTTTTCACCCATCCCCCGATTGAGGAGGAAATGGCCAGGCTGCTGGCCCGCCTTTCCAGTCACCCGGATTCCTGCGTGCTGGTGGGGGCCTATGCGCTGGGCAAGGCGCAGCGGGTGATCGCCGAATTGCGCCGTGCCGGCCATCATCAGCCGATCTATCTCCACGGTGCGATGGAGAAAATGTGCCGCCTCTATGAGGATTTCGGCGTGGAACTGGGCCCGCTTCGCCTCGTATCCGACCACAGCAAGGAGGAGATGCGCGGCCATATCGTCATCAGCCCGCCCTCGGCCCTGAATGATCGCTGGAGCCGCCGCCTGCCCGATCCGATCACCGCCATGGCTTCTGGCTGGATGCGCGTGCGCCAGCGTGCAAGGCAGCGCAATGTGGAATTGCCGCTGATTATTTCCGACCATGCCGACTGGGCCGAACTCACCCGCACGATCGAGGAAGTGAACCCGCAGGAAAGCTGGATCACCCATGGCCGGGAAGAGGCTTTGCTGCGCTGGTGCCAGCTCCATCAGCGACGTGCCCGCGCGCTGGCGCTGGTGGGCTATGAGGATGAGGACGATTGATGGAGCGTTTCGCCGCCCTGCTCGATGCGCTGGTCTATACTTCCTCGCGCAATACCAAACTGGCGCTGATTGGCGAATATCTGCGCGAAACGCCCGATCCGGACCGGGGCTGGGCACTCGCCGCGCTAACCGACGGGCTCGATTTCAAGGCAGTCAAAGCCAGCACTATCCGCAATCTGATGACAGAACGGGTAGACCCGCTGCTATGGTCGCTAAGCCGCGATTTCGTAGGCGATACGGCGGAAACCGCCAGCCTGCTCTGGCCCGATCCGCCGGGCGAAACCCCGCCCGCGCCCACCGTTTCCGAAACGGTCGCTCTGTTGCAGGGCATGACCCGCGCCACCGTACAGCACGACCTTCCCGCCTTGCTCGACCGGCTCGACGTGTCGGGCCGCTATGCCCTTATCAAGCTGGCCACTGGAGCCATGCGGATCGGCATTTCGGCAAGGCTTGGCAAAGTGGCTTTTGCGCAGAGCTTTGGCGTGTCGGTCGATGATGTGGAGGAATATTGGCACGGCATCGCCCCGCCTTACACCGAGCTGTTCGACTGGGCCGCCCATGGTAAAGCCCCGCCCGATACAGAGAATATGCCGCTGTTCCGTCCTTTCATGCTGGCCCATCCGCTCGAAGACGGCACGGTCGATCTGTCCGATTACGTTGCGGAGTGGAAATGGGACGGGATTCGCGTGCAGCTTGTTCATGCAGGCGGTGAAACCCGGCTCTATTCGCGGTCCGGCGACGATATCACCGCCACTTTCCCCGAAATGGCCGAAGCGCTGACGATCCCTGCCGTGCTCGATGGCGAATTGCTGGTACAGGGCGGCCATCAGGGCGGGAAGGAAGGCGGCGCGGCCAGTTTCAACGCGCTGCAACAAAGGCTCGGGCGCAAAAATGTCAGCAAAAAGATGCTGAGCGAATTGCCGGCCTTTGTGCGGCTCTATGATGCGCTGGGTCTGGAGGGGGAGGATTTGCGCGCGCTTCCCTGGGAACGGCGGCGGGAGAGGCTGGAGGCCTTTCTGCCCCGCCTGCCCGCCACCCGCTTCGACCTGTCGCAGATCGTGGAAGCACGCGATTTTGCCCATCTGGCGCAGATCCGCGAAGGCACCCGCGCCGATGCGATTGAAGGGCTGATGCTCAAACGCCGCGATTCCCCCTATGTCGCGGGGCGCAAGACGGGCCTGTGGTATAAGTGGAAACGCGATCCGCTGCTGATTGATTGCGTGCTGATGTATGCCCAGCGCGGCAGTGGCAAACGCTCCAGCTTCTATTCGGACTATACATTCGGCTGCTGGGATGGCGATCCGGATAAAGGCGCCGAACTGCTGCCGGTGGGCAAGGCCTATTCGGGTTTCACCGATGCCGAGCTGAAATGGCTCGACAAATATGTCCGCCAGCACACCGTCAACCGCTTCGGCCCGGTACGCGAGACCGATAAGAGCCTCACCTTCGAAGTGGCCTTCGATTCCGTCCATGCGAGCAAACGTCACAAGTCGGGCCTCGCCATGCGCTTCCCCCGCATCCACCGCATCCGCAAAGACAAACCGCCGCATGAAGCGGACCGGATTGCAACGCTCAGGGCGATGGTGCGGGATTGAGAGTTTTGGGGTGGATCTATGTAATCAGCGCTTGGTGTAATTCCCAAAATTTATAACCTGAGAAGGCAAGGAATCAGAGAAGGCGAGGCTCAATCTCCTTAAAAACAGGCTTTCCTTCTGCAATATTAATGAGCTGCGGGAACGCATAGATCGCAGGCGTTCTTCCGCTACCATCGCGGATTTTAGTGATGAGACTATTGGTCTCAAGCTGTCGAAGCATATTGTTTGCGGTCACTCTATTATTGAAGCCTGCAGCATCTGCGAACGCAGTTCCTGAAATAATAGGTCGAGTGAAAAAGGCATCGACAGCGGCCATCGCGAACTGAGAATGCGTCAGCTCAACGACCGTTCTACGGCTCTCTTCATATAAATCACGAATGCTTTTCACCTTCCGGAGATTGGCCTCTGCTTGCTCGATCATTCCTTGTAGAAAAAATGTGATCCATCCATGCCAATCTTGGTAATCGGTAATACCTAATAGGCGGTCATAATAGTCTTCGCGGTGAGCCTCTAGGTATTCCGACATGTAAAACATCGGTCGGGAGAGTGCGCATCGCTGGTACAATATGAGTGGGATGAGCATACGTCCGATTCTACCATTTCCGTCTTTGAACGGATGAAGAATTTCGAATTGGGCATGAGCGACCGCCGTTTGGAGTACAGGATCTTCCGACTCTAAACCGATATAATCCTGCCAGTTCTCCAGCGCACCAAACAAAGTGACTGGAGAAGGAGGCACAAAGCGAGCCTTGTCGATCGTGTCCCCTCGCCGGCCGATCCAATTTTGGTCATCCCGAAATTTTCCTGGCGTTTTGTCTCGCCCTCGAACTCCTCGAAGAAGTTGTTGGTGGACCTCGCGGATGAGCGACAAGGTTATCGGCCGGTCTGCCAAAGCAGCTTCAGCTATACCCACAGCAGCGCGATAGTTGTTAATTTCTTCGATGTCTCCTCGCCGCGTTTCCGACGTAATCAGACCCGCTTCCGCCTCAAGAACCTCATCCAGAGTAGCTTGTGTACCTTCAATTTTCGAAGATAAGACGGCTTCATTTGCAGTAATAGGCGAGAGTAAAATCGCTGAATTAGGTAATGTCTGAAGCATTCCGTCATAGCGAGCAAGCGCAGCGTTTGCTCTTCCTACAAGAGGAAGCACCTCTCGCCAGCGGAGGTCTAAGAGCGGCAGGTTGTCTGGTACGCAAGGAAGCATTGCTCATCTCTAGCTCAGTGCCGCCATTTGTGTAAAGTAAAGCCGCATTTTTATTTACACAAAATTTTTGTGTAAAGTGAGCTTTAAGCCGCTTGTTAAAGATTCCTCAAAAGACTGTTTGCCTTTCACGAATCAATCAGTGGAAAGTAGACTTTTCATTACTCTGCCTGTGAAAGGTCAATCCCTATGCTGCTTTTCATAAACTATGGTAGACCAACCTGTGCTGAAACTAATCCTTCCAACCCCGATTGAGCCTCACCTCACTGCGGGCTAAGACCTCTTCCCATGCAGCGTCTTTCTCCTCCGCAGCGCCGCCTGGCTATCGGGCTGGCGGGTCTGGCCGGTTTTGTGGATGGCGTGGGGTTTCTCTCCGCCAATGGCTATTTCGTCTCCTTCATGTCGGGCAATACGACAAGGCTGGCGGTCGATCTGATTACCGATACCGCCATGGCGCGGATTCCGGCGCTTCTGATCGGCGGATTCGTGCTCGGCGTGCTGGGGGGCGGCGTGGTCGCACTGAAAAGCGGGATGCAGCAGACCCGCAATGTGCTGATTCTCGTCACCGCTTTGCTGCTTGCCGGGGCACTGGCCTATGCGCTCGGCTCGGTGGCGCTGTCGGTCGGCTGCATGGTGCTCGCCATGGGGGCGCTCAATAACAGTTTTCAGCGCGATGGCGGCAGCCCTTTCGGCCTTACCTATATGACCGGCGCGCTGGTCCGCTTCGGGCAGGGGCTGGCCTATTGGCTGTGCGGCAAGGAGGTGCCCGGTTTCGGCGGGCTGCTGGCGCTGTGGTTCGGCCTGTCGAGCGGCGCGGTAGCGGGCGCGCTCGCTTACAGCCAGTATGGCGGGCGGGCCGTGGCACTGGCCTGCGCCCTTTCGCTCATCGCCATGCTCGCCGCGATCCGCATCGGCCCCGATCCGACCATTCATCACGAGGGCGAATAAGGCGGATTCCGGTCGCCAGGCTCGGCACAAGCCCTGCCGTCAGGCCACCAGCCGGATCTGCGCCCTATTGAATCTGCACCATCTTCTCGCGCCCGGTTTCGCCCCGGATCAGACGGATGCGCGAAGGGGCACGGCCCAGCGCCTTGCCCAGCATCGCCACCACCGCATCGTTAGCCTCGCCATCCTTGGGCTTGGCGCGGGTCTTGAGCGTCAGGCGGCCCGCCGCAATCTCGATCCCCTCCACCTTCGCGCCGGGAGTAACGCGCAGCGCCAGCCGCCCTTCCCCGTCGCACAGCGCCAGAATGGCCTCGGCGGGCGGGAAATCAGGCTTCGGTCTGGCCATGGAGCGCCGCCTTGTGCCGCCGGGCAAGTTCGACATAACGCTGGCTCTGAAAAGCAATCTTCTCGGCCTCGGCAATCGACAATTCGCGCATCATTTCCGCCGGGTGGCCAGCCCAGATTTCCCGTTCGGGAATGGTCTTGCCCGGCGCCAGCAATGCGCCAGCCGCCAGCATACCGTGCGGGGCGATCCGCGTGCCGTCCATCACCACCGCATCCATGCCGACAAAGGCATGATTATCGAGCACACAGCCATGCACCGTCGCCATATGGCCGATCAGGCAATCATCGCCGATCAGCGTGGGATTGCCCTCCGTATCGGGGCGCGGACCTTCGACATGGATCACCGTGCCATCCTGCACATTGCTGCGCGCACCGACCACGATGCGGTTAATATCGCCGCGCAGCACGCAATTATACCAGATGGACGCGTCCGGCCCGATCGTGACATCGCCGATGATCCGCGCACCCGGCGCGATAAAGGCGCTTTCATGAATATCGGGTACCTTGCCTTCGAAGGGCAGGATCAGGGCTCCGGGATGTTGGGTCATACTGACTCTCTCCGTTTACAATAACGCCTCATTGCACCGCGGCAGCGGCACTTTTGCCCCGCTGCCATTCATCGCGCGTGATAGAATAGACGATAATCGTCCCATGAGTTTCGAAATCCTCACTCGGAAAATCGAGATCTTCGCGGCGGATCATGCCGAGGCGCTTCATCAGCCCCCAGCTGCCTTTATTACCTGCCACCGTCAGAGCGACGATATGCGGCGCACCGAAACGTTTGAACCCGGCATCCATGCAGGCCTGCGCCGCTTCGCGGGCATAGCCCTTGCCCCAGCTATCCTCCCGGAACCGCCAGCCGATTTCCATATCGCCCAGTGGCGCGCCTTCCTGATTGCTCCGTTTCATCCCGCAGAAACCGAGCAGTTCACCGGCAAGATCGCCGCCATCCGCTTTGCGCTCCACCGCCCAGAAAGTGAAACCGTGATCGGCGCGATAGGATTCCAGCCGGGCCCGCTGCGCCGCGCATTTTTCCGCATCCATTGCCCCGCCCAGCCAGCGCATGACTTCGGGCGTGTTGGTATGGCGATAGAACGGCACCCAGTCCTCCTCGCGCCAGTCACGCAGGACCAGCCGTTCGGTTTCGAGGCGGAATTCAGCCATTGAGCAGCCTGGCCGCAAGCGGCGCATGATAGGTGAGGATGCCTGCGCAGCCCGCACGGCGGAAACAGGTGAGCGTTTCCATCACCAGCGCCTCGCGATCGCCCGCACCGGCGGCAATGGCGGCCTCGATCATCGCATATTCGCCGCTCACCTGATAAGCGAAGACCGGCACTTCGAACCGCTCTTTCACGCGGGCCACGATGTCGAGATAGGGCAGGCCCGGCTTGACCATCACACTGTCGGCCCCCTCGCTGAGATCGAGCGCGACTTCGCGCAAAGCCTCTTCCGCATTGGCCGGGTCCATCTGGTAATTCTTCTTATCGCCCTTCAACAGGCCGCGCGACCCCACGGCATCGCGAAAAGGACCGTAAAAGGCCGAGGCATATTTCGCCGCATAGGACATGATCTGAACATTGTGCTGGCCATCATCTTCCAGCGCCTGCCGGATCGCACCGATGCGACCATCCATCATGTCGGACGGCGCAATAATATCGGCTCCGGCCAGCGCCTGATTGAGGCTCTGCTTCACCAGCACCTCAACCGTGGCGTCATTCATCACATAGCCGCCATTATCCATCAGCCCGTCCTGCCCGTGTTCAGTATAGGGATCGAGCGCGACATCGGTAAGAATACCTATGGAATCGCCGCAGGCATCGCGGATCGCCCGGATGGCACGGCACATCAGATTATCGGGATTGAGCGCTTCGGCCCCGTCATCGCTGCGCCGTTCGGGCTGAGTATTGGGAAACAGTGCCAGACAGGGAATGCCCAGTTCCACCGCTTCGCGCGCCCTTGCGGCAATCCCGTCGAGCGACCAGCGCGAAACGCCGGGCAGAGAGGAAACAGGCTCCTCCACGCCGTCCCCCTCGGTCACGAAAAGCGGCCAGATGAGATTATCGGCAGTGAGACAGGTTTCGCGATGCATGGCACGGCTCCAGGCCGTGGCGCGGGACCGGCGAAGGCGGGTTGCAGGATAGCTCTGAGTCATGCCGGCCTTCCTGCCCTATGGAAGGAAAGGCTTCAATCGGGTGAATTGCCTCAATCGAGTTTTTGCGGCTGTTCGACCCGGTCGATTTCCCTTTCGGCCCCGCCCTGCATGGCCGGATCGGGCGGCAGGCTTTCCAGCGCGGCACCGACCGGTATGGTCTGCAATTTCGCCATTTCGGCCCGGAAAGAACCCAGTTCGCTTCCCGCCAGTTGCGCGCGCTGGACGAATTTCACCGAAGCGGGATTCACCGTATGCCCGTTACGATACATTTCATAATGAAGATGCGGCCCGGTGGAGAGCCCGGTAGAGCCGACATAACCGATCACCTGCCCACGTTTGACATAGGACCCGGCATGCACTGCAATCCGGCTCATATGTGCATAGCCGGTGGCCAGCCCGCCGCCATGATCGAGCTTTACGAAATTGCCATGGCCACCATGGCGCCCGGCATAGACGACCTTGCCATCGCTCGCCGCATGGATCGGCGTGCCATAGGTCGCCTTGAAATCCATCCCTGCATGCATCCGCTTATAGCCGAGGATCGGATGGCGCCGCATTCCATAGCGCGAGGTCACATATCCCGGAACCGGCGCCATCAGCCCGTTTTGTTCGACACCTTCGCCTGAGGATTCGAAGAACCGGTCCTTCTCTCCCCAGCGCATTAACTGCTTCACCGGTTTGCCATCGCGGATGATCGCCGCATATAGCAGATCGCCCGGCTCTACATCGCCCGTGGCAGCGCGCTTGTAATCGAGCATCAGATCGAACTGATCGGTGCTTTTAATATCCCGCTGAATATTCAGTTCCTGCCCCATCTGGCGCAGATATTGCTGAATCGCCCGCGGCGGTGCCCCGGCCGCACGGGCCGAGCGATAGAGGCTCGCCCCCACCTCGCCGCGCACCCGCAGCGGCGTATCGTCCACCCGGATGGGATGCGGTGCGAGCTGCAGCCGCCCGTTGCGCCGTTCCACCGCCAGTTGCAGATCGAAACGGGCGCGGAAAGACAGCGAATCGAGCAGGCGCGGCATATTTTTCGCCGGTCGACGACCCAGCACGATATCCACCTGCGTTCCCGGCTCGATATCGGAAAGCGGCATGGCCTTCCCGACTATATCGGCCAGGTGCCCGGCCTCTTCTTTGCCGATTCCGGCCCGCTGCAACATGCGGGCAAAGCTGTCTCCCTTACTCAGTGTGGCGACAAATTCGAGGCTCGGGCGTTCAGGCGCTGCTGCCAGCGGAACGACCGAACGGGTCGCGCCCATATGGCGGCCACTATCGCCGCCAAGCGCCAGCGGCATAATCATCTGGCTGCGAAATTCATCGCGCGCGCGATCATCGATTTTCATCGCCGGGGCCGCTTCCACCGGTGCGAAATCGGGCCAGCACAAAAACGCAATCATGCATAATACGATCAGCGTAGCCAGCCCGCGCAGCCAGCGGGCGGAACCGATATTCTGCGCCAGATCGGGCGCCAGATCGAGTTTTTCGAAACGGTCGGAAAGCGAATCGCGCCAGTGGCGGAAAGCTTCGCCCCAGGACGTATCCTGCCGGCGGCGATGCTGAATCGGATGAGCATCCGAACGGCGAAGATGCAGCGTTTGCGGTGCCTCGTCACGAAAGGTCGATTCATGATCGGCTTCTTCATTACCGGACGAGCGATAACCCGTTGTCCTGTCGCCCGCATGATGCAGGCCTGCAAGATCGTTACGATCCAGCATTACAGCCCTCCCCTGCGATCCGTTCGATCCATCCGGTTCATTCGTCCATAATCCGCGCCCGCCAGACCTGTCATATTATCCTGCCCAGGCCGCAAAGCCTCTTATCCATGCCATGAGCCGTCAGGGAATAAAGTAAATTTGTCCTTAAACACGACAAATCCCCTCCATTTTGGGGCAAACTGCCGGAACCACCTTGCGGGAGCGCTTCGAAATCGCCAAGTTCGCAGGCATTGTGATGTCCGCAGCTTCCGACAGTCGGGTGCGCGCCGTTCTGGGGCCCACCAATACGGGCAAGACCCATCTCGCCATTGAGCGTATGTGCGGCCATTCGAGCGGAGCCATCGGCTTTCCGTTGCGTCTGCTGGCGCGCGAAGTCTACGATAAGGTCCGCAGGATCAAGGGGGACAGCGAAGTTGCGCTGATTACCGGCGAAGAGCGGATCGAACCGCCCAATGCCCGTTATCTGCTTTGCACCGCCGAAGCCATGCCGCGCGATGGCGGCGGACGTGCTTTCGTGGCGCTGGACGAAGTGCAGCTTTCGGCCGATCACGAACGTGGCCATATTTTCACCGACCGGCTGCTCCATGCACGCGGCCGTGAAGAGACCATGCTGCTCGGCTCGGCAACGATGGAACCTATTGTCCGGGCGCTGATCCCTGGCGTGGAGATTACCGAAAGGCCGCGTTTTTCCACGCTCACCCATGCAGGGTCGCGCAAATTGTCGCGCCTGCCCCCACGCTCGGCAATTGTCGCCTTCTCGGTAGAGCAGGTTTATGCGGTGGCCGAGATGCTGCGGCGTTTTCGCGGCGGCGCGGCGGTGGTGATGGGCGCGCTAAGCCCGGAAACGCGCAACCGGCAGGTCGAATTATTCCAGTCGGGCGAAGTGGATTATATCGTCGCCACCGATGCTATCGGCATGGGTCTCAATCTCGATGTCACCCATGTGGCCTTCGCCAGTCTTTCCAAATTCGACGGGACGCGGCTGCGCCGTCTGGTACCGGCCGAAATGGCCCAGATCGCCGGACGTGCCGGACGGCATCAGCGCGACGGGACCTTCGGCACCCTTGCGGGCACCAAGGGCGCCGACGGGGCGGAGTTCACCGAAGAAGAAATCTTCGCCATCGAGGAACACCGTTTTGCGCCGGTTACCAAATTATTCTGGCGTGAGGCCGAACCGCATATCCATTCACTCGGCGCGCTGATTGCCGATCTCGAAGAAAGGCCCGACCATCCGCAGCTGGCGCCTGCGCCCGAGGCGATCGATCTCGCCGTGCTGAAGAGGCTTGCCGAATTTCCCGATATTGCCCGTTCGGTCAAAGGCTCAGGCCTGGTGCGGCGCTTCTGGGAAGTGTGCCAGTTGCCCGATTTTCGCCAGCAGGGGGCCGAAACCCATTCGCGTTTCGTTACCCGTTTGTGGCAGGATCTGCGCGAAGGTTTTCTGGGGGCGGATTTCGTTGCGGCAAGAATTGCCGAGCTTGACCGTGTTCAGGGCGACATTCACACGCTACAGGGCCGGATCGCTGCCATTCGCAGCTGGGCTTATATCTGCCAGCGCCCCGACTGGGTACTGGCGCGCGATGAAATGGCAGCCCGTGCACGGGCTGTGGAGGCGCGTCTGTCCGACGCGCTGCACGGAAGATTGAAGGAGCGTTTCGTCAACCGGCGAACTGCTATATTGATGAAGACCATGGCTAAGGATTCAGGATTGATGCGCGTAGCGCTGACCGACGAGAATATCGTGACAGTAGAAGATGAGCCGATCGGCCATCTCGAAGGCTTCCGCTTCGTGGTCGATGCCTCGGCTAATCATGAGGACCGGCGCCTCATGCTGGCGGCGGCGGAAAAACATCTGCCGCAATTGCTGGGGCAAAAGGCCAATGTCATGATCGAAAACGAACTGGGATCGCTCACGATCGAAAAGGGCAAAATCTGGCGCGACGGCCAGATCATCGCCACGCTCGAAAAGGGGCGAACCGCCAGCCGACCGCGGCTCGTTCTGGCGCGCGAAATGGATGCACTGGAGCCCGCCCATAAGGCTCAGTTGCAGAATGCGCTGGAAGTATGGCTGGAAAATCAGCTCGCCACGCTCGCGCCGCTGCGCAAGATCGAAGAAGCGGCGGGCGATCCCGAAGCGGGGAGCGAAGTGCGCGCGCTGCTGCTCACTCTGGCCGACAAGGCCGGCACGATTCATCGCGAAGCTGCCGGTCTTGCGCAGATTCCGAAAGAAAAGCGCCCCTTTCTGCGCAAACTGGGGGTGAATATCGGTTCGCTCGACGTTTATGTACCGATGCTGCTCAAACCCGGCCCGCGCAAGCTCTTGCGTGGCCTCGGCGTGGACCGCCGGCCTTTGCGCGAAGCGATGGAAGCGGTGATTCCCGGTGCCAAGCAGGCCCCGGCCGGTTATCGCCGGGCCGGGCGGCAGGCTATTCGCGTCGATATGGCTGAAAAGCTGTTCCGCGCCGCGCATGAAAGCCGCGCCAAAGCCGGTGGCAAGCATTTTCCCGTCGATATGGCTCTGCCGACTTCCATGGGTCTTTTGCCAGAAAATTTCACCGGCTTGATGCGCGATGCGGGCTTCCGGCCCGGTAAGGCGCAGGAACTGCCCGAGGGCGCCTATGGTCCACCCGCTCCGGTGCTGTGGAGCTGGCGCCCGATCCGCAAGGACAAGGCCCCGCGCCGCAACAATCAGCCCGCGAAACCGCGCGAAGGCAATGCTTTCGCGGCATTGGCGGATCTCGTCCGTTAATGCGGATCGACCGGTTGCTGTGTTTTCTGCGCTTCGCGAAATCGCGGGGCGCAGCACAGCGCTGGATTTCGGAAGGCCATATTCGCCGCAACGGCAAACGGGTCACCCGGCTCGATCAGCCCATGGCGATCGGCGATATTCTAACTCTGCCACTGGCAAAGCGGGTTCTGGTGGTGCGGCTGACTGCCCTTCCGGCACGACGCGGCCCGCCGGCGGAGGCCCGTTCCTGTTATGAGGAACTTGACGCTGGCGGGACAATCGCCATAGCAGGCCGTGATTCGCATTTTTGATAATTTAAGAAAGGGATGAAGCAGCCATGACCTATGTCGTCACCGACGCATGTATCCGCTGCAAATATACGGACTGCGTCGAGGTCTGCCCGGTCGATTGCTTCTATGAGGGCGAGAATATGCTCGTCATCAACCCCAGCGAATGCATCGATTGCGGTGTATGCGAGCCGGAATGCCCGGCAGAAGCGATTCTTCCCGATACCGAGCCCGATCTCGAAAAATGGCTTGAGGTGAACACCAAATATTCGGCCGAATGGCCCAATATTACCGAGCGCAAGGATCCGCCCGAAGACGCGGACGAGATGCAGAATGAAGAGGGCAAGTTCGATAAGTTCTTCTCGCCTGAACCCGGCGAAGGCGACTGATCGCCACTTTCACTCTCTCATGGGCAATAAAGGAGCAGGCTGGGCGTGACCGATGATCCGACAGCCGGCTTCTCCCCCTGGAAAAGTCTCGCTGCCACACCCCGATCGGCAATTTTCGGAGCCTTCCGGGCATCGGGAATGGATAATGTCGGGATCGTCTCGGCCGGCGTCGCTTATTTCATCTTCCTCGCCATCGTGCCGTTGCTGGGCGCTGTCGTGCTGTCCTACGGGCTGATCGTCGATACGCAGACAGTCACCCGGCATATTCAGGCGCTGGCCGAAATGGCACCCGGTCCCGGCACGCAGCTTATCAGCGGCCAGCTCGAAGCGGTGGTGCAGAGTTCTTCGGGCAAGAAAGGGATCGGCCTCGCCATCGCGCTCGGCATCGCCCTGTTCGGGGCGCGCAAGGCTGCCAATTCGGTCGTTATCGCGCTCAACATCGCCTTTAATTGCGAAGAGAAGCGCGGCTTTTTCCATTCCAATCTGCTCGCGCTGGGAATGACGGTTTGCGGCATTCTGGGCGCCGGAATCGCCATGACAGCAACCACTTTGCTGTCTGCCCTCACATCCATGGTGCCCGATATCTCCGGCTCCTCCGCCTTTCTCGGCAAAAGCGTCAGCTATGGCGTCCTGCTCCTGGCCGGAATCATCGGCGCTTCAGCGCTCTACCGATTCGGCCCGGCGGGCGACCGTTCAACCGCCCGGTGGTTCACACCCGGTGCATTGCTGGCAGCGATAGGCTGGATGATTCTCACCAATGGCTTCGGATATTACGTTTCCAATTTCGGAAATTACAATGCAACCTATGGATCGCTCGGCGCGGTGATCGTGCTGCTGACCTGGCTCTATTTCTCGGCCTATGTCCTGCTTTTCGGCGCAGAACTGGACGCTGTTCTGGAAAGTCCCGAACACGGCCGAAGCTGAAAAACCGGTTCGGAAAACAGAGGCCTTTTTTGTCAGACAGTTGCAGGGTGGTAATTTTATTACCGATATGCTATATAATGCGCCAACTGTCGCCTATTATATCCCCCGGGTGACAGCCTGAACAGGAAGGCAGGCTCCCTACTCACGTCCGAAAAGTGCAATCCGGCAACCGATTTCTGTTGCGGGGCATGGGTCGTTTTTCGGTCAGGGGTAGTCTGCCCGGCTAGGAAAGGAAAGTAAATGGCTGCCAATGCGCCCGCCTTCGATGTCGGAGATTATGTCGTTTACCCCAAGCATGGCGTGGGTCGCGTCATCGAGCTGCAGAGCGAGGAAATCGCCGGCATGCAGCTTGAACTCTATGTGCTTCGCTTCGAAAAAGAACGCATGACATTGCGCGTTCCGGTCAACAAGGTCGAATCCATCGGCATGCGCAAGCTTTCCAGCGACAAAACGCTGAAAGAAGCGATGGATACGCTGAAAGGCAAACCGAAGATCAAGCGGACCATGTGGTCCCGCCGCGCGCAGGAATATGAAGCGAAGATCAATTCCGGCGATCTGGTTTCGATTGCCGAAGTGACCCGCGATCTCTTCCGTCCGGACGATCAGCCCGAACAAAGCTATTCCGAACGCCAGATTTTCGAAGCGGCTTCCAGCCGTCTGGCGCGCGAACTGGCTGCTATGGAAGAGACCGATGAGCCTGCAGCGCTGCAAAAGATTCTCGCTGTGCTCAACGAACATGCACCGCAATATTACGAGAACACCGAAGAAGCCTGATTCTTCATCCGTTCCGGGATAAAAAGGCCGCCTCTGAAAAGGGGCGGCCTTTTTTGTGAAGCGTCGACAGGGATCGACCGGTGTCATTGCTGCTGCCCCGCACCGCTGTATTATAACAGCAATGCAGCAAGGAGAAGATTCATGCGATGCACCCGAAAACCCTTATTCGCCCTCATCGGGCTCAGCTTGGTCGCACTCACAGGCTGTTCATCATTCAACGGAGGGATGAAGATGGATGGCCAGACTCTCGGCGAGCTGGACCTGCGCAGCCAGCCTTTTGATTCGGTTAAACTGGCCGGTCCTGACGATCTCACTATCGAGACCGGTACTCCCGCCATTTCGGTATCGGGCAGTGAATCGGCTCAAAAAGCCTTGCGCTTCCGCTTCGAAGATAACCAGCTTGTGGTCGGCCGCAACGATCCAGGTGGCGAGGCAGAAGGAACTGCCGCGATCAAATTGACGATGCCTCCTCCTTCGGCATTGAAACTAAGCGGATCGGGTAAGATCGCCGCAACCGAAATGCGCGGCGATGCCACTCAGATTGCGCTGTCTGGATCGGGCGATGTGAATGTCGACTCCATCGAAAGTGGCAGTCTGGCAATCAAGATTTCAGGATCAGGCGATATTCGTGGCGGCGGCCACGTACGGGCGCTCGATGCGAAAATTGCCGGCAGCGGGGATATCGACCTGGATAAGCTCGAAGCCGATAATGCCGATATCAGCATTGCCGGGTCGGGCGACGTGAAGATCTATTCCAATGGTAACGTTAAAGGATCGATTGCCGGATCGGGCGATGTGGATGTTCGCGGGCGGGCTCAGTGTTCGGTTAAGTCTGCCGGATCGGGCAGTTTACGCTGCGGCGGGGATTAAAAGATATCAGGCTGCGGCGCGCCGTAAACGATCATTAATCGCTGCACCGAGACCGTGCTGCGGAATCGGTGCAACGGCAATGACCGGCTGTGAAGCGGCGGCTCCTTCATGCAAACACTGATAGAGGCGTGCAGCCGCTTCCGCGAGATCGCCGGTTTCCGACAAAGTGACATCGCCTGCCACCAGGCCGAAACCGATCATGAATTCATCGCTGCGTGCCTGTTCAGCATGAAGCCTGACGGGTTTTCCCGGTGCATAATGGCTCGTCATCTGGCCGGGCGCTTCTATCGTGTCCGTTTCAACCTGCAAAGGCGGCCCGAGCAAAGCGCTGACATCCTCCTGCGTAATCGGTCCGGGGCGCAGAATCTGCCATCCATCGGGTCGCAAAGCGATAATGGTCGATTCCACCCCCTGCACGCAGGGACCGCCATCGAGAATCGCATCCACCCTGTTACCGAGCGATTGCAGAACATGTTCGGGGCGACTGGGGCTGATAAAACCGCTGCGATTGGCCGATGGCGCGGCCAGCGGAAAATCGAACTGCTGCAATAAGGCCCGCATGACCGGATGAGAGGGCATGCGTAATGCAATCGTAGGCAGCCCGGCTGTGACAGCTGGTACGACACCCAAAGGCTCTCTGACAGGCAGAACAAGCGTCATCGGACCCGGCCAGAAAGCGTCAGCCAGGCGCATCGCCCGCTCATCCAGCATCGCCAGTGCCTCAGCCTGCTCTATCTGTGCCAGATGGGAAATCAGCGGGTTGAAATCGGGGCGACCCTTAGCGCGGTAAATCGCGGCCACCGCTTCGACACGGTCGGCTCTGGCAGCCAGTCCGTACACTGTCTCTGTGGGAACAGCGACAAGCCGCCCTGCCCGCAACAATTCTGCCGCTTGCGCAATACCGCCCGCATCCGGGGGGAGTATGTCAGCTGTGTGCTTGCCGCCCATGAGGCGGCGCTATAGGGCAGACGATCATGAAAGACCAACCTGAACTGCTCGAACGGATCGCGGCTGCGCTGGAGCGGCTCGCGCCCCCTCCCCGCAACCGGACCGACTGGCTTGCGTCGCCCGCTTATATCTGGACAGAAAATGGCGCACTTGCCGTTTCGACGATGGACGCTCCCGATCTGGCATTGCTACAAGGCATTACCCGCCAGAAGGAAGCGGTGGTCGCCAATGTGCAGCGTCTGGCGGGCGGTCATGCCGCGCATGACATGCTGCTCTGGGGCTCGCGCGGCATGGGCAAATCCGCTCTGGTCCGGGCTTCGGTGCTCGACAGCCAGATAGCCTATCCGGGCAGTCTCGCGCTTGTACAGGTCGGAACCGATGCCCTGCCGACCCTCTCTTCGCTCTTCGCCGAACTGGGAGAGGTAGCACGCAATTTTCTCGTCTTTATCGACGATCTCGGTTTCGGGGCGGAAGATACTGCCGGGCCGCGTCATCTGCGCAGCTGGTTGGAAGGCGGCGTACAGGCTCGCCCGCATAATGTCCGTCTGGCAGTAACGTCCAACCGCCGGGCCATTGTCGATCGCCATGCTTCCGAGCAGGACGATCCGCTCAATCCCCGCGATGCGGTGGACGACAATCTGGCACTGGCCGACCGGTTCGGCCTTTCGCTTGGCTTTCATGCCTGCACGCAGGATGAATTTCTCGCCATTATCGATGGCTATGCCCGCAAGCTCGGCCTGGAATGGGATCAGGCCGAAGCGCTGGAATGGTCGCGCCGCCGGGGTGCCCGTTCAGGCCGCATCGCCCGGCACTTCATTACCGAGCTGGCCGGACGCGCAGGCAAGCAGTTCTGACAATCATACCGCCGAAGCCCCGCTCCTTCACGGGAGCGGGGCTTCGTATCAATTGCCGATCGATCCCGGCTGAATATCCGCCGGCGGATTTTCGAAAGCCCGTGACGGATCGCCATTCAGTTCGCGCTGAGGCGGTAAAGAACGCGATTTTATCCGCACCGGCGCAGGCGCAGGCTCGGCATCCGGTGCACTGACACGCCAGATGATTCCGGCTGTGTCATCGCTCACCAGAAGAGCCCCCGTCTTGTCCCATGCGACCCATGTCGGACGACCATATGTGCCACCGTCGGGGTCCAGAAAGCTACTCAGCACCTGGATCGGCTTGCCAACCGGATTCCCCCGCTCATCGAATGCGACATAGATCACATCATAGCCTGCCGGCGGCTTGCGGTTCCAGGAACCGTGCCGGGCAATGAAGGCACCGTGGGAGAATGTCTCCGGCATACGGGCACCTTCCTGCGTGAAGGTGAGACCAAGCGCAGCAACATGCGGACCCAGCGCATATTCGGGGCGCCGAGTATATTCACTGAGGAAATTCGGCATGGGTGCGGTCACACGCTCATCGACAATGTCGCCCCAATAAAGCCACGGCCAGCCATATTGCGCGCCGACCGGTACATTGGTGAGATAGTCCGGCACCAGATCGGAACCGAGCATGTCACGCTCATTCACCGTCACCCAAAGCTCATCCGCCCAGGGATTCCATGCCAGCCCGTTGGGGTTGCGCAAACCTCCGGCAAACTGACGATGGGACCCGCTTTTGAGATTGATTTCATAAATCGAGGCACGGCCCTTCTCCGCCTCCATGCCCCGGTCACCGATATTGGACGCCGAACCGATCGCAACATAAAGGCGTGTGGAATCCGGGCTGAGATAGAGATTGCGCATCCAGTGATCGCCACCGGGCGGCAGATCCATCAGCTTCTTGGGATTGCCGGTCAGCTTGGTATCGCCAAGTTCGTAATCATAGCTGAGTACCGCATCGTGATTGGCGACATAGAGTTTGCCATCAGCATAGGCGATACCCGAAGGTGAATGAAGATTGTCGCGCAGCATGTAGCGCTTCTCGGCCGTTCCGTCCCCATCTTCATCGCGTAACAAAACAAGCATGTTGGCGGAGGGAACGTCAGCACCGGCCTGACGGAAAAGCAGACCCATGATCCAGCCTTCCGGCCCACCCGGCAAATCGCGCGGCGGTGAGTTGGTCAGGGCCACAATCACGTCGCCATTGGGCAAAGTGTACATCGTGCGCGGATGGTCGAGCCCGGTGGCATAGCGATTGACCTGCAATCCCTCTGCCGCTTCGGGAGCCTTGTCATCCGGCCAGCCAACCGGCTTCGCTATTTCCACCGTGGGAATAGTCTGCGGATCGGGCTCGGCGAGCACGGGATCGTCACCGGTCACATCCTCCACCGAATATTGAGCCGGAACACCCCGGGTCAGCCACCAGCCAATAGCCACCAGCACCAAAATGACGACAAGGACGCCTAGCGCGATCTTTTTCCAAATGTTCATAGCGCCATGTTTTAAGCGAGGCAGACGCTTGCGGCAATCGGAAGGATCGCTAGATCGGCATTCATGTTCGATTTCACACCCAACCCCGATCAGCCCAAATCCGAATTATATGAGGATATTCTGTCCGCCGCCCGTGCGTTGACGGAGGGTGAGCCGGATAAAATCGCCAATATGGCTAATATTGCAGCGCTTTTGTACCAATTGATGCCTGATCTGAACTGGGCAGGATTTTATCGAATGGTGAAAGACGAATTGGTGCTCGGCCCCTTTTGCGGCAAACCGGCTTGTATCCGTATCCCGGTTGGGCGGGGCGTTTGCGGTGCAGCTGCGGAGACCGGTGAGTCGCAGCTGGTACCCGATGTCCATGCCTTTCCCGGCCATATTGCCTGCGATGCACAAAGCCGATCTGAACTCGTCGTGCCTGTGATCGAAAAGGATCGGGTGGTAGCGGTGATCGATCTCGACAGCCCCTCCCCCGGACGCTTCGACGCAGAGGACAAAAACGGCATTGAAGCGTTGGCCAGCATGCTTATCGGACGAATCTGAACCTTTTCTTCCTTTCCCCTGTTAATATAGTAAATAAAAGGTTAATTCCGGCTCCTATTCGGAGGAAACCTTATGTTTGCGCATATCGGTTCTATGGCTGCCGCTTTATTCTGTGCTGGTGTTGCTCTTGCGCCAGCACAGGCCCGCAATGCCGATCGCCCCCATGGCGGCGGAGAGTATCGCGGAGGCTGGGAAGGCGCCTGGGACGCCGATGGTAATTTCGATGGTGTCTGGTCTGGTACCTATTATCGATACGATCCCGAAGCGGAGATGGAGCGCCTGCCTCCTCCCTCCCCGCCTGTGACGAAAAGTGAGCTTTTCCATTATCCCGAACCGCAGCGCTCTGCCTGGTTGTCCGAATGTCGCCACCGTTTGCTGAATAATCGATCATTGGAAGGGATGGTGATCGATCAGGCTTCGGCGCGAGCGCATATAGCGGATCGCTGTGAGCGCTATCTGGTGAGCTATGAAGCCGCCTATTCACGCCCACAATATCCTCTTCCCGAATCCTCCGCTTCTCAATCCCGTGTACCGCGAATGAGAGCCCTTCGCCGTCGAGAGGACAGGCGCATTGCCGCACAGGATGTCACTGACAGCGGGACTGTCACCTACCAGCAGTAAACAAGCAAAACAGGGAGGTTCATTACCCCCCAACTGCTCCTTTTTTTAAGATCAGATATCGCCACCGCTCAGCCGCTGACAGATCAGATCAAGCTGATCGAGCGTGCGATATTTGATCGCCACCGTACCCGAACGCGGATCATCGTCAGATTCAATTTTGACAGGCAGGCCAAGAAACTCTTCCAGCTGTTTCTGCACGGCAATAATGTCAGCATCTTCAGCGCGCGGTTTACGTGCATGGCGTTTTGCCGGCGCATCACCGCTGGCCTCGCGGGCCTGCTTGCGCACGAGCTTTTCAACTTCACGAACCGAAAGCTTCTTCTCAATGGCCTTTTTAGCCAGTTCCGCTGCATTTTCCTGCCCTATCAACGCCCGGGCATGCCCCATATCGAGCTGTCCGGCTTCAATATGGGCCAAAACTTCTTCGGGCAAAGCCAGCAAACGCTGAAGATTTGCCACATGGCTGCGGGACTTCTCGACCAGTCGGGAAATCTCCGCCTGAGTCATTTTTTCCTGATCCGCCAGCCGCTGATAGGCTCGCGCCTCTTCCACCGGACTGAGATTTTCGCGCTGAATGTTCTCGATCAGCGCCAGTGCCATCACCTCGCGCTCTTCGAGATCGCGAATGAGCGCCGGAATCTCATGTAGCTGCGCCTTTTGCGCGGCCCGCCAGCGCCGCTCGCCAGCAACCAGCTGATAGCGGCCATTATCGAGTCTGCGCACGATAACCGGCTGTATCACCCCGCGTTGAGCGATAGATGCAGCCAGTTCCTCAAGTGCTTCCTCATCGAAATGCGTGCGAGGCTGTTGTGGATGCGGTTCGATCGATGCGACCGGCAAATTGGTCAATCCGGCAGGCCGTTCCACTGGATTAGACACAGTCGATCCAGCACTGCCGCGCTCTTCTTTACCATGAAGACCGGATTGCGGCGCCGGGGTGAGCGGTTCTTCCTGACGGACCTCACCAAGCAGAGCACCCAGCCCGCGGCCCAGCTTGCGCTTGCTGGCTGGAACGGACTTTATGGAAGCGGGAGCATCCTTTGCCGCAGCGGCTTTGTTCTTGCCACTCATGCAGCTTTCCTTTCTTCTGGCGGCAGGCGGGAAATCAATTCACGAGCCAAAGCCATATAAGACCGGCTTCCCGCACAGGCATGATCGTAGACCAGTGCCGGTAAACCATGACTCGGTGCTTCGGAAAGCCGGACATTGCGCGGAATGACAGATTCAAATACCAGACTTCCGAGCACTTCCCGCACATCCTCCGACACCTGATCTGTCAATCGGTTGCGGCGATCAAACATCGTCAGGACCACGCCGACAATACCGAGCTCCGGATTGAAGCGTTGCTTAACCTGCTCAACGGTCTGCAAAAGCTGGCTCAGGCCTTCCAGTGCAAAAAATTCGCATTGTAGCGGGATCATCAAAGTATCCGCTGCCGTCAGGGCATTCAGTGTCAAAAGGCCCAGAGAGGGGGGGCAGTCTATAAAACAGATATCGTAATCGGCATCGTTTTGCATCGCCTTACGCAGCCGCTCTGCTCGCGCATCGACTCCAACCAGTTCCACCTCAGCCCCACTAAGATCAACTGTTGCAGGTATAACGTCGAGCCCAGGTACCGATGTGCGTAATATACAATCGGCCATATCGGCCTGATCGACCAAGAGGTCGTAACTCGAATATTCACGCGCAGCAGGTGCAATGCCGACACCTGTCGATGCATTTCCCTGAGGATCAAGATCGACCAGCAAGGTCTTCCAACCTGCAGCAGCCATCGCCGTAGCAATATTGATCGCAGTGGTCGTTTTCCCTACTCCGCCTTTCTGATTGGCGATGGCTACTCGAATCATGCTTTTCGCCTCGGTTTATGACGGTATCGACCAACAATAATGCCGGCCTCCCCATCCGTGACTGACTGTTCCACGTGAAACATCGATTGTGCCGATTTTTTGAGTTCAGACAATTCTTGCGCTGCAGAACGCCCTTTGGGCAAGACCCAAATTGTGTTCGGCGTTGAAAATCTTGCTGCCAAGTTTAGCAGCCTAGGCAAAGGTGCGAAAGCACGAGCTGAAATAACAGCAGCCGGAAAAGAAACCACCTGCTCCAGACGCGCCCCCTTCACACAGCATTTTGTTAGCTTCAGGTCCGCACAAACTGATTCAAGCCATTCGACGCGTCGTTTACGCGATTCGACCAGAACAACGTCCCAATCAGGATTCATCGCCGCGATCACAAGACCTGGAAATCCAGCGCCTGTTCCGAGATCGAGCCATGGCTGTGTTTCACGTGGAACATAATCGAGCAATTGCGCACTATCGGCCAGATGACGCTGCCAAACATAATCGAGACTTTTCTCCGCCACCAGATTCTGTCGCTGATTCTCCTCTCGTAAAAGAACAACCAGTCGTTCAAGCCGCTCCATCCCTGCAGAATCTGTGAGAGTGGCACAGAAAGCACGGGCTTCATCTTCAAACTCGATAGTCATGCAGCGTCTGTCACATTCTGAATTCGTTTTGCATGGACAAGAAGAGCTGCCAAAGCGGCAGGTGTGATTCCTCTCACTCGCCCTGCCACCGCCAGAGTTTCAGGCTGAGCCGCCTGCAATCGCTCGATCATCTCATTCGAAAGGCCTGGAACACGATCATAAGGGAAATCGTGCGGCAGCGTCAGCTGATCGCTGGCCTTTAAGTCCCGTAACTCAGCATTCTGACGAGCAAGATAAGGTGCATAGATAGAATCTTCAGCCGCCTCCTGCCCAACATCACTGTTTGAATCGCACTCTTCCGGCAACCAGTCGGCCAGACTTTCCAAAGTTACACCCCCAAAACGCAGCCATTCACGCAACGGCAAGGCGCCGCTATCCCGGCGAACCGGCAAACCGGCATCAGCAAGATCGATCGAATGGACCTTGCGATCCAGAGCCTCATTCCACCGACTCTGCGCTTTCCTCCGTTCCGCAAACCACTTTTGACGAGCAGGTGACAGACATCCGGTAGCATCAGCCAAAGGCGATAATCGGGTCGTGGCATTATTGGCTCGCAAACGCAGACGATATTCGGCGCGGGAAGTCAGCATACGATAAGGTTCGCTTACCCCGTGCAAAGTAAGATCGTCGATCATCACCGCCATATAGCTGTTTGACCGATCCAACGCTGCAGGATCGCGGCCAAGTGCCCTTGCCGCTGCATGCATACCAGCAACAAGCCCCTGCGCCGCAGCCTCTTCATAGCCGGTGGTTCCATTGATCTGACCGGCGCAATAAAGACCGGGAATCTGCCGTACTTCCAGTCCGGCAGACAATGATCGAGGATCGATGTGATCATATTCCACTGCATAGCCCGGCACGACCATATCGACCTGCTCCAGCCCCTTCATGCTTCGCAACATGGCCAGTTGCACATCGACAGGTAGTGATGTGCTGATACCATTCGGATAGACCAGATGGGTTCGAAGGCCCTCCGGTTCGAGAAAAATCTGATGTCCATCTCTGTCCGCAAACCGATGTATCTTGTCTTCGATACTCGGACAGTAACGCGGACCGGCCGCACCTATCGCTCCGCTGAATAGCGGGGACCGATCGAGATTGGCCCGAATGATATCGTGGCTACGCGGATTAGTCCGTGAAATTGCGCAGAATAATTGCGGATTGACACGTTCCTGGCTCATTGGCGACATCGTCCAGAAGTCGCTATCGGAGGGCTGTTCATCGAGCACAGCCCAATTGATCGTATGTCCGTCCAGCCTCGGTGGCGTGCCGGTTTTCAGGCGCGCCATCGGCAGATTCGTTTCGCGCAACTGTTCGGCGAGACGCTGGGCAGAATTCTCTCCAATACGTCCGCCAGTAAAGCGCTCCTCGCCGCGGAAGAGTGTACCACCGAGAAAAGTGCCGGTACATAATATCACAGCCTGGGCGACGAGCTTCTGACCGTCACCGAGCTTCAAACCAGCGACACGCTCACCTTCGAAAACCAGTTCGGCAACCTCTCCCTCTATCAGAGCGAGATTACCTTGCTGCTTCAGCATGCGCTGTACGGCTTCCCGGAACAGCTCCCTGTCAGCCTGAACACGAGGCCCCCATACAGCGCTCCCCTTGGAGCGATTAAGCATTCGATAGTGGATTGCGGCGAAGTCGGCCGCTCGCCCGATCAACCCGTCAAACGCATCGACCTCGCGCACGAGATGCCCCTTGCCCAATCCACCAATAGCCGGATTGCAGCTCATTGCTCCCAATGTCGTAAGATCAAAATTTATCAGTCCGGCTCGCGCGCCCATACGGGCAGCAACCGAAGCCGCTTCGCAGCCGGCATGACCGCCACCCACGACCAGAATATCGAATTCATGCATAGCGTTATAATAGGCTTTCCGTATCACACGGTCAAAGCGCCATCACATGTTTCACGTGGAACATGCGGCCCTTCCCGGATCATTGCCTCTATTTACCAATACAAAAGCGGCCAAACAACGTGTCTAAGACGTCCTCCGTAGAAGTACGCCCGATCAGTCGGTCGAAAGCGAGACGGGCAAGGCGGCAACTTTCGCCGAGCAACAAGGGATCACGATTTTCGTCGGCAAGATTCAAGGCCTCGACCGCTTGACGCAGCAATTGCCTCTGCCGGTTATTCAGCACTGACTGACCGGGTTTTGGCATCACTTTACCAGCTTCCGCAATCAGTGCTTGCTTCAACTCAGCCATCCCCTCCCCGGTCACGGCAGAAAGGCGCATATGCGCCGATTCCTTGCCTATCCTATCCTGCCGGTCACATTGAGCATCGATTTCCCAGGCGCCGTCCGGCCCTTCTCCTTCAGCACCAAGCCATAAGACCAGATCGGCCCGGGTAATCTCTTCACGCGCACGATTGATTCCGATCGTTTCAATCTCATCGCTCGCATCAATGCGCAGGCCAGCCATGTCGACAAAAGTGAACGGGATCCCTGAAAATGCGACAGAGCGCAAAAGAACATCGCGGGTCGTTCCGGCAATCGCCGCGATAATTGCTGCATCGCTTTCGATCAGTGCATTGAACAGAGTCGACTTGCCGGCATTAGGTGGACCGGCCAGAGCCACTCGAAATCCTTCACGCAGGGTTTCAGCATGAGGTAAAGTAAGCCATTCTTCCATTTCAGACCGAAGACTGGCCAGATCATTGTAAAAACTCTCAGGCAAAGACGAGACATCGTCTTCGTCATCGAAGTCGAGTACGGCCTCGACCTGCGCCGAAAAGAGCAAAATTCGATCCCGCCAGTGGCTTACTTTTTGCGAAAATTCGCCACCGGCCATAGTAATCGCAGACTGTCGCTGAATCTCGGTCTCGGCGGAAAGCAGGTCGGCCAACCCTTCCGCTTCGGAAAGGTCAATCCGACCATTGGCAAAACCGCGCCGGGTGAATTCGCCCGGCTCCGCTGCGCGTAAACCTTTTATATCTCCGAGCGCTTTTTGCACCGCAGCAATAACGGCACGTCCACCGTGAAGATGCAATTCCGCCAGATCTTCTCCGGTTACCGTCCCCGGCCCCGGAAACCACAGAACCAGAGTCTCGTCGAGCACCGTTCCATCAGGTGATACCAGTGGACCGAAGGCCGCTTTACGCGGAACCGGCAACCGTCCGAAAAGCTCCTTAAGCGCATCCCCTGCTCGCAATCCGCTAATCCGGACCACACCGATTCCGGCCGGTGGAGCACCGCTCGACAATGCAAAAATAGTATCCATAGTGAGGCTTTAGCTCCGAGAGCAAAGCCCGTCAGCTTCAATCCTTCTTTGCATCGTCATTCTTCGGGCGCTGTCCGGTCGCTCCGGACTTGTTCATTCCTTCATTGAACGCCGTGCTGTTCTCCATCAGATTCTGGAACAACTTCATCCCGAACTGCCCCATTGGCGCGAGCTGTTTAGCATATTCCTGCAACTGATCGGCATTGGAAACGCCTTTCATCGCCTTGGCGATATGTTCCAGATAGACTTCATTGGCCTTCTCGACATCGGGCAGACCCATGAAGCGGCGCGCCTCTTCTGGGGTGCAATCTATTTCGATATTCACTTTCATGGTTATCTCTCCTGCCACGGGCGGCACATCGGAACATGGCCCTTTAAGCGGCGTATGATTAAAAGGACCCTTGAACCGAAAACCTTTCCGGGAGATTCTTATATGAGCGCCAATATCAACATTTCCACCCTTGATGGATCGGCTGAATTTTCCGCCTATATCGCGCGACCGGACAGCACAGCTAAAGCCGCCATTATCGTTATTCAGGAAATTTTCGGCGTGAATGCAGGCATTCGCCGCAAATGCGATAAACTGGCAGAACAAGGTTATATTGCACTCGCACCGGATCTGTTCTGGCGCCTCGAACCCGGTATCGAGCTCGATCCCGACATCGAACAGGAATTGCAGCAAGCCTTCGATCTGATGGGAAAATTCGATCAGGATCAGGGCATTCGCGATATCGAGGCTTCGATCAAATATCTGCGCGACAAGGAAGGATGCAGCAAGGTTGGCGCCGTAGGTTACTGCCTCGGCGGACGCCTCGCTTATATGACGGCATCGCGCACCGATTGCGATGCCACAGTGGGTTATTACGGTGTCGGGATCGACGGGTTGCTGGGCGAAAAGGAATCCATCGCCAAACCTCTTCTGCTTCATATTCCGACGGAGGACGGATTCGTCGATAAGGAAACCCAGGCTAAAATGCATGAGGGCCTCGCCGATCATCCGCGCGTCACGCTCTACGATTATCAGGGGCTCGATCACGGCTTCGCTACCGAATTCGGCAAACGCCGGAGCGAGGAAGCCGCCCAGCTCGCCGATAAGCGAACCGCAGATTTTTTCGCCACTCACCTCGCCTGACACAGGCAGCGATGGACCATGCATAACCATGCTAACTGGCGCTCATCAGCCAACCTGTTTCGCCGTTTCATACCTCTTGCGGTTCTGGCAGTGCTGTCTCTGGCAGCACTGCTATATGCAGGCCACGCCCTGTGGTCGCTGATAATATTGCTGCCGCTTTTGGGCATCGCCCTGTGGGATAGCTTCCAACAGAAACACACGCTCAGACGAAACTATCCCCTGATCGCACGCTTCCGCTGGATGATGGAAGATTTACGGCCCTTTTTACGCAGCTATATCGTTGAAAGCGATCTGGAAGGACGCCCCTTCAATCATGATGAAAGAGCGCTAATCTATGCCCGTGCCAAGGGTGAACTGGATTCACATCCTTTTGGCACCGAGCTGGATGTTTATTCCGACGAATATGAATGGCTGAATCACTCCATCAAACCGAAAGAGGATCTGCCCAAGGAGTGGCGAGCAAAGGTCGGGTCGACCCAATGCACAAAGCCCTATAACGCCTCCCTGCTCAATATTTCTGCCATGAGCTTCGGAGCGCTGTCTGCCAATGCCATTATGGCGCTCAATAAAGGTGCAAAGATCGGTAACTTCTATCATGATACCGGCGAAGGCGGGCTTTCACGTTACCACAAATCCCATGGCGGCGATCTCGTCTGGGAGCTAGGAAGCGGCTATTTCGGCTGTCGCACCGATGATGGCCAGTTCTGTCCGGATCGTTTTCAGGAGACCGCACAAAACGATCAGGTACGCATGATCGAAATCAAGCTCAGCCAGGGTGCCAAACCGGGTCATGGCGGAATGCTGCCCGGCAGCAAGGTGACACAGGAAATCGCTGATGCCCGGCAAGTCCCCAAAGGAAAGGACTGTGTTTCACCGGCTGGCCATTCGGCCTTTGGGACACCGATAGAAATGGTCGAATGGGCCGCCCGTCTGCGCGATTTGTCCGGTGGTAAGCCAGTAGGTATCAAGCTCTGTGTCGGGCAACCCCATGAAGTTTTTGCTGTGATGAAAGCAATGCTCGAAACAGGCATTCGTCTGGACTTCATCACGGTCGACGGAGCGGAAGGCGGTACAGGGGCCGCTCCGGTAGAGCTCTCAAACCGTGTGGGCCTCCCCTTGCGCGAAGGTGTGATTATGGTGCGTAACGCTCTGATCGGTTGCGATCTCAAGGATGAGGTCAAAATCGCTGCCAGTGGCAAAGTCCATTCCGGAGCCGATATGGCGATGCAAATGGGTCTGGGTGCGGATTGGTGCAATGCCGCACGCGCTTTCATGTTCGCCTTGGGCTGCGTCCAGTCGATGCGCTGCCACACCGATACCTGCCCGACGGGCATTGCCACACAGGATATGACACGGCAGCGAGGACTGGTGGTGGAAGACAAAGCGTCTCGTGTGGCCCGCTATCAGAAAGAAACTCTGAGAGGTTTGCATCAGATCGTCGTTGCTATGGGTCTCGATACACCCTGGGAAATCAAACCCACTCATATCGGACAACGCTGGAACACTGTGCGCTCCGATTCCATCGACCAGTTCTATGAATTCCTGACGAGGGGAGCATTGCTGAAGGATGCGGACAGCACTCAGTATTCCCGGCATTGGAAAGCCGCTCAGGCAGCCAGTTTTCGACCCGTTATTCCATAATTTTTGTGCAGCATATAGTGCGGTAAACATCTGTTTTATAAAGATAATAAAAAGCCGCTATCTCCATATGAGTTAGCGGCTTTTTTCATCCCCGGTCTGAACCGGATTTACTGATTCATTGTGGTGAAGAAGTCTTCATTGGTCTTTGAATCCTTCATCTTATCAAGCAGGAATTCCATTGCATCCACTGTGCCCATCTGCATGAGAATACGGCGCAGCACCCACATTTTGGAGAGCTGATCCTTACCGACCAGAAGCTCTTCCTTACGCGTTCCGGACTTGCCGACATCGAGAGCCGGGAAGATACGCTTATCGGCCACCTTACGGTCGAGCACGATTTCGCTGTTACCGGTGCCCTTGAATTCTTCGAAGATCACCTCGTCCATACGGCTGCCTGTATCGATCAGTGCGGTAGCGATGATGGAGAGCGACCCACCCTCTTCGATATTACGCGCTGCACCGAAGAAACGCTTCGGGCGCTGAAGTGCATTGGCATCGACACCGCCGGTCAGCACCTTGCCCGAACTGGGCACAACGGTGTTATAGGCGCGGCCAAGGCGCGTAATGGAATCGAGCAGGATCACCACATCCTTTTTGTGTTCGACAAGACGCTTGGCCTTCTCGATCACCATTTCGGCGACCTGCACATGGCGCTGTGCCGGTTCGTCGAATGTAGAGGAAATGACTTCACCATTCACCGAACGTTGCATGTCGGTAACTTCTTCCGGGCGCTCATCAACGAGCAGCACGATCAGAAAAACTTCCGGATGATTATCGGTGATCGCCTTGGCGATATTCTGCAACAATACCGTTTTACCAGTGCGTGGCGGCGCAACGATAAGCGAACGCTGCCCCTTGCCCTGAGGTGAAATCAGATCGATCACCCGGGCAGACTTATCCTTCACAGTCGGATCGACCGTATCGAGATTCAGGCGGTTTTCAGGATAAAGTGGTGTGAGGTTATCGAAATTGGTCCGATGACGGACTGCTTCAGGTTCATCGAAATTGACCTTCAGAAGCTTCGTGAGAGCGAAATACCGCTCCCCATCCCGGGGGGCCCGGATTTCTCCTTCAACCGTGTCACCGGTCCTCAGACCCCATTTACGGACCTGATTGGGAGAGACATAGATATCGTCGGGACCAGCGAGATAATTCGCTTCAGGTGAGCGCAGAAAGCCGAAACCATCAGACAGGACTTCAATCGTTCCCACGCCGAGAATTTCCTCCCCGTCATCCGCCACTTCCTTGAGAATGGCGAACATGAGGTCCTGGCGGCGCATGGTCGAGGCGGCTTCAACGCCCATTTCTTCAGCCATGGACACCAGCTCAGCCGGCGCCCGTTTCTTAAGTTCTTTCAAATGCATTGTGGGTATCCACTAAAAGGAAGAGGTGCCGGCGGACCTATGGGCTTGGGGAAAGCAGGCCTGGTTGCCGTGAATGGCAACCATCAGCCGGATCAGTTCTTAAATAGGCATGTCTTGGATCGAGGTCAATTCACAAGAAGCCGTTTCAGTTTCCGATCGGGCCGAAAACACGCTGAACGGATCGCATGACAGGACTGCCAGAAAACCCGATTACCGGTTTTGAATTCAGAACGGCTTCACGATAACCAGAATCACAATAAGCGCAACGGTCACACCGGGAATCTCGTTCAGCATCCGCAATGTCTTACCCGACAGAGTCCGTTTTCCCTCAGCCAGCTTTTTCGAATAGGACACCATCCAGCCGTGATAGCCGGTGAGCAGGAGAACCAGAGCCAGCTTGGCATGCAGCCATCCCTCACTCCACGCATTGATGGAAGAAGCCAGGGCGATACCCAGAATCCAGACTACGATCAGCGACGGCGTCAGGATGATTTTACGCAGTTTGCTTTCCCGCTCGATCCAAAGATCATTCTCCGGCGAATCCGGCGCGCATTCCTGATGATAGATGAAATAGCGCGGAAGCATGAAGAGCCCCGCCATCCAGAAAATGACGAAAATGATGTGACCGGCTTTCAGCCAGAGATAAATCATGGAAAGCATGTCCTGCATGAAACGCGCCTTAGGCCTTTAATCGCTGTAAGTCATCCCTGCCAATCTCGGATCGTCGCAAGCAGGCGCTCGACATGAGCGATGGGGGTGTGACGGTCGATTCCATGGCCGAGATTGAAGATATGCGGGCGATCGGCGAAAGCTTCAAGAATGTAGGTGGCCCGTTTTTCCAGCTCCATATTGCCTGCCAGCAATAAAAGCGGGTCGAGATTGCCCTGAACCGGCAGATCGGAAGGCAATGCATGGGAAGCCCAGAGCGGGTCAACAGTCTCGTCTACTCCCACCGCATCGATTCCGGTTTCTTTCACATAAGAAACCAGTTTGGCGCCCGCACCTTTCGGAAATCCAATGACCGGAATATCGGGATGACGAATCTTGATTTGCGCAGTGATCGCGGCATTGGGACCAATAACCCAGCGTTCGAATTCGTCCGGTGCCAGTGTGCCGGACCAGCTGTCGAATAGCTGGATCGCTTCGGCACCGGCTGTAATTTGCCCACTCAGATAATCGACGGTCACTTCGATAATGGAATCGATGATAGCCTGAAAAGCAGCTGGATCGCGATAGGCCATACTGCGGGCTACATGCTGATCGCGACTGCCCTCGCCTGCAACCATATAAGTTGCGACCGTCCAGGGACTGCCGGCAAAGCCTAGTAAGGTTGTTTCGGGTCCGAGCTGGTCACGAACCAGCGAAACCGTCCTGTAAATCGGGGCAAGGCGTTCAGGCACCATTTCAAGCTCACTCAAGGCGTGATCAACCAGCGCTGGCGAGAGCTTGGGTCCCTCACCTGCCAGGAACGCCAGATTCTGGCCCATAGCGTGAGGTACGATCAGAATGTCCGAAAACAGAATAGCCCCGTCCATACCGAAACGCCGGACGGGTTGTATCGTTACTTCAGCCGCGGCCGAGCAGTCATAGACCAGTTCAAGAAAGCCCCCCTTATTGGCACGCAACTCACGATATTCGGGCAAATACCGGCCAGCTTGCCGCATGAGCCAGATCGGGCGTTGTCTGGATTTTTGTCCGTTTAAAGTGTCGAGAAGAAGGCCGGGCATCGGGTGGTCCAATCAAAATATAATGAGTCTTTAAAAAGGATTCTGGAGTCTGTTGGCCCTGTGGAAACTGGGGATCGTGGTGCCTTGCCCGATTTCTCCCTGAGTGAACAGGGGGAGTCCAGTCTGCGACTCTGCATTCGTACTGAGTCAAACGACTCTTATCCCCACTGTTCTCCCCCTGTCGAAAGATTGCCTCTTCTGTCCAGAAAGCGCCGGGCGAATCATTCAGGAGTGGGTATTGAATCTATCCCCGAACTTGTCCGCAGCTCTATGCCGTGGTTTATGACCGGGACTATCCACAAGCGGCACAAAGGGGCTCCATGAGCCGACTGCATCTTCATTTGCTCTCTGACTCGACCGGCGAAACGCTGGAAATGGTCGTAAAAGCAGCGCTGGCCCAGTTCGAAAATGCCGATGTCATTCGTCATTTCTGGCCCATGGTTCGCTCCAATCAGCATCTCGATCGTATTATTGAGGAACTGGCTGCCAATCCGGGGCTCGTTCTGTTCACTCTGGTCAATCCTGAAATTCGCCAGCGGCTTGAAGAACGATGCCGGGCGCTTGGCTTGCCGCATGTTGCCGCGCTCGATGCCGTGACTTCTTCACTGGAAGAACTGTTCGGGCAGGAAGCACGCGGCCGGCCAGGGCGGCAGCATGCGCTGGATGACGCCTATTTCCGACGGGTGGATGCAATCCAGTTCACTATCGCCCATGATGACGGAATTGCCTGGGAAGAGTGGGAAGAGGCCGATATTCTGCTTGCCGGCGTATCGCGGAGTTCGAAAACGCCCACTTCCATCTATCTCGCCAATCGTGGCTATAAGGTGGCCAATATTCCATTGGTGGTGGAAAGTCCGCCGCCGCGTTCGCTATTCCAGTTGCGGCATCCGCTTATCGTTGGCCTGACGACAGCGCCGCGCCGTTTGGTGCAGATTCGCCGGAACCGCTTGCTCTCTCTCAATGAAGGCACCGAAACGGCTTATGTCGATGAAGACCGGGTGGAAAAAGAGGTGGCTTTCGCTCGCCGTATGTTTGCCGATAATGGCTGGCCGGTGATTGATGTGACACGCCGCTCGATCGAGGAAACGGCAGCGGCGATTATCCGTCTCTATAATGAACGCGAAGCGCGCGATATTCCGCCGCGGATTGGACCCAAACCGATATGATTATTCTCGCTTCTCAGAGCGGATCGCGGAAGGCGATGCTGGAAGCGGCCGGTGTCTCCTTCGAGGCATGTCCTGCCCATCTCGATGAACGCGCGCTCGAAGAATCGCTTGAACAGGCCGAGCCGCCGCAAATTGCGCTGATGCTGGCAGAAGCCAAGGCGCTGGCTGTCTCTGCAAACAAACCGGAAGCGCTCGTTTTGGGCAGCGATTCACTGGTCAGCGTCAAAGGACGGCGGTTCGATAAACCTGCGAGCCGGGAGGAGGCAGAGGATCACCTGCGCTTCTTTTCGGGAAAGGTCATGGAATTGCACAGCGCTGCGGCTTTAGCGCGCGGCAATGATATCGTGTGGAGTCATCATGCACTTGCCCGCCTGCATTGTCGCGAATTGTCCGATGCATTTATATCGTCTTATCTCGATGCGGAATGGCCACAGGTTTCCTATTGCGTCGGGGTTTTTCGAATAGAGGCGCTGGGCGTTCAGTTGTTCGAGCGGATCGAAGGCGATCATTTCACTGTTCTGGGAATGCCCCTTTTGGCTGTCCTGAGTGCCCTGCGTGATTTTGGAGAACTGCTACAATGAACCGCCCGGCGGACAGGATTTATGCCGAAGTCATTGGCGACCCGATTGCTCAGTCTAAATCACCAGCGATTCATAATTACTGGATCGGCAAGCTTGGCCTTCAGGCTGATTATCGTGCGCATCATGTACCTAGTGATCAGCTGCAAGCTTATCTCGCTAAACGGCGGCAGGATTCGCAATGGCGCGGATGCAATGTGACAATGCCGCATAAGCAGGCGGTTATCCCTCTGCTCGACCAGCTTGATCCTCTGGCCCGCGACATTGGGGCTGTAAATACGATCGTTCGCAGAGAAGACGGATCTCTCATAGGTTACAATACCGATGCAGGTGGGTTTCTCGAACCTTTGAAGCCCTTCCTGGAAAGGCAGCATCTTTTCCGTATGGCGCGTGTCCTTGGCACAGGTGGCGCGGCGCGAGCCATTATTGCCGCTCTGGCGCGGGAAAATACCGTGCTGGTTGTGGCAGGACGCAATCCTGACAAGGCCCGTGCTTTACTCGATGAACTGGACCCGAAGGGCGCGCATCATGTCGTCTCTCTTGCCCATTTCGGCGATCGGACGGATTTCGCATTCGATGACCGGCAAGGCATTTTCGATCTGGTCGTCAATGCCAGCCCGCTCGGTATGGCAGGGCAGCCGCCTCTTGAATTTGATCTCAGCCATGCACCACCAGGCAGTATTTTCTACGATATCGTGACGCATCCGCTTGATACACCGTTGCTTAAAGCGGCGCGGAAAGCGGGTTTTCCGACAATCGACGGGTTGAATATGCTGATCGGGCAGGCTGCCGAGGCATTTGAACATTTCTTCGGGCAGCGTCCTTTGCGGGACGAGCACGATGCCGAATTGCGAACGATTCTGACAGCATGAGCCATCCTTTCATTCTTGGACTGACCGGATCCATTGGCATGGGCAAATCGACCGTTGCCGAGATGTTTCGTGAATTGGGGGTGCCGGTTTTCGATGCGGATGCACAGGTGCATAAACTGCAGGGGCCTGGCGGAGCCTGTGTCTCTGCGATCGAACGTGTTTTTCCCGGTACAACCGGAGCGGATGGTGTTGACCGGGCGGAACTGGGTCACCGTGTCTTTGGGAATTCTGCAGCTCTTGCCAGGCTGGAAGCGATCATCCACCCAGCAGTTCATGTGAAGCGTGAAGAATTTTTGTTTGAACATGCAGGTCAGCCACTGGTCGTGTTCGATGTACCGCTTCTGTTCGAAAAAGGCGGCGATAAAAATGTCGATGCCGTTGCGGTCGTTTCTGCAGATGCCGGGATACAACGTCGCCGTGTGCTCGCCCGGCAAGGCATGACTCCGGAACGGTTTGCCGAAATTCTTTCCATGCAGATGCCTGATGAGGAGAAACGCGAAAAGGCTGACTATCTGATCGATACCGGATGCAGTTTGACCCAGACTAAAGAGATTGTTGCCAATCTCGTGCAATCTCTGACCGGATAATCGAGACAGGCCCCCTTGCCAGTCTCATCGGGTGAGACGATACTGCCAGCATGCGAGAGATTGTTTTCGATACAGAAACGACCGGGCTCGATCCGAAAAGCGGCGATCGGCTGGTGGAAATGGGATGTGTAGAACTCGTCAACCGGGTTCCGACCGGGAATAGTTACCACGCTTATTACAACCCGGAACGATCGATGCCCGCAGAAGCAGAGCAAGTGCATGGATTGTCTGAGGCTTTTTTGTCCGACAAGCCGCTTTTTCGCGATACGGTGCAGGATCTGCTCGATTTTATCGGTGACTCTCCGCTGATTGCCCATAACGCCCAGTTTGATTTCGGCTTTCTCAATGCCGAACTGACTATGTGTTCATTGCCGATCGTGCCGCTTGACCGGATGGTCGACACGTTGAGTATTGCCCGCCGCCGTCATCCCGGCGCTAAACATACACTCGATGCCCTGTGTAGTCGTTACGGTGTGGATCGCAGCCACCGTGTGAAACATGGCGCATTGCTCGATGCCGAATTGCTGGCACAAGTCTATGTGGAGCTTACGGGCGGAAGACAGATCGGACTTGAGCTTGCAGCGGTCGAGCCGGTGCGCGACGTTGTAACGACCGCTGCTGACCGTCCGCTCCACCGTGAATTTCGTACACCCCGCCCGCATTCGGCCAGTGAGGAGGAACTGGCCCGGCACAAAGCCTTCGTGGAAACGTTGGATTCACCGCTCTGGACGAGCTGATCGGGAGATCGGCTTTCCGGGGGAGGACACATAATCAGAACAGGAGTTAGATTCGATGGATATTCGCGTCTCGGGCCATCAGATGGAAACCGGTGCTGCTCTGCAGGAGCATGTTTCCGACCGTCTCAATGCCATTATCGAGAAGTATTTTAGCCGAGCGCTCTCATCCACCGTCACTTTCGGCAAGGCGCCGGCTTCTGCCTTTTCATGCGACATCGTGATGCATGTCCTCAACGGACTCATCCTTAAGAGTCGCGGTCAGGCACAGGATGTGTATCTGGCTTTCGATCAGGCAGCCGACAAGATCGAAAAACAACTCCGACGTTACAAGCGTCGCCTCAAAGCGCGACACGAACAAACAAACCATGCTGCTGAACTTGAAGAAGCGGCTTATACGGTTTTCGCGGTTGAAGAACCCGAAGCGGAGGATGTGGCTGATGCGCCGCCCGTTGTAGCTGAAACAAGGATCGATATCCCTGAAGTCAGTGTCTCCGATGCAGTCATGTTGCTGGACCTTCGGGATACAAGCGCGCTGTTTTTCAAAAATGCTGGCAGTGGACGACATAATATGGTCTATCGCCGCGAAGATGGAATGATCGGCTGGGTTGAACCTGCCAGATAACGGCTTTTTCTTACCGTTATCTCATTTATCCGATGATTTCAGCAGTATCACCGGTGGAGACTTCCGCCGGTGATACTAGATTTTTCGGAAAAATGTATACAATGATAGACTGTGTAAAATGACTGCGCTTTTTTCTCTCAAACCCAATGCTGTGGAATGTCTGCGTGCCGATAGCAAGCAGGCCATTCTGGAAGCCTTGGCAGACCGGTTTGCCGCGAGCTACGGCCTGAACGCTGTCGATGTGCTGGAGCGCCTTGAAGAGCGTGAAAATCTGGGCAGCACTGGCTTTGGGCGCAATGTCGCGATTCCGCATGCCAGAATTGAAGGATTGCAGCGTCCAACCGTTGCCATGCTGCGCCTTGAGGAACCTGTCGATTTTGGATCGTCCGACGGTTTGCCGGTGGATATTGTGTTCGGCCTGCTGTCGCCGGAAAATTCAGGTGTCAGCCATCTCCATGCGCTGGCCGCTATTTCCCGAATGGTACGCGATGAAAAGATGCATGAAGCCTTGTGCGAAGCACCCAATGCTGAAGCGATTTATGCGCTGTTGACCAATGTGATAGACCGTGACGCAGCGTGAAGATCGGGAAGCACCATCGGGGGCGGGATTGCATTACCGGGCGCTTGAATCGCTTTATGCATCAGCACAGATAAACCGGCTTTTCGATTCAAGGCTGGACATTACCGGAGAAGGTCAGGCGCGAATTACATTCACCATTGAGCCGTCTTTCTACCACGCAGCCGGGGCGGCGCATGGAACAGTCTATTTCAAGATGCTTGACGATGCGGCCTTTTATGCAGCCAATACGCTCGTTACCGATCGTTTCCTGTTAACCACCGGGTTCAATCTTCACTTTACCAAACCTGTAACTGAAGGAATTGTTACGGCGGAAGGCCGCTGGATTAGCGGACACCGGCGGGTCTTCGTCGCGGAATCGCGTCTGGTGGATCGAAAAGGGGCTGAAATCGGTCGTGGAACCGGCACCTTCATGCGTTCACGCATCCCATTGTCCGGCCTGCCGGGCTACACTTTCGAACGGGCCTGATTATGGATAGCCGTCTTCCGACTCACATCGAAATCAGCGGATTGATTCGGGCTGTTGAAGAGGCTGGAGGCTTTGGAACGGTCCTGCATAAGGGCGAACGAGATGCCGGTACAATGCTGGTTATCTGTTGCGAAAAGGGCACAAATGCTTGTCTGTATGACCGTATGCCTACTCTTGAAGGGGGCCGGGAATGGACGATGATAAAGTCCCAAGATACTGAAAAACCGTTAGAATTTATGGAATACTGGCAAAAGCGTGTTCACCAGGACCCGGATGTTTGGGTGGTGGAGCTGGACATCGCAAATGCCGCTCGCTTCCTCAGTAATCAAACTTAGAGGGTGTTGACTTACCATTTAGCATCCTTAGATGGCGCGCAACTTCCGAAACAGCGCTGGTAGCCACGGGACTCGGCATTGATGCCGAGATGGTTGCGCGCAGACGGGGGGCGACCGGCGGGGCTCTGCGCCGGACTGTGCGAATGGTTTAGTAAAACCGACAGTCCGCCATCTTCGTGTCAGGCTCGTCCACTGCCTTGAGCACAGGATGAATGAGTCGTTTCAACTATCGTAACACCGGCCTAATTGCTGCTATTCTTATTGTAATTACGGTTTTTGGTGTCCAGGGTTCCGGCGCTTTTGCGCAAAATGCGGTTCAGGCTACCGATCCGTCCGGTGCAGCAGCAGCGCTGGGTCGGGACGATGGAGCAGATAAAGCTTCAGGTGTCCGCTTTGTGGCGGAAGAAGTGGTGCAACCGCTTCCTGCAGATAAGCAGGTTGAGTCTCCAGATGGAAAGCTTCCCCTGCCCTCACCTTCTCCTTCGGTTTCCGACGCGTCCAGTCTCCGCCAGCTGGTTGGCGCTATGCCGGTACAGCCGGCATTGTCGCGGGAAATGTACTGTCTTGCCGGGGCAGTCTATTTCGAAGCGCGTGGTGAGCCGCTGGACGGTCAGCTTGCTGTAGCGCAGGTGATCGTTAATCGCGCGGAATCCGATATGTTTCCTGACGATTATTGCGGTGTCGTCACGCAGCGCAAACAGTTTTCTTTTGTACGTGGCGGACATATCCCGTCGGTCAATCGGTCCTCTCCGGCATGGAAGCGGGCCAAAGCGATCGCCAAAATTGCTCATCAGGCCTTGTGGGAAAGCAAAGCGGATGATGCGCTGTTCTTCCACGCCAAATATGTGCGCCCCGGCTGGGCACGCCGCAAAGTGGCGCGCGCAACGATTGACAGCCACATTTTTTACCGTTGAAACAGTCCGGCCTTTGCGGTGTCCTTCTTCCTGAAGAACGGGCACCCGAAGGGTCAGTTGCGCAATTCAACCCAGACGGGAGCATGGTCGCTGGCTTTTTCCCGGCCACGATACTCCTTGTCGACCCCGGCAGCTTCCAGCCTGTCCGCACATTCCGGTGACAAGAGCAGGTGGTCGATGCGGAAGCCGTGATCACGTTGCCATGCGCCGGCCTGATAGTCCCAGAACGTCCAGACACCGCCACGCGGATTGAGAGTATCGATAGCGTCTGTCCAGCCATCATTGAGCAGGCGCCTGTAGGCATCACGCGATTCAGGTTGCATCAAAGCGTCCTTCTCCATTGCTTTGACCGACCAGACATCTTTATCCTCGGGAATGACATTGAAATCCCCGACCACCACGACAGGCTGTTCGCTCTCGAGCAATTCTTTCATGCGGTGCCGTAAACGCTCCATCCAGGCCAGCTTGTAGTCGAATTTGGGGCCTGGTTGTGGATTTCCGTTGGGAAGATAGAGATTTACAATATGGAGGCCGTTCACATCGGCTTCGATAAAACGTGCCTGAACATCTTCGGGATCGCCCGGCAGCCCTCTTGTGACATTCTCGGGAGCCTGACCGTCAACCAGCAAAGCCACCCCGTTGAACCCTTTTTGCCCATGTGTGGCCACATGATAGCCGACTTTCTCGAAATCAGCGGCCGGAAAGCTATCATTCTGGCTTTTGATTTCCTGCAGACAGGCAATGGCGGGGCGCCGCTCCTCCAGCCATTCGAGAAGACGTGGAAGACGTGCTTTGACACCGTTAATATTGAAAGAAGCGATACGCATGGCTGCGCAACCTACGCATCAGGTGCGAAAGGGAAACCGTTTTCTGCGTTAAGAGGGAAAGACTGTCAGATACCGAAGCTGGAACCGCACCCGCAACCGGCGGCAGCATTGGGATTTTCGACGCGAAAGGCCGCACCGCCCAGCGATTCGACAAAATCGACTGTCGATCCGGTTACCAGATCGAGGCTGACAGGATCGACCACCAGTTTGACTCCCGCCGTCTCGCTGACCAGATCGTCACTCTCTGTTTTCTCGGCCAGATCGAATTTATACTGAAAGCCCGAACAGCCGCCCCCTTCTACGGAAAGGCGCAGGATAGCGGGTTTCCCCTGTTTTTCGGCAATCCAGCCGACGCGCTTGGCGGCGGCTTCGGTTAGTGTGAGCATGTCAGCCATGCTCTCCATGTAGGATGGCTGAGGGGCTGGCTCAAGCGGTCTGAATATATTCGCGCAATTGTTCAGCTTCTGCTTCCACCAGACCAAGCCGGTATTTCACCAGATCGCCGATCGATACAAAGGCAATAAGTTCCCCCTGTTCCAGAACCGGAAGATGGCGGATGCGCCTTTTTGTCATAAGCGAAAGCGCTTCAATTGCCTCGGTTTGCGGGGTTACCGTAATGGCCGGTGCAGTCATCACTTCGCGCAGAGGCGTATCGAGCGAGGCCAGCTCGTCGCGGGCTATTGAATAAAGCAGATCACGTTCGGAAAAAATTCCTGTCACCGACCCCGTTTCATCGAAAATCGGCAAAGCGCCGATCCGCTTATTGGCAAGTTTGCCTGCCGCTTCGCGCACTGTATCCGTCTCAAGACAGAAAACGATATTCTGATGATGGCCTTCTATCACCTTCCCAATGGTCATTATTCTCTCCCTTTACCCGGACGATCATGTCTTTTTTGTCCGGACGTCAATCATGCCATGAAAAGAGAGTCGGACCAAATCATGATCGACGATGCCTTGCGTAGCGGTACGAAGGAGCGCAAAATACTGTGATGATTCCTAAATCGCCCCTCGAAAATCCACTCAATTCGGCGCATGCTTGGGCGCGCTATAAGCGGCTTATGCGGTTTATGGCGATCTTTACTCTGGTTTTTGTGTTGATTGCTCTAAGCGGTCTTTACTGGCGTTTTGGTGCGATTTCGATTCATTTCTACATTGCTACCGCGCTTGGCATAACGGTTGCTATGTTGCTGATGGCGGCGCTTATGGGGCTGGTTTTTCTATCCAATGGCACTGGTCACGATGATTCTGTTTCAGACCTGACCGAGGACCGGTGATCGGTATCATTCTGCCGGATGAAGGCGATATTTTTCGACAATCCGGCCACCGATCAGATGCTGCTGAATGATTTCCTCCAGCACGCTTTCGGTGCAATGGTGATACCAGACATTGTCTGGCCAGATCACCGCGATCGGTCCAGCCGCACAGATTTGCAGGCAATCGGCCTTGGTTCGCTGAACACCGCAGCTCTGCTCCGTTCTCGGGCCTGACAGTCCCAACTGTTTGAGCCGTTTCTTGAGATATTTCCAGGAGCGCTCTCCGCACTCCCGCGAACAGCATTTCTGCTTTTCGGAGAGCGCGCAGAGGAAAATATGGCGTTCGATCGACGCACCGCCGATCTTGGCCAGTGCCCTTTCGGCTTTGGCCAGATCGGACCGGCTCACGGCTTCAGCCATTTATCGAGCCATGAAAAGACGGTCTTATGCCATTGTAAAGAGTTTTCCGGCTTAAGAACCCAGTGATTCTCATCGGGGAAGACCAGCAATTTTGCGGGAACGTCATTCTCACGCAGAGCTGTAAACGCGGCCAGAGCCTGTCCATGCGGCACCCGAAAATCCTTCAGACCGGTGACAACCAGCATCGGGGTTTTCCAGTTCTTGACATAGTTGACCGGATTCCATTTCTCATAAAGCGTCGGATTTTCAGTGTAGGAACCGCCGAAATCCCAGCGTGGAAACCAGCTTTCCTCAGTAACATAGTAGAAGCTGCGCATATCGAAGAGGCCATCATGCTGAACGATGCACTTGAACCGGTCGGGCCAGTTCCCTTCGATCCAGTTCATCATAAAGCCGCCATAGGAAGCCCCCATAGCGCAGGCCCGGTTTCCGTCGATCTGCGGATCGTCTTTCAGAGCTGCAGCCAGGCCAAGCTGAAGATCTTTTAGCGGCTTGCCGCCCCAATCCTGATTGATTGCATCGGTAAAGGCCTGTCCGTATCCGGTGGAACCATGAAAATCGACGGAGATCACTGCATAGCCCTGGCTGGCGAGAACTGCCGGATTCCAGCGGCTTGACCAGCTATCGTTGAAAGAGCCTTGCGGACCGCCGTGAACATAAAGAATGGCAGGCAGCTTCCCAGACGCATTGGCCGGCTTGGTGATCTGGCCATGGACTGTATCGCCACCGGCACCGCTAAAGGCGAAACGTCTGGTTTGCACCGGCGCAAGAGCAGCCATAGTGCTATGCGCGATATCGGTGATACGCATCGCCTTATCTTGCCCATGGGTAATGTAGAGTTCGGCTGGGTCGGCGATGGAATCGCGCGTGAATATGAGGCTGTTGCGGGCAAGTGGAATTACATTGCCGATATGGGCTTCATCACCTTCGACAAGATCGAGCTTTTCCACTTTCCCGCTATCGCGATTAACACGGAAAGCGGGAACGTCCAGCGTATCGGCGGCTGTTGCTATGATGGCCTGTGAATCGGGTGTCCAGCTGATCGACGAAAAACTGCGATCGAAATCTCCGGTAAGTGCGCGACTATCGCCAGTTTGGAGATTGCGGAGATAAATGACCAGACGATCCGATTCATAAGCGGGCCGCTTCATGGCCAGCCATGCTAACCATTTGCCATCCGGCGATGGAGTGGGCTGCGTGTCTGTGGCGCGGTTATATCCTGTCTGATTGACCGGCTCACCTGTCGCCAGATAGGTCTGATAAATATCGAGATTGGTGGAGGTAGGTTCAGAAATGTCGGAATGGCGCGCAGTGAAAAAGACGCTGGCCGAATCTGCGCTCCAGTTCAGTTCTTCACCGCCGCCGAAAGGTTTGCTGGGTGTGTCGCCGACAAAAGCGCTTTCTCCATTCGGACCATCGATAGCGACCGGGTCGGACACTCCTTTTGATGTCAGGGTATAGGCAAAGGCCCGGCTATATTCACCCGGCGTTTCCCACTGATCCCAATGGCGTACGAAACCATCGGTAGAATCATATATCCGTCCAGAGCCGCGTTCAGCTCTGCTACGATCGCCTTCTATTGTACAATCCAGCGAAGGACATTCACGGGCAACATCGCCCCAGACGAGCAGTTTCCGGCTATCCGGGGAAATCTTGTAGCCTGCTATATCACGGGCGAAATGCGTGATCTGCCGGGCGTGAGGGAGACGACCGGCCCGGCCCTTCCACGATTCGGGAATGGCGAGATGCCAGAGCTGATTAGCATTTTCGCCTTCCGATCCTTTGCCTGCGGCAGTGAAATATAATGTGCCGTCAGAGGCAAAGGAGGGGGAGGAGGCAGAGCCGTCGAAACGAAGCGCTATGCTGGTTCCCGGCCCTTCCGTGCTGTGTTGCAGGAGAATCTTTGTGGTGCGTTTATATGTTTTCGGATCGGTTGTCGTGACCGTGTAGGCAACCCATGTCCCGTCGGGAGATGCGGCCGGTGACCCGAGCCGCGGCATGGTGACGAGATCCTGCGCGGAAAATTGCGGCCGGGTTTCGGTTGGTGCGGTGGTCTGAGCGAAAACAGGCGTAGCAGCGAAAGCCAGTGACAGGGTGGCGAGCCCCAAAATTCTGCCGGAAAGAGAAACTGTCATAGCTGGACACTAATGCAAATCCGGCGCCGGAGGGAACCGTTTTACATCTTAAATAGGAAAAACTGCTTTCGCTTCGGCTGCCAGGACGTGAAGCGGAACTGGAATGTGGTCAGCTCTTTTTACCGGCAATGCGATCTATTTCGTCCTGAACCAGTCGTTCAACAATAGCGGGAAGATGTCTGTCGAGCCATTGCGCCAGCATCGGGCGGAGCATGGAACGGATCAGTTCTTCCAGTGACGTTTCGCTCTGACGGGATGCGGACGAACCTGCGCCAGGTTGCGACAGCATTGCCAGAGCGGCAAGCGATTCACGCATGGAACTGGCTGCTTCGGGTTTGGTCAGAGGAGGGTCTGCTGGGGCGGTGGCCGCTGTTTCTTCTACTGATTCGGAAGCATTGTCCTGATCCTCAGCATATTCCTCAGCTTCCGAGAGATCGAGAACTTCATCATCATCCGCAAGGATATTTCCGGAAGCGGAATCCGACACTGTCAGTGTTTCGCTCTCCGCTTTTTCATCCGGTTCATCCGCTTTATTGTCAAATAGCTTGTGTCTCGGAGGCGCGGGGATACGACCCGGATTATCCCGGGCGATCACTTTTTTGATCGATGCGAGAATCTCCTCGACCGAGGGTTCGCCCTCATGCCTCATCAATCCGGACCCTATCTGACTGCGTAAAAGACTACTGATTGTCGGGAATGTCACCGTCCTGTGCCGGTATGTCAACGGTGCGAGTCGATTCAGCAGTGGGATCGGGATCGCGATCCCAGTCCCAGATCCGATCATGCACGCGTTCGTAATTGGCAACGGGGTCGTATAACAGCCCCTCTTCACCCAGCCCGAGATCGCGCGCCTCTGCCTGTCCCATCGCAGCGAGAAGCGAAAAACCTGCAACATAAGCATTGCGTCGGGCGGTCACGAGGTCGATCTGCGCGGTCAGCAATTCACGCTGAGCATCGAGAATATCGAGTATGGTACGGTTGCCGACTGTATTTTCAGCCCTGACCCCTTCAAGACTGAGTTGTGCTGCTGAAACTGCGCTACGATTGGATTCGATAATAGCGGCGGCGGCTCGCCAGCTTGCATAGGCCGCGCGTGTCTGAGCGATAATATCGCGTTCGGTGGCAACCGTCTGCTCCAGAGCTTGCGAAGCGCGCGCCTGAGCCTGACGCTGCTGGGCTGCAGGAAGACCACCTTGAAAAAGCGGTATAGTGAGTTGAACACCGGCCTGGGCGGATGTCTGTGCCTGTGAAATCGGCCCTGCCCCGACAACTCCGCCAAGTGTATCAAGATAATTGGTATAATTCCCGCCGGCAAACAGCGAAAGACGTGGTGCTCGCCCTGCGCCGGCCACATCGATGTCATATCCTGCCGCTCTCGCTCTTTCACGGGCGGCGATAAGATCGGGATTATTCTTCAGTGCCACCGTGACGGCGGTTTGAGTGTCTGCGGGCAGATTGGGCAGCGGGGGCGGGGGTTGCAGATCCTGCGGAGCCTTACCGACAAGCTGAATATAGGTTTCCCGGGCGTTGATGAGATTGGACTGTGCGGTTTCCAGATCGCCGCGTGCCAGAGCAAGCCGGGATTGTGATTGAGCAACATCGGTGCGGGTCAGATCGCCGATCTCGAAGCGATCACTTGTCGCTTCGAGATTGACTGTGAGGACATCGACATTGTTGCGCGAAAGGCTGACCAGCGCTTCATTCAGGATCACGTCCATATAGGCAGCGACAACCTGACTGAAGAGCCCGCTTTCCGATCCGCGCAAATCGGCCCTACCTGCCACAACCCGGGTTTTAGCGGCCCTGATCGAATTTTTTACAGCACCGCCTGAATAGATCGGCACGGACAAATCCACACTGGCGCTGGCTGACCGGTCGGGGGCGGTAAAGGAAGCAGAGGATTGTTTCAGAAATTCGATATACTGGCCGGTTCCATCGAGGGAGGGCAGACCTTGTGCTCTCTGGATCGGAACATCCTCATCCGTGGCTCGTAAATCTGCCTGAGCCGCTTTCAAAGTGGGATTGGTTTTATAAGCCGCAATGAGAGCGTCTTCGAGCGTATCCGCACGGGCTGGTGATGTCATGGTCATTCCTGCCCCGATCAGGCTGAAAATGAGCCACAGCTTTCCTTTCCGTTTTTTCAGACACCCTCCCCCATTCATAATTTCAGAAGCTCCAGCTGGTCGGCTTGTTAAACGCATCCAGAACCGGCATGCCGAACTCGGCGAGCGGCAGAAGCGATACTTCACCGGCTGCCTTCCGGCCCGTGGCCACGCGAGTTAGACCGTTCATGCAATAGCCGGTGACAACACGCGCATGGTCGCCGAGATGTGCGATCAGTGCATCGGGGAGATATTCCACGGCGCCATCGATCACTATCAGATCGTAATTCTGAGATGGTGTTTTGCCTTTGACCGCATCTGCCGGGCTGACACTATCGAGTGAATTTACCAGCGGGCGCAGCAATTCTGTAAGGTACCCACTGCCTCCATCCACGACCAGCGCCTTGTCTGACGAGGTAGGGCGGGCTTCCTGCAGCATCAGGCCCTGAACGATCGGCGCAGCAAGATACTGGCCGTCGCCAAGCGGTATGGAACGATCCATATAGGCCACGCTTTTCGCTTTTTCGGGCACGAAATCTTCGCGTGCGACAGCGCCCATGCGTTTCAGCACGAATTCCGCGCTGACCCCGCTGGTACGCAACTGGCTGTCAATCATGGCCTTGCGGGCCTTGGTGAATTCAGTGTTTTTCGGGCTTTCTTCGACAATAGTCACTGTAAAACTCTCTTTTTGGCTGGCGCTGACGCTTTAAGCGTTCAAGCCATCGAGGCCAAGCGCTTTGACCATATGGCCAAAGCAGGCTTATGGGGCTTCCAAATCGACTAGGAGGAGTGCTGCTTCGATGAGCGACTTGGTGACCATCCGTGAAAATGATTTGATCGAGAGCATCGCCGATGCCCTCCAATATATATCCTACTACCACCCAATCGATTATATCAAAGCCCTCGGAAAGGCGCATGATGCGGAAGCCAATCCGGCTGCCAAAGACGCAATTGCGCAGATTCTGACCAATAGCCGTATGTGTGCCGAGGGGCATCGGCCGATCTGTCAGGACACAGGGATCGTCAATATCTTCATTAAATGGGGACAGGATTGCCGGCTCGATTCGAAACTTCCGCTTCAGGAAGTGGTCGATGAAGGGGTGCGCCGCGCTTACACCAATCCCGATAACCGGCTTCGGGCTTCGATTCTTACCGATCCGGCTTTCACTCGCCGCAATACACGCGACAATACGCCTTGTGTATTGTCGGTCGAAATGGTGCCGGGCAATACGATCTCTATCGATGTTGCAGCCAAAGGCGGCGGTTCGGAGAACAAATCCAAGTTCAGGATGATGAATCCGTCAGACAATATTGTCGACTGGGTTCTCGAAATGATCCCGCAAATGGGTGCCGGCTGGTGCCCGCCTGGTATGCTTGGCATTGGCATTGGCGGTACGGCAGAACATTGTGTGAAGCTCGCTAAGGAAAGCCTGATGGACCCGATCGATATGGGGCAGCTGAAAGCGCGCGGGCCGCAAAATGATATCGAAGCGCTGCGCATCGAGATCTTTGACAAGGTGAATGCGTTGGGAATCGGTGCGCAGGGTCTGGGCGGCCTTTCCACCGTGCTCGATGTGAAAATCAAGGACTGGCCATGCCATGCAGCGGGCAAGCCGGTTGCGATGATTCCTAATTGTGCTGCGACTCGCCATGCGCATTTCACGCTGGATGGGTCCGGCCCGAGCTTTATCCCGCAGCCCGATCTGGACGAATGGCCGCAGGTGAGCTGGGCCCCCGATGCCAATGCCCGGCGAGTCAATCTTGATGAATTGACGCCGGAAATTGTGCAGAGCTGGAAAGCGGGGGACCGTTTGTTGCTTAACGGAGCGATCCTGACGGGGCGTGATGCTGCTCACAAGCGTATTCAGGATATGCTTGCCAAGGGAGAGGAATTGCCCGTCGAGTTCAAGGGACGCGTTATCTATTATGTCGGTCCTGTTGATCCGGTGCGCGATGAAGTGGTTGGTCCTGCCGGCCCAACCACTGCCACCCGCATGGACAAGTTTACCGAAATGATGCTCGAACAAGGCCTGCTCTCGATGATTGGCAAGGCAGAGCGCGGCTCGGTAGCGGTCGATGCTATTGCAAAACATAAAAGTGCGTATCTTATGGCGGTTGGCGGCGCGGCCTATCTCGTTGCCCGTGCTATCAAGGAAGCCAAGGTTGTCGGTTTCGAGGATCTGGGCATGGAAGCTATTTATGAGTTCACCGTTAAAGATATGCCGGTGACCGTAGCTGTCGATAGTGAAGGGCAGAATGTCCATACGCTCGCGCCGCTTCATTGGCGTGATAAAATCGCCAAAGAGCATCTGCTCGAAAAGGCCTGAATGACACGAAAGGGAGGGGGGAGAGCTATCTTCCCCCTTCGACCAATGGCTTATCCATGTCGACGGCAGCTATGGCGCTGCAAGGGAAGAGCGCGCTATGCTTAAGCTCATGGAAAAGAACCTGCCGTCTGACGAGAGCATTGTCAGAGTCCCTTTCAAGACAGTACTCGCCTCGATTTGCGGGCTCTGGCTCTGTTATTTTCTGCTCACCACACTTCGCGCTGAAATGTTCGATCTGGGCTATGCTCAGGAACTGCTCTTGCGGCGTGCTCTGGCTAGCGTTGCAGGCGTTGTCACTACTCTTGGTTTGTGGCTGATTCTTCGTCTGTTTGACGGCAGGAGTCTCTGGACTAAAATTCTGGTCGCGCTGATTGTTTCAGCGCCGGTGGCATTGGTTCTTGCCGAAAGCAATCGCCTGGCTTTTGCCGATATGGAAGACCGCATCATGCAGCGCGTTGCCGAGCAACAGGGGCTTGAAATGCGTCGCAATGAAGCGGGTGATATCATGCTTTACCTTCCCGGATCGGCTATGGGTGGCTCTTCGGGAATGCCGGGAGAAGCGCCGCCGGGAGGGGCGATCACCATTGATCAGCAGAAACGAGCGGAAAGCGCGACACAGCAATTGATGGAAACCGCTTTCGGCCGGTACTTTATGATGTTGACCTGGTGTGCGCTTTATCTGGCCCTGCTAACTGGTGAGAAAGCACGGGCGGCGGAGCGGCGGGAGGGAGCGTATCGCCGGGCGGCCAAGGCGGCAGAATTGCGCAGCCTTCGCTATCAGGTGAATCCGCATTTCCTGTTCAATACGCTTAATTCGCTTTCAGCACTGGTGCTGACAGGCAAGACACAACAGGCAGAGCGGATGATCCAGATGCTCTCAACCTTCTATCGGCACAGTCTGGCCGAAGATCCCACAGCAGATGTTTCGGTGCGCGATGAATTCGCTTTGCAACGACTCTATCTCGATATCGAATCTGTGCGTTTCCCGACGCGTCTGACGACACATTATGATCTGCCTGACGCACTGGCAGAAGCAAAAGTTCCCGGCATGATTCTCCAGCCGCTGGTAGAAAATTCGGTAAAACATGCCATTGCACCTTCCTCCGGCACCGTAACGCTGACCCTGTCTGCGCGGGAAGAATATGGTCGGCTTGTTTTGACTGTAGAAGATGATGGCAAAACTGCTTTACGGGCGAATAGCTACTCCAGCGCAGGGCATGGCATTGGCCTTGCCAATGTACGTGAACGGCTTGAAGCGCGATTTGGCAAGCAGGCAAGTATTGTATCAGGGCCAACGGATAGCGGTTATGCCACACATATACGAATTCCTCTGATCGGGGTGGAGGGGTATAACTGATGGACGATATGGGCAAAGAAGCACCGTTGCGCACGCTGATTGTGGATGACGAACCATTAGCAATTGAACGGATGCAAGTGATCTGTGCAGAGCTGGACGGTATCTCGGTGATCGGCACGGCAAGCGACGGATCCTCGGCTATGCGTCTTGCGGAAAAGCTGAAGCCCGATCTATTGCTGCTCGATATGACTATGCCCGGTATGGATGGGTTGAGTGTGGCCCGCGAACTGGGCAAGAGCGAGAGCGATCCGGCGATTATTTTTGTCACTGCGCATGACGATTTTGCTGTCGAGGCCTTCGATCTGGAAGCAGTGGATTATGTTCTCAAACCGGTCGGGCTCGAACGATTGAAACGAGCAATTGGCCGGGCTGTTGCGCAAAGAGGAAAGCGCCACTCTGCGCAAAGTACCTGGCTGGATGAATTCTGGGTGCCCCATCGCTCGGAATTGCTGCGTATTGAAGCACAACAGGTCGATCAGATCGATGCCGAGCGCGATTATGTTCGCCTGCATGTGGGAGATAGCAGCTACCTTCTGCTGCAGACTATCGCCGGACTGGAGGAAAGGCTCGATCCTGCCCGTTTCATACGTATTCACCGCTCGACGATCCTACGTAAAGACTTCATTCGAGGCTTGCGACATGAAGGGTTGGGCGTGTGGTGCGCAGAATTGGAAAATGGTGAGGCCTTGCGAATTGGGCGAACCTATCTTCGCAAGGTTAAAGCAATGGCAGGACGATGATTGAAGCGTTTCACGACAGTAAAGTCTGGCTCATGGCGATTTCAGGAACTTCCCGTGATGCCTTATATGTTCATGCTGGCCTGCTGACATTTCTCATCGTCCAGATTATTATCCGAGGCCGTATGGGCGATAAAAGCCTCTGGATTACGGTGTTTATAGTTGCGGTTTCAGGAGAAATTCTCGATTTTCTATATATATCCGCCCATTCCGCTCAGTTTTCCTACAGACAAAGTTTGATGGATATCATTAATACTTTGATATGGCCTACTATTCTGACGGTGGCAGCCCGCATCAATCTTGTACGACGTTGATTCATGCCGAATGTCCGAGGCTGTTGGGTGCCTGCTTTTTCTTTCAGGCACCCTGACTGCCGAATTTCATACTATTAACCACCGAGCTGCTGCTTGCTCTTCTTTTCGGAAACGAGCTCTGCCACGAGAATCTTTGTTTCCTGTCTCGTTTTGCGAAAGCAGGCATTTTCTTCCCGGGCGCTGCGAAGGCTTCCGTGATCGTCGAAACGGCAAACATGGCGTGTAGCCCTATCCAGTCGATGCTGCAGTTCGGCTTGCCCTTCAGCGGTGGTAAGTTGTAGGTCGCTTACCTTCACATATTCGACGGGACGTGCCATCGCCGGGGTAGCAATCGCGCCTGTGGATGCGGCGGCGGCAGCGAAAATCAATGTACGAAAAATCATAATCTCCTCCTTCGGTTTGTACGCCACGATCCTCGCGGGACTGTTTACGAGAACCGTGACGCAGGAGTATGATTAGGGCAGCTGATCCTGCCTTTCGCGCAAGTTTCGATTAGCATGGGTCGTTGCCCGACAAAGGATGTGCCATTCCGACGAAATCCGCGATGGGTCCGGCGAAGTGCAATTGGCAATCGACGAATGTTAAGGCACACTCTCTTACCATGGCCATTTTAGTGATCTTTCTGCTCGGCATTGGCAATTTCGCTCTTCACAAAGCAGTACTGGAAAGTCGCCATCCCATGATCTGGCAACGTCAATGGCTGACGGAAAAGCTAGGAGAGAATTTCAGCCTTTTCGTGGAGTTTCTCGTCCTGCTGTGTGCTTTGCTGCTGGTAGCCAATGGCTTTGCCGGCTGGATCTGGGCCTATATCGGCTATAGTGCGGTGAATGGTCTTGCTGGCTGGCTTATTCTTTCCCATCGAATATGAATCTCCGGGAACTTCTACCGCCTGAAAAGCACTACAACGATATGGATCAGACACGCACCATTTGGTTGGTGACCAATTCTGCAAGCGGCAGCAATGATGACGGTACGGTGGAATTGTTGCAGCGATGCTGCGGTAATGCCGGCTTCATGGTCGCTCGCCATATTCATTTTCCTGACGAAGATTTGCCAAAGATAGCCGATCTTCGTTCCGCCGGAATTGAGACCGTTGCAGTCTTTGCCGGAGACGGCACGACCAATGCCTTGATTACCCGGTTGTATGGCTGGGAAGGCAATGTGCTTGTCCTGCCGGGTGGGACAATGAACATTCTCTATAACCGGTTGCATGGATATGCCGAAACGGAAGAGGTTCTGGAGAAAATAGCAAGCGGCAAGGCTCGCACTGTGCGCCCCGGTATCGTTCGTTGTTCCCGGGGCGATGCATTGGCTGGTCTGCTAGTTGGCCCGGCGACGGCCTGGAACGACGTGCGCGAAGCCATGCGGCAGAACGATCTCAAGGCAATGATGGAAGGAACCGCAGAAGCGCTGGAGCAATCGCTTTCTGCCCCCACCGTAATCTGCACAGACCCGCCCATGGGAAAGCGCGAAGGTTATCCGCTCATTATGCTGACACCATGGGATGATGGAATCGCTGTAGCGGCCTATCATTCCGAGACGGTTGATGAGTATGTTGCTCAGGGTGTGGCTTTGCTGAAACATAATTTCCGCGAAGGACCGCATGACGATCTTGGCAAAGTTGGTCGTTTGCGTTTGCGTGATCTTTCAGGGGAACCTTTACACTTGTTGCTTGATGGGGAACCGGTCAGTGCGACGGATAAAGAAGCTGAATTCCTGCTGGTTCTATGTGAGGTCGATCTGTTAGCGACGATTCCTGAATGATTAAAAGCACTCATCTTTTTCATATCAGCGATATTCATTTCGGTCTGGAAGACAATCGTGCGCTCGATTGGGTAAGGCAGGAAATAGCTGCTCATCGACCGGATGCCGTTGCCATTACGGGCGATCTCACAATGCGGGCCCGACATCGGGAATTCAATGCCGCCTGTCACTGGATACGTTCGCTCGACGTTCCGGTGACGGTTGAGGTGGGCAATCATGATCTGCCCTATTTTAATCTGCTGGAGCGGTTTCTCACTCCCTATAAGCGGTTTCATGCGATCCAGGAACTGGTCGAGCGGGAAATCGATTTACCCGATCTTGCGATCATTCCGCTTAAAACCACGGCGCGTGCACAGCCGCGGCTGAACTGGTCGAAAGGCTGGGTTGGGAAGGCTGCGCTGGAGCGCTGTCTCAAGGCTATCGATCACTTGCCTGATACGACGCGGGCTTTGGTGGCGGTGCATCATCCATTGGTAGAGGTGGGTACCCATGGGACGGCGCTGACCCATGGCGGGCAAAAAGCACTGACAGAGCTGGCTCGCCGGAATGTTCTCGCCGTTTTGAGCGGCCATGTGCATGATGCTTTCGACCTGACGCATGATACGGAATGCGGCCCGGTGCGCATGATTGGTGCCGGCACTTTGTCGCAACGTATCCGGTCCACACCGCAGAGTTTCAACGAGATTCGCTGGGATGGCGAAACCCTGGATGTTATAGTGCGTAATATTGACGATATCGATTCACGTCAGATGATGATCCGCGATGTGCCTGATGATGCAACGCCGCCGCGGGATCCTGAAGATCCGGTGGCGCCGATCGGAACCGTTCCGCGTACCGATCCACCGATTCATTAGAGTGCATATGGCAAAAGCAGGCATAAACCGGCGTTTTTGTCTGGGCGGTTCGGTTGTCGTGCTCGCGGCGATGATTTTGCCACAGTCTGCCATGGCGCAATGGGATATTACTTATCCTGATACGCCACCCGAAGATGGTCAGACTTTGCTGGAATGGGCCAATATTCCTATTCTCGGCCATCGGATTCCGCGCGAAGATCGTGGAGATATTACCAGTTGTAATGAAATGCGGGAATCACATCTGTTGGAGGCTGCCAGCACCTGTTGGCCGTTGTTGCAGCCTTTGCAGTTGCTTATCCGGCAGGACTTCGCGGCAGAGGAACCCACTTACGATTCGAAAACACAACATCGTAAAGCGCTCGCACTTGGCCGGAAAATTATTACCCTGATCGGCACGCCGCGTTTTCCTTTGCAACGCACCATATTGATGCAGGCTTATCGCACACAGGCTCATGTACGTGCTGATGCGAAGGAGTGGACAGAAGCCGTCAAAGCGAAAGACAAGCAGATTCAGATAATTGAAGAAGCTGGTATTCGCAAAGATGATTTTGCACTGGCTTTTGCCTTACGGCAGAGAGCTGAATATCTTCTGGAACTGGAGAATTATGATGAGGCCCGCAAAACGCTTGAGAGTGCGCGCCCTCTATTGTCCGGACCGAATGGTGCAGCAACAGGCTGGCCCTTCGCCGAAATGACGGAAATACTGGTAAAAGATGCTATAGAGCGAAACGATTTGGCTTATGGAGAAGACATTCTCGACAGTTATCTCGATTATGTCCGTCAGGCGCCGTCCGGTATGCGGTTTGGCTATGCTGATGCACTTGCACTTAAACTTCACTTCGTTGCGGGAAGGAATGATAAAAGTACCGCTGCTAATCTTCTGGACGAACGTTTTGAAGTGCTCGCAACGCATCTTTATTGCACACCCGCTGATCGTGACATGATTGAGAGTTTGGGGGCGTTAAAGAGTGAGCCGGATATAGCAGAGAGAATAGCCGCTCTGAATTGCTGACATGCACATGCACAGACAAGAAGTGCGATGTAACAAAAAGGCGGCCCCAGAGAGCCGCCTTTTCGTATCGATATATTGCGAAACTTAGCGTTTCGAGAACTGGAAGCTGCGACGTGCCTTGGCACGGCCATACTTTTTACGTTCAACCACACGGCTGTCACGCGTCAGGAAGCCGGCTGACTTCACGGTTGCGCGCAGCGCCGGTTCGTATTTCGACAGCGCCTGACTGATGCCATGCTTCACTGCACCAGCCTGACCAGACAGGCCACCGCCCGTTACCGTGGCAACGACGTCATACTGGCCTTCACGTTCAGTAATTTCGAAAGGCTGGTTGATGATCAGGCGCAGCGTCGGACGTGCGAAATAGACTTCCTGATCGCGGCCATTCACTGTGACCTTGCCGGTGCCCGGCTTGATCCACACGCGAGCGGTAGCGTCTTTACGCCGACCGGTTGCATAGGCACGGCCCTGGGCGTCCAGTTCCTGTTCACGCAGCGGTGTGGTCGGTGCGGCCGGAGCTGTAGTATTTTCATCAACAGCAACGGCAGTGTCGGCTGCCGGAGCATCGCTCGCGATATTCTTCAGATCGGCGAGGTCGGAAACGGTGTTCTTTTCGTCAGCCATTATGCGCCAACCTTGTTCTTGCGGTTCATCGAAGCAACGTCGAGCACTTCCGGCTTCTGGCCGTCATGCGGGTGTTCAGTGCCGGTGTAGAGGTGCAGAGCCTTCATCTGCTGACGACCGAGCGGGCCGCGCGGGATCATGCGCTCAACAGCCTTTTCCAGCACACGTTCAGGAAAACGACCGTCGAGAACTTTGTCCGCAGTCACTTCCTTGATACCGCCTGCATAGCCGGTGTGCTTGTAATATGTCTTTTCGTTGCGCTTCTTGCCAGTAAACGCCACCTTGTCGACATTGATGACGATCACGTGATCGCCACAATCGACATGTGGGGTGAAGCTTGGCTTGGTCTTGCCGCGCAGGATGTTGGCAACGATGCTGGCGAGGCGGCCGACGACCAGCCCTTCGGCATCAATAATGTGCCATTTTTTTTCCACATCAGCCGGCTTGATCGACTGTGTGGTCTTGGTCAAAGCCTTCATGGCTGTTCAAGTCCTTGCATTTTGAATGTCAGGCTTACGGTATGCCATGCCGAAGATTCTCAAACAGGAAGAATCGCAAAGCCGGTCCGCCAGCACTAAGTGGGCGTCATTTGTCGCTTTATAGTGTGTAAGTCAAGCAAATCCGGGGGTTAGCAGAGAGGTAAAATAATACCTCTCTGCATCAGGTGGTGTCCGAATTGCGCCTTTCGCTCCCGCCAGGAAACGCGTTGTCAGACAGGGCGCAGACGTGGACCGGTCGATATCCGGCGGCCTGCCGAATGCGCTGCCCAGGTGGTGGCGCATACCAGCAGAGCGCCGACAAGCTGATGCAGCGCTGCCACCCACAGGGCAACACCGGTCAGCACTGTGGTGATGCCGAGCAGGATTTGGATGCCAAAAGCGCTATGGACTGCAATGGAAGCGGGGCGGTCCCCTTCGCTGCGCGCAAGCCGGCCGAGCATGATTAACGCGGCGACAGCCACCCAGGCCCACCAGCGATGCATGAAGTGAATCAAGAACGGATCGTGGGTGACGGCCCAGAAAACACCATGGCTCCAGTTGACTTCGGGGAAAAAGCGCCCCTGCATCAATGGCCATGTATCGGAAGCCAGGCCGGCATTGAGCCCCGCTACCCAAGCACCAAGCAAAAGCTGAATAAAGAGAGCCAGCGCAGCAAGGGCCGGAAGGCATGTCAGCCGTGCGGGCCGGGCCATCGGGCTGGCTTCAAGATCGCGCAAGTCTAGCGCTGTCCATACCAGACCAGCCAGCGTGAACAGCGCCGTCAGCAAATGAATGGAAAGCCAGAAATGGCTGACATCAGTGCGGATTGTCAGGCCCGATTCCACCATTAACCAGCCGAACACGCCTTGCAGGCCACCCAGAGCAAGCAGGGCGAGCAGTCGCCGTTTATAGCCTGGAGGGATGGCCTGTCGCATCCAGAACCACACCAGCGGTACGGCAAAGGCCAGTCCAATCAATCGCCCGAGCAGGCGATGAAACCATTCCCAGAAATAAATGAACTTATAGTCGGCCAGTGTCATTCCTGCAGGGCCGTTGATCTGCACATATTCGGGAATCTGGCGATAGGCTTCAAACTCCGCCTGCCATTGCGCATGGGTCAGGGGCGGAAGCGCTCCCGTTACCGGTTTCCATTCTGTGATTGACAGGCCGCTTTCCGTCAGGCGGGTAATGCCGCCGACTGCCACCATCACAACCACCAGTGCCGCGACTGCCAGCAGCCAATAGGCGAGAGCCAGCGGACGCAGAGGGCCGATATGTGAGCCGATTGAACCGGCTTTATGGGAAGACACGGGAATCATGGCTCGTGTGCTTGCGACGGAAATCGCCAAATCGCAAGTAATGCAAGCCTGTTTCGTCGCATCACAACCCCCTTTCAACCGGGCAGAGCCCACTTCAGCTCTTGCGCAATGTTATACTGTCACATAGAGGAGTTCTATGGCAAGTTGTCCTCCTTCGATTCGTCATCGGCTCGATCGTCTCGGTGTCATGCTTTCTGCGCTGTGCGCTGTGCACTGTGTTGCCGGCGTGGTGGTGGTGGCCGTTTTAGGTCTCGGCGGGGGTCTTTTACTGGCACCTGAAATTCATCGTTATGGTCTGGCGGCGGCGACGCTGATCGCTGGCTTGGCCATCGGTCTTGGCACGATGCGCCATCGCCGCCGTTTGCCGCTTCTTGTGGCGACCGCCGGCCTGTCCTGTATGGCCGTCGCCCTCTTTGTCGGCCATGGGGTAGAAGAAGCTGTACTGACAGTGGCAGGAGTGTTTCTTGTTGCATTGGGGCACTTGCTCAACTTGCGCCCGGCGTAACACTCGCTATCTCGCAGGGCATGACTGCACCGCTCACACTCACCGTTAATGGTGAAACCCGCCGCACCGAAGCCTCCACTATTGCCAAGCTGGTTGAGGAGCTTGATCTCACGCCTGAAAAAGTGGCTGTGGAGCGCAATGGCACAATCGTGCCGCGCTCCACATTGGGAGACGCTCCGCTCGTCGATGGCGACAGGCTGGAAATCGTTCATTTCGTGGGAGGTGGCGATGCGGCATCTGTCGATGACGATAGCTGGGAAGTAGCAGGGCATCGTTTTACGTCGCGGCTGATTGTCGGAACAGGCAAATATAAGGATTTCGCACAGAATGCTGCGGCGATGGAAGCTGCCGGAGCCGAAATCGTCACCGTGGCGGTTCGCCGGGTGAATGTGTCGGACCCACAGGCACCTATGTTGACTGACTATATCGATCCGCAGAAGGTTACATACCTGCCTAACACGGCAGGCTGCTTCACGGCAGAGGAAGCCATACGGACCTTGCGGCTTGCGCGTGAAGCAGGCGGTTGGGATCTAGTGAAGCTCGAAGTTCTGGGTGAAGCGCGCACGCTTTATCCCGATATGCGTGAGACTTTACGGGCTACCGAAACGCTGGTTGCCGAAGGGTTCAAACCGATGGTTTATTGCACGGATGATCCCATTGCCGCCAAGCAGCTGGAAGAAGCCGGTGCAGTCGCCATAATGCCGCTCGGTGCACCGATCGGATCGGGGCTTGGTATCCAGAATCGAGTGACTATTCGCCTGATCGTGGAAGGCGCCAATGTTCCGGTGCTGGTCGATGCGGGTGTCGGCACGGCGAGCGATGCAGCAGTGGCGATGGAGCTGGGGTGCGATGGTGTGCTGATGAACACGGCAATTGCCGAAGCGAAAGATCCGGTCCGTATGGCACGAGCGATGAAATATGCTGTACAGGCCGGGCGTGACGCCTATCTTGCCGGGCGAATGGGGACGCGCAAATATGCTGATCCGTCCAGTCCTCTTTCCGGCTTGATCTGAGACTGTATAGACCTCGCTTTTGCGGATAGCGGAGTGCCGGCTTTACCGGTTGCTAATCTTAATCTGCGATCCTTCTGTTCGGGACAATGAACGGGATGATCGTGGGAAATACAGCAACTGTGTCACTGACAATCGCCGAATGGCGCGAATTCGCCGGTTTTACAGTGGCCGAGCAGGATTATATTGAACGGGCGCTGGATATTGGTTTGGCCCGGTGCGATGCTATCCATTATTGGGCGCGTGGCGCTGGTGATCGGGCTATGTTGCGCGAGCATTGCAACGCTTACCACGCCTTGCCCTCTCTTCGGAAAATGCTTTTATCCGGTCCCTGCGCCGAAGATATAGATATCTTTCTGGCACCACTTTTATGCATGGCAGCATTCGATCTGGCGCAGAACAGGCTCGAGAGTTTCGGCTCGTTTCGCTTTCTTTATGAGCGGCTTATGGGAGCGGCTGCGCGCCCTTGGCTTCCTTCGGTCTTTTGTGCTGCGGCTGCTTTGCCGCAGATCCGCCCAGAACGGCGTAAGATCTTGCTCCGGTCTCTCAGTGAAGCGGCCGCAACTGCCCCAGCCTGGTCTGATGATGAACCACGCTTCTATCCCGGTCATCTCGATGACGCAGTTGCTTAGCGATTTTTGTTTATAATTCAGGCAAAGCTTGTTCAGCTGCGATAGAGACTGTCCATTCGCGCACCATATTGTTCACGAATCTTGTGCCGACGGATTTTAAGGCTCGGCGTCAATTGCTCGTTCTGGATCGTAAAGGGCGTATCCGCAAAAACAAACTGGCGTACTTTTTCTGTGACGGACAATTCGCGATTAACCCGGTCGATGGAATCGCGGATGGCCTGACGGAAGTTCGCATCATCTTTTAGAGCAGCAAGATCTTTGGGCGCACCATTGGCAGAGGCCCATTCCATAGCCCATTCTTCATCGGGCACGATCAGGCCGACAACATAAGGCTTCTGTTCGCCCGCGATCATCGCCTGTCCGATTTCAGGCTGCAGAGTCAGCATCCCTTCAACCTTCTGCGGGGCTATATTGTCCCCCTTATCGTTAACGATCATGTCTTTTTTGCGGTCGGTAATCTTGATCCGTCCGCCATCGTCGAAATGGCCAATATCGCCTGTATGGAGCCAGCCATTCTGCAATGCGCGTGCGGTTTCTGCTGGATTGCGCCAATAGCCATGCATAATCAGCTCGCCACGCACCAGAATTTCGCCATCGTCGGCAATTCTGACTTCTACATCCTTGAGCGGCGGGCCCACCGTGTCGAGCTTGATTCCGGCTCCGGGATGGTTGCAGCTGATAACTGGAGCGGCCTCCGTCTGGCCATAGCCTTGCAGCATGATAAGACCAAGCGCCTGAAAGAAACGCCCCACATCGGGGTTGAGCGGGGCACCGCCGGAAATCAGCGCATTCATCCGTCCGCCGAAACGGGCGCGGATTTTCGGACGCAGTGTCTTTTCGAGCAGCAGATCAAGTAGTCTGTCGCCCGGTCGCGTCTTACCGCTGGATTGCCGTTCGGCCAGTGCGATCGCCTTGTCGAGCAGAAAACCGGGTACTTTACCTTGTTTGGCAATCTGCTTCATCATTCGGGTACGCAACACTTCGAACAGGCGCGGCACCACAATCATTAATGTCGGGCTTGCTTCCTCGATATTGCCAGCCAGCTTGTCGAGACCCTCAGCATACCAGATTTCCGATCCCAATCCGATGGGCAGGAACTGACCCGCCGTATGTTCATAGGCATGACTCAATGGCAAAAAAGACAGGAAGCGATGATCCCAGGCGTGGAAATTTTCGTCCAGCAAAGTTGCTGCACCATCAACATTGCTCAGGATCGCGCCGTGATGCTGCATAACGCCGCGGGGAGCACCGCCTGTACCGCTTGTATAGATGATACAGGCGGTATCTTCACGTTTGATGGTGGCGATCCGCTGATCCACCGCTGACCGCGCAGCAGTGGGATCGCCCTGCAGGAGATCGTCCCACTGATGACAGGAAAAGCTGCCCGACTGGGCGCTGCGTAACTTTTCCATGCCAATCGCATGTTCTGCGATTCCTGTACGTGTGATCGCAGGCAACAGCGGTTTGGCAAGCTTCGCGGTCGATACGATCACTGCCCTCGCGCCGGAATCGGACAGGATATGGACGTGGTCTCGTTCTGTATTGGTAATATAGGCTGGTGTGGTGATGCAGCCGGCTGCCATGATAGCAAGATCCGCAATGCACCATTCGGGGCGATTTTCGGAAACCAGAACCACCCGGTCACCATCTTGCAGGCCCATGCGTCGCAAACCTTCCGCCAGCAGACACACCTTTTGCGCTGCTTGTGTCCAGCTCAGGGATTGCCACTTTCCGTCCCGCTTAGCAGTCAGAAAAGGCGCATCGCCCAGCGCATCGGCGCGGTCAAGAAACAGGCGAACGAGATTGTTCGCCGCGGCAAAGTCTGAAAGCTGCACTTTGCGACATCCTCCATGCGGTGCCGGTCGGCCGGCCCGTTACAATCAAGGCGTTAGGGGCATGATAAACCGTAGACAAGCAGGCCATTGCTGCTGTCAGCATCTCGTTGCAATCTATTTTGATGCAATCGGATCGTCATTCACTCCCTACCGCTTCCGTGATAGACGAGAAACCGTCGCGCTCCATCAGTTGTTCCAGCCCGCGCGTGATCTGGCGGGCAATGCCCGGTCCGGCATAGACCATGGCGCTGTAAAGCTGAATTAAGCTCGCTCCGGCGCGAATTCTTTCCCAGGCATCTTCTGCTGTTGCGATACCGCCAACACCGATTAACGGAAGTGCGCCGCCGGTTGCCTTACGGAACTCGCGCAAGCGGGTGAGCGCAAGTTCCTTCAAAGGTGCTCCTGAAAGGCCGCCGGCTTCGCTGGCATGCGGTGAATTTAGCGGAGGACGGGCAATGGTGGTATTGCTGACAATCAGGGCGCCGAGCTTTTTATCGAGTGCGATCCGGGCAATGGCATCGATATCGGCGGGTTCAAGGTCGGGCGCGACTTTCAGAAAAATCGGGACATGGTGGATACCACGTGCTTCAATCACGGCGTCAAGCAGTGTGGTGAGTGCCGCTTCATCCTGTAAGGCGCGCAGACCCGGTGTGTTGGGGCTCGAAATATTGACTGTGAGATAGGAGGCGATCGGTGCCATTATGCGAGTCATTTCAGCATAATCGGCCACCCGGTCGTTAGAATCTTTGTTCGCGCCGATATTGATGCCGACAATACCCGGTTTGCCGTGACGTTTGCTCAGGCGGCGTGCGGCAGCTTCGGCGCCTCCATTATTGAAGCCCATCCGGTTGATAACAGCCTGGTCTGCTTCCAGACGGAACAGGCGTGGCCTGCGGTTGCCGGTTTGAGGGCGCGGTGTGATCGAGCCGACCTCGGCAAATCCGAAACCGAGGCGCAATATGGCATCCGGAACTTCTCCATCCTTGTCGAAACCGGCAGCAAGGCCAACAGGATTGGGAAAAGACAGTCCCGCTACAGTGGCAGTCAATTTGCTATCGGAGGAGCCGGAAATTTTACCGGGCAAAAGACGTAAACTACGCAGAGCGAGCCCATGGGCTCGCTCGGGATCGATGGCGAAAACAGCCTTTTTCACAAGCTCGTAAAGCATGGGGCAAGCCATGCCAGAGGGATTGTATGCTGTCACTCGCTCAGAGTCGCATCATAAAAATTATGCACACGCATATGTTTTGCAGGTCTTTGTCGTCTTCCTACAATTATTTCGATAGGGATATAGCAAAACTCAACTTGCGACCCGAAGGGCTCGGAGCAGGAATGCAACGAGTTCTCGACTTAGAGGGCGGCAGCAGAAGCTGTCGCCCTTTTTTTATGCAAATCAGAGAGTTGCTGCAAGAAATTTTGCTAATCGCAATTGCCTTGCAGATGCAGGTTTGTGAGTCGTCCTACGATTCGGATGCTTCGTTTTCTTATCTCTTCGTCACTCATTAGAATTTCTATCGATTTCCATATGTTGCAACGATTGAAAAGGGGGGGAAAGGCTCCTAGGTGAAACCGGAGAAAATCGCTCCGATTTAAGATAGAGCGTTTTAACGGGTCATATGGGACAGGCCCGCAGCAGGGCCGGAAACGGAAATGAAATGCGATTGAGCAGTATGGCAGATTACGCTGTCGTAGCAATGAGCGCCGCCGCGCGCCATTGCGGCTCCACGCGCGTTTCTGCCACCCAGCTGGCGGAAGAAACCGGTCTCCCCATTCCTACGGTACAGAAGCTGGTCAGCCTGCTCAGCGCAGCTGGCTTGCTGCATTCGGTGCGCGGTGTGAAGGGGGGGTTGCAGCTCGCCCGGCCGGCCGCAGCCATTAGTCTGGCCGATATTGTCGAAGCAGTTGAAGGGCCGATTGCGCTGACCGCCTGTGTCGAATCCTCGCGTCATGATTGCGCGCTGGAAAAAAGCTGCACGGTGCGCCCGCATTGGCCAATCGTAAATGAGGCATTGCGCGGTGCGCTTGCTGACGTGCCGCTGAGTCGCCTCGCCCGGCTGGAGCCGGCTCCAATGGAACAGCCTGCATGAGTGAAGAGATGAAAACCGCAGATACACCCGAACAGGGCACTACAATTCAGGATCAGTCCGCTCGCGATGCCGCGAAACGGCTGGAAACCTACGAGTTCGGCTTTTCCTCCGATATTGAGCAGGAATTTGCGCCCAAAGGTCTCAACGAAGATACGATTCGTTTCATTTCGGCCAAGAAGCAGGAGCCGGATTGGATGCTCGAATGGCGCCTCAAGGCGTTTCGTTTATGGCAGACTATGGAAGAGCCCAACTGGGCGAAGCTGGGTTACCCTGCCATCGATTATCAAGATGCTTATTATTACGCTGCGCCCAAAAAGAAGGACGCGGTGAAAAGCCTTGATGAGGTCGATCCCGAAATCCTCTCTGTATATGAAAAGCTGGGCATTCCGATTGAGGAGCAGAAAGTCCTCGCCGGAGTGGAAGGTGCGCGCAAGGTCGCGGTCGATGCCGTGTTCGATTCCGTATCGGTTGCCACCACTTTTCGCGATGAACTGCAAAAAGCAGGCGTCATCTTTCTGTCGATCAGCGAAGCATTGCGCGAATATCCCGATCTGGTGAAGAAATGGCTGGGCAAGGTCGTGCCGCAGCGTGATAATTTCTTCGCCACACTAAACAGCGCGGTCTTTTCGGATGGCACCTTCGTTTACATTCCCGAAGGGGTGCGCTGCCCGATGGAGCTTTCAACCTATTTCCGTATCAATGCGGAAAATACGGGACAGTTCGAAAGGACGTTGATCGTAGCCGAAAAGGGCTCTTACGTGTCCTATCTGGAAGGCTGCACAGCGCCGATGCGTGATGAGAATCAGCTCCATGCCGCTGTGGTGGAACTGGTTGCGCTTGATGATGCAGAGATCAAATATTCGACTGTCCAGAACTGGTATCCCGGTGATGCTGAGGGCAAAGGCGGGATCTATAATTTCGTCACCAAGCGTGGTCTGTGTCAGGGCGCCCGATCCAAGATCAGCTGGACGCAGGTTGAAACCGGCAGTGCGGTGACCTGGAAATATCCGAGCTGTGTGCTCAATGGTGAGGATTCGGTCGGCGAATTCTATTCGGTGGCGGTAACCAATAATCGTCAGCAGGCCGATACCGGCACCAAGATGGTGCATAACGGCAAGAACAGCCGCTCGACGATCATTTCTAAGGGTATTTCCGCTGGCTACAGTAACAATACCTATCGCGGTCTTGTTCGGGTTGGACCCAATGCCGAGAATGTGCGCAACTTCACGCAGTGTGATTCGCTGCTGCTCGGTGACCAGAGCGGTGCGCATACGGTGCCTTATATCGAGGTGAAGAATCCCACCGCGCAGATTGAGCATGAGGCGACCACCTCCAAGATCAGTGATGACCAGCTGTTCTATGCGATGCAGCGAGGGCTGGATGAAGAGCAGGCTGTAGCGCTTATCGTGAATGGCTTTGCCAAAGAAGTCCTGAAAGAGCTGCCGATGGAATTTGCCGTTGAGGCGCAGAAGCTTCTGGCGATTTCGCTGGAAGGAAGCGTTGGATGATGAGGATGCGGATTGGCCTTTTGACACTGCTTTTTGCGGCTGCTCCCGTCACTGTTACGGCGCAAAGCAATGTACAGGTGCCGCAGGCTTTTCAGGGTCGTTGGGAGGAAGCGGCGCAATTCTGCCAGCAACCAAGCGATGCGACGCTGACAATCGAAAGTGATGCATTGCGTGGCTGGGAGGCCACAGGCAACATCACACAGATTGAAACTGTCGGTCCGCGAGAGATCCTGATTACCGCCAGCTATAGCGGCGAAGGAGAAAGTTGGGAATCGACGGCGCGCTATCAGCTTTCCGGTGATGGACAGACCCTCATTACATCCACCGATACCTATAGTTTCAAGCGGATGCGCTGCCCTGAAGGCTAACGCCAGTCCGCTCATACAGAAGAGACAGATATGCTTAAAATCGAAAACCTTCATGCCGAAATTGACGGCAAAGAAATCCTCCGGGGGCTCGATCTCGAAGTAAATGCCGGTGAAGTGCATGCCATTATGGGGCCGAATGGCGCGGGCAAATCCACCCTCGCTTATGTGCTGGGTGGTCGCCCTGGCTATGAAGTGACTCAGGGGACAGTGACTTTCAACGGTGAGGATTTGTTGTCGATGGAGCCACATGAGCGTGCTGCTGCCGGGACATTTCTGGGCTTTCAATATCCGGTTGAAATACCTGGCGTATCGAATGTGCAGTTTCTGCGTGAAGCTTTGAATGCGCAGCGCAAATATCGTGGGGAAGAACCGCTGAGCGGCGGTGAATTTCTCAAACTGGCAAAGGAAAAGGCCGGTTTGCTGCGGCTCGATATGGATATGCTCAAGCGCAATGTGAATGTCGGTTTTTCAGGCGGTGAAAAGAAGCGCGCCGAAATGGTTCAGATGGGCATTCTCGATCCCAAATTCGCCGTTCTGGATGAGACGGATTCCGGCCTCGATATCGATGCGCTGAAAATTGTTGGCGAAGGCATCAACACGATCATGCGTGCACCCGACAAGGGTGTTCTGCTAATCACCCATTATCAGCGCCTGCTCGATTATGTGAAGCCCGATATTGTGCATGTTCTGGCCAAGGGGCGCATTGTGAAGACGGGCGGACCGGATCTGGCTCTTCAACTCGAAAGCGAAGGCTATGAAGCGGTGGCGGCCTGATGGTTGAGGCAGCAACCTATCCGACCCGCAAAGCGGAAGAATGGCGCTATTCGGATGTGGATGCGCTCCATACGCTTGATCTTGCGGCGATCAATGACTGGCAGGAAATCGCCATTGCGCCCGGTGACACCTATCGTGACGTCTTTCTGCTCGATGGCTCCGACGACGTCGATTTGCGGCGATTGCGTGTATCGGTTGGCGAAGGCGGGCGATGCGAAATCTTCGCCGTTAATGCCGCGAGTCAATTTGCGCGGATCGAACTAGATATTAAGCTGGCCAGGGGCGCCCATTTCGAATTTGGCGGTGTGACGCTGGGTGGTGAGCAGACGACACGTGAATTTGTGACGCATGTGATCCATGCCGAACCGGAAGCGACTTCCAATCAGACGGTTCGCGCTGTTCACTGGGGCAAGGGCGTGGGCAACTTTCTCGGCCGGATCGATGTCGCTCGCCACGCGCAGAAGACCGATGCAGCGCAGGACTTTAAGGGCCTGTTGCTGGAGCGCGGCGCTGCTGCCAATGCCGTGCCGCAGCTCGAGATTTTTGCCGATGACGTGAAATGCGCGCATGGCGCAACGGTCGGCCAACTCGATGAACAGGCGCGCTTCTATATGGCCGCTCGTGGCTTGCCGCCCGAGGAAGCTCGCAAGCTGCTGGTTCGCGCTTTTCTGGCGGACGCCTTCGCGGCGCTGGATGATGAAGTGCAGCAGGGCGAGTTGCTCGATCATGCGCTGAAAGCGTTGGGAGACGCCTTATGAGCGAGAATGCTCTGTTGACCCGCAAAGCTGATTTCCCAGGCATGTTGAATGCCGAAGGGCAACCTTGGCATTATCTCGATACTGCGGCCACAGCGCAGAAGCCGCAAGCGGTGATTGACGCGGTTTCCCGGGCGATAGGCTCCGACTATGCGACTGTGCATCGCGGTGTTTATGGGCGCTCGGCTGAAATGACGCTGGGTTATGAAGCCGCCCGCCGCCGGGTGGCTGAATTTATCGGGGGCCGTGAAGAGGAAGTCGTTTTCACCCGCGGCGCCACTGAAGCGATCAATCTGGTGGCTTATAGCTGGGGAGAAAACTGGCTGAAAGCCGGGGATCGTATCCTCGTGTCGCAGCTCGAGCATCATTCCAATATCGTGCCATGGCAACTTTTGCGCGACCGGATAGGAATTGAAATCGATGTTTGCCCGCTCACGGCTGACGGAGCGATCGATCTCGATGCGATGGAACAGATGCTGACACCACAGCACAAGCTGGTGGCGCTGGCGCATATTTCGAATGTGCTCGGTTCGGTGCTCGATGTGAAGCGGGCAGCCGGGCTGGCCCATTGTGTCGGGGCCAAGCTGCTGCTTGATGGCTGTCAGGCCGTTCCCAGAATTTCAGTGGATGTTGGGGCGCTTGATTGCGACTTCTACGCCTTTTCCGGTCACAAGCTTTACGGGCCCACCGGGATTGGTGCTCTGTGGGCCCGAGCGGATATTCTCGACAGTATGAAGCCCTGGCAGGGCGGTGGGTCGATGATCGACAAGGTGACTTTTGAAAAGACCACCTACGCCCCGGCCCCGCAGCGTTTTGAAGCCGGGACGCCGGCTATTGTCGAGGCTATCGGTCTGGCCGTAGCCTGCGACTATGTGACAGATACCGGGCTCGATACAATTCATGCCCATGAAGCGCGGCTGGTTGCGCAGACGCGGGAGGCTTTGCGCGGCATGAATGATGTGACCGTTTTCGGGCCGGAAGATTCGGCCGGAATCGTCAGTTTCGCCATGCTGGGGGTTCACCCGCATGATCTCGGCACCATATTGGATGAAGAGAATGTTGCGATTCGCGCCGGTCATCACTGCGCGCAACCGCTGATGGAGCATCTCGGCGTTCCCGCCACGGCCCGCGCCAGCTTCGGCCTGTATAGTGATGAAGAGGATGTGGCGGCACTGATTCGCGGCATCGAGCGTACCAAGAGGATTTTCGGATGAGCGAGACGAGCGAAAAGAAGGAATATGTCGCTGCACCGCCGCCCACGGAGCAAGTGATTGGCGTGGACAAGCCCCCGCGTGCACGCGTCTCGGATATCCCGTCCCCGACGGAGGAGTCCGAGGAAAACGGCGAACGCAAGAAAGATTATCTCGATGGTTTCCTTGCAAAAGCCCCTGAAGGGATATCCGCCGGGGAGCCGGGCGGCCCGCTTTATGAGGCGGTGATCGAAGCGCTGAAGGATATTTACGATCCGGAAATTCCGGTGAATATTTACGATCTTGGTCTCATCTATGGTGTCGATGTCACCGACGATGCCGATGTCGCGATCACCATGACTCTGACCACACCGCATTGTCCTGTGGCTGAGACCATGCCTGGCGAAATCGAATTGCGGATCGGCAATATTCCGGGCGTGCGCGATGCACAGGTCAATGTAACCTGGGACCCGCCATGGGATCCTGCCAAAATGAGCGATGAAGCGCGTCTCGAACTGGGAATGCTATGATGGCTGAAACCAAAACCCGCACTCGCCCCGCTGCCGTGTCTCTCACTCCTGCGGCTGAGCAACGCATTGCCGATCTGATGGCGAAAGCACCGGAAGGGGCGATCGGTGTCAAACTCTCCACGCCTCGTCGCGGCTGTTCGGGCCTTGCTTATTCGGTCGATTATGTGACCGAAGAGAATAATTTCGATGAGAAGATCGAAACCCCCGGCGGCCTGTTCTATATTGACGGCGCTTCGGTGCTTTATCTGGTGGGATCGGTCATGGACTGGCAGGAGGATGATTTCACTGCCGGTTTCGTGTTTGATAATCCCAATGCCAAAGGTGCCTGCGGTTGCGGTGAAAGCTTTATGGTCTGATAGTTGCGCGTTGGCTGGTGAATAGGGTCAGCCCCGCTCTTCTGAGAGAAAAGCCAGCAAGGCGCAGTCATAATCGTCTCGCTCACCCCTGGGACCGAGATGGTCGTCGAGCCATTTCTGTTCGGTAGTGGAAATCTGTGCAGCCCGTGCCACCTGCTTATCGAGGCTGACAGTGGAATCTGTGCGCTTTCTGCCGAAAACCACCCCCATACTATTGGGAGCTTCCTGCGCCATACGGCCCAAGAAGCGACCTGCATGATGATTCCGGTCGCTCATGAATTTGTCCAGTGCTTTGGCCTTTTTACGCGATAATTGCGCGTTACTTGGCGAAAAGCCCCGCAGATAATTGGCTACGCCCTGTACGAAGAGCTGCTCCCATTCGGGCGCATTTTCAGCATGGCGCGTCGCCTGTTTGATGCGGAACAGCAGATCCGCTTCGCGCTTGCTGACAGCGGCCGGCCGGTCACTCGCCGGAGCAAAAATCACACGACGCAAGATCGTGCATTCGGCTGATGTTACATGGTTTGCGGCCAGTTCACCTCCGCAGCGTGTGGGGCCAGTACCGGTGAGGATCGCCCGCTCCAATTCTTCCAGAATAAAGCACCTCAGATTTTCGGGTACGCTGTCAGCCTGCTCGACCAGCCGGGTAAGCAGATGCAGCTCGGCCATACTGTTCAGATGCCCCGAGTCGCTAAGCCGGGAAATGAGCCAGTATCCCTGTTCCTCGCTGACATGGCCTTTCGGATCGATGCCGTTCAGCACATGGTCGCCAATCGCTTCGACAAAGAAGTCTACCCATTCTTCGGGCCGTTCGGTCAGTGCATCGTTAAGATCGAAAATCGCTTTGGCCTGAGACGGTGTAATTTCTCCGTCGGACCAGCCTGTGCGCCGCAAGGCCAGAATATCTGAAGAGGCAATGATCCCGTCTGCCGCAATTGACTGCGCAATTTTCTCGAATTGCATATTCATGCCCCGGAGAAGCCCTTTCCGTGTCCGGTCGGCATTGTGTGCGCAGAGGTTTAAATCAATGTTACCGAGGGATTTTTTGCAATAGTTGTCTGTTCTGCAAGGTGCCGCACAAATAATCGGCGAATGCGCGTATGCGCGGGACCATATCGGCGCGGGAAGGGAACGTCAGTGTAAGCCTGGTGCTGCCCTGGATGCTATCGGGCAACAGCTGCTGCATTTGTTCGTTTGCCAGCGCTTCGCGGCACAGTCCGGTCGGCAACAGGCCGACGCCGAAGCCGCAAACCACAAGATCCCGGGCCATAAAGTGGTTGTCCACTTCGATTGCGGGTTCGGGAAGCTCTGCTCCACCGAGAACGACACCCTTGAGATAGTTTCGCAAAGCGACAGGCGGAGCAATAAATTGCGTGATGTCGGCTATTGCGCGCGGCTGTCCGTGATGTGCGACCCATTCGCTGCTTGCACAAAAGGTCCATTCCATGTCGAGTAAGGGCCGTTCCACTGCATCCGGCGCATGATTGCGGCCGGCACGGATTGCGATATCGATATTTTCGCGGACAAGATCGATCTTGGTATTGGTGAGCGTGATCGCAAAACGCACTTCCGGGTGTTGGCGGGTGAAGCCGGCTACCGCCTCAGCCAGAAACAGGCCTGGGAAATCGCTGGGTGCAGTAATGCGGATCAGCCCCTGCAAAGTACCGGAATGGCCACGCAGGCTCTCCATGGTGCGGTCCAGCCTGTCCAGAAGACCATCGGCTTCCTGAAACAGGCGCTGTCCGTCCTCGGTCAGTGTGATGGAGCGGGTCGAGCGCTTGAGGAGCCGGAGGTCAAGAGATTGTTCGAGCGAACGAACCTGAAGACTGAGTGTTGAACGCGGTGTTCCGCTGCGTCGAGCAGCGGCGGAAAAGCCTCCTGCGCGCACTACCGCAACAAAGGCCTGAAGAGGATCGAGCTTCACCATTATTGTCCAGAATTTAGGATTATCTGTCCATTATCTGCCGGATAATCAGGCAGTGGCGCAAGTGCTAAAGCCAAGTGAACCATTTGAGGAATGATTATGACTGAAACAGATACCGGTCCGGATATACCGCGTGGCTTGCTTGCGACATGTGGCACAGCAGATTTTTCGGGCATCCATGCCGAGATATTGCTGGGCGGAGAGGCGGCGCCCCTGACGGCCATGGCGTTGACTGTCGCGCCTGCACTTGGCGCTCCGGCTCATATATCCTTCACCGAAGACAAACTGTTCACCGTTACACGCGGGCATTTGCTGTTTCTCGTCGGGAATGATCGTTTTTTGGCGGAATGCGGCGCCTCGGTCTTTGTGCCCCAAGGCGATGTGCATAGTTTTTCGGCCCTGGATGGCAGCGCCTGTATGATGCTTGTCGCGACCCCGGCACGGCATGATCGCTTTTTTCAGGCAATGGGCAGTCTGCCTTTACCCCATCGGCCCGAAGAGGTGCAGGCGGTGTGCGAGCGCTATGAACAGGCAATTGTCGGGCCTGTTGTGCAGCCCTGATTTTCCTTATCGTCGCAAAGCTTTGACGCAGGCAGCGCGGTCGACATCGAGTCCGTCGCTCTGGCGGCGGGCATCGACATAGGTGGCGACCGGCTCTGCGCCTTCCCGTGTGGGATAGAGATAGATGTCCAGCACACAGGAAGAACCGGCAAATTGCAGCTTCTGCATGTCGCCTTCATGTACATCGAGGCGCGGCGGGCCGAACAGGCGGATAAGCGCCTTACTGTCCTTTAGAATAACATCTTCCAGCCCCGCCATGCGCAGTACCTGCGGGGCCTCAAAGCCGCGTTTGGCCGGTGGCGGCGGAGCGGGTCTCGTCGGTGGCACGCGGATCGGCTTGTCGCGACTGGGCGGTGGTGTGCTGTTGCCGGTGATGCCGCCACTGCTGGCGCAGGCTGCGAGCAGGGGAAGCAGACATAAAGCCGGATTAAGCCGCATGATTATCTCTCTTGCGATGAAGAAGGTGAGTGGCTGCCGCTGCACCGAGCACAGGGGCAAGAAAATTGGCGACGGGCACAAGAAGAAGCGCCGCTACAATGCCGCCTAGCATAAAGCGCTCGCTTCGCGAAAACGGAGCAGGCGCGTCGGGTGTATGGCAGTGGCGCAGCCATACCATGTCCTGCAATTCGCGGCCCAGTAACAGGGCATTGACGGCCCAGAACAAAATGGCCGGGCCGATTGCGGTGAACAACAGCAGGATAGCGAAGGGAAGAACGATTATATTGGTGAGCAGCGCCCTGCCTGAGGCAGCAAGGCCGACCGACCATTCCTGTTTCAAAGACAGGTTGCGGGCCTGTTGTGCAGCTCGCGGGTAATATCGTGTTTCGACGGCCTCGATGATCTCTCCGGCAAAGAACTGGATCACTGCCATGGCGACAATTCGCCAGATCAGCCATATTGCGATGAAGGAAAGCACCAGGCTTGCCGTTTCGCGCAAGCCTGCGGAACCTGCAAATAAAGTGTCTGACAGACCGGCTCTGGCCAGTATCCAGTCGAGACCGTACCATACACCCGTTCCCAGAACGGCAACGATCAGCGCCGTCAAAGTGACGCTTTTGGCAAGGATGCGCCACAGCTTCGGTCCGGTGAGTTGACCGAGAGCAAGCATCAGACTTGTGACGATAACAGGCATCTATGGTTGCGATTACGTGCCTGCGGGTCCAAGTCAACGTCCGAATGACTTGCCCATAAAAGAGGAATTTCATGAGTAAGCCCAGATATGATGTGGTCGCAATCGGCAATGCCATCGTCGACGTAATGGCACCCTGCGAAGACGAATTGATCGAAGAGCTGGATATGGTGCGCGGGGGCATGACCCTGATCGATACCGACCGCGCCGGAGAATTATACGATGCTATGGGCCCGGCCCGCGAAATTTCGGGCGGATCAGCGGCCAATACGCTGGCCGGCCTGTCAGCGCTGGGGTCGCAATGCGCTTTTATCGGTCAGGTTGCGCAGGATCAGTTAGGCGATGTGTTCGCTCATGATATTCGCGCTGTCGGTATCGATTTCGATACGGCTGCACGCGCTGGTGATCCGCCGACTGCCCGCTGCCTGATCTTTGTGTCGCCCGACGGGCAGCGCACTATGAATACTTATCTCGGCGCGACGCAATATCTGCCGCCCGAAGCGCTCGATCTCGATGTGATTGCAGGCGGATCTGTATTGTTCCTCGAAGGCTATCTGTGGGATCCGGAAGAACCGCGCGCGGCTATGCGCAAAGCGATTGACGCCGCCAAGGCAGCGGGCCGGCAAGTGGCCTTCACCCTGTCCGATCCCTTCGTGATTTCCCGTCACGGGCAGGATTTTCACGAACTGATCGATCAGGGCAAGATCGATATCATCTTTGCCAACCATCTCGAACTGGCTGCACTGACCGATAAGGAAGATTTCGAGGAAGGTATTGCTGCCCTTGCCCCGCGTGTGCCGACTCTGGTGGTAACGCGTGGCCCGGAAGGTGCCGTCGTTGTCCGGGGAGAGGAACGCGCCGAAGTTTCAGCTGAACCCATTGAGGAAGTTGTCGATACAACCGGCGCAGGCGATCTTTTCGCGGCCGGATTCCTTCATGCGTTTGTCCGTGAGGAGCCGCTGGAAAAGTGTCTCCGCCTCGGTGCTATTGCTGCAGCGGAAATCATTTCCCATTACGGTGCGCGCCCGGAAGTGGATTTGCAGGCGCTGGCGGAAAAGAAACTGGGCTGACAGGCTTTGCCACTGCGAGGGTTGCAGATTGTTCTGTGCCCTCGCAGTGACGATCATCGTGAAATAGTTATTTTTTGCGGGCGATTTCCCGCCAGCCGATATCGCGGCGGTATAAGCCACTCGGGAAGTCGATCTTTGCGACTGCCTGGTACGCGTTATGTTGCGCTGTGGCCGTGTTGTCGCCGGTTGAGGTCACGTTTAGAACACGCCCTCCATTGGCGATGAGATTGCCATTTTCCGCGCGTTTCGTACCTGCATGAAAGACTTTAGCCCCTTCTGCTTCGGCTTTCCCGATACCTGAAATGCTGCCGCCTTTCTCGGGTGCATCGGGATAACCTTTTGCGGCCATAACAACTGTAAGCGCCACTTCTCGGGCGAAATCTGCGCGTTCCATCGTGCCAAGGCGGCTTTCCGCGCATGCCAGCATATAATCGGCCAGATCGCCCTGAAATCGCATCATCAGCACCTGGCATTCAGGATCACCGAAGCGACAATTATACTCGATCAGCTTGGGTCCTTCTTCTGTCAGCATCAGCCCGGCGTAGAGTACACCAGAATAAGGCATGCCTTCGTCGGCCAGTGTCTTCACAGTCGGAGCAATGATCCGCTGCATCACCTGTGCACGGATCTCCGGTGTCAGGATCGGGGCTGGACTGTAAGCACCCATCCCGCCTGTATTCGGCCCGGTATCACCCTCGCCTACCCGCTTGTGATCCTGTGCAGTCCCGAATGCCATGACTGAAGCTCCATCGGTTAGAGCGAAGAAACTAGCTTCCTCTCCTTCGAGAAATTCCTCGACCACAACTTCTGCACCGGCCGCACCGAACCGACCGCCGAACATATCTTCCAACGCTGCTTCGGCTTCTTCCCGATCGGCTGCGATTACCACCCCCTTGCCCGCTGCCAGACCATCGGCCTTGAGCACATATGGAGCAGAGAAGCGCGAGAGTGCGGATATCGCTTCGTCGAGACTCGTTGTGCGAATATAGCCAGCAGTCGGTATGTTGGCGCGCTCGCACAAATCCTTGGTAAAGCCTTTGGAACCCTCAAGTTGCGCTGCCGCGCGCGACGGTCCGAATACAGCGATACCTTCGGCACGTAGCGAGTCTGCGAGTCCATCCACCAGAGGTGCTTCGGGCCCGATCACCACCAGACCCACAGACTTCTCATTGCAAAAATGTGCAACTTGCGCATGATCTGTGACATCAAGCGCGACCAGTTCGGCATGGTTAGCGATCCCCGGATTGCCCGGAGCGGCAAAAAGCGTACGGCCTTCCTTGGCAATTACGCGTGATTGCGCCAGTTTCCATGCCAGTGCATGTTCGCGTCCACCTGAACCCAGCAAAAGGATATTCATGCCCGGCTTTCCCTTCGATGATAATAGGTCTTCTGGTGGGCTGGTAGCCAAGGGTTCGCACGGCGACAACGCTGCACCGCTTTCCATCACCGAAATTTCCGGTCTGCTGAAGCGAACAGTGGAGGATCGTTTTGGACATGTGAAGTTGCGGGGGGAGCTTTCCGGTGTGAAGCGTGCCGCTTCCGGCCATCTCTATTGCGCACTAAAAGATGAAAAAGCAGTGATTGATGGCGTAATGTGGCGCGGTAGCACGCAACGCCTTTCTTTTCTTCCTGAAGACGGGATAGAAGTTGTCGCCAGTGGTAAGCTCACCACCTATCCCGGACGTTCCAAATATCAGATCGTCATTGATCAGATGGAGATTGCCGGCGAAGGCGCGTTACTCGCTCTACTTGAAAAGACCCGCAAACGGCTGGAAGCCGAAGGGCTCTTTGCAGCGGAACGGAAGCGTCGACTTCCTTTCATTCCGCAGGTGATCGGCGTGGTGACCTCGCCAACCGGGGCCGTGATACGTGATATTCTTCATCGCCTTGCAGATCGCTTCCCAAGCCATGTGCTGGTCTGGCCGGTCATGGTGCAGGGGCAGGGGGCGGCAGAACAGGTGGCAGAGGCTGTCAGAGGTTTCGGCGCTCTGCCTGAAGACGGTAAGATTCCCAGACCCGATTTGCTGATTGTGGCGCGAGGCGGCGGCTCGATCGAGGATCTCTGGAGTTTCAATGAAGAGATCGTCATACGGGCCATCGCTGAATCTTCTATACCGGTGATCAGCGCTGTTGGACACGAAACCGATACGACACTGGCTGACTTCGTTGCTGACCAGCGTGCGCCGACGCCGACGGCTGCAGCCGAAATTGCTGTACCGGTGCTGCGCGATCTGGCTGCCACCATCGGTGAATTCGCTTTGCGGCAGAAAAAATGTGCACTTCGTCCGGTTGATCTCGGGCGTGAGCGACTGGAGGCGCGTGCAGGACGTTTGCCGAAACCCGAATCTCTTCTGCAGCAACCAGTCCAGCGGCTTGACGATCTGGGCGAACGGTTGAGGCGTGGGCTGGCTGACAGAGCGGCGCAGGCGCGGAGCCAGTTACAGAGTGATCCCGCGCGACTAGCGGTGCATATGTTGGAGCGTCCGGTACAGGAAGGGCGGTTGCGTCTGGAGGCATTGGGTGGCCGTTTAGGAACGGGATTCAGGCAGGCGGTTCAGCACGGGAATGGCCGGCTTGATCGTGCGGGGGCTGGTTTACGCCCTGCTCTGATCCGCGCAAGAATTGAACGGTCACGTGGCCGGCTTGACAGTTTCGCCCGAGTGCTTCCGCAACTTGACCCGGAAAAACCTCTGGAGCGCGGTTTTGCACGCGTTTTGTCAGTTGACGGTCAGACAATCACATCGCAGGCTCAGGCAGTCAGGGAAACCCTCTTGAGGCTTAAATTCCATGATGCGGAAATGGAGGTTGCCACCGGCTCAGCTTCGGTCCGCAAGCCTGCGCGCGCACCGTCTGCCTCGCCTCCCGAGCAGGGTGACCTGTTCTGAATGGTTCGGTTCTTGCCCCTTCGCGCCTCAGAGCATAAATGGAAAGAATGTTGATGTCTTCTGGCGGCCAGCGTGCCGCAACCCTCATTTATGGCCCAAGCGGCTTTCGTGTTGTCAAATCTGGCGATTTCGTCACCTGTGCTGTGACGGGTGAGGCGATACCGCTTGAAGAATTACGCTATTGGAGCGTTGAAAAACAGGAACCCTATGCCAGCGCGCAGATTGCGACGCGGCGTATTCTCGGCGAAGCTTGATGCGATTGCTTTCGCTGTGTCGTGCTGCGGGATATGGTCTCGTCGGCTACGGAATGCTGGCATTGGCTTCTTGCGCCGTGGTTCCGGCCAGTGAGGGCAGCGATAATGATAATGTGGAAGTCGTGCAGCCTTTACCGACTCCCGTCCCGAGCCCGACGCCCACCGCGCCTCCCCCGCCACCTCCTGAACCCGCGGGGCCGACAACTTTTGTTTATACGGGTGAACTGACACAGGGTGGCTGGATTCGAGGCCAGGTTCCGGCTGGTACTGTTTCGGCAAAGCTGGACGATCAGGACCTGATATTGAGCAACGATGGGGCGTTCTTCGCTGCATTTGATCGTGATGCAGGCGCCAGCGCTATGCTGGTTGCAACATTGCGCGATGGTCAGACAGTGGAGAGCCCTCTCGAGATTGCGCCACGCAAATGGAATATCGAGCATGTGAATGTTGCCAAGCATTCCGGTGGTCCAAGCGCCTCATTTATGAAACGGCGGCGGCCGGAACTTGAAAAGATTTACGCAGCGCGAGCGGTTCTGGCAAAGAGTGATGGTTGGACTCAAAGCTTCATCTGGCCGGTCAAAGGCCGGATTTCAGGGCGTTTTGGCTCCCAGCGTATCTATCGGGGCGAACCAGGAAGCTACCATACTGGGCTCGATATAGCTACGGGCGAAAGCGGCACGCCCATCGTCGCTCCGGCGGATGGCGTAGTGGTTCTCGCTGCCGAAAAGCCCTTCAGCCTCGAAGGCAATTTGTTGATGATTGATCACGGTATGGGCTTGAACAGTGCGTTTCTGCATTTGTCGGAAATCGACGTGAGAGATGGCCAGAAGGTCAAGCAGGGGCAGATGATCGGTCGAATCGGTTCATCAGGCCGCGCAACCGGACCGCACCTGCACTGGAGCATCAAATGGCGCGATGCGCGCCTCGATCCGCTCCTGTTTTTACCATCGATGTAAGCACTGCCTTTGTTACAAAGTGTTTCGAGGCGTTTTATTGGAATGTTGAGCGGAGTAGTTTCAACACGGTGCGCCCATGGTACAATAGTACCATTTTAGCAACAAAAAATTACTTTCACTTGTGTAAGTTGAAATAAAGTTGTTATTTTTCACAGGCTTTTGATTTTTGACTAATTTCGCCTTTGTGTCTTAAATGCCACAGTCTCGGGGCGAATGAGTGCTGCAATGAAACAGCTACTTTACCAGCGCGCCGGAATAAATTTGGTTGTGCCCTATCATTTGCTGATGCGACCTTTTCCGGAAAGTTGACCATCCGGATAATTAAGAACGGTCCTGCCATTTTTAGATGGTGGGTCTTCGGCTTTAGGGGGACTGAATTTTGACCTATTCCAAAAACATTGCGCTGCGTTCGGGGGCTGCCTCACTTGCCTTGGGTGTTGCGTTAATAGCCACACCCGTTTTTGCGCAGAGTTCACAAAGTGACGTTGATCAGTGCAAGCAAGATGAATCTGGTCAATGTCTTTCGGATAGAGAGCTCGCTACTGACTCCACCGGTTCTGATGAAGGTTTAATCATTGTGACTGGATCGCGCATCGCGTCTTCTACAATCACATCAGAAGCTCCGTTGCAGGTACTTACCGGTGAAACGCTAGCAGATGCTGGATCAGTAAATGTTCAGGAAACTCTTCTTGAAAATCCTGTGTTTGGCACTCCTGCTCTTAGCCGTACGAATTCCGCATTTCTAACCAGTGGTACCGGCGTAACATCGATCGACTTGCGCGATCTTGGTTCAAATCGCACGCTTGTGCTTATTGATGGTCGCCGCGTGGTTGCCAGTGTGCCGGGCTCACAGACTGTCGATCTCAATGTAATGCCTACGCAATTCATTGATCGCATTGATGTCCTGACTGGTGGTGCATCTTCGCTTTATGGTTCCGATGCTGTCGCGGGTGTAGTGAACATCGTCTACAAAAAGAACTTCGAAGGTATCACCGCCAATGCTCAGTATGGGGCGACCGAAGAGGGTGACTCTGATCGCTATCAGGCTAACGTAACTGTCGGGTCGAACTTCGCGGATAATTCCGGCAACATCATGGTTCACTTCGGCTATTCGAAGGAAGATGGTCTTCTTTCAAGGGATCGTAAGGGAACGCAGACGGATGCGTTTAGCCTGGGACGTTTGAACGGCAATATCAGTGATCTCTATACCGAATACACACCATATTATTCGTCCTATCCAACTCAAGGTCGCTTTATTGTCGACGGTGGCGATACACAATTCACCTATAGCCCAGATGGCAACCTTCAAGATTGCTTTACAACAAATGGCGATAGCTGTGGGACCGATGGGGTTGGGCCCAATGGCTTCAACCGACAAAACTATCGTACCTTAGCTGTCCCGGTTAAGCGTTATCTCTTCGCTACTCGCGGCAATTATGAGCTCAACGACAATTTGAGTTTCATTTTTGAAGGAACGTACAACAAGACGACTTCATCTCGCATTATCGAACCATTTGCTCTATCGAGTGATGGTTCAACAGGTGTTTATCCTGACAGTGGTGTGATGCCGATTGAAAATTATGTTGTTCAAAATGGTGTGGCTTCGATTGTATCGAATCCTCTGGTTCCCTCTGCAATAGCCGCAGCGGCTACGGATACGGATGGAGATGGTCTACGTGATATTGGCTTTGCTCGGCGCTTGCTAGAATTTGGTAACCGCACAGGTTCTACCGATCGCGACTTCTACCGTTTTGTGGTTGGTTTCGAAGGAGAGATTCTAGACGACAGATTTCATTGGGATGCCAGTTACAATTATGGCCGTGTGGATGAAAGCCAAAGATCAAGTGGCCAAGTTAATGTTGCCAATTTCCGCAACGCTCTCGCGGTAATGCAGGATGTTAACGATGTAGATGGTGATGGCGCAACCGATGACATGGTTTGCATTAACGCTGAGGCGCGCGCTAACGGATGCGTGCCTGCCAATATATTCGGTGCGGGAAATATCTCTGACGATGCTGTGGCTTATATTCAGGCACCAAGTTCCTTGCAGACAAAACTGGAACAACAAGTCCTTCAGGCAAATGTTTCTGGCTCATTGTTTGATTTGCCAGCTGGTTCTGTGGGTTTGGCGACCGGGGTAGAGTACCGTAAAGAATCCTCCAATGAAGACTGGGATGCTCTGACAAATCAGGGTTTGAATGCAGGCAACTTGTTACCTGATACAAGCGGTTCGTTCGATGTGCTTGAAGGTTATATGGAGCTGCGTGTCCCGATTATAGCTGATCAGCCCTTTTTTAAGTTGCTGGAAGTTGGTGGTGCCGTGCGCGTTGCAGATTATTCCACAGTAGGAACCACTACGAGCTACAACGTAACAGGCACTTGGCAGCCGATCGATGATTTGCGTTTCCGCGGAACCTTTGCACGTGCTGTTCGTGCGCCGAATATTGGCGAACTATATGCAGGCATGTCGCAAACATTTCCTTCGGGACTTACTGATCCATGTGTAGGAGTGGGTGCTAGTGGCGGCGGTGCAATTGGAGATAATTGCCGTGCAGCAGCTGGTGTTAGTGAAAACATTGCTCAAAATGGTTCGTTTGTAGCTAGTCAATCAGATCTGCAGGGGATTAGTGGCTTTAACGGTGGCAATCCTGATTTGCACGAGGAGACAGCTGATTCCTGGACAATTGGTGCTGTTGTTAATCCACGTTCTATATATGCACTGCGTAATCTGACGCTTACAATTGATTATTATAATATCAAAATTGACGATGTTATAGCATCTTTTCCGCGTCAGTTTATTCTGGACCAGTGTTATGGTCAGGGCACTTCTAATTTTTGTGACCTAATTATACGCCGTCCAAGTGCAACGGCGACTAACAGTGCCGGATCGATCGAGTATATTAATGCGCTTGATGTGAATGCAGCCCAAATGAAAACAGACGGTATCGATTTTACACTGAATTATCAGATGCCGGTCGGTATCACTAGTGGTGATCAGCTCACGCTTAGTGGTTCATACACCCATGTGTTTAAGAATGATTACTATCCTATCCAAGGTGGTGAAGATGTTGATCGGTCGGCTGGGGAAATCGGTACTGCTAAGGATCGTTTCACTACTAAAGGCGTCTATTCCAACGATGACTTCCGTTGGAGTATGACTGGTACATTTATCGGCCGTTCTTATGAAGATGATCAATTGTGTAGTTCATTGGGAGCGAATCCAAAGTGCATTGGGGTATCCTCACAATTTTATTTGGATACTCAAGTGAGCTATGAATTTATAGAGGGGTTCCAGATTTATTTTGGAATTGATAATCTGTTGGATAATAACGCTCCATTAATCCCTAGCGGAACTACTTTTAATGTTACTGGAGCTAATACTGCAGCTGATGTGTATGATATATTTGGGCGCCGCTACTATGGTGGTGTTCGTTTGAACTTTTAATTTTCTTTAAACACAGAAAGGCGCGAACTTCGACTCGCGCTTTTCTCAATGGTATTCCAGATATGAGACAGTCTTCCTTGAGAAGTGGCTCGGTTTGTCTGAACAGCCTTTGACGTTTGATAAGTGGATCGTCTGCGGGTTGGTTGTTCAAGCTGGAGACCCGCAAAAACCGGTAGCGTTTAGGGGGCTATGGTGATTCACTGATCGGGCGCGATGATGGAGAGCCGTGGTGGATCCCAAGTCCCTGTTCAGTTTGAGCGATCGCCTTGAAGCATTGAGTAAGGAGGGCGATCCGCTCGAGGTTTTGCAGAAGACTGTGGATTTCGAGTATTTCCAGGCGTGGCTGGTCGAAGGCCTTGGCTATGGCGATGGAGCCAAAGGCGGGCGTCCACCATTCGATCCGGTGATGATGTTCAAGGCTCTGATCCTGCAGGCGCAGCATAATCTGTCAGACGCTCGGATGGAGTTCATGATCCGCGATCGGCTGAGTTGGCTGCGGTTTCTGGGGCTGTCGCTTGGGGACCGGACGCCGGACGAGAACACGATCCGGCATTTTCGCAATCGCCTGACCGAGACGGGAACGCTCAAGCGGGTGATGAAGGCCTTTGACTGGCAACTCCAGAAGAAGGGCTATATTCCGATGTCGGGGCAGATCGTGGACGCCTCGCTGGTGCCTGCGCCAAGACAGCGGAACACCGAGGGCGAACGCGAAGCGATCAAGTCGGGCAAGAGCGCCAAGGATATCTGGCCGGACGAGCCGAACAAGGCAGCACAGAAAGATACCGACGCCCGCTGGACCCTCAAGGTTGGCGGGAAAGTCCGGTATCGGGCGGATGGAACGCCGCTCCCCATGATCGCCCTGCCGGTCTTCGGCTACAAATCCCACATTAGCATCGACCGACGCTTCGGCTTCATCCGAGGCATGGCGGTGACTTCGGCGTCAGCGGCGGACGGGCGCCTTCTCCGGCAGGTCGTCAGCACGGACAATACCAGTTCCGAGGTCTGGGCTGACAGTGCCTATCGATCCAGGCGCAACGAGAAGTGGTTGTCGGATCAGATGCTCACGTCCCGCATTCATCGGCGCAAACCCATGGGCAAGCCGATGTCGAGGGCAACCGCGCGGGCCAATGCCGCCAAATCCTCGATCCGGGCCCATGTCGAACATGTCTTCGCGCATCAGAAGAACCGGTTCAACCTGTTCATCCGCACCATCGGCCTGGCCCGCGCTGAGGCGAAACTGACCCTTTGCAACCTGGCCTACAACTTCAACCGCCTGATCTTCCATGAGCGTCGGGCCGCCACAGGATAAGTACGCCCGGAACCTACGGGCGAGGCAGGAAATGACCAGAACCTAACCGACAGGCGCCGCCAATCAGGCGCTCAGATAGCCGATCTGCTTGCAAGGTCGTCGCCCTTCATAAAAGTGACAGCGAAACCATGGTTATTGCGGGTGTCCAGCTGGACACCGGCAATAACCCCTCGCTTTGAGTAGCGGATTGTGATTCTGTGGAGGCATTGGATGGAGAGTTTCGATGCAGCCACGCAGCCTGTTTTCTCTGACGGAGCACCTGGACCGGTTGAGC
>NZ_RAPF01000006.1 GCF_003610805.1 Altericroceibacterium spongiae | reverse complement strand
TTCGGCAGGATCAAGGACTGGAGGCGCGTCGCAACCCGCTACGACCGTTGCGCCCACACCTTCATGTCCGCCATCTGCATCGCCGCTACCGTTTGCTACTGGCTGTGATCAATGAGTCCTGAGCCTAGGAACGAACATTCTTGTCAGTCCTGTTTTCGGACAATTTGCTCTGGTATCAACATTCAGGGTTGGCTCTCTCAGCCTTTTACTTGCGAGCATTCAATATCCGCGGTAGAAATTGAGTTGGCGGGCTAAGAGGTTGAAAAGAACCGTACCCCGTTCAATCATTATGCCGCAACGGCAGATGACCAGCAGGGGGAGAGGTCTTAATGAACCTTTCTATTATAGTTATTTTACTAGGCCTGTCAGCTTTGGCTTATGGAGTTTTCGTTAGCTTTAGCGTATTGCGCAGCGATACCGGCAATGGTGATATGCAGCGCATCGCAGCCGCGATACAAGAAGGAGCACAAGCCTATCTCACACGACAATACCGCGCGATTGCATTGGTCGGAATTGTCGTGGCCACAGCTCTACTATTTTTCCTTGGATGGATTTCTGCAATTGGCTTTGCTGTTGGAGCTATTTTATCAGGCACTGCAGGATTTATCGGAATGAACATTTCGGTCCGCGCCAATGTCCGGACCACGGCAGCAGCATGTTCAGGTCTACAGCAAGGGCTCACCCTGGCATTTCGCTCCGGCGCTGTTACGGGAATGCTTGTGGCCGGATTAGCCTTACTGGCTATTGCTACTATTTTCCTGATTCTCACTCAGGGCATTGGTCTTGCTGCCAATAGCCGGATAGTGGTGGAAGCACTTGTAGCGCTGGCTTTTGGCGCTTCCCTTATTTCAATTTTCGCCAGACTTGGCGGCGGCATCTTTACCAAAGCAGCAGATGTCGGGGCCGATCTGGTCGGCAAAGTGGAAGTGGGTATTCCGGAAGACGATCCACATAATCCGGCTGTCATCGCCGACAATGTCGGAGACAATGTCGGCGATTGTGCAGGCATGGCTGCCGACCTGTTTGAGACCTACGTAGTGACAATTGGTGCAACCATGGTGCTGACGGCTCTGCTGCTGACCGGGCTTGGTGACGGCTTATATGCGATGATGACTCTGCCGCTGCTTATCGGAGGTGCCTGCATCATAACCTCTATAATTGGCACTTTCTTTGTCCGTCTGGGATCGCGTGAGTCGATTATGGGCGCGATGTATAAGGGGTTTCTGATTACCGCTCTACTTTCCGTTCCCGCTATTTTCATCGTAATGCAGCTCATTCTTGGAGACATGAGTGCAACTATTGGCGGTACAGCGCATAATCTCGACAAAGGTGCTACCCTTAGTGAGGAAGGGCTATCAACGCAGGTTAGCGGTTTTACCGGATGGAATCTTTTCTTCTGCACATTGACCGGACTGATCATTACCGGACTGATCATTTGGATAACGGAATATTACACTGGCACCCGCTATCGCCCTGTACGCTCAATAGCCAAAGCCTCGGAAACGGGCCATGGCACTAACGTGATTCAGGGGCTCGCTGTGAGCCTGGAAGCAACCGCACTTCCCACTCTGGTCATAGTAGGAGGGATTGTTATCTCTCACCAATTGGCTGGGCTGATAGGCATCGCCTATGCGGCAACAGCCATGCTGGCTCTTGCCGGAATGGTAGTGGCGCTCGACGCCTATGGCCCAGTGACAGATAATGCAGGCGGCATAGCCGAAATGGCCGGACTGGACGAAACTGTGCGAGCGCGAACAGACGCACTCGACGCCGTCGGCAACACAACCAAAGCTGTAACCAAGGGCTATGCCATCAGTTCTGCCGGGCTCGCTGCTCTGGTGCTTTTTGCAGCCTACACAACTGACCTTGCCGAATTCTTTCCTGGCATGGACGTCGATTTTAGCTTGGAAAACCCCTATGTAGTTGTGGGTTTATTGCTTGGTGCGCTGCTTCCTTATCTGTTCGGCGCAATGGGAATGACAGCCGTTGGTCGTGCTGCAGGCAATGTTGTGAAGGATGTTCGCGATCAGTTCGCACAGAATAGCGGCATCATGGCAGGGACCTCCAAACCTGATTATGCACGCACGGTCGACCTGGTAACCAAAGCAGCTATTCTGGAAATGGTTATACCTTCGCTACTTCCCGTTTTGACCCCCATAACGGTTTATTTTGTGATCACCTTTATTGCCGGACAGCATAACGGCTTTGCGGCATTGGGTGCTCTGCTACTGGGTGTAATTCTAAGTGGATTGTTCGTTGCACTTTCCATGACATCAGGCGGTGGTGCATGGGACAATGCCAAGAAATATATTGAGGATGGTCACCATGGCGGAAAGGGATCGGACGCACATAAAGCAGCGGTGACCGGAGACACCGTTGGCGACCCCTACAAGGATACTGCAGGTCCAGCGGTTAATCCAATGATCAAAATCACAAATATTGTCGCGCTGTTGCTTTTATCCGCTTTGGCCGCCTGATAACTCATCGAACTCTAATCAAGAGCGAAAACAGCACACTTCGGAACTTTATAGTTCAGCACTTTCCCGCAACGCAACCAAATGGGTTTGGCACCGCATCGAGAATTGCTGCACTGCACTAATTGCTGAAAATCGGCCTGAAGATGTCAGGCTAATTGCATTGTCTCCATTGACGAAAGCCGAATGCGGCATCAATGACTTATTCATGAATGAAACTGTCAGTTCCGGCCCCATTCCTGAGCAGCTCGTTGCCGAGCTGGTTCTGTTGCTCGACTTGGAACCGCGTGGTGGCGACCGTTTTATAGGCCGACACCGTAAGGGCGGCTCCGGTCGTCTGTTTGGCGGTCAGGTTATTGCTCAAGCGCTGGGGGCAGCCCGGCGCACAGTACCCGATGACCGGCACACCCATTCACTCCATGCGTATTTTCTACGCGGAGGCAGTGCAGATCTGGATGTTGAGTTCCGTGTAAAACGCGATTTTGACGGACGAAGCTTTTCCAACCGCAGAGTGGTTGCCAGCCAGCAAGGCCAGCCCATTCTTAACCTTATCGTCTCCTTCCAAGCCCCCCAGGAAGGTGTCGAACATCAATTGCCGCAAATGCCAAATGTCCCCATGCCGGAAGAACTGCGTTCCGACGCAGTCATTCGGAAGGAACTGGCTGAGCAAGTCAGCGGGCCAATGCGTGAAGTGTTGCTACGTCCCCGCCCGATCGATTTTCGGTCGGTTGAACCCCGCGACTGGCTCGATCCGCAAAAACGACCGCCAGTTGCCCATGTCTGGTTCCGCACCGTTGCTGAGCTGCCGGATAATCCCTCCATTCATCGTGCCGTGCTGGCTTATGCAAGTGACTACAACCTTCTTTCCACCAGCCTTCAACCGCACGGCCTCAGCTATCATAAAGGCGAAGTGAAAGCTGCCAGTCTTGACCATGCCATATGGTATCATGATTCATTTCGAGCGGATGAGTGGCTGCTCTACGTTACAGAAAGCCCGTGGACAGGCTTATCCCGCGGTTTCAATCGCGGACAGATCTTTGCTCAGGACGGACGTCTCGTTGCCAGCGTTGCGCAGGAAGGAATGATCCGCCCTTCGCGTTCTCACGTTATCAATATGCGTGGCTGACCCATTACCTCATCGTCTACCATTCGATCATGCAGGCTCAGTCGCCGATGTGATAGAAATCATATATGGCTTGCGCCACACCATCGCTGATGCCTGGTGTGCGTTTGAGATCATCAAGCGATGCTGCACGGACCTTTCCTGCCGTTCCGAAATGCAGCAGCAAAGCACGTTTGCGTGAAGGGCCGATGCCAGGAATCTCATCAAGCGGCGATGCAGTGATGGCACGGCTGCGCTTAGCACGATGTGCGCCGATGACGTAGCGATGCGCTTCATCGCGCAGACGCTGAAGATAGAACAAAAGAGGTGAATTGGTTGGCAGAGTTTTTTCACGACCATCAGGGAAATGGAACACTTCTCGGCCCTCACGACCATGATGCGGTCCTTTAGCCACACCGATCAGTGGCACATCCTCGATCCCAAGTTCCTCTAGTGTCTCGCGAACCGAACTCATCTGCCCTTTACCGCCGTCAATAAGCACCAGATCGGGCCAGATCGCTACTCCCTGATCGGTGCGGTCTCTATCCGGATCATCCTTCATAGCCCGCGAAAAGCGGCGGTGCATAACTTCACGCATCATGCCGAAATCGTCATTCGACTGCGCACTCTTGATATTAAACTTCCGATACTGGTTCTTGAGAAAACCTTCGGGGCCGGCAACCACCATCGCACCTACCGCCTTAGCACCCTGAATGTGGCTGTTATCGTAAATTTCGATCCGGGTAGGAATATCATCGAGTTCAAGAAATTCGGTCAGCTCCCGCATGATTTTCAACTGCGTGCCGCTTTCAGCCAAACGTCGCTCAAGCGCCTCGGCAGCATTACGGACAGCCTGCTCCATCAGGCGACGACGCTCTCCTCGTTGCGGCACGGAAACTTCAACCTTGTGCCCTGCACTTGATCCAAGAGCATCTTGAAGCAAATCACGATCCATTAAATCACGATCGACGAGAATAGTCCGCGGTGGAGGAACTTCCTCGTAGAACTGAGCCAGCACACCGGAAAGCACTTCACTCTCATCAATATCTTTTGTGTGACGCGGGAAGAAAGCACGGTGCCCCCAGTTTTGACCGCCCCGAATGAAGAACCCCTGCACTACGACCTGCCCACCTCTGGATGCCATAGCGAAGACATCGGCGTTGCCAACTCCTTCCGCATTGATAGCCTGACTTCCCTGAATGAACGTTGCGGCCCGCAAACGATCGCGCAGCATAGCAGCCCGTTCAAAATCAAGTTCTTCGGCAGCTTCCTGCATCTGCGCTTCTATCTTGCGTTGAACGGCGGAGGATTTGCCACCCAAGAAATCTTTCGCCTCCTGCACCAGACCGGCATAGCCTTGCTTGTCGATCCGCTCCACACAAGGCGCCGAGCAACGCTTAATCTGGTAGAGCAGGCATGGCCGGTCTCTGCGTGCGAAGAAACTATCCGTACAACTGCGTAGCAGGAACAGTTTTTGCAGCGCATTGATCGTGCTGTTTACATTTCCGGCGCTGGCAAAAGGACCATAGTAGTTGCCCTTAGCCCGACGCGCACCGCGATGTTTCATAAGGCGGGGAAAGTCATGCTCAGCGCGTAACAGAATAAAGGGAAAGCTCTTATCGTCGCGTAGCAGTACATTATAAGGCGGGCGGAACCGCTTGATCAGTTGCGCTTCAAGCAACAAGGCTTCTGCTTCGCTATTAGTAGTGATGATTTCCATTGCCCGCGTTTGCGAAACCATCCTTTGCAGACGATTAGTCAACGCATTGAATTGCGTATAATTAGCAACACGGTTCCTGAGCGCACGTGCCTTGCCAACATAGAGAACATCGCCGCGCGCATCGAGCATGCGATAAACCCCCGGATGGGGTTTCAGCACTTTCACGACATCGCGAATGGCCTGCACGCCGGTTTCGATATCGGGTTGCGAAGAACGTACTGTATAGGTGGCACGTTCTTCATGAAAACGCTCGGCGCTAGTTCGATCGAGAGGGGCGGAAGGCTTTCGGGACATCACCTTCCAGATAAGCGCTCCCGATAAGTTCGTCACCCCCCGCCTCTCTTCGGAATTGCCCAAAAATCAGAACAGTTTGCGCAATTCCATTCCAATAAAACGTCCTGTCGGGTCAACCAGATAAGGTTGATAGCGTAGCGGCACCTCACCGTCCGCATTTGTAATGTGCTGACGAGCATCGAATATATTGTCGACTCTAAAAGATAGTCGTGTGTTCTTTAATGCAGGCATCTTCTCAATCAGAGTTTTCCGCTGATTGAGATCGACGAACAGACGAAGATCGAAAGTCACGAGATCATTGAAATAGATGTCCGAACTTGTTCCATCGACATGAGATTTACCTGTATAACTGCCGCTTATAAAACCACCAAAACCGCGATAGAACATACCGCCGCGCAACTTGGCACTATAGCGCGGATTGCCACTGCTACTCAGCGCATCGCCTTCCAGCAAATCAAGGACAGGCCCGTTATCACTCACAGAGATTTTATTCTGCAATTCAATAGTGTTGGTCAAATTGACAAACCAACGCCCCTTACCTCCGCCGGGAGGACCAAACCGAGGGCCTCGAGTCTGGCGCTTATTACCGGTTTCTGCATGTTGATTGTTCGTCTTGCTATCAGCGGAAACCGAACCGTTTTGCTCATCGTCGGACGCTGCTGATTCGTCAGTGCTCCGGTTATTCTTACCCTTTTCTCCGGGATTGCCCGAAGGCGCTGTGCCCGGCCTCTCGCCACCTGCCCTCGCCCCCCCCGGTCGGCCTCCTCCAGACGGCTGGATTTCTGCCTTGCCGAAAGATCCGGAAAGATTGAGACCGATATCAATCCGCTCTTCCTCTTGCTTTGAGAAAGTGATTGGTCGCTGATCGATAGCCAATAATGTCCCGTCAACTGCTCGCGTTACCCGCTCCGGGAAAGCGGCTTCGATCGCTGGCGTCAAGGTGGGGAAAGAGGCGACAACATCATCGGTGCGGTTACGGAAATATTCGATATTGATGTTGGACCGTTCAAGGAACGGCAGATCCCATTGCAAACCGAATTTCCAGTCGCGCGCACTCTGTTTGGGCAAATCCGGATTACCGCCGGAGATCACCTGTGCCAAAACTGTATCGTCATTGACCAGGTCATAAATCTGCACATTATTGGTAACTATTTCCGGATTACCCAATTGCGCCAGCGTCGGCGCGGTATCTTCCCCAATATAGGTCGCGGTGAAAGTCAGTGTTTCGGTTGGTCCCCAGGTTACACCTGCGCTCCAATCGGTCAGTGTACCAAAGTCGGAAAGATGGTTTACGCCTCCGGTAAAGTTAAGTGAAATATCGCCGATGACATTCCACACATCATCGCGTCGACTGGCAATCGGGACGCCAATATTGACGCCCGCAGACAAGTCTCCCCGGGTGAGTTGAATATCACGGTTCACATTGCGCGTGTCATCGCTCTCTATACGATCCCAGCCATAGCCCGCATTGAGCGTCACCGACAAATCGCCGGCAGGAAGATAGAGCGGGCTTCCCATCGCAGTCACCAAACTGCTGGCCGAATAGTTTTTGGTGCGTGCCGTTTCGTAACCGGCATCGGCCAGTCTGGGAATTGCGCCGAAGATATCGAAGCTACCCGCAGCGGCAGCGGATACGAGCTCGCTTGTATCTGCATCGCGGTCAGTTTCTGTGCGCGAACTGGCATAACTCGAATCGAGTGTTGCAGTAACCTGCCACTCACCCAACGGTGCATTGAGCGTGCTTCCGAGTGAAAATGTGTCTGTTTTACTGCGATTTTCCAGCGGGTCGGCTGCGCCGAAATTGCGCAACACCGTCATACCTTCCGGGTCGGTCAGACGAACGGAATTGAGACCTTGCAAACTACTGCTATCAGACCGTTCATAAGTACCGTTCAGGCTCAGTGATGAACCATTATCAGCCAGTTTGCTTGACCAGTTAGCAGTGATTTCACCATCGGTTTTATCGCTCACAATGCTGCGATAGGCCGCCGGATCAGGATCCGTTGCAATATCGGACAGCGAGGTTTCCGCCTGAGCAATGTTACGCTCAGCCTCAGTCAGCATGGTCGTATTGTTGAATTCACTATTGATGTTAAGCCGATTAGAACCATCGAGCCGCAAGTAGGTCAGTTCAACATCCTGTTCAGAATAACCTCCCTTTCCTGGCTGACTATATTCAAGCTCAACTTCGCGACTGCTGAAATTATCCTTCAGGATAATATTCACCACACGCTGATTGGCGGAAAAGCCGTATCGCTGCGCGACTTCTTCTGGAAGAATTTCTATGGCTTTGACTGCTTCTGGCGGATAGCTGCGCATTTCACGAAAGCTGGAAATACGCATCCCATTGACCAGAAAAGCGGGCATACCGCCTCCACCGCGCCCTCGGCCGCTTCCGGTCTGCGGCGCCAGAACTTCCATCAATTCAGCGAGCGACCCGGTGCCATAGGCTGCAATATCCTCTTCATTAAGGACAAGAATGGGAGGTTGTGGCGCATCTACCTGACCACGCAGTTTCTCGGCAACCACCACGATTTCATCAGCATCTTCGACAGCCCCGTCTGACTGACTTGGGTCCTGTGCCCAAACCGGAACGGAAGTCAGCAATGCAACAGCAAGCGTCATGGAGCTTGAATATGTAATTAAACGCAAGGAGATACCCCTAAGAAAACCGACATATCCCCTTCCTGCTCTGGAAATGCCTTTCCACTTCCTCAACAGCAAGTCTCAGGATGTAATAAAATGTCGCATCGCAAGCACAACACCTTGCTACACACTAATCGTATACGATTAAACCTGCGATGAACGGACTGCCTGTGCCTTTGAAATGCGTGCAAGGCTTTCCTTTTGCTTCTTATGGGACTATGGCGCGCGACCATGCACACAACACATTTCGGAAACTGAACTCACATGGCAAAGGAAGAACTCCTCGAAATGCGCGGCCGGGTAGTTGAGCTGCTACCCAATGCGATGTTCCGGGTAGAGCTTGAAAACGGCCATGAAATTCTCGGCCACACTGCCGGCAAGATGCGCAAGAATCGTATTCGCGTGCTGGTGGGGGACGAGGTTCTTGTCGAACTCACCCCATATGACCTGACCAAAGGCCGCATTACTTATCGGTTTATGCCCGGTCGCGGCGGGCCTGGCCCGTCCTCCTAAAACTGCCCTCTTTAATGGAGGCGAAGGTGACGGTGAGCGCGACCTCAACACAATCGGGTCCAGCACTTGTGCTGGGCTCAGCCAGTCCGCGCAGGCGAGAATTGCTTGCTCGTCTGGGTATTGAGCCCGCGCAAATTATTCCTGCCGATATAGACGAAACACCACACGCCAACGAAATACCACGCCATTACGCCCAGCGCATGGCATTGGAAAAGGCGCAGACGATCAAAAATGATCAGGCCTTTATTCTGGCCGGGGATACAGTCGTGGCTGCCGGCAGACGCATTTTACCCAAAGCCGAGGATGAAGCCACGGCACGGCAATGCCTGAGTCTTCTTTCGGGGAGGCGCCACAGAGTCTATTCCGCTGTTGCCATGAAAGCGCCCGATGGCTCGATACGCGAAAAAATGAGCGAGACTCACGTTCGGTTCAAACGCCTGTCCGAAGAAGAAATTCGCGGTTACATCCAGTCGGGAGAATGGCACGGAAAGGCTGGTGGATATGCTATTCAGGGCAGCGCTGAAGGACTGATCGACTGGATTCAGGGAAGCCATTCCGGCGTGGTCGGGCTTCCTCTTTTCGAGACCCGGGCGCTCCTAAAATCCGCCGGGTTTCCGCTGGTTTGATCGAAATATGACCTGGTTTGTCGAGCGTGGCATCGGCGAACAGCGCGCGATCGACGTCAGGAAAGGTCATATTATCGCCACACGTCTTCTGTGGCCGGATGAACTTTATGCTGGATATATCGCCGATGCACAACTGATTGCCCGCCAAACCGGTTCGTCACGCGGAACAGTGCGCTTTGCCAATGGCGAAGAAGCACTGGTTGATCGCCTGCCACGCGAAGCTTCCGAGGGCCGAACTATGCGATTCGAAGTTACACGCGCAGCGATTCGCGAAACCCGGCGCAGCAAGCTGGCCCATGCCCGCTTAACGGATAAAGCGTCGCAGACGCCGGATCTCGCAGAGCAATTGCGCAAGGAAGGTATACGGGCAGAACCGGTCCATGCCTTTCCCACCGAGGGATGGGAAGAGATCGTGTCCGAAGCACTCGAAGGCCAAATTGCTTTTCCCGGCGGCGCTCTCCAGCTTTCTCCTACTCCCGCTATGACGCTGATCGATATTGACGGGTCATTAAGAGGCAGAGAGCTGGCTCTTGCTGCTGTAAAACCCATTGCAAGAGCATTGCGGCTGTTCGATCTCGGGGGCTCGATCGGCATAGATTTTCCCACGCTTGAAACAAAGGCTGCGCGTAAAGAGGTCGATCAGGCGCTCGAAGCTGCATTGTCTGGCTGGCTGCATGAACGTACAGCGATGAACGGTTTTGGCTTCGTTCAAATCGTTACCCGTATGACCGGGCCATCTCTGCTGCATCGTGCCGAAGGACAACGCAACAGACTACTGTCTCGCCAGCTCTTGCGGCGGGCGGAATATATCACAAGCCCCGGAATGATTCTTCTGACAGCACATCCTGCTGTGCTGGCACATATCTCTACCAACGATCTTACCGAACTGGCGCGGCGTACCGGACGGGAAATTCGCTGCGAGCAATCTTCACACCTTGCGATTGAAGCCGGATTCGCGCAGTCAGTATCCCTATGACGACACAGAAACCGCGTCCCTGCCCGATCTGCAAAAAGCCGAGGAGCGAAGAGTTTGCTCCATTCTGCTCTGCGCGATGCCGCGATCGCGACCTCTCGCAATGGTTCAATGAGGGCTATTCCGTGCCCGGACGTCCAGCGACAGATGACGATATTTCAAAAGAGACATAATTCCCCCTTGCCAAGATCGCCTCAAGCAGTCATAGGGCCGCTCACACCGCTGGCCGGTAAGAAATGACCGGCTGATGATGCGGCGCCCGGATAGCTCAGTTGGTAGAGCATACGACTGAAAATCGTAGTGTCGGTGGTTCGATTCCACCTCCGGGCACCATCCTCTTTTTTCTCTGACTGATGAGCGCAAACAAACAGCAATTGCTGTTATTATCATCATTCATTGTCATGATTTCCTCTATGTTCAATGTCTGATGCTGAACGCGCTTGCCGTGGAAATCAGCAGAAAAGATTCCCTGCCACAACCGCTTCGCGAAGCGTTCAGGCTGCTCTAGCGCTTAATCTGTTTCTGCCTGCCTGTTTGGCGGCATACAGAGCCTTGTCGGCTTCATTCAGCAGGTGATCGCTGTCATCATAGTTCCCGGTGCAGGATGCAACACCGATACTGGCTGTTACAGAAGGCAAAACCAATGGCTTCCAGTCAATCTGTTCAATAGTGCAGCGCACACGCTCACAAACCGTCAGCGCTTCTTTTGCTGAAGTTCCGGGAAGAACAACCACAAATTCCTCTCCGCCGAGCCGTCCGATAAAGTCTTTTTCACGCAGGCTGCATGAACATACCCGCGTTATGCGTTTCAGCACCTCATCCCCGGCAGAATGACCGAAACGGTCATTGATCGACTTGAAGTGATCGATGTCCATTATCGCGATGGATAAAGGCGTGTTATGGCTATTGGCTTCGCCAATGGCGGCTTCAATCACCGCCATCGCCTTGCGTCGGTTTCCAATTCCGGTCAGCTGATCGGTTTCCGATAGAAGACGCGCCTGTTGCGCTTCTTCAGTAGCTCTGCGCCGTTCATCGTCCAGTTCGCGCAGCGTTTCCACCCGGTGGGTAATGTCCTGAAACACCCCGAACATACCGATGACATGGCCAGTTTCATCGGTTTCTGCTTCGCCACGTGTATTGATATGCCGGACTTCTCCGTCAGGTCGCACGATCCGGGCGTCGAAATCAAAAGATTCGCCTTTTGCAAAGGAGCTGTTCACCCGCCCCGAAATCTCTTCCCGATCATCAGGGTGATACAAATCAAGCGCGGTTTCCAGTTCCGGCCTGTATGTATCTTCTGTCTGGCCATGAATGGCATAGACCTGGCTTGACCAGAACAGCTCGTTGGTGGCGAAATTGAGATGCCAGTGCCCCAGATCTGCCGTCCTTTCTGCCATACGTAACAAGCTGTGGCTGCGCTGGATTCCAGCTAACATCCGTTGTCGCTGAGCCAGCGAAGCGGACAATGGGAGAGCCGAAGCCAGCAATGTCAGCAGATAAAACTGGAAGAACAGAACCGCGGTTTCATAATTTCCATCGATGAGATGAATAGGGCCCAGCCCCAATGCAGTGGCGACAGATCCGACCGCTGCGATAATGCAGACGCTGGTGGCCGCTCCCAGCGCCCCTAACCGGTAAGTGGCTATAAGCACTGTAAAAAGTGGCACGAACAGGAGTGGAAAACGGCTTTGCAGGAAAACAGCGCAACTCACTGCAAGAACGAGCAGGAGATAGCAAACTGCTCGCACAAATTGCTCAGTCGTTATCTTGAGATTCCGCGCTGTGGCCGATCTTGCCACGAGGACCACAACCGGGGTGACGATCATAATTCCCAGCGTAACGGTGGTGAACCATGATACAAAAAAGCCTATATTCCAGTCTCTTAATATCAGCGCCACAAAGCAGGCGCTCCACAGTGCCCCTGTTACAGAGGCCAGAGCGAACCGTCCGACATCGGAAATATCGTTAAAGGAAAACGGCCTGCGCCTTCCATGAAATATGAGCCAGCTGACCAGAAGCGCTTCGGACAGGTTGCAGATCGTAAAACCGAGAGCAGCGTCAAGCGGCGTCCCCGCTGACATATTGCTGACGGTGCTTGCGATAGAAATCGCACCAACTATCGAAAAACGAAGGACTTTTTCACGTGCCAGAAGCAGAGCGGCAACGAACAGGCCGCTTGCCGGCCAGACTGTTACGATGCCTTCATCGCCACGGGCAAAATGTAAGGAAACGAATGCGAGAACATAATAAGCGAAGCCTGCCACAACTGGCCATGCTGCTATCCGCAGCATCTTTCTCAAAATGCGCACCATAGCGCAGCCGTATGATAATAATGCTTAATATTTTGATAAGAGGGGCATCACTCCAATCTTTTTTAAAAAATTATATTATACATTTATAAAATATAATGATATGATTTCCTGTTTTTCATATGAAATGTTCAGCCATCCTTTCCTCGGTGAACGATGCCGAAAGCAGGCGATCCGCCTTCAGGCTTCGCCAAACCGGCCAAAAATTGTCCGGTGAAGGGGCGCAGAGCGGAACCGAACAGGGCCAGAACGACGTTTAACAGGGCCATAAAGCACGCAAGCAGGCGCCTGCCAGCACTTGCGAAACGTTCACACAAGTTTGCCGATTGAAATCACCTGCCCTCCCGCCACATTGTTGGAGAAACGGTGGAATGAGAGGATAGCATGACAACGATCGCAATTATCGGTGCCGGAGCGATGGGCGCGGGCATTGGCGGCAGGCTGACGGAACGCGGCTGCCGGGTGCTGACCGATCTCGGCGGACGGAGCGACACCAGCCGCCAACGCGCGACCGATAGCGGCATGGAGAATGTCTCCATCGAAAAGCTGGCCGAAGCCGATCTGATCCTTTCCATCGTTCCGCCGGTTCAGGCCGGTGCCGTGGTGGACCGTCTCGCGCCTCTTTTCGAGACCGGAAAGGCACCGCTTTTTTGCGATGCCAATGCCATTGCCCCTGAAACCGCCAAAACTCTTGCTGCGCGCGTGGCCAAGCTTGGCGGCACCATGGTCGATGGCGGGATTATCGGTGCGCCCCCTTCCCCCGAACATGACGGTCCGCGCCTCTATATTTCCGGGCCGCAGGCAAAGGCACTGGCCGTTCTGAACGATCATGGGGTGGATACGCGTATTCTTTCCGGCCCCGTCGGTGCAGCGAGCGCACTCAAAATGTGTTATGGCGGGATCAATAAGGGCATTATCGGCCTCACCGCGGCACTGTTGCTCGCGGCGCAGCGGCATGGCGCGGGCGACGATCTGCGCGCCGAATTCGAAATTTCACAAAAGCATCTGCTGGAAAATTCGCGCCGGACAATTCCGCAAATGTATCCCAAGGCCTATCGCTGGGATGGAGAAATGAGCGAAATCAGCCAGTTCCTGTCCGAAGACGATCCGGCAGCGGCAACGATCTGGCGCGGCCTGGCCGAATTCTTCACCGATCGTTCGAAAGCGCATGAAAAAGGCGAGGAACTTGCCGCCTTAAAAGCGCTTCTTGAATAAGGCCGCAAAAAGCGGTTCGTTACCTATGCGCAACTGAAGGGATCGATTTCATGGCTCGCATTCTAGTTCTTTATTACTCCTCCTATGGCCATATCGCGAAGATGGCCGACGCCATTGCCGAAGGCGTTCGCGAAGCCGGGCATGAAGCCGATATTCGCTGCGTGCCGGAAACCGCTCCACCCGAAGTCGTAAAGGCAGCCGGTTTTCAGAGGAATGAAGAGCATCCGGAAGTGGACGGCCCCAATGCACTGCCCGAATATGACGGCATCATCGTCGGCTCCCCCACCCGCTTCGGCCGGATGTGCAGCCAGATGGCGAGCTTCTGGGATACGTGCGGCGGGCTTTACGCATCGGGCGCATTGATCGGCAAGGTCGGCGCGGCGTTCACCTCTTCCAACACCCAGCATGGCGGGCAGGAAGTGACCCTGTTTTCAACCATCACCAACCTCTTCCATATGGGCATGACCGTGGTCGGGCTGGATTACGGCTTCACCGGGCAGAACGGGGTGGACGAAGTCAAAGGCGGCGCACCTTACGGCGCCACTACCATCGCCGGGATGGACGGTTCGCGCATACCGAGCCATAGCGAAATCGACGGTGCCAAATATCTCGGCGCGCGTGTGGCGAGAACCGCCGCCAAACTCGCGGACTGATCCGTCGTAACAATGTGACGGGCCTGGCACATCGGCAGGCCCGTCACGGTTTTGAACAATGGCGGCGATTCGGATGAGCCGAAAGGCGGCTCTCCCTCGCAAGCCGGTCTTAATAACCGCCGTTTACCGATGAGCGCACGCTCCGGCGGACCGGCCGGCAAACACCGGCTTCACTGATCCGGGCCGGACCCGTTCTGCTTTCCGAACGATTCCGAAGAAACGGTACGCAGAGCATCGATGCTCAACGGACCTGCCCCGGCCAGAAAAATATAGAAGAACAGGAAGCAGTAGAGAATGGCTTCGCCTCCGCCATTCACGCCCGGCCAGAAACCATAAGGCAAATGGCCGAGAAAATAGGCTGCTGCCATTTCGCCCGAGGCCAGAAAGGCCGCAACGCGGGTGAACAGTCCGAGAATCAGCAACGTGCCGAGCACCAGCTCAATCGTCCCCGCCGTCATGAGCATCGGCGGCAAAGGATCGGGCACACCGGGCTGCGCGATCGGGAAATGAAACAGCTTCATCAGCCCGTGTTCGAGAAACAGCAAAGCGGCGACGATACGCAGCACGCTGAGGAAACGGGGCGTCCAGATAGTCATGATCTTTATCCTTCGATATGATGCCGGGAACGCATGAGATAAAATGCGCGCCCGGCGCCGGGCCTTCAGGCCAGAGCGGTTTCCACGGATCGGGCAAGCGGCGTTGTCGCATGGCCGATCAGAGCGGAAAGCTGGCGGCTGTCGTCGAACAGCGCCCCTTCGGATGCGGCAACATCCCAGCCGGCAATCGCCTGCGCCAGTTCTTCGGGCAAACCGGCTTCTGTCAGAGCGGCTGCATAATCGGCTGCCGGGAGATCGGTGTAACCGATATCGCGGCCCGTCTGACGCGAGATTTCAGCGGCGAGATCGGCAAGCGTCCAGGCAGTATCCCCTGCCAGTTCGTAAGTGCGGCCTGCATGATCCTCACTGAGCAAGGCGGCAACGGCAGCCTCGGCGTAATCGGCCCGCGCCGCCGAGGCAATGCGGCCATCGCCTGCACTGCCGATCAGTGCCCCGCCCGCCAGCGCGGCAGGGATCGAACCAGTATAATTCTCCGTATACCAGCCATTGCGCAGGATGGTGACAGGCAAGCCCGAGGCCGCCAGAGCCGCTTCGGTTTCGCGATGTTCAACCGCCAGATCGAGTGTGGAACGGTCTGCATGGAGCAGGCTGGTATAGACGATCCGGCCGGTTTTCGCCTGCTGCGCTGCCTCGATCACATTGCGATGCTGCACAGCGCGCTGCCCTACCTCGCTCGATGAAATGAGCAGCAATGTATCCACCCCTTCAAGGGCGGGGGCGAGCTGGTCGGGTTGCGAATAATCGAAAGCTTTGGCGGCAACACCCAGATCGCCGGCCTTTTCGGGCGAACGAACGAGTGCGACGATACGCTCCGCCGGTATCTGCGCCTTCAGCCGGTCGATAACGAGACGACCGAGCTGGCCAGTGGCACCTGTGATGGCAATGGTCATAATATTTACTCCTTACTTGCACATTCAGTCGAAACGGAAACCGGAAATTCTGGTGTTGAGAACTTCCTGCGAATAGACACGCTGCCCTGCCCCTTCGGCCGCGCCTGCGGCCACCATCAAAGGCAGCAAATGTTCGGCACGCGGATGAGACAGGCGAGCGGCGGGCGCATCTTCCCAGCTTGCAAGCGCTTCTGCCCGCTCCGGCCCCGGCCGGGCGAGCGCCGCCGTCAGCCAGCTATCGAATGCCTCGCTGGGCTGCGTAAAACGCGGATCGCCGTAGCCGCGCATATTGTGAAAGCTCATGCCCGATCCCAGGATCAGCACACCGTCTTCGCGCAGCACCGAGAGCGCACGCCCGGCAGCGATATGCAGCGCAGGATCGAGATTGCGCTCCACAGACATTTCCACCACCGGAATATCGGCATCGGGCAAGGCCACTTTGAGCGGCACGAACACGCCATGGTCGAGCCCCCTTTCCGGATCCACAAGAGCAGCCAATCCGGCATCGCGCAGCAATGTCGCGGCCTGCGCAGCCAGCTCGGGCGCGCCCGGCGCATCGTAGCGCAGACGATAAGTATGCGCTGGAAAATTATAGTAATCATAGATCAGAGATGGCTGCGCAGCCCCCGTCAGGGCAAAGCCATCGGTTTCCCAATGGCCCGAAACGATCAGCATGGCGCGTGGCTTCTCAGGCAAACTTTCAGGCAGAGCACGCAAAAATGCGGCCATTCCGCCCCACACATCTTGCGGATCGTCCATGAAGAAGCAGGGACCGCCGCCATGGGGAATGAAGACACTGGGTTGCTGCATGATATTTCCTTTCGGGAAGCCATATGGACCTTGGCGCAGCGCGTGATAATACGCGATTTAATGCAATGACCTTCAACCAGGAGTATTAAATGGCGGATCGGCTCACCGGCATGGAAGTATTCGTGCGAGCGGTCAGGCTGGGCGGTCTGTCAGCCGCCGGGCGCGCCATGGGCATCTCGCCCAGTATGGCGGCACGGCATCTCGACGCGCTGGAGGAAAGGCTGGGCACAAGGCTGGTCAACCGCACTACGCGCCGTCTGGCGCTGACCGATGCAGGGCAGGTTTATCTGGACCGGGCCGAGCACGTACTGGCCGAAATTGCGGAAGCCGATGCCGAAGCCTCGGCGCAGTCCCGCACGGTGCAGGGGCTGTTACGGGTGAGCGCACCGGCCACATTCGGTGTGATGCATATCGCCCCGCTGGCGGCGGAGTTTCATCGCCTCAATCCCGGCGTCACGATCGAACTGGGCCTCGACGATCGCTATGTCGATCTGCTGGAAGAGCGATGGGATACGGCCATCCGCATCGGCCGGTTGAGCGACAGCAGCCTGATGGCGCGGAGCCTGGCACCGATGCGGCTGGCGATTTGCGCGTCTCCCGCTTATCTCGCCGAACGCGGCACGCCCGATACAATAGAGGATCTGAAGGATCACGATTGCCTCTGCTATACGCTGAGCACACCAACCGGCTCCGCCTGGGGTTTCGGCAAAGACGGTGCGCGTCAGGTGACGGTTCGCGGATCGCTGCATGCCAATAATGGAGAAGCGCTGATCCGCGCGGCAACAGCGGGGCAGGGGCTGGTTTACGGGCCGCGCTTCATCGCCGCCGAAGCGATCAACCGGGGCGAGCTTGTAGAAGTTTTGCTGGACGCCGAATATATGGATCTCGGCTCGGTCTATGCGGTGACTCATTCACGCCGCGGCCTGTCGGCGAAAATCCGCGCATGGCTCGATTTTCTGTATGACCGGGTGCCGCCTCTGGCCCATGACTGGTGAGCACCCGAAGCGCCTCCGATCACGATTCTGCCGTCGGCATCGCGGGGCGAGGCGCTATTTTACAGGGAAGCGGCGAATCTGCGGATCTTTACAGGAATAGATCACATAGCTTTCATAATATGCCGACCGGGCCCGGGCCTGAACCGCAGCATGTTCGACATGGCCGGCCCAGGCCCGAGCGTCCTCCTCGGTCTCCCATTCCGAAAGCGATAACGCTTCCCCGTCGGCCGATGCGTACCGTCGGAAATCGATAAATCCCGGTTGCTGCCGCGCCAGTTCTTCCATGCGGGCAGCGTCGGCAGCATAGGCTTCAGCGTCCATATCGGGGCGCTTGAAATTGCGAAAAACATTCACATACACAATCGTCGCTCCTCTTCACTTGCAACCGGCCAGATCACTCCGGTCAGAAAGCCTGCGTCACACCGATTTTCGCGGTGAAGCCCAGCGCATTGGCTGTCAGCGGATCGTAATTCTGGTCGAGGCGGGCGAAAGGCGGATCTTCGTCGAAAATATTGGCCAGCGTGAGCGACAGGCTCGTGCGGCTCGGCAAAGTGATCCGGTAGCTCATGTCGAGCGTTGCAAAACTGCCGATCCGCTTGCCGGCGGTAACGGCTTCCCCCGCCAGCACCGCATTGTCCGGGCCGAACACCGCATCGCCGCGCCGGTCGGTATAGGGACCGATATAATTGAGCTGGAAACGCAGCGACTGCCTGCCCCACAGGGCCTGTGCGAAAAGCTGCCCCTTCCAGTGCGGCAGCGGATAGGCGGTCGTCTGATAGTTGAGGCTGCCTGCGGCATCGAAAGCGGGCTGCACGGTGATCCCTTCGACCACCACATCGCCTACCTTATAGTCGATCACATAGCTGCCCGACACACCGCCCTGTAACAGCACATCGCCCAGCCCCTGTTCGAGACTGGCCTGAAAATCCACACCCGAAGTCATCACATCGGCCGCGTTGATATTATAGGTGGTGAAGCGCTGGACATTGGACGCGCCGCACACACCACCCGAAAAGGTGAAGCGCGCTTCCAGCCCGGCATATGCGGGATTGCCGCAATTCTCCGTGCCGCTGGCACCGAACAGAGCGGAGACGATGCCATTCACCGGCTCGCCTTCGATGGCACCCTCGAAATCGTAGCGCCAGTAATCCAGACTCGCATGCAGCGGGCCTTTGGCGACAGTAAAGCCAGCATTATAGGTGGTGGCGCTTTCGGGTTTCAGTGCGGGATTGGCGCGCTGATCGACCGGGCGAAAAGCCCCGCCGATGAAATTCATCACCACCAGATCGGCGCCGGTGGCTTCGGATGGCGGGCCGCGGAAGGTCGAACCGACACCGCCGCGCAAGGTCAGCCAGTCGGTCAGCCCGATACTCACCCGCGCCTGCGGGTCGAAAGTGGACCCCACACTTGCACCGTAATCCTCGTAGCGGGCGGAAATTTGCGCGCGGATATGGCTGGTCAGGGGCAGTTGCAGCTCACCGAAAACCGCCAGGACATCGCTCGACACCGCGACATTGCGATTGGAACCGAGAAAGCCGATCGGGCCGACTTCCGTATCGCAGGTCGCATCGGCCACAAGCACCGAGCCGGGGCATGGATAAGCGTCGAGATTATTGGTCGCGCCATAGGTCCGGGCATAACGATTTTTGCGATATTGCCCGCCCAGCGCAAATTGCACATCGCCGCCCGGCAGGGTGATGCCGGTCGAACCCGACAGCACCGCATCGCCGACCCATTGCCGCGTATTGGCGCCGCGCTCGATCACCGTGAAGAAGCTCTCTATCACGGACGCATCGTTGATAAGCCCCGCTCCCGGTGTCAGGTCGAGGCCGAGGGGATTGTCCGTTCCGGCGAAATGAGGATTGGCTTCACCCGTGATGGAATTGCCCACCATGCCGCTGGAAAAGGGGTTGAGGAACAGGCAGCCATCGCGCCCCGCCCTTGCCGCCAGCTCCGCCTCGCTCAGTCCGGCGCGCGATTGCGGCGTGGCATAAGCGCAACCGGCGCCGCCGAAACCCGCCAGCGCATTCTGCAGAGGATCGACGAAACTGTCGCCGCCCTGAAAATATCGGTCATATTCGCTGAAGGTCAGGCTGGTGGTGAGTTGCAGACTATCCGAAAGATCGGCCCGCAATTCGCCCGAAATATGATAGAAATCCGAATTGCGGTCGAGCACTGCCGCACCCTGGTCATTATCGTAGAGCGGATTGCCCGAAGCGAGCAGCGAGCGAAAGCGCACCGGATAAGCGAGCGCAGCCCGGTCGGGCCGGTTATCGGCACCGAGCGAACATCCCGCAGCCTCCCCGTAACGGGCGCAATAATCGATCAGCGCCGGCGCATAAGAGGGGATGACGAATAATCCGCTGCCCCCATAGGCGGCATTTTCCGAGGGCGAAATGGTCGGCAGATAGCTCGGTGTGGTGGTCAGCACCGTATCGGTATGGCCGTAAAGCCCGGTCAGGCGCAGATCGACACGATCGCTCAGCGGCAAAGAGAGATCGGCGAGAAACTGATAACGGTCCTCAGGTTCGATCAGATTGGAATAGGACAGGTAATCCGTGTTGCACAGATCGGCACTCGACCCTGCGCGCGAACGAAAGCCGCCCAGCGCTTCGCAACCTTCATCGGCGGTGAAAGACAAACCGCCCGCCGAGCCGTTGAAATCGAAATTGCCCGGTGCGCCGCCGCCCGACCAGCCCCCTTGCGGGTTGCGGTCATAAGGCAGCATGGCGAAATCGCGATCCGTCACACGCAGTTCGGATCGATGCTGATAACCCGCCGAGAGGAACAGCCGCGCATCGCCCATGCTACCGCCCCAGCTCAGCGCAGCACTGCCATCGCCGTCAGACCCGTCAATATAGCGATAATCGCCGCTTGCCAGAAACCCGTCCTGATCGGTACGGGTCACGAAATTGACGACACCGGCAATCGCATCCGATCCGTAAGTGGTCGCTGCCCCGTCTTTCAGTATCTCCACCCGTTCGAGCGCAGCGGCGGGGATCATATTGATATCCACCACCGGCACATTGCCCGAAGCGCTGGACACCATGCGCTTGCCGTTCAGCAGAACCAGCGTGCGTTGCGGCCCGAGGCTGCGCAGATTGACCGATGCGGTGCCTTCATTGAACTGGCTGCGCGAATCGAATTGTGCCGATTCCGCCAGCGTCCCGTTCGAATTGGGCAATTGCCGCAAGAGATCGACCATGGTGGGCGAACCCTGCCGGGCAAGATCTGTGGCGGTGATGACATCGACCGGCGCTACATCCTTCTGCGTCCATCCGCGAATCAGCGTGCCGGTGACGAGAATTTCAGGATTGTCCGAAAGCGCACCCGATGTCGCCTCGCCGGTCGCCGCACCATTGTCTTGTGCCAGGGCAGGATGCGCCAACATTGCACTGCCGCAACACAATGCCCAAACCAGACGCCCAGCATCGGCCCGTTTCCCACCCTTTTTCATTCGAACCCTATCTATTCCCTCAAAGGCCGGGCCGCAGTTACGCAGAATGGCATCGAGGTCAATTGCGAAGAGTTGGCAGCCCTGTCAGCACAAGAGCGCCGGACCGGGAGGCTCAGAGGTGCCGCATCCAGTATTGCAGCGCTTTGGGGCTTTCGCGTTCTTCGCCATGCTCTTTCCAGGCCAGTTCGGTTTCCAGCCCGTCCATCGGCGCATAGCCGCGGGCGCGCCAGAACGGATCGAGCGGGCTGTAACCGGCAGGCCTTGCGGGATGGCCGGCAGGCCGGATCACCGAAGCGAACACCGCCATCTGCGCCCCCGCCGCGCGCGCTGCCGCTTCCCGTTCGTCGAAAAAAGCATGGCCGATACCCTGCCCGCGCCAGGCTGACAGCAACACACTTTCACCGAAATAGAAAATCCGCGAAACATCATGGCCGCGCTCTTCGAAAACCTGCCGGAAGGCCGGCTTTTGCCCTGCCATGGGCGATGCGGTGGCCGCACCCACCAGTCTTTCCCCCTCCAGCGCAGCCACCATCACGCTGCCCTTCTCTTCCGAAAATTCACGCAGATAGCGCGCTTCATAGTCCGGATCGCCATCGTAGAGATAAGGGTATTGCGCGAAGACGCTGATCCGCAAGGCGCCCAGATCGTCGAGAAATCGCGCCATATCCGCGCCATGGAATGTGCAAATCTTACAGGCCATAAGCCCGTGCTAACCCGCAGTGTTATGGGCTGCAATTGCCTTATGGCGACTTTGCGCATATAGGCGCTCGGGAACGCCCTGGCCTTTCCGTATTCTTCTGCGTGATTCTTCATGGCAGGAGGCCGTATCGCCGGGGCGCCGTCTTTTGCGCTCCCGAAGGATGCATGCCCATGTCCCGTCGCCGCCAGATCTACGAAGGCAAGGCCAAGATTCTCTATGAAGGCCCTGAACCCGGCACTCTGATCCAGTATTTCAAAGACGATGCCACTGCGTTCAATGCGCAGAAAAAAGGCACCATCAACGGCAAGGGTGTCATTAATAACCGTATTTCGGAGCATGTCTTCACGCGGCTTTCGCATATTGGCATTCCGACGCATTTTATTCGCCGGCTGAATATGCGCGAACAGCTCGTGCGCCAGTGCGAAATCGTGCCCATCGAAGTGGTGTTGCGCAATGTCGCTGCCGGTTCGATCTGCAAGCGGCTCGGCCTTGAAGAAGGTGAACCGCTGCCGCACACGCTGATCGAATATTATTATAAAGACGATGCTCTGGGCGATCCGATGATCGCCGAGGAACATATCGCCTGTTTCGGCTGGGCCTCGCCCGAAGAAATGCAGGATATTTCCTCGATGGCGATCCGCATCAATGATTTCATGTGCGGCATGTTCGCCGCCATCGACATCCGTCTGGTCGATTTCAAACTCGAATTCGGCCGCATATGGGATGGCGATTTCAGCCGGATCATTCTGGCCGACGAGATCAGCCCCGATGGCTGCCGCCTGTGGGATATGAAAACCGGCGAAAAGCTCGATAAAGACCGGTTCCGCCGCGATCTCGGCGGTGAGGAAGAAGCTTATCAGGAAGTCGCCCGCAGGCTCGGTCTGCTCGAAAATGTCGATGGCGGCCCCGGTGAAGTGCTCGATATGGCCAACCATCGCAGCCGGATGCGCAACAGCCCACCGAAGAAATGATCGCCATTCCCCTGCAGATCTGAACAGCGGGCGCTACGGCGCCCGTTGCTTTATGTCGGGGTTCTGCCTCCTCGCAGGCATTTTGCGCGATAAAGCGACGTTTTCCTGTGTCTGATGACGTCCCGGATATTGCCCGTTCACGGACTGCACCCTAAGCCACTGGCATGTATTCTCCGGTTCTGACGTCCGCCCGCACTCTCCTGCTTGCCACTTCGCTTTTCGCCATGACAGCCTGCGCCACACAGGAACGGGTCAGACCTGTCGAGACCGCCTCCCCGGCGAGCAAGGGAAACAACAGGCAAGACCCTGCTTCCGTTACCGCTCCTGCCAACGAACCGGACTGGGCCTTCGAAAAAAGCGATCTCCCGCTCGATCCCGATTACCGTTTCGGCGTGCTCGCCAACGGAATGCGCTATATTATACGGCATAATGACACGCCCGCAGGGCAAGGCATGGTGCAATTGCGGGTGGATTCGGGCTCTCTGTCCGAAAGGGACAGTGAACGCGGCTATGCCCATTTTATCGAGCATATGGCCTTTAACGGCTCGACCCATGTGCCCGAAGGCGAAATGGTCAAATTGCTGGAACGCGAAGGTCTGGCTTTCGGCGCGGACACCAATGCCTCCACCAGTTTCGACTATACGCTCTACAAGCTCGATCTGCCGCGCAACGATCCCAAACTGCTCGACACCGCACTGATGCTGATGCGTGAAACGGCCAGCGAACTGACTTTCGATCCGGCAGCGGTACAACGCGAAAAGGGGGTGGTCCTTTCCGAAAAGCTTGTGCGCAACACCTATAGTCTGCGCAATACGACCGACCGTTTCAAATTCCTCTATCCTGACGCCCGCTTTCCCGAACGGCTGCCCATCGGCACGGATGCGGCTTTGCAAAAAGCCGATGCACCGGCGCTGAAAGCTTTGTGGCAGCGGCTCTACCAGCCCGAAAATACCGCTCTGATCGTGGTTGGTGCTTTCGATCCGGATGCCGTGGAAGCTGCTATTCACCAGCATTTCGACGGTTGGAAAGGTCAGTCAGCGCCGCAAAAAGCCGGCGCCGGTCCGATCGATCCCGATCATCGGGGCGAGACTGAGATCTATCTCGATCCCAGCCTTCCCGAACGCATCACCGCATCGCGCAGCGGCGTCTGGCTGAATGAACCCGACACGATTGCCAATCGCCGCGAGAATGTTCTGCGCCAGATCGGCTATGGCATTATCAACCGCCGTTTTCAGCGCCTTGCGCGGAGCGACAACCCGCCTTTCCGCGGAGCCGGGCTCGGCACCAGCGAAGTTTTCGAGGCGGGCCGCACCACCAATCTGGTCGTCGATGCCGATAATGGCAAATGGCGCCCGGCCTTCGATGCCGCCATCGCCGAATATCGCCGCGCGCTGGCTTTCGGCTTTTCCGAGGCCGAAGTGCAGGAACAGGTCGCCGGTTTACGCACTGCGCTGGAAAATGCCGCCGCCGGGGAAGCTACCCGCTCCAACGCGTCCTATGTCAACAGTGCACTGATGCTGCTGGCCGACGATCAGGTGCCCACAACATCGGCCAGCGCACTGGAACGGTTCAAGGCGCTGGAACCGGATATCACCCCGGACAGTGTATTGCAGGCCCTACAGGAAGAGCTGGTTCCACTCGACGATCCGCTGATCCGTTTCGAAGGCAAGACCGCACCCGAGGGCGGTAAACAGGCTCTGCGCGCAGTCTGGCAAGAAGGCATGGCCGAAGAGCTGAAACCCGAAGATCAGGTCCAGCTTTCCGATTTCGGCTATGACAATTTCGGAACGCCGGGAACGATTGTGTCGGATCAGACCGAGCCGTTGCTCGGCATCCGCACAGTGCGCTTCGATAACGGGCTGGTGCTCAACCTCAAGCCGACCGATCTCCAGAAGGATCGCGTGCTGGTCGAACTGAATATCGATGGCGGGAAAATGCTCAACACGCGAGACAATCCGCTGGCCACCGCCATGTCTTCGGTGCTGCCGCTGGGCGGCCTCGGCAAGCATAGCTATGACGAATTGCAGTCTATCCTCGCCGGGCGCAGTGTCGGTTTCTCGCTATCGGCTGCCAGCGAGACATTCGATATGGCTGCCGAGACCACTCCGCGCGACCTGGAATTGCAACTGCAATTATTCGCCTCAGCCATCAGCGATCCGGGATATCGCAAGGTCGGCGAGTTGCGCTATCGCCGCAATATCCGCAATTTCTTCGCCCGATTGACCGCCACACCGAACAATGCGCTGGCCAATGCGCTGGGCGCTATCGTTTCGGACAATGATCCGCGTTTCACGCTCCAGCCCGAAAATGCCTATCTCTCGCTGACTTTCGATAAATTGCGTCAGGACATTGGCGACCGGCTCGATCATGGTGCACTGGAACTGGGCATTGTCGGCGATTTCGATTCCGACCGGGTGATCGATCTGGTCAGCCATACGCTGGGCGCCTTGCCACAGCGCGAGGCGGAGGACCGCCCCTATACCGCCAACCGACAGCGCCGTTTCACCGAGGATCGCCACCCGCGCATCATCTATCATGACGGCGCCGACGATCAGGCATTGCTGCGAATGACCTGGCCGACCCGCGACGACAAGGACTTCGCCGAATCCGCGAGACTTCGCCTGCTCGAAAGAGTTATGCGGCTGGAACTGACCGCCAGCCTGCGCGAAGAGCTGGGCCAGACCTATTCGCCCGGCGTCAATGCCAGCCAGTCCGACATTTACGACGATTACGGCACTTTCACCATCGCCGCATCCCTGAATGTGGATGATGTGGATTCTGCGCGGCAGGCCATGCTCGAAACGGTACGTTCACTGATCGACACCCCGATCGATGCCGATACGCTGCTGCGTGCCCGCCAGCCGCTGCTCGAAAGCTATGACAATGCGCTCAAAAACAATAATGGCTGGCTCAGCCTTGTCGATCGCGCGCATAGTCAGGCAGACCGGATTGCCCGTTTCACCAAAGGCAAGGCCGAGCTGGAATCGCTGACGGCGAAGGACCTTCAGGACGTAGCGAAGCGCTATCTCAGCCCGGATAAAAGGCTGGAAATCACTGTCCTTCCCCGCTCTAGGGAGCCGCAAAAGCCATGATACGGACCGCGATTTTGCCCGCGCCGCCTCTTGCAGCCGGGGCCCGGTACAGGCATAGGCCGTTGCAGCATTCGCTGTCCTCCAGCACCGCTCCAATTCGAAAGATGTGCCGATGAAAGTCCAGATCCATATCAGCCTCAAGCCCGGCGTGCTCGATCCGCAGGGCCGCGCCATTCATCATGCGCTGGAAGGCCTTGGCTTTTCCGGTGTGAACGATGTGCGCGCCGGCCGTCTGATCGAACTCGATGTCGCCGACGACATCAGCGATGCCCAGCTTGACGAGATGTGCTCCAAGCTGCTCGCCAATATGGTCATTGAAAACTACCGGATCGAAAAGCTGGAGAACGCCTGATGGCTTTTCGTTCGGCTGTCATCACCTTTCCCGGCTCCAATTGCGACCGGGATATGGCGGTCGCGCTGGAGAATGTCTCCGGCACCGCACCGGTTCGCGTCTGGCACGGCGATGCCGCTCTGCCAGACAATCTTGATTTCATCGCTCTGCCCGGCGGTTTCTCTTATGGGGACTATCTGCGCTCGGGCGCTATGGCGGCGCGCAGCCCGATCATGAAAGCGGTGATCGAAGCAGCCGCGCGCGGCGTCGCAGTGCTGGGCGTATGCAACGGCTTTCAGGTGCTGGCCGAAGCGCAATTGCTGCCCGGCGCACTGATGCGCAATGCGAACCAGCATTTCATCTGCCGCGACGTGCCGCTGATTGTCGAAAATGACAGCTCCATTTTCACCAATGCCTATCGCAAAGGCGAAACCATCCGCATTCCGGTGGCGCATCATGATGGTAATTTCTTTGCCGATGACGATATGCTGGACCGGCTGGAAGGCGAAGGCCGCGTCGCTTTCCGCTATGCCGAAGCCTGCAACGGCTCACGCCGCGATATTGCCGGCGTGCTCAATGAAGCGGGCAATGTGCTGGGCATGATGCCGCATCCCGAACGGGCGGTGGAAACCATTCACGGCGGCACCGACGGCCGTGCTTTGTTCGAAAGCGCGGTAAAAGGGCTCGTGGCAGCCTGATCCTGCGCCCGCTCTGCGGCATAATCGGCATATGCGGATTGCCAAACCCGATGCGGGGGTCACCGCATCGGGCATAATCGAGCCTTCCTTCCAGGCATATCCGCAATTGTCAGACTGACAACCCGATCACCCGGCCGCGTGCCGACGCAGATGGCGCCAGGCCGCTGCCAGGATCAGAAGGGCGCAACCCGTCAGGCCGAAACCGGCCAGGATCGGAGAGCGCAGCCCCAGCCCTGCATCGACAGTCACCGCTCCGGCTACCGCGCCCACCGCATTGGCGATGTTGAAAGCGGCCATGTTGAGTGCGCCCATCATGGTCGGCGATTCGGGTGCCATTTCCATCATCCGCACCGTGATGGAGGGTACGGCGGAATTCAGCAGGAAGGTTGTCACAAACAGAGTGACAAGAAGACCGACTGGATAAGGCGCAACCGCATACATCACCACCATAGCCGCCATCGCCGCCATCAGGGCCAGGATGAGCGCACGAAAACGATAGCGATCCGCCAGACCGCCCCCGTAAAGCGCACCAAGCGCAATGCCGAAACCGATCAGAACCTGTGCCACGGGCGTCATCTCGCTGCTCATTCCCGCGACATCGGTCACCAGCGGTCCGATAAAGGTATAGATAGCGAACAGGCTGGATACGGCGAAAGACCCGAACAGGACCATGATCCATACATTCCAGCGGCGTAGCGATGTCAGTTCCTGTATAACGGAACTGCCCTGCATATCGGATCGCTGAGGAATGGCGAAAACAAGACACATGGCAGCGAACAACCCGAGAAGAGCAATCGCGACATAAGCTGCGCGCCAGTCACTCTGCTGGCCGATGAAGGTTCCCACCGGGGCCCCGGCAATGGTTGCAACCGAGATCCCGAAGAAAACCAGCGATACCGCCCTGCCCGCCCGCTCCGGCCCGACGATCCGGGTCGCCACTACCGAAGCGGCACCAAAATAGACCCCCTGCGGCAAACCGCTCATAAAACGGGCAGCGACCAGCGACAGCATATCACCGGACAAGGCCGTCAGCAGATTGGCAAGACAGGCCAGCCCCATCAGCGCGATCAGCAGCACCTTCTTGTTAAGCCGCGCCGCAGCTATGGTGAGAAGCGGTGCGCCGATCGTCACCCCCAGCGCATAGGCTGTGATGCCATTCGTCGCCGCCGGTATGCTCAGATTCAGCCCCTCGGCATAGAGCGGCAAGAGCCCCATGCTCGCAAATTCCGAGGTGGAAATGGCAAAGGCGCCCAATGCGAGTGCGCCGAGAGCTATCGCGCTTTTGCGCGTCATGAAGTGGTGTGCGTCAGACATATCGGCAAAACTCTATGGACAGGCGAGCGCGCACCGCCGACATGCGGACTGCGCGGGATGATCGCTGAAATCCATTAGTTAGGTTCAGTCGGAACAATGGAAAAGTCCCGGACTGTTTCCTGCACCGATGAGCTGCACTCACCTATCGTGCCTGGGCAGAGGCTGGCTGCATGATTCCGAAAGGGACGATATCGTGCCCGGAAAATGCGCCATGCCCGGCCCGGCAGACCTTGACATGGCGCATTATCGATCCGGTCAGTTAAGCATCTCAGCCAAGACCGACAGTGACCGATTTCAGCTCGGTATAGGCTTCGATTCCGGCCTTGCCGTTTTCACGACCCCAGCCGCTGGCCTTGTATCCGCCAAGCGGCAGAGCAGGATCGACTCCCGGCGAGCCGTTGATGCGAACAGAGCCCGCTTTCAGGCGACGTGCCAGCTTATGTGCCTTGGTGATATCGCTGGTATAAATCGATGCGGCGAGGCCGAATTCGGTCTCATTGCCGTAAGCCGCCAGCCGTTCCACATCCTCTTCGGCTTTGAAACGTGCAGCGCACAGAACCGGTCCGAAAATCTCTTCCTTGCGGACTTTCATCGAGGCTTCGGTTTCCACCAGAACGGTCGGTTCGACATACCAGCCCTCGCCGTCCTTGCGCTGGCCACCGACCAGCACATCGGCCCCTTCGGCCTGCCCTGACTGAATATAGCCTGTTACCCGATCCAGCTGGCTCTCACTAACAAGCGGGCCGATTACAGTATCGGGATCGAGCGTATGGCCGACTTTCAGAGCCTTTGCCATTCCGGCGATGCCTTCAAGCACCTGATCGGCCACTTCTTCGGCCACGAACAGGCGCGATCCTGCCGCACAGACCTGTCCGGCATTGAAGAAGATACCCATCGCAGCGGCTGGAATCGCTTTCGCCAGATCCGCATCGGCAAAGATGAAAGTCGGCGATTTCCCGCCCAGTTCGAGCTGGACGCGCTTGAAATTGGTTTTGGACGCGTCGATGATAGCGCGGCCCGTGGCGGTCGATCCCGTAAAGGCGACCTTGTCGACATCCATATGCGATGCCAGCGCCGCACCGGCGGTGCGTCCCAACCCGGTAACGATATTCACCACGCCTTCGGGAATACCCGCTTCCTGAATCAACTGACCAAGACGCAGTGTTGAAAGCGGCGTCTGCTCAGCCGGCTTGAGTACAATGGTACAACCCGCCGCCAGCGCAGGAGCAAGTTTGCCCACCGCCATAACCAGCGGGAAGTTCCACGGTACAATCTGTGCGCAGACTCCGATCGGTTCGCGCAGCACATAGGACAACCACTCGCCCGGCGCGGAAACTTCATGCGTTTCGCCGGTAATCTTAGTGGCCCAGCCGGCGTTGTAGCGCAATTGCCCCACCGAACCGCCGACATCGATCATCCGGCTGAACTGAATCGGCCGCCCGACATCGAGCGTTTCGATCAAAGCCAGCTCATCGCCATGTTTCTCCATCAGATCGGCCAGATTGAGCAGCAATTTGGCCCGCTGGTCGGGTTTCATCTGCGGCCAGGGTCCGGTTTCGAAGGCCTTGCGCGCAGCAGCCACAGCAGCGTCGATATCGGCCTGCCCGGCAGCGGCGACTTCCGACAGAATAGTTCCATCGGCCGGATTCTCGGTTGTGAATGTCTCGCCGCTTTGTGATTCGCGCCATTCACCACCGATCAGCATTTTCGCCGGAGCCTTGCTCCACTGCGCCTTAAGCGCCTCAACACGGCTGTTCAGATCTTCATTCATAATTGACTCTCTCCCAATGCTTGTGACCTGTCTCGAATAGAGGCATAAGAATTGTAAGCACCACTTACCATAAAAATCCGGTGCCAGATTGTGAGAGGATGTTCCATTGAGCGAATACGATTATATCATCGTGGGCGCAGGCTCTGCCGGATCGGTGCTCGCCGCAAGGCTGACCGAGGACCCGAATGTGCGTGTGCTGCTGCTGGAAGCGGGTGGCGGAAAAGAGAAGTCGGAGAATTTTCTGATTCGCATGCCGCTCGGCTTTCTGAAAGCGCTGCTCAATCCGAAATATACCTGGCCAATGCGCAGTGAGCCCGAACCGTATTGCAACGATCGCGTTTTGCCTTTGCCGCGCGGCAAGATGCTGGGCGGCTCATCCTCGATCAACGGAATGGTCTATATGCGGGGCCATAGCCGCGATTTCGACGGCTGGGCGCAGAAGGGATGCCGCGGCTGGAGCCATGCCGAAGTGGCGCCTTATTTCCGGCGACTGGAGCGCAGCTGGCGCGGATCGGACGATGTGCATGGTGGCGAAGGGCCCTTGCCCATTGCCCGCAATTCGGATCGGCATCTGCTGCATTACGAATTGATGGAAGCCATTGAGCGGGCGGGTTATCCGATCACCGAAGATATTCATTCGGGTAATGAAGAAGGCGCGTCCCGGGTCGAACTGACGATCGATGAGAAAGGTCGCCGTGCATCAACATATGAGACCTATCTCAAACCCGCTATGGACCGCCCTAACCTCACTGTGCGCACCGATACACTTACCCGCCGCGTTCTGTTCGAAGGCAAAAGGGCGGTCGGGGTGGAGACGGAAAGCAATGGTGCGGTCGAGATTGTGAAAGCAGGGCGTGAAGTCATTCTGTGCGGCGGCTCCTACAATTCACCGCAATTGCTGATGCTTTCGGGTATCGGCCCGGCGGACCATTTGCGCGAACGAGGCATAGATGTGCTGCTCGACCGCCCCGGTGTCGGCGGCAACCTTTCCGAACATCCCCGCGTGCCAGTGGAATTCGCTGCCAATGGGCGGATCACTTTCGTCAATCAGCTCCGGTTCGACCGGGCGGCTATGTCGGTTATTCGCTGGTACCTGTTCGGCACCGGCCCTTTCTCGCGGCAGGTCAACAGCGCCAATCCCATGCTGCGCACCGATTCCCGGCTCGACAGGCCCGATATCCAGCTTTTCGCCAATCCGGTGAAAATCGGATCGGATCTGTGGTTCCCCGGTTTCCGCAAAGAACCGCCCCATGTTCTTTCCGCCGATGTTATCCTGCTCCATCCGCAAGCGCGCGGGTCCGTTCGGCTGAAATCCTCCGACCCGCACGATCTGCCGGCAATCCGCTTTAACCTGTTCGACAATGAAGCCGATTTTGCCACCGTCCGGGCCGGCATCCGAATGGTGCGCGAAATCTATGCCACTCAGCCGCAGGCCTCGCTCGTCAAAGAAGAAATTCTGCCCGGTGCCGACTGCCGGAGCGATGAAGCGCTGGACGCCCATATTCGCGCAACCGCCGGTGTCACACAGCACCCTGTCGGCACCTGTGCCATGGGCATTGGCTCGCACAGCGTCGTCGATCCGCAATTGCGGGTGATTGGCACGGAAGGCCTGCGCGTGGTCGATGCTTCGATCATGCCCGATGTGCCCGGCGCCAACACGAACGGGCCAACCATCATGATCGCCGAAAAGGCGAGCGATATTATTCACGGGCGCAGCCTGCCCGCTGACGAGACACCCGAAACGGAGGCCGCCTGATGTCCGCAAAGCCAGATTATATCGTTGTGGGCGGTGGATCGTCCGGTGCGGTTGTCGCCGCCCGGCTTTCCGAAGATCCGGCCATCCGCGTTGCGCTGATCGAAGCGGGCAGGAATGAAAAAGCGATCAAGCTCGTCATGCCGCTCGCCTTCCCGCAGGTGATGGCAGATAAACGCTATAACTGGAATTATCAGGGCGAAGAAGAACCGCACGCCAATAATCGCCGCCTGCGCCAGCCGCGCGGCAAGGGGCTCGGCGGGTCATCGCTCATAAACGGCATGCTCTATGCCCGTGGCCATGCGCGCGACTACGATGAATGGCGCCAGCTTGGCCTTGCCGGCTGGGGATATGACGATGTGCTGCCCTTTTTTAAGAAATCGGAAGATCACTGGGGACCTGAAGATCATTATCACGGCAAAGGCGGCCCGCTGACGATCAGCAAACACCCTGCAACCATGAAATTGCATCCGGTTTTCGAACAGACGCTCGAAAATGCCGGCTATCGCTATATGGCCGATTATCACGGGGCCGAACAGGAAGGGTGGAGTACGCCCGATCTCTCTGTGCATGACGGCACGAGGGGCAGCACTGCGGCCCGCTTTCTCCGGCCCGCCATGCGGCGTTCTAATCTCAAAGTGATTACCGGTGCCTATGTCACGAAAATAGAGGTCGAGAACGGGCGTGCCATAGCCGTTCACTTCAATGACGGTACAGGCCCTAAACGCCTCTCTGCCAATCGCGAGATTATCCTGTCGGGCGGCACTTTCAACACACCGCAACTGATGATGCTTTCCGGCATCGGTCCGGCCGAAGAACTTCGCGAACATGGAATCGACGTGGTGCACGATCTGCCGGGTGTCGGCCGGAATTTACAGGATCATCCCTCAATTGCGATGATTTACCGCGCGCAGCATGAATATACTCTCAACCCCGACTTGCGGATCGACCGGATGGCGCTTTCCGTCCTGCGCTGGATGACGGGGCATAAGGGACTCATTGCCAGCCTGCCGGTCATCGCCAATGGTTTCGTGAAGACGCGCCCCGAGCTTGAACGGCCCGATGCACAATGTCTGTTCCAGCCCACCACTATCATGGCCCGGCTATGGGGGCCACTATGGCGCAAACATATCGAAGATACGGTCGCGATGGCCTGTGTTCAGCTCCGCCCTGAAAGCCGCGGATGGGTCAAGCTGGCCTCTGCCGATCCGCAACAACCGCCGCGTATCCTCACCAATATTCTGAGCACCGAAGGCGACCGCGCCTTTTTCCGTCGCGTGATCCCGCAAATGCGCGCGCTATTCGCCACCCCTCCTCTTGCGGAACTGCTCTCGGGCGAAACCTTCCCCGGCCCCGGCGTGGAGAGCGAACAGGAAATGGATGACTGGCTGCGCAATGCCGTCAACACAGCGATGCACCCTGTCGGCACCTGCGCCATGGGAACCGGGACTGACGCCGTTTGCGACGAAAAACTGCGTGTACGGGGCATTGAAGGGCTGCGTATTGCCGATGCTTCGGTCATGCCGCGCATTGTCGGCGGCAATACCAATGCCGCCTGTATCATGATCGGTGAGCGCGCGGCCGATTTTCTCCGGCAGGCCTGATTGCTATCGCTTTTATTCTGCCAGCCAGAAACGCCGTTTCTGGCTGGCAGGAGTATCTTTATGATTAGCTGGCGGACTTATCCGCCTTATCGGCCTCACTGCCTTCTGAGGAATGTCCGGCAGCAGAACCGCCATCGGGTGCCGCCTCACCGCTACCAGCCTCGCCGTTGCGCAACTGGTCATTGGTGGCTTTGATCCGTTCGGCTGCACTTTGTGCATGCGTCGTGGCCAGATTGGCCATACGGCCCATCGTTTCGCGCAGGATCTTGCCATCGTCTGTGCGAAATGAGGCCATTTGCTCGGCACCGCCATCATCCACCGCAAAATAAGGAGCCTCGGTAAATCCCAGAGCATCGGCATAGAAAAGATGCGGAAGGCTGCCGCGCGTCGCATTATAGTTTTGCGCCGCCTCATTATAAGCTTCACGCCGTTCGAGGATCGTGCTTTCGATCTCATCGAGCTGAACCATCAGTTGCTGATAGGTCGCATTGGCTTTGAGTTCGGGAAAGCGATTGGCAAGCATCTGGACATTACCGATGACCCGCGCAGCATCGGCAGCCGCCGCGCTGGCCTCATGCATGTTCTGTTCGCCTTCCACCACAGTGAAATGCGTGAGCTTCTCATGATCGCCATAACTCGCCGCAATGTCGGACAAACGCTGAGCGATATCGTGCCGCTTCTTCACCGTAGCGGCAATATTCGCCTGTCGCCGCTTCACATTCTCGGCCAGCGCACGTAACTTATTATAGGAAATAAACAGCCAGACCGCGATGGCGATCAAAAGTATAAGAAACAGCGTCATAACAGCTCCCGGATATTCAGGAGCCAGCTATAGCGTGGGAAATTTCATCAGAAAACCCGGCGACATACCGATTTCTTCACCAGAATAGTCAGCAACACTATATCGCTCTGTCAGAGCTCCATACTTCAAACATTTCCTGCCAGACTGGTATTTCTTCGAATATCCCAAACTGGTGCAAGGCCAGTTTGCAGGCAGCTCCACAAGACATGAAGCCGCCTGCAAATTTATATATATCAGCAACTTACTTGTTGTTGCGAGGGCTCTTGTCGTAGACGGGGAAGAAGTTTGCTTCGCCATAATCTTCGATCGGTGCGAAGTTTTTCAACACGTCCATATCCGAATCGCTGATCGTGAAGTCCACTGCAATATTGCTTTCCAGATGCTTCGGCGTAGCCGTTTTCGGCAAGGGCAGCAGGCCGAGCTGGAGACAATAACGGATGCACAATTGTGCAACACCGACCCCATATGTCTCGGCCATAGCCGAAAGATCTTTGTTCTTCAGAATTTCACCGTGACCGACCGGAGAATACGCTTCGACCAGAATATCCTTACTCTTGGTATAGTCGATCAGTTCGAAAGGCGTGTTGCTGACATGAGCGAGGATCTGATTGACCGCCGGCTTTACCGAGCCGTTATCGATAATATTATCGAGATCGATCTTTTCGAAGTTGGAAACGCCGATTGCACGGAGTTTCCCGGCCTTATGCGCCTCTTCCAGCGCGCGCCATGCTTCGAGATTGCCTTCGAAGAAGTGTTCACCTTCACGAAATTCCGTCCAGGGTTGCGGGCTGTGAATAATCATCATGTCGATAGTATCGAGGCCCAGTGTCTGCAATGAACCGTCAATCGCAGCCCTGGCGTCTGCGAAGTTCTTGATCCCTGCATCGAGCTTGGTTGTCAGGAACAACTCATCGCGGGCCACGCCACAATTGCGCAGGCCTTCGCCCACGCCGCGCTCATTCTCATAAGCCTGCGCCGTATCGAAATGACGGTAACCGAGTTTGACGGCTTCCTGCACCAGCTGTGCAACCTTGTCATCTTCAATCATCCATGTGCCGAGACCAAGCTTCGGAATTTTTACCCCGTTGGACAGAGTATAGGTTTCATCAGAAATCATGCGTTTCACCTTTCAAATCTGGATCTTTTCCGCGATACGGAGCGGATCGGTGCGCTACTGGTCGAGAAAACTATCTTATGCCCAACGATCCGGCAGATGATGTTTTCCCGACAAGAAACGATCAGTGCTGACGGTCGATTGGAAACCGCTATTCAAAAAGAATGCCCATCGACCTGTTTCTTCATACAAGTTCCCGATCCGGACCTGCGCTATACTCTATGTACGCTCTTGCGATCCGCAGGATAAGGCACCTCACAGGCAATAGAATGATGAGCTGCATTCAACAACCTTGGATTATCAAACCAGCCCCTGCACTTCAGCACCTTGGCCATATGAGGCCGATCTTTTTCGGACCGCCACATTGCTTGCGCCCTGCACTCCCGCCCGTGCAGCACACCACGGCCTCACTTCGCAGATTCACCTTCCGGACATGGCTTCGGTCTGCTCCGAATATCTTGCGCCTTGAACTGACAGTTTATCCGCAGCAGACGTAATCTCTTCCATGTCCGAAGCTGACAGTTGCAAATCGGCCGCGGCCAGATTTTCTGTCAGACGAGACAATTTTGTGGTGCCGGGAATTGGCACGATCCATGGTTTCTGCTGCAAAACCCAGGCCAGCGCCACCTGCCCCGGCGTGGCCTCCAGACGGGCCGCGACATGCTCAAGCAACATCACAAAAGTGTGATTGGCCTTGCGTGCTTCCGGTTGCATACGAGGAGTTGTGGTGCGCATGTCCCCTTCTTCGAACTGCGTGGTCTCATCGATTTTACCCGTGAGATAGCCTTTCCCAAGCGGACTATAAGCCACAAGGCCGATACCCAGCTCTTCGAGCAGCGGAAACAATTCATCTTCAGGCTTTCGGTACCAGACCGAATATTCATTCTGGATCGCAGCAAGCGGCTGAACTGCATGGGCTTTGCGGATTGATCCGATGCCGGCTTCGGACATCCCGAAATATTTAACCTTACCTTCCTCGATAAGGGCTTTAACTGTGCCGGCCACATCCTCGACCGGGACATCCGGATCGACGCGGTGCTGATAGAAAAGATCGATCCTGTCCGTTTTCAGACGGCGCAGAGATTGCTCGGCCACTTCACGAATGCGTTCGGGCCGGCTGTCCAGACCGTCACCCGGTCGCCCGTTTCGAAAACCGAACTTGGTTGCAATGACGACCTGATCGCGGATCGGGGCGAATGCTTCACCCAGCAATTCCTCATTGGTGAAAGGCCCGTAAGCCTCGGCCGTATCGAAGAATGTTTCGCCACGATCCACCGCATCGCGGAGCAGCCGGATCATATCGCTCTTTTCAGGGGGAGCGCCATAAGCGAAGCTCATTCCCATACAGCCAAGGCCAATCGAAGAAACCTCCAGTCCGCTCTTGCCAAGTCTACGCGTTTTCATGCTAAATTCTCTCTATAATGCCCGACAACGAACCGCCCCTCCGCCCTTAAAGGCGGTCAGGGCAGAAAAATCATTTTCGCTACATTACACCTCAAAGGAAGGCGCCGTTATCGACGGTGATGACCTGTCCCGTTACGGCTTTGCCCATTTCACTGGCAAGATAGAGGGCAGCATAGGCCTGATCGATCGGTTCGGTGGAAGCTACGCTGGTGTTGACGTATTTATCCGAAAATTCGAGCATCGTATCCCCGCCTTCCTGCTCTCCGGCAGCCCAGGCTCGGGCGGCATCGGTATCGGTAATGCCCGGCGCAATGGCATTGCAGCGTATGTTGGTACCTGACAACCGAATGGCGATGTTTTTAGTCATGATGTTCAGGCCGCCCTTGGTCGACGTGTAGGCCACACCACAAATCGGCAAAGTGCCATTTACCGACGAAATATTGATAATGCGCCCTTCATTGCGCGGCATGAAATGCTTCACAGCCTCGCGGCAGAAGCGAAAAGGCCCGACAAGGTTCAGTTCCATAATATCGGCGAAGTGCTCATCGCTTGCCTCTTCAATAGCGACCATATCGCCAGAGCCGGCATTATTGACCATAATATCGACCTGCCCGAAGGCTTCAATCGCCTCGGCGAAGACTTTTGCCGGTACCGCCGGATCGCTCGAATCCGCAATGATACCTCTGGCCACTCCACCTTCGCTAACAATAGTTTCGACAGCCTTATCGAGTGTCTCTTTACCTCGGGCCGTCATCACGACATTAGCGCCTTCCTCGGCAAATAATTGCGCTATCGCCAGACCGATACCTTTGCTGGCCCCGGTGACAATCGCGGTCTTACCTTCAAGCAATTTACGCATCGCATTCCCTTTCATCGCTAACAAAATTGAACCGCACAGAAACGGTGCGCTGCTGAAGAGCACCGTGGCTTTCTTCCTTCGCTTCAGCTTTACGAAACGCGCGGCAAAACCCTGACCGTGGCCGCACGGGCCCGCTTCGATATCATCGATCCAAGATAGTTGCTGGACGCATATTTCTCTCGATAGGCTTCATCGATACGATCATTGATATCGCCTTCCGCGCCCTCGAAAGACACTTCATAATTCTCGCCCGCCAGAAATATCCGCCCCGCCTTTTGAGAGAGGGCCGCCTGGTACCAGCTGGAATCGCGCCCATTATAGGCGCGCACATAGAGCGACCCCTCCGCCACGACAGACCAGATGAAAGTGGGCGTGCCGTAAGTTTCACAATCCTCTCGGAAAGGGGAAATGCGGCAATCATCCGCATCGGCAAACTGGCTGAGTTGCTCTGCTGTCCACATATTTCTGCACTCTCTCTTATTAGCCGAGGCGGGCGAGACCAGCCCCGCCCTTATTCACTCAGCCAAGGTAAGAGTTTCATGCAAAAGAATTACCCCCGGCACAGTCCACATTCCGGTGAGTGAAATTCACGGAACGAATGCGCGCTTCCAGCTCTGTATGGTAATGACACATCATTGGCATAATGTAAGATATCGTCGACTTTAGTCATAAGAACTGGACTTGTGACGGATTTGCGCCGGTGTAATGGGCTTTGAAACAGAGACCACTATTCAGCCGGTTTACGGTCTGATGATCGATGGCTCCCTGAGCTATATCGACTTCGAATATAAGAAAATTGCCGATGCTGCCGATGAACCCGCAGGTGTTCGCCTGAATGACGTTGCTCCCCTTTACCAGCAAATGGAAATGGAGCATCGGTGCTCAATATGAAGCCGAGCGCCCTGACGGTACCACTCTCACGCTGCGTATCGATGTTTCCTGCCTGTCTGGCTTCTGCACAGCGGCACGAAATGAACCGGCTAATTATGTCCCCTCTTATACATCGGCCAATGGCAATCGGACAAACCCGGCAGACCGCGTGAATGGGCCGTATTGGTCAGCAAGCGCTTCTGAATGCCTTCACTCACTTTACAGAAAACGAGCCGAGCTATTGGCGTGATCGGGGCAACAGATCAGGCCAGAGCCTTTTCCATATAAATAGCACTTTCGCCATAATTGGCCAGTTTGCGCTGCATCTCTTCGTCCATTTCCGGTTCGAAGCCCTGTCGCAACCAGAACGTGTCTGCATCGCCCACAGCCACCAGTGCCATACGGTGATAATGCGCTTTCACAGCCAGCTTTTCAGCTTCGCGGATTATATGTCCGGCCGCCCCATGCCCTCTTGCAGCTGGCGCAAGTGCGAGATCGTGAAGATAGAAAATATCCGGCTGTGCCGGTAACGCGCCGAGCTTGCGATTGAGCGGTGGCGGATTTTTCCGTAGCCAGGGATGGCTGATGAAATAACCCAGCGCTGTACCTGCATGGTCAAATATGAAACAGCCTGCGGGATAGAGCGTGAACTTTTCCGCAAAGACTTCTGCTTCTTCCGGATAATCGACATGAATGGCATCGGCCAGTTCGCTGACAGCAGGCAAATCGGCAGCGCTCATCGCACGCCAGCTTACTGGCCCGACATTATTCATTTCTATTCTCCACGCTTGTTCGCAGGCTTTGCCACATACATTAGCCTATCTTCATCATGGGCAAGGATTCGCTATATAAACAGGCGGGTCTCATACGTTGTCCGGTGTCTTTGTTACACCATGCACAGACGAGACAAAACGACCTGACTTCAGGTCGGTCCGCTTACCCGTTTTGCGTTTGCATCCAAAATGGTGCAGGATAATCGCTCCTCTCATTCTGGATCTTCCCTATATTCGATGGACAGTGAACCTTTCGGCCTCCTTCCCGATCGCAAGGCTATTCCACCATTTGCCGCTCTGCGCGCCTTCGATGCAGCGGCCCGCCTCGGCGGTGTTCGTAAAGCCGCACGCGCATTGCAACTCGATCATACCGTGGTGAGCCGCCATATCCGATCGCTGGAAAGCTGGACCAATCTTGTGCTTGTAGACCGGTCTCACTCGCGGCTGACACTAACCCGCGAAGGGCATGAATATCACCGGCGTATCGCACAGGGCATAGACATTCTCGCCGAAGCGACACTCGATCTCATGAAACAGCATGACAATCGGGAATTGACCATCTGGTGTACCCCCGGTTTTGCATCGAAATGGCTTTTGCCGCGGCTTGGCGATGTCGAAAACGCTTTACCCGGCCTGGCAGTGGACGTCCGGCCAGCCGACCAGCAGCCGGATTTCAATCGGCATGAAGGCGATATCGATATACGGTACTCTCCGACTTATGGCGAACCGCTGACTGTGCCCGCCAATGTACGCCATTTCGAATTTTCCTCCCCCGCCGTCATCCCGGTTGCATCGCCCGCCTATCTGGAACAGGCCCCTCCCATCCACAGGGCAAGCGACTTTGTCGATCATCCGCTCATCCATGAAGAAAGCTTCGAAAACTGGCAGACTTGGCTCGCCAGCCATGGAGCTGAAGAACTGGAGGTCAGCGGCCCGAAATTATGGCATGCTCATCTGACCATCGATGCCGCCATTCAGGGCCGCGGGATCGCGCTCGCCAATCATTTTCTGGCAGCCGATGCGCTGGCACAGGGTGATCTGGTTGAAATCAAGGGCAGCGATGAGGATTTTGAGCGTATCTCACTCGGCTCCTATCTGCTGATGGCCCGTTCGGATCGCTGGACCGCCTTGCCCATCGCCCGGTTTCGCGACTGGCTCAATGCAGCCGTTACGGCATCGCTCAATCGCAATATTTAGAAATGGTGGGGCCAGAACACCACCCAAGGCCCCGTTGGCATCTTATCGCAAGCGCCATAAGCTGAAAATGTCCCCCCTGTCATTCGTAAAAAGGGGGTACAATTGTCCCGGAATTCTGATCTCCAGTCCCGTCGTCTTGCTGCTGTCCCGCGCGGTGTCGCCAATGCGACCGATCGCTTTGTTCAAAAAGCGCGCAATGCGGAGATATGGGATGTGGAAGGACGACGCTATATCGACTTTGCAGCCGGTATTGCCGTGCTCAATACGGGCCATTGCCATCCGCGCATTATCGATGCGGTGAAGGAACAGCTGGATCGCTTCACCCACACGGCCTTTCAGGTCATGCCATATGAACCATATGTGGAACTGGCCGAAAAGCTGAACGCCATCGCGCCCTTTTCCGATTCGGCACAGACAATTTTCTTCTCCACTGGCGCCGAAGCTGTCGAAAACGCGGTCAAAATCGCCCGCCGTCACACCGGCCGTTCGGATGTAATCGCCTTTACCGGTGCCTTTCATGGTCGCACATTGCTGGCATCCACCCTGACCGGCAAAGTTACCCCCTATAAAGCCGGCTTCGGCAACCTGCCTGCGGGCGTTCATCACGTTCCCTTCCCTTCAGGCGATATCTCTGTGGAAGAGAGTCTGAGAGCCCTCGACCTGATGCTGACATCCAGTGTCGACCCGGCGCAGGTGGCAGCTATCATCATCGAGCCCGTTCAGGGAGAAGGCGGATTTTACCCAACACCGCACACCTTGCTGAAAGCCCTGCGTGACATCTGCGACCGGCACGGGATTATGTTGATCGTAGACGAAGTGCAGACAGGTTTTGCCCGTACCGGAACCATGTTCGCCATCGAACAAAGCGGTGTCGAGCCTGATATCGTTTCGGTTGCCAAAGCGCTGGGCGGCGGTTTTCCGATTGCCGGAGTCATCGCCCGTCAGCATATCGTGGATTCGGTACCGCCCGGCGGCCTGGGCACGACCTATGGCGGTTCTCCTCTTGCCTGCATCGCTGCGTTGCAGGTGCTCGATATCATAGAGGACGAAAAACTCGCCGAACGCGCAACGTTCATCGGTGCTAAACTGCAGGACGCAATCGGCGCCTTCGCAAAACGCAACGATCTTGTCCGTATTTCCGAACCGCGCGGCCTCGGCGCCATGGTGGCATTCGATGTGCTCGACTCCTCCGGTAATTTCAATCCAGCAGAAGCCAAGGCGGTTGTCGGCCGGGCGCTGGAGGAAGGGCTCTCCATACTTACCTGCGGTGCGATGGGCCAGGCCATCCGTATCCTCGTCCCGCTGACCATTCCCTACGAACAGCTCGATGAAGGAATTGCCATGCTGGAACGCGCTCTTAAGGGGGGCACAGCATGACCGGATTTACGGCCTTGGATCGAAGTGATCTTGTCCGTGAGGCGGCTTATATCGACGGGGTCTGGAAGCAGGCAGATGCCACTGTTGCGGTCAGCAATCCGGCCAATGGCGCGTTGCTTGGCACCGTCCCCGACATGGGAACCAGGGCTACGCAGGATGCAGTGGCCGCGGCCTATAAGGCGCTTCCCGCCTGGCAGGCAAAACCGCCCCGTGAACGCGGCGCCATTTTGCGCCGCTGGTCGGAACTGGTGCGTGACAATCAGGAAGATCTGGCCCGTATTCTGACTCAGGAACAGGGCAAGCCGCTGGCTGAAGCAAGAGGTGAAATAGGCTCCAGTGCGGCCTATCTCGAATGGTTTTCGGAAGAAGCGCGCCGCGCCTATGGTTCGATCATTCCGGCTAATCAGACGGATAAGCGCATGCTGGTGACGCGCCAGCCGGTCGGTGTCGTGGCGGCTATCACACCCTGGAATTTTCCTTCTTCGATGATACCACGCAAAGCAGGCCCGGCTCTGGCCGTGGGCTGCACCATGGTTCTCAAACCCTCTGAATTGACGCCCTATTCCGCTCTCGCCCTTGCCGCTCTGGCAGAAGAAGCCGGCATACCGGCAGGCGTTTTCAATGTCGTCACCGGCGCACCGGAACCGATTGGCGATGTGCTAGTGGAAGATGACCGTATCGCCAAATTCACCTTCACCGGTTCGACAGCGGTGGGCAAGGCTCTGGCGGCACGCTGCATGGGCACTGCGAAGCGGGTTTCGCTCGAACTGGGCGGAAACGCTCCTTTCATTGTCTTTGCCGACGCCGATATCGATGCAGCCGTCGAAGGCGCGCTTTTATCGAAGTTTCGCAATGCCGGGCAAACCTGCATTTGCACCAATCGTTTTCTGGTCGAAGATGCGATTTACAATGATTTCACTCTTCGTCTGGCTGAAAAAGCCAGAGCACTGCTCCCGGGCAATGGTCTTGAGCAAGGCGTGACGCAGGGGCCGCTTATCAATGCAGCCGCCCGGCAGAAAGTCGAACGCCATCTGGAAGATGCAATGGCGCGCGGAGCACGACTTCTGTCTGGCGGCCCTCCCGATGACAGTTCAGGAACTTTCTTTCCGGCCACTGTCCTTGCCGATGTGGATCGTGCCTCTCTTCTATGCCGTGAAGAAACCTTCGGGCCTCTGGCCGCTATCATCCGTTTCGATGGGGAAGATGACGCCATCGCTCTGGCCAATCACAATCGAGCCGGCCTCGCAGCCTATGCCTATACACGCGATCTTGCGCGAGCCCATCGGATGAGCGAGAAACTCGCATACGGGATGGTCGGCATCAATACAGGGCTTGTCAGTTCCGAAGTTTCCCCTTTTGGCGGTATCAAGGAATCAGGCTTTGGCCGGGAAGGCGGGCGTGAAGGGCTTAACGATTATCTCTCCACAAAACTCACCGTTCTCGATATTCCGGCATCATGAGCGACACCATACCCGCACCAACCCAATTTGCGCCCGAGGCATACCGCGCCGACAATCCGGCTGCGATTGTTCGTGCCTATCCCTTTGCGACGCTTACCACAGCGACCGAACAAGGCATTTACGCGACACAAACACCGATCTTCTTTGAACATGACCAGGATGAAACAACGCTGATCGGGCATCTGGCCAGACGCAATCCGCATGCCGCGGCTCTGACAGATGGCCAACATGCTCTCATACTATTCACCGGCCCGCATGCCTATGTTTCGGGCCGCTGGTATAAAGAGAAACCGCAGGTTCCGACCTGGGCTTATGTCTCTGCGCAGGCGCGCGGCACGCTCGAGGTAATAGATGACGAAGCCGACAAACTGACCGTGTTACGCCGGAGCACGGAAATGATGGAGCCGCAGGACGGCACAGGCTGGACACTTGAATCCGCTCCCGCCGGTCGGATCGAAACGCTGCTGCCCATGATCCGCGCCTTCCGTATCCGTCTCGACAAACTGGAAGGGGTGACCAAACTCACCCAGACTCACCCCCGCCCCTATCAGCTACGTGTGGCAGCTGAAATGGAAAAATGTCTGGAGACCCGCCCCATGGCTCGCATGATAAAAGACCTGCCGGATACGGTGTGAGGATTACTGTCCAACTGAAATAAAAAGGGCCCGGCCATTGCGACCGGGCCCTTTTTCATAATACCTATCGGCCATATGGGGATTGTCCCCTCCCTCCTGAGGGAGAGAGGAAGGGGACAATAGTTCAGTAACGATAGGCTGCGGTGATCCCGAAAGTTCGGGGCCGCAATGTCGAATTGGTCAGGAGCGGAGAACCGTAAAACAAGCGATATCGTCCCAGTCGCGGATGACTATCCGTCACATTGTTCACAAAGACCGACACATCTACCGGACCGTGCTTCACACCTGCCCGCAAATTGAGAACATTGGTTTCATCCGCATTGGTAATCATCGGATCGTAATCATAAGTGTTCGGATTGGGCTTGGGAGCTTTTGCTCCATATGAATAATCGAAGCGCGCATAGCCATCCCGATCCGGGCTCAGAAGCGGAAATGCATATTCACCCGATAAAGTGAAGGTCCAGCGTGGCCCGTTATAAACATATTGCCCGTCTTCCACGATGATCGTGTTGTCGCTGACGGTTATGTCCTGATCGAATTTGGCATCGACAAAACCAACCACGGCTCCAAGCGTCAGACCTTCCACCGGACGCCCTTGCAGGGACAGATCGAACCCATTGCTGCTTGCCTTGCCAGTATTGGCGATAAAGCTCGAACCGCAACTGGGGAGATATAGCGAGGTCTGGATGTCTTCCCATTTGATATGGAAGGCGCTGGCCTCCATCGTAAGCTTGTTGCCGAAAAGGGCACTTTTTGCACCGGCTTCATATGACCAGACACTGTCTGAGTCATACGTGTCGGGCGATTGGTCGTAACCCAGATTCTGGACATCCACATCGCATAGAGAGGGCACCTGTGTCTGCGCCCCGCCGGGACGGAAGCCCTTGGCGATCGTGGTGTAAAGCATTGTATCGGGTGCGGCCTGCCATTTGATTCCGAAACGCGGTGTCACAGCGGTTTCACTGGCGCTACCCTCTGTATCGATCACACCACCGCCGAAGGGGCCTTCCGCATATTGGTCATGTGTGACCTTGATGTCCGCCACTCGCACACCGGCCAGCACTGTCACATTATCGGTCAGCTCATAATTGATTTCACCGAAACCGGCGACCTGCCGGGTCCGGGTAAAGGTCGTGCTGTCATAGATATAATAATCGTCCAGATAACCGGTCCCGAAGAAGGTTTCGATGCCAAAACCATAAGCATTCTGGATCAGCGTATCGATATATTCATCGCGATTGCGCTGATAGGCCGTCTGGCGTTCAGTGCTGTAGAAACCGCCGATTACGACATTGAACGGGCCGCCATTGTCGAATTGTGCGCGCAATTCCTGCGTAAAATTGCGTTGACGATCACCAAAAAAGCCCGTCGCAATCTGTCCATCAAGCGTAGGATAGGGGTTGCCCGGAACCACCAGTTCGGCATCGAAATTGGTATAGTCCCGTGTCTCATCCTGATTTCGGTTGAACCAGGATGTCGTGGAGACGAGCTGCACCGGTCCGATGTCCCATTCGACATTCAATGAAGGCAGATAGAAACGGTCTTTCTGCGGCTGTGCCTGCCGGTAGCCATTACGGAATTCGCCACCCTCGCGATCGGTGAGCTCTTCCCAATAACCGCTCGTATCGTCGATTTCCTGCCTCTGATAAAATAGTGACGGTGTGATGCGCAAATTTTCGGCCGGTTCCCAGGCAAGTGCCGCGCGCAGCACGAGCGTATCCTGCGAATTGGCATTTTTATCGAGAATAGTGCCGCTATCGCGGTCCATCCTGTCTACCCAGCCGCCATCCTTGCGATACCATGCACTGGCCCGAAAACCGAGTTTGCCCCTGGCGATCGGCCCACCAAGCGCTGCACCAGCTTCGTAGCTCGTCGCACCGCCTCTTGTCGTGGCAATCTCGGATCGGCCATAAGCCGAATAATCCTCAAGGCCCGGCTGCGGTGTGATGAACCGCACAGCGCCGCCTTCAGCACCCGCTCCGAACAGAGTACCTTGCGGCCCGCGCAGCACCTCAACGCGTTCGAGATCGAACACTTTGGGGTAGGTGTTCGCCGAAGAAAAACCCACAGCGCGAGACTGGATCGGTACATCGTCGATATAGATCCCCGTCGTCGCGGCACCGTCGGTAGACTGAATGCCGCGGATCGAAATGTTCGTATTCGAGCCGGAAAACCGGCTCTCCCGTCGAAAATTCAATCCAGGTGTCAGACGGGTAATATCTTCCACCGAACGAACGCCCTGATCGTCCATCTTTTCCCGTGAATAGGCGGCAATACTGGCGGGAACGTCACTGACCCGTTCCGCCCGGCGCGTAGCGGTGACAACAATGGTGCCGTCCGCCGGTGCATTATCGGCTCCTGCCTGTCCGGCAGGAGTATCCTGTGCCTGGGCTGCCGCGCACCACCAAGGTGATGCAAGCATCGTCGCCGCTACGGCCGTCGCTTTAAATGTATCCCTAAACCGTTTCATCCTAGCCCCTTTGTCTGAAGGAAGGCCCGGCAGCCATCTGTGTCATGTGGCTGTATTTCTACTGCTTTATCCGAGCGATTATGGTTGCTCCTGCGAGACCGTGATGATCGGCAAAAATGCCTCATTCGTAAGTTGTCAACGACGCGGCAAATGGTGTTTTGCATACACCATCACAGCGATGTCACTCCCGCTTCCCGCAAAGCAGGTTCACAAGCATCAAGCGATTCCCGAACAATCATGGCGATCCGGTCAATTTCGTCATGCGTGATGACAAGGGGTGGACTCATAACCAGCGTGTCCTTGACCGCACGCAACATCAGCCCGCGTTCAATGCAGGCATCGCGGATCATCGCTCCGGCAAGGCCGGGTTTGTTTCCGAAGCGACTGGATGTTCCTTTCTCGGACACGATCTCGATTGCTCCAAGTAGACCCAAAGAACGCACTTCACCGACCAGCGGATGATCGGCGAGACTTTGCAACGCCTTCGCGAGATAAGGCCCGGTATCGTTCTTTGTACGGTCAACCAGCCCCTCACGCTCGATAATATCGATATTAGCAAGCGCGACTGCAGCCGATGTCGGATGACCCGAATAGGTATAACCATGCACGAAAGGGGCGTTGGCTTCGCGAATGGTTTCTACCACGTGATCTGCCATGGCAGTCGCAGAAATCGGCAGATAGCCCGAAGAAAGCCCCTTCGCCATCGAAACCAGATCCGGTTTTACACCGAAATGCTGAAAACCAAACCATTCACCCAGCCGGCCATAGCCGCAAATCACTTCATCGCAGCCCAGCAATACGCCATATTTGCGGGCGATTTCTTCAACCCGGGACCAATAGCCGCGCGGCGGGATAATAACGCCGCCTGCACCCTGCACCGGCTCGCCAAAAATCATCGCAACTCGTTCCGGGCCGACTTCGAGAAGCTTATCTTCAATCGCGCGTGCCGCGCGTTCGGCAAACATATCCTCATCTTCATCGGGGCGTTGTTCTTCAAAAGAATAAGGCTGCATCACATGCTCATGATCGGGCACCCACGGCCCGCCCTGATTATGCATGGAAACCATGCCCCCCATGCTCACACCACCGATAGTCGAACCGTGATAGCCGTTCTTACGCCCAATAATGACTGAACGCTGCGGTTCTCCGCGTGCCTGCCAGTAATAGCGGGCCGTGCGCACCAGCGTGTCCACCGCTTCGGACCCCGAATTGTTGAAAAACACATGCTGAAGCGATCCGCCAAGCAAACCCGCGATCCGGCTGGCGAGAGCGATGGTCGGCGGTGCAGCGGTGCGGAAAAAAGAATTATAGAACGGCAATTCGCTCATCTGGGCGAATGCAGCCTCAGCCATTTCGCGCCGGCCATAGCCAACCTGCACACACCACAGACCCGCCATGGCATCGAGAATGGCATTGCCTTCCGCATCCCAGATGGTCGAATCCTCACCTTTAACGATGATCCGGCTGCCGCCCGAATTCTTCTGTAAAGCCCAGTCCTGCTGTGGCGGAAGATGATGCGCCACATCGAGACGGCGCAGATCGGCATTATCGTAGGAAGGTGCAGAACGCATAATCGGTCCTTTCTTGAAAATCGGAAAAGTCAGGCTTGCGTCGCATTCAGCCCCATGGCTTTGCGCAGTGGCCTGTTGAGGAGGAAAATCGCCAGCCCGCCCATGCCGACAATGGCGGCATGAACTGCCCAAAATGTCTCAGGGGGAAGAACGGCATAGAACCGACCCATCCACCCGCTCGCAATCGAGCCGAAGAAAATGGCGATATAAAAAACCGACATCATCAGTGCGTTGATTGCTGCGGGTGCCACACGTGCGAACAGGGCAAGGCCGATCGGAACCACGAAGAGATAACCCGATGCACAGATGAAGTGGAAGGCAATCGGCCAGATAATCGGCACCTGTCCGCTACCAGCCATAAACTGGCCCAGAGCAAGCGCCAGGCAGGCACCACCGAACAGAAAACACCCAGTCATCAGCTTGCCGAGATCGCCCGGTTCACTGTCGCGCGCAGCTTGCCGGCGCCAGAGATACATAACCGCCGGAGCGAGCAGCAAAACCGCCAGCGCATCGATGGACTGAAACCAGGTGATCGGCACAGTAAGGCCAAATACGCTGCGATCGACATGATCTCTCACCCACAACGGATAGCTGTTCCAGACCTGTGTCTGCGCTGTCCAGAACAAGGTCAGGATGACCAGCATCACCAGAAGCGAAACTATCGCCTTACCATCGCCGGGCTGGAGCTGCGGGCGCTCATTTCCGTGACCTTTGGGCTCTGGAGGGAGTAAGTGCCGGCCGGATAAATAAGCGATCAGGCCCAGGGTCATACCGACACCGGCGGCCCCGAAACCATAATGCCAGCCATATAACTCGCCCAGCGTTCCACAGATCAGCGGGGCAATGAAAGCCCCGAGATTGACCCCGACATAATAGATCGAGAAAGCCCGGTCGCGGCGCTGATCGTCGGGCGCATAAAGCATTCCCACCTGTGCGGCGAGATTCCCTTTCAACAGACCACACCCCAGCACGATGCAGAACAGTGCCAGCAGAAAAGCGAATTCAAAAGCCATGAGGAAATGGCCGAGCACCATCACGCCCGCGCCAAGGCTGACAGAGCGCGTCCGGCCCAGCCAGCGGTCCCCCAGCAAACCTCCGAAAACGGGCATGAGATAGACGAGACCGCCATAGATTCCAAAAATCTGAGTAGCCAGCGCCTGAGTAGAAAGCGGCCCGAAAACCGCTTCGACAATGCTGCGAAACATCGCAAAGCCGGCAACATTTTCCACGGTGCCCGGATGGAGCAAATAACCGGTCATATACAGGACCAGCAGAGCCTGCATTCCGTAAAAGGAAAAACGCTCCCACGCCTCGGTAAACACGATATAGACAAGGCCGCGCGGATGGCCGAACAGGTCCTTGCCGGATACGGGCCGGTTGGCCGGATTGCCTGCGATTGCCGTCATTGCAGAACCTCCACCACAGCGTTGAAGAAATCGTCATCCGCAATGGCTTCGGCGCCCATGGCCTTGGACCTTGCGCTCCACACCGCAATCACGACGTTCCGGGCCGGATTGACGTAAAGATACTGGCCGAAGATACCGCCTGCGCGGAATGCACCGTCGCGATAACTTCCATCGGCATCAGCGACCGGCCACCACATATATCCATAATGGCCCCGCCCCGGTGCTTCGATGGCGCAACCGCCAGCCTCGCGTACCCAGCCTTCGGGCAACACACGCTGCCCGTCGATCATGCCGTCATTCGCCATGAACAACCCCAGCCTGCCATAGTCGCGCAAAGTGGCACTCAGCCCGCTGCCGGCCACTTCCAGCCCGCCCGGCGCTTCCAGCCACCATGTCGCATGGCTATCCATGCCGAGACGCGACCAGAGCGAAGCGGAACAATAATCCGACAGGAAGCGCCCGGTTGCAGCCTGCACCAGCGCACCGGCAATATGGGTTTCGCCTGTGCTGTAATTCCACTGGCTACCGGGTTCGGCCACACGGGGAAGCCCGGCCATATAACGCATGATTGCCCCCGGCTCCTGCGCCAGTTGCAAATCGAGCATGACCCGACGATCCGAAGCCGGATCGTTGTAATCCTCGCTCCAGCGTACGCCGGACGACATGCACAGCAACTGCCGGACGTTCACTCCGTCATAAGCACTGCCGCACAAATCGGGCAGATAATCGGTCAGCTTGTCTTCCAGACCGCCTATATGCCCATCCTGAATGGCGATCCCGGCAAGCGTGGATGTGAGAGATTTGGCCATGGACATGGACATCCAGCGGGAATGCATATCATGACCGAATTCGTGATTTTCAAAACGGATCTGTCCGTTCTTCAGGACCAGCAGTCCGACCCCGCGATTGCGCGAGATATAGTCGTAAATGTCGCATATTTTGTCGTTCGAGCGGAACTGGAAATAAGGCAGCTTTTCGCCAGACACCGGCAACGACAACGGCCTTTCACCACGGCGCACAATTCGCGTCGGAAAGGCGTGGCGTATATCCCGAAAAGCTTCGATCTGCTCACCCGGCAGCGTTCGCCCGCCATAGGTGGCATGGAGTCTTTCCGCACTAAAAGGGCGAGCCGGCTGTTCGTTCAGTGCCCCGATTCCGGCCAGCACCGCATCGGTATCCGCACCCAGATCAGGCGGCGGACGACGATAGCTGACCGGTGTTGCGGAAAACTCTATCGGGCAGGCTACACCAGGTAGTTCGCCATGTTTGCGCGAACAAAAGGTAATGGCTCGTCCACGCTCGCGGATCTGAGGTTCTTCAAATAATTCCCTGATCGAATTGACGGGGCCGCTGGGTATTCCGGCTTTGAGCAATTCCGTAAGCCAGTGCTCGGCCTGCCGCGTGACCAGCCGTTCAGTCAGTTTCTCCCGCAAGGTCCCGCGATTGGCCACACGCTGGCTATTGGTACGGAAGCGCTTGTCCCGTGCCAGTGCGGCGACACCCAGCACTTCGCACAAGCGGCCGAACTGGGCATCGTTACCGACGGCCAGAACGATATCACGTCCAGCCGTGGGGAAAACATCATATGGCGCAATGCTGGGATGCATATTACCCAGACGACGCGGATTTTCTCCCGATACCAGATAGGACAGGGCCTGATTGGCGAGAGATGCCGTCATCGTATCGAGCAGCGACACGGCAACACGCTGTCCTCGCCCGGATTTTTCCTTTTCGCGCAAGGCGGCCAGAATACCGTTGGCTGCATAGAGCCCGGTTAGTACGTCCACCAGCGCGACCCCGACTTTGACAGGACCTGCACCGCGCTCTCCATCCGGCTTTCCGGTAATGCTCATCAGGCCCGACATGCCCTGAATCAACAAGTCGTAGCCGGGCCTTTCGGCAGACGGGCCGTCCTGCCCAAAACCGGAAATAGAACAATAAACCAGACCGGGATTTTCCGCAGACAGCGCTTCATAATCGAGGCCATAGCGAGCGAGTCCACCCAGTTTGAAATTCTCCACCACCACATCTGCGGTGCGGGCAAGTGCTTTCACCTGTGCCACACCGGCCGGATCGGTGAAATCGATGCAGACCGATTTCTTGTTACGGTTGGCGCTCAGGAAATAGGCGGAAAGATCCTCCGTTCCTTTTGCTTTCGCCTTGGCGAAAGGTGGCCCCCAATGGCGCGTATCGTCGCCTTTGCCAGGCCGCTCTACCTTGATGATCTCGGCCCCCATATCGCCCAGCAACTGGGTCGCCCAGGGTCCGGCCAGAACGCGGCTGAGATCGAGGATGCGAATGCCCTGAAGCGGTCCACTCATGCGAAAGCTGCAATCCCCGTCTGCGCGCGGCCAAGGATCAGCGCATGAATATCATGCGTGCCTTCATAGGTGTTCACCGCTTCCAGATTGCACATATGGCGCATGACATGGAATTCATCGGCAATGCCGTTGCCTCCGTGCATGTCTCGCGCGACGCGGGCGATATCGAGCGCCTTGCCGGCTGAATTGCGCTTGAGCAGCGAGATCACTTCGGGCGCGCATGTGCCTTCATCGAGCAATCGACCTGCCCGCAGGCATCCTTGGAGACCCAGCGCGATCTCGACCTGCATATCCACCAGTTTGCGCTGAACAAGCTGATTGGCAGCCAGCGGACGGCCGAACTGCTTACGCTCCATCACATAGGTTCTTGCGCGGTGCCAGCAATCACGGGCGGCGCCGAGAGCTCCCCAGCTAATGCCGTAACGCGCTTTGTTGAGGCAACCGAACGGTCCGCCGAGACCCGATGCATGAGGCAACAGATTTTCCTCGGGAACGAGTACATTATCCATCACGATCTCACCCGTGGCAGAAGCACGCAAAGACAGTTTTCCATGCAGTTCGGGCGTGGAAAAACCTTCCATACCGCGTTCCACGATAAAGCCGCGGATCACCCCGTCGAGCTTGGCCCAGACCACCGCTATATCGGCGATGGGGGAATTGGTGATCCAGGTTTTCGTACCGTTGAGACGATAGCCGCCAGCGACCTTTTCGGCACGCGACGCCATACTGCCCGGATCGGAACCATGATCGGGTTCTGTCAGGCCGAAACAGCCGATCATTTCGCCCGTTGCGAGGCCGGGCAGCCAGCGCTCCTTTTGCTCGGGCGTGCCATAGGCATTGATCGGATGCATGACGAGTGAGGACTGGACGCTAAGTGCCGAGCGGTAACCGGAATCGACCGCTTCCACCTCATGCGCCACGAGACCATAGACCACATGCCCCGCATCGAGCCCGCCAAAATCGGCCGGAATGGTCACCCCCAACAGACCCAGCTCACCCATTTCGCGCATGATGGCCCGGTCGAACCGGCCTTCGCGATTGGCTGCGAGAATGCGCGGTGCAAGTTGTTTTTGCGCATAGGCCCGCGCCGTATCGCGCACCATCCGCTCTTCATCGCTCAGCATTTCGTCAAAATGTAGCGGATCTTCCCAATCAAAAGGCGTTCTGGCCATCATTCAGTTTCCTTGCGAAGCATTGCGCATGGCCCGCTGTTCCCAGGGGCCGGGATTGATTACGAGCGTTCCATCGGAGGCAAAAGTTAGCCGCATCGGATAGCGGCCCGGCACAACAAAGCCTCTGGCATCGGGCACCAGCTCCCGCTTTTCACCTGCCGGTATCGCGAAGATCGCGCGGCGGTCGGTGGCTTCGCCATATAACTTGCCCCCCTCCTCGCTGATCCGCAGGCTGGCGATGGGACTGAAGCGATATTCCCCTGCCAGCGCCTTGAGATCGGCGGTGGAAAGTTTGCGCGGTTTGCCTTCGACAGCCTGATTGAAAGGCTGTTCCGGGACCGAGCTGAGGATCGCATCCCACATGGCTTCTCCGGCAATGGTCGCAATATCGACCGATGCGAAACCGGGCTCCAGTGGATCGACTTCAGCAGTGGAAACGGCCCACAGAACATCGCCGTCAAACGCGGTGGAAAAGGGCTGAATTCCGCGGGCCATGGAGGTGTGAACCTGTACCGCCAGCCGTTTCAGTTCCGCCGGAGTCATCTTCACATTGGTCACAACAAGACTGACAGTGGTGTTCTTGCGCATGCCGTTCTTATCGACACCGGTCCATCCCGGCTTACGGCTGCCGGGAAGACCGTTGACGAGATCAGTCGCTTTGAGCGCTTCGGGCCAGCCCGAATCCTTGTTGCAGGCGACTACCTGGCCATCGCGGTCAACTACCACACCCAGCGCGTTAACGATTGTAAAAGCGGCAATTTTTACATCGCCCACCTGACGGAACGCCCCGCCCTGCCCCGAATGCGCGTTGCAGCCGAACAGGCCGCCAGTCTGGGCGGAACTGCCGGCACCATGCGGGCCAAGCGGGAAAAGACCCGGCTGCGCTGCGCGAACAGCGGCCTGTGCCAGTTTCTTATCGGGATAGATTTCATTCAGGCGACGATCGCCGAAATCGTAAATGATCGAGCCGACTGAAAGGCCGATATTGTTCCAGTATCCGCTCCGTTCCCCGTCATCCTTGAGGGCGCTGTCAACGGCCGTGACACTTTCGAGCCCGTACCAGGACCCGCCCGAAAGAACGACGGCATCGAGATCGGGTGTCTGATAGCCGAGATTGAGAAAATCGCTGTTTACCGTGCCTGGCGCGCCTCCGCGAACATCCACTGCACCGGCCACTTTGCGCCCGAAACGGAAGACGGTGACGCCGGTTGGCCCTTCCTCATATTCACCCGTACCGATTTTCAGCATGGGCCAGTCGAAATTCAGTTCCCGTTCGCCCTTCACATTGATCCGGGGAGTGAGAGTGGACTGGTCGATCGTGGGTTGCGGCGCCGGACTGGCACTTTCCTGTGCCTCGAGCGGGGCCATAAAAGCACCGAAGAGGGCCAGAGGAGCGGCGAAAGGGGCCACAGACGCTCTGAGAGTGAGCCGAATTTTCGCTGGCATTCAATTCTCCCTGTTTTGGAGACGGACCGTCAATTTTCGTACCATGCGGCAAGCTACCGACAGGAGGAAAGGAGACAATCATGTGATAATTGGTGTGTTGTATACACCATTCTGCCATTATGGCCCTCTCGGCAACATGCTACAATGTCGAGACAGGCGAGACGCAAAACGGCCCGCATCACGAAAGGATGCGGACCGTTCTCGCGCTCCGGTCGATACCGTTTTCCGGCTGAATTTTTTGCTGCTGTTTAAGAGGTGCCAGCCACCGCCAGAACCGCCAGCGTCAGCGCTTCGGTTCCCGCCTTGATCGAACCGCGCGGATCGGGTGCGAAAAGCGGCGAGTGATTGACCGGCAAAGCTTTGCCCTCTTCCTTATAGCGGGCAATCGTCTCCGGTGCATAACCGCCCACGCTCATGAAGACCGACGGCACGCCAGCCTCGACAAATTCGGAATAATCCTCGCTCGCCGGGCCGGGATCGGCATATTCGGGCTCCAGCACCGCCTGATCGCCCAGCGCCGGGCGGATCACCGCAGCGACCTTATCGGTCAGGGAAACATCGTTGCGCACCGCTGCCGTCCCATACATATAATCGATTTCCGGTTCGGGTGCCCCCGCCATCAGGGCCACGGCCCTGGCGGTTTTGTCCACGCCGTCGAGCAATTGCTGACGCACTGCGGGATCGTGCGAACGCAAAGTAAGCTGGAGCACCGAATCATCGGGAATGATGTTGGGTGCCGAACCGGCATGGAAACTGCCCACCGTAATCACCCCGAATTTGGTCGGATCGACTTCGCGGGCGCGGATCGTCTGAACATCGGAAACGAAATGGCTGCCCATCACGATGGGATCGATACTTTCAGCGGGCATGGAACCATGGGCACCCTTGCCATGGAAAGTGATCCGCAACTGATCCGAAGCGGAGGAAACCGTGCCTTCCTTCATCGTGACCTGCCCCAGAGGCCCGGGAAAGACATGGGCGGCAAAACCGTAATCGGGTTTGGGAAAACGTTCGAACAGACCATCGTCAAGCATGGCTCTGGCGCCGCCAACAGTCTCTTCGGCAGGCTGACCGATAAACATCAGCGTGCCGTGCCATTTGTCTTTCATCGCCAGCAGCGCATCGGCCGTGCCGACCCACCAGCCCATATGCACATCATGCCCGCAGGCATGCATAGTGGGCGTTACCTCGCCATCGATGTCCTGCGTATACTGGCTGGCATAAGGCAGCCCGGTTCTTTCGGCCATCGGCAAAGCGTCGAGTTCTGTGCGGACCATCACGGTCGGCCCTTCGCCATTATGATAGATCGCGACAATCCCGGTGCCGCCGACTTTCTCCGTCACCGTAAAACCGCGTTCGCGCATCTTTCCTGCCAGCAGCGCCGCTGTGCGCGTTTCATGAAAGCCGATTTCGGGATGTTCGTGAATATCCCGATACATCGCTTCGAGCTGTGGATAGTCCTGTTCGAACACTTTATCGATCGCGGCCAGATCGGCTGCGGGATCGGTCGCGGCGGAAGCCGGGCTTGCAGTCAGAGCGGAGGTCGCACAAAGGCAGGCCAGAAGCGGGGCGAGATAGGTTGTCTTGGTCATTGGCTGGTCCTCCCGTCACCATATGGAAACCAGCGCCCGATATCGGTCGTCCGGCCGATAGGGCAGGCGCAGGAACCATCATGCACGGACTTGGATATAAAGCGAAGCCCCTTCCCAAGGCTTTGTATCCAATCGCTTCAAAAAAGCGTTTCCTGCGCCCCCTTAAGAGTGGCATGTCGCACGCTTGCGTCAGGCCCTTATTCTTTGACCGGCCGCCGCGCGATGGCGGCAATCAGAACAGCGGCAAGCAGCACCGCCCCCAGATTATACAGCATTGCCCCGGAAAAAGCGGCAGCGTAACGCTCTGCCCGATCGATCCCTGCCGCATTTTCTCCATCCAGAATCGTCACAAAGAAAATGCCGACAATGGACACACCAAAGGCACCGCCCACCTGCTGCATCGTGGAAATGATCCCGGCGGCCATTCCGGCATGACGTTCTTCGACATAGCCGATCACCAGATTGAGCAGCGGTGTCATGGAGAGGCCCTGCCCGAATCCGAACAGGATCAGCGAGGGCAACAGGGCAAGCGCATCGGACCGGCCCGTCAGGCCCGCCGCTGTCCAGATCATCCAGCCGATTCCGGCAGCATAGACGAGCGCTCCGCCCGCTATACCGATCCGGCCCAGCCGCCTGACCAGACGCGGCGCCAGGAGAGAGGCAACCACGAAACCGACACTGGCAGGCGCGAAGAGCGTTCCCGCTTCGAACGGTGTAAGACCGAGGCCGGACTGCACCAGCAGCGCGAAACACAAGAATAGCGATGTCGCGGTGGAATAGATCAGCAGCACCACCAGCGCCCCTGCCGAAAAGCCGCTGCTGCGAAACAATGTAAGGTCTATTGCCGGATCGCCGCCGCGCTTCGCCACCGCGCGCTCCCACCGCATAAAGGCTAGCAGGCAAAGCGCAGAAGCGGCTATGCTTGCCCCGGTCCAGAGCGGCCATCCGGCATTCGGACCTTCGAGAAGCGGCAGCAAAAGCAGCAGCAACCCGGCTGTCGCCAGCCCTATTCCCGGCCAGTCGATATGAAGCGCAGCGGGGGACCGGGATTCGGGCATGATCCGCACCGCCATTGCGGCCAGCAGGCCGATGGGCAGATTGATCAGGAAAATCATGCGCCAGCCGGAGCCGAACAGGTCGCTCTCCACGACCAGCCCGCCCAATATCTGCCCGGCTATGGCGGCAAAACCCAGTGTCATGCCGAGCAGACCGAAAGCCCGGCTGCGCCCGGCTTCGTCATACAGCACCCGTAACAGCGCATAGACCTGCGGAAACAGGATTGCCGCTGCGGCACCCTGCACCAGCCGGGCGGCAATCAGGCTATGGGCATCAGGCGCGATACCGCACAAAAAAGATGAGACGGCAAATCCGGCCATGCCGAGCGCGAACAGCCGGCGGCGACCATGCCGGTCCCCCAGCCTGCCTCCCGCGATCAGCAATACACCGAAAGCCAGCTCATATCCGGCAATCACGAAGCCCATCTCGGCGAAACCGGCATTCAGGTCTTTCTGTATCGAAGGGATCGCGACATTGACGACGAACAGATCGAAAACGGTGATAAATCCGCCCAGCAGCAGAATGGCCAGTACCAGCGGTGAGGGGCGCGCGGGCGATTGTGCGGGCGATGCAGCAATCCGGTCAGGACATGCAGGCGATGGATGATGTGTCATGGCAGCTCCAATAATCTTGCCGCCGCCTCACACAGCTTCTACGCTGTTACTATGGAACAAATTATCCTGTTACTATGAGCGATAGCCCCGCAAGCCGTCTCGACCGCACCCGTAGCGAACTGGCCGATTTTCTGCGCCAGCGCCGGGAACGCCTCTCGCCGCTCGATGTCGGGCTTCCGTCGGGCAAAAGGCGCCGCACGCCCGGTCTGCGCCGGGAAGAAGTGGCCGCACTCGCCGGTGTGGGAATGACCTGGTACACCTGGCTCGAACAGGGCCGGGCAATCACCGTGTCTTCCGCCTTCCTCGACAATGTGGCGCGCGTGCTCAAACTCGATGAAGTCGAAAGGCGGCATCTGTTCCTGCTTGCCCATCAACGCCCGCCTGCGGTTGCCAGTCGCGCCTTTTGCGAATTGCCGCCGCTGGTCCGACGGCTGCTCGACGATCTGCCGCTGCGCCCCGCTTACGTGATGAATTTGCGCTGGGATGTCATCGGGTGGAACGCCGCTGCCCGGCAGCTTTTCGGTTTCGACCGGCGCGAGCCTGCGGAACGGAATATGCTGTGGATGCTGTTCGCCGATACCAGACTCAGCGCGAAGATCGCGGAGTGGGATCGTCAGGCCCCGCAAATTCTGGCCAGCTTCAGGCGCGATTATGCAAGAGCTCCGGACGATGCCGATATGCGCGCTCTGGTGGACACGCTGGAACGCACGTCCCCTGCCTTTGCGCAATTGTGGCACCGCCACGATGTCCATGGCCGCTGCGAAGGGCGGCGGTGCTTTCTGATTGACGGAATCGGCCCGGTCGATTTCGATCACTCCTCCTTCACGGTGGATGAAGAGAAACATCTCCGGCTGGTTTTCTATGCCGCAACGCCCGGACAGGCGGCAAGCGCATCTTTCGAACGGTCGCTTACCCCTGTCTGACAGACCGGTGCGGTATCCTGCGCCCTCCCCCCTATTCGCTTAACCAGCGGCACCGTCACAAACGGGTTTCCTGTTGGCTCTTGTCATTTTAGACCGCCGATCTATATTTAGACCACTGGTCTAAGGAGGACGATATGCGCTGGCGCGGTGTCAATCATGTGGAATTTTCAGTGCTTGATTACGAAAATTCGGTCGATTTCTATGACCGGATGTTCGGCTGGCTCGGCTATAAGAGCTTCTGGACGCTCGATCTCGGCTATCGCTCCACCTATTACATGGCGCGCTTTCCTTTTCCCCACAGCTATATCGGCATCCAGCCGGCAAAGAGCGGCGGCAAGCTCGATCATGCCGACCGTGCAACGGGCATTCACCATATTGCCCTATGGGCAAAGAATGCGCGCGAGGTGGATGATTTCCATCGTGAATTTCTTCTGGCCAACAATCTTTCCGTGTCCGATCCACCGGCCGAATATCCGATCTATGCGCCGGGCTATTACGGGGTGTTTTTCGAAGACCCGATCAATGGCATTCACTGGGAACTGGCGCATATTCCGCGCCTGCCCACACCGGCAGCCTGGATGCGTTTCCGCCGTGCCGCGAAACAGGCTGCGGCCGAGCATCCCGAATGGCATGGTTCCTTCATGGAAACCGCGATGCGTAGGCTCCCAGCACGCCATCGGAACAGCGCCGATGGCTAAACCCATTACGCCCACCAATGCACAACCGGCCAATCCCCGCCCGGCCAGCCCCCATCCGGACAGGCCTCATCCGGACAGCCCCCGCGCGCGGCTTTGGGCGCTGCCCGAAGAGCGCCGGGCGCAATTGCTCGATCCGGCCGAAACCGAATTTGCCGCACACGGCTTTGCCGCAGCGTCGCTCAACCGCATTCTGGCATCGGCAGGGATGAGCAAGGGTCAGGCTTATTATTACATTGCCGATAAGGCCGATCTTTATGGGGCGGTGATGGAACGGGCCTTTCAGCGCTTTGTCACCGCGCTCGATTTCACCTTCGGCGCGCCTGTAGATGCCCGGGCTTTCTGGAAGCGGGTGGAAGCGCTTTTCGTCCGCATTTCCACCGTTCTGATCGAACATCCCACGCTCGCTTGCCTCGCGCGCAGCTTTTACGAGAGCGAAACAAGCCGTCACTCTCTGCCGCAGAGCTTTATCCGCGACCGTTTCGATGGCCTCATCGCGCTTGGCCAGTCGCTCGGTGCAGTGCGTGAAGATATGCCCGCTTCCCTGCTCAAACCGGTGCTGTTCACCATGGCACTCGAAACCGATCGCTGGTTCGCCGAAAACTGGCAGGATCTCGATGAAAGCGAAGCAAGGCGGCTAAACGGCGCAGCCTTGCAGATGTTTCGCGCCATGGCTTCACCGCCACCATAACAGGTCCTGAGCCTAAAACCGGAACGAGGTACGGTCAGGCGCGGCACCGGCGAAGAAGGATTCGTCGAAAGCTTCTGCAACCGGCATCACTTCGGCCAGCTTTTCCCGTCCGGCTGGCGTGAGCGAGACCAGCTTGGCCCGCATATCCTCCACCGAAGGACTGCGGCAGAGCAGTCCGTCCCGCTCCAGCCGGCTGGCGATCTGCGAAATATGCATGCGATCCATATCGAGGAAATCGGCCATCGCCTGCTGCGTCACCTCCTGCCCGCCCCGCGTCAGCCAGCCGCATGTGGCCAGCACCGCAAATTGCGGCTGTGTGAGACCAAACGGTTTCAGCAAAGCGTTCAGATGACGCTGCCAGCGCATGAAACCATGCCACAAAACGAAGCCGGGACTGCTCTGAGGCCCGTCATAGCGGGACATCTCCCGCCATGGCAAAGAATCATCTCCCTTCACCTTCGTCATCGCGTTCCTTCGACAATTTTCCCTTCGCTCACTCGCTTCAACCCCAGCAGGGTCTCCGGCAGGCTTGCCCTGATACTCTTACTCATCAGCCTGCGGAACAGGAATGCAAGCGGTCCCAAAAATTGCACCCAATGGCTCGCCACAGTCCCTCTGGTGTCCGGCTGCAAATCATGGCCGAATTGCAGCCGGCAGAATGGCAGCCTGCTTTCCATGATAAAAGACCGGCCCGGCACCAGCTCCGCCACCCGGATTTTGACCCTGGGACCTCTGGGCGCTTTCAGCCAGCCGGTGGCTCCGCCTTTCAGTCCCCCGGGCAAATCTACCGCCTGCACGTCCCTGTCCCAGTCCGGCCAGCCGCCCACATCCTCGTAAAACGCGAAAACGATCCCGGCAGGAGCGTCAATATCAATCCGATGCACAAAACCCATCCAAAGCATCCTTTTTATAAATGCATTTACAAAATTGCAGCGGAGCGGATCGAAGGTCAATCGGAATTGCCCATATTGGGTTTTCTTCCCTATACCTCGTCAACTGCCACCTTGCCTCTTTGCAGCCGGGCAGATGGATCGGCCTGCAGATTGAAAACGCATTCCAGAGCAGTTAACGTGACGGTTCCGCATCTCGCAAAGAAGAGGTTATCTGGCCTTGCCGGGATTGATCAGATCGCTTCCAGTAACGGTCGGCATCTTGTTCGCTTCCGTCGTTTCGTCACCTGCTTGCGGGCGCGCATCGCCCGAGCCACCCCCTATCATCAAAGCACAGATGGCAAGGCCCGCTGACTTTGCCTGGTTACGCGGCGGTTTTGCCGAGGCCACTCCCGAAGAAAAACAGAACTATGCGGCAGCGCTGAAATGGCTTGACGCCTGTCGTGCAGCGAACCGACAACGCATTCTCGCCAAACTCGAAGCGATGGGAATTAGCGATCCCGAACGTGGGAATGGCTGGTCCGCTTCGGGAATATGCGGCGCAATGGCAGAAAGGCCGTCCATCGATATCTATTCCGACTATGCCGAGTTTTCGGCAACGGTCAAAAGCACCCGCGCGCCGTTCGACGCAATGCTCGCCGCAATCGATTTAGCAGAGAAATATTCCTCGCCTCATTCTGACTCGCTCGCTGATGCGCTATTGCACCGACCACTGGCCGAGCAGGTTCTGCGCAACGCCGTTGCCTGGATCGATGCCCCTCCGGATTCGCCCGGGGTTCCCGCACTCTCCGACAAGCAGAAGCCGATTTTTCGTGCTTTGCTTTTTGCTGAGATAGGGCGGCGTGATGAGACCAATACGACTTGGCTCAAACAAGTGGTGCAGCAGCAAGGCTGGCCGACAATTTCACGCGTAGGCAAGCAAGCGGCCGGAAATGCCTGGCTGCTGGCTCAACACGCCGACCGCGATCCGGCCTTTCAGCTTCAGGTTCTGCGACTGATGGAGCCGCTGATGGAAAACGGAGAAGTCTCTTCGCGCCACTATGCCTATCTTTACGATCGGGTCATGCTCAAGCTCACCGGAACCCAGACCTATGCAACACAGGTGACCTGCAAAGATGGCAAGTACATTCCCTTGCCGCTCAAGGATAAAGCAGCAATGCCCGATTTACGCCGCTCTGTGGGTCTTGAACCTTTCGAGACATATCTGGAGTACTTTTTCACCCCCTGCTCCTGAACACTCAGAACAGAATCGCTTTCCAGCCTTGTCGTTAGAGGGAGCGCTTGCCAGAGAATGCAGGCATTATGGCTCCGCGATACTGAAAGCCTCCCGGAAGGCCTTTTCTCCCCGGCGCGTAAAATGCACCGCTCGGGAATTTGCATCACGACTGGCCCAGCCGGCTTGTTCGAAACGCTCGAGCAATGCACGGCCGAGACTGCCCGCAAGATGCGTACGACGTTCGCTCCAGTCGAGACATTCGCGGCATAAAGCGGAGCGTTTCGCTCTGAGCGCGGCGAGATCGATACCCAGATGCTGCATCAGGGCTACACCGCTCTCCGAAAGGTCGATCCCCTTTTCATTGAGTTCGAGATGCCGCTGCGTCATCAAACTGTCGAACATACGCGTGCCCATATCGCCAGCGAGGTGATTGTAGCAGATGCGCGCCTTGCGCAAGGCGCCGTCTTTCGGCCCGGTCCGCATACGCAAATGACCGGCACTGACGGCCAGCCCCATCAGATTTTCCAGCACATGCGCCACATCGTCATGGGCCAGCGCGAAATATCTGTGCCGCCCCTGTTTGCGCAGACGCAGCAGTCCGCCATCGGTCAGCTTCGCTAGATGGCTCGACGCCGTTTGCAGGGTCACGCCGGCTTCCTGCGCCAGCTCGCTCGCCGTCAGCGCTTTGCCACTCATCAATGCAGTCAGCATATTCGCGCGGGCGGGATCGCCTATCAGCGAAGCGATACGGGCGATATCGGGGCCTTCTCTCATAGTTCGAGCGTGATCGAAGCATTACGCACTGTCAATTCTCTATCGCGCGGTGAGAGCAAAGGAGAAAACAGCCATGCTGACCTGTATTATTCAATATCAGATCGACCCGACCAAAAAGGCCCAGTTCGTCGAATATGCGCGCAATTGGGGGCAGGCCATTCCGCGTTGCGGTGCCGATCTGATCGGCTATTTTGCGCCGCATGAAGGCTCTTCGACACTGGCCTATGGCATCTACAATGTCGAAAATCTGGCCGAATACGAAGCCTATCGCGCGCGGCTGGAAGCCGATCCATTGGGGCGGGAAAACTATAATTTCGCTCAGGATGAAAAATTCATCCTCAAAGAAAGCCGGACATGGCTGAAACTGGCTTCCGCACCGCATGAGCGCCGCTCATGATCGCCGTGATCTTCGAAGTGCGCCCGGCCACCGGACGCAGCGATGACTATCTGGCTATCGCTGCCAAAATGCTGCCACTGGCCGAAAAGGTGGAAGGATTTCTCTCTGTCGAGCGCTTCCAGAGTCTGAGTGACCCCGGCAAAATTCTGTCGCTGTCCTTTTTCGAGGATGAAAGCGCAGTGCAGCGCTGGCGCATGCTCCATGCACACAGAGCGGCGCAATCCAGAGGTCGCGCCGAAATTTTCGAAGATTACCGGCTGCGCATTGCACAGGTGGCAAGGGATTACGGCAAGTTCGACCGCGCACAGGCCCCCGGGGATAGCCGGGCGGTGCACGATCCGTGACACTGACCTTATGCTGCCTGCCTGTTTTTCGGAACGAAGTGGAAAGAACCATGGGCCGGCTCCTCGCTCTTTCCGCTAGACCCGAAAAACCTTATTCTTCATAGAGTTTTAACTCTCTGGTGGCACTTCATCTGAGAGGGTGGATTATGAATGCTTGATAGCCTGTTCGGTTGGTTTCGAGAGATCGGTCGAGATCCTATACTGGCACAGGCGCAGATCGCTCAGATGCGGCGGCAGCTGCCGCTTCTTTACAGCCTGCTGCTCATCAACTCCATCTCGATCGCCTGGTCTCAGTCGCAAACCGCTCCCCTCCTGCTCACACTCAGCATTCCGGCAGTGTTGTTCAGTGCCACCTCCGTCCGGCTGATCTACTGGGTTCGCATCAGACGGAAACCGATCCCCGAACCAGAGGAAGCAAGGCGGCAGCTCCGTACGGTGACATGGCTGGCCGCAGCGTCTTCGACAGCTTATGTCATCTGGGCTTTATCATTCCTGCAATATGGAGGTCCGGTCGAGCAGGCTCAGATCGCCCTGTATATTTCAACGACCGTCGTCGCCTGCATTTTTTGCCTGTTCCATCTCCCGCAAGCCGCCCTGGTGGTTTCCGCATGCGTGCTCCCCGGTTTTCTGATCTCGCTGATTGCGCAGGGACGAATGACCTTCGCAGCACTGGCGGCTAATGTGCTGCTGGTGGTGCTGGTGCTTTTACGAGTGCTGTTCAACAGCTTCGAAAGTTTCCGCACCGAAGTTGCCGCACGCGAAAAGCTCGCGCGGCAACATGACGAAATGGTGCGCCTGAATGAAGAAAATCATACGCTCGCGCATACCGATACGTTAACCCAGCTCGCCAACCGGCGCCGATTTCTCGAAGACCTGTCGGAACTGACAGCCGATTCCACCCGCGTCGGCACGACGACGGTTGGCGTCATCGACCTCGACCGCTTCAAGCCCGTCAACGACACATTCGGCCATCACATCGGCGATCAGTTGCTGCAACAGATCTCTTATCGGCTTCGCAAGATCGTCGGTCCTTACGCAACCCTCTATCGTCTGGGCGGCGACGAATTCGGGATTCTGATCCACCTTCCATCCACCGAAGCCGAGAGACTGGGAGAGCGGCTGTGTCAGGGTGTGGCTGCACCGATATTTCTCGATGATCGGGAACTTTCAGTCGGTGTTTCGATCGGACTGGCGCCATTTGCGGAAGCCGAGTTGTCTGAACGGGAATTGTGGGAACGCGCGGATCAGGCATTGTATCACGCCAAACGGCACATGCCGGGATCGCTCGTAACATATACCAGGGATCTCGACACGCTCGTGCGTGCGGAGCAGAAGATCGAGGTGGAATTACGATCGTTAAACGTCGAGAACGATCTCTATGTATGCGTGCAGCCGATCTCCAAAAGCACCACGGGCGATATCGTCGGCGGCGAAGTGCTGGTGAGATGGACAAATGCAAGACTGGGCCCGGTTCCCCCCCATAAATTTATCGCGGTTGCAGAGCGCAGCTCAGTGATCCATCGGATCACGCTTTCGGTTATCGAAAGAGCGCTCAAAATTCTGAAACAGCTTCCGGAAAACTTCTCCGTTTCTGTGAACATCTCGGCATGCGACCTGAACTCTCCGGATACTATGGAACGCGTTCTTCTGGCAGTTCGTGAAAGCGGCCTCGATCCGGGGCGGATGTGGATCGAAGTGACGGAAACGGCAGTCATGCGCGATGTCGATTCCGCCGTCGATGCGCTGCGAAAGCTGCGGCGCGCCGGTATGAAGATTGCCCTCGATGACTTCGGTACAGGTTATTCGAGCCTCAGCAACCTGCATCGCCTGCCGCTGGATCGCGTAAAGATCGATCAGAGCTTCGCCAGCGAATTGCAGGACAGTTACAGCAATTCGATTGCCCTGGCCGTGGTCAGCCTGTGCCAGACATTACAACTCTCCTGCGTAGCCGAGGGAGTGGAAACAGGCGAGCAGGCAGCCTCTTTCCGGGCCATGGGATGCGAGCTTCTTCAGGGATATTACATTTCAAAACCACTGCCGGTGACCCAGTTCCTCGCTTTGGCATCATCCACCGGGGGACAAACCCCTGACGCAAAGCGACACGCCCATGGCGGCGGGCAGTGACACACGCGCTTTTAACGCCAGCTCTGGCGGAACGGCTGAACCACACCGCATCAATTGCAATCACATCGCAATATCATTAAAGACCTCGACTACACCTCTCTGAAGTCGGTATCCGGCAAGCTCGCGCAAGGAACGGCGCGGACTTGTCACCCGGTACGGAAGGGGGTCGCAGTCTGAGAAGCAGTGGTTAAGCGCGTTATCCGGTTCATGTATTATAGCGAATCCTCTCTCAGCCTTGCAGAACGACTATCCTCGCTGCTCCTCGCCATAGCGATCCCGGCCTTCGCGCTGTTCGCTTTTCTGTCGATCCAGATCATCAGCCGGACCGGCAGCAAGGCCAGCCAGACGCTTGTCAGCTTTGCCGTGCAAACGCCCCGGCAGGAAAGATCGGCCAGCCATGCTGACAAGGCGCCACCGTCGAAAAGCACCAATCGATCGAAACAGGCCGATACTCGCAACAGCAAAGCCTCCGCTTCGCGCCCGGCTGAAAACTCTCACATAGCGACAGCCAAGCCGAAAACCGCTCTTCCCTCGCCCGTCACCATCAGTGTGGATGCCACGCCACTGGCTTCTCCCGCCATGCCACGCCTCCCCGGAAAAGTCCCTGAGCCACGCACCATCGGTTCCGCGCCGCAGGGCAATGCAGACCAGAAAGCAAGCAGGAGCATCGCTTCGCGCAGCGGCCACAGCGACACTTATGGCCAGCTGGTCTATCGCAAGATCAGGAGGAAACAACGCTATGAGCATATTCTGCGCCGCCAGAATATCGCCGGCACCGTGGTGGTTGGTTTCACGGTCGATAGCCGCGGGCAATTACGTGCAGCGCATATCAGCAGGACATCGGGATATTCGGTGCTCGACAGGACCGGTTTACGGCATCTCGCAGCGGCGGCTCCCTTCCCTCACCCACCGCAGAGAATACCGCGCAATTTCGAGATTCCATTGACCTATAAGCAGCGCCCGTGACGCCACTTTTCCGGTTTGCACACTCATCTCCACAGCCAGGCCGAAAAGTTATTGATAATAACTTGCAGTAGCATAATCTCTCCCCTATGTGCGCCGGCTTCATAGTCATACCATAAGGGGCAAAAATGAGATTTTTCGGAAGTTCGCTGGCAAGCACAGCCGCCATCATCGCGCTGGCTCCCGCTGCCTATGCACAGGATGGAAACGCTTCCGAAATCCTCCCTGAAGCAGTGGCGGAAGGCGATAGAGTGGACGGAGCCTACGCGCCCGGCCACGGCAATGACAGCGGCGTATCGACAATCGATCGTCAGGAAATCGAAGCGCGCACGCCCGGATCGGGTGATGTCAATCAGTTGCTCAAGATCCTTCCGACGGTTCAGTTCGATCGCCATGAAGGGCTGGCCGAGCCGGAAACAATTCAGGATCTGCATCCGGCGAAAATCTCGATATCCGGCGGACGGACATATGATAATCTGATCACGATCGACGGAATCGATGCCAATAGCCGCTTCGACGTACACGAAGATAGCCCTGTCAGCATAAACGAAGTGGCGGGCAATTCCGCCCAGACCCTCTGGCTGGACAGCGAACTGATCGGTGCCGTCACTTTGCGCGATTCCAACATATCGGCCGAATATGGTCGGTTTACCGGCGGCGCTCTGGACATTCAGACAAGGGATTCCCGCCGCGAATGGGGAGCGAGTGCCCATGTCAGCTATACGTCTGACGAACTGGTCAATTACGTCGTATCCAACGGGACACAGGCTTCCTTCGATGCGAGCGGCGATCCCCTCCCCGAAGCGCCGGATTTTCGCAAATGGCGCTTCGGCGCAACCATGGATGTCCCGCTTTCCGACAAAGGCGGGCTGATCTTCGGCGTCAACCGGTCCCGCGCGGACGTGCTCTATTACCGCTCGGCTAATTATAATTATGAACCCGGATACCGCCACAGTATCAGCGATAATTTCATGCTAAGCGGCGATTACGACCTTCAGCCCGACCTCAAACTGAGCGGCAAGCTGACCTATTCTCCATATGAAAGCGAAGCGGCCCACCAAAATGGAATCAATAATCTGATCACCACCAAGGGCGGCGGACTCGCAGCCAGCCTCAAGCTGGCCGCGACCGGCAATCTGCGCTGGACTATCAAGGCCAGCTTTGCTCATAGCGACAGCAGCAGAGAGGCACCGCCGACCAATTACAACATCCCGTCCGACAGTTCGAACGGCAATTTCTGTTCCAACGCCTCCTGCACACAGGGCGGTTTCGGCGATCTCGACCAGAAGCAGGATACGTATAATCTGTCAGCCCGCATGGCGCATGATCTTGGCCCCGGCGAATTGCGGGGCGGCCTTGATTATCAGCATATAAACGCTCTGCGTGAGCGCCCGCAAACCTATAGGGCCTACCGTTCGGCTCTCGTTGAAGATGAAAATGAAAATCCGATCTATCCGGCCAGTATTGTCTGCGCCGATGGCGACAGCCTGACATGCGTTACGGGCGAATATGCGCTGGGGACTTATGGTGAATATCGCGCTTACACTGCGGATATAGACCTCGACAATGTCGCGGCCTGGATGGAATATAATGTCTATCTCGGCCCGGTCGATCTGCGCGCGGGTCTGCGCTACGATTATGAGAGCTTTCTCGGCAATCACAATATCGCGCCGCGCCTTGCTGCCACATGGAATGCCGCACCGGGCTGGACAGTCACACTGGGTGCGAACCGCTATTACGGCCGGTCCATGCTGGCTTACGCTATTCGCGAGCAATATCCCGATAATTTCAGCTATGAGCGACGGGGAACTTATGTGGGGGACCAATATGTCGTTTCCGACAGTGACTGGTATCTTTCGAAGACCAGCGTCCCGAGCGGCTATTCATCCAGCGAACTCGACACGCCCTATTCAGACGAACTGACCGCATCGCTTGGCGCTCCGCTGCTGGGCGGAACGGCCCGCATTAAAGGCATCTATCGCAAGACGAAAAAAGAATTCGCCAGATCGCTGCGCAAGCAGGAAGAATATGTGCTGGAAACCGGCGATATAACCACCCGGCGATTTTATGAAATGACCAATGACGGGCATAGCTCCTATCGCGGCCTCTCGCTGGAATGGCTGCGCCAGGTGGGTAAACACAGCTTTGCGATCAACACCAATTTCAGCAAAACCAAGTCCGACACCGAGAATTATCTCGAAACATCGTTCCTCCTGACGGAGCAGGATGTCGATGTCGTTTTCAACGGTGAAATCATCAGCCTTGTGGATCTGCTCAATCGCAATCAGCGGATGGAATTTGCGTCCCCCTTTATCGTCAATGCGAGCTGGAGCGCTCTGTGGCTGGATGACCGGCTGACCACCAATGTCAATCTGCGCTATCGCGACGGCTTCAGCCAGATAGAAGATATAAACATCAACGAGACAATCGATGGCAGACGTTACGATGTGTATGATGTCGTCAAATATCCCGACCGCATCAATGTCGATCTGAATGCCCGCTTCGACGTTCTGCGCAGCACTGCCGGCACTTTGACGGCCGATGTTCGGGTCAGCAATCTGTTCAATACTATTCCATCCAAGGATTCGGTGAGTATCAGCAATCCTTATCAGATGGGGCGCTCTTTCTGGCTCGGTCTGAAATACCGCTACTGAGGCGGTCTCATGCCACAAGCTGCACGCCTGCTATTCGCTTTTGCCTGTGCGCTTTTTCTGCTGGCCGCCGCCGGCAAGGAACACAATGACGCAGATATCGAATGGCTGCGTGCAGCCTATGGCGGACCGGTGGCAAGCTGGCCCGCTCCACAGCTTGAACCGGGAGCGGCATTTCAGGAATTCGGCCCGCTCCCTCGCCCCGGACAAGCCACGGGTCCGGATGCCAGACGGGTGGCGCTGGGTGAAAAGCTGTTCAAGGATCCACGCCTCTCCGCTTCCGGCCAGATCGCCTGCGAGAGCTGCCATAATCGCCGCCTTGGCTGGGGCGATGGATTGCCGGTTTCTTTCGGTCACAATCGCCAGACCGGAACGCGCAACGCGCAGTCCCTGTTCACCGCTGCTTATATGGAAGAGCTGTTCTGGGACGGGCGCAGCCCTTCGCTGGAAGATCAGGCCCATCTGCCGATTGCCAACCCGATAGAGATGGCCGCTCAGGCTGCGCTGGTGGAAGAGCGGATCAATGCCGATCCCGATTATCGCACAGCATTTGCCAGGGCCTATCGTGTAAGGACTGTCACCATGGCAGAAATTACCGCTGCCATCGCCGCCTTCGAACGCTCGATCCGACTGCCACGCAGCACATGGGACCGGGCTCTTTCGCAGGGAACGCAAGCGCTCGATGACGAAGAACTATGGGGTCTCCATCTGTTTCGCACCAAGGCGGGTTGCGCCAATTGTCATAGCGGGCCGTTATTCAGCGACCGGAAATATCATAATCTCGGCATCAGCTTTTATGGCCGCAAACGCGAAGATGTGGGTCGCTTTGCAGTCACCGGGAAACCGCTGGATGTCGGCCGCTTCCGCACGCCCTCGCTGCGCGGCGTCAGCCGTACCGGCCCCTACATGCATAATGGCATTTTCCCGCATCTGCGCGGATTGGTGAATCTCTATGCCGCCGGCGGCGGGAAAGACCGTTCCGCACAAAGCGAAACCACCAGGGCACCTCCACCTCTTCCCGACCCGCTTCTTCGTGAGCGGGAGCTCTCCCCCGATGAACGGGATGCCATCGTCGCATTTTTGAAGACGCTTTAGAACGGATCAAAACGCAGCCGCGTAGGAGCGACTCATCACCGAATACACCTTGAACCAGGAGTATCCGGTTCAGCGTGCCCGGTCAGCCGGGCAGGTGTTGCCCGCAAGCATCCCGAACCTGCGAACGACAGCTCAGCACCTCATTCGTCACCTGAGCGCTCAGGCGAATAAGCCGCAAACCATTGGTAACCAAACCAAAATATAACCTGCGGCATTCTTCGCCGACCATTCTCAAAGAAACTCTAATCGCTCACAAAACATTTCACTTTTGTTGCAGGATTACCACAAGCTTTCAGAATGTGTCCATTTGTTGTGTGAAACGTATTGAAAGACGAAAGGTGGCGCGCAACAAGTCCGCCATTCGAGCCCGGCTCCCCCCATATTCGAGGCTCTTCAACGGCAGGCCCGCACAGATGACAAATATGCCACTCTTGCGGGACTAAAAAATTAAGGACACTCACGTGAAGACATCCATCCGGAAGGCGACGCTTTGCTGCGCGACCAGCCTGACTGCCTTTGCCGCGCTAAGCGCCCCCGCTTATGCGCAGGATGAAGCAGCACAATCGGCTGACGATCAGGCTACCGAAAACGTCATCATCGTCACTGGCTCGATTACCCGCAACCCCGCTGCTGCAACCGCATCGCCGGTTGTTTCGGTTACTTCGGAAGATCTCGACAACCGTGGTATCAAGACCGTTTCAGAAGCTCTGCAAACGCTGACCGCGAATAATGCCGGGACCATTCCGGCCAGCTGGTCGGGCAATGGTTTCACCACCGGCGCCACGGCACCGTCGCTGCGCGGCTTCAACAATGCTTACACGCTGACCCTGTTCGACGGCATGCGTTCGGCTTACTACCCGCTTGCCGATGACGGCCAGCGCAACATTGTCGACATCAACTCCATGCCCGGCTCGATCACCGAGCGTGTCGACACACTGCTCGACGGTGCTTCGGCAACCTATGGTTCAGATGCCATCGCCGGTGTGGTCAACGTGATCACCAAGCGCGAAATTCAGGGCCTTCACCTCGACGCCTCTATGGGCCTTTCGCAGCGCGGCGAAGGCGACGAGCCGCGCCTCAATGCCACATATGGCTATGGCGATCTCGACGATCAGGGTTTCAATGTTTACGCCAATTTCGAATATCAGAAGAATTCGCCGGTAGACCTGCGTGACCGCAAAGGCCCGTGGGGCACAGCCGATCAGAGTTCGATCTGCGGCACAACCGAAGATGGCTGCCTGACCAACAATATTCGCAATGGCATTCAGGCGGACGGCAGCTATAACAGCTTCCAGTCGACCATCGTCAATTTCGTACAGCCCTTCGCAAATCCCAATAACGATCCGCTCGGGGATTTCGAACTGCTCAATCCCGCAGCAGGCTGTGGCCCGCTGGATTCCGTTACGCTGACCGACGCACAGCGCGGCGATACCGATGCCCCGTCGGTCGTCTGCCAGCAGGATCTCACGCACGATTACGAAGCCTATACGGCGCGCACCAAGCGTATCGGCGGAACATTGCGCGGTACAGCCCGCCTCGGTGACGACACCGAAGCCTACCTCATGTTCAACTATTACAATGTGACGACGGCCAACAGAAGTGCTCCCTATGGCTGGACCGGCCGCACGGCTGCCGGCGGAGACCGTGTCACCATCAGCCGTATCTATCTGCCGGCCTATGTCTGCAGTGAAGGTGTCGGCGTAATCGACGATTCGGGCAACCTGCTCGGCTCGGGCTGCGATGCCAGCAACGGCACGCGCAACCCCAACAATCCCTATGCCGCACGGGGCTATTCGGCTCGTCTGCTGGGCATGCCCGACCAGCCGCGCTGGACCTACACCAATGCCAAGACTTATCGTCTTTCGGGCGGGGTTAATGGCAGCTTCGGTGACAGCTGGGAATATTCGGTCGGAGCCACGGCTTCCGAAGTTACGCTCGACGTGACCAATACCGGTTATATTCTCGCCCAGGGTCTGATGGATGCCGTCGCACAGGGTACATATAACTTCGTCGATCCCTCGGCCAACTCTCAGGACGTGGTCGACAGCATATTCCCTGATCAGCATAAGCGTGCCACTTCCAAACTTGCGCAGGTCATCGGTACTCTGAGCAAGGATGTGTTCGAGCTTCCGGGCGGTTTCGTGAACGTTGCTGTGGCGGGCCAGTATCGCTACGAAAAGATCAACAATCCGAGTTCCAACGCACCGAATGCCGAAAACCCGGCGGATCGCTACTACAGCATCAATGCCATCGGTGTGCGCGGCCATCGCGATGTCTGGTCGGCTTCGTATGAAATCTCGGTGCCTGTGCTCGACGAGCTGCGCTTCAAGGCCGACGGTTCCTACGATCATTATTCAACCGGTCAGGAAAATTTCGCTCCGAAGTTCGAAGCCGAATTCTCCCCCATTGAACAGGTCAAGCTGCGCGGCACTTTCTCCAAGGGCTTCCGCGCACCGAACCTGAATGAATCGTTCCAGCTGCCTTCGACCGGCTACACCAGCGCCACGATCAACTGTAACACCGCAGCCTATGAGGCGTTCTGCGCGGCTCACGCCAGCAACCCCTCCTATTATGAAGGTGGTTACAGCCCGGGCGTCACATCTGCCGGGAACCCGGATCTGAAGTCCGAAAAATCGACATCCTACACGTTCGGTGTCGTAGTACAGCCGACGCGGCGTATCACGCTGACGCTCGACTACTGGCGGACCAAGATCAATAATCTCATCACGCCGGTCAACCTGTCGGACGAGATCTATGCCGCCTATTACGGCAATAACGGCGTCGTAAATATCCCGGGCATCGAAGTGACTCAGGGCGCTCCCGATCCGGAGAATCCCGGTGCATTGCCACTTCTCGGCGAAGTCAGCAGTTCGTTCCAGAATGCGGATTCGATGCTGGGTAAGGGTATCGACTTCTCGGCCAATGCCCTCTTCGACGTGACCAACACGGTTTCCTGGCGCACCAATGCCACGGCATCCTATCTGATCCGCCTCCAGCAGACGGTGGATGGCAGCGTTAACCGCTTCGACGGTTCGCTGGGTGGCTGTAACTGGACGTCTTGCTCGGGTGCTCCGCGCTTCCGTGCGGCATGGCAGAACACGCTCGACTTCAACGACCGGGCGAGCCTGACGCTGACGGCTTACTACACAAGCGGATATTCGAGCACGGCCAGCGATGCCGGCGGCACCTATAAGGATTGCGCGGCCAGCGCTGCAGCAGGCCAGCTGGTCACCTATCCCGACAGTGGCAACCCCGTGCAGTGCCATGGGCCGAGCACCTTCGATCTCGATGGCCACGGTGAAACCAAAGTTGGTGATAACTTCACCGTCTATTTCGACGTGCTGAACATCCTCGATGGCAAGCCTAAATACGATCCGAATGCGGCTTACGGGATCTACAACTTTAACGCTGCATGGCAGGACCGCCTGTTCATGGGCCGGTACTTCCGGATTGGCGCCAAGGTCGATTTCTGATCCATCGCCATTTCGCAATATTAAGGAAGGGGCGGTCTCGCAGGAGACCGCCCCTTTTTTATTTGGTGTTTTTGCAATGCGTCGTTGAACGCCGAATTTCTTCCAAATCACGCACAGACAGCTCTTTAAACCGTCTTACATTCCATCTTTCAGAGCGAACGTAAGCGAGTTACTCTGATGTCAATAAAAACATAAATGTCTGCGCGTCCCGCGAAATTCGCACAAAGAGGAGGAACACTGTGAAAGCTCTGGTATATCAAGGCCCTGGTAAAAAGGACTGGATCGAAAAATCGAAGCCGACTGTTCAAAAGCCAACCGATGTGATCGTGAGAATCACAAAGACCACGATCTGCGGCACCGACCTGCACATTCTCAAAGGCGATACGCCGGAAGTGCCCGAAGGGCTGACGCTCGGCCATGAGGGCATCGGCATTGTCGAAGAAGTCGGCGATGCAGTGAAGAACTTCAACAAGGGAGATCAGGTCCTTATTTCCTGTATCACTTCCTGCGGTGCCTGCCCCAATTGCAAACGTCAGCTATACGCCCATTGCAACGATGGCGGCTGGATACTCGGCCATCTGATAGACGGCACACAGGCGGAATATGTCCGCATTCCGCATGGCGATAACTCGCTTTACCCGATCCCCGAAGGGGCCGATGAAGAAGCGCTGGTTATGCTGTCCGATATCATGCCGACCGGCTTCGAAATCGGCGTGCAATACGGCCATGTGAAACCGGGTGACACCATCGCCATTGTTGGCGCCGGGCCGGTGGGCATGTCGGTTCTGCTCACCGCACAATTCTATTCACCCGGTCGCATCATTATGGTGGATATGGACGAAAACCGGCTGGCTGCCGCCACAAAGTTCGGTGCGACCCATACCTTGCAGGTCGGCAAAGACGATGTCGTGGGTGAAATTATGGCGCTGACTGACGGTCTTGGAGTCGACGTCGCGATCGAGGCGGTCGGTGTACCGGCCACTTTCGATACCTGCCAGAAGATCGTTTCTGCCGGAGGTTCCGTCGCCAATGTGGGGGTCCATGGCAAACCGGTCGAACTCCATATTGAAGACCTGTGGATCAAGAACATCAATATCTCGATGGGCCTTGTGAACACCAACACCACACCGATGCTGTTAAAGACTTTGCAATCGGGGAAGGTCGATCCGGCTCAACTGGTGACCCATCGTTTCAAGCTGGATGACATCCTTGATGCCTATGAGGTCTTTGCCAATGCAGCGCGTGAAAAAGCCATGAAAGTTGTGATCAGCGCGTAATCGAAGATATGCCGGTAATGGTGGGAAGCGACAGTTCCGGGATTTGACGCTTGCCGCCTCCCCCATTACCGCATCTGCCATGATTGCTCTTTTGTCTCCCGCCAAATCGCTCGACTTCGAACGCAGCCTGCCACCGCTAGACGTCTCGAAACCGTATTTTTCTGAGGAAGCGCATGAACTGGCCGGTTCTGCTGCGCATTTGACGCAGGAGGACCTGGCCCGGTTGATGCGTATATCGCCGCGTCTTGCCGAGCTGAATGCAGAGCGATTTCGGGATTTTCCGGAGCTGCCCGAACGGCAGGCGCTGTTCGCTTTTACGGGCGATGTCTATTCGGGTTTCGATGCTTGTTCGCTACATGAAGAAGGCATCGCTTTCGCGCAACGCCATCTTCGGATTCTGTCGGGCCTTTATGGCCTGCTCCGGCCGCTGGACGTGATCCGGCCTTACCGGCTGGAAATGGGCACACGCTGGGCTCCGGGTCATAAAAAACTGACCGACTGGTGGGGTGACAAAATCGCAGCACTTTTGCGTGAACAGCTCGCAGAAGAGGGATCGAATGTCGTGCTCAATCTCGCCAGTCAGGAATATTTCGCCGCCGTCAAAGGCAGGCTGGATAATGCGCGCGTCATCGATGTCGATTTCCGTGAGCCCGGCCCCGACGGTCCGCGTTTTGTCAGCTTTCATGCCAAACGTGCTCGCGGCATGATGGCGCGCTGGATGTGCGAAAATCACATTACCGATATCGAGGCTATGCGTGGCTTCGACACCGATGGGTATGCCTTCGATAAAGAAGGCAGCGAGCCCGATCGCTGGCTGTTCGTTCGCTCATGAACAGAAAGAGCAAAAGCTCTGCCGTCATTATCGGCGCGTCGGGCGGGATTGGTAGCGCGCTGGAAGCCACGCTGACCGAAGAAGATACCTTCGATATTGTATATGGTTTCGCCCGCTCGCGCAGTGGCGGACAGCATATCGACCTGCTGGACGAAGCGAGCATTGCAGCCGCAGCAAAACGCGTTGCCGGCGGGCCGCCGCCAAAGCTGGTCATCATCGCTTCGGGCCTGCTTCATACGGATAAGAAAGGACCCGAAAAAACCTTTCGCGATCTCAATCCTGAATGGCTTGCCAGAGTTTACGCGGTGAACGCTATCGGCCCGGCTCTGGTCGCAAAACACTTCCTTCCTCTAATGCCGAAAGGGGAGCGTTGCGTGTTCGCGGCCCTTTCGGCGCGGGTCGGTTCTATTTCGGATAATCGTCTGGGCGGCTGGTATGGCTATCGTGCCTCAAAAGCCGCGCTCAATATGCTGCTGCGCAATCTCGCAATCGAAGAGCAGCGCAAAAACAGTCGCTCAATTATTGTCGGGCTCCATCCCGGCACCGTCGATACGGCACTTTCGCATCCGTTTCAGGGCAATGTGCCGGAAGGCAAACTGTTCGATACGGACCGCGCTGCATTGCAACTGCTCGATGTAATCGAGGAGTTGAAAGTGCCGGATAGCGGCAAACTGTTTGATCACGAAGGCAAAGAAATCACCTTCTGACCGGCTGCCATGAAGGGCAGGATGGCAGTTTCTTTGCCTCCTGCCCTTCTCACTCGAAAGCTGCTGTCATACCCAAACATGCACACTCATCGATTATTGCCCCGGCAACGGCTCCGCCGTGCTTCCCTGCGGGCTCCTTGATGCCAGCGCTACGCAGGCCAGCGCCAGTATCGCCATAACCGCGCCCGCAAGTGGGACTGCCCGATAACCGAACCCGGCAGCGATCACGGCACCGCCTAGTGCTGCTCCCACGGCATTGCCCAGATTAAAAGCGCCGATATTAACCGCAGAGGCAAGGTTGGGCGCATCCTTCGCGGCTTCCATCACCCGCACTTGCAAAGGAGGCACTATAGCAAAGCTTGCCACGCCCCAGAGGAAGATCAGAAAGATGGCTGGAATAGTGAACGCCATCAACCATGCGAAAACGACCAGTACAATGGCCATACCGGCAAGCGCAGCCATCAGTGTACAATCGACCGACCGGTCCGCATAGCGCCCGCCCAGCCAGTTACCTACTGTCAGCCCCAGACCGTAGACAATGAGCATGGATGTCACAAAACCGATCGATGCACCGGCCCCCACTTCCAGAATGGGCGCGATATAGGTGTAGACCGCGAACATCGCGCTTGCTCCCAGCCCGGTAAGCGACAAGGCTGCCAGAACCTGTTTGCGCCCCAGCACTCTCAGTTCCGCCAGCGCTCCGCCATTTTCGGGCACAGGCCGGTCGGGTAAAGTCAGACGCAAGGCTGCCATCGTTACGAAACCCAGTAAGGAAATGCCCCAGAAAGCACTGCGCCAACCGAACTGTTCACCCGTCCAGGTCGCCAGAGGAACTCCAACGACATTGGCAATAGTCAGCCCCATGAACATTGCTGCCACTGCACTGGCTCCTCGTCCTGGCGGCACTACACTGGCGGCTACCACCGAGCCTACGCCGAAAAAGGCACCGTGATTGAGTGAGGTTACAACGCGCGCCATCATCAGCATATTGTAGTTTTCCGACAGTGCCGCCAGCACATTGCCGAAAGTGAATATCGCTGCGAGACCGATCAGCAGGCTTCGCCGCCTTATCCGTCCGGTGGTCAAAGTCATCAATGGCGCACCTGCCATCACGCCGATGGCATAAGCGCTGATAAGCAGTCCGGCAGCCGGTATCGAGACATCCAGATCGTCGGCTATCAGAGAGAGTAATCCCATAGGGGAAAATTCGGCCACACCGATACCGAAAGCACCGGTTGCCAGAGCGAGAAGAGGAAGATTGATCTTCATCACCATAGTCCCCGTGCTCAAATCATAGCCGGATTCAGGCGGGCAAATCCCGCCTGATAACGATAGGGAGCATGCGGATAGGACGGCAATTCATCGCTCGCAGCATCCAGTCGCGCCACCTGTTCTGCCGTAAGCGACCAGCCCACCGCTCCCAGATTGTCGCGAAGCTGTTCTTCATTACGCGCACCGATGATAACGGATGAAACTGTCGGCCTTCCGATGAGCCAGTTAAGGGCGATTTGCGGAATGCTTTTGCCAGTCTCTGCCGCGATCTCGTCAAGCGCATCCACGACACGATACAAGCGCTCCTCGCTGACCGGCGGTGCGAATTGTTCTGTGTCATGCAGGCGGCTTCCTTTGGGCAGAGACTGCCCGCGTCGGATTTTCCCGGTCAGCCGCCCCCAGCCCAGCGGGCTCCAGACCAGAGCACCAAGACCCTGATCGGCACCGAGCGGCATCAGATCGGCCTCATAGTCACGCCCGACAAGCGAGTAATAGACCTGATGAGCGACAAAGCGGGGCCAGCCATGGCGGTCGGCTACAGCCAGAGCCTTCATCACCTGCCAGCCGGGATAATTGGATATACCGACATGCCGAATCTTGCCTTCGCGCACGAGAATATCCAGCGTGGAAAGCAGTTCTTCCACCGGCGTCGAAGCATCGAAAGCGTGAAGCTGGAAAATGTCGATGCGGTCAGTGCCGAGCCTCTGCAGTGAAGCCTCCACCGCGCGGATAAGCCGGTCGCGCGAAACGCCCCAGTCGGCCGCCCCCTCCCCTGTGGGTAGTCCGGTTTTGGTCGAGATCAGCACCTTATCGCGCCGCCCCTTAATAGCCTCACCCAGAATTTGCTCTGAAACGCCATTGGAATAAACGTCGGCCGTGTCGAAAAGACTGACACCGGCTTCCAGACAGATATCGATCATTCGCCGCGCCTGCTCGGCATCGCTATCGCCCCAGGCGCTGAATAGCGGCCCCTGCCCGCCGAAAGTTCCGGCCCCGAAAGCCAGAACGGGTACACGCAAACCAGACCTGCCTAATTGCCGATATTCCATATCTCAAACCTTTCCTTAGCGTTAGACGCAAAGGTAGAAAGGATTATGATGCAGGACTAGGCGCCAGAATATCCAAGGACTTTTGATATGAATGCAAAGATACTGTCTCCTACTGACCGCACCCGGGCGCTCGAAGTTTTCGCAGCGGTAGCACAGGAAGGCAGCTTCTCGGCGGCTGGCCGGCAGTTCGGCCTCACCCCTTCAGCGATCAGCCGAACAATAGACCGGATTGAGCAGCGTCTGGGGGTGCGGCTGGTATTGCGCACCACACGCGCTCTTACTCTGACGGCTGAAGGTCAGGCCTATCTGGCCGCATCCCGGCGTATCCTCACAGACCTCAATGAGGCAGAACAGGCTATCGCCGATCAGGGGGCACCACGCGGCCGGTTACGGGTAAGCGCATCGCTGTCACATGGACGGCTTTGCGTGGTGCCGCTGCTCGGAGCCTTCGCTGCGCGTTATCCGCATATTCTGGTGGATATCAATCTGACCGATTCACTGGCCGATATCGCCGGGGGTGATGCCGATATCGGCATCCGCTTCGGACCGCTTGCCGATAGTACGCTGACCGCCAGAAAACTGGGAACGAGCCGACGGGTAATCGTCGCGGCTCCCGACTATCTGGAGAAAAACGGCATTCCGCAGGTGCCGCAGGACCTCCATGCGCATAATTGCCTCAATTTCAATTTCCGACGGGCAGAACCAACCTGGCCCTTTCGGGAAGGTGAGCACACTTATGCGTTAAGTGTCAGCGGTACGATAGAAGCCAATAATGGCGAAACGCTGGGCCAGCTCGCCGCTTCGGGTGTCGGCATTACTCGTGTGGGCGCTTTCAGCGTGGCGGAAGAAATTGCCGACGGGACGCTGATCCCTTTGCTCGAAGACTATAATCCCGGCGATATAGAAGAAATTCATGCCGTCTTTGCCGGCGGTGCCAGCCTGCCCGCCCGTACGCGGGCCTTTATCGATTTTCTGGCAGAAAAGCTGCGCTGAAAATACCAGAGGACCGCTAAACGGGAGACTGGCTTCCCTCTATCAACTCACGGAGACGACAAGTTTTCCGGTAACATGGCCTTCCCTGCTCAGTGTTTGCGCTTCACCGACCTGTGTCAGCGGGAAGGTCTTTTCGAGATGCAATTGAAACGATCCTTCCGAATAAAGCCGCGCCGTTTCGGCAAAGACCCGTTCCGGATGTGGCTGAGCGTCGGGCGAAAACTGTGCGCCATATTCGGATGCTGTGAAATCGGAGATGGAAAGAACCCGCGCCGCATCGCCAACAAGCTCGATCAATTCAGGAATAATTCCGGAACCTGCAAGATCGAGAGCAGCGTCCACACCTTGGGGGGCCAGTTCGCGCACCCGTTCTGCCAGACCGGCACCATAGACGGTCGGAATGGCGCCCAGTTTGCGCAGATAGTCGTGCTTTCCTTCGCTGGCCGTCCCGATCACTGTCATACCGCGATGACGAGCAAACTGAATTACGGCCGTCCCGACACCGCCCGCAGCGCCGCTTACAAGAAGAGTCTCGCCTGCTTTTGATCCGACCTGATCGAGAATGCGGGTAGCCGTTTCGACTACAACAGGGAGACCGGCAGCTATTTCGAAGGACATATCTTCAGGTTTATGCGCCCAGCTTGTGAGAATGGCATTTTCTGCCATCGTATTGCTGCCGATGCCGAAAACAGCATCTCCGACCGAAACGCCGGACACGCCCTCGCCGATTTCATCCACAATACCCGAGGCTTCGAACCCGACGCCCGAAGGGAAGGAAACAGGCATGAAATCGTGCATAATCCCGGATCGCAACTTCCAGTCCAGAGCATTGACTCCGGCAGCCTTGACCGCAACCCGCACCTGTCCCCTGCCGGGATGAGGTTCTTCAATATCGACCATTTTCAGGACATCCGGCTCACCATACTCACTAAACTGGATCGCTTTCATCACGTTCTCCTTCGATATTTGCTTCGCTCTTTGCGGGTTCGTTTCCCAGGGAAGGCGGAGATTTTTCAGCTATTGTGCAAGAGAGTATCGCGCTTTTCACTGCGGATAGACGCCCAGTCCTTGCAAAGTATCGCGCATCTGCGTCTTGTCCTGACTGGTATAATCCCGATCCGTTGCTCCCGGATCGGCAGCGATACCGAGCGTGACCAGACCGACTTCGTCGTTGGACACCCAGTCATCCTTGTACCGGCTTCGGGCACGGGTGATGACAGGTCCCAATATCTGCGCTGCAATCCGATGCTTTTCACCGGCTTCAAGCGACAGAACATGGCGCATCATCAGCAGTGCTGCCTGCTGCATATTGATGATCGAAGCACCGGCTATCGGTTCGACCGCACTGCCGCCGAGGATCAGCTGATAGCTCCCTTTTTGCGATAAACGCGGAACCCATGCGCGAGCAGTGGCTGCATGGGCCGTCGTCATATCGATAAAATAACGCTGCCAATCATCAGGTGAGATATCCCATAGGGACTTGCCTTGCCACCAGCCACCGATCGAAGCGATTACATCGGTGACTTCACCATATTCCTCACCGATATGTTCGGCCATTTCCTGTGCTTCGTCGAAGCCGGAATAACTGCCGACCACGAAATCGAGTTTTTCCAATTGCCCGAGATCGGACAGCACATCCCGAAAGGTCTCGACCTTGCTGTCACTGCGCGAAGGCACAATGACATGGGCTCCGGCCTTCAGCCATGCACGAACAATGCCTTCGCCGACATCGCCCGTTCCTCCGGCGATAACAACGCGCCGGTTACTGAGGTCGGGATAGTTCGCCTTGGAGAGATCGATAATATCGTTCATTTCACAGTCCTTCCTTGCGTACATATTCGCGAAGTGTGACCGGTTGGATCTGCGGGTAGCGATCATTGGCAATCGAATGCAGCTTGGCTTTCCCTGACAGCATCGCGCGCCAATACATCAGCGGCAACCAGGCGTACATATTCCCCGGTTCGGCCTGACGGCGTTGCTCAATTGCCTTGTCGAGATCGGCCAATGTTCCCAGATGGCTGACGCTGATGGATTTGCCCGAGGCATCTTCATACGCCTTGACCAGCTCATGAAAGTTCAGGGTTTCACCAGCAATTTCGAGGATGTTAGGCAGGACCGCATCGTCGGTCGCAACTTCTGCCGTGAACCGGGCTGTATCGTCATAAGTGGTAAAATCCATCGCCTCATTGCCGTCACCCCATAGAAATGCACACCCCTTTTCGAGATCGAAAGCGCCGAGGAACCCGAAAAGGACTCTGCGATCCAGAAAGGCACCGTTCTGGACTTGCACGACTTCCATATCGCCCTGCACTTCAAGCGCAGCACGCGCGAAAGCCCTGCGGTCGTCTGAATTGATGTTATCACCCTCAACGAGACCGAAAATATTATAGGAAAAATTCGACGGGATAAGCCTGCGCACACCGGCTTTACGGCATGTTTCAAGCAGGCGAAGTTGCGCATCGACGATAATATCAGGGCCGCCCTGTATTGCCGAGATCACGCAGAAAGCCCCATCAACGGCTTTTTCAAGAATTCCCGCCTGATCGATATCTTCAAGGTCGAATTCAACAATATCCACGCCCTGCTCTCGCAACGTTGCAAGCTTGTCGACACTTTGAGGGCGTACAAGGACACGCAATTGCACCTCCGGCTTTTCCAGCAGGGACTGCGCTATCAAAGACCCCAGATTACCGGTTGCACCCAGCAGCACGATAAGTTTGCTTTTTTCCGTCATATTGGTCCTTGTCTCGATTGGGTTGGTGAGCATGCCGCAGATGGCAGAGCGCCCTGTTATCGTCCGCCGGGGAAGGCGGTTTTCTTCGATATTTCGGTCCGGCAAGGGGGCGTTTTTGCATCGAAAGCCGGTTTCCCGAAGCAGATGATCGACATCGGCATTTGGGTCCTCTTTGTAACTCAGTATATATATGAGACCATCTCACGCCGTCACAAGACGGCACACCAATGATACCGAGGTTACATGGAAGGAACCGAACCACTTGTCCGCCACACGGCTGACTGCATGAAAGTCTCGCAGGTGCTCTCTCGCATTGCGGGAAAATGGAGCGTGCTCGTGATTATGCTTCTTCAGAAACAACCGCTTCGTTTCAGTGAGTTAAAACGCGGTGTTGATGGCATTTCGCAACGGATGCTCACACTGACCCTGCGCCATCTCGAACGCGATGGATTGGTGACGCGGGCTGTTACCACTTCAATTCCACCCAGAGTGGATTATGAGCTTACGGAGTTGGGACATTCTCTTGCCGGACCGATACAGACCGTCGGTGCATGGGCTTTCGATCATCTGCCGCAGATCGAAGAGGCTCAGGCATTATACGACACGAAGGTTTGAGAAGGCTCTGTCTGGCGCCCCCATATGGGGCGTGTCTTCATAGAAAAGGGCGCCAGATAGCATTGTATTTCAGCATCTTGCGACCGGTCATAAAGATGCACCGGCTATATTTGCTGCTTGCAGACAGATTGCCGCATGTGACAGGCCGCATTATGCTTTTCTCTTTCCAGCAGTGAGCCCTTCCTCGTGACCCCTTCCGAATCAGCCAGCCATTTCCAGAAGAACATCGTTCTTTACGGTGCCCTATTAGCCAATCTCGGCATTGCCATCGCAAAGTTCGTGGCATCGGCCATTACCGGCTCCTCCGCCATGTTGACCGAAGGTGTTCATTCCATGGTCGATAGCGGAAATCAGGTTTTGCTGCTTTATGGTCAGGCGCGTTCCAAACGTCCGGCCGATGCTATGCATCCCTTCGGTTATGGGCGGGAACTCTATTTCTGGGCCTTTGTCGTCGCCATTCTGATCTTTGCGCTCGGCGCGGGGGTCTCGATCTATGAAGGCATTCTGCATATCATCAATCCCGAACCACTGCACGATCCTACAGTTAATTATATTGTCCTTGGCATTGCCATTCTGCTGGAAGGAACATCCTGGGTTCTCGCGGTACGCGAATTCAACGAAACGCGTGGCAAGCGCAATTGGTGGCAATCGGTTCGTCGGTCCAAAGACCCGGCCAATTTCATCGTTCTGTTCGAAGATAGCGCTGCGCTTATCGGCCTGCTGGTCGCCGGAATCGGTGTCTGGACCAGCCATTATCTCGGTGATCCGCGTATCGACGGAGCTGCATCGGTCGTAATCGGGCTGGTGCTGGCCTGTGTCGCTATCCTGCTCTCGCGCGAAGCCAAGGGATTGCTGATCGGCGAAAGCGCGGATGCGGACATTGTCGAAGCCGTGTGGAAATTGCTGGAAGAATCTCCGCAAATCACGGCCGTCAATCATGTCAGGACAATCCACACCTCGCCCGACGCCGTTTTCGTAGCCATCAGCGCGGATTTTGCCGATGATGTTCCGATGGGTGATGGTGAAAACCTGATCGAAGACTTTGAAACGGCTATGAAGGCCAAAGTGCCACAACTCACTTCCATCTATATTCGACCCGAAAAGCGAGAGGTAGCACTGATTCAGGAACGCCCCGGCCAGACATTTTAGCTTCCGCTTCATTTCTCTGCATTTTTTCATTCTTCAAGCAGGGCTTGGCCTTCTGCCAGCGTGTGTATACGTTCGGCATGAAGAATCAGGAGGGGGAATCCTGTTCTGCGAAAGACGATAATATTAATTTATTATACATTATAGGCAGGTGAGGGATTTCGTATATTCTTCGTCTGCCAAATTGAGGGCCTTCTGAAAGCTGGACTTCTTAAATTTCAAGAGGCGGGCCAATTGCCTTGCCTGACGGCAGATCGGGTAGCGCGTGCATATACGTAATAGGCATATTCTCAGGGTCGGATGATGAAAGGGTGCAGCGTCAAGCAATGTCATTAAGGCTATCCAGTTTCTTGCTGCCTTTCACCCTTCTTATTGTCTCCTGTAGCGACGGTTCCCAGAACTCCACACAGGATGCTATCCCTATCGTTGCCCGCGATCTGGCCTTTCTGCCGGAAGAAAATGAAGTGGAAGCGGTCGGCACCGCACGGGCTATCACTTCTGCCCAGATCTTCCCCGAAACAGCAGGCCAGGTTCGCCGGGTACTCTTTTCCGCGGGCGATTATGTGCGCAAGGGCCAGCCGCTGGTCGAACTCGATTCACGGCGGGAAAAGCTGGCTGTGGAGCTTGCCAAGGTACGTGTTCAGGAAGCCGATCAATTACTGACCCGCTATCGCCGGATCGAGGATACGGGCGCGCTTTCCGCCAGTCAGATTGAAGCCGGTGAGACCGCTCTCGCATCGGCTAATGTTGAATTACAGCAAGCCCAGACCAATCTGGCCGACCGGACGATCAGAGCCCCCTTCTCCGGTCATATCGGCCTGACCGATATCGACCCGGGTGACAGGATCACCAACACGACAGCGATTGCCCAGCTTGACCAGCGCAGCACGCTGTACATCGATTTCGCAGCCCCTGAGGCGATCTTTGCCGAGTTGCAGCCGGGTGAAACCGTTTCTGTTACACCCTTCTCGGAACCGGACAGGACCATCTCAGCTCAGGTTATTGCCACTGACTCTGCGATTTCGCAGAGTCAGCGCACCTTCACCGTGCGAACCCGGATTGCCAATACAGATGACAGCCTGCGTCCTGGTATGAGCTTTCGTGTCCTGTTCAGAACGACCGGCAGCAAACGCCCTGCCGTGCCCGAACAGGCTATTATCTGGGGTGGTGAAGGTTCTTTCATCTGGGCCGTGCGCGAAGGCAAGGCTCATCGAATTCCTGTTTCTATCACCTCCCGGCGCGATGGTCTGGCCTTTCTCGATGCTCCTCTTGATGAAGAAGAGGTCATCGTGGTGGAAGGCGTGCAGAAATTGCGCGAAGGGCAGGAGGTTCGCATTCTGAAACCCTCAGCTCCTTCACGCCAGGATGCAGTTCTGCGTGAAACCGACGGTAACGCAGCAGGCAGCGATGGCGACTGAACGGTCCGATCTGCCCATGCTGGCGGTGAAGCGACCGCTGCTGATCTGGGTGCTTAATTTGCTGATCGTGATCGCCGGCATAGCGGCGCTGATCGGTATCGAAGTGCGTGAATTACCCGATGTAGACCGGCCCATCGTTTCGGTTACAGCCAACTTCCCCGGTGCCGCACCGGAGACGATGGACACCGAAGTGACATCGATCCTCGAAGATGCCGTCGCACGCGTATCCGGAATTCGGGAAATCCACTCGGCCAGCGAGGAGAACAATGCCCGCGTGCGGGTCGAATTCAACCCTGGTACCGACCTCGATACGGCAGCTTCCGATGTCCGTGAGGCGGTGAGCCGGGTCACAAGGCGTCTGCCCGACCGGATCGAACAGGTTACAGTGGTCAAGGCAGATGAGGATGCCAGTCCGATCATGACACTGGCCGTGTCGAGTAACCGTTACGATCAGGCAGCCCTGTCCAACATCGTCGAAAACGACGTGATTCCCGAGTTGCTGACAGCGGAAGGCGTGGCGAGCATTACGCAATTCGGCTCCCGCCCGCGCCAAATGCGCGTAACGGTTGATCCGGTACGCCTCAACCGGTTCGGCCTGACCATGTCGGACGTGGCAGCAGCCCTCAATCGCGCGCCCTATGACGTACCGATCGGCAGTTTCCGTTCGGATGCGCAGGAACTCGTGGTCCGGGCAGAAGCCAGTGCGACCAATCCGGACCTGATCCGCAATATTGTGATCGCAGGCGATACGAGGATAGGAGATGTCGCAGAAGCCAATTTTGCGCCTGCCAATGCCACGAATTTTGTCCGGGTGGATGGTCGTACGGTTATCGGCATGGGTGTTGTTCGGCAGGCAAGTTCGAACACGATCCAGATTTCAGATTCGATTCATGCTGCGGTGGAGCGCGTCAATGCGCGTTTTGACGATTTGCAGGTGCGCGTCATCTCAGACGACGCCGATTTCATCAAAGTGTCGGTACAGGAAGTACTGGTCACGCTGATTTTCACGATTTTCGTGGTGATCGCGACCATGCTGCTGTTCTTTCGCGCCGTGCCGCCAACCATTGTGCCAAGCACAACCATTCCTGTTGCGCTTGTCGGTGTGGTAGCCGGCATATGGTTGATGGGTTTTTCGATCAATCTGCTCACTTTGCTGGCACTTGTTCTGGCCACCGGCCTTATTGTCGACGACGCTATCGTCGTGCTGGAAAATGCACAACGCCTTCAAAATATGGGGCTTGGGAAAAGAGCCGCCGCCGTTATCGGCACCCGGCAGGTCTTCTTCGCTGTCATTGCCACAACTGCCGTCCTCGCTTCGGTTTTTATACCGATTTCCTTCCTGCCTTCCGAGGCCGGACGACTATTTCGCGAATTCGGCTTCGTGCTGGCCGTCGCGGTTATTCTGTCCTCCTTTGTCGCCCTCTCACTCGTCCCAGCTCTTTCCGCGCGTCTCAATCTGCGCACCGAAGGACATGAGCATAGTCGACTGACGCGGTGGGGGCGAAATATCGGCTCGACCTATGATCGCGGCCTGAAACGCTGCCTCGATCATCCTAAAATGACCATCGGCTTTTCTCTGGCGGCAGCTGCTTGCGCCGCCCTTCTCTATGGTTTGCTCGATAATGAACTGGTACCGGACGAGGATCGTGGTTCGATCGTCATCATGGCCAGCGGTCCGGACGGCGTGGGCATCCATTTCATGGATGAAGAACTGCATGAGATCGAGGATGCGCTCAAACCCTTTGTCGAAAGCGGCGAAGTGGAATCCGTGTTTTCGATTGTCGGGCGCTACGACCCCAATCGTATCCTGCTCCGGCTGGAACTGGCCGACTGGGGACAGCGCAACCGTACCCAGATGGAAATCGTACGGGCCATGGATGAAGCGCTGAGCGAAATCCCCGGTTCGCGCATCAATGTGTTCGGCCGCGGCACGCTAAGCTTCGGAGGCAGCGGCGAAACAGGGATCGAAGTGGCACTGGCAGGTGCCGAATATGACGATATTTTCCTTTCCGCCCAGGCATTGTCCGACGCGATTGACATGGATTCGGACATTCTTTCGAATGCCGATATATCCTATCAGCCCAATCAACCGCAGCTCTCGGTCCAGATAGACCGTCGTCATGCTGCCGATCTCGGAGTGGATCTGGACGACCTGTCCCTGACCCTCCAGGCCATGGTGGGCGGGCTGGAGCTGGCCGATCTCAATGTAGACGATCAGGCCGTACCGATCTTCCTCACATCCAGAACCCGCATGATTACCAACCCGTCCGACCTGCGCAATCTCTATGTGCGCGGGGCGAATGATGCGCTGATCCCGCTTTCCAGCGTGACCACCATTGATGAACGCGGTATTGCGGCCGAACTGGATCGGACCGAGCAGCGCCGTGCTATCGAAGTTTCTGCTAATGTTGCGCCCGGTGTGCCGCTGCAGGATGCCGTGGACGAGATCAACCGTCTCGCCGAAACAGCGGTGGCCGACAATATCGACCTTATCCTGCAGGGAGAAGCCGCTACTCTTGCGGAAACCTCGCATGAATTGCTGCTGACCTATGCCTTCGCGTTCATCATTGTCTTTCTGGTGCTGATCGCCCAGTTTGAAAGTCTGACCAGCGCACTGGTCGTTCTGCTGACGGTTCCCTTCGCCCTGGCCGCAGCGATTTTCTCTCTTTTCCTGTCCGGTGTATCGTTAAATATCTATTCGCAGATCGGGCTGGTCATGCTGATCGGGCTGATGGCCAAAAATGGTATTCTGATTGTCGAGTTTGCAGACCAGCTGCGTCATCAGGGGCGCTCTGTGCGCGAAGCGGTTGAGCAGGCGGCCTCGATCCGGCTGCGCCCGATCGCAATGACACTCATATCCACAGTAATCGGTGCATTCCCGCTGATAATTGCCAGCGGGGCCGGGGCCGAAGCACGACAAGCTATTGGTTGGGTCATTTTTGGTGGGCTTGGCATTGCGGGCATCTTCACCCTGTTCCTCACACCCGTAATCTATCTGGGTATAGCCCGTTATGGACAGCCGCGCAGTGTCGATCTCCAGCGCCTGCAGCAGGAAATCGCCGAGGTCGATAAGGAAAAGACCATGGAAGGCGCGACGACATGAAACGCCGCGTCGCTCTCTTTTCCACGATTGGCATCATAGCAACTCTCTCCGCCTGCACCGCTACCGCGCCACCGGCACGCGGCCCGCAAAACATCGAAACGCCGGGCGATTTCAGCGCCACATACCGGCCCCCGCCGGGAACCAGCGAAGTGTGGTGGGAAGGATTTGAAGACTCGCAGCTCAACCAGCTTGTCAGCGAAGCACTGATTGACAATCTCGATATTGCAGCAGCACAGGCCCGCTTGCGTGCTGCATCCGCTTTGCTGAAAGCCGAAAAGTCCGATCTCATGCCCTCGCTCGATGCCAGCGGCAGTATAACGGCTGAGATCAATGACAGCGGCGATACGGGTGACAGTGGATCGATCGGGTTATTCGGCGAGTTCACGCCAGACATTTCAGGTCGGCTCAATGCGGAAATCCGAGCTTCTGCGGCTAATCTTGCCGCTGCGGAATATTTGCTGGCCGACCAGCGCCGGCTGATAGCCGCAGCCGTTGCCAGCCAGTATATCGAACTGCGTCGCACCGATGCCCGTCTTGCTCTGCTCGACGAATCGACCGAATTGCAGCAGCAGACATTGCGCATTGTGACTTTGCGTTTCGAGGCCGGTCTGTCCGCCAATCTCGATGTACGTCGTGCCGCTGCGGACCTTGCCCGCACACGCGCGCAGCGCGGCACACTGGAATTGTCACGCGCCAGAGCCAGTCATGCCCTCGCCATATTAGTAGGTGACGCGCCGGGTGGCATGCCCCCTTATATTGAAAGCACGGACAGCGTGCCTGAATTTCAGAATGGCCCGCCCAGAGGCACCCCGGCCGACCTCCTGAGGCGCAGACCCGATCTGCTCGTCGCCGAGGCCGGACTGGTCGAAGCTGCTGCAAATATCGGCATTGAACGCTCAGACCTTTTGCCGTCCCTCACTATTCCGGGAGAAATCACTGCAGGAGATGGGCGGGTAGACGGCCTCTTTTCCAGCTTTATCGCATCAATCGGCGCGGCGATCGACCTGCCGCTTTTCGATGGCGGACGTCGGCGAGCCGAAATCACTGCGGCCGAAGCGGAAGCCGATGCCCGGTTTGCCGAATACAGACAGGCTTTTCTCACCGCACTGTCAGAAGTGGAGGATGCTCTGGTCGGTATCGATGCCTATTCCCAGCGCAATGCCGAATTACGGGCTGCGATTGAGGAAAGCGATGCTGCATTCATGCAATCGAATGCCCTTTATCGGGAAGGTCTGGCATCGCTGTTCGATGTACTCGATGCACAGCGCCAGCTTATTTCCAGCCGTGAATCGCTGATTGACAGCGAGGCAAGCCTCGCATCTTCCATTGTCGCGCTGTATGCTGCCACAGGATATCCGGCTGAGCAGGTACCAGGCGAAACCAGCCCGCCATTATCCTGATTATTTTCTCGGTACACATCCACATTAACATATTTTACTCTATTCGGCCTTAACCTGCGAGGTATGAAGCTCGCTACGATTACCAATTGGGCCTATGGCACAACTGTCGCACTGACGCTCCTTTCCGGCACCACAATGCTGCTGGCATCCCATGCTCAGGAAGTCGAAGAGCAAGCCGTTGAACAACGCTACCTGCTGACCAAGGCAACATCGCGCCTCGGCAACGATATTTTCGAACTGACCGAGCACGCCCGCCAGTATCTCGATACCGGACAAGCCAACTACAAGATTGCCTATCAGCACGATTTTGAAGATCTCGAAGCGGTCGAAAAACGGGCGGAAGCGGTCGCCACGGCCGGCGCCTCGCGTAATGAAGTCGCGATGTTACAAGATGCTATGAACTGGGCCGATACGCTGCATGACGAGCAGGCAGCAGCGATAACGGCTTTCGATAGCGGCAATGAGCAACAGGCCCGGCAATTGCTGTTCGGTGCCGAATATGAGCGCGAACTCGATCGGGTAGAGAATCTCCTCGGCCGGTTTCAGGATCGCCTCGATCAGCGCATCGACAGCCAGATAGAAGATGCCACACAAATATCCGATATCTGGAAGACCATGTCGGAAATCACTCTGGTCCTCACAGCATTGATGTTCCTGTGCGTGCTGTATTTCGTCTTCAAGAGACGGGTTCTGAGTCCGGTGGTTAAGCTTAGCGATGTGGTGAATCGGCTGGCGGCACAAGATTTTGCCGTTCAGCCGCCGGAAATCGACCAGATCGACGAAATTGGAGATATGGCACAGGCCATCCGCATCTTTCGCGAGAACGGGCTCGAACGGCAGAGACTGGAAGCCGAACGCAATGCTGACAGTCAGACGCGCAATCTGATCTCGCGCATGACGCAAAGAATGCAAGGCTGCGATTCACTCAGTGACCTTACCGAAGTGGTGCAGCGTTTTCTGCCTGAAATCGCTCCTAACCGCGCGGGCCGTTTGTATATTCTCGATCAGACCCGCAATGCAGTCACTGAGGTGTGCAACTGGTCTTCGCCCACCATGTCACAACCCGAATTCGCTCCGGCTTCCTGCTGGGCCTTACGACGGGCCATGCCGCATCGCCCGTCCGGCACGCATATCGATGTCCCCTGCCCGCATTTGGACATCGCCAGCCATCCGGAGGACATTCCCGACACGATCTGTATGCCTCTCTCATCGCAGCGGGAAATGATCGGTCTGCTCTATTTCGAACCGCTTGAAGGCGAAGAAGACAATGCCGCCAATGCCCGCCACGATGTTTATCTGCGCATGGTCGCTGAAAATATCGCTCTGGCTATCGGCAATCTCCGCCTGCGTGAAAAATTGCGCGAAATGGCCATGATGGATCCGCTCACCGGACTGGCCAATCGTCGCCGGCTCGATGCAGTGCTGGAAGTAGAACTCGCACGAGCCGCCCGGCTGGATGAACCGATTTCCTGCCTGATGACCGATATCGACCATTTCAAACACTTCAACGATACGTTCGGTCATGAAGCCGGCGATCACGTGTTGCAGGAAGTCGGGAAATTATTGCAGCACGCCACGCGCGATCCGGAAATGGCGTTCCGCTATGGCGGTGAAGAATTCCTGCTGCTGCTGCCCGGCTTCGACAGTGCGATGGCTCTGGAACGAGCCGAAGAAATTCGCCGCAAAGTCAGCGAGCTGCATGTAATTCATTCAGGTCAGGAGCTTGGATCGGTGACGATTTCCATAGGGCTGGCCACAGCGCCTGAACAATGCGGTTTTAATCTGATCCTGCGCAGCGCAGACAATGCCCTGATGGATGCCAAGAATAATGGCCGTGATCGCGTGGAAGTGGCCCTGCCTTACGATCAGCGTAACATCGGCCAGAGAGCCTGATCGCCTTACCCCCTTGATGGACGGTCCTTTCCGGTTACCTTTTCTGCCGCAACAGACAGGGACAGGAAATGCCGGATAGCACAAGCCAGCCAATACCATCATCCGGATCAGCGAGCGCGAAAAGAAAGGCAGCCGCTCTTCCGGCAAGGCTCGATCGCCTGCCCTGGAGCCGCTTCCACTGGCTGGTGGTCATTGCCCTTGGCATCACATGGATCCTGGACGGGCTGGAAGTCACTATCGCTGGCTCAATAGCCGGCGCATTGCGGGAAAGCCCCGTATTGCGTTTCTCTGCAGCCGATGTCGGCTTCGCAAACTCCGCCTATCTGGTGGGCGCGGTGTCCGGTGCATTATTCTTCGGCTGGCTGACGGATCGCTGGGGGCGCAAAAAGCTCTTTTCGCTCACGCTGGGGCTCTATCTCATTGCCACCGCAGGTACGGCCTTCAGTTGGGATCTCACCAGTTTCACGCTGATGCGCTTCCTCACAGGAGCAGGTATTGGCGGAGAATATTCAGCCATTAACTCGGCTATTCAGGAACTGATCCCGGCACGACGGCGCGGCTGGACCGATCTGGTCATCAATGGCAGCTTCTGGGTCGGGGCGGCCCTCGCCAGCGGGGCTTCTATCCTGCTGCTCGATCCGCGGATCATCGATCCGGAATGGGGCTGGCGGCTGGCCTTTTTCGGCGGCGCGATCATTGGCCTCACGATACTTCTGCTGCGGCGTTACCTGCCGGAAAGCCCGCGCTGGCTGGCTACACATGGCCATGAGGAAGAGGCCGAAAGTGTGATTGACGGTATCGAAGCGCGTATTCGTGCGGAAGGGCATCACCTCCCCGATGTTCCGCCTGCCGAACATCATGTTCGTCCGCGCCGTTCCACACCGATGCGGGAGGTTTTCTCCACCTTGTTCCGAACCTATCCGAAGAGGACTTTTTACTGTCTGGTACTGATGGCAGCGCAGGCGTTCTTCTACAACGCCATCTTCTTTACCTATGCCATGATGCTGACCGATTTCTATGGGGTTCCCAGCGGTAAGGTCGGCTATTATATTCTTCCTTTCGCGGCTGGAAATGTCCTCGGGCCGCTGCTGCTGGGGCGACTGTTCGACAGTTGGGGGCGCCGGCCAATGATTATTCTGACTTATGGCATTTCAGGCATTCTGCTCGCGGGCACCGGTTTCGCCTTTCAGGCGGGCCACCTGACAGCGACCACACAGACCCTGTGCTGGAGTGTCACTTTCTTTTTCGCTTCCGCCGCAGCATCGGCCGCCTATCTCACGGCAGCGGAAAACTTCCCGCTTGAAATGCGCGCCCTGGCCATTGCGATCTTTTATGCCTTGGGCACATTATTCGGGGCCATTGCACCATGGGTCTTCGGCCTGCTGATCGAAAGCGGCTCGCGCGATCAGGTGCTTATCGGATATCTGTTCGGAGCCGGACTCATGGGTCTGGCTGCTCTGGCCACGCTATTCTACGGTGTTGCTGCGGAACGAAAACCGCTGGAGCATGTCGCCAAACCGCTAAGCTGGCACCAACCCGCAGAGGAATAAAAAGGGGGCCTGAAGCCCCCTTTCTCTTTTATTTCGCAGCACCGTGACAATGCTTATATTTGTTTCCTGATCCACAGGGGCACGGCGCGTTGCGGCTGATATTCTGATCCGCATAAGGGTTTTCTACATCACTGCCACCCGGTCCGACAGCCGCACGCGGACTACCTGCCAGTGACCCGAGAATCGCTTCCGAGCCTGTTGCTCGCGACGAGCTGTCTGCATCATCGGTGCCGAATAGAGGGTCGATATGCCCTGTCAGGAAGTCCGGCAGTTCAGGGAGATCGACCGGCGGTGGCGGCGGCGCCATGCGAAGCTGATGCGTCATAAGGATACGCGTCACATCTTCGCGGATCGTATCGAGCATCACACTGAACAAACCGAAAGCTTCCTGTTTATATTCGTTGATCGGTGTTTTCTGAGCATAGGCCCGCAAGAACACCACCTGACGCAGCGCATCGAGTGTAGCGAGATGTTCTTTCCAGTGATGGTCGAGCCGCCCCAGCAGCACGCTTTTCTGCACCTGATGCCAGATTTCCGGTTCAGTCTCGGATATTTTGTCTTCCATCACCTTATCGGCGAGCTGCACAAGACGCTCTTCGATCATTTCGGGATCAAGCGCATCTTCTTCCATCCAGTCATCGATTGGCGGCTGAAGACCGAGAATGTCGCTGACCCCGTCTTTCAGTCCGGCGACATCCCATTTCTCAGGATAGGAGCCCGGAGGGCAGGCTGCGGTGACAATCGCATTGATGGCATCATGGCGCATATCGACGACGACATCATCCACCGTCTCGCTATCCATGATTTCTGCGCGCTGCTCATAAATGACCTTGCGCTGGTCATTCATCACATCGTCATACTCCACGACCTGCTTACGCATATCGTAGTTGCGCGCTTCGACTTTCTTCTGAGCAGTCTCGATCGCCTTGGACAACCATTTGGAACCGATTGCCTCACCATCGGCAAGATTCGAATTCATCATCTTGGCGAACATCGTATCGGGACCGAAAATACGCAGCAGATCGTCTTCCAGGCAGAGATAGAAGCGGGAAAGCCCCGGATCGCCCTGACGTCCGGAACGGCCGCGAAGCTGATTATCGATCCGGCGGCTTTCATGACGCTCAGTGCCCAGCACGAACAAACCGCCTGCCTGCAGCACGCGTTCACGCTCCTCGGCCACTTCCTGCTTGATCCGCTCCAAAGCGGCATCGCGTTCCGGCCCCTCTTCCATATCGCGTAATTCGTCTTCCATCCGGAATTCGATGTTGCCGCCAAGCTGAATATCGGTACCGCGCCCCGCCATATTAGTAGCAATCGTAACCGCGCCGAACCGGCCGGCCTGCGCCACGATATGCGCTTCCATTTCATGAAAACGGGCATTGAGCACATTGTGCTTCACGCCTTCCTTGCGCAGAAATTCCGACAGCAATTCCGATTTTTCAATCGAGACAGTGCCGACCAGCACCGGCTGGCCGATCTCATGCTTTTCCCGGATGGCTTTGGCGATAGCCTGAAACTTATCGGTCGTATTCTTGTAGAACTCATCCTGCTCGTCGATCCGCTGGACGGGCACATTGGTCGGGATGGTGACCACGTTCATCTTGTAAATATCCCAGAACTCGGCAGCTTCGGTTGCCGCCGTCCCGGTCATGCCGGAAAGCTTGGGATACATCCGGAAGTAATTCTGGAAAGTGATCGATGCCAGCGTCTGATTTTCCGGCTCGATTTTTACGCCTTCCTTGGCTTCCACCGCCTGATGCAGACCATTCGACCAGCGGCGGCCATCCATCATACGGCCGGTAAATTCATCGATGATAACGACCTTGTCGTCCTTCACGATGTAATCCGTATCGCGCTTGAACATGATACAGGCCTTCATGGCCTGATCGAGATGATGCACAACTTGCGTGTTCTCGACATCGTAGAGATTTTCGGTTTCGAGCAGCCCTTCTGCATAAAGCAGCTTCTCGATTTCCTCCACGCCGTCTTCGGTCAGCGTGACATTCTTGCTCTTCTCATCGCTTTCATACCATTCCGGGTCGAGATTTTTCACGACCTTGTCGATAGCGACGTAAAGTTCCGATTTATCCTCGGTCGGTCCTGAAATGATGAGCGGCGTGCGCGCTTCGTCGATCAGAATCGAATCGACTTCGTCGACAATCGCGAAGTTGAAAGGCCGGTGAACCATCTGACCGCGCTCATGCTTCATATTATCGCGCAGATAATCGAAGCCGAACTCATTATTCGTACCGTAGGTAATATCGGCCGCATAGGCTGCACGGCGCTCATGCTCCGACAGATTGGGCACAATCACCCCGACCGTAAGGCCAAGGAAGTTATATAAGCGGCCCATCGTTTCAGCGTCACGAGCGGCGAGATAATCATTCACCGTGACGACATGCACACCCTTGCCTTCAATGGCATTGAGATAGACCGCCAGCGTGGCGACCAGGGTCTTACCCTCACCGGTGCGCATTTCGGCAATTTCACCGCGATGAAGGACAATACCCCCAACCATCTGCACATCGAAATGGCGCATGCCGAGGACACGCCGCGAGGCTTCACGAACCGTTGCGAAGGCTTCGGGAAGAATATCGTCAAGCGAGCTTCCACCTTCGAGCATCTGACGGAATTTGTCGGTCTGAGCGGTCAGTTCTTCATCGCTGAAGGCTTCAAGCTGAGATTCCAGCGCATTGATCTGATCGACGACTTTATTGAGCGATTTGACGTATCGTTCATTGGCGGAACCGAAAAGGGATTTGGCGAGCGCACCGAACATTGGGCGTTTCCTGATTTATAAATGAGATATGCGACCACGGCCCTGCGGACGCGGCAATTGGGAAATCGGCGAGGGAAAACCCAACCTATTCGTGAGCGCGATCGACCCCTGGAATCACGCCTGGCAAGGCAACCATCTGCCATGTCCGACTGCCATTTTCCCGGTTTTCCGGCTGTCTTTCGAGATACCGTGCCAATTGTGCGGCGAGTGGGCTGCAACGCTCTATGCAGCTTTGCGGCGTTTCGCTAGCGTAAGCGAGGCGTACATTTTCCACGCCGGAAATACGCGCATGGGCAGGCTCTCCGGCAGCCGCAAGGCCGGTAAAAAGAGCTAAAAGCGTGAGTAGCTGACGCAGCATCGTGCTGACGAGATAGGAAGTCTGCGCGCTCACGTCCAGCAAGAAAGCGCGTTTACGAGACCTGCAAGGCTGCTTAAAGAGCGCTCCATGGATACTGAACGCTCGCCCCTCGCTCGCTCCTTTCCGGAAATGCCGCCAGTCGCAGGTGTAACGCTGCGCATCGCCCGCGCCCGTTATAAAGACTGGGATCGCTGCGATCTGACCTTCGCCGAACTCACCGAAGGTACAACGATTGCCGGTGTGTTCACCCGCAATGTGTGCTGTTCATCCGAAGTTGAACTGGGGCGCGAGAATGTGAAACGCGGCACAGCGCGGGCATTGATCGTCAATGCCGGCAATTCCAATGCGTTCACCGGCTATCGCGGACGGGAAGCAGTGGAACAGATCATGGATCAGGTTTCTGACCATCTGGCTTGCGACAGAAAAGAAGTGTTCGTCTCCTCCACCGGCGTTATCGGCGTACCTCTGCCCAAGGATAAAGTCAGAGCCGGTGTGGAAGCCGTGCTGACCACTGAGCCCTGCAACTGGGAAGATGCCGCCCTCACCATCGGGACAACCGATACATTCACCAAGGGTGCTCATGCCTCCGCCATGATTGGCGATAAGCGCGTGGAATTATGCGGGATTATCAAGGGTAGCGGTATGATCGCTCCCGATATGGCCACTATGCTGGGCTATATTTTCACCGATGCCGCGATCGATTCGGCGCTTCTTCAGGATATGCTGAACGAGGCAACGAAAGACAGTTTCAACGCCATTACGGTCGATAGCGATACTTCGACCAGTGATACGGTGCTGACCTTTGCTACCGGCAAGGCGGGTCATGCCCCGCTTCGGTCTTACGACGCCCCCGGGGCGGATGCTTTTGCAGCGGCCTTGCGCGATGTTTGTCAGCAGCTTGCCCATCTTGTCGTGCGCGATGGCGAAGGTGCGCGCAAATTCATCGAAGTGCGGGTTTCCGGCGCGATTTCGGACGAAAGTGCGCATCGGATCGGGCTCGCTATTGCCAATTCGCCGCTGGTGAAAACGGCAATTGCCGGGGAAGATGCCAATTGGGGCCGTGTTGTGATGGCGGTCGGCAAGGCCGGGGAGCCGGCGGACCGGGACCGGCTTTCGATCGGTTTCGGCGGACACTGGGCGGCGAAAAACGGGCAGCCGCTGGCCGATTATGACGAAGCGCCGGTCGCAGAGCATTTGCGCGGGCAGGATGTGCTGCTCGAAGTGGATATAGGTCTGGGCGATGGTCGGGCGACAGTGTGGACCTGCGATCTGACTCATGGCTATATTGCGATCAATGCGGATTACCGTTCATGAATACGCTCGATAAACAGGTTCTGGAGCTGCTTCGCAAAACGGCACGCAGCGTGGTTATGCCGCGTTATCGCAATCTTGCACCGGACGAAGTCATTGAAAAAGCTGAAGATGATCCGGTAACCATTGCCGATCGGGAATCCGAGGCGATGCTCTCCGAAGGGCTTTCAGCGCTCATGCCGGAAGCTGCAATCGTCGGTGAAGAAGCCGCCTTTGCCGACCCTTCGGTGCTCGATGGGCTGGACCGGCTATGCTGGATCATCGATCCGATTGACGGGACCAAGAATTTCGCCAGCGGTGAAGGACCTTTCGCGCTGATGGTGGCGCTGGCCGATAGCGGTCTGGCGCAGGGAAGCTGGATTTACGATCCGGTGCGCGACCGGCTGTGCCATGCCCGCAAAGGCGCCGGGGCCTTTGTCGATGGAGAGCGTGTCACTGCCGCTGAAACCGGTACAAAACCGCCGGTTCTGGCTGCGATGACAGCCTATATGGCACAAAGCCAGCGGGACCTTTTCAACACGGCCATCGCCCCACATTATACCGAGGCGAAGGCACCGCGTTGCGCGGCGGAGCAATATCCGCTGGTCGCTTTCGGAAATCACGATCTGGCGCTTTATCAGCGCACGCTGTCATGGGACCATGCCGCGGGATCGCTGTTCCTCAATGAAGCGGGCGGCGTGTCCGCAAGGCTCGACGGATCGCCCTATCGCGTTGATTCAAAAGAGAAAGGTATGATCGGCGCAGCCAGCCAGGCCTTGTTCGACGAGCTGGCAAAGCGGCTCGACAATGCCGGATACAGCACGGCCTCCTGAGCGTCTTTTACAAGGGGGGCAGAACGCGCCTGATCGGGGCCATAAACGCCTCTAACGGAGCCAGTACTCCGTTTCGCAGGGCCATAGCCGCGCCCCACCGCTGCCGCCGGGCCGATAAACGCAGCCATACGATAAAAACGGCGCGCCACCTGCCAGAAGCAGGAGCGCGCCGATCCTTTGAAAAGCCGTCCTTTGAAAAGCGATTCTTTGAAAAGCCGCTATGCGAACGGTCAGGCCTTACGAGGCGGCCGATAAATTACAGCTCGCTTTCGATCCACTGCTTGAGCTGACTCTTGGGCGCAGCACCCAGCTTCTGCGAAACCGGCTTGCCATCCTTGAACAGCACCATGAACGGAATGGACTGCACGCCCATCTGCCCCGGCACATCGGGATTTTCCATAATATCCATCTTCGCGATGGTCATCTGACCGGACAGTTCCTCGCTGATTTCTTCCAGCGCAGGCGCGATCATCTTGCAGGGGCCGCACCAGTCCGCCCAGAAATCGACCAGAACCGGCTTGTCGGAATCGAGCACATCCGCCTGGAAGCTCGCATCGGTAACATTCTTGGTGGCCATAATCTCTTCACTCCTGTGTCGGATTGTCAATCTAGTCGCCCGGCCGGACGAAACAACTCTCAAAGGCCCAAGCTTTCCTGCGCACCGGACAAGCCCGGTTTGTGGCGCGCCAGAATATCGCCGGGAATCGCAATCAGTTGCGGCGTCTGTGTGTAAAGCACCGCCGCTTCGATGCGCCGCCCCGGATAGATCGCCTGCAAGGCTGCGGCATAAGCGCCCATCTGCCGCAATGTCGCCTGCGGCACACCGTCCAGCGACCTGGGCGGGCGGCGCGCGGTCTTGAAATCGGCAATCAGCACCCGGTCTTCTTCCACCAGCAGGCGGTCGGCGATCCCGGCAATCACCTGCCCCTCCACCGTCGCAGCGAGCCGAATTTCGGCAAGAGCGGCAGGTGAGAACAATTCGGCCCATTGCGGCTCGGCCAGAACGCGGAGCGCGGCATCGAGCATGTCCTGCCGCGCGTCTTCCGGCACATCGCCCGCCTGCCGCGCGAGCCAGATCCGCCCGGCCTCCGCACGCTCTTCCGCAGAAAGTTCGGGCAAACGTTCGAGCAGCTTGTGAATCAGAATCCCGCGCCGGGCCGCCAGCCCCGCCTGATCGGCAGGTAAAGGCGGATCGGCGGCCTGATCCTCGCCCGCCGATGAGGGCGCGAGCGGACGGGGCGGGCGCGGCTCCGGCCCGATCGGCTGGACCGCCCAGCCCGGCAGATCCACTGTCTGTGTCGCGGCAGCCGGAGGTTGCCGGCGCGCGTCGGGTAAATCGCCCGGCGCGCCCCATTCATGGCGCTCCCCCCAGACCGGATCGCTGACCGCTTCACTGGGAAAAAGCGGGGCAAGCTGAGCATACCAGCTATCCTTATGCGGTTCGGTTTCCCGCAAGCCCAGCGCGCCGCCGATAAACAGCGCTTCCTCGGCCCTTGTCATGGCAACATAAAGCAGCCGCCAATGCTCTTCCAGTTCGGCAGCGCTCATGCTCTCGGCGGCCTCGGCCACCGGCCCTGCCCGGTCGTCCTTGCGGATAGAAGGCAGCGGCAATGTCCGCCGGTCGAACCAGTCGCCTTCCCCCAGCCGTTCTTCCAGTTGCAGCGCAGAGCCTCTGGCATCGTTCGGATTGCCCGCCGCATCGGCCAGTATCACGATAGGCGCCTGCAAGCCCTTGGAGCCATGGACTGTCATCACCCGGACCAGCCCTTCCCCCGCACCGGCTTCGCGTTTCAGCTCGCCATCGCCCGCATCGAACCAGCGGATGAAGCCCTGCAAGCTCACGGCATGGGCGCTGCTATAAGCATGGGCGGCATTGAGCAATTCGTCGATCGGATCATTGGCTTCATGGCCCAGCCGCCGGACCAGCGCCTGCCGCCCGCGCCACGGGCCGGTGAGTATCCAGCTAAGCAGCCCCTGCGGCGGTTCGAAATCGGCCAGTCGCAACAGATCGGTCAGTTTCGCCAGCGTCGCGCGAACATGCGGATCAGTGGAAGCGCGCAAATGATCCCATAACCGCCTGCCGCTTTCCCGCCAGCCATGATCGAGCAATTCCTGCTGCGTCCAGCCGACCAGCGGGGAAACCAGCAGAGCGGCGAGATTGAGATCGTCGAGCGGCTGCGCGGCAAAGCGGATCGCCGCCATCAGATCCTGCACCGCGAGCGGCGCCCCGAGACGCAGCCGGTCTACCCCGGCCACCGGCACACCGCGCGCATGGAGCCGCGCCACGATCAGCCCGGCAAGATCGCGCCTTTTACGCACCAGCACCATTACATCGCCCGGCCCGGCCCGGCGCGCACCGCCTTTGACCAGCGGAAAGCCTTCTTCCATCCAGCGCGCAACCTGTGCCGCGATCCGGTCCGCCATCATCCGGTCGGGTTTGGACAGCCAGCCTTCCTCCCCTTCATCGCCGCTCGTTCCTTCTTCGGAATGGGCGCTGACGGGAGGCCACAGAGCGACCAGACCGGGGCGATCTTCCCCGACATGGCGGTCCGCCCCGCCTGTCAGACCGAACCGTTCCGGCGTAATTCGTTCAATCGCCGCATCGACGAAATCGAGCACCGGCTGCGCGGTGCGGAAACTGCGGTCCAGCCCCAGCTCCTGCAAATCACGCAGCCCCTCTCCGGCCCGGTTCAATCGGCGCGCATTGCGGGCGGATTCGGAAATCTCTTTCTGGAAGCGTGCCCGCGCGGCTTCGAAATTATCCGGGCTGGTGCCCTGAAAACCGAAAATCGCCTGTTTGTAATCGCCGACCACGAAAATGGTCCGCAATTTATCGGCATGCTGGCCGAGCCCGGTAAAGAAATCGCCGGTCAGTGCACGGACGATATCCCATTGCGCTTCATTGGTATCCTGCGCCTCGTCGATCAGAATATGATCGAAGCGCCGGTCGAGCTTATAGCGGATCCAGTCGGAGAGATCCGAGCGGGACAGCAATTGCGCCGCCCGGCGGATCTGATCGTCGAAATCGATCAGCCCTTCGCGTTTCTTGGCCTCGTCCCATGCCAGAGCGAATTGCCGCCCGACAGTCAGCGCCGGAGCGAGCCATTCTGCCAGCGAAAGGAGCAACTGCACCTGCCGCACTGTGTCGAGACTCTGCTTCACCTGCCCGGCCAGCCCTTCATAGGCCGGTTCGATCTTGAGCAGCGATTTAAGCGAACGCGGCTCCCCCTTCTGGGTGAAAAGCGCCTTTTCCAGATCGTCCAGTCGCTCGACCCGGGCCTGTGGGGACGCAGCCAGCCAGCCAGCTATCGCATCGGCGCTCGCCAGCCCGGTCTTCGTGCCCCATTCGGCATTGGCCCGCGCGCAGTCGCGCAAGGATGCGATGGCGAAATCCTCATCCGCGCAAAGCGCCGCCAGCATGGCCTCATCGGCCTCTTCCTCCAGCCCGAGCAGCCGTTTCACCCGCGGCATCAGCGGCGGGGCCCATGCACCGGGGCCGAACCAGGCTTCGCGCGCCTGCGCACAGCGCATCAGCCAGCCCTGCACCGCATCGGGGCCAAGCCGGAGGCTGAGCATGGCGAGCTGGCTGAGCGTGGTATTATCGCCCTGCCTTTCAGCATCGAGCAGCATTTCGGACAGCACTTCGCGCGCCAGCAATTCGCGGTCGCGATCCTCCATCGCCTGTGTGCCGGGCGTCAGTTCGGCTTCTTCCGGAAAGGCCGATAGCAGCCATTGCGAAAAAGCGTGGATCGTGTCGATCCGCAGCCCGCCACCGGGGCAATCGAGCACGCTGGCAAACAGCGTTCGCGCATGAGCGCGCGCTTCAGGGCCGCTCGGCGCGCCGATATAGCCAAGTTCGGTCGCCAGTTCGGTTTCGGGCAGGCGCACCCAGCGGGCAAGCACTTCATTGATCCGCACTGCCATTTCCGCTGCGCCGGCTTTAGTGAAGGTGAGGCACAATATCTGCGCAGGCGTGACATCGCTCTGCATCAGCAGACGCAGCACGCGGGCGGAAAGAACCTGCGTTTTGCCGGTGCCCGCCGATGCCGAAAGCCAGACCGAATCCGCCGGATTGACCGCCAGTTTCTGCGCACCGTGAAGCGGATAGACTGCGCCGCTCATGCCTCGCCCTCTCCATTCGCCGGTTCCTGCCCCGCCAGCACGCGGGAAAACCATTCATCGAGCCGCATCAGCTGATCGTAATCGGTATAGACCGGCACATCGGGATTGAGCCTGGCGGTGAAAGCCTCATTGCCTTTGATCCAGCGGCCGATCGCATCGTGGAGATAGCGACGCGTTTCGGGCAGAAATTCCTCGGGCAGCGGGCCGCTTTTCTTGCGTCCTTCGCGCAGCGGGGTTTCGATAAAGCCGAAACGGTCCTCTCCGCCGACTTTCGCCAGAGACCAGTATTCGAACCGGCTCGCCTCGCCTTCCAGCCCTTCGAACCCGCCCGCTTCGGCCATCAGCGCGATCAGACCCAGTTGCAGAGCAAAACCCTGTTCGACCATTTTGGACGATGGCGGCTTGCCGGTCTTGTAATCGACAATGGCGAGCGTGCCGTCTTCCAGCCGGTCGATCCGGTCCGCACGGCCCTTGATCGTCACCCCGTCCATCCTGAAGCTGCCGGGCTTTTCCCACAGCACCGGCTGGCGGCCCTGCACGCGCTGGCTGGCAACGGTCTGTTCCACCCATTCGAGCGCGGCAAGCAGGCGCGGGCGCCACAATCCGCGCATCAGCGGATGAGCGTTCATACTGTCGAGCACCCTTTCGGCAATCGCCTGCATGTCACCGCCATGGCTGTCATGCCAGTCTTCCAGGATCGCATGCGCCGCCGTGCCTTTCCAGGCGGCGGACGGCTCTTCATCCAGCCCGTCGAGCCGTTTGAGACCGAGAATGGCATCGGCATAGAACTGATAGGGATCGCTGCGCAGCCGGTCGAGCGCGGTGACACGGATTTCGACATCGCGCTGCCGGGCCGAAGGTCTGGGTGCGGGGCGCGGATAGGCCGGTGCCGGTTCCATCGGCAGATCGAGCCGCCGGGCCAGCGCCGGAATGGCCGTTTCACGATGATCCTCGACCAGCCCGCTGCCGAGCAGCGCCTCCACCCGCAGCAGAAAGCGCGAGGGAATGGCCGGGCCGGACATATCGCGCTGCGCGCGGCTCAGCACCACTTCGGGCGCGCCCAGTGCCCCGGCCAGATCATGCGCGGCAAGGCCGATGCGGAAATCGCCGCCCGGCACACCCAGCGCGCGCAGAACCGGCGGCGCGATCAGCGTATCGATAGCGGGAGAGCGGGGCCAGGTCCCTTCATTGAGCCCGGCGCAAACAACCAGATCGGCGCGCGTCATCCGGCTTTCGAGCAGGCCGTAAATCGCCACGCGCGGATGGCCGCCATATGGCGGGCGCACGGCAACCGTCTCCATCGCATCGCGCAGCGCGGCAGGCAGATCGCGCAGCGCCATGGTCGTGCCGACATCGCGCGCATGAAGGCGCAATTCCTCGATAAACTGGCTGAGCGCGCGGCCATCTTCGCGGGCCCAGAGCATATCGCCGCATAATCGCTCCCCCGCTTCGGCCAGCGCATCGAGCATGGCGGCCAGCGGAACGGCCTGAATGTCCCCATGCCCCCTTTCGCCCTCTTGCGCCGCTTCACCCAGCGCCAGCACAGGGGTAAGCGTGGCTTCGACGCCCTGCCACCACTGTGCGATGGCGGGTTTGCGCAGAGCAATGCGGGCGATCCGGGCGCGCAGGGGCGCCAGGCCGGGTTCGGGGCGCGGCCCGCGCAGATCGCGTTCGAGCAGCCGCGCCTGTTCGAGCCAGAACGCCCGGCCGCTCCCCGCCGCGCTTTCACCGGCCTGCCCTTCGCCCGCCAGCGGGTGCTGGATAAGGCCCATCAGCGGCACCGGCGCCAGATCCTCAGCGGCGCTTTCGGCCAGCAACAGAATCAGCCGTCCGGCCGCGGTCTGCGATAAGGCGCGTCCGGCAGAATCGTCGGCGGCAATATTCCAGCGTCGCAAATGGCCCGCTACCCTTTCGGCAAGCGCGCGGTCGGGCGTGACCAGCGCTGCGCGCTGCTCCGGCTCTTCGAGCTTGCGACGGATCAGCAGCGCAATAGCCTGCGCTTCTTCCTCGGGATTGGCGGTTTCCATCAGCCTGACACCCGACAGGCGGCGCTTTTCGGCCGGCAGATCGACCCAGCGTCTGCTCGCCTGCGGGGGCAGAAAGAGACTGGAAATGGCATAGGAACGCTCGGGCGGCCCCTTGGACATGCCCGCCCGGTGCCATTGCTGCACTTCATCGCGGGCGATGCCCATCCGGTTGAGCAGCAGCTTCAGATGATATTGCGGATGCGTCACCGCATCATGCGCCCCAAACGGCGCTCCGCCCGGCTCCTCGCTCGCTCCGGCGCGGCCCAGTTCCTGCCATATCTCAGGATCGAGCGAGAGATCGCAATCGGGCAGCACCACCGCGCCGCCCGGCATTTCGGAAATCACCCGCAGCAGGCCCGCCAGAGCCGGTGCCGCACTGGTAACACCGGCCGCAACGACCGGCGATTGCGGCGGATCGGCCTTCCAGAGCTGTGCAGCGCGTGCGAACAACGCATTGCGCCGACTCGCCGCATCCACTTCACCGCGCGCTTCCAGCTCAGCCAGCCAGCGAAGCTGGACTTTGGCGAACAGGCGCAGACTATCTTTCCAGTGCTCGGACAGATCCCCCAGCAGATCGAGCACCCGGTCGGACAGGAGATCCTCTGGCGCGATCTCTTCTGCCAGCAGCCGGTCCATCGCCTGAGCGAGTTCACGCGCCAGACGCAGCAGCGCGCCGCCTTTAGGGGCCTGCTCCCCGCGTTCCTCGCGGATAAACTCGGCCAGCCGCAACCAGCGGCGCGTGGGATCGGCCGCCGGCGGAATCGCCTCGCCCGCCCCCAGCGGATCGAGCAACGGGCCGAGCGTTTCGTCGAGATCGAGATCGCCCACCGCCACCATCCGCGGCATTAGCAGCCCTTCGCCGCTATGCCGGATAAACGCCTCGCTGACGGTGCGGATCGCGCGGGTACTGGGCAGGATCAGCGTCAGCCGTGCGAGCCCGACATGCGGCTGCGCATAACGCGGCATCAGCCCGGCCACCAGCGCATCGGCAAAACCGCGATGCGCGGCGATAGAGAAGATCTGCGGCCCGGTGCGCTGCGTCATTGCGCGCGCCCTCAATCGCCCCGAAGCGCGGCTTCGGTCGGCGCGATGGCCTGCGGACTGCCCACTTCGAACCATTCCCCCGCAAAGAGCAGCCCGTAAAGTCGCTGCTCTTCCATCGCCCGGTCCCACAGGCTGTTGGTCGAGAATGCTCCCTCGGGCGCATCGCACAGCAGCCGGTGCGAAACGAGCTGAATGCCCGAATAAATAAAGGGCGCAATCCGGCCCGAACGGCGGCGCGAAATCCGCCCTTCCGTATCCATATGGAAATCGCCCTTGCCATCGAAATTGCGCGCGCCGGTATGCGGCACCAGCAGCAGCAGCGCATCCATGCTATCCGGGTTCCAGGCTTCGCTCAGTTCGCGGAAAGCGTGATAGGGTCCGTCGAGCCAGATATTGTCGCTATTGACGCAAAAGAACGGATCGGGAAGCAGCCCGGCGCGCTGCGCCTTCACCATACCGCCGCCGGTTTCGAGAAGCCGGTCACGCTCGTCCGAGATAGCGACTTTGGGCAAATCGCGATCCAGCACATGCGCTTCGAGCGCATCGGCGAGATAATGGACATTGACTACCGCTTTGGCGACTCCGGCTGCAGCCAGCTTGTCCAGCGCGTAATCGATCAGCGGCTTGCCTGCCACACGCACCAGCGGTTTGGGCTGCGTCGCCGTCAGCGGACGCATCCGTTTGCCCAGACCCGCCGCCATCACCATGGCCGTGTCGGACGCAAGAGTGTTCACATCAATTCTCCACCGCGTGTATCGCGGATTTGCTGAGGGATATTGTCATTGAACCAGCGCGCCACGGGGGCGAGCGCGGGATGAGCCAGATCGCGTTCGAGCGCTTCCCATACGCGCGGGATAAACGCCAGATAGCGCGGCTTGCCATCCCGCTTCCACAGCCGGGCGAAAATGCCGACGATCTTGGCGTTACGCTGCGCGCCGAGCCGCGCATAATCGGCCGAAAAATCCGGCCCCGTATCGACGCGCGAACGATAATGATCGAGCATGGCCCGCTCCAGCTCCGGCGAAACCTCGCGCCGCGCATCCTGCAACAGCGAAACCAGATCGTATGCCGGATGACCGACCAGCGCATCCTGAAAGTCGATCAGCCCCTGCTCGCCCCCCTGATCGCCATGCGGATCGAGCAGCATGATATTTTCGGCATGGTAATCGCGCAGCACGGTGACGCCTGGCTTTTGCCGGTCGAGCAGCGGCGCGAGCACTTCGCGCCATGCGGCATGATAGCCCTCCTCATCCACAGAAAGGCCCATGGCAGGGCAATACCATTCGGTGAACAGCGCCGTTTCACGCGCATAGGTTGGCATATCGTAAGGCGCAAAAGGCCCCGGCTCACTGGCATGAAGCTTTACCAGCGCATCGATGGCCGCGCGATAGGTCTCCAGTTCGGCATCGGGATGATCGTCGAGCCAGTCGCGCATCCGGTCATCGCCGAAATCTTCCAGCAGGACATAGCCTTCATCGCGCAGTTCGGCATGGACTGCCGGGGCGCGATGACCATGCTCCGTCAGCCAGTGCGCAACATCGAGAAACGGGCCGGGATCTTCTTCAGGCGGCGGGGCATACATCAGCATGGCGCCCCTTTCGCCATCGCGAATCCGAAAATAGCGCCGGAAACTGGCATCGCCTGCCAGCGGCTCCACCGCCGCACCATTCCAGCCTGCCTGTTGCAGGAACCTGTCGAGCCCCTCGGGCCTGTCATTTGTCATGGCAGGCGGGTTAGCCAATCAGGACCCGGTTCGACAACGGCCAAACGCCCTTCATCCGCAATTTCGAGATGGATCGACAAACAGGCCGGCTCCTGCGCAAAGCCACCGGCGTGATCGGGCCATTCAGCGATCATCGCCGCGCCGTAGCGATAATCGTCCAGTCCCAGCTCTTCAGCTTCGGCGGGATCGTTTAGCCGGTAGAAGTCGGCATGGACCAGCGGCAGACTGATGGCCGGCGGGTCGTAGGTTTCGATAATGGTGAAAGTGGGCGACGGCACTTCATGCGTATAGCCCAGTGCAGCGATGATCGCGCGGGCCAGTGTGGTCTTGCCCGCCCCCAGCCCGCCGGTCAGTGCCACCACATCGCCCGGCCGCAGCTTCTCCGCAATGCGCTGGCCATAGCTTTCCATGGCAGCGAGATCGGGCAGTTGCGTTTTCATATCCTTGCCTCTCAGGTGACGGGCAGCGTAATGGTTGCAGTGGTGCCGGCGCCGGGTTCGGAAATCATTTCCAGCCGTCCGCCATGTGCTTCGATCAACTGACGTGCCAGCGGCAGACCCAGCCCGGTGCGGCGCTTTTCGGGTTGCCCATCGGCATCGAGCTGATAGCCATCGAGCGCACGTGCCAGTTCCCCCGGCCGCATTCCGCAACCATTATCGGACACGACGATCCGCACCGCGCCTTTCTGCCGTTTCATGGATACGAGAATCCGGCCGTTTTCGGGTGTGGCAGCAAGCGCATTATTGAGTAGATTGCTCATGGCCCGGTTGAGCCGGCGCTTATCCACCTTAATTGTTCCGGCGCTGCGATCGGCGCGCAGATCCAGCGCAATATGCTTTTCCTCCAGCGCGTCAGCATAATGATGCACCAGTTCGGTGAGAAAAGGCAAAAGCTCGCAATCTTCGGTAGCGATCGGCAGCAGCCCTGCCTCGCTCTGGGTGAGATCGAGCACGCTTTCGATCTGGCCGGAAAGCCGCTCCACCGATGTCAGAATCGCTTCGACATATTCCTTTGCCTGATCCGACAGCTCACCTGCCATGCCGCTTTGGAGCAATTCGGCAAAGCCGCTGATCGAGGTCAGTGGTGTGCGGAATTCATAGGACATATTGGCGAGGAAACGGGTCTTCACCGCGTCGGCTTCTTCCAGAGCCGCATTGCGTTCACGCAAAGCATCTTCCGCCTTGCGGCTGTCGGTCACATCGAGAATGGTCAGCAAGCCATTGCCGTCGGGCAGTGGCACGCCGGCAAATTCGAGCGTTCGCCCATCGGTCAGCCGCACCTGCCCGCCGCGCTGGCGGCGATCCAGCGTGGCTGCGCGAACCGCTTCGCCGATGGCCTGCCCATGCGCAGGGCGGACAAGTTGCGACCCGATCTGTTCGAGCAGCGCCTCGATCCGCGGATGGTCGTCCATAAGCCCCTCCGGCAACCCCCAGATCGCCGCGAAACGCCTGTTCCACAATTGCAGGCGTCCATCCGGGGCAAAAACCGCAAGAGATTCGAACAGACTGTCGAATGTAGCGGTGCGGGTCCGCAACAAAGTGTCACGGGTGGCCGAAAGCGCCAGTTGTTCGGACTGATCTTCCGCAATCATCACCAGCCCGCCATCGGGCATGGGCTGGGCAATGATCCGCAGATGCGTGCCGTCATTCAGCGTCCAGGCATCTTCCTGCGGTGCGCCCGAGGTAAACCATGTGCCCATCTCCCGCCGCCATTGCGGGAAATCGCGTGTTTCGGGAAGCCGGCCCTTATCGCGTGCCATATCGAGGAACCGGTCGAATTCAAGCACATCGGAATGGCGCGCAGCGGGCAATTCGAACAGGCGCTGGAAAGGCTGGTTGGCAAAGGTCAGTTGCCGCTGGCTGTCAAACTGCGCCACACCGACCGAAAGCTGATCGAGCAGCGAGACCTGGGCTTCGCGGAACGCACGGAAGATGCGGTTCTGCTCTTCCATATCCTCGATATCGACCGCATATCCTGCCACGCCTTCATGCCCCAGCGGCAAATCGCTGACCCGCATGGTCCGGCGCTGATTATGCAGCGTGGCGCTCACGATCCGCTCGATCGACTGTCTTGTTTCCTGCGCCTGACGGGCGATCTGCGCGGCGCTGATTCCTTCTATCGGCTCGATCAGTTCGATCTGCTCTGCCACTACCTGTTCCGCATCGCGGGCACCGACCGCTTCGACATAGGCGCTGTTCACCAGTTGCAGCCGGGCATCGGAGCGGCGGAACCACATCGGCATGGGTGCCGCTTCGATCAGCCCGACCAGCGCAGCGAAATCACCCCTTGCCCGTGCAGTTTCGGCCCGCAGGCTGGCCAGTTCCTCGTGGCTTTCGGAAAAGTCGAACCACCACAGCAAGGCCGCATTGCCCGAGGCAATCGCGGCATCGGCAAGCTGGCCGCGCACGGCGAGATTGCGGCGCGAATAGCGCGGGGTGAAGACAAGCTGAAAGGGCGTCCCGGTGCGATGGGTCCGCCGCACGGCATCGCTCAGACGCTTGAGATCGCCGGCCGAAAGACCCGTATCCTGCCCGTCCAGCTCGCTGAGAAATCCGGGCACCGAATCAAGCCCGAGCCAGGCGGCCAGCCGTTCGGGCGCCTCGATGCGGCCATCGGGGCGAACCAGCAGCGGAACCGCCGGGCATTCGTCCAGAATACGGGAAAAACGGCGCGTGCTGCGACGGGCCGAATCCACCTTGCCCGACAGCATTCGGGCACGCAGCGCCAAAAAAGCCGCGCCGATCGTCCAGGCAGCCAGAAAAAGACCCAGCAGGACCAGTGCGGTGGGTGAGAATTCCATCCTGTGTGAGCTATGCCGCCCCGGCCCGCGATGCAAGTGAGCCCGTTACATATCCGCAATTTGGCGCGGCGGATCGTCGCGCCCAAAGGCTCGCCCGATCACCTCAGGAACGGCCCGGCAAAGCCGGATATATGACAAACAAAACCCCTCCCGGCACAGGGCCGGAAGGGGGCATGTCGCTTTCGCTACGATCTGAACAATCAGTAGCGGTAATGTTCCGGCTTGAACGGACCCTTCTGCGGCACACCGATATAATCGGCCTGCTGCTGGCTCAGCTCGGTCAGCTTGGCGCCCAGCTTTTCAAGGTGAAGCGCGGCCACCTTTTCGTCGAGATGCTTGGGCAGCACATAGACATCGTTCTTATACTGATCGCCCTTCGTATAGAGTTCGATCTGCGCCAGCACCTGATTGGTGAAAGAGCAGCTCATGACGAAGCTGGGATGGCCGGTGGCGCAACCCAGATTGACCAGACGGCCGCGGGCCAGAACGAGAATCTGGTTGCCATCGTCGAACGTCACCAGATCGGTACCCGGCTTGATTTCGTTCCAGTCGTAATTATCGAGCGCGCCGATCTGAATTTCGGAGTCGAAATGGCCGATATTGCAGACGATGCTCATCGGTTTCATCGCCTTCATATGTTCGGCGGTGATGACATCTTCATTGCCGGTCGCGGTGACGAAAATATCGGCCCGCTTGATGGCTTCGTCCATGGTGACGACTTCATAGCCTTCCATGACCGCCTGAAGCGCGCAGATCGGATCAATCTCGGTCACCAGCACGCGCGCGCCGCCATTGCGCAGCGACGCTGCCGATCCCTTGCCGACATCGCCGTAACCGGCGACACAGGCAACCTTGCCGGCCAGCATCACATCGGTGGCGCGGCGGATCGCATCGACCAGCGATTCCTTACAGCCATAGAGATTGTCGAATTTCGACTTGGTGACCGAATCGTTCACATTGATCGCCGGGAAAGGCAGCTTGCCGCCTTTGGCGAGGTGATAGAGACGGTGCACGCCGGTGGTGGTTTCTTCCGAAACGCCATGCAGCGCCTTCACGGTCTTGGTCAGATAGCCCGGCTTGCGCTTGAGGAATTCCTTCAGCGAGCGCTGCATTTCGATTTCTTCGGCATTGCCCGGCGCAGGCATTTCCTCGCCCGCTTCGATCCGCGCGCCCCACAAAGCGAAAGCGGTGGCATCGCCGCCATCATCGAGGATCAGATTGGCGGTGCAATCGGGATCGTCTTCGCTCGCCCAGTCGAAAATCCTGCCTACATAGTCCCAGTAATCGGCCAGGCTTTCGCCCTTCACGGCAAATACCGGAATGCCCTGATCGGCAATGGCGGCGGCGGCGTGATCCTGCGTCGAGAAGATGTTGCAGGTCGCCCAGCGTACTTCGGCGCCCAGTTCGACCAGCGTTTCGATCAGAACCGCAGTCTGGATCGTCATGTGCAGCGAGCCCGTGATCCGTGCGCCCTTCAGCGGCTTGGATGCACCATATTCTTCGCGCAGGGACATGAGACCCGGCATTTCGGTTTCAGCGATGGCAATCTCGTCCCGGCCATATTTGGCCAGGCTGATGTCCTTGATGATGAAATCTTTCTCGGCAACTGCTTCAGCCACTCGGCATTCTCCTCGCGGTTGTCTAGTGGATGGCGACAGCAGAGGGCTGCGCCTTGATGGGGCAGGCCATAGACCCTTAGAGGTAGAGGGTAAAGCTTAGTGGAAGACGCGGTTTGCCCCGTTTCCGCCTTTTTGCGACATTTATTCCCAACCCGTTGCACCACGACAGGAAAGCCTTATCTCAAGCCCGGATGCGACCAGAAAGGACGATCATTTATGACTATTTCCGTAGGCGACAAACTTCCCGACACCAAGCTGGTCAAGGCGACCGATAACGGCCCCGAAGCTGTGCAATCGGCCGATTATTTCGCAGGCAAGAAAGTCGCGCTGTTTTCCGTACCGGGCGCTTTTACTCCCACCTGCTCGGCCAAGCACCTTCCCGGATTTGTCGAAAAAGCCGATGATCTCAAAGCCAAGGGCGTGGACGAGATCGCCTGCACCGCCGTTAATGACGCTTTCGTGATGAATGCCTGGAACAAGGATGCCGGATCGTCGGACATCACCATGCTGGCAGACGGCAATGCCGATTTCGTGAAAGCGCTCGGCCTCACCATGGACGGTTCCGGCTTCGGTATGGGCACACGCGGCCAGCGCTTTTCGATGATCGTCGATGACGGCACCGTCACCGAACTCAATGTCGAAGAAGGCGGTGATTTCAAAGTGTCCAGCGCCGATTACATGCTCGGCCAGCTCTGAGCCTGTTCCAACCGACAAAAAGGCCGGCCTTCCAGCGGAAGAGCCGGCCTTTTTCGTTAGTGGAGTCCTGATCGCGTCAATAGCCCATCAGGCCCAGCACTTCCTTGCGGCTGCGGTCATCCTTGCGGAAGGTGCCCATCACACGGCTTGTCACCATCCCGACGCCGGGAGTCCGCACACCGCGCGCAGTCATGCAGGCATGGCTCGCTTCGATCACCACGGCCACACCCTTGGGCTGGAGATTATCCCAGATACATTGCGCCACTTCGGCGGTCAGGCGTTCCTGAATCTGCAACCGGCGCGCATAGCCGTGCAGCACACGGGCAAGCTTGGAAATGCCCACCACATGATCGGTCGGCAGATAGGCAATCGCCGCTTTACCGATGATCGGCGCCATATGATGTTCACAATGCGACTGGAAGGGAATATCCTTCAGCAGCACGATTTCATCATAGCCGCCCACTTCTTCGAACACACGCGACAGATGGACGGCCGGATCTTCCTCATAACCGACGCAATATTCCTTCCAGGCCCGCGCCACACGCTTGGGCGTATCCTGCAGGCCTTCTCTTTCGGGATCGTCTCCGGTCCAGCGGATCAGGGTCCGGATGGCTTCCTGCACATCCTCTGGCACGGGCGGTTTGCCGCGCGGGTCGTCTTCATCGGGTCCGACTAGGCTGCTCATTGTCTTCTTTCTCGCCTGCTCTTCAAACGTCTTCTCGCCCGGTCCAATAGGCTTCCTGTGCGGAAAAGGCCACGCCCCTGCACAAAAGGTTCGAAGAATTCTTCGGGCTCTTCGGGATCGAGAGCAGTATTATCGGCCAGCGTTTTTTCCACTCCGTTCAGCTTTTCGGGCTGAAAAGGGCGCAAGCTGCAACCATTTTTACTATCGGCTGCCGCGATCATCGCAGCCATGGAACCGTGTCGCTCGATCAGAGGGCCGACCTCTTCAATATCCACGCCGCAATGCTCGCTCAGCAGAGAATAGCGGATGCGCCTGATCTGCTCGCCGCATCCGCGATTAACCGGACGGTCGCAATCGATGAAAACATCGCATTCGCTGTCCAGCCCCATGGAACGATTGTTGAAATTGGCCGAACCGATCCGGAGGATTTCATCGTCCACGATCATCAGTTTGGCATGGCAATAAATCGGCGTCCGGCCCGTATAGGGTGAATAAAGGTGAAACCGCCGTTTGTGATCCAGCTCTTCCAGCATGGCGACCAGACGCGACCGTGTATGATCCATTGCCTGCTGTTCCAGCCAGCCATCGGCATTGCGGGCATGGACAATCACAAATTCGGGTGGATTCTCTTCACGCAACCTTTCGGCTATAGTTTCGGCAATTCGTCTGGAAGCGAAATACTGGCTTTCGGCATAGATAAAACGTCTGGCTCTTTTGATATGGGCGACAAACAGATCCTCGATCTCATTGACCGCCGGCGATCCCTTATATTCGGCCCGCGTCCGGGCAATACCGATTTCGACATCGGTAAAATCTGCTGAGAGATCATCGGGCCAGGCACTTTGGGCTGCTTCCGGCACGGGCTTGAGGGGCTTGCCCCCGGCGCGGCGCCAGCGATCACGGCCCAGTGCACCGAGTGCTTCGGCCGCTTCGCCCTCGACCATCATGGTCAGATCGTGCCAGGGGCCATGTTCGGCCCCGCGCGGCCGTTTACGCCGTGGATCGTGCTCCAGATGCTCGCGCGTGTCCCAGCGATTGGTGGTCATGTCGATCCCGCCGCACACCGCCAGCCGGTCATCGATCACCACGATTTTCTGGTGATGACTGCACCCGACCGGATGGGCCGTATCGAATTTGAAATCGATCCGCCTGTGCGGTGCCCAACGAATCAGATCGAGCAGCATCGATCCGCGCGCGGCAAATTTGAAAATGCCGTAACTCCATTTGAGAATACGGATTTCCAGCCCACGATTATGCCGTGACAACCATAATATGAAACTGCCGAGGCGCGAGGGGCATTCGCGGCGCCAGGCTTTCTGCCACCATCTCCGCCCATGGGCGAGATGGATGCGGGTATCGAAATCCCAGCCGATCAGAAGCAGGCGATGCCGCGCTTTGGTCATCGCCTGCTGCATCAGCAGAAAATAATTCTCCGCATCGATAATGACACTGGCCCGCTCGGCGCGTGCATAGCGCCAGACACCGGGCTCGACTGAGGAATCGTCGAAACCTTCCTCAGCCGTTTCAGTCTCGCTCAAGATCCGTTTATTCCTTCGCCTCATCCCTGGATTCAGGTGTTACTTCGGCGTCCTCTTCCTCGGCATCTTTGCGCCGTTCGAAGACATGCTCCATATGCTCGACATCTTCTTCATCCAGATAGCGGGCGAAATCGGGGAAGTGATCGTCTTCTTCTTCATCGATATGGTGGAGATAATCGTGCTTCAACTGTTTGAATTTCGTCAGCCAGGCAGAAGAGGACATATCGGTCGCGGCAATATCGTTGAGCGCTTCCTCGATTTCGTGATGTTCGGCGACCGAATGGCGCGTTTCACCGGTCGTCGGCGGTTTGCGCATCATAGTCGAGTAAAGCGCCTGCTCCTCCGCCGCGGCATGGCTTTTCGCATCGACGGTGAACTGTTCGAACAGCCGGGCGCGTTCTTCGCTTTCGCCATGCGTCTGCTCGATCTTTTCGAGCAGCGTGCGCTGGCGTTCATGATCCTGTTTGAGACGCTCAAAAATCGTGGTGGCATCGGCCATTATGTCGGCTCCTGTTGCAAAATCCTGTCTTTCCAGATGAACCGGTCAAAGCCTTCCGGGTTCCGCATGGAAAGCAAGTGCCCCACCGCCAAATAACTGATCCTTAAACAGGAAGTGCGGAATCCGATTTAATGTCCGACAGAGCCACGGTGGAATTGATTTCCTGAATCCCCGGCAAACTCGACAGGCGGTCGAAGAAGAATTTTTCGTAAGCCTCGATATCGGCCGCCACGATCCGCAACAGAAAATCCACCGGCCCCATCAGCACGTAACATTCCAGCACCTCGGGGAACCCCTGAATGGCACGGGAAAATTCGTCGAGATTGGCGCGGCCATGCGCATTGAGCTTCACCTGCGCGAAGACATGCGCGTTCAGCCCCACTTTCTTGCGGTCCACCACGGCAATACGCTTCTTGATGAAACCGTCTTTTTCCAGCCGATCTATTCGCCGCCAGCAGGGCGATGCCGACAGGCCGACCTTCTCAGCGATCACCGCTACCGAAAGACTTGCATCTTCCTGCAGCAGATTCAGGATGGCTTTTTCATATTTATCCAGAGAGTGCAAAAATTCACCTCAACTTGAGCATATTACCGGTTAAATATACCTGAAAATGCCTTCATTCAATGTCAAATAGGCAAGAAGGACCTCTCCGCCACCGCTATATGCTTCCTCCAGACAAGGAGATGAATGGCATGAACAACACCCTTTATAGCCCCGAACTGGAACGTCTGGTCCGGCTCGAAGACAGCAAAAGCGGGCTGTCGGGCTATATTGCCATTCATTCCTCGGTGGCCGGCCCGGCAGCGGGCGGATGCCGCTTTCTTTCCTATGCTTGCGATGAAGACGCCCGGCGCGACGCCGCAAGGCTTGCCGAAGGCATGTCATACAAGAATGTGATGGCAGGCCTGCCGCTCGGCGGCGGAAAGGCGGTGATCCGTCTGCCCGATCGCCCGTTCGATCGCGAACAGCTTTTCCGCGCTTTCGGGCAGGCGGTGGAACGGCTCGGCGGAGCCTATGTAACAGCCGAAGATGTCGGAACCTCGGTCGAAGATATGGATGTGGTGGCGAAGACCACACGCCATGTCGCCGGCCTCTCACCGCGCAATGGCAAACCGGGCGGCGATCCCTCGCTCTGGACCGCTCTCGGCGTCAAAACAGCTATGGAAAGCGCTGCCCAGCTACGTTTCGGCAAAAACCTCTCGGAACTGACCGTGGCAGTGCAGGGGCTCGGCCATGTCGGCTTCGAATTATGCCGCCTGCTCTATGAAGCCGGGGCAAAGCTGATCGTTGCCGAACCGCGTGCCGATCTCGCCGCGCGAGCTGCGGTCGCTTTCGATGCGCAGATCGCCAATTGCCGTTCGATCCTCGATGCAAAAGCCGATATTTTCGCGCCCTGCGCTCTGGGCGGCGTGCTGACGCGCGACACAGCCTTGCATATGCGGGCCAGGCTGGTTTGCGGTGCAGCGAATAATCAGCTTGCCTCGCCCGAAGTGGGAACATTGCTGGCCGAACGCGGCATTCTTTATGCGCCCGATTATGTCGTGAATGCCGGCGGTATCGTCAATGTCGCAGCGGAGTATCTCGGCTGGAGCACGCAGGATGTGCGCGACAAGGTCGAAACCACGGGCGAACGCCTGCTGGACGTGCTCCATTTAGCCGAAAAAGCTGCGATCCCCACCAATCGTGCGGCGGACAGTCTGGCGCGTGAGGCGCTACTGACGGCCCGCTCCGCTCCCCATACCGAACTTGCCGTAACTGCCTGACGGCCAACACCAAAGGATTTTGCCGTGAAAGTTTCATTCGACGAACGTGTGGTGCTGTGCCCTGCCGATCCTGACATGATGCAGGATAATGCGGATATGCAGGATAACGATGCCGATCGTGCCGAAAAGGGGCCTGCGCTTCAACGCGGCATGATTGCCCTTCGCGGCGCCTATCATCCGGAAACCCTGCCCCGCGTGCTGGCGCTGTTCGCCCAGCGCAGCCTCGTCCCCACACAACTGAACGCCCGGCGGACCGAAGAACATCTGGTGATCGATATCGAATTCGAACATAGCGATGAGGCCCTGGTGGACACACTGCTCGGCAAGCTGCGCGCGCTGTTTCTGGTCGAACGGGCCATGCAGGTGGAAGGCCTGCTCACCGACTGACGACCTGCCGCAGAGGAAAAACGAAGAACGCTGAGCCGGGAGCGGGGATCATCCGTTTCCGGCTTTTTGCCATGCGCCATCGCCATCCGCGCGAAAACCGGCTTCGCTCGCGCGAGGGCGTGTGTGCCGGGCCGACGAAAAACAGGTTTCAATATGTAAGGAAAAATGGCGCGCCCTAAAGGATTCGAACCTCTGACCCCCAGATTCGTAGTCTGGTGCTCTATCCAGCTGAGCTAAGGGCGCGCTGTGTGGAGGGGCATCTAGGAGCGATTGGCCGGCTTGGCAATCCCCAATTGCAAAAGAGTTTTCAACAAGTCTTTATCCATCGGTGGTTTTGCAAGATTTTCAGCCTCTTGCATGGTTACCCAGCACCATTTCTGCCCTTCCCGACCCTCCGGAACACCCTTCCACACACAACTCTTATAAAGCAGCAGCAGGATCGAAGGCGCTGAATCGCCGCTATCCGAGCGGGCGAAACCTGCCGGGCGGAGCGAAGCGGCATCGAGCGACAGCCCCAGCTCTTCCTCTATCTCGCGCAGAAGTGCTGCTTCGGGCGTTTCCCCCGGATCCACCTTGCCGCCGGGAAATTCCCACAAGCCGCCATGATGCTTGTTCAACGGGCGCTGCTGCATCAGAATATGCCCTTCCCCATCGGTAATCGCCGCGGCAACGACACAGATCCAGTTCGATCGGTCAGACAAATTCTGCGCCTCCAAAGAAAATATTAAAGCTCCGATGCCATGCCTGCAAAGCTCTCTGGAAAAGGCAATGATGAAATCCGTCGGACATATAGTGAAAACCCTCCGCGCCGGTGAAGCGGGCGCCACAGCGATGGAATATGCGCTGATTCTGGGGCTGGTTTCGCTGGTCATCGTCAGCGGTATCGGCCTGTTCGGAGATGAGAAAGCCGGAAACTGGAGCGCTATCGCCAGCACGATGAAAGCGGCACAGGATTGAGCTGTAAAAACGCAGACCGTTTAGTCTTTTTCAATAATTTCAGCATATTCAGACTGTGCTTGATCGCTCCGCTTCAGGAGCCAAGACGGGTCAAATATTTTAAGGACTGGAGATAATAATGGCATTTTTCCGTAAGCTTCGTCGTGACGAAACTGGCGCAACGGCAATCGAATACGGCCTGATCGCCGCTCTGATCGCCGTGGCTGCTGTGACCGCGATGAGCACGATCGGCACCAATGTGAGCACCAAATTCCAGAAGGCTGCCGACGATTCCGACGGTACGGTTGGGTAATTCACCAAACCAAGCTTACACATTCAAAGGCGGCAGGAACTCCTGCCGCCTTTTCTGTATCCGCTGCTCAGTTCTGCCGGACCACCAGCTTATATTGCTGGCCGGGCATGAGCTGATCGTTTGCCGACAGGCCATTCAGCACGCGGAACCGCTGTTCCCTGGCATTATCGAAGGCCATACGGCTGGAAATGGTCTGCACCGTGTCGCCGCGCTGTGCGGTGAAGACGTCAATCCGCCGCGGTGTAACGCTGCCCGCTTCCTGCGCGCCGATCCGGTGCATAGACTGGAACATGGACTGGAAAACCGATGACCGGCCAGCCGGAGTGATCGTCGCGAAATGGAAGGCCTTTCCATTGCCGAAATCATAGGCGAAGACCGTGACATCGACATTCTGCTGTCCGCTATTGGCCCGCGCCATGCCATAGGCTGCCGGAAGGCCGTTCACAGTGGTGCGCTGCAGAGTCTGCGGGGCAAGCTGCGTCTGATCGCCGCCAATGGCACTGAAAACATTGCGGATATAGGTTTCGAGATTGCCGTTGAATTGCGCGGTGCTGAGCTGCCCCTGCCCGCTATCGCCGCTGATCGAGACGGCCGTGGTGCCGTTGACCATGTAAAAGCCCTGCGGGGCGGTGAATTCGAAACGCAGAACCGGGTGAATGAAGGTGCGGCCTTCGATCACGCCCTGTTTCGGATCGTCCCCATACATCAGCCCGTCAATGTGATTGAGGAACTGGTTGCGATTGGTCGCCCCGGTCATATTGCCGGCGAGCTGCAGTGCCGTGCTGACACGGCTGGCGGGATCGGGGTGAGTCGAAGCCCATTCGGGCATGGTGCTTTCCTGCCCTTTCAGCGAAGCATCGAGCGCGTTTTGCGCAGCGAGGCTTTCCAGCACCGTGGCCATCGCATGCGGATCGTATCCGGCGCTGGCGAGATATTCGACACCCAGCTCGTCAGCCTGCAATTCCTGCCCGCGCGAATATTTAAGCGTGGCGAGCTGCGGTACGGTGGAGGAAATTTCCTGCCCCAGACGGCCCAGCGCACTATCGCCCAGCACGACGCTGGAGAGCACCTGTCCGAGCACACCAAGTAACTGATTTTGCTGCGCTGCCTGCTGGCGCCTTGCGGAATGGCGCGCGGCGACATGGCCGACTTCATGACCCAGAACCCCGGCCAGTTCGGCTTCATTGTTCATCAGGCCGACAAGCTGACGAGTGACATAGACATAGCCGCCCGGCACCGCAAAAGCGTTGTTGACCGAACTGTTGAGCAAGGTCACTTCGAATGCCGAAGAGGAATTGGCGAGACCCGATTGCACGGCGATTTTCTGTCCGACCGATTCGACATAGGTCGCCTGCGGTCCTTCCACCTTACCGCCGAATTCGGACACGAATTGCGGGTGATACTGAGCGCCCTGCTGCGCTTCAGCCTGCGTAATCGGCGAGCCCGCCGGGACCGAGGAACCGGGCATGGTGGCACAACCGGAAAGCGCCGTGCCGGCGAGTCCCAGAACGACGAGACTCTTTAATTTCTTCGATAGTGTTCGGTGCATTGTCACTCCTCCAGAGACGATCCGGCATGTTTCCGCCGCTATTCATCTATTTGAAAGGAACCCGCTTTTTGGCGCGATGTTCCCGTCAATCGGCTGCTATCATAAGGGGCGCTGAACGAAACGGAACAGAGCCATAACGGTCCCTAACAGGGCCAGACACGGGTCAGGCTGCGCCAATGTGCATATCCGATGCACATGACAATGCCCGCCCATGCTGCCACGGGCGGGCATTGTCAGCAAAAACCTGCAAAACCGTCTTCGAACGGCAGGGCAGGAGAATCCTACAGCCGGCCGATCGCCAGAAAGCGTTCCTCACGCAATTGCTTGAGCTGGCCAGGATCCATTTGCGAGAGCGAATCGAGTTCTTCGCAAATCGCATTGGACAAATTCTCCGCCGTGCTGCGCGGATCGCGATGTGCCCCGCCAACCGGCTCTTTCACGATTCGGTCGATAACATTGAGCGATGCGAGATCCTGTGCGGTCACTTTCATCGCTTCAGCGGCTTGCGGTGCCTTTTCACCGGTCCGCCAGAGAATCGACGCGCAGCCTTCGGGCGAAATGACCGAATAAACCGCATGTTCGAGCATCAGCACACGCTCGGCACTGGCCAGCGCCACTGCGCCGCCCGAACCGCCTTCACCCACGATCGTCGCGACCATCGGCACCGGCAGACCGAGACACGCTTCGGTGGAGCGGGCGATGGCTTCGGCCTGTCCGCGCTCTTCCGCCTCGATGCCGGGGAAAGCGCCCGACGTATCGACCAGCGTCACTACCGGCAGACCGAAACGGCCGGCCAGTTCCATCAGGCGAATCGCCTTACGATAGCCTTCGGGTTTGCCCATGCCGAAATTATGGCGCAGGCGACTTTGCGTATCGTTGCCTTTTTCATGGCCGATCAGCATCACCTTGCGGCCTTGCAGTGTGGCGAAACCGCCCATGATCGCTTCATCATTGCCATAGAGACGATCTCCGCCCAGCGGCATGAAATCGTCGAACATTTCGGCCACATAATCGCGAAAATGCGGGCGTTGCGGATGCCGGGCGACCTGCGTCTTCTGCCAGGGCGTGAGCGAGGCATAGCTGCTTTCCAGCATTTCGGCGCTTTTGCGTTCCAGCCGGGCAAGCTCCTGCGCGATATCGACATCGTCGCTTTCCGCAAGAGCGCGCAATTCGGCAATGCGCGTTTCCAGCGCGGCGACGGGCTTTTCGAATTCGAGATAGGAAATCATGTTTCCTGCGCTACTGCGCGGAACGCTTCTCGGCAAGAGGATGCCGTTCATTCACCAACGCCACCAGCCGCGCCGAATCGACATGCGTATAGATCTGCGTGGTCGCAATATCGGCGTGGCCGAGCAGTGTTTGCAGCACGCGCAGATCGGCACCGCCTTCCAGAAGATGGGTGGCAAAAGCGTGGCGCAGCACATGAGGACTGACCCGCGCCGGATCGATTCCCGCCCGCGCTGCGAGATCGCGCAGGAGCTGAAACAGGCGGATTCGCGTGAGATGTTTCCCGCGCGAGGGGAACAGGAATTTCCCGTCATCGGGGCGCACGGCCTGCCAGCGTGCCAGCACCTGCACCGCGCGGTTGGAAACCGGCACCATGCGTTGCTGCCCGCCCTTGCCCCGGATAGTCAGAAAAGGCGCATCGCGCGGCACAGCTTCGAGCGGCAGCGAAACCAGTTCGCTGGCGCGCAGCCCCGAACCATAGAGCAGTTCGAGCAAAGCGAGCATTCGCACCGTTGCCGGCTTGCCGCTCAGCGCTTCTTCTTCGGCGCGCGCGAACAGCGCCTCCACCTGCGTATGATCGAGAATACGCGGCAGGCTGCGGCGCGCAGAAGGGCGCGGAAGAGCCGGAGACGGATCGTCGCTGCGCAGCCCCTCATCCACACAGAAGCCGAAAAACTGCCGCAGGGCCGAGCTTTTGCGCGCCACTGTGGTCTCGGCCAGATTGCGCCAGGCATCGCCCAGAGCAGCGACATCTTCGCGGCTGACCGAAGCCAGATCGCCTATCGCATCCTCGCTGCCTTCCAGATCGCGGCGATAGGCCGCCAGCGTATTTTCCGCCGCCCCGCGCTCCGCAGCAAGCATGGCGATGAAGGATTCGACCGCCGCGCTGATCGGCCTATCCTCTGGCGACCGCCTCAGCGGCAATCATGCGCGCTTCGGCATTGAGACCGGCCTTGTCGAGCGAACGCACGATCAGATAAAGCTGGCGTGCCGTCATCTTGTCCCAGCCATCGCCCTGCATACCCAGCCCGGCCAGAATCGCGACCAGCGCGGCATTGCGATAGTCGGCTGCCTGCGTGATCGTGCGGCTCCACGGGCTTTCGCGATTGAAATCGATGCCGAGATTCTCCCCGAAACCGGCCATATCATCATTGTCGAGCCGGCCCAGTCCGGCCAGCCCGGCCACCAGAAAGCGCGATTTGCGCTGTCCGGCAGAACTGTCCTCATCGATGAAACTGTCCACCGCTCCGCTCGACACGGTGCCCGAACGTTCGGGCTGCGCGACGGCCAGCAGACCCCAGGCCTCGCTCCCTTCGCTCACTGTGCCGCCCCAGCGCATCGCGTTACGGTCGAGCCCGGCAGCCAGCATGGAAGCGATCAGATCGGCCGGGTCGTCAGCCAGATCCTCATCCACGGGCAAACGTGCTGCCGCATAGGCGGTGAGCACAAGCTTGCCGTAATCGGGCGTTCCATTGCCCCATAATTCACGCATGGCAGCGAGACGCTCAGCCGGACCGGTGGCGACATAGGCGTTGCGCAGCCGGTTCGTATCTTCGCTCAGCGCGCCGTCATTTTCGGCGCTGGCATGAAGCTGCGAATAAAGATCGACCATCGCCGCCGAAGACAGAATCCCGTCCATCCCCGCGCGATCTGCCGCTTCGGCACGCATTGCCAGCGGCAAAGCCGGGATCAGCACGGCGGAACGCTGATAATAGGGCCCGGCATCGTCAAGCAGACTCTCCGGCATATCCACACCCAGCGCCGCCGACAGGGCAAAGCGCCAGGGGGTCATTTCATTCACATCGTCCCATTCGATATTTACCGCCCGGCGGCCTTCCCCGGCCGCTCCGGCGAAACGCTGGGCCAGCAGCACATCGACCCGCGGCGCAAGGCCCTGTGCCAGCGCACGATTGAGCTGGCGCTCCGAACTGCGCGTATTACCGGCAAAGGCAGCGCAGATCGAACGGGTCATTTCCCACTGCGGATCGGAGCGCAGATCGTCCTTGAGCCGGGCCACCGGGCACATGCCGATCAGATCGCCGGTCTGGAGATAGGCATCGAAAGCCGCATCGGCGAGCGCGAGATTATAATTGGCCGAATCGACATCCTGCACCAAAGTCCGCGCAACCTGCCCTTCGCCCATGCGATTGAGCAGCGCCGCCCGCAAAGCAGCGAATTCCACAGGATTCATACCCTCGGGCGCATCCATCCGGCTGGCCAGAGCGCGGCGCAGAAGAATATGGCCCCAGCGCGACACGAGCGGCCCCTGCGTTCCCTTGAGCGCGGCACGAATAAGCGAGGCTGGTTGCTTTGCCAGTGAACCGGCCGGAAAGCCCCCCTCTTCGGCGGAAATCACCCCGACCTGTTCCACAGCGCGCCGCGCCGCGGGAGGAACGTCGAATTTCGGCTTGAGACCGAACAATTCGTTCACCTCATCGGTTTCCATGTCCTCGATCTCGGCGAGGCTGGGCAGTTTGGCCAGCGCATCGCCATCGGCTCCGCCGCTTGCGCCGGGCTGAGATGCAGGGTTTTGCGATGCCGCCTGAGAAGCCGGCGCAGCGCCGGGCCGCTCGGCAGGCACAGGCGTAGCGCTCCGGCGCGGCGGCGGGGCTGGCGTCGCCGGCTTTGGAGTGGGCGTAGGAGTCGGTGTCGGATTGTCGAAACCGGGGGGCAAAAGCGATTCCGGCGAGGCCCAGGCCAGAGAGGAGCTGACAGCCAGGGCGACCCCGGTCAGCAGGACGACACGCTTCATTCTTTATTCTCCTGGGCGCCCGTAAATTCGCCACCCGTCGCGGAAAGGGCCACAGGCTGCTCGATCATACGCGGTTCCTGCCTGCCACCATCGATCCAGGCGACAACCAGAAATGCAAGGATGATAACGCCAAGCCCGATCCAGATTTTCTTTCGGCCCATTTCCACCAATCGCAAAAATTTCGTGGCGCCTGCCAAACTGCACCGCCACGCTTGCGCTGCGGACTAGCGCAATTATAGCCCTTGCGGCAATGACCAAGGATGATCCCCTCCCCTCACCGGCTGAAGTGAGCGCGCTCCGGGCGCGGATAGACCGCCCGGTCGTGCTGGTGGGCATGATGGGCGTTGGCAAGTCCAGCGTCGGGCGCAAGCTCGCGACGCTGCTCGATCTGCCCTTTGCCGATGCCGACGATGAAATTGAAAATGCAGCGCAAATGTCGATCCCCGAAATATTCGACCAGTTCGGCGAAGGCTATTTCCGCGATGGTGAACGGCGGGTGATCGCCCGGATGATCGAATCGGGTCCGGGCATTCTGGCCACTGGCGGCGGTGCTTTCGTGCAGGATGAGACTCGCGAGCTGATTCTCGACAAGGCCATCGCCCTGTGGCTCGATGCCGATACCGACACATTGGTGGAGCGGGTGGGCCGCAAGCCCGGCCGGCCACTGCTGCGCAATGGCGATCCGCGCGAAATCCTCACGCGCCTCAAGGCCGAACGCCGCCCCTTTTACGAACAGGCCCCGCTCCATGTCGTCAGCGAAGCCGGGCCGCATCAGCAAACCGTTCTGCGAATCATGAAAGCACTCGACCAATGGCTGTGATCCCCATCGACCTTGCCGGACGCTCTTATCAGGTGCGCACGGGCAGCGGACTGCTCAAGGAACTGCCCGATCAGTGCGGCGCGCTGCTGCGCAAGAAAGCCGTGCCCGTCATCACCGACACCAACGTCGCCGAATACTGGCGCGGCGCGGTGGAAACGACGCTGGCCGAAGCGGGTTTCGAACCGCACTGGCATATCGTCGATGCCGGAGAAGCGAGCAAAAGCTGGTCTGTGCTCGAAGAGCTGGTGGACTGGCTGCTGGCCGAAGAAGTCGAACGCGGCGATCATATTATCGCGCTCGGCGGCGGAGTGATCGGCGATCTCACCGGCTTTGCCGCCGCAATTCTCAAACGCGGCTGCGGCTTCATTCAGGTGCCCACCACTCTGCTGGCGCAGGTCGATTCCTCGGTCGGCGGCAAGACCGCGATCAACACGCGCGCGGGCAAGAATCTGGTCGGTGCGTTTCATCAGCCCGGCCTGGTGCTGGCCGATCTCGACACGCTGGGTACGCTGCCGATCCGCGAAATGCGCGCCGGTTATGCCGAAGTCATCAAATACGGCATTCTGGGCAACCGTGCATTTTTCGACTGGTGCGAGGAAAATGGCGCGAAAGTCGTCGCCGGAGACCGCGCGGCGCAGGAATATGCCGTGTGCCGGAGCGTGGAAGCCAAGGCGGCCATCGTTGCCGAAGATGAGCGCGAAACCAAAGGTGCGCGCGCTCTGCTCAATCTGGGCCATACATTCGGCCATGCGCTCGAAGCCGAAACCGGCTTTTCCGACCGGCTGCTGCATGGCGAAGCGGTGGCGCTGGGCATGGTGCTGGCCGCCCGCTATTCGGCGCGCAAGAGGCTGATTTCCGATACGGATGCGCAGCGGGTAAGCGCCGCCATCGGCGCCGCCGGTCTCGCCACGGAAATTTCAGCGCTGGGGCTCGACTGCAACGGCACCAAGCTTGCCGCGCACATGCTGCATGACAAGAAGATGGATGCCGGCACGCTGCCTTTCATTTTGTTGAATAGCATCGGGGAGGCTTTCCTCGACCGCGACGTTTCGATGGAAGATATCGCCGCCTTTATGGAAGAGCAGCTCGAAAAAGGGGTTTAAAGCGCCTTCTCATCGTGTTCGAGCACAGAGCGCAGTGCCGTGCAGTCGGCAGCTTTGCCCTCGCAAATTACGCTGAGCGATCCATCGGCTTCCAGAACCACGGCAGAAACATCTTCGATTTTGCCGTGGCCGTGGCGGCGGATGGCCGCTTCCACCTCGTCACGCCTGATATGTTCGTAACGCAGCGCATCCTCGTAAAACCGGCCATCGCGCAGCAGAATGCGCGGCTCCGATCGTAACGCATAGGCAAAGAAGCTGAAGCGATTGGTCAGCCAGCTCATGCTCAGTTGCAGCAGGGTCAGCGCTGCCAGCGCCGCCAGCCCTTCCGACAGGCTGACATCTTCGAGCAGAATAGTGCTGGCCAGAATGGACCCCAGCGCAATGGTGACGATGAAATCGAACGCATTGAATTTGGAAAGCAGGCGCTTACCGCCAAGCCGCATCAGGACAATCGTTGCCAGATATCCACTGGCAACAATGATGCAAACGCGGGCTATATCGGGCCAGTTATCGAAAAACATGCTTCCGATACGCATGAAAACCGCTCATGGTTTCGGAATAACTTCCGGCTCCAGATCAACCTGTTCGCAATCGCTCAGCAACTGGCGGACGAGAATATTGCGATGGCATTCGCAGGCGCGGCGTTCATAGCAAAGCAGCGCCACCCGCTTATCCCGTGCCAGCATGCGCAATTCGGCCTGCTGGGCCAGACTTTCGGGCAATTCGAGCTGGCCGGCATAGATCCGTTCCAGCTCAGGCAGATCGCCGCGCCTTGCTGCCGCGCGACCATCGGCGGGGGTGCCGAGCTGCCTGAAATGGCGGTAAGTCAGCCCCGCTTCCTCCACCGCCGCGGCGAGCGAGCGTTTCGAAAAGCCGGGGCGACGCGACAGGGGCAGATAGCGAATATCCGCCAGCACTTCGACACGCGCTTCCACCAGAGCGGTTATCAAAGCGGCCTGTGTCGCCTGTTCGTAACCGATGGTGAAAATCGCGTGCGAAGCCATAAACGGGCCTATTTCAGGAGCACCAGCTCTTCGGCCATGGAAGGGTGAACCGCCACGGTCGCATCGAAATCCTTCTTGGTCAGTCCCGCTTTCACCGCCACGGCGGCGGCCTGAAGAATTTCGGGCGATTCGGGGCCGATCATATGGATGCCCAGCACCTTATCCGTATCCGCATCGCAGACCATCTTATAAAGGCCGCGCTCCTGCGTTTCGGCAAAGATGTTCTTCATCGGACGGAAATCGGATGTGTAGACTTTCACACTGCCGAATTTGTCACGCGCTTCACCTTCGGTAAGGCCGACACCGCCCATCGGCGGCTGCGAGAATACCGCACTCGGAATGCAGTCATAATCCACTGTGCCCGGTTTGTCGCCGAACACCGTATCGGCAAAATTCTGCCCTTCGCGGATGGCGACCGGCGTTAGCTGCACACGGTTGGTAACATCGCCCACCGCATAGATGCTCTCGCAGCTCGTCCGGTTATGTTCGTCCACCTCGATTTCGCCTTTCGTGCCCATGGCCACTCCGGCGCTTTCGAGGCCCAGCCCTTCGGTCTTGGGCACACGGCCGGTGGCGATCAGGATGCAATCGGTATCGATCCGCTGTTCCTTGCCGGCAATATCGGCACAAAGCGTCCCGTCTTCCATTTTCTCCACGCCATTGAGACGCGAATCCATATGGAATTCGATACCGCGTGCCGAAGCGAGCCGCAGCAAACGGTCGGTAATGCCTTCATCATAGCCGCGCAAAATTGTCTGCGTGCGGTTCACCACATCGACATGGCTGCCCAGCGCATTGAAAATTCCGGCAAATTCCATCGCGATATAGCCTGCGCCCACCACCATGACGCGCTTAGGCAGATCTTCCAGATGGAACACCTCGTTGGAGCTGATGCAATGTTCGACGCCGGGAATATCGGGCATATAGGGCCAGGCCCCCACGGCCACGAGGATATATTTCGCCGTAATCTCCCGCCCGCTGGCCAGTTTCACGCTATGCGGGCCGGTCACCGTGGCGCGTTCGAGAATCTGCTCCACACCATGATTGTCGAGCGTGTTGGTATAGAGGCCGTTGAGCCGGTCCACATCGCCATTCACATGATCGCGCAGACGCTGCCAGTTGAAGCTCTTCTCCCCCAGATCCCAGCCCATCGGGCCGGCATGGTCGAGTTCCTCAGCGAACATGGAAGCGTAAACCAGCAATTTCTTGGGCACGCAGCCGCGAATGACGCAGGTTCCGCCGATGCGGTGTTCTTCGGCCACGGCGACCTTGGCCCCATGGCTCGCCGCCACGCGGGACGCACGCACGCCCCCCGAACCGGCACCGATGACGAACAGGTCGTACTCATAGTCTGACATGAAAGGCTCCTCTGGCGCGCCCGCGCATATTTGCTGAACACAGGTTTGGCGGGGATATGGCGAGGCCGGAGGACTAAATCAATCTTAGCGTATCTCCGGGCTCACCATAGCGGGCGAGAGCGGGCGAAAAAGCCTGTCATGTTCCCCCGCTGCGCAAGAGGCCGCGTCAGGCCGCCCGGGCTTCGCTGCCGATAGCCAGCCGTCCCTTCACCGTCGCCTTGCCGAGATCGAGACCGTATAGTTTCGCCGCATTGCCGCCGACCAGCTTGCGCACCAGATCCGGTTCCATATGGCCCATCGTCTCACCGATGGTCCTCTCACTATGGGGCCAGATCGAATCGGGATGCGGATAATCGCTCGCCCACAGGAGATTATCCGGCCCCCAGAATTCGGTGAGCCGCATGGCGGTGGGGCTTTGCTGGAAAGTACCGTAAACCTGATTACGAAACACTTCGGAGGGTTTCTTCTTATGCGGGATACCGCCCTTATCGTCCCAGAAATCGGCGCATTCCCACAAGCGCCAGTGGCGATAATCCAGCTCTTCGACCACCCATGGCACCCAGCCCACACCGCTTTCCGCAATCACGATTTTGAGATCGGGATGCCTTTCCAGAATTCCCCATGCGAACAGATCGACAAAGGGATCGAGAAACTGCTCGATAAACATTTTGGCATGCAGGAAGGTCGCACCCGGAGAGCCCTTATATTTATCGAACGCTTTAGTGGCTGAGGGAAACACGGTAACATGGAAGGAAAGCACGATGCCGCTTTCTTCCAGCAAATCGAAAAGCGGCTCCCACCGTTCATCTTCCAGCCGCGGTTCGCATACGGCAATTTGCAGATTGGCCTGCTTCACCCCGCCCCGCTTCGCCAGCCGTTTCAATTCGTCGATCGCCGGTTCGGGATGGGGCGGCAGCATGGCGACGCCGATCAGACGCTCGGGCGCCACCGCACAGAAATCTTCATAGAGCCAGTCATTATAGGCCGCATAGCAGGCACGCATAAGCTGCTCATTATCGGTTCTGATCGATGTCACCGGGCCGAACACCAGATGGCCCCACACACCGTCGCGATCCATATCCTGCAAACGCAGTGCCGGATTGCCCGCGCGCAATTCGCTCAGATCCTCGATCCCGCCGCGGTCATAGGCTGTGTGGATCGGCTTGGGCCCCGAAAAGCCGAGCGGCTTGCCCGCCCAGCTTCCCCAGCGCTGATCCCCGCAAACCCATTGCGCCGAACCGTTTTCCAGCTCCTCTATATGCGGGGCCAGATCGCCCCATTTCGCAGCGAGCCGCCCGGTCCAGACATCGGCCGGCAGCATATTGAGATCGAGATGGTCATCACAGGACACAAGCGGCGCTTCGATCACGGTCATTCTCCCATTTGTTTGCCGGATTTTGTCAAACTCGGGGGAGAAGCGCAAGTTCGATAGCTTGCTATTTTTTAAAAGCTCGATGGCCACAAGGCGTTGCTCACGGAAAAGCCGCCCTGCCTCCGGGGAAGCAAGGCGGCTTTTGTCAGTCTCCGCGACAGAGACGGCTTACAGCGCTGCGATCTGCTCTTTCGCCGCAGCGATGGAAGCAGCGCGGATATCGGGACCGAAACCGGTCTTGTTCGCGCGCACGAAGATTGGATCGTCAATGCCGATAAAGCCGAAGAAATCCTTCAGATATTGTTCCTGATGCTCCATCACCCCGCCTTGTTCATATTCACCGCCCTGCGAGGAAACGATCACCACTTTACGACCACCGGCGAGCCCCTGCGGCCCGGCTTCGGAATAAGAGAAAGTCACGCCCGGCACGCCGAGACGGTCGAGCCATGATTTAAGCTGGCTGGGAATGGTGAAATTATACATCGGCGCACCGATCACCACGATATCGCTGGACAGAAATTCGTCCAGCACAGCCCGTTCGGTTGGAAAGGCCGCTTTCATATTGTCGTCCTGCGCATCGGCGGGCAGACGGATCGCGCCTGTAGTGGTCGGTGTAAGATGCGCCAGCGGCTCCACACCGAGATCGCGATAGACGACTTCGGCATCGGGATAGAGTTCCTTGAAATGCGCCGTAGCGGCGGCACTGACTTCGCGGCTGACCGAAGCGGCACCGGTCGTGGCGCTGTCGATATGCAGAATTTTCATGTGACTTCTCCGGTAACAAAGGATAACCGGGGCGCATATGGATACTGTCAGCACATCTCCGCAAGAAGGCACATTTTTGTCCGATAGGCACATCGATGTCCCTTTTGAGCCCGAGACTTTCGGCGCCTGCCCAGCCGTGACCGAAGTCCTGTCCCGCGTCGGTGACAAATGGTCGATGCAGGTGGTGATCCGGCTCGGCTCCGGACCACGCCGTTTCAATGAGTTAAAGCGTCTGGTCACCGGTATTTCACAGCGTATGCTCACCCGCACATTACGCGGCCTGGAACGCGACGGGCTTATCAGCCGCACCGTCACGCCCAGCGTACCGCCACGGGTCGATTACGAACTGACCCCGCTCGGCCATTCGCTGTGGAGCCCGGTGGCGCTGCTTAGCAGTTGGGCAGTAACGAATCGTGAGGAGATTCATCAGGCGCGCGACCGCTACGATGCCGGGGAACGGGAAAACAATTTCTGAACGGGGGGCTTTGTCCGGCACCGGCAAACTGGCAATGATGGGCCGAGATTCGAAGGAGAAAAACGGCGCATGAGCGGCCAGACAGACGCAGCAGTGTTTTACGACCTCCATGCCCATGGCTTCGTGCGGGTCGCTTCCAGCGCGCCGCGCGTGCGCACGGCCGATGTCGCTTTCAACCGCGACGCGATCCTTGCCGAAGCGCGCCGCGCGCATGAGGCGCATGTCGATTTGCTGGTCTATCCCGAATTATGCGTTTCCTCTTATGCACTCGACGATCTGCACCTGCAATCGGCCCTGCTGGATGCGGTGGAAGAGGCGGTGGCGGAAATTGTCGCCGCGAGTGCCGACCTCTCCCCCGTCCTCCTTATTGGCGCGCCTTTGCGCCATAACGGGCGGCTCTATAATTGCGCGCTGGCTATTGCGGCAGGCCGGCTTATCGGCGTAACGCCCAAAAGCTTCCTGCCCAATTATCGCGAATTTTACGAAAAACGCTGGTTCGCCCATGGCCGCAATATAGCAGGGATGACCATCCGCATCGGCGAGCTGGAAGCTCCCTTCGGCAGCGATCTGATCTTTGCCAGCGAACAGCTGGCCGGTTTCGTGTTCCATATGGAAATCTGCGAGGATCTTTGGGTTGCCACCCCGCCCTCCTCGCAAGGCGCGCTGGCCGGGGCGACGATCCTGACCAATCTTTCCGCTTCCAATATCACGATCGGTAAATCGGATGAGCGGCATTTGCTGTGCCGCGCCCAAAGCGCACGGGCGGCGGCGGCCTATATTTATGCCGCGGCGGGCCATGGGGAAAGCACCACCGATCTTTCCTGGGACGGTCAGGGCGTGATTTACGAGCTGGGCGACAGGCTGGCGGAATCCGAAAGATTCAGCCTCCATCCCGAATTATGTATCGCCGATATCGATTGCGACCGGATCTTGCAGGACCGGATGCAGATGCAGAGCTTCAACGATGCCGCCGAAGCCAGCGGCCATCCCGAACAGCGCTTCCGCACCATCCGTTTCAGCCACAATCCTGCCAAAGGCGATATCGGGCTGATCCGCCCTGTGCGGCGTTTTCCCTTCGTGCCCAACCGCCAGCACCGGCTGGACGAAGATTGCTACGAAGCTTTCAATATTCAGGTCGATGCACTGATGCGGCGGTTCGAAGCGACACGCCCCGAAAGCATGGTAATCGGCATTTCCGGCGGGCTCGATTCGACCCATGCGCTGATCGTGGCAGCCAAGGCCTGTGATCGTTTGCGCATTCCACGCTCGACCATTCGCGGCTATACGATGCCCGGCTTCGGCACATCCGACGAAACGAAAGACAATGCCTGGAAGCTGATGTGGGCGCTCGGCATTCAGGGTGAGGAAATCGATATCCGCCCGGCCGCCACACGGATGCTCGAAGATATCGGCCATCCCTTTGCCGATGGCGAACCGGCTTATGACGTGACTTTCGAGAATGTGCAGGCGGGCCTGCGGACCGATTATCTGTTCCGTCTGGCCGGCCATTATAAGGGTTTCGTCATAGGAACAGGCGATCTCAGCGAACTGGCGCTCGGCTGGTGCACCTATGGCGTGGGCGATCAGATGAGTCATTATGCGGTGAATGCCGGGGTCCCCAAAACGCTGATCCAGTATCTGATTCGCTGGACCACCACGACAGGACAATTCGATCCCGAGACCGATGCGATCCTCCACGCCATTCTGGAAACCGAGATCTCGCCCGAACTCGTGCCCGCCGATCACACCGGCGCCATCCAGAGCACCGAGGCGAAAATCGGCCCTTACGAACTGAACGATTTCTTCCTGCATCATATTGTCCGCTTCGGGCAGCGACCGTCCAAAGTGGCCTTTCTGGCCTGGCATGCCTGGCGCGATGCCGCCGCAGGGCAATGGCCTGCCGGTTTCCCCGAAGCGAAGAAAAATGCCTATGAGCTTGCGACCATTCGCGAATGGCTGGAAAAATTCCTCCGCCGTTTCTTCGCTTTCAGCCAGTTCAAACGCTCGGCCATTCCGAACGGGCCCAAAGTCTCCTCAGGCGGCGCACTTTCGCCGCGCGGTGACTGGCGTGCGCCGTCCGATGCCGTCGCCGATACATGGCTCGCCGAGCTGGAAAAGCGGGTGCCCAAAGCCTGAAAGGCCGGAGAGGAAAGATAGCATGCCAACTGCCCTCTTTCTTCCTTCGCCTGGCTGTGCTCCATTGGCGTCATGACACAAAGCAATGCGCCATCTTCATCCGGCAATGATCGCCCCGCTGTGCTCATTACCGGGGCGGGCAAACGGATCGGCGCTGCTATCGCCCGGCATTTCGGAGAGAATGGCTGGCATGTCGTGATCCACTGCCACCACTCGCACGGCGCGGCCGAGACACTCGCCGGCGCCCTGCCCTCCGCCGAAACCGTGCGCTGCGACCTGGCGCAATCGGGCGCCGGCGTGAAAATGATCGAAGAACTGGCAACGCGACTGCCCGACTGGCGCGTGCTCATCAATTCGGCGAGTATTTTCCCGCCCGACGACGTGACCGGCCTTTCATCGAAGGTCTTCGCCGAAACCATGCAGGTCAATGCTAAAGCCCCGGTGCGCATGGCTCAGGCTTTCCTGCGCTGCGCCAGAGCCGCAACCGGCCGCCGGGTGATCCAGATCACCGACCAGAAAGTCGCCAATCCCAATCCCGATTTTTTCAGCTATACGATGAGCAAACACGCACTGGCCGCCACCGTCCCGATGATGGGCATGGCGGCCGGGAGTGACGACCGGGTCTATGCCATCGCCCCCGGCGCCATTCTGCCAAGCCATGATCAGACAGCGGACGAAGCGGAAAGCTCGCACCGGATGAATCTGCTCCATCGCCGCACTGCGCCGCAAGAGATCGCCGATACGGCGCTGTTTCTTGCCAGCGGTGTGCTGGATAGCGGGCAGACGGTTTTTGTCGATTCCGGTCAGCATCTCGTGCCGCAGCCGCGTGACGTGCTCTATCTGGCAAGAGAAGACTCCGCATGACGCAGCGTCCCCGGCACAGCCTTACCACCCGGATATGGCACTGGCTCAATCTGGCCTGTCTGGCGGTACTGTTCATGTCGGGGCTGAATATCTCCAACGCCCATCCCCGGCTTTACTGGGGGCAAGCCGGATTCGCTCCTTCGCAAGCATGGGCGTTTCTCCCGCGCTTTCCCGGCTGGGCGACAATCCCCGGCTATTACAGCCTTTCCGCCGCGCGCGACTGGCACTTCCTGTTTGCCTGGATTTTCGCGCTCGCCCTGCTGCTTTTCATGCTGATATCGCTGGTCAACGGGCATTTCCGAAAGGATATCGCAACACGTCTGGCAGAATGGCGCGGGCAGGCGATATGGGCGGATATCCGTGCGCATCTCCGGTTCGATTTCCATCGTGGCGCAGGGCAGTATAATTTTCTTCAGAAAGCGGCTTACGGGCTGGTTATCTTCATCATGCTGCCGCTGATGATCTTTACCGGCATGGCGATGAGTCCGGGCATGGATGCGGCATGGCCCTGGTTACTCGATCTTTTCGGTGGGCGGCAAAGCGCCCGTTCGCTCCACTTTCTGTGCGCCTGGGGCTTATTCGCCTTTCTGCTGCTGCATGTCGCGCTGGTGCTGCTTTCCGGCCCGCTGGGCCAGCTCAAAGCCATGGTAACGGGAGGGAAACGCGATGAAACGCCGTAATCTTCTGGCTGCCATGATGGCCGGCATGGCGGCTGGCTGTTCCAAACTTGCTGACACTCAGCCCATAGCCACCCTGCTCGATCGCGCCGAAGACTGGCATCGCAGCGCCCATCGCGCGCTTGCTTCGCGGCAGGCACTGGCCCGCGAATTCGACAGGCAGGATATCTCGCCATCTTTTCGTGGAAACGGCACGCTCGATCCTGCTACACCGGCCTATCGCGCTGCAGCGCAGAACGGTTTTGCCGACTGGCGGCTCGCCGTACACGGGCTGGTCGGCCAGCCGCTGTCGCTCTCGCTGGAAGAAATCCGCACCCTGCCCCAGCGCACCCAGATTACCCGCCATGACTGCGTGGAAGGGTGGAGCGCCATCGGCCAGTGGACCGGGCCGCAACTGGGCATCATTCTCGATCTCGCGCAACTGTCCGAAGAGGCGAACTATATCGTCTTTCACTGTGCCGATCATCTGAACGGGGCAGCTTATTACGAAAGCATCGATCTGGTCGATGCCTATCACCCGCAAACCATCATCGCCCACAGACTCAACGATGCTCCGCTACCGGTCCGCAACGGTGCACCCTTGCGCCTGAGAGTCGAACGACAATTAGGCTATAAGCACGCAAAATATCTGACTGCTATCGAAGCGGTAAAAGATCTTTCCGGAATCGGCCAAGGTAAAGGCGGCTATTGGGAAGACCGCGCCAATTACCAATGGTATGCGGGAATTTAATATTACACAGCAATCGGTTACTCTGACTGTACCTGATGATAATCTTTCTGTGTGATGAACACCCTTGTCATGATGCTCTGCATGGATAAGTTATGTCCTCAAGATGACTACTCACTCCGGTACTTTGCCAGCTTTCCCGATTAAAAGTCATACGAAGCGGGCGCTCAGGGCACCGGGCCGGGTGACGTTGACGCATGGCATTCAGGCGGAAAACACGCCGATCAGCTATGTCAGGGGAAAAAATGAAGATATTGGACCGTTTCGTGTCGGGCCTCATTCAGCACGGCACTCTGACTATTTCGGCACCCGGAGGATGGCACAGGACCTATGGCCGGGCTGAACAGGGCTATCCCGATCTTGCAATAAAGCTGACCGATGAAAAGGTCGTCAATGATGTGATTGCCGATCCCTGGCTTGCTTCGGCCGAAGCCTATATGGATGGCCGGATCATCATCGAGAAAGGCGATATTTTCGAGCTTCTTGCCCTTTTCAGGGCCAATCACCCCTGGGATGGCGGTGAAACCCTGCCGCTGGCGAAAGGGTTCCGCTGGCTGCAACAGCAGATTGCTGGCAAACTCAGCCAGTTCAATCCGCGCGGCCGCTCGCGCCGGAACGTGTCGCATCATTACGATCTGGGCAATGCGTTCTACAAGCTGTTCCTCGATGAGAACATGCAATATAGCTGCGCCTACTGGCACCCCGACACAGAAAATCTCGATCAGGCCCAACAGGACAAACTCGCCCATATCGCGGCGAAACTGAAGCTGAAACCGGGCCAGCGCGTGCTCGATATCGGTTGCGGCTGGGGCGGCATGGCGCTCTATCTGGCGCGCCATTACAATGTCGAAGTGCTTGGTGTGACGCTTAGCACCGAACAACTCGCGCTGGCGCGTGAGAAAGCCAAACAGGAAGGGCTCGACAACAGCGTTCGCTTCGAACTGCTCGATTATCGCGATCTTGCCAAAGAGGGGGCGACTTTCGACCGGATCGTGTCGGTGGGCATGTTCGAACATGTCGGCAAACCGCAATATCGCACATTTTTCCGCTCCTGCCGCAATCTGCTGAGCTATGACGGGCTCATGGTGCTCCATACGATCGGCCGTATGGGCGATCCCGAACCGACCGACGCCTTTACGCTGAAATATATCTTCCCCGGCGGCTATATGCCTGCGCTCAGCGAAATCGCCGAGGCGAGCCAGCATTATCATCTGCTTGCCGCCGATGTGGAAATGCTGCGGGTCCATTACGCCAAAACCCTGCGCGCCTGGTATGAACGGACGCTGGAACAGCGCGAAGCGATCGAAGCGATGTACGATCCGCGCTTTTTCCGTATGTGGACCTATTATCTGGCCGGGGCTTCGGTCGGCTTCGAATATGGCAATCTCTGCGTCTATCAGATTGTGTATTCGCGCAACCGCCATGCCCTGCCATTGACACGACCCTATTTTGAACCCGACAAAAGATCTGTACCATTATCCGACTGACCAGCCGGAATGGCCAGAAAAGGGGTATCGATGCGAACCGTTCTGATTTTCAGCAAAACCATGTCCCGGTTCTGGCTTTCCGTTACCATTCTCATTCTCGCTCTCATGGCAATGCCTGCCCAGGCGGCGGTGACGGTATCGTTTCACAGTTTCAACGGATCGCTGTTCGGGCGTTATCCTCATACTTTCGTGGTCTTTGACGGCTCTCTGGACAGTACCGGAGAAGCTGTACACTCCAATTACGGTTTCACCGCCACCAGCGTCGGGCCCAATGTCCTACTCGGCGAAACAAAAGCGGAAATCTATGTCGAGAAAGAAAAGTATATCCGCAAGACGAACGATCATTTCACTATCACGGTGAGTGATGAAACCTATCGCCGGATGATGGATGAAGTGGAAGCCTGGCGGCACAAAACCTACGATCTCGAAACCCGCAACTGCATTCATTTCGTTGGTGCCATTGCCAGAATTGCCGGCCTGACAGTCGATTATCCGGACAAAATGCTGCGCAAACCCCGCTCATGGCTCAACCATATTTCCGATCTCAATCCGCAGCTCGACGCAACAAAGTTCTAAATTTGGCTGGAACCTGCTGCAAATCGGTGCTTTGCCGCCATCATAGCCATTGAATCGCACGGGCCTGCCTGATAGGCGCGGCCTCGCTTTCTATTTCCGCAAAGGCCTCCGTAAATGTCAGACACCGATAGCTCCAGGATCAAACGCGTTGTGCTCGCCTATTCGGGCGGACTCGATACGAGCGTGATCGCCAAATGGCTGCAGGTGACCTATAATTGCGAAGTGGTGACCTTCACGGCCGATCTCGGCCAGGGCGAGGAAATCGAACCGGCCCGTGCCAAGGCCCGCAATATGGGCATTCCCGATGAGCATATCTATATCGAAGATGTGCGCGAGGAATTTGTGCGCGACTTCGTTTTCCCGATGTTCCGCGCCAATGCCCGCTATGAAGGCGATTACCTGCTCGGCACATCGATCGCCCGCCCGCTGATCTCCAAGCGCCTGATCGAGATCGCCCGCGAAACCGGCGCCGATGCAATTGCCCATGGCGCCACCGGCAAAGGCAACGATCAGGTCCGTTTCGAACTTTCCGCCTATGCGCTCGATCCCGATATCAAGGTCATCGCGCCATGGCGTGAATGGGATCTCGGCTCACGCAGCGCGCTGATCGACTGGGCCGAGAAGCATCAGATTCAGGTCCCCAGGGATAAGCGCGGCGAAAGCCCCTTCTCCACCGACGCTAATCTCCTGCACACTTCATCCGAAGGCAAAGTGCTCGAAGATCCGTGGGAAGAAACCCCGGATTACGTCTATTCGCGGACGGTGAATCCGGAAGATGCACCCGACGCACCCGAATATATCACCGTGGATTTCGACAAGGGCGACGGCGTTGCACTCAATGGCGAGGCGATGAGCCCGGCCACTTTGCTCACCGCGCTGAACGAACTGGGTCGCAAGCACGGCATCGGCCGGCTTGATCTGGTGGAAAACCGCTTTGTCGGCATGAAGAGCCGCGGCATGTATGAAACGCCGGGCGGCACGATCTATGCCGTCGCCCATCGCGGGATCGAGCAAATCACACTCGATCGCGGCGCAGCGCATCTCAAGGATGAGCTGATGCCGAAATATGCCGAACTGATTTATAATGGCTTCTGGTTCAGCCCCGAGCGTGAAATGCTTCAGGCGGCAATCGATCTCAGCCAGCAGAAGGTCAACGGCACGGTACGCCTTAAACTCTATAAAGGCGGCGTCCACCTTGTTGGCCGCAAGAGCGCCGACAGCCTCTATTCGGAACGCCATGTAACCTTCGAAGACGATGCCGGCGCTTACGACCAGAAGGATGCCGAAGGCTTCATCAAACTCAACGCCTTGCGTCTGCGACTCCTCGCTAAACGCGATATGTAGTTTATCTTAGGCCGGAGGCGCTTCACCGCAGGAGCCTTCGGCCACACATTCAGACTACGACGAATCGAGCCCGAAACGGGACCGGATGCCCTTATGTGGGTAGTATGACACGCCCCCGGCGCGTATTGCCCCCGTCACTCATGGATGACGGGAGTTGCTTTCATTATGAAAGTATCTGGCATTTCGAAGCGTTATACAGCACTGGGCGGCCTCGGCCTGATGGGCCTGGCTCTGGCTATCGCGCCCGGTCATGCAGAACAATCCCCGGCGCCGGAAATCGTTCCGGTATCGGGTACGCTGAGCGGACTCGAAACGAATCTGCCGCGCTTCGAACCCTCGGAAACCGATGATGGTACCGATGCCAATCCTGCCATCGATCTCGATGACAGCGACGCTCCACTCGCCGCTGCGAATGCTATCGGCATGGCTGAGGAAATCGGCGCCGGCGAAGCAAGCTGGTACGGGCCGAAATTCCGCGGCCGCCGGACAGCGAATGGTGAAACATTCGATCCGACACAGCTCACCGCCGCGCATCGTACCCTGCCCTTCGGCAGCAAAGTGAAAGTCACCTATGGCCGCACGGGTAAGTCGGTCGTGGTTCGCATCAATGATCGCGGCCCCTATGCGCATAACCGTGTGATCGATCTTTCTGAAGCCGCTGCGCGCCAAATCGGTATTCGCGGCGCCGGTCGCGGCCATGTCACTCTGGCCCTGATGGAAAGCTGAGCCCGGTTACGCCTGACGCGTCAGGCCAGTTTGTTACGCGCCTTCCCGCTAAAAGCAGGCCTCGCCCATAGGAAGCGTGGCCCGTCCCATATGTATCGCTCACGCCATCGACGCATCGGCCACGGAATCGCGTTCGATCAGCTCATAGCCGATCTGCCGTGTCACTATATCCCGATCCGCCCAGTCGAGCAGCATCCGCACGCCCGTTTCGGCCATTTCAGCAATCGGCTGACGAATTGTCGTGAGATAGGGCCAGACGGTCATGGCGATGATCCCGTCATCATAGCCGCAGACCGATACATCTTCGGGTACATTGAGGCCGCGTTGCTGGGCCGCATTGAGAACCCCCGCCGCCATATCGTCGCTCGTCACGAAAATGGCTGTCGGGCGCGGTTTACGTGCAAGTAAGCGTTTGCCCGCTTCGATACCGCTGAAAAAGGTAAAATCGCCCATCTCCTCCATCACGGAAATATCGGGCTGGAGCCGCTGGAAAGTCTCGATAAAGCCCTGCCGGCGACATTCGCTTCGCCCATGGGCGAGAGGGCCGTTAATAATCGCAACATGGCGACGATGCCCATGTGCATAAAACAATCGAGCCACATCGCCCGCCGCAGCATAATCGTCCATATCCGCTGCCTTGGAGCGGCCCGGATCGGCAGTCGGCGCAATCCGTACATAGGGCAGCCCTGCCTTTTCGATCAGATCGAGCACTCGCGGATCATCGGCCAGCGGTGGCGTAAGAACCAGCCCGTCACTCTGGCGCTGATGCAGGACAGGCAGCAATTGTTTTTCCAGCGCATCCCATGTCTCCGCCGGACGGATTTCTTCGATCCGCAATTGATAACCCGCTTCCCAACATGCCTTGTAGCACCCCGTCTGAATCTTCATCTTGTAATTCGGGGAAGGATTGTCGAACAGCAGACAGATTGTGAAGGAACGGTTCCCGGCGAGCGAACGGGCAGCCATATGCGGCACATAGCCCAGTTGGGCGACGGCATGTTCTACCTTTTCACGCAAGCTGGCGGAGACATGCGCTTCCCCGTTCACCACGCGCGAAACACTTTTCAATGACACGCCCGCTTCCCTGGCAACATCCGCCATGGTGACACGCATATCGACAAATCGGTTCATAGCTGCAGCCCCTCTTGGCCGTAAACTTGTCTTGCTGCGCATAAGGGCGTCAATCCCTATCTGACAGCGCAAGGCATTTTCTCCCCTTCTTTCATATATATGCTGCAGCAAAAACAGCCATTACGCAGGAAATCCGCGCCATTCTTATGGCAGACCTTTTGCAAGCCGTGCCATATCTCTATGAAGGCTGTGAGAGGTTACAGATAAGAGAGCGTATTATGAGTGCCCAGACCATTGCCGATCCCAGTCCGTCAAAACCCGCAAAAGACGAGGGCATGCGCTTCATTGAAGGCGGCACTTTCCTCATGGGGTCCGAAACATTCTATCCTGAGGAAACCCCGCAACGCAAAGTGAAGGTCGATTCCTTCTGGATTGACGAAGCACCTGTAACCAATGCCGAATTTGCCCGCTTCGTCGAGGCGACCGGTCATGTGACCACTGCAGAAATCGCACCCGATCCGGCAGATTATCCCGGCATGCCTCTGGAAATGGCCAGAGCCGGATCGCTCGTCTTCCGGCGCACCGCAGGCCCGGTCGATCTGCGCGATTTCTCTCAATGGTGGGAATTTTGCTTCGGAGCGGACTGGCGCCACCCTACCGGACCCGACAGTTCGATCGAAGGGCTGGACGATCATCCGGTGGTGCATGTGACCTATGAGGATGCCAAGGCCTATGCGCAATGGGCCGGCAAGAGCCTCGCCAGCGAAGCCGAATGGGAATATGCCGCATGGGGCGGACAGGAAGGCTCCGAATATGCCTGGGGTGACGAACTGGCCCCCGATGGCAAGATGATGGCCAATTACTGGCAGGGCGCCTTTCCCCATGAAAACAGCCTCGAAGATGGCTGGGAACGCACATCCCCGATCCGCTCTTTTCCCGAGAATGGCTACGGCCTTTACGACATGATCGGCAATGTCTGGGAATGGACCGCAGACTGGTATGCCATGCCCAAAGCGATGGAAAAGAAAAAGCCGGGCGCCTGCTGCATCCCGTCCAATCCGCGCGGCGCAGCCAAGCGCGAGAGCTTCGATCCCTGCACACCAGAAATCAAGATCGGCCGCCGCGTCTTAAAAGGCGGATCGCATCTGTGTGCCGAGAATTACTGCCGCCGCTATCGCCCGGCGGCCCGACATGCACAGCCGATCGATACATCGACCAGCCATGTGGGTTTCCGCTGCATCATTCGCGAAAAGGATCGCAAGCCGCAACGCAAGAAGCGTTAGGCAGGAAACGAAAAGCGGGCCGCCTCGCATGAAACGGCCCGCTCTTTTTATCCGGTGGAACCGGCCTTATCAGCCAGCGGAAGACACATGGCTTTCAGCCAGTGTCGGATAGTCGGTATAGCCTTCGGCACCGCCGCCATAATTCAGCTCTGCGCGCACCTCGTTATAGGGCCCGTCCTGCGCTATCCGCTCCACCAGATCGGGATTGGCTATAAAGGCGCGGCCAAAGGCCACCGCATCGATCAGACCGCGCGAAATCAGATCCTCGGCCTTTTGTGCGGTATAGCCTCCTGCGCCGATAATCACTCCGGGGAATCGCTTGCGCGCCTCTTCGCGAAAACTATCGCTCAGCGGCTTCGCACCGGTCCAGTCCGGTTCCGAAATGTGCAAATAGGCCAGATTGCGCTGGCCAAGCTGCTCGATCAGATAGAGCGCATCGGCCTCATCATCCGGCAGCACCTCAAGGCCATTGGCTTCACCATATGGAAACACACGGATGCCAATGCGGTTGGCGCTCCAGGCTGCAATTGCCTTGTCGACCACTTCCAGCCCGAAACGCGCCCGGTTTTCAACCGGCCCGCCATAGGCGTCCTGCCGGTGATTGGAGCTGGGTGAAAGGAATTGCTGGATCAGATAGCCATGCGCTCCGTGCAGTTCGACAAGATCGAAACCCGCTTCACGTGCATGGGCGGTAGCGCTTCCGAAATCCTCCACAATCCGTTGAATGTCAGGCACTGTCAGCGCGCGCGGCGGAGTAGTCGGCACGCGATAGGCTTTGCCGTTTTCATCGCGTAACGAGGTCCGGGTTTCTCCGGTAACCGCACTGGGAGCACCCGGCGCCCTGTGATCGGGCTGAACCGATTCATGCGAAATCCGCCCGGTATGCCAGAGTTGCACGGCCATATGACCGCCGGCATCGTGAACACCCTGCGTGATCGGTTGCCAGGCCGCGATCTGCTCCGGCGTGTGCAGCCCCGGCGCCCCTGCATAGCCCTTCGCCTCGAAGGAAATCTGCGTCGCTTCACTGATAATCAGCCCCGCACCGGCGCGCTGGCGATAATATTCACCCATTAACGGGGTTGGAACATCGCCCGGCTCAATACTGCGAAGCCGGGTCAGAGGAGCCATGATAATCCGGTTCGGCAGTGTGACCGCACCGACCTGAAGCGGTTTGAAAAGATGATCGTACACGAGAGCTGTTCCCTCATAAGTTTGACATACGAACAGCCATATGGGGTGCCTCGCCGCGATTGCTTTTGCCGCGCCGCAACAATTTCATGCTCCGTCAAAACATATGGTTTGACGGGACAGAAGTATTGTCTCCATGCCGTTGTTTTTGCACCTGCACATTGGATTACCGGAGAGAGCTTTCGGCCAGCTTTTCCACCCGCGCCCGGCTCAGGCCGACCGCGTGCGGAACCGGGCAATCGCTCCAGCTCCGATCCAGCGCCGCTTCGGGAGAGAAAATATCAGCCGATCCCAGAGCAGCCAGTTCGCTCCAGGCCACCGGCACCGCAACGGGCGCATTCTCCCTCGCTCGCAGGGAGAATGGGGCAATGGCAGTTGCCCCGCGTTCATTGCGCAGCCAGTCGATAAAGATGCGCCCTTTGCGCTTGCTTTTGGCCATCTGCGCAGTGAACCGCTCGGGTGCTTCCTCCGCCAGCATTGTGGCGAAAGTCCGGGCATAATGCGTCACGGTTTCCCATTCGGCAATTCGCCGCAGGGGCACCACCACATGTACGCCCTTCCCGCCTGTGACCATAGGCCATGCGGGCAGATCAAACGCTTCCAGCCGGTCTCGCAGAGATAGGGCAGCGCGGGCTACATGCTCCCACCTTATCGCTTCATCGGGATCGAGATCGAACACCATGCGGTCAGGCCGTTCGAGCCTGTCCCGCGTCGCGCCCCAAATGTGAAATTCCAGCGTGCCCATCTGCGCGGCTGCCACAAGCCCTGCTGCTTTGTCGACATACATGTAAGACCCGCGAGTAGTGCCATCGCTTTGCCGAATAGACATGCGTCCGATATCCTCAGGAAATCCCCGCTGAGCATGTTTCTGAAAAAAACGTTCTCCCGCCAGTCCTTCGGGCAGACGCAGCAGCGAAAGCGGCCGGTTCTTACAGCTTTGCAGCATTCGTCCGGCGGCGGCCTCATAATATTGCGCGACCTGTCCTTTGGTCATCCCGATAGCAGGATAGACCACCCGATCCGGATGGCTGATCTCGATCCCTGCCATATTTATGCGCTTACCCATCACCACCTGCTTTTGCCGCGATGTCGATCAGCCCTGCCAGAATAGGCGCCTCATCGCCCTTCCGCCATGCCAGACCGGTTTCAAGCATGGGGGCATCGCCCGCAATAGCAATATAACGTACACCGGTCCGCGCCAGATGGCGCAGGGAAGCAGGCACCAGCGCCATACCCAGCCCCGCCGAAACGAGGCTGATAATCGTCTGCATCTGGATGGCTTCCTGACGGATCATCGGCTGGAAACCCTGCGTATGATAGAAACCCGTCACCAGGGCGTGAAAATCGGGTGACACGCGGCGCGGAAAAATAATCAGCGGCTGCGCCATCCACGCATCGCCCTGTAATTCTCCGTCCACCAGATCGAGCGCCCCGCCCCTGCACCAGCTTTCCGGCACCGCCGCCACCAGCGGTTCGGTAAGCAAGGGACGGTAATCGAGCGCGGAGGGCAATGCGGACCGCTCGGAAATGAGGATGCCCGCATTGATCCGCCCTTCGAGCAAGGCTTCGATCTGAACATCGCTTGTCGCCTCGATCAGATCCAGTTCGACATCCGGGAAAGAGGAGGAGTAATGCTGCACCAGATCGGGCAACACGCTGTAATCCGCCGTACTGACGAAAGCGAGCGAGAGGCGCCCTGCCTTACCGGTCCGCAGCCTTTCGGCAATAGGCCCAAGATCGTCGACCGCCTCGACCGCGGGCCGCACATGATCGAGCCATTGGCGCCCGAAATCGGTGAGCATGACACTGCGTTTAGAGCGAAGAAACAAGTCCGCCCCCAATTCACGCTCCAGCGCCATGATCGACTGGCTGAGCGGTGGCTGGGTCATCCCGAGACGCTGTGCGGCATGGCCGAAATGCAGTGTCTCGGCGACGGCCATAAAATGACGAAGCTGGCGTAGATCCATGCCTGTCAATATACACAACGACCTTATAAAGCTTCAATAATATATTTCTCAACTTTCCATGCGAATGGTAGAGGACGTATCGGAACAGGACATTTTTCAAGGGATCGGCATTTATGCCCCATTATCGTTCACGCACCAGCACTCATGGCCGCAATATGGCGGGTGCGCGCGGTCTCTGGCGCGCCACCGGCATGAAGGATGAGGATTTCGGCAAACCGATTATCGCGATTGCCAACAGCTTCACCCAGTTCGTGCCCGGCCATGTCCATCTCAAGGATCTCGGCCAGCTCGTGGCCGAAGAAATCGAAGCGGCAGGCGGCGTGGCCAAGGAATTCAATACGATTGCCGTCGATGACGGGATCGCAATGGGGCATGGCGGCATGCTTTATTCGCTGCCCAGCCGCGATCTGATTGCAGACAGCGTCGAATATATGGCCAACGCCCATTGCGCCGATGCTCTGATCTGCATTTCCAATTGCGATAAGATCACGCCGGGCATGCTGATGGCCTCCATGCGACTCAACATCCCGACCATCTTCGTGTCTGGCGGCCCCATGGAAGCGGGCAAGGCCGATATTCACGGCGAAACCATCGCACTCGATCTGGTGGATGCCATGGTCGCGGCGGCCGACGAGCATTATTCTGATGAAGATGTCACCACGATCGAACGTTCGGCCTGCCCGACCTGCGGCAGTTGCTCGGGAATGTTCACTGCCAACAGCATGAACTGCCTGACCGAAGCGCTGGGCCTTTCGCTGCCGGGCAACGGTTCGATGCTCGCCACCCATGCAGATCGCGAAAAATTGTTCCGCGAGGCGGGCCGCACCGTCGTTGATCTTGCGAAGCGCTGGTACGAACAGGACGACGCCTCCGCCCTGCCGCGCAATATTGCCACTCATGCAGCTTTCGAAAATGCCATGAGCCTCGATATTGCGATGGGCGGATCGACCAATACTGTGCTTCACCTTCTTGCCGCGGCGCATGAAGGCGAAGTGGAATTTTCCATGGCCGATATCGACCGCCTTTCGCGTCGTGTGCCCTGCCTGTGCAAGGTCGCGCCGGCCAAGCAGGATGTCCATATGGAAGATGTCCATCGCGCAGGCGGGATTATGGCCATTCTCGGCCAGCTCGAACGGGCCGGCCTGATCGACGCCTCGTTGCCTACTGTGCATGCCAGAAGCATGGATGAAGCGATCAATCGCTGGGATGTCAGCCGCTCCAATTCGGAAAGCGTGCAGGAATTTTACAAGGCAGCGCCGGGCGGTGTGCGCACTACTCAGGCCTTCAGCCAGGGCAATCGCTGGAAAGATCTCGATCTCGATCGTGAAAAGGGTGTGATCCGCGATGCCGAGCACCCGTTTTCAAAGGATGGTGGCCTGGCGGTGCTCTATGGCAATCTCGCCCCGGAAGGCTGTATCGTGAAGACTGCCGGTGTCGACGATTCCATCCTGACCTTCCACGGCACGGCGCGGGTCTATGAAAGCCAGGACGCGGCAGTGGTCGGCATCCTTGGCAATGAAGTAAAGGAAGGCGACGTCGTCGTCATCCGCTATGAAGGCCCCAAAGGCGGCCCGGGTATGCAGGAAATGCTGTATCCGACCAGCTATCTGAAGTCGAAAGGGCTCGGGAAAGCCTGTGCCCTTATCACGGATGGCCGCTTTTCAGGTGGTACATCGGGCCTTTCCATCGGCCACGTATCTCCGGAAGCGGCCGAAGGCGGACTCATCGCACTGGTGCAGACCGGCGACCCTGTCGTGATCGACATCCCCAATCGCGGGATCACGCTAAATATCGACGATGCGGAACTGGCTGCACGGCATGAAGAAATGGTTGCCCGCGGAGACAAAGCCTGGAGGCCTTATGGCCGCAAGCGCGAAGTTTCGCCGGCTCTGCGCGCCTATGCTGCGATGACCACCAATGCCGCACGCGGCGCTGTGCGCGATGTCAGCCAGGTCGAAAGAGGCTGAAACAATATCGAGTCCTGCAGTCACCCGGCCCGATCAACCGGGTGACTGCAGAATCTCACAGCCTGAAACCGGAGCTGAACGTCAAAAGGCATAAATTCGCACGCTTTTGTTCTATCATGGTACAGACCTGCCAAGGGCGTGATGGGTTGCTTGTCAAAAGCGCATCCAGCCCCCATCCCACGCAATATAAATTTCCCCTCAACGTGGTGGGTGCATAAAACAATGGCAGAACTGGACAGGCTGGATCTCAAGATCCTCGAACGCCTGCAAATTGACGCATCGGAATCGTCGAGTGAAATCGCCGAACGCGTCGGGCTGTCGCAATCTCCCTGCTGGCGCCGGATTCAACGATTGCGGGACGAAGGATATATTACCGGGCAAGTGGCCCTTCTCGACCGCGAGAAACTCGGCGAAAGCATTTATATTTTTGCGCAGCTCAAAATGACCCGCCTCAGCGATGAAGCGCGGGACCGTTTTGTCCGCGCCATCGACGATATTCCTGAAATTACTGAAGCCTATACGCTGTTCGGCGAAATGGACATCATGATTAAAGTCCTCGCGCCGTCGATCGGCTGGTATCAGGATTTCACCCTGCGAACGCTTTTGCGTCTGCCCGGTGTCGAAGATGTCCGCTCCACCGCCACATTGTCGGAAATGAAGAATACACATCGCTTGCCATTGCCGCATGCCTGATAGCCAACAACCCGCAGATACGCCTTCGTGCATCTCAGCAAAACAGTATGCAGCGCAGCAACGGCAGGCAGCGGTGCAGTCAGCTCCACAGGGAGAGGCTGGCACCTCCTTGCTTGTAAAAGCGCAGCGGTAACGTCACCGGTTCTGCATCTTCTTTTATAGCGACAACTAAAATGCACAGATCAATGTGCTGCTTATATAAATAAGCCAATTATAAGTATTTTTACCTTATATAGTTCTGCAATAATTTACCTAAAGTATATGCTAGAAGCATATTGGTCAGGATATTCCATTCTTAACCATTATATGCAGAGTGTATTTTCAATGCCTGACATAGACGGACATCAAGACCACACAAAAGACAGGCGGCATTATTTCCGGTGGGTGCGAACCTGCCGTTGGCAATGATGACGGAGAAGAGTGATGCATGTCACCATTCTTCTTCATGCCGGGTGTGACCATAAAAGCTCACAACGACGCATTCTGCACTATGTCCCCTTGCTCGAACAACAGGGCATTCATTGCGATCTTCTTCCTTTTTACGGCCCGCCGCCCCGCGCATTCCGGCATTGTGGGCAGACAGGCGGCAATTCGCTGGCCAGCGGGATCAGTACCCGGATAAAATCGCTCCGCCAGCTCACCGGGCAAACCGATCTTCTGTGGATCGAACAGGAAGCTTTGCCTCATCTACCCTGGATGGCTGAAAATCTTCTGCTTCCTTCCGATATGCCAATTGTCACCGATCTGGGCGACACGCCATTTTCCAACGATTCACGACATAGCAAGACCGGCCAGATTATCCGCCATTCCACACTCGTCATGGTCGGCAACAGCCATATCGGCACACAGGCCCATGAAGCCGGTGCCTCTTGGGTCGAAGTCATGCCGCCTCCCGTTCCATTGAGCGATTTCACTCCGACAGAGCGGAGTTACGCTGATCGTAAGTTGCGTGTGGGCTGGATCGGCACAACGGATCTGTGGACGAGCCATGCGGAAAAACACTTCAAATCGCTGGAAGCCTTTCTTGGGGCACACAATGCCGTCGCTCGTATCATTGGTGCACGTGCCGGGCGCTCGCGCTGCGGCCAGATCGATTATCACCCCCGCGAAACAGATGGGGAATACCGCCAGATCTCTGCAATGGACATCGCTCTGGCCCCCTTGCAGGATAGTCAGTCGGAACAGGGAAGCTGCGGCTATGCCGTTCTGCGGTATATGGCCTGCGGTATTCCCGTGATCGCTTCGCCACTAGGGGCCCAGGCCGAAATTATCGAACATGGGGTAAACGGCTTTCTCGCTTCGACCGGGGAAGAATGGCGCAAGGCATTATCCGATTTGCTCGAAAATCCCGCTTTACGGCAACGGATCGGCACAGCCGGACGGACAACAGTGGAAAACCTTTATACACCTGACCGTCTTTCCCCGAAAATGGCTTCACTCCTTACTCAGGCGGCTGGTAAAAAGTCCCGGCAAGAGCAGGAACATAGGTTTGAAAACGGCCCTGCGCTCCTCCTCAAATGACAAATCCGTTCACTGCACTTGTAATTTCACTGCAATATCGCCATTGGGAGGCCTCGTTCAGCGACCCCAGCGGGACTCATGAATCTTACCCATCCTTTTTGCGATCATGACGGCGACAAGCTGCACGAAGAGTGCGGTGTATTCGGCGTAATCGGCGCGACCGACGCGGCCGCCATCTGTGCACTTGGCCTCCACGCCCTGCAACATCGCGGGCAGGAAGCTGTCGGCATGACAAGTTTCGACGGAGCGGAATTCTATACGCGGCGTGGCATGGGCCAGGTGGCGGAGAATTTCTCCTCCGGCGAAGCGATTGCCGAACTGCCCGGCAATATGGCTGTCGGCCATGTGCGTTATGCCACAACGGGCGGCTCAGGTCTGCGTAATGTGCAGCCGCTTTATGCCGAACTGGCCAGCGGCGGTTTTGCAGTGGCGCATAACGGCAATATTTCCAACGCGATGAATTTGCGCCGCGACCTCGTGCGCAAAGGGGCGATCTTCCAGTCCACCTCGGATACGGAAGTCATCATTCACCTCACCGCGACGAGCCGCTATCCCACTATCCTCGACAAATTCGTCGATGCCCTGCGGCTGGTGGAAGGAGCCTACTCGCTTATCTGCACCACGCCCGAAGGCATGATTGCCTGCCGCGACCCGCTGGGCATCCGCCCGCTCGTCATGGGTCAGGTCGGCGATGCAATAGTTTTTGCCAGCGAAACCGTAGCGCTGGATGTGGTCGGAGCCGAATTTCTTCGTCAGGTCGATCCGGGCGAGCTGGTCAGTGTCGATTTTGACGGCAATATCACCTCCCATCGCCCTTTCGGCACCAACCCTTCACGGCCGTGCATTTTCGAACATGTCTATTTCAGCCGGCCGGATTCGATCTTCAACAAGCGCTCAGTCTATGAATCGCGCAAACAGATCGGCGTTCAGCTCGCGATAGAGAACCCGGTGGAGGCCGATCTTGTCGTGCCTGTGCCCGATAGCGGCGTGCCCGCTGCCATCGGCTATTCACAGGAATCGGGCATTCCGTTCGAACTCGGCATCATCCGTTCGCATTATGTCGGGCGGACTTTCATCCAGCCATCGGACGGTGCGCGCCATTCCAGTGTAAAACGCAAGCACAATGCCAATCGTCTGCTGGTCGAAGGCAAGCGGATCGTGCTGATCGATGATTCCATCGTACGCGGCACCACCAGCCTGAAAATCGTGCAGATGATGCGCGATGCAGGGGCCAAAGAAGTGCATTTCCGTGTAGCCAGCCCGCCTACCGGCTATGGCTGCTATTATGGCGTAGACACGCCCGAACGGTCCAAACTGCTGGCCGGACGCATGGATGTGGACGCGATGCGCGATTTCATTCAGGCGGATAGTCTCGCTTTCGTATCGATTGACGGGCTGTATCGTGCAGTTGGCCTTGAAGAACGCAATAACGGGTGTCCGCAATATTGCGATGCCTGCTTCACGGGGGATTATCCCACCCGGCTGACCGACCTGACCGAACGGGAAGAGCACGGCGCCCAGCTTACCCTTCCAGTGGGAGAGAAAGCCCATGGCTGACACATCCACATCCAGACCCTTTGAAGGCCAGATCGCTCTGGTCACCGGCGCAAGCCGCGGTATCGGTGCGGCCACGGCCAAAGCGCTGGCCACACGCGGCGCGCATGTCGTGCTCACCGCACGTAAGGCGAGCGATCTCGAAAAGGTCGAGGAAGATATTTTCAATGCCGGCGGAACGGCAACCATCGCACCGATGGACCTCACCGAAAGTGAGAGCATTGCGCGGCTGGCACAGGCGGTGGGCGAAAGGTGGGATAAGCTGGACATGCTTGTCATCAACGCTGCCAATCTGCCCGTTCTGACGCCGGTCATCCAGATCGAACCCAAAGGCTTCAATCAGGCGCTGACACTGAATGTTCTGGCGACGCAGGCTTTACTCGCTGCTTTCGATCCGCTGCTCAAGCGCGCTGAAAAGGGGCGGATCGTTGGACTGACCAGCTCGGTCGGTGCTGAGCCACGGCCCTATTGGGGCGCTTATGGTGCCACCAAGGTGGCTTTCGATACGCTGCTGTCCTGCCATGCGCAGGAAGCGGAGCGGATTTCAGATGTCCGCGTGGCGATTGTCGATCCGGGTGCCACACGCACGCAAATGCGCGCCAAAGCCTATCCCGGCGAAGACCCGGAAACGGTCAAGGACCCTGATGTAGTCGGAGAGAGAATCGCCGAAATTTTCGGGGAGGATTTCCCGACCGGCCATCGCGAACGGGTTGAATAAAGAGCGGGAGGCCGATCAGCTTTCGGTCTCTCCTTTCATATCCCGATAGGCGCTGAGCGCCCTTTCTCTGCCCTCACGATGCTCGATCAAACGTTCAGGATAATCTTCCGGCCATTTCGACGGAGGGGGATCATGAATATCGGCATCCGGCAAATGAGCCAGCTCCGGCACCCATTCGCGGATATAGTCCGCAGCCGAGAACTTCTCGCTCTGTAACAATGGCGCCATCACGCGTGTAAAGAGCTGCGTATCCACGCCTGTGCCGGACACCCATTGCCAGTTCGTGCCGTTACTGGCGTAATCGGCATCGACCAGCGTATCCCAGAACCAGCGTTCACCGTGCCGCCAGTCAATCAGGAGGTGCTTGGTCAGAAAGCTGGCAACGATCATCCGCACGCGGTTATGCATCCAGCCTGTCGCCCATAATTGCCGCATCCCGGCATCGATAATCGGATAGCCGGTGCGGCCCATCTGCCAGGCTTCCAGCTCCCCGGCGATCAGATGGCCCCGATTGGGATTGCGCCAGGGGAAATCGCGATAGGCCTGGCGATAACTTTCTTCCGGATAATATGGGAACTGACAGAGGATATTCTGCGCAAAATCGCGCCAGATCAGTTCGGAGCGGAATGCCTGAACGCCCTGCCCCCGTTTTCCTTCCAGTGCCTTCCAGATCTGCGCGGGAGAAATCTCTCCCCAATGGAGATGCGGCGATAATCGCGAGGTGCCTTCGCAGGAGGGAAAATTGCGGTCATCCTCATAAGCGCTGACCCGGTCGACAAAATCCGTCAGCCTGTCTTGTGCCGCAATTTCTCCGACATCCCATTGCTTGCGAAAGCCGTCCGCCCAGTCCGGTTTTGTCGGCAACAGGCCCCACTCGTCCAGATCGTCAGAATGGGGCCACTCATCCGGCAGAGAAAGGGCAGGCTCTTCCAGCGGATCGCGCGGTGGCATCATTCGCGACAGGGCGCGATAGAAAGGTGTGAAAATCTTATAAGGCGTGCCCGAGCCGGTCGTGACCGAACCGGGCGGCATCAGATAATTGCCGTCATACAGAGCAAGGTCGCAATGACCCGTCAGCTCCTCCTCCGCATCTTTCCACCATGGTTCGTAGTGCTGAATAGCATGAACCGTTTCGGCACCTGTTTCTTCCGCCAGCCGTGCCAGCCCGGCCACACAATCGCCGCGCAGCAAAATCAGTTTCGAGCGATGCCGCCCCAGACTTTTGCCGAGCGATTCAAGACTGTGATGGAGCCACCAGCGCGACGCACCACCCGGCTTGCGGTTTCCGGCACGCTCATCATCAAGCACATAAACGGGAATGACCGGCCCTCTTGCCGCCGCGGCACAGAGTGCCGGATGATCCTGCAAACGTAAATCCCGTCTGAACCAGACAATTTGTGGACTGGACATGAAAGCTCCCGAAAGGCGACATAGTAGCTGGCTCGCAAACGCTTCCATCACCCATTTAAACGTTCACGGTTTACAGGAACGACGGAGCCCTTTGCGCAGTTCCTCACATGAATGCCCGAACAGAACGGAAGACGGTATAATTGCCTGATCGAACAGCATCACATAGGGGATTATGGTTTACCGCCCTTACCTGTCTTGCCTTTTTCACGCTTCTTGCAGGGCTGGTTATGGCGGGACATAGCGGAGCTGTCGATGGCTGGGGGGCGCACTGGTTGCGTCCCGCTTCTGCCCCCATGCCGATCGCACAGGAGGCCATGCGCGATATAACAGCGCTCGGCGGAGTCACATTGCGCAATTTGCTGCTCCTGTGCGTGGCGGCTGCGCTTATGATAGCACATCACAAACAGATCGCCCTTTGGCTGGTCATTGTCGCACTCAGCGGCTGGCTGACCGAAAGCGTGCTGAAATATGGGGTGGCCCGGGCCAGGCCCGATATGGCGGATCACCTTGCTTATGCCGGCGGTCCCGGTTTTCCCAGCGGACACAGTTTCAACGCTACATTGATTGCACTGGCGCTCAGTTTTGCCATTCGCCCTTTCCTGCGTTCCGCAGGATTGCAATATTTTGCCTTTGCCGTCGCATTGATGGCGGGTCTGCTTGTCGCGTGGAGCCGTGTCTGGCTGGGCGTACACTATCTCAGCGATGTTCTGGCCGGATGGCTCGGTGGCACGGCCTGGGCCTTGTTCGGTGCCTTGCTGGCCCCCAGACACGTTCTGCCCCTGCCCGGTGCCGGAAACGAAACCGGTGCATGACGGATGGAAAAGCCACCCAAACCCGCCTATTCCTCCATAATCGATCGACAAGGATGCCTGCCATGACCGCCTATATCCGCCCGGACGTCGCCGAAATGCTGCGCATGCTGGAGGCGGCAGACCAGCCGCCACTGGACGAGATGCCGCTGGATGAAGCCCGCAAGGCCATGCGCGATATGCAGGATCTTGTAGAACGGCCTGCCCACGATCTGGCAGTGATAGAGGATCTGGCCTGTTCCGGCCCGACAGGAGATATTCCGCTAAGGCTTTATGACTGCCGCGATATTCGCGAGCCCGGTCCGATGATCCTGTTCATTCACGGAGGCGGTTTCGTTATCGGCGATCTCGATTCATACCACAATCTGTGCACTGAAATTGCCTTGCGGGCCGATCTGCCTGTTTTGTCGGTGGATTACCGGCTGGCTCCCGAACATCCTTTTCCGGCAGCGCCAGACGATGTGGAGGCGGCCGCTCGCTGGGCGGCCGGGAGCCCGGTGGCGCTGGGCCGGGTGGTAACCGGGCTTATCCCTATGGGAGACAGCGCAGGTGGTAATCTAACGCTGGTCACCACTCAGTCTCTGATGCTTCAGCCGGCAACCGTACCGGTTCTCATGCAGGTGCCGGTCTATCCGCTGGCCGATGACATTGCCGATCATCCTTCTTACGCCGAGTTCGGCGATGGCTATCTGCTCACGCGACGGGCGATGAAATGGTTTACCGACTGTTACAAGGCACCGCTAGACGACCGGCGCAATTATCCCATTCTCGGTCCGCTCGAAGGTACACCGCCAACCGTTCTCGCCACGGCCGGACTCGATCCGCTACGCGATTCCGGGCGCCGATTTGCGGCAAGTCTGGTTGAGGCAGGCTGCGATGTCACCTATCTGGAAATGCGCGGCAATATTCACGGTTTTGCCAATCTGCGCAAAGCCATACCCAGTGCGCAGGAAGATCTGCTGGTCATCCTGCAAGCAATGCAAACCACTTTGGAGCGCCTGTGATGAGCGACAGAAATCCTGCAGATTACCGACCCTGCGTCGGCGTGATGCTGGTGAATGAAGAAGGTCAGGTCTTTGTCGGCAAACGGATCGACAATAAGGAAGGCGACTGGTGGCAAATGCCGCAAGGTGGCATCGATGCAGGGGAGGAGCCTTCCGATGCAGCCTATCGCGAGCTGGGGGAAGAAACCGGCGCTACGCGCGACAATGTCGAACTGATTACCCGGCTGGATGAAGAGCTGTTTTACGATCTGCCGTCAGAATTGCAGGGCAAGTTATGGGGTGGCAATTATGTCGGCCAGCGTCAGACCTGGTATCTGGCGCGCTTCACCGGAACCGATGAGGACATCGATCTCAGAGCGCATAACCCGGCCGAATTCTGCGAATGGAAATGGGTTGCGCCGGACTTGCTGCCCGAACTGATCGTGCCCTTCAAACGCGATGTCTATGAAACCATTGTCCATGGTTTTCGCGACGATATCTGAATAATATGAGGCCTGCGGCGGGTCTTCATCCTGCCGCAGGCATACTGGCCTCAGCTTTGATCTGCTTCAGTTTTGAGCCACATCCTTATCGGGATCGACCGCTTCGGCTGTCATAACGGAGGGTTTGGGGCCGCGCTCAATAGCCGCAGCAAGCTGTTCTGTCTGGGTGCAACCGGTGCCGCACAGCGATTCCAGCTTGGACAGATTGCGCTTCGCTTTTTCCACCGCGCCTTTTTCGACCAGTGCTTCGCCTTCGCCCGATATGGCGGAAAGATTGTCCGGATCCTTACCCATGGCAACACGGTAATAATGGATCGCCTTGCCCTGCAAGTCCTGCTTGCGGGCCGCTTCCCCCATTTCGATATAGGCTTTGGTATAACCCGGATCGACGGCCAGAGCCGCTTCGAACATATCGATAGCACCCTGCACTTCACCCTGCTCCAGCCGGGCCTGCCCCTGTGACAGAAGCTTTTCGGCCTGCGGATCTGGCTTGTAATCTCCGGCATATCCCACGCTCGCCGTCACTGCGACAAGCAGCGAAAGGGCAATTGCAGCGGGGGTATAGCGCATCACGATCTCCTTGAAGGCGGGCAGCGATTGTTGGTGAGGGACTGCCATCGGAATGCTCAGACTATCATCTCTTTCCCAGACGCGCGATGAAAAATCCGTCCGTTTCGTCATGAAACGGGGATAATCGCCACCCTCTCTTTCTGGCACGACCCGCGGGCAAGGACAATAGCTCAGCATCCCATCCCTGATGCCTGGTCAGAAATGCGTCGATCTGATCGGCCCCTTCCTCATCCAGTAAAGAGCAGGTGACATAGACCATTCGCCCCCCCGGACGGACCAGCCGCACTGCCAGATCGAGCAAATATCGCTGTGTTTCGACATAGCGGCTCAGCTGATTTTCATCGAGCCGCCAGCGTGCTTCGGGATTGCGTCGCCATGTGCCGGTGCCCGAACAGGGTGCATCGATCAAAACCGCATCGGCCTGTTCTTCAAGAGCGGCCAGCGCTTCCATTTCCCTCCGGGGATCGAGCAGCAGCGTTTCGCTTATCAACGCCCCTGCCCGTTCGGCGCGCGGCGCCAGACGCGAGAGGCGTGAGCGATCCGTATCGGCGGCGATCAGGCGGCCTTTATTCGCCATCGCTGCCGCCAGAGCGAGCGTTTTGCCTCCGGCCCCGGCGCACAGATCAATAATCGTCTCACCCGGCGCCGCATTGACGGCTTCACAGGCGAGCTGGCTGCCACCATCCTGAATTTCAATCAGGCCTTCGCGAAAGGCAGCGCTCTGCTCTACCTGCGTCCCCGCAGCAACCCGCACACCGTGACGGGTGGCCAGCGGCATCACCTCGAAAGCCCATGCGATACTGTCTCTGTCCGCTTTGAGGCTGTTGACCCGCAGATCGAGCGGCGCGCGGCCCAGCAAGGCCTGCCCTTCTTCCCCGGCAATATCCGAGGCGCGCAATCGCTCCACCAGCCATTCCGGTGCAACACCGCCTTCTGCAGGCCGCTCATCCTCACCGACCGGAGAGGGACCATACTGAGACCCGTCAAACAACTGCCCGAGCACGGGATCATCTTCAGCCAGCCGCAGGGCGGCGGCGCGGCCACTGGCAGGAACCGGCCCGCAGGCCCGGATCGCACGATAGACAAGCTCACGAATAGCCCGCCGATCCTTCGAACCGGCAAAGCGGTGCGAGCGGAACCACTCTGCGAGCAGACGATCCGCCGGAGCGCCCTTGGTCCGAGCCGCTCCGATCACATCGTCGAGCAATTCGATTGCCGTCTGGAGACGGGCCGCCGGTGTCACTTCAACTGCTCGAAAAGAGCGTCGAAATCTTCAGAATCCGGCGCCCGGACACAGAAATAGCGGAAGCCTTCCAGCCCTTGCGAATAGGCGGCCTCTTTTTCCTGCCGGTCCATAAAAGCCATTCCCTTCGCTTCGCATGCCTCTTCACTTTCAACGAGTGTCGAGCGCATTTCCATGCTGCCTTGCGGATCGGCAGTTTCCCACCCGACAAGGATCAGCAGGAAAGGCAAAAATTCGACCATGTGCCGAGCTCAGCGGGTGGGATAATTCGGTGCTTCGCGCGTGATCGACACGTCATGGACATGGCTTTCGGCAAGGCCCGAATTGGTGATGCGGATGAAACGGGCCTTGGTCTGCAAATCCTTGATCGTTGCCGATCCGGTATACCCCATGGCCGCTTTCACACCGCCGACAAGCTGATGAACCACATCGCGCGCCGGGCCTTTGAACGGCACCTGACCTTCGATCCCTTCGGGCACCAGTTTCATCTGATCCTTGATGTCCTGCTGGAAATAGCGGTCAGCACTGCCGCGTGCCATCGCACCGACAGATCCCATGCCGCGATAAGCCTTATAGGCGCGGCCCTGATAGAGGAAAGTTTCCCCCGGCGCTTCCTCGGTACCTGCGAGCAGCGAACCGATCATAACGGTCGATGCACCGGCAGCGAGCGCCTTGGCGGCGTCGCCCGAGGTGCGCAAACCGCCATCGCCGATAACCGGAACATCGCTCTTAGCTGCCTCGGCAGCTGCGCCCATAATCGCGGTGAGTTGCGGCACACCCACACCGGCGACAATACGCGTGGTGCAGATCGAGCCCGGCCCGATGCCGACCTTGATACCATCGGCGCCCGCATCGATCAGCGCACGGGTCGCCTCGGCGGTTGCGACATTGCCGGCAACAACCTGAACCGAATTGGACAGGTTCTTCACCCGGTCGACCGCTTTGGCTACATCCTTATTATGGCCATGCGCCGTATCGATAATCACCACATCGCAACCGGCATCGACCAGCGCTTCGGTCCGGGAAAAGCCCTTATCGCCTACCGTTGTCGCCGCTGCCACGCGCAGACGTCCCTGCTCATCCTTGGTGGCATCGGGGAACAATACCGCTTTTTCGATATCCTTCACCGTGATGAGGCCGATGCACTTATAGGCATCGTCCACCACCAGCAGCTTCTCGATCCGGCGCTGATGCAGCAGACGGCGGGCTTCTTCCTGACTGACGCCTTCACGCACGGTGGCGAGATTGTCCTTCGTCATCAGCTCTTTGACCGGCTGAAGCGGATTATCGGCAAAACGCACATCGCGATGCGTCAGAATGCCGACCAGCTTGCCGCCCGCATCGACCACGGGAATACCGCTGATACGGTATTTCAGCATCATTTCCTGCGCAGTGCCCAGCGTCGCATCGGGTTCGATGGTGATCGGATTGATCACCATCCCGCTTTCGAAGCGCTTCACCCGGCGTACGGCATCGCACTGTTCTTCAATGGTGAGATTACGATGCAAAACACCGATCCCGCCCATCTGCGCCATGACGATAGCCATTTCGGCCTCGGTCACCGTATCCATGGCAGCCGAGAGAACCGGAATGTTGAGTTCGATGCCGCGAGTCAGCCGTGTGCGGGTGTTGGCCTGAGAAGGGACAATGTCACTCTCGGCCGGCCTCAGCAGGACGTCATCAAAAGTGAGGCCGGTCTCGATTTCCATAATTGCCACCTTCCTGTCCAAGACAAATTGTGGCGGCCCATGTAACCGCATGCACACAGAGTCGCTAGTGGGGTGACGAATAAATACGCACGATTTTTCGCAAGAATCTTATTCTGCGGTCCATCCACCGTCGATCGAGTAGTTCGAACCAGTGATATTGCCCGCCTCTTCACGGCACAAGAAGACAGCCAGCGCCGCCACTTCCTCGGGCTGAACGAAGCGTTTGGTCGGTTGTTTAGCGAGGAGAACATCATTCATAACTTCCTCGCGCGTCATGTTGCGGCTCTTCATCGTGTCGGGAATCTGATTTTCGACCAGCGGCGTCCAGACATAGCCGGGGCTGATGCAATTGGCCGTCACCCCGCTGCGCGCCAGTTCCAGCGCAATGGTCTTGGTAAATCCGGCAAGGCCGTGCTTCGCCGAGACATAGGCCGATTTATAGGGCGATGCCGTCAGGGAGTGGGCGCTGGCAGTGGAAATAATCCGCCCCCACCCACTTTCCTTCATGTATGGCACAGCCAGACGTGTGGTGTGAAAAGCCGCAGTGAGGTTGAGCGCCAAAATCTTGTTCCACAGATCGACCGGAAATTCCTCCACCGGCGCAACATGCTGCATCCCGGCATTATTGACGACAATATCGACATCGCCGGCCCCTGCCATCAGCTCTTCAGCCCCTTCGGCCGTGGTCAGATCGGCCCCGACATGGGTAGCACCGAGTTCCTTGCACAAAGCGGCAATTTCATTCTTATCGCCGAAACCGTTGAGGATCACTTCGGCCCCTTCGGCCGACAGTGCTCTCGCTATGGCAAGGCCGATGCCCGAGGTCGATCCGGTAACAAGGGCACGTTTTCCGGTAAGAAACATTCTCAACTCCTGAAATCTGGTGCAAGGACATGCATGGCAGGGGGCCGATCATGGTCTGTTATATGCGCCTTGCCCTGTCTGAAAAGCGCGGAAAGCAGCGGGGAGTTCCACAATGCGTCTCAAGAGGTTCGATCCCTCCAATATTCGGGTGCGAGGAAGTGGAGGCGGCGGCCTTCCCGGAGGCACAGGCGGCAAGCTGGGCTGCGGCGGGCTGGTGATCGTGCTGATCGGGGCAGTCCTGTTCGGAATCGATCCGGGGCAAATGCTCGGCACGATGGACGCCATTCAGCAGAGCAATAACGGGCAGGCTTCCATGCAGGGTCGACCGCAGGGCCAGACCACCGAAGAATTATGCACCTCCAACGATTATGCACTGGAAAGCTGCAACGCGCTGGATTCGCTCAATTCCACCTGGGAACCGCTGTTTCGGCAGGCCAATATCCGTTTCGAACAGCCAGTTTTGAATTTCTATCGCCAGCAGACCCGTTCCGGTTGCGGTGTAGCCTCCAGCGCAATGGGGCCCTTTTACTGCCCCGCCGATCAGGGGATCTATCTCGATACGAGTTTTTACGAGCAGCTTCACCGACAACTCGGTGCCGGAGGTGATTTTGCGCGCTATTACGTAGTGGCGCATGAATATGGCCATCACATTCAGCATCTGACCGGTATCGACACGCAAATTCGCCGCCTGCAACAGCAAAATCCGCCGCGCGCCAATGCAATGCAGGTCCGGATGGAATTGCAGGCCGATTGTTATGCCGGTGTCTGGGCAGGCAAAAACCGCAATCTGATCGAACCGGGCGATATGGAAGAAGGCCTCACCGCTGCCAGCGCCATTGGTGACGATACGCTGCAACGCAATGCAGGCCAGCGCGTCAGTCCGGAGAGTTTCACCCACGGCACCAGCGATCAGCGAATGCACTGGTTATCGGTCGGGCTGCAAACCGGCGATGAAGACCGGTGCGATACATTCGCCGATTTGCGATAAAGCAGTCGGGACCCTGCCCCTGAGGCCGGCCTGAGAGCCTCCGGCCGGAACCGGAGGCTCTTCTGTGTCAATTGTCGCTTTCGGCCATGTTTTCATCCTGTCTGCCCACGCTCGACCAGTCGATCCTGCGCGTCACGAACATGACTCCGGCCAGAGCGACGAAGAGCAGCACCGCACCGATCACCAGCGAAAGCGCTTCAAGGCTCAGCAGGACATAGATCAGCGCATAAAGCCCGATCAGCAGCGCTCCGATAAAGCCCGCCCTGCGCCAGCCCTTGAGAATCGCCGCGCTATAACTTGTCAGCAGACCGATAATTGCCGCGCTTGCGACGATATAAGACCAGGTGAAGCCGATCATCTCGGCAAAGGCCAGCAGCAGCACGAAAAAGAGCACCAGCCCGGCGCCGGTCAGCAAATATTCCGCTGCGGCCACACGTGCACCGCCAACAATGTCGAACATGAAGAAGGCCAGAAAGGTAAAGCCGATAAAGAGGAAACCATATTTCACCGACCGGTCAACCTGACTGTAGAGATTGACCGGTTCGAGCAGGCTGATGCTCGCCCCCATTGAAGGGCCGCCCGGCTGACTGGCCTGGCGGACATAATAGTTTTGCGAAGACACATTGCCTGAGAAGATATCCATCGGTGCTTCCGGGTCCTGCTTGAGCAGCAGCGACTGACCCAGAGCGAGATTGGTAATCGCATAATCGGCTTTGAAACCGCTATCGCTCATATCCTTGCTGTCTGGCAGGAAACTGCCGCCGAAGCTCGGATGCGGCCAGAGGGACTCCACATGCCAGGTAGTCTTGCCACCGCGTGGCACCAGCGCAATGCCATGGCTCCCGCGCAGGCTATAGGACCATGTGATGTCGAGCGTTTCAGCCCCGCTCCAGTCGACAAAGCCGAAAAAGCCCGAATTGCCGCTGCTCGCCAGCCCCTTGCCTGGTTGCAACGGCAAGGTGGTGTCGTCGATCTTTACCGTCGCACCTTCCTGCAAACCGCGGGGATCGGAGACACCGAAGCGCAATTCCGCCTGATCGAGCAGCAACTGATCGCGGCTGACACCCTGCCGCTCCAGATCCTCGGGCAAGGCGAAACGCGCCTTGCCTGACAATTCTGCGGCATAGATCACCGATTTATAAATCGAATAAGAGCGTGTCTGAGGGGAGAGGCTGGTGTGCACATCCTGCTGCTGCGGCGCGAGATAGAGCTGATCGCGTATCATCTGGGTGTGCGTAACGCTCTGCCCCTTTACCGTTTCAATCTGCGTTTCCTGATGCATATAGGGAATGACCAGAACCGGCCCGGAAATGACCTGCTCCCCGCCCCAGCCCATCGTCACGGCATCGCGTGCTCTGGTCGATTGATCCTGCCGGTCCTGAACCAGAAAATAGACCATCAGCAGCGGCACAATCAGGACGAATGCCACCAGCCCGACCATCAGCAATTTGAAACCGGGGCTTCGTTTTTTCATGATATTTCTGTCCCTGTTGCAACGAAACCGGATTTCTGCGCATGACCGCGTGAATTTCGCTTGAACATGAAAACGGGAGCAGATCAGGCTGCCCCCGTTCCGTTACACCTGCATTTCCGGCCGGGACTGTGTCGCCAGCCAGATAGCAGGCGCCGCTCAGACTTCTTTCGATAATTCGATAATCTGCCGGTCTATCTCGCTCAACGCTTTGCGCCTTTCCGAAGCAGGGATATTTCTATTCGATGCGATCGATTGGCGAGCGGTTTTCAAACCCTCCACCGCAGTGGCCATGGCACCTGACTGACAGATCGAAATCGCCGTGCCGCCATCGACAATACTGGTCTGAACGACGCTGTCTCCCTGCCCGGAGCAATTCCGGCTCACACTGACAGAATGGGCACTTGCAGCACTCGCGCTTGCAAAAGCCGTCGCTTGTCTTGCCTCAGCTCGCTCCTGCGCCTGTTCTGCACGCTCCATAGCACGTTCGGCCTGTGCTTCAGCGCGCTCTGCGGCTCGTTCACTGCGACGTTCAATAAATTCAACTTTTGCGTCCAGACGGCGCTGCATGACCTCCATATCGCGTTCGAATTTCTCTGCTTCGTCTTCGCTCCAGCCGTTACGGGCATAGGTAGCGCGCATCGCTTCGGCGGATTTGCGGCTGTTTTCCAGCAGGCGCCGTATATCCTGCTGAGTTTGCTGATCCAGCCCTTCGAAAGCCCCGTCGAAACCGTATGATGCAGGTATAGCAGGCGGAGGCGGAGGGGTGTCCGGTTCACCGGGCATCGAAGCGGGTGGCGCAGCAGGGGCTGGCGGTGCTGCCGGTACAGAGGCTGACTGCAAATCCGGCGCAAGCGGTGCAGCAGGCACCGGCGGAACAGAAGAGGCATCGGCATAGGAAATCGAAGCGGTCAGCGGCAAGGCAAGTACCCCTGCTCCGATCAGCCCGCGTGCTAGCCACCGGCGGTGGTCCGAGACATCGTCGCGCGTCAGATTGCGCAGACGATGGATAATGGACTTCTCTCCTAGCACCGGGCAGGCCATGGGCGCCGTTAGTGCGAAATGTTGCCCCTGTGGAAAACCGGCTATCACCGCGGCATAGGCGGCGCGTTCCTCACGCCCCCGCCCTTGTATCACCCGCGCATCGCAGGCCGCTTCCTGATCGCGGCGCATGGCACGCCAGCCTAACCAGGCAAGCGGGTTGAACCAGTGCAGTGCCAGCAGCGGCTGCGCCACAATATTGGCCAGAAGATCGCGCCCGCGATGATGTGCCAGCTCATGCGCAATGGCAAGATCGCGCGCCTTGCGGTCCGGATGCACCATGAAAAGTTCAGGCAAGGCCACTACCTGATCGCGCACACCGAAAGCCACCGGAGACTGTATGGCAGGCGTTTCGACCAGCCGCACCCTGCCCGCATCGCCTACCGGCCGGGCTTCAGCCAGCAACATTTCACGCATCCGGCGATAGCTGATCCAGCGCCACACCAGAAAGCCAACCGCACCCAGCAGCCAGAGCGGGATCAAAATTTCGCTGGCAGACCAGTCTGCAAGCAGGCCATGCGCACTCACCACCGGCTCCACGACCGGTATGGGATCTATCTGCCCGGTTTTTACGGGCGTAAGCGCAATATCCGCTGGCTCCGTCGCTGGAGCGAAACTTGCGGGAAGCAGAATAGGCGGCATCAAAAAACGCAGCAGCGGTATAAGCCACAAGGCATAGGCATAGGATGCGCCGAAATAACGGGCGACAGGCCGCCTCAGTACCAGCACCAGAGCGATAAGCGCCCCGGAATAAAGCAGCGTATCGAACAGGAAATCGAGCAGTTGGGCCATCATTTCCGCAACTCCTTCAAAAGCCTTTCCATTTCATCGATGTCGTCTTCGCTGAGCGCTTCGGCTTCGGCCAGATGCGCCACCAGCGGGGCAGCGCGGCCGCCAAACAGACGATCCACCAGCCGGCGGCTTTCACTGCCGGCATAATCACTGCGGGCAATCAGCGGCGAATAGAGAAAGCGCCGACCATCGGGTTCGGTCGCCACAGCCTCCTTGCTGACAAGGCGGGACAGCAGCGTCTTGACCGTAGCAATGCTCCAGCCGCGCGCCGCGCAGACTGCGTTACAGACATCGGCAGCGGAGAGCGGTGCCTTGTTCCACAAGGCCTCCATCACTGCATATTCGGCGTCGCTGATCCGTTCGGTCTGGTTCTTATCCGGCCCGCTCATAGCAACTCCCTCAGGCTATCGGCTTAATGACTACAGATGTAGTCGATTCGTTTACATCTGTAAACAGAAAAGCGCGATCACGCCGGAGCGGGAGACGGAAAACATCCGCGAAAGTCAGAAATGCGGGAGATTTCCTCCCGCTTTGACTCCGGATATGCCGAAACGCTGCACGGCAATGCCGGTGAGGAAACTGTCCGCGATAGCGCGCGCTCTGTCGCCCACCACACGGCCCCCTTCGCCGCTCAGCCCCAAGTCACGCAGATTGCGATAGAAGAGATTGAGCCAGCGATTGAAATGCGCCTCTTCGAGCCCCTCGATCACGATATGTTTTCGCATCGGCGCACCTGAATATTCACCGCTGCTGTGCAGAATCGAGCGCCAGAAACGCTTCATCTGTGCCAGATGAGCCGGCCAGTCGGCAATCCGCGCTTCGAAAATCGGACCGAGCAGCCCGTCCTCCCGGATCATACCGTAGAACCGCTCCACCATCGCATCGATGAAAGGTTCGTCCAGTCCCAGAGTTTCGGCCATGGCGCGCTTGGCCTTGCGTGCGGCTTCGGCATCGGACGAAGCGCCTGTGGAGCTTGGGGAAGAACCGGTCTTGTGCAGGCGAGCGGGGCCGCCAGAATGCGAATTGTCTGCCATGATGGCGTGTATGTCGGGTGGACGATGTGCGGAATCAATGGGGCATTTCATCCCATTTACCGGTCGACAGTCACAGACGGACTTGCCATCATCGGGCCATGCCTAAATTTGTTCTTTTCGCCGCGCCGCTGCTATTTATCGCGCATAGCGCTTTCGCGCAGGATGTGCCTGCCGAAACGCCTGCTCCCGCTCCGGAAACAGCGCATAAACCCGCCACGCAGCGCGTAATCATCGAGACGACACGCGGCGACATCACCCTCGCGCTCGAAACCGAGCGCGCACCGATCACAGCGGCCAATTTCCTGCGCTATGCCGATGAAGATCGTTTCGATGGCACGGTTTTCTATCGCGCGATGAAAGTGAACTGGGGCGATCAGCCCAACGGTCTGCTGCAAGGCGGCACGCAGAACGACCCCAAGCGCATTCTCGATCCTATCGAGCATGAACCGACCACCGACACCGGCCTCAGCCATACGCGCGGCGCCATTTCCATGGCCCGCTTCGCTCCCGGTACCGCAACAGGCGATTTTTCCATTATGCTGGGTGAGATGACAGGGCTCGACGCCCATCCCGAAGCGGATAATGACGATGCCAAAGCCGGTTTTGCCGTATTCGGTCATGTGGTCGACGGCATGGATGTGGTTGAGAATATTTTCAATTCCGCCATCGATCCGGAAAAAGGCGAAGGGTTTCTGAAAGGGCAGATGCTGGCCGAACCGGTCGAAATTCTCGATGTCCATCGGGTAGAAACCGATGAGGCGGACGAAGACCAACCCACACCCTGATCTCTCCCTTTCGCTGCCCCCCGCAATAGACTGACCCACGAAAAAGGGCCGCTCTGCACTATACAGAGCGGCCCTTTTGGTCAGCCTGGAAACCCGCTTAGTAAACGCGCTTCTTCGGCTTGATATATTCTGCATCATCGGTGAGCGTGAAGTCATGCACCGGGCGATAGCCGATGGTGACATTGCCGCCCTTGCCACCCCAGCCTTCGAACCACACCGAAGTGTGCTTCATCCATTCGGCGTCGTTCCGATCGGGATAGTCCTCATGCGCATGGGCGCCGCGGCTTTCCTTGCGGTTATGCGCGGCATGCATGGTCACCTGTGCCTGTGCCATCAGATTATCGAGTTCCAGCGTTTCGACCAGATCCGAATTCCAGATCATCGAACGGTCGGACACATGGATATCCTGCATCTGCTCATACGTATCGTGCAGCTTGGTCTTGCCTTCGGCCATCAGCTCGTCCGTGCGGAACACGGCGGCGTGGGCCGACATGGTGCGCTGCATTTCGGTGCGCAGCTGCGCCGTCGGGCGCGAACCCTTGGCGTTGCGGAAATGATCGAGACGGCCTAGCGCAAAATCGGCGCTGTCCTTGGGCAGTTCGTCATGGCTCGAATGCGGCTTGATGAGTTCCTTGAGCCGGTGGCCGGTGGCACGGCCGAACACGACAAGGTCGATCAGCGAATTGGAGCCGAGGCGGTTCGCACCATGCACCGACACACAGGCCGCTTCACCCACGGCGAAGAGACCCGGAACCACGCGTTCGGGATCGTCCGGGGTCGGGTTCACCACTTCGCCATGATAATTACAGGGGATACCACCCATATTGTAATGGACTGTCGGCACCACCGGCAAAGGCTGGCGGGTCAGGTCAACCCCGGCAAAGATCTTGCCGCTTTCGGTAATGCCCGGAAGACGTTCGGCCAGAACGGCAGGGTCGATATGGTCGAGATGCAGGAAGATGTGATCCTTATTCTCGCCTACACCGCGCCCTTCCCGGATTTCCAGCGCCATACTACGTGACACAACGTCACGGCTGGCCAAATCCTTAGCGGAAGGCGCATAGCGTTCCATGAAACGCTCACCTTCGGAATTGGTCAGATAACCACCTTCACCGCGCGCGCCTTCGGTAATCAGCACACCGGCGCCGTAAATGCCGGTCGGGTGGAACTGAACGAATTCCATATCCTGCAGGCCGATTCCGGCACGCAGAACCATGCCGCCGCCATCGCCGGTGCAGGTATGTGCGGAAGTGGCGGTGAAATAACACCGGCCATAACCGCCTGTCGCCAGCACAACGGCATGCGCGCGGAAGCGATGAATCGTACCGTCATCGAGGCACCATGCGATCACACCGCGGCACTTGCCGTCTTCCATGATGAGATCGATGGCGAAATATTCGATGAAGAAATCCGCATCATATTTCAGGCTCTGCTGATAGAGCGCATGAAGCATGGCGTGGCCGGTACGGTCCGCCGCGGCGCAGGTGCGCTGCACGGGCGGGCCTTCACCCATATTCTGCATATGGCCGCCAAAGGGGCGCTGATAGATCGTGCCGTCATCGTTACGGCTGAACGGCACACCGGCATGTTCCAGCTCGTAAACCGCCTGAGGTGCTTCGCGCACCATATATTCGATCGCGTCCTGATCGCCCAGCCAGTCCGACCCTTTGACGGTGTCATACATGTGCCAGGACCAGTGATCGGGCGTGTTATTGCCGAGCGAAGCGGCAATACCGCCCTGCGCGGCAACCGTGTGCGAGCGTGTGGGGAAAACCTTGGTAATACAGGCAGTCTTCAGACCGGCCTCTGCGGCACCCATAGTGGCACGCAGGCCCGAACCACCCGCGCCGACAACCACCACGTCATAAGTATGGTCGACGATCTTGTAAGCGGATTCGGAATTTGCGGAAGTGGCCATCAGGCGGCTCCTCCAAAAGCGAGGCGAAGAATGGAAAAGACGCCGAAAGCGGCGCCACCGAATGCGGCGAGGTTCAGTGCGGTGATTGCAGCGAAATAATTGCCGCTTTCATGAACATAATCCTCGATCATAACCTGCAGGCCGAGGCGGGCATGCCAGAAGACCGAGAGGACCAGCAGCGCCATGGCGGTCGCCGGGACGGGCCGGGCGATCCATTCGCTGACCGTGCCGTAGCTCAGATCCGGCAAAAGCAGGATCGAGACGACGAAGAAGCCCACCAGCAGAAGATTGCCGACGGCGGTGAAACGCTGCACCAGCCAGTGATCGGTGCCGCTCTTGGCAGAGCCGAGGCCGCGAACGCGGCCGATAGGAGTTCCGTTACCCATTGTGAGAGATCCTTAAAGCAGCAGCAGCGCGGCCCAGAAGGCGGCTGTCAGCACAAAGGCGATAGCAAAGGTAGCAATCGAACCGGACCGGTTGGCCTTCAGTTCGAAACCCGCACCCATGTCCAGAATGAAGTGACGGATACCCGATGCCATATGATGAAAGAAAGCCCAGCTGATCCCTACCAGCACAACATAACCGATCCATGATGTCGCCACGGCGGTGAATGTTGCATAGGCTTCGGGTCCGCTTGCCAATGCGCCGAGCCACCAGAGAAGAACCGGCAGCGCGACGAAGGACATGCCGTCCCCGGTAACGCGGTGGAAGATGGAGGCCGCCATATGCGGGCCCCATTTATAGACTTGAAGATGCGGTGAGAGCGGACGGTTCGCCATGTTTCGCCTAACCCAGAAATAAGACAACGCGCGCCAGCCACGCGCCTGATCGATGGCTCTCCCTTAACGAAATCCAGCCCTGAGGCAAGCCAACGACTTGGCGCGCGGCCACTCTGCGCCTATCCCGGTGCTATGGAACAGCCAAGAATACTGGTCACCGGAGCAAGCCGTGGAATCGGCAAGGCAACCGCAGAAATGCTGCAATTGCGAGGGGCTCAGGTGCTTCGCCATGCCAGCCGGACGCGAGGAACCGACATTATTGCAGCCGATTTCAGCGAGCCCAGCGCAGCGCAGATTCTCTGGCAGGAAGCGCTCGCGCGCAGCAATGGGCGACTCGACGTGCTGGTCAATAATGCCGGATATTTCGCCGCCAATCCCGTCGACTCGTCGGATATTGAATGGCTCGACCGGTGGGAAGAGACGCTGCGAATCAATCTGACCGCCGCGGCACAGCTCAGCCGTTTTGCGATACGACACTGGCAGGAAACCGGCACGCCGGGCCGGATCGTGCATATTGCCAGCCGCGCCGGCCATCGCGGCGACTCGCCGGACCACTGGCATTATGCCGCCGCGAAGGGAGGTATGCTGGCCATGCACAAGACCATCGCCCGCGCGTATGCCGGACAGGGCGTTATGAGCTATGCCATCACACCGGGCTTCACCGACACGTCGCTGAACGATGATTTTCTCGACAGCCGGGGCGGCCCGGCGCTGCTTAACGACATTCCACTGGGCCGCGTCGCCCGGCCCGAGGAAATTGCCAGAATAGCTGTTTTTTGCGCATTGGATGCGCCCGAAAGCATGACCGGAGCCACTCTCGACGCCAATGGAGCAAGCTATGTCCGTTAAAAGGCTTATTCCGGCTGCTGCCGCTTTATTCCTGACCAGCCTCTCATGCCCCGGTGCCGCCATAGCGCAGGATAAACAGGATGCCCCCTCGCAGGAGGGGCCCGGCTGGGATGCCGAAGCACAGAAAGCCTGGGCGCAGCAATGCGAACAATGGGACGAATGGAGCAAAGCCGGCCCGCCTTTCCGCATTTACGGCAATAGCTATTATGTCGGCACTTGCGGGATTTCCTCGATCCTCATTACCGGCGATCAGGGCCATGTGCTGATCGATGGAGGTACCACGGCAGGTCCCGATATTATCGCCGCCAATATCGAAAAGCTCGGTTTCAAACTGTCCGACGTGAAATTGCTGCTCATCAGCCACGAACATTACGATCATGCCGGCGGCATTGCCGAATTGCAGCGCCGCAGCGGAGCGAAGCTGCTGGTGACGCCCGAAGCGAAACCGGTAATGGAAAGCGGTATTCCGGCAGAAAACGATCCCCAAAAGGCCGATCTGTTGCCGTTCCCGGCGGCACGCGTGGATGGCACACTGGAAAACGGCAAACCGGTACGGGTCGGTTCGCTTTTGCTTATTCCGCATGTCACGCCCGGCCACACTCCGGGTGCAGTGAGCTGGCAATGGCGCTCCTGCGCAGGCAGAACCTGTGCCGCCATGGTTTATGCTGACAGTCTGTCTCCTGTCTCCAGCGGATCCTATCGCTTCAGCGATCATCCCGCCTATGTCGCGGCCTATCGCAAAGGTCTGGCTCATCTCGCGCAGCTCGACTGTACCATTCTGCTCACGCCGCACCCTTCCGCCAGCCATATGTGGAAGCGTTTTTCTTTTGGCTCACCCTTCGGGGAGCCTTCCTGCCGTGCCTATGCGCGGGATCTGTCCGAAAGGCTCGACGGTAAGCTGGGGCACGAAAATCCGCGATGAGCGACAAATTTGTAGCGCTAATAAATTGCAAAAATAAGCCATTTATGCGCATGGCTGATACCGGGCCGCCGATAATATGAATGGACACACTATGCCGGTAAGTTGGAAGATCAGCCTCTTCGCTCCGAAGCAGATCGTGCAAGATGCGTTGCTGGCACATGACGACGTGCCCGACTGGGATTACGAGATCGTTATTTCGGGCCGTGAAGTCGAAGAAAGCCGCCCGCAGGACTGGGTGCTCGAAGCCTGGGTACCCCGCGAGCCGGACGAGGCAGACAAGGCTGCGATTGCCGCCCTGTTCGGCGGGGATGCGCCTGACATGGCGGTGGAAGCCCTTCCCGAAACCGACTGGGTCACCGAAAGCCAGAAAGGCGTCGAACCCATCCGTGCCGGACGGTTCCATATCCGCACCCCGGACCATCCCGTTCTGGAAGAAGCGGGTGTCACCGATTTCGCGATTCCCGCCAGTCAGGCTTTCGGTACCGGTCAGCATCGAACCACTGCAGGCTGCCTCGCCATGCTGACCGAAATGAAGAAGCGCGGTGTCTTGGCACGCAATATTGCCGATATCGGGACCGGTACGGGATTGCTGGCCTTTGCCGCGCTCGACCTGTGGCCCGCCGCAAAAGCCACTGCAAGCGATATCGATGCGGTCTGCGCACAGGTCGTTGCCGATAATGCACAGATGAACGGGCTGACGCTGGGCGCCGGTGCGGGCGAGACGACCATGGTCATCGCCGATGGTATGGACGATCCGCTGCTGCAATCGCGCGGGCCATACGATCTGCTGATCGCCAATATTCTGGCCGGTCCGCTGATCGAACTGGCACAGGATTTTGCCGCCAGCGTGAGCCCGCGCGGCCATGTGCTGCTCGCCGGCCTGCTCACCACGCAGGAACCGGCGGTGCGCGACGCCTATCGCCGGGCGGGTTTCCGCCTTTCTGCCAGACTGGTGAACGGAGACTGGTCGATCCTGTGGCTGCGCCGCCGCTTCTCCCGCTGAGCCGGCTGTTCCGTGCGCTGCGCGCCGTTTTCATCGGCGCGATTGCCGCATTGCTGCTGTTTCTGCTGGCGAGCTGGATCGGCTCTTCCATTCCTCGCAATCGCGGCTGGCAGGAACCGCAGAGCGGCGTGACGATCATGGTGGAAAGCAACGGCATCCATACATCGCTGATCGTGCCGCTGGTGAACGGTATCAAGGACTGGCGCAGCGATTTTCCCGCGCGCGATGTCGATCTGACCGGGCGGCCCTATACTCATCTTTCGATCAGTTGGGGCGAGCACGAAGTTTTCATCAACACGCCGAGCTGGAACGATCTTTCTCCCCTCACTGTTATGCGCATTATCGGTATGGGCGGTGAGGGAGCGCTGCATGTCAGCCATTATGTCCGCCCGGCCGCGTCCAATTATGTTCGCCCGATCACGCTGACAGGCAGCCAGTACGCCCGGCTGGTGAAGGCAATGGAACGCTCAATCCCGCCCCGCCCGCGCATCCGCCATCACGGTTATGGCCCGCAGGATGTCTTTTATGACGCACCGGGCCATTATACTGCCAGCAATACCTGCAATCAGTGGACCAGCAATATGCTCGCCGAGGCGGGTGTCAGAACCGGCTGGTGGACGCCCTTTTCCGGCGGCGTGATGAAATGGATCGATACGCCATCGGAGCGTTAGGCTCAGGACGCAGGGCAGACAGATTGTCATCTTGTTTTCACAGGTCCGCAGCATTATTGCCTGAACGAACAAAAGGAGAACTACGATGCAGTCACGGCTCAATTATCACACGGTTATCCCTGAGGGCATGAAGGCTCTGGGCGGAGTCCATCAATATGTCGCCAATTGCGGTTTGCCGCGTATTCTCACCGAGCTGGTTTATCTCCGGGTCAGCCAGATCAATGGCTGCGCCTTTTGCATCGACACCCATATCGCCGCGCTGCTCGAAGAAGGCATGGAGCAGACCAAGATTAACCTCGTTTCGGTGTGGGACGAAATGGGCGAGCTGTTTTCCGAACGCGAACAGGCTGCGCTCGAATGGGCCGAAACGGTCACCTATGTCGATGACACCCATGTGCCCGAGGAAGCTTTCGAAAATGTCCGTGAAGTGTTCGATGAAAAGGAAGTGGCCGACCTGACCATGGCGATCGGTATTATGGGCGCCTATAACCGCATGGCGGTCAGCTTCCGCACCGTCCCCAAAAGCGTCAGATGAGATAAGCGCTCACCCGCTCTCCGCCTTCCCGAAATATGAGAAGGCGGAGAGCGGGCGCTTTATCCTGCCGCCCTGACGATGTCGGCCCAGGCGGCCTCATCGATCACTTCGATACCCAGTTCAGCGGCTTTCTTGAGTTTGGAACCGGCCCCCGGCCCTGCCACCACAAGATCGGTCTTGGCGCTGACCGAGCCCACCGCTTTGGCGCCCAGCGCTTCGGCCTGCGCCTTGGCTTCATCGCGGCTCATAGTTTCGAGCTTTCCGGTGAAAACCACTGTTTTTCCTGCAACTTCGCTGTCCTTCACGTCCACTTCGTAAAGCGGCGGATCCAGCTCTGCCATCAGATCGTCCCACACCTCACGGTTATGCTGTTCATGAAAGAAGTCGGCCAGCGCTTCGCCCACGGCAAGGCCGATCCCGTCCGCCCGCACTTCGAGAATCTGCTTCACTGTATCGGTCAGCCTTTCGCGAAACTTATTATCGGATTCGCCTTCGGCCCGCGGATGCTCCGCGAAATAGCGATGAAGTTCGGCGGCTTTTTCAGGGAGCCTGTGGATATCCGTGAGCCCTTTCATCAGATCGCGCGCCGTTACCGCCCCGACATGGCGGATTCCGAGGCCGAACAGCAATCTGGCGGCATCCGGACTGCGCTTGGCTTCCACAGAGGCTAACAGGTTGTCCACAGACTTTTCCTGCCAGCCTTCCAGCTCCAGAATATCCTTGCGCCGCTTGCGCAGGCGGAAAATATCGGCCGGACTTTCGAGCCAGCCCAGCGCGAAGAATTGCGCAATGGTCTTTTCTCCCAGCCCTTCAATATCGAGCGCGCCACGGCTGACGAAATGTTCGAGCCTCTCGGTTCGCTGGGCAGGACAAATGAGTCCGCCCGTGCAGCGCACATCCACTTCCCCTTCCTCGGCAACCGCTTCACTGCCGCATTCCGGGCAATGATCGGGAAAGGCAAAGGGCTCACGGCTGTCATCGCGACTGAGATTATCGACTACCTGGGGGATCACATCGCCCGCCCGCTGGATCACCACGCGATCGCCGGGCCGCACACCCAGCCGGGCGATTTCATCGCGATTATGCAAGGTAACATTGGTGACGGTGACACCCCCCACCAGCACGGGGGCAAGCCGTCCCACCGGCGTCAGCTTGCCCGTGCGGCCAACCTGAATGTCAATCGCCTCCAGTGTGGTCTGCGCCTGCTCGGCAGGGAATTTATGTGCCATCGCCCAGCGCGGTGCCCTGGCCACAAAGCCCAGCCGCTCCTGATAATCGAGCCGGTTGACCTTGTAGACCACCCCGTCGATTTCATAACCCAGCGCTGCCCGGCGCTCCGCAATATCGCGATAATGGGCCAGCATCTCTTCGGTGCTGTCACATAATTTCAGATCGGGCGAGATCGGCAGGCCCCAGCAGGCGATCTGCTGCATCACATCAAATTGCGTATCCCCCGGAAGGCCACCTTCGCTCACGGCCCCCCAGCCATGCGCCCAGAAGCGCAAAGGGCGTCTGGCCGTGACAGCGGCATCCTTCTGCCGCAGCGATCCTGCCGCCGCATTGCGCGGATTGGCAAATTGCCGCGCTCCTGCCGGATCGAAAGGATCGCCTTTCGCCTCCGCCTTTGCCTTCGCCTCTTCGAGAAGTTCTTCATTGAGCTTCACAAAGCTTTGCTTTTCCATATAAACTTCACCCCGAACTTCGAAAAGATCGGGCCAGTTTTCACCGGAAAGCCGCTGCGGAATATCGGCGATATGCGTAACATTGGCAGTGACATTTTCACCCACCTGCCCGTCGCCCCGTGTGGCTGCCAGAACCAGCTCCCCCCTCTCATAACGCAGTGAACAGGACAGGCCGTCAATCTTGTCCTCCGCCGTAAAGCTGAGCGGTTCATCCGTACCTATTCTCAGAAACCGGCGGATACGGGCCACGAAATCGGCCACCTCATCATCGTCGAACGCATTGTCGAGGCTCATCATACGAACCTCATGCGACACCTTGGAAAGCGGCGAGGCGGTAATATCATGCCCCACCGCCGCGGACGGCGAATCCTCGCGCACCAGATGGGGAAACTGCGCTTCCAGTTCGGCATTGCGCCGAACCAGTGCATCATATTCCTGATCGGTGATCTCCGGCGCGTCTTCGGCGTGATAGAGCCGGTTATGCTTCCTGATCTGCCGGGCAAGCCGCATCAGTTCATTGGCGGCTTCGGCTTCGCTGAAAGGGTCTGTATCCTTGGGCATGGCGTTCCTATGGCCCGAAAACCCATGAGAAACCAGCTTACATCCGCTCTTTCACACCACTTTCGATAAGCCAGTAATTGGTCGGCCAGGCGGTACAGAATCCGGCCAGCATGGCCACCTGCATGGCGAACCAGAATTCAGGCGAGGCGACATGCGCCACCGCGCCATAAGCAGGCTTGAACCAGACGAACTGGGCGATAGCCATCAGCCCGTACATGCCCACCTGCCAGCTTGTAATCGAAGCGAAGTCGGCCTTGACCGCCTGCCGGATTCCTTCCCGGCGAGTGAGATCGCGCATCGGCTTGATAGTGAAATACTGAAAGGCCACACCAAGGATGAAAGCCACGATATAGTCGAGTATCCAGACCGCAAAGATCTTCTCGGCGAAAAGCGAATGCCAGCCCAGCCAGACAGCGATTTGCGGCAAGGCAAAAGCGGCCCATTCGGCGATGATATCGCCCAGCGTGCAGCCGGCGCCGCAATGGCTCGCACCCTTGGTCACAGAGACCCAAAAAGGCGTATCGTCCTCCCGTTCGGCCGTATCTTCCGCTTTCATCCGGCCAAAGCGGAAATAGAGCGCCAGCCAGATAACCGAGCCGAACAGAGCGGTCAGAGGCCAGACCCAGTTCATGATGGTCATTTTCTGCGGATGGCGCGCAATATCGACAAGGACGATAAGCGCACAAACCGCGCCCAGAAGCAGGGAAAGGATCGCAAGGGTATGAAGCCAGTTCGGAAAATCGGCATGGTGCATAGGGCAACGCCTCCTCTGATTGCCCCTTATCAATGGTACACTGCCCCAATTGTTTCGAAACAGTGCGTTACATCAATAAGCTCAAACGCCTTCGAGTAGCCGATCAGCCTGAGCGCGCGCTTCTGCGGTGATTTCGGCGCCTGACAGCATCCGCGCGATTTCCTCCTGCCGTCCCGCTGCGTCAAGCAGTGCCACGCCAGTGCGGGTCACCGTACCTTCGGAGCTTTTGGCAATCATGTAATGCGTCCGCCCGCGCGCCGCGACCTGCGGACTGTGCGTGACGGCGAGCAATTGCCCGCTATCGGCCAGCCGCGCGAGCCTTTCTCCGATGGCCGAGGCAACCGCCCCGCCCACGCCGCGATCGATCTCGTCGAAAATTACCGTCGCCGCACCGCCCTGCTCGGCCAGCGCGACTTTCAGCGCGAGAATGAAACGTGACAATTCGCCGCCGCTGGCAATTTTGGCAAGCGGCGCGAAATCCGCACCGGGATTGGTGGCAATGAGAAACTCTGCCGCATCCATGCCTTGCATGCCCCAGCGCTCCTCAGGCAGCAGCGTCACCGCTGTCTGGAAACGGGCGGCATCGAGTTTGAGCGGAGCGAGTTCGGCGGCGACCGCCTTGTCGAGCCGGATCGCGGCTTTCACGCGCTGCTCATGCAGTTTTTCGGCAAGCTTACGGTAGCGTTCACCGGCCTCACTGGCGGCCTGCTCCAGCTTCGTCAGCTCCGCTTCTCCGCCTTCGATGGAAGCCAGCGCCTCACGCATTTCGGCCAGCCTTGCCGGGAGATCGTCAGGCTGACAGCCATGTTTGCGGGCGAGAGCGCGCATTTCGAACAGGCGTGTCTCGATCCGGTCGAGTTCTGCCGGATCGAATTGCAGCGCATCGGCGGCCGCTTCCAGCTTCTCTTCCGCTTCGCCCGCCTCGATCACCGCGCGGTCGAGCGCAGCCAGTGCTTCGGCCAGCAATTCATGCTCCGAAGCGATGCGATCAAGCCGCCGCGCCGCGCCGCGCAAGATGGCGAGTGCGGAATCGGAACCGTCCCATAAATGGCGCAGATCTTCGAGATCCACTGCCAGCTTCTCGCCCTTCTGCATATCGGCGCGGGCGAGCGCCAGCTGCTCTTCCTCACCGGGCTGCGCATCCAGCGTTTCCAGCTCGGCCAGATGCGCGCCGAGCAGGTCCTCTTCGGCTCTGGCCTGTTCGATCGCTTCGCGCGCAGTGGCGAGCCTGCTTTCCGCTGCCCGCCAGTTTGCCCAGGCGCGTTCCACACTGGCCAGGTCGATCCCCGCATACCGGTCCAGCAGCGCGCGGTGCCCTCTGGGATTGACCAGCCCGCGATCGTCATGCTGGCCATGCAGTTCCACCAGAGCGGGCGCGATATCGCGCAGCAACGCAACCCCCACCGGCTGATCGTTGATGAAAGCCTTGGACCCGCCATCAGCCTTCACCCGGCGGCGGATAATCAGCGGTTCGCCCGTCTCCAGCTCGATTTCCGCGTCGGCCAGCGCCTTGCGGATCAGGTCCGGCATAAAAATGAAGTCGAATGTCGCCGTGACGCTCGCCTGATCCTCCCCGGCGCGCACCAGCCCGCTATCGGCCCTGTTGCCGAGAATCAGGCCCAGCGCATCGAGCAGAATCGACTTGCCAGCCCCGGTTTCCCCGGTCAGCACGCCCAGACCCTGCCCGAAAGACAATTCGAGCGCCTCTATGAGGACAATATTGCGAATGGTCAGCGCGGTCAGCATCGGAATGGATGATTAGCCCAAGCAAAGCCCCGCGTCACCTCTTGTCAGCATCGCAGCGGGCAAAATGTTCACGAAATGTACCACTTCATTGCGCTTCTTCGCCTCCCGCGCAACAAAAAAGCAGCCCGAAAGCTGCTTTCCTGCATCATTACTGTCCGGCCCGGTGGCTCAGTTGGCGGCGAAAGTCGGTGCCTTGTCTTCCATCAGCTCATAGGCCCGCTTGTACCATTTGCTGCCCGGATAGTTCGATCCGAGCACCGCGGCATATTTCTTCGCTTCACTCGGAATACCCAGGGCCAGATTGGTTTCGGTCAGACGGAAAAGCGCTTCGGGCGTGTGGCTGGTGCGCTGATATTTCTCGATGACATTCTGGAACCGGATCTGCGCGCCGAGCCAGCGGCCCGAACGTTCATAAAAGCGGCCAATCTCCATCTCCTTACCTGCCAGATGGTCATAGACGAGATCGGTCTTGAGCCGGGCATCGGCGGCATACTGGCTGTCCGGAAAGCGCCTCTCGACCTCCTGAAGCGCGGTCAGCGCCTGTTCGGTGATTTTCTGGTCCCGCTCGACATCGCTGATCTGCTCATAATAGCACAGGGCGATGAGATAATAAGCATAAGGCGCATCCTTATTGCCGGGGTGAATCGACAGAAAGCGCTGCGCCGACTGGATCGACTGGTTGTAATCGCGCGACACATAATAGCTGAAAGCGCTCATTAACTGCGCACGGCGCGCCCAGGGCGAATATGGGTGCTGCCGCTCGACTTCATCGAACAGCGCCGCCGCCATTTTGGCATTACCCTGATCGAGACGGTCTTTCGCCGCCGTATAGAGCGATTCCACATCGCGGGCGACATAAGCCATTTCTTCACGATTCTGGCCTCCGCCACAGGCAGCGGTGAAAACAGTCGCCAATGCGGCCGTAGCCATCATCACGGGGCGAAGGAGCGAGCGGTTGTTCGTGGTCAGCGCGGACATGCCAGAGCCTATAGCCAGCCTCGGGATGAACGCCAAGTGAAGTTGCACAGCCATACCCGCTTTTGCCGATCCGATGCCGGCGGGAGAGGCGAAGAGCACCGGCTTCCCCCTCCCCGGCCGGAGATCATTCGAAAAAGGCGATCGAGCGCAATTCGATGCTTTCGCGCGGCTTTGCATCGGGAAAGCTGGAATCGATAAAGGCCGTGTGCGGGCACCGCCATGTAGTGCTTTCATCGGAATCGTAGAATTTGAAGAACAGCACGTCATCGACATTCATATTCGAGAAATACCACCAGCGATGATTCGGATTGTAACGGAAGATCGTCGCTGCAATCATCTCTTCTTCACCTTCGACCGGCGCGGTCAGCGCGTCGCCCGTCGGAAATTCATCGACCACGAAGAGCGTATTGGATTCCTCATCGCCCAGCGGTGCTGAGCGCCCGTCGCACACAGCGAGCGGCACATCCTGCGGCCCCGGTGAGAATGTGCGCCAGAAACTGGTTGCAATGAACCGCCTGAAGCCCGGACCATCGGGAAAATGCTCACGATAGGTCGCTTCGGCCACCGCACGTGCCGTGCGCGGATTGAAGTCGATATGCGCTTCGCCAGCGGGCGGCTGCACCCCACCCGAATGCTGATAATTTTCCTGCTTCTTTTTAATATGCTCGCTGAGATCGAGCGAGGTGCGGATCATCCAGCCACGCGCGACGACCTTGTCCGCCCCCGTCAGACGCCTGATCGCATCTTCGGTTTCACGCTCATATTTGGCGGTCACTTCCTCCTTATCGTGGAAATCACTCACCGCACTGGGGGACCGGGCCAGCATAAAGCCATGCGTATCGAATTCGAAATGGTCGCGGATCGGCATACCGTCGCGCACAACCATTTCATAATCCGCATAGTCGCCCGTATTCATCTCTTCCCCTTGTGACACATAGCGGCGGGTCACAAAGTCGCCCGGCGCGAGGTAGCGGATCATGGTTCGCGTTTGCCGGGCGGTTTCTTCAATATCGGTCTGGGCCAGACTTGCCATCACACTCTCTCCTCTTATGCGGCTTATACCGTGGTTTTCCGACTTGTATAAATCGCCGATTCCGTGAATTTATGCAAGCGATTAAATTTTAGAGATGGTAACGAGGATATGACCGGAAAGAGCAAAGCCAGACTTCTCGCCGCAGCCGAGCGGATCGTCATCGAACATGGGGTGGGTTATCTGACCGTGCGTCGGGTGGGCGATCTGGCAGGACTGAACTCTGCCCTGATAACTTATCACTTTGGCGGGGTGGCAGGGCTGCTCGAAACATTATGCGATCATAACCTCATGCCCATGCGCGAAGCGTGGAAGGCTCTGGATGAGCCCCTGCCCGATGATGATGCAGCCCTGCCGGTGCTGTTGCGCCGCTGGCTGGAGCCCCTGCTGCTGCCCGGCGCCTTTACGCCCGGCGGCCGCGCTCTGGCGGTAATCGATGAAATCGCCTCACGCGAAAGCGGTGAGCTGAGCGAGCGGCTGACCCATGAAATGGCCGCAATCGCCCGGAATGTCATGCGGCTTGCGCAACCTCATCTGCCGCATCTTTCACCGGAAGAACTGATGGCCCGGCTGCGTTTCATTGCCGGGGCAGCGCTCGGCCCGCCGCCGCGCACGCGCCTGAACCGCGAAGGCATATTCGCCAATACGGGCGAGGAAGGAACGAACCAGCTTGTCCGCTTCGCCTATGCCGCCCTGTCGGGCCCCGGCGATGGGGAATGACGGGATGATTCGTGCTGCAAGAGTAAGGGAAAGGCTTTCAGCTTTTTGACCTTTCGCACACTCTCTCGCGCCCTCACCCTGCCCAATTTCCGACCATCACTCGAAACGAATTCCACTTTCCAACTATTTATCATGCGCTTGCCAGACAATTTACCCGGAATCCCTTGCTTTAAGCAAAACTGACTAGTCTCCGTTAGGCGTTTCGAAATGAAACGAATGCAAAGCAACCCTGCCCGTTCGACAGCATCCGGCTATGGGACGAGCCTATCAGGATCTGAATTGAGAGAGAGATTGCTATCGTGTCGCTGACTTGCCGAACTTCGCTTTCCCTTGCTGCCATGGCGGTTACGCTGGTTGCTGTACCGGCTTCGGCCTCGTCTTCGCTGATCGCCGGCACGGACGTTCTGCGGACATGGAACCTTGTGGTTCTGGGTGATCTCAATTCCTCCTCGGAAGTGGAAGGACGCACTTTTGTCGGCGGTAACCTGAACGGCAATTCGTCGAACTACAATATCCGCACTATTCCCGCTTCACCGACTGGCACGCCCGGCCTCACCGTGGTGGGCGATGTGAATGGCGGTCACAAAAACCTCAATAACGGTTCGGGTGCGATTGTTGGCGGCAATGTCAATAGCGGCTTCAATCTCAATGGGTCTCCGCAGACCGTTCTGGTGGGCGGCACAATCAGCAACACGAATGTGAACAGCAACACGGTGAATGCGGGTCTCGCCAATTCCGATCCGGGCTTCACACAGAATCTGACGCAGCAGAAGAGCCTCATCGAAACTTCGATGGGCAATCTCTCTTATGCAATGAGCACGCAGAGCGCGAACAGCGATTTGTCCATCAATGGTAATCGCGGCACTTTCAATGCCAGGCCCGATGCCGATGGCGTGGCCGTGTTCAACATCGATGCGTCCGATCTCGACAAGATCGGTGAAATTCAGTTCAATCTGAACGGTGCCGATACAGCGATTGTGAATGTCTCGGGATCGACGATCAATCTGAACGACAATTTCCTCGGCGGCACCAATAATCTGGGCGAGCATGTCATCTGGAACTTCCCCGATGCGGAAAATCTCTCGCTCTCCACGGCATGGGGCGGTTCAGTGCTCGCGCCCGAGGCCCATGCGATGACATCGAACTATATTCAGGGCTCCGCTGTCTTCGGCAGCATGGACCAGAATGGCGAAATGCATGTCGGCACCTATAATGGCGGTTATTACCCGCCTGAAGATCCCGGTAATTCGACAAGCTCGGGCGGCAGCTCCTCCAGCGGCGGCGGCACGCCGGTTCCGGAACCGGGCATGCTGACCCTCTTCGGCGCAGCGCTGGCCGGCCTGTTCTTCTGGCGCCGCCGACGGACTGCCTCCGCCGCCTGATCGGGCATATCTTTACTCTTTACCGCATATAGAAACGGGGCCCCGCAAGGCCCCGTTTTCTTTGGCGTTTACAGATCCGGTCAGCACATCGGAATGCGCCCTGGCGTTTATTCCTCGCCCATCCGCAAGGCGGCGATGAACGCTTCCTGCGGAATCGACACATTGCCATATTCACGCATCCGCTTTTTGCCTTCCTTCTGCTTTTCGAGCAGCTTCTTCTTGCGCGTGATGTCGCCGCCATAACATTTCGCGGTCACATCCTTGCGCATGGCGCTGATCGTCTCACGGGCAATAACCTTGGCACCGATCGCCGCCTGAATCGGAATCTTGAACATATGGCGCGGGATCAGATCCTTCAGCCTTTCGCACAGAGCCCGTCCGCGGCCTTCGGCCTGACTGCGATGAACGATCATCGACAATGCATCGACCGGTTCATTGTTCACCAGAATATTCATCTTGACCAGATCGCCTTCGCGCAGACCGATCTGTTCGTAATCGAAGCTCGCATAGCCGCGTGATATGCTTTTCAGCCGGTCATAGAAGTCGAACACCACTTCATTGAGAGGCAATTCGTAAACCACCTGCGCCCGCCCGCCGACATAGGTCAGATCGCGCTGAATACCCCGGCGGTCCTGACACAGTTTGAGGATCGATCCGAGATATTCGTCGGGCGTATAGATAGTGGCCTTGATCCAGGGTTCTTCCATCGTGTCGATCTTCACCGGATCGGGCATATCGGCCGGATTATGCAATTCCTGCGTGCTGCCATCGGTCATGGTCAGGCGATAAACCACCGAAGGGGCGGTGGTAATCAGATCGAGATCGTATTCGCGACTGAGACGTTCCTGAATGATTTCCAGATGGAGCAGGCCGAGAAAACCGCAGCGGAAGCCAAAACCCAGCGCTGCGGAATTTTCCATTTCGAACGTAAAGCTCGCATCGTTGAGCCTGAGCTTGCCGATGCTTTCGCGCAATTTCTCGAAATCGGCGGCATCGACCGGGAAGAGGCCGCAAAACACCACCGACTGCACTTCCTTATAGCCGGGCAACGGCTTATCCGCCCCGCCCTTCACCGTGGTGATCGTATCGCCGACCTTGGCCTGTTCGACTTCCTTGATCTGCGCGGTGATGAAGCCGATCTCGCCGGGGCCGAGTTCGGGAAGCTGTTCGATTTTCGGGCGCATACAGCCCACCCGGTCGACCAGATGGGTCGTGCCGCCCTGCATGAATTTGATCTGCTGCCCTTTCCTGAGCACGCCGTCCATCACACGCACCAGAATGACCACGCCGAGATAGGGATCGTACCAGCTATCGACCAGCATGGCTTTCAGCGGCTCGTCGCGCTCGCCCTCGGGCGGCGGGATACGCCTGACCAGCGCTTCGAGCACATCTTCGATCCCGATACCCGATTTGGCGGATGTGAGCACCGCATCGCTGGCATCGAGGCCGATAACTTCCTCAATCTCATTCTTGACCTTGTCGGGATCGGCGGCGGGCAAATCGATCTTGTTAATGACCGGCACGATTTCATGGTCATGCTCGATCGACTGATAGACATTGGCCAGCGTCTGCGCTTCCACGCCCTGCGCCGCATCGACCACCAGCAGCGCGCCTTCGCAGGCGGCAAGACTGCGGGAGACTTCATAAGCGAAGTCCACATGGCCCGGCGTGTCCATCAGATTGAGCTGATAGGTCTTGCCGTCCGATGCCGTGTAATCGAGCCGGACGGTCTGCGCCTTGATGGTGATCCCGCGTTCGCGCTCAATATCCATATTATCGAGCACCTGCTCTTTCAGCTCGCGCTCTGTCAGGCCCCCAGTGACCTGAATCAGACGGTCGGCCAGCGTGCTCTTGCCATGGTCGATATGGGCGATAATCGAAAAATTACGGATCAGCGAAAGGTCGGTCATTCCGGCCCTCTAGCCTGCCCGATGCGCGCTGTCAGCATAGCAAATGCACGCGGCAAGCGGTTTTGGCTCACCCTGCCGCGCGTATCGCCGCCGTTCCCTGCGGAACATCCGGCGGAGCACCGTCGACAAATGCCGGCCTGTTGCCGTCACGCTCGACCGGACGGCCGAATTCGACGCCCATCTTGTCTTCCTGACACCAGCGGGCCTGCGCCTCGACCCGGAGTCCCTCGGGGAATTGCAGATCGAACACGGTATTCGCCGGGACGTTCCACAGCCCTTCTATCAGGGCGCCATTGCGCGAAATATTGCGGATCGTGGCATTATAGCGCTGTCCGCCATGCTCCAGGACCACCCGGCACAGCACGGATTCGCGCGGGGAGCGTGCAACTCTTTTCCCCTGCGCCATGGCATTCAGCCCGCCTGCCAGACGTTGCAACGCCGCTTCGGGGCTGAGAGCGGGTTCATAAATGAAACCCTGCACATGGCTGCAGCCATACCGGCGCACCAGCTCCAGTTCATCGAATGTTTCGACACCCTCGGCCGTCGTTTCCATGCCCAGCGCGACGGCCAGACTGGTAATCGAGGAGATAATCGCCCCGTTGCGACTACCCTCGTGAGTGGCTCCGCGCACGAAACTCTGATCGATCTTGATCCGGTCGAAAGGGGCACGCTCTATATGGCTGAGCGAGGAATAACCGGTCCCGAAATCGTCCAGCACCAGCCTGACACCGATCCGTTTGAGCGTGGCAAACATCGCTGCGGCTTCGCCATCATCATTGAGGAACACGCTTTCGGTGATTTCCAGTTCGAGCCGCGACGGATCGATGCCGGCCTGCGCCACCGCATTCATCACGATCGAGGGCAAATTAGCATTGGCGAATTGCAGCGGCGAGACATTCACCGCCACCCGAATATTCTCCGGCCACTTCGCCAGATCGTGGCAGGCCGTCATCAGCGCCCATTCACCGATCAGCGTAATCAGCCCCTTTTCCTCGGCCAGAGGCACGAAAGTCCGGGGTGAAATCCACCCATGTTCGCGATGCTTCCAGCGCAGCAGCGCTTCGAAGCCGGTAATCTCCTCGGTCGCCACCGATACGACCGGCTGATAGAAAAGCTGCAATTCGCCCGAGGAAATCGCGCTGCGCAGATCCTGCTCCAGGGCAGTGCGTGCCTCGGCTTCGGCATGAAGATCGGTCTCGTAAAAATAATAGCCGCCACGCCCGGCATCCTTCGCGGCATAAAGCGCCAGATCCGCATTGCGCACCAGCGTATCGCGCGTAGCACCGTCTTGCGGCGAACAGGCTATGCCGATGGAAGCGCCGATTACGACACGCTGCCCTTCCACAATATAGGGTTCGCTCAGCACACGGATGATCTGTTCGGCCAGCACGGCAAGGCTTTGCCGTTCGACCTGGCCCGGAATGATGAGGGCGAATTCATCACCGCCCAGCCGGCCGGTCTGCCCGATCCTGCCGGCCGTATCTTCCAGCCTGCTCGCCACCTGTTTCAGCAGCGCATCGCCCGCCGGATGGCCCAGCGTATCGTTGACCTGCTTGAAACGGTCGAGATCGAGCAGCAGAAAGGCGCAGCAACGATCTGTCTGATGCGGCATGGAAAGGATTTTTTCCAGCGACTGCGAGAGCTGAAAACGGTTGGCGAGCCCGGTCAGCGAATCGTAATGCGCCAGCCTTGTCGTCCATTGCTGGCTGCGTTGCTTTTCCGTGAGATCGGTGCCCGAACCCCGGAAGCCGGTGAAGTTATGCTGTTCATCGAAAGTCGGTCGGCCACTGATCGACCACCATCGCTCTTCTCCCACAATCGCCGCACGCACCGGCAATTCATGGAAAGAGGAGCGCGCCGCCAGATGAAACATCAGCGTGCGTTCTTCCGTCTGGCCGTAATCCCCCAAATCGAAAATGTCGGTCAGCGGGCGGCCGATCAGATCGTCGGAAGACCGGCCCAGCATCCGGGCCACCGGTTCGGACAGATAGGTAAGCTGCGCCCGGCGGTCGGTTTCCCAGAACCAGCCCTGCCCGGTTTCCTCGTAATCGATCAGAATATCCTGCGCCCGCTGCCGCAGCCGGTCTATCGCAGCGAGCTGCTGCGCTTCGTAGCGGTCGATCACCGCCTGGCGTTTGGCCACGACCAGCGTAATCAGCATGGCCAGTGCCAGTGCCGCAAGAGCCGACCAGTTCGGAAAAGCAATGATGGCAGGAAGCCACAAGGAAGCGGACACCGTATAGATCAGTGTTGGAAAGCGCCGGAGACAGATGGCTGCCGAAGTGCCCAGACACGCCATGACCGCAATCGCCACCGGCCAGGTCAGTCCGCCGGAAGACACCCAGGCGGTGAGACCGAAACCATAGAGCAGATTGGGCAGAACGATGGTCAGGCCGATAGCGGAATATTTCGCCATTCTGCGCCCGTCACACTCGCCTATTGCCATGAAGGCGACCTGCATGCCCGCCCCTGTCAGCACAGCCAGACCCAGCGGAAGAGCAGCGGCTACGGGGGGCAGAGAGGCCGTCACCACAATGCAGACAAACAGAGCCAGCGTCATGATAATCACCACGACAGGCCAGGAACGCGGCACCCATGATCTTTTGAACAGACCGCCGGCCGGGCCGGGATCGAGTTCGCGCCTCCGGACCCGGCGGCGGTCATGGAAACGGCGTTCTCCTTCCGGTGGCAGAGGTACGGTGGCGACACCCATCACCGGGTCAGCGACCTTGCTGCCGCTTTCATCCACGGAATCAGACTGAGTGACAGGAACCGCAAAGCGCCGGCGGGCACGTTCTTGCGAAACCTGTTTTTTCATCTGATTCTGGAAGGGTTTAACACCACTTTTCATAGTGCTCTGGTGGACTAAGCCGCTTGAAAAAGCGTTAACCGCCGGGCGTGTTCTTTACCGTCCGGACCATAAAAGCACGATATTGCGGCTTCATTGCAAAGCCCGATAATAAATTAATTCAACTAATCGGCTGCATTATTGTATTTTATTCGCCCTTTTGCCCTGTCACGCAAGCGAACAGCCGCTGGCCCGGACATCCACATGCCCCCGCTTTCCGACTTCCCGAAAGCGAGAAAGGCCCCGTTCCTAAGCACTTTATCATCATCCCGCATTTCCAGCGCGCGCCAGGGAACAAAAAAGGGTTTGGCGAAAGGACCGAACAGTCGCCAGATCATAAAGCGCATCCCGCCGGGACAAATATCGTAACGCAGGCAAGCGCTGAGCGCGATACGCCGCTTTGCGCTCATCCCGATCATGCCCGACTGCATACGGAATATCACCTCAGGCCTTTCGTCACGGTCGGGAAAAGCCTTTTCGAGCTGCGGCCAGCCCGCCACTCGCTGCAATACTGTAGTGACAAGCAGCCAGAACAGCAGGAAGACCAGCAGAGCCGCGCCGATCAGGAGAAACAGAGTCGAAAGGGGCATGGCGAATAAGCGGTAAAGATGCTGTCTCCACCGCCAGTCTGTCTCAGACCCGCATCGGCATCAGAACATAGAGCGCCGGGCTGGCATCGTTCTGACGGATCAGCGTGGGGGCACCCGGATCGGCGAGATGCAGTTCCACGCTGTCCCCTTCGATCTGGCTGAGAATATCTTTCAGATAATTGGCGTTAAAGCCGATCTCGAACCCTTCGGCAGAATAATCGGCCGGGACTTCTTCGGCCGCCGTGCCGTTATCGGGCGAACTGACCGAGAGCGTTACCCGGTCCTGATCCAGCCCCATCTTGACCGCGCGGGTCTTTTCGGTGGCGATGGTCGCGACACGGTCCACCCCGTCATACAGGCTGCGCGGATCGAGCTTCAGAAGCTTGTCATTCCCGGTAGGGATGACGCGGCTGTAATCGGGGAAAGTTCCGTCGATCAGCTTGGAGGTCAGCACCACGCCGCCTTCACCGCCGAGCGAGAAACGGATCTTGCTGGCCGACAGATCGATCGCGACATTGCTGTCCAGCGCTTCTTCGAGCAGCTTGCGCAATTCGCCCACGGCTTTGCGCGGCACGATCACATCGGGCATCCCTTCGGCCCCCTCGGGGCGTGGCAGGGTGAAGCGGGCAAGGCGGTGGCCGTCCGTGGCCGCGGCCTTGAGAACCGGCTCGGCATCGTCGGCAACATGCAGAAAAATGCCATTGAGGTAATAACGGGTCTCTTCGGTCGAGATCGCAAAACGCGTCCGGTCGATCAGTTCGGCCAGCATTTTCGCCGGAAGCTGGAAGCTGGTCGGCAGATCGCCTTCCACGATCACAGGGAAATCGTCCCGCGGCAAAGTAGGCAGCGAGAAGCGGCTGCGCCCGGCCTTCACCGTCATGCGGTTATCGGCCGTTTCCATGCTCACCTGGCTGCCATCGGGCAATTTGCGGGCAATATCGAACAGCAGATGCGCAGAAACGGTAATCGATCCGGCCACATCCACCGAAACGGCGGAGAGGCTTTCCACCACCTGCAGATCGAGATCGGTGGCCATGATTCTGAGCGTTCCGTCCGCGCTCGCTTCGATCAGGACATTGGAAAGGATGGGAATGGTGTTGCGCCGCTCCACCACCGACTGGACGTGAGACAGGCAGCGAAGCAGCGTCGCGCGTTCGATGGTGGCCTTCATAATATTCTCATTCCCCTCACGCGCCCCTCGCGGAATCGCCCTGGGCGCCGGATAAAACGTCGCATAATCCTTACCGCCAGTGCTTTATGCGGCAAGAGCGAACCGCGCGACATAAAGCGAATCTGGGGATAAAACCGGGCAAAAATCCTTAAACAGGCCTCTGCCCGGCTTCAATTGGAAATCAGGCGAACATCGCCATGCCACCATTCACATGCAGAGTCTGGCCGGTCATATAACCAGCTTCCTTAGAGGCGAGATAAGCCACGGCAGCCCCGATATCCTCTCCTTCACCCATGCGGCCCATCGGAATTTTCGCATTGAGCGCTTCCTTCTGGGCATCGGGCAGAACATCGGTCATCGCCGTGCGGATAAAGCCCGGCGCGACGCAGTTCACCGTAATGCCACGGGCAGCCAGTTCCTGCGCCATGCTTTTAGACATGCCGACCAGCCCGGCCTTGGCCGCTGCATAATTGGCCTGCCCCGGATTGCCGGTCGCGCCCACAACACTGGTGATGTTAATCATCCGGCCGAAACGCGCTTTCATCATCGGTCGGGTCGCCGCCCGCATCAGGCGAAAGGCGGCTTCGAGATTGATTTTCAGAACCGCTTCGAAATCTTCGTCTTTCATTCGCATGGCGAGACTGTCACGCGTGATGCCGGCATTATTTACCAGAATATCGAGTTTGCCGAGCGTATCGACCGCCGCCGGAACCAGCTCATCCACCTGCTTGTCATCGGACAGATTGCAGGTGATCTCCACATGGTCATGGCCGAATTCCTCATTCAGCTCTTCCCTGAAAGCCCGCAGCTTGTCGGCATTGGAACCGGACAGCGCCAGCCGGGCACCCTGGGCGGCCAGACTGCGCGCAATCGAAGAGCCGATACCGCCGCTGGCGCCCGTCACCAGAGCCGTCATTCCCGTAAGATCGAACATTGCTTTCATTCTCCTTCAGGCTTGCGGGCAATGACCTGCACCACCGCACCTTCACCCCGATGATATTTACCTTCGTTCACATCGCGCCGGATTTCCCGCCCGACACGAAATTCGAGACCCTGCAATTCCTCGCGCAACGATTCCAGCGTCATCAGCAGATCCGGCTCTTTCGGACCGCCCATGCCGGAGGTTTGCAGCGTTTCCGGCGTATAGGCTTCGAGCAGGAAGACCCCGCCCGGCTTCAGCCCCCGCGCAACACGGCTGTGCAGCGCCTTGCGCACTACCGAGGGCATATGCGCAAAGATCGAGACCATATTGTCCCATCGCGCTTCCCCGAGATCGTAATCCGCAAGATCGGCCACCTCCGTCCGGATAGAGACACCGCGCTGCGCGGCGAAATCGCGTGCGGCGGCGAGCCCCGTCGCCGACTGGTCCACCGCCGTAACATCGAATCCCTGCTGCGCCAGCCATGTGGCATTGCGCCCCTGCCCTTCGGCAAGACACAGACAATTGCCGGGCTGCAACGCGCTCACCTGCTGAACGAGGAAGTCATTGGCGGCGTCGCCATAAGCGAGCCCTTCTTCGGCATAGCGTTCATCCCACATGGCTCATCCTCATTTTACAGCCTTACTAAGCGGGGTTTTCAAAGCGCCTTGGCCAGCGCCTCGATCTGATCCATCGTCACGGCGCTGGTAATCTGCACATCCTTCACCGTGCGGCCGATCATCGGCCCCAGAACCTTGCCGCCCAGTTCGACGAAGTCCTCGACCCCGGCTGCGTGCATCGCGATCACGCTTTCGCGCCAGCGGACCCGGCCGCAAACCTGCTCGACCAGCAGGTCCCGCTCCACCATCGGTTCGCTAACGATCGAGGCAGTGACATTGGCATAGACCGGCAAATGCAGCGGTTGCAGCGGCGTTTTCTCCAGCGCTTCGGCCATGGCATCGGCCGCAGGCTGCATCAGCTCGCAATGGAACGGTGCGGAAACCGGCAGCAGCACGCCGCGCTTGATCCCGTGATCCTTCACCATGGCGACAGCGCGTTCGATCGCTTCGCGGTGGCCCGACAGCACAACCTGCCCCGGATCGTTATCATTGGCGATCTGGCATACCTGCCCCTGGGCGGCAGCTTCGGCGAGCGCAGTCGCCTTCTCGATATCGGCGCCGAGCAGCGCCGCCATCGCCCCCTCGCCCACCGGTACGGCGGCCTGCATCGCCTGCCCGCGCAATTTGAGCAGCCGTGCCGTATCGGCCAGAGAGAATGCGCCGACAGCACATAATGCCGTATATTCACCGAGCGAATGGCCTGCCACGCAATCGCCCTTATCGGCGAGCGACACGCCGCATTCCTTTTCCAGAATGCGCAAAACCGCCATGGCATTGGCCATGATGGCGGGCTGGGCATTTTCGGTCAGAGTCAGCGCATCCTCCGGCCCTTCGCGCATGATGCGTGAAAGATTCTGGGACAGGGCCTCATCCACCTCTTCGAAAACTTCGCGCGCTGCCGCGCTGGCTTCGGCAAGATCGGCACCCATGCCGACTTTCTGGCTGCCTTGCCCCGGAAATACGAATGCTCGCATGGTCATCTCCTCATTTGCCGCGCCGATTATGAGGCCCGGCTGCGTCCCGCAAGGCCGAATGGCACGATTTTATTACCAAGATCATGCCCGATATCGGCTTTTCCGAGATAGGGTATGCCTTCGCGCCCGCACCAATAGCGCGCTATTTGTTCCGGATCGGCACCGAAAGGCCGGGCATTTTCGGGCACATCGGACACACGCCCGAGCCGCAATCCGGCAATGCCGTGCAGATGCTGCGTGATGTGAAAGAACAATCGGTCCACCGCATAGAGATATTCGGACACCTCCTCCACCATCACCACATGGTCGGTGAGATCGGGCATCATTTCGGTCCCGCATATCATCGCCAGCGTCATCAGATTGAAGGCCACTGCCGGGCGGCCGTCCAGGCTTCCTTCCAGCCCGTCTCTGGCCCCGTTCAGATAGTTTATGGCCCTGTTCAGTCCGTCTGTGCGCCCGCTCGCAGATCCGTCGATAACCATCGGTCCATGAACCGGATTGCCAATCCCCGCGCGATATAATGCGGCCAGAATATAGCCATTATCCGAATAGCCGATATAGGTTTTTTTAAGAGCAGAATCATGGAGTTGATCGACTGCCAGCGCTGCAATCCGGTTGCTGCCATACCCTCCTCTGGCAAACCATACCGCATCGCAGGACGGATCGTTGGCGCATTCCAGCAAGGCTGCCAGCCGCACCGCATCGGAACCGGCGAAATGTCCTTCCTCCGCGAAACATTGTTCGTGAAACAGCAATTCCACCTGCGGAAAAGCGGTTTTCGCATAAGCATAGACCCAGCCAGCCCTTTCGCGGGTAATCGGAGTGGCGGGCGCACAGATGGCAATTCGCGTCATCCCTCCTGCCTAATGCCCCTGGCGCTTCCCGTCACCTGTGAAACGTGTGTTGATCCCCCGCAGCAAAGCCCTTAACCCTCCCATTATGACCTCTGAAAACGCCGCTGCGCTCACTTCTCATCCCTGGTTCTTCTGCGGTATTGGCGGCTCCGGCATGTTGCCGCTGGCGACCATCCTGAAAGCGCGCGGAGCGGAAGTGGCAGGGTCGGACCGGAGCTACGATCAGGGCCGCACACCGACCAAGTTCGACTGGCTGAAAGCGCAGGGTTTCCGCCTTTTTCCGCAGGATGGCAGCGGTATCACATCACCGGGTCAGACATTGGTCGCCTCCGCCGCTGTCGAAGATACAGTGCCCGAAATGGTCCGCGCCAGAGAGCTGGGCTGCGAGCGGATGAGCCGGGCGGAACTGCTTTCAACCCTGTTCAACACCGCCCCCTATCGCATTGCGGTAGGCGGGACTTCGGGCAAGTCGACCGTGACCGGCATGCTGGGCTGGATTCTCTATCGCTGCGGTGAAGATCCCACCATCATGAATGGTGCAGTGATGAAAAATTTCGTCTCGCCCGACACGCCTTTCGCCAGTGCAAGGGTGGGTGAAAGCGGCCTGTTCGTCAGCGAAGTGGATGAAAGCGACGGCTCGATCGCGCTTTACAAACCGTCCGTTTCTCTGCTGCTCAATGTTAGCCTCGACCATAAGAGCATCGAACAATTGCGTGTTTTATTTGGCAATTTTGCGCGGACCGGCGACAAAGCCGCGGTCAATTGGGACAATGACGAAGCGCGTTATATCGGCGAAAAACTGCCGAAAAAACTGTCCTTCGGCATCGCTCATCCCAAAGCGGATATCGGCATCGAACCCGGCACGATAGAAGATGAACCAATGGGCATTTCCGCGCTGATGGTCGACCGCCGCAGCGACACCGGCTATCCCTTGCGCCTTCGGATGCCGGGGCGGCATAATCTTTCCAATGCCCTTGCCGCCATTGCCGCTGCCGTGCAGGCCGGAATCGATCCGGGCGAAGCGACCAATGCACTGGCGAGCTTTACCGGCCTTGCCCGTCGGTTCGACATTGTCGGCACCAGCAGCAATGCCATCACGGTGATCGACGATTTCGGCCATAATCCCGAGAAATGCGTCGCAACCTTGCGTACGCTGAAACAGCATCCGGGCCGGGTCATCGCCTTCTTTCAGCCTCATGGCTACGGGCCGCTCAGGCAAATGGGACACGAGCTGGCGAAAGTTTTTGCCAGATTACTCGGGCCTGAGGATCGCACGATATTGTGCGATCCGGTCTATTTCGGCGGGACGGTGGACCGCTCCGAAGGCAGTGCCCGGATCGTCCGGCTGATCGAAGAAGCCGGCGGAAAGGCGGAGTATATCCCCGAAAGGGAGGCTTGCGGGAGCCGGATCATCGACATTGCCGAGCCGGGAGACCGCATCGTTATCATGGGCGCCCGCGACGATACTCTGACGCTTTTTGCGAAACGCATTCTCGAACAGCTCGGTTAATTCCACCCTGTCGCCCGCATAGCGGACACAGCCTGCCGAACGAACTATCGCCGTAAACAACGGGTTCAGTTGCTGCACCGACAAGACGGACCGAGTCAGGCTTGCGGTATAGCGATTCCTGCGGAGTTTCGCAGGATTCCGCTCCTACGTAAGAGAGCATTGATCGACCGGAAATTATGTGAGGAGAATATTCGATGAAATCGCGCACAGCAATTGTCGCGGCGGCTCTGGCGGCAGGTACCGTTTTCGGAGCCTGCCCGGCGGCGGCGCAGGTGGCGGTGGATGCCGGCGTTGCGAAGGAGGATGGTGACTGGGGCGGTGAATTCGGCGTCAATTATTCGCTCGTCCAGTCAGGCGGCTTCGCCGTTACACCGGGCGTCGGTCTGTTCGTTCACGATGACGACAATCCGCGCTATTTCGACGATGACGATGGCATGAACAGCGGCTGCCGCGATGGCCGCACAGGCAACTTCGTCGATGACGACAAATGCGACGATTCCGCGGTCAGCTTTTATGGCAAGGTCGAAGCGACCTATACGGTTCCCATGTCCGTAACACTGGGCGTCGGCGCCCGACTTGACGACGATCTGCGCCCCTATGGTACGATATCCTATCCGCTGCTACCGATGCTCAATGTAAAGGGTAATATCGGAGACGGCTATTATGCAGCCGGATTACAGGCCAAGTTTTGATGAATATCCCCCCGCTCTGTATAAAACAGGGCGGGCTGCTTCACAGGGATAAAGCCCATTACAGGCGCTTGCGCGCTTGCATTTGCATGTGAATCGCGTATGAGCGCCCCTTCCTTGGAAGTATGGACTCGAATGCGCCTGCTCGAGGGATTTTAAAGAAAGCCGGAGGGGCCTCTCGCGATCCGCGCGAAGGTCAGCGATCGGCAGAAGTGAAAGGACATGAAGCATGGCTCTTTATGAGCATGTTTTCCTGGCGCGCCAGGACCTGAGCCAGAGCCAGGTCGATGCACTTGCTGCAGCCGCCACGGAAATCGTCGAAAAGAATGACGGCAAGGTCACCAAGACCGAGACCTGGGGCGTAAAAAGCCTCGCCTACAAGATCGACCGTAACCGCAAGGCGCATTTCGTCCTGCTGAACATCGAAGGCCCCGGCTCTATTGTCGCGGAACTCGAACGGCAGAACCGCATCAATGAAGATGTCATCCGCTGGCTGACCATCGCCGTGGAAGAGCATGAAGCTGGCCCCTCGGTGATGATGCGCAAGAATGACCGTGACCGTAAGCGCCGCGGAGGAGATAATTAAGATGGCACGTCCGTTTTTCCGTCGCCGCAAATCCTGCCCCTTCTCGGGCAAGAATGCGCCGAAGATCGACTATAAGGATATCCGCCTGCTGCAGGGCTTCATGTCCGAACGCGGCAAGATCGTCCCGAGCCGCATCACCGCCGTTTCTGCCAAGAAACAGCGTGAGCTGTCCAAGGCGATCAAGCGCGCCCGCCACCTGGGCCTTCTGCCCTATATCGTGAAGTAAGGAGAAGCCTCCATGGATATCATTCTCCTCGAACGTATCGAGAAGCTGGGCTCGATCGGTGACGTTGTTACCGTCCGCGACGGCTATGCACGTAACTTCCTTCTTCCCAACAAGAAGGCTCTGCGCGCTAACGAAGCCAATAAGAAGGTTTTCGAAGCAAACCGCGCCCGTCTCGAGCAGGAAAATGCCGAGAAGCGCGACGCCGCCGAAGCACAGGGCAAGGGCGTGGAAGGCACCGAGATCGTTCTGATCCGCGCCTCTTCCAATGCCGGCCACCTTTACGGTTCCGTCAATGTTCGCGATATTGCTGAAAAGCTGGTCGAAAAGGGCCACGAAATCAACAAGTCGCAGATCATTCTGGAACGCCCGATCAAGACCATCGGCATGTTCGATGTTCGCGTTGCGCTGCACCCGGAAGTTCATGTGACGGTGAAGGCCAATGTCGCACGTTCGGACGACGAAGCCGAATTGCAGAGCCAGGGCATCGACGTGATGGCCCAGATGTTCGAAGAAGAACAGGCTCAGAGCGAAGGCTTTACCGAAGAAAAAGATCCGAATGCCGAGCCGGGTGAAATTCCCGAAGAAATGCTCGAAGAAGGCGCAACGGAAGAAGAACAGCAGGCCTGAGCCTCGTTTTTCTGTCCGGACGCCGTTCGGCTCCGATGCAAAAAGGGCGCAGTTTCCGCGAGGAATCTGCGCCCTTTTTGCATCGCTCGTTCGGAACAATCATGTGACCGGTTCTTTGCCTTTGAAATGTCAGAAAAGATCGCTTAATTGCTCAAGATGAAAACGAGCAAAAACATAATCGCCGAACTCACGGCCATTCATATTCAAGCTGTCGAAACTCTGCGGCAGGACATTCTCGCTTACGGTGAACATGGCACACTGCCCCCGCCTGAAAGGCGCAAAGATGGCAGCTATTGCTATCCGGAATTGCTGATCCATTATAATGGCGAAGCCGGTAAAACGACCCGCTCACGCGCTTTTGGACGGCTTATAGATGCCGGCACTTATGCCACCACCGTCACTCGCCCGCAGCTATTTGCCGATTATCTCACCGAACAGCTCGATCTGCTATTGAGCGATTACACAATAGATGTGGAAGTGCGCCGTTCTCGGCAGGAAATCCCTTTTCCCTATGTTCTGGACGGCGCCGAAGGTGCGGCCATGGCCCGGATCAGCCCGCCCGAACTGGCGCAATATTTCCCGTCCACCGATCTTGCGCTGATCGGCGATGAACTGGCCGATGGAATGGAACTGGGCGAAGACGGTGATCCGATACCGCTATCGCTCTTCGATGGCTTGCGGACCGATTTCTCGCTTGCCCGCCTCGCCCATTATACCGGTACGCGGCCAGAGCATTTCCAGCGTTTTATCCTGTTCACCAATTACCATCGCTATGTCGATGAATTCGTTGACTGGGGTGCCGAACAGGTTGGACAGGGCCGCTATACCGCCCTTGCCGGCGCGGGCGGATTGTTCATCCAGGAACAGACGCAAAATGCCCGCACACAGCTTTCGGACACAGCATGGCGGCGCCACCAGATGCCGGCCTATCACCTGATTGCGGAAGACGGCATGGGGATCACGCTGGTCAATATCGGGGTCGGCCCGTCCAATGCCAAAACCATCACCGATCACCTTGCCGTGATGCGTCCCGAAGCCTGGTTGATGATCGGCCATTGCGGTGGTCTGCGCCCCAGCCAGAAGATCGGCGATTTCGTGCTTGCCCACGCCTATCAGCGGGACGATCATGTGCTCGATGCCGTTCTGCCTCCGGAAATTCCGCTGCCCGCCATCGCAGAAGTGCAGCAGGCCCTGGCCGGAGCGGCCGAAGAAGTGAGCGGTGCGCGCGGTTTGGACCTCAAGCAACGTATGCGAACCGGTACCATCGTAACCACCGACGACCGCAACTGGGAATTGCGCTACAGCCACACGGCTCAGCGCCTGTCGCAGAGCCGTGCAGTGGGTATCGAAATGGAAAGCGCGACAATCGCCGCGCAGGGTTATCGCTTCCGCGTTCCTTACGGAACATTGCTCTGCGTCTCGGACAAGCCGCTCCATGGTGAAATCAAACTACCGGGGCAGGCCAATAAATTTTATGAAGAAGCGATTGGTGGCCATTTGCAGATCGGAATCCGGGCCTGTGAAATTTTGCGGGCTGAAGGCCCCGGCCTGCACAGTCGCAAATTGCGCGCCTTTAACGAGCCACCTTTCCGGTAAATAAAGCCCGTTTCGCTATGACGGGGCCTCCCCGTCATAGCCCCTCCTTAGCGGTCAGACTGGAGACCGTTCGATCAACCGTCTGGCCTGCAGCAAATGCGGACGATCCACCATGCGACCATTGATGCTCAGCGCCCCTGCCTGTGGTTCACGCGCAAAGGCATCCACAATTGCGCGGGCATCGGCCAGCTCTTCCTCTGTCGGCTGAAAGGCCGCGTTAATAATCGACACCTGTGCCGGATGAATTGCCATCATGCCGCTAAAGCCATCGCGCCGCCCGCGCGCAGCATAGACAGCCAGCCCCGCTTCATCGCGAAAATCGGGATAAACCGTCTCTATCGCCGGAACACCGGCTGCATGGGCAGCGAACAGCGCCAATGAACGCGCCATTTCATAAGGCGGCGTATAACTGCCATCCACCTCGCGTGAAGTACTGGCGCCAATAGCGGCAGGCAAATCCTCCGCTCCCCAGGTCAACCCCAGCAGATGCGGCGCGACCTCGCGAAATGTGCCCAGCTCGAAAATCGCTGCCGGGGTTTCCGTCGCGATGGGCAAAACGGGAACATCCCGTTTCCATTCGCGGCCGGTAAGCTGTCGCACGCTGCCCGCGCCTTCAGCTTTGGGAAGCATAATTCCGTCGGGCTCATGGAGCAGCACGGCATCCAGATCATCCTGAGCCAGTGGCATATCCACCGGGTTTATTCGCACCAGCACCAGTGTTTCACGGGGAGCCTGCAGATAATCCGCCACAGCGTCCCGCGCCACAGATTTGCGCTCCGGCGCAACCGAATCCTCCAGATCGAGAATGATTGCATCTGCCCCGCTCCCGGCGGCTTTGGCGAACCGTTCAGGGCGATCTCCGGGCACGAAAAGCAGCGAGCGCAACCTCATTGCCCGCTTCCCTTGAGAAGCGCCATCCGCAAACATTCGCAGGCCACTTCGTCACGCTGATTGATGAGTGAATGACGAAAGGTAACGATTCCCGCTCCCGGCCGAGATTTGCTGGCACGCGTTTCCACCACCTCGCTCGTCGCCCGCAGTGTATCGCCGAGGAAGGTCGGTTTCGGATGCAACAACTTGTCATAGCCCAGATTGGCGATCAACGTGCCCAGAGTGGTGTCTCCCACAGACAGGCCCACCATCAGCGCGAAAGTGAAAGTGCCATTGACGAGAATCTGTCCGAACTCGCTGGCTCTTGCCGCTTCTGCATCGAGGTGAAGCGGCTGCGGATTATGCGTCATGGTGGAGAAAAACAGATTATCGGCTTCGGTCACCGTGCGACGGATCTCATGCGTGATCGTATCGCCCACCTGCCATTCGTCGAAAAAACGCCCTGCCATCATTGCTCCTCCAGTTCGATCCGCGCGAGCATGGTTTCCACCTGCACCTGCGCGCCCTGTCTGGCTTCCAGCTCCGCCACAATGCCGTCGAAGGGAGCAACCAGGGTGTGCTCCATCTTCATCGCTTCCAGCGTGAGAAGTTTCTGCCCTTCGCTTACCCGGTCCCCCTGCGCTACAAGAACCGAGACGATATTGCCCGGCATGGGCGCGAGAATGGCGCCATTGGAAGCCGCTGCACCGCCAGCGCTTTCGCCGCGTTTCAGCAACGCCGCCATGGTCCGTCCGTGGCGCGTCACCAGCACCCCGCGTTCCCGGAGCGAAATGACATGGCTACCGGGCGTCGGCGGAAGGTTTGCATCGGCTTCATATTCCACACCCTCAACATCGAACGTCACCATGCGTCTGACTGGCCGGTTGAGCCGGAAACCGGCCAGTTTTTCCAGTGATCCGCTATTCCAGTAGCGGCTGATCGCCCGCGCCGCGTCATTGAGCATGGCTTTGTCCGGCTCGCCTGTATGCACCAGTTCATCCTGATGCGCTTCCAGAAAGCCGGTCGTCATCGCACCATCGGCGAATACCGTGTGCCCCAGAGCCGCATGGAGAAAGCCTGCATTGGTTCTGACCGGCCAAACGGCAAGCCCGTCAAGCCCTTCCTGCATCGTAGCGATAGCCTCCTTCCGCGTCGGCCCATGAGTCACCAGTTTGGCAATCATCGGATCGTAAAAGGGGCTGATTTGCGCACCTTCTTCCACTCCGGTTTCCACGCGGACTGCATTTTGCGGGAAACGGCAAACCTCCAGCCGTCCCGTGCTTGGGAGGAAACCAGAAGCAGGATCTTCCGCATAAAGTCGCGCTTCCATGGCATGGCCGCTGATCGAAAGCTCCTGCTGCGCCAGCGGCAACGGCTCACCGCTTGCCACACGGAGCTGCCATTCGACCAGATCGACGCCGGTAATTTCTTCGGTCACCGGATGTTCGACCTGAAGCCGGGTGTTCATTTCCATAAACCATACACGATCGGCTTTCAGCCCTTCGGAACCGTCAGCAATGAATTCCACCGTACCTGCACCGACATAGTTGACCGCCTGACCTGCACGGACGGCCGCCATGCAAATGGCTTCGCGAGTCAATTCGTCCATGCCGGGGGCAGGCGCCTCTTCGATCACTTTCTGATGGCGGCGCTGAAGCGAACAGTCGCGTTCGAACAGATGCACCACCTGCCCATGTGTATCCCCGAAAATCTGCACTTCGATATGGCGCGGGCTTTCGATCCATTTTTCGATCAGCACCACATCATTGCCAAAGCTGGCGGTCGCCTCTCGGCGGCAGGATGTGAGTGCATCGGCGAAATCAGCAGGATCGTCTACCTTGCGCATCCCCTTGCCGCCGCCTCCGGCCACGGCTTTAATCAGTACCGGATAGCCGATACTATCCGCTTCTCTGGCGAGAAAATCGGGGTCCTGATTGCTACCGTAATAACCTGGTGTAACCGGTACACCTGCTTCGGCCATCAGCGCCTTGGCGGCGTCTTTCAGACCCATAGCGCGAATACTGTCCGGCTGCGGGCCGACCCAGATCAGTCCGGCATCAGCCACACTTTGAGCAAAACCGGCATTTTCAGACAGAAAACCATAGCCGGGATGAATCGCTTCAGCTCCGCTCTCTTTGGCAGCAGCGATGATGACATCGCCTTTGAGATAGCTTTCAGCGGCCTGAGACGGACCGATATGGATGGCCTGATCGGCCATGCGAACATGCAGCGCCTGCGCATCCGCATCGGAATAGACCGCGACTGTACGCACACCCATGGCGCGGGCCGTGCGAATGATCCGGCAGGCGATTTCGCCGCGATTGGCAATAAGCAGAGACTGAATCACATCCGGAACACCCCGAAGCGGGGCGCCTCCTCGATAGGGGTATTGAGACAAGCGGCGAGGCTGAGCCCAAGCACATCGCGCGTCTGAACGGGGTCGATCACCCCGTCATCCCAGAGCCGCGCCGTGGCGTAATAGGGATCGCCCTCCTCTTCGAATTTCTGCCGGATCGGCGCCTTGAAAGCCTCCGCTTCCTCCTCGCTCCATTTCCCGGCATCGCGATGGACCGTGGCAAGCACACTGGCGGCCTGTTCGCCCCCCATCACACTGATCCGGCTATTGGGCCAGGAGAACAGGAAGCGCGGATTATAAGCGCGACCGGCCATGCCGTAATTTCCCGCACCGAAAGAACCGCCGATCAGAATTGTGATCTTGGGTACCTGTGCGGTCGCCACCGCTGTCACGAGCTTGGCCCCGTGCTTGGCAATCCCTTCGGCCTCATATTTCCCGCCGACCATGAAGCCGGAAATATTTTGCAGGAACAATAGCGGTATACCGCGCTGACAGGCGAGCTCGATGAAATGCGCGCCTTTCACGGCGCTTTCGGAGAAGAGCACGCCATTATTGGCAAGGATCGCCACATCCATGCCCCAGATTTTCGCGAAACCGCAGACCAGCGTATTTCCGTAAAGCGGTTTGAATTCATGGAATGCACTGCCATCGACCAGACGGGCAATTACTTCATGCACATCGTAAGGCTGGCGAACATCTTCCGGAATCAGCGAATACATATCTTCCGCAGCATAAAGCGGCGGCTGGATATCGCCTTGCGCCGCATTCGTACCGGGACCGCCATTCCCGGCATCCCCCAGATTGCTGACAATATCGCGCAAAATGGTCAGCGCATGATCGTCATTCTCGGCCAGATGATCGACCACACCCGACTTGCGCGCATGCAAATCGCCGCCACCGAGATCTTCAGCACTGATTTCTTCACCCGTTGCAGCCTTCACCAGAGGCGGTCCGGCGAGAAAAATCGTCCCCTGCTCGCGCACGATCACGCTCTCATCGCTCATCGCCGGAACATAGGCACCACCTGCCGTGCAACTTCCCATGACACAGGCAATCTGCGGAATACCCTGCCCGCTCATATTGGCCTGATTGTAGAATATACGCCCGAAATGGTCCTTGTCGGGGAAGACTTCGGCCTGATTGGGCAGGTTGGCGCCGCCACTATCGACCAGATAGATACAGGGCAGCCGGTTTTGTTCGGCAATTTCCTGTGCCCGCAAATGTTTCTTCACCGACATCGGAAAGTAAGTGCCGCCCTTCACCGTGGCATCATTGGCAAGCACCATCACCTGACGCCCCGATACGCGCCCGATCCCGCCGATCAAGCCGGCACCGGGGATCTCATCCCCATACATGCCGCCAGCAGCGAGCTGGCCCAGTTCGAGAAAGGGCGAACCGGGATCGAGCAGCCGCTCCACCCTGTCGCGCGGCAGCAATTTGCCACGTCCTACATGGCGCTCACGCGAGCGCTCATTGCCGCCTTGCGCCGCTTTGGCGACCTTCTCATGCAGTTCGGCCGCCAATGCACGATTATGCCCGGCCCGGGCCTGCGCCTCAGGGGCCGCAAGGTCGAGTTTACTCGGAATAACAGCTCCGCTCATACTTACCCCTTGAACAGTTCGCGGCCGATCAGCATCCGCCGCACTTCATTGGTGCCCGCGCCAATATCGAGCAGTTTGGCATCGCGCAGATAGCGCTCGACCGGCCAGTCTGTGGTATATCCGGCACCGCCCAGCGCCTGCACCGCTTCGAGCGCGACCTTCACCGCATTCTCGCTCGCCAGCAGAATAGCTCCGGCGGCATCGTAACGCGTGGTCATGCCGGCATCGGCAGCCCGTGCCACGGCATAAAGATACGCCCGGCTGGAATTAAGCGCGACATATATGTCGGCAATCTTGGCCTGCATCAGCTGGAATTCGCCGACCGGTGTGCCGAATTGCTTGCGGTCGCGCACATACGGCAGAACTACGTCGAGACAGGCCTGCATGATGCCGGTCTGCACACCGGCCAGAACGGTCCGCTCATAATCGAGTCCGCTCATTAAAACCGCCACGCCCTTATTCACGTCACCCAGCACGTTTTCTTCGGGAATTTCGGCATTGTCGAAAACAAGTTCGACCGTGGGCGAGCCGCGCATTCCCATCTTCTCGATCTTCTGACCGATAGAGAAGCCCGGCATACCCTTTTCGACGATAAAGGCTGTAATGCCATGCGGTCCGGCATCGGGATCGGTCTTGGCATAAACCACCAGCACATCGGCTTCCGAACCGTTGGTGATCCAGTATTTCGTGCCGTTCAGAATATAGCGGTCCCCCTTCTTCGCAGCGCGCAATTTCATCGAAACTACGTCGGAACCGGACCCGGCCTCGCTCATGGCCAGCGCCCCGATATGACGGCCCGCCACCAGTTCGGGGAGATAACGGCGCTTCTGCTCCTCATTCGCCCAGCGATGGATCTGATTGATGCACAGATTGGAATGCGCACCGTAGGACAGGCCTATCGACGCCGAAGCGCGAGCCACCTCCTCCTGTGCGACGACATGAGCGAGATAGCCCATATCGAGCCCGCCCCATTCCTCGGCTACCGTAATACCATGAAGGCCCAGTTCGCCCATATCGGCGAACAATGCGCGCGGGAACCAGTCCTCTGCATCCACTCTTGCGGCAATCGGCGCCAGTTTCTCACGCGCAAATCGCTCGGTCGAATCGCGGATCATGTCCACGGTTTCGCCGAGGATAAAATTCAATCCACTCAAACCATTCTCTCCCAATTATGTTGGGCGTATCATATTTTTCGGAAACCGGATAGCAAGATCGGCGAAAATTCCAACCATATTGTTCTACAATCTCAACATAAATTGTAGAACGATATGGAGCTAAATACAGGGGAGCATACGCCGTAACGGCTCCGCCCTGACCGCAAAGCGATATCAGTCAACTATAAGAAAAAATGTACCCGGCGATGCGGACGGGCAGAAATGTCAATCGCCTTTGGACAGAGAGGCCGGATCGGCTGCAAGACCGTGCAGAATGGGGCAATCAGGCCGCTCGTCTCCATGGCAATGACGGGCAAGGTTGCGCAACGTATCGCGCATGGTTTCCAGCCGGGCGATCTTTTCATCCAGCTCATCTATATGGCGCAAAGCCAGATTCTTAACCTCGGCACTCGCTCTTTCGCGATTGGCCCACAGATCCAGCAGAGTCTTTATTTCGGGTACGGAAAAGCCAAGATCGCGCGCATTGGCGATGAAACGCAGCCGGTGGACATCCTGCTCGCCATAATCGCGATAGCCGCTATCGCGCCGGACAGGTTCGGGGATCAGACCGATCTGTTCGTAATGGCGGATCATCCGCTGCGAGACGCCACCCGCTTTCGAGGCTTCTCCGATATTCACAATTTCACCCGGTTGAGCCGAAGCGCATTGGTCACCACGCTCACCGAGGAAAGCGACATGGCCGCCGCTGCGATGATGGGAGACAGCAGGATGCCGAAGAAGGGATAAAGCACGCCTGCGGCAATCGGAACGCCCGCTGCATTATAGATGAAGGCGAAGAACAGATTCTGCCGGATATTGGACATGGTCGCATGGCTGAGATGGCGCGCTTTCACGATGCCGGTAAGATCGCCTTTCAGCAAAGTTACTCCGGCGCTTTCAATCGCGACATCAGTGCCCGAACCCATGGCAATACCCACATCGGCGGCTGCCAGAGCGGGGGCATCGTTCACCCCGTCACCAGCCATGGCAACGATCCGCCCTTCCGATTTAAGCCGCGCAACGACATCGCTTTTCTGATCGGGCAGCACTTCAGCTTCCACCTCATCGATGCCGAGACGACGGGCTACAGCCTGCGCCGTAGTGCGATTATCACCGGTCAGCATGACCACGCGAATATCGTCCTTGCGCAAGGATGCCAGCGCCTGCGGTGTGGTTTCCTTCACCGCGTCGGCAATGGCAATGATACCCGCAGGGGCACCGTCAATCGCAACGAAAATAGCCGTTGCACCGTCACCTCGCAGATCATCCGCCTGAGACTGCAGGGCCGAACAATCGACCGATTGTTCCTCCAGAAACCGTGCATTGCCAAGCGCCAGGCGGTGATTTTCCACCCGCCCCAGCGCACCCTTGCCAGTGGGGGAATCGAAATCCGCCACTTGCGGCAGGTCCAGACCGCGTTTTTCGGCTGCCGCTACAATCGCCTGCGCCAGCGGATGTTCGGATGCTCGCTCCGCTGCGGCAGACAGGCGCAAAAGCGTGTCTTCGGTCCACGGATCGAGGGTTACGATCTGTGTCACCGAAGGCTTGCCCTCGGTCAGCGTGCCGGTCTTGTCCACCACCAGCGTATCGACTTTTTCGAAGCGTTCGAGCGCTTCGGCATTGCGGATCAGCACACCATCATTGGCCCCGCGCCCGATCCCCACCATGATCGACATCGGCGTGGCCAGGCCCAGCGCACAGGGACAGGCGATAATCATCACCGAAACCGCTGCAATCAGCGCATGGGCGAAGCGCGGTTCAGGCCCCCATACGGCCCATGCGATAAAAGCAAGCAGCGCGATTATCAGCACAGCAGGAACGAACCAGCCAGCCACGCGATCGGCCAGCCCCTGAATTGGCGCACGCGAACGCTGTGCATCGGCCACCATCTGCACAATGCGCGATAGCATAGTGTCACGCCCGACCTTGTCGCATGTCACCACCAGAGCACCGCTCTGATTGATTGTGCCGCCGATCACCGTATCGCCCTCGCCCTTGGTAACGGGCATGGATTCACCGGTAATCATCGATTCATCGAGCGCGGAACGACCTTCCTCGACCACTGCATCGACCGGTACTTTTTCGCCGGGACGAATGCGCAAACGGTCACCGGTCCGTAAATCTTCCAGCGGAACTTCGGCTTCGCTGCCATCGGATTCGATTCGCCGGGCTGTCTTGGGAGCGAGACGGAGCAGCGCCTTGATCGCGCCGGATGTCCTTTCGCGTGCGCGCAATTCGAGCACCTGCCCCAGCAGGACCAGCACAGTAATGACCGCCGCTGCTTCAAAATAAACGGCTACGCTGCCTTCCTCCCCGCGGAAACTGTCGGGGAAGAGGCCGGGTGCGAGGGCGGCCACCATGCTATAGGCCCAGGCGACACCGGCCCCCATCGCAACCAGCGTGAACATGTTGAGATTGCGTGTGCGGATCGATGCCCAGCCGCGCTGGAAGAAAGGCGCGCCTGCCCACAACACCACCGGGGTTGCCAGTATAAGCTGAATCCAGATGGAAATGCGGGGCGGCACCAGATGATGCAGGGCAGGAAACAGATGCCCGCCCATTTCCAGCACGAAGACCGGCAAGGCCAGTGCCAGACCGATCCAGAAGCGCCGCGACATATCGACCAGCTCTTCATTCGGTCCGCTATCGAGGCTGACCATTTCCGGTTCCAGGGCCATCCCGCAGATCGGACAGGTGCCGGGATGGTCCTGACGAATTTCCGGGTCCATCGGACAGGTCCAGATCGTACCTTCAGGCACATCTTCCGCTTCGTTGGCGGGATTCAGATATTTTTCCGGATCGTTCTCAAATTTTGCGAGGCATTTGGGATTGCAGAAATAATAGGTTTCCCCCTGATAGGCCATGCTGTGTTTGGCCGTTTCGGGATTGACTTTCATGCCACAGACCGGGTCCTGAACCATATTGCCGGACTGAGCTTCGGCTGTGTGATGCGAACATGGCTGCCCGCCATGCTCATGGTCTTGATGGCATTGATGATCCTGCGTCATCCGGTATCTCCTCGCGTGACGCTCACATCCATGCACCCTGACATGATGTCAGAGTCAAGCCGGAAAACCGCTATCTGCCGTCAATATTGCGAGGCGAAGCGCCGTCAGACCAGCAAAAAGTCGCGAATCGCCTCACCCAGAGCAGCTTCCGTGACCGAACTCATATGCGTGCCCGGCACCTCTGCGAAACGCGCATCGGGCAAAGCATCGACCAGCTTTTCAGCGGAACCATTATCATTGTCCTTGTCACCGCAAACCACCAGTGTGGGCATGGTAATCCCGGACAACTCATCCGCTGCCGTGTCATCGACCGATTGCAGCAAGAGCCGCGCAGCTTCGCGGTCAACCTGCATCGTTTTCATGAAAGACACTGCCACATAAGCGGGATCGCCGCGTTTCACTTCGTCGAAACGGTCGATCGCATCGATGAAGAAGGCGGCACGCCGGTCCCATCCGGCAAGACCTTCCAGGCCCATGCCGCATAAAACAAGTTTGCGCGGGGCAAGGCCTGCCAGAACGGCGCGCACAGCGGTTCGCGACCCCAGCGAAAAGCCAACGAGGTCGTAATCCGTGAGTCCGAGATAGCCGACCAGCGCTTTGACATCGCGCACCAGCACATCGGCCGGATAAGCATCGGCACCATGCGGCGCAGCGCTTTCACCATGAGCACGCAGATCGGGCATGATGACATCGAATCCCGCTTCGGCGAGCTTCGCTGCATGGCCGAAGCGGATCCAGTTCATCTCGGCACTGGAAAAGAGGCCGTGCAGAAGAATGACCTTACGGCCCGCTGCTCCCTCCGGATTCATCCGGTGGAGGGCAAGTTCGGTGCCGTCGAAACTGGCGAAAGTGGTGCTGCTGACTGTGCTCATGCGTCAGCCTATCGCAGAGGCGAAGGCAGGCCGGCAAGCCCTGTTGCACTAATCGCTCGCCAAACGATGATCGGGATGGCGATATTCGGAAATCGCCAGCACCAGCACCGTCGACAGCGCAACGCAGGCGGGCACGATGCTCAGCGCAAAGTCGAAATCTCCTCCGCTGATATCGGCGAGATAGCCGACGAGAGGCTGGAGAATCAGCGCGCCGGCAATGCCGATCATATTCACGAAAGCCACCACCGTGCCGACCAGTTCTTCTCTGATCCCTTCCTTGGCCATGGTGAAAGTGAGCATCTGGAAACCGCCAAAAACCCCGCCTGCAAACAGACAGGTGGCTTCGGTAAACTGGTTCATCGGCACATAGACGATGGCGCTATAGGCAAGAGCCGTGAGAAGCGATCCGGCAAAGACAAGGAATTTGCGGTGCCCCAGCCGGTCCGACATCCAGCCGCCCAGCACACTGCCCAGCGCCATCCCCCAGAAAATCATCGACACTTCAGTCTGCGCCGCAACCGGGCTGCGATGATGATTCTGGACGAGGTCACTGGTCCCCCAAAGCCCGCCATATACGTTGATCGGGACATAATAGAGCATGCTCACCAGCCCGATCAGCCAGATCCGTCCATTACTCAGCACGCTGCGCAAACTGCCCAGCACATGCGTCAGCGCACTGCTATCGGCACTGGTGGCGGGGGAATCGGGCTCCTTCAGAAAGAAAAGAGCGAGGAGGAATAGCATCAGCCCCGCTCCGCCGGTGGCGAGGAACGTGGTCTGCCAGCCATGATCGGCAATGACATCGGACAAGAGGACAGAGCCTATAGCCGTGCCGACCATGCCCACGGCGTTCACCATGCCGGAAAGCAACGCGAAGCGACTGGCCGGAAACCAGTGATTGACCAGCCACAAAGCGGCAACAAAAGCGAAAGAGGCACCGAACCCGGTCAGCAGCCGCCCGGCCCCGCCGATCAGCGTGCTGGAGGTCAGACTGAACAGGATAACGCCCAGCGAGCAGGACAGGGTCCCGAGAAGGATAAAGCGCCTTGCACCAAAGCGGTCGAGCAGCAGCCCCACCACGATCTGCATCGGCGCGTAGACCCAGAAAAACAGGCTGGAGAGCGTCCCGAAACCGGAATGAGAAATGCCGTAAAAACCGGCAATCGCTTCCTGCGCCAGGCTGGGTTCGATCCGGGTGACGAATTCGAACAGAAAAAAGCATGCCGCAAGGGCAAAGGCGATCCAGGCCGATCTCATATCCGTCAGCTATCCCGGTTTCGCATTATGGGGAGAAAATGCCGGGGCAGGCGATATTCGACCTGCCCCGGCTCGCGAGCCTCAGCCCTTCTTCAGATGGCGACGCCCCAGCAATTCAGCGATCTGCACCGCATTGAGCGCGGCTCCCTTGCGCAGATTGTCGGAGACGCACCACAGGGTCAGACCGTTATCGACGGTCGGATCTTCGCGCACACGGCTGATATAGGTGGCGCTGTCCCCGGCGCATTCCACCGGAGTCACATACCCGCCATCCTCACGCTTATCGACGAGCATGCAGCCCGGTGCCTCACGCAGAATATTTTGCGCATCTTCGGCGCTCAGTTCGTTTTCGAACTCGATATTCACCGCCTCGGCATGGCCGACAAATACCGGCACGCGCACGCAAGTCGCGTTGAGCTTCACCTTGGGATCGAGAATCTTCTTGGTCTCGACCACCATCTTCCATTCTTCCTTGGTCGACCCGTCATCCATGAAGACATCGATATGCGGAATGACGTTGAACGCGATCTGCTTGGTGAACTTGGCCGGCTCGACAGGATCGCCCACGAAAATGGCCCGGCTCTGCTCGAACAATTCGTCCATACCGGCCTTGCCCGCGCCGGATACAGACTGATAGGTCGAAACGACAACGCGCCGGATCGTGGCAGCATCGTGCAACGGCTTCAGCGTCACCATGAGCTGCGCGGTCGAGCAATTCGGATTGGCGATGATGTTCTTTTTCACATAGCCGTCGATCGCATCCGGATTCACTTCCGGAACGATCAGCGGCACATCGGGGTCCATCCGGTATAGCGAGCTGTTATCGATCACTACACAGCCAGCCGCGGCGGCTTTCGGGGCATATTCCCTGGTGGCAGCAGAACCGACAGCGAACAGCGCAATATCCCAGCCGGAAAAATCGAAATGTTCGAGATTCTTGCACTTCACCATACGACCGGAATCGCCGATTTCGATCTCGGTCCCGACAGACCGTGAACTGGCCACAGCCGCAACCTCGTCCATCGGAAATTCGCGCTCCGCCAGAATGGCGAGCATTTCACGCCCGACATTCCCCGTCGCACCGACGACCGCTACCCGATAACCCATTACGCACTCCATTTCATTTCGTGGGGGCCGCCTTAGCGTTGCATCCTGCAGACGCAACAAATTTTATGCCTGAACCCCAGAGTTTTTACGATTATTTCAAATCACATTTGCCAGATGCAGCAGAAGCAGTGCGGTGGCGATAAAAGCGCCCACCGTTCCAAGTGCTGCATAAAGCGTGTTTCCTACCTTTTCCCGCCATGCGAGAACATTCACCGTTCCGAAAACCAGCAGGAAAACGACACTGGCGCCGGTTACCAGCGATGTCAGCCCGCCCAGCAATGTCAGGACAATAGCCCCGCCGCCCAGCGTCAGCACACCAATATAGGGAGACTGGAAGCGGTTTTCTCTGGCAAAGACGGAAGGCAGTTCCTTTTCTTTTGCCACTTCATGCGCCAGTCGGGCAGAGGAAAACAGCGTCGCATTAATCGCCGATCCGGTGGACATGGCCGCAGCGGCAGTCACCAGCAGCAGGCCCGTCATGCCCATCAAGGCCTGCCCGGCTTTGGCCAGCGCGACTTCGCCATCGGCAATCAGTTCGGACGTATCGACCAGCATGGGCACCGCCAGAGCAATCGCAATATAAACCACAATAGCGGTCCATATGGTGAGCGGCATGACCCGGCGGATCAATGTTTTGCGATCGGCCATTTCGTCATAATCGTAGCTCAGCAGTTCGAACCCTTCATATGCCATGAAGACACTCGCCGCGCCGACAATCGCCCCGAACCAGCCCGGCGGATTTTCGACCGCCAGCCGGGCCGCATCGAAGCGCCACAATCCGGCAACCGCAAGCCCTGCAAGAATGACAAGTTTGCCCACCACAATCGCAATTTCGACGCCTGCTGCATCGCTGGCCCCGCGCAGATTAAGCCCGGCCAGAACGATAATCGCGACAACACCCATAGCCTGCGGCAGCCAGTCCGGCCCGTTGAAGACATTGGCCAGATAGGACCCGAAAGTATAGGCATACACAGCCACCGTCAGCGTATAACCCAGCAGCAGGACAAGCGCGGAAACATGCGCCGCGCGATCATAACCCTGCATCCGCAGAAAACGATATATTCCGCCCGAGCGGTCACCATCCACGGTCAGCGCGGCCATACAATGCCCCGTGGCCAGCGCAATCAGTCCGCCCAGCAAAAAGCTGGCCCAGGCCCATTGCCCGGCAACCGATATCACCACACCCAGCGTCGAGAATATCCCGCCGCCGATCATGCCGCCAACGCCCATTGCCCAGGCACCGGCAAGACCCAGAGCCCCCTGCCCGGAAGCGGAATCGGTCTTCTTGCTGCCCTGGTCGGGTTTCTTCCTGACCAGATTGGGCAGTTTGGCTGGACGATAAAGTGTTGCGGCCTGCTGGTTCATCACATCACCGCTCGGCCGGAGCCACGCCCTTATCTTCGAGGAAATCGAAAATCGTTTTCCACAGATGGACGCTGATCTTCGGCCCCTTCACGCTATGCGTCTGCCCGGGATAGAGCATCATTTCGAACGGCACCGCATCATGTTGCAGCTTGCCGATCAGTTCGGAGGAATTTTCGAACACCACATTATCATCAGCCATGCCGTGAAGAAGCAGCATCGGATCGCTGATCTTCGCTGCATCGGGAATGGCCGATGCGGTTTCATAGGCGTTTTTGTCGCGTGTCGGATCGCCCATATAACGCTCCGTATAATGGGTGTCGTAAAGCTCCCAGCGCGTAACCGGTGCGCCAGCAATACCGGCAGCGTAAAAACCCGGATCGGCTTCGAGCATTTTCAGCGTCATATAGCCGCCATAGGACCAGCCATAGATCGCGATTTTGGCAGAATCGACGAAAGGCAAAGTCTTCAGAAATTCAGCGCCCTTCTTCTGATCGGCCACTTCGACCGACCCCATCGCGTGCCAGATAGCGCTTTCGAAATCGACGCCACGATTATTACTGCCGCGATTATCGATGGCGAAATAGATATAGCCCTTATCGACAATCGCCTGTGGCAACGCTCCCTGCCAGCCCTTTGTCACCACCTGCACATGCGGGCCGCCATAATGAGAGAAAATTACCGGATAGATTGTCCCTTCCTCAAGCTCGGGCGTAATCATCATATAATGCAGCGGCGTGCCGTCATCGGCTTTTATCGTACCGAACTGCGCGGGTCGGTGGCTAGCGAGGTAAGGCGCATAAGGATGGTCGCCAGTGAGGGCGTTTTCCTCGATCCAGGTCAGGCGCTCGCCCTGCGCATCGGCAAGATAGGATTGCGGCGGCTGCTTCTGCGATGAGCGGCTGACGATCAGCGTCTTGCCTGCATCGTCCATCTTCGCGCTGTTCACATAATCGGAATCGCTCAGCATCTCGATATGGGACGGGTCCGCCAGATTAAGCGCATAAATCTGGGTAGCGAGCACATCGTCCCGATTGGCAGTGAACGTGATCCGGCCGGTTTCCTGATCGACGCCATCCAGACTCGTCACCACCCAGTCACCGGAAGTCAGTTGCTGCCATTGCCCGTCGGCAAAACGGTACAGATGGCCGTATCCGTCACGCTCCGACCACCAGATCAGGCTGCCATCGTCCAGAAAGCGATAGTTGTCGGTCAGATTGATCCAGCTCTTATCGCGCGCTTTTTCGGTGAACAGCACCTGTGACTGCCCTGTCTCAGGGTCCACGCTGAGCATATCGAGCTGCGTCTGGTCACGATTCTCGCGCTGAACGTATAGCCGGCTGCCATCGGGCGCCCAGTTCACGCGTGCAGCATAGATATCCTTATCCGGCCCGAGATCGACCGGCACACGATGGCTGCCATTCGGGTCCATCACGAAAAGCTGCACATCGGCATTGGGTGTGCCCGCCGCCGGATAGCGCTGCTCATAGGTCCGCGTGCCGCTGGCACCGATGGCGGTGCGGGTTACGATACCGACCGGAGCTTCATCCACACGCGCCACCGCGATCCGCCGGTCATCGGGAGACCACCAGAAACCCTTATGCCGGTCCATTTCCTCCTGCGCAACGAATTCGGCCACGCCCCACTGAACCGTATCGCCTTCCTGCGGCGTGATCGCCTGCGCCTCTGCACCGACATCGCCGGCATAGACCTGCCCGTCACGAACGAAGGAAATATAGGCGCCGGTATTGCTGAGGGCGGGATTGAGTTCGGCTTCTTCCGTATCGGTAAGGCGCTCCACCGAACCATCGAGCCGGGCGAGATAAAGATCGCCTTCGAGCGGGACGAGAATGGATTCCCCGTCAGCCGACCATTCATAGGTTACGATCCCTTTGAGATCGCCGATCCGCAGACGTTCGCGCTGCATCTTTTCCGCTTCGGACAGTTCCCGGCCCGAGCCGAGCTTTTCGCTGTCCACCAGCATGGTCCACTGGCCGCTTTTCCGGTCGAAGCCCCACAGATCATAGCGCTCACGATCCTCTTCACGGTTGCGCAACACGGTGAGATAGCGGCCATCGGGGGACAGTTTCACACCGCGCGGCGAAGAACCGGCAAGAGCCGGGCTGGCGAAGAGACGTTCCAGCGTCAGATCGTGGGACGAGGCATCATCGGCCATGCGGGTCTCCTGTATGGTATGCGGGCTGGTTTGCCGGACAGGCGGGGCGGTTTGTTCCTGCGCCTGCGCGGCAACGGGCTGACAAGCCAGGCCAAGCAGGCTGGCCGTAGCGAATAAGCGAATGGAGGTCATGAACGGAACCGATCCCTGAATTCGGGTGATGGAAACGCAAAAAGGGCGCCCCGGCCAGTTAAGCCAAGACGCCCTTTTCGTAAAATGCTTCGAGCGGCTTAAGGGATTATTTTCCCTTGCCGGCGCCCTGGTTATCGCGCCGCTCAGCAATACGAGCGCGTTTACCGGTACGACCGCGAAGATAATAAAGCTTCGCACGACGCACGATACCGCGACGGACCACGGTGATCGAATCGAGGTTGGGCGAATAGAGCGGGAACACACGTTCCACACCTTCACCGAAGCTCATCTTGCGGACGGTGAAGTTGCTGCCGAGACCGCGGTTGGAACGGGCAATGCAGACACCTTCGAAATTCTGGACACGTTCGCGCGTGCCTTCAACAACGCGCACACCCACGCGGACAGTATCGCCGGCGCGGAATTCGGGAATGTCCTTCCCGTCGCTGAGTTGCTCGATCTGTTCTTTTTCGAGCTGCTGGATCAGGTTCATGAGACCTATTCCTCACTATCTTGCTGCGCGCCAGAGGCAGACAGGTCCCGAACGCCACCATGACGTTCCCAAAGGTCCGGCCTGCGTAACCGTGTATCATCCTGCGCGCGTGTTTTTCGCCACGCGGCAATCTTCGCATGATCCCCCGATCGCAACACTTCAGGGATCCTGCGCCCTTCCCATTCGACAGGTCGGGTGTATTGCGGATATTCGAGAAATCCTCCTTCGAAGGATTCGTCGACTCCGCTAGACGCTGCGCCCATTACGCCGGGAAGCAGGCGAATGCAAGCATCGAGAATCATCAGCGCGGCCGGCTCTCCGCCGGACAGGACAATATCGCCCACCGAAACTTCTTCGACATCGCGGCTTTCGAAAATTCGCTCATCGAATCCTTCGAACCGGCCGCATAAAATGGTCACGCCCGGCCCTTCGGCCAGCGCACGGATGCGCGCCTGCGTGATTGGCCGCCCGCGCGGCGTCATCGCCAGAACGGGGCAATCGGGCCGCTTTTCCCGCGCATGATCGATCGCAGCAGCAAGCACATCCACTTTCAGCACCATACCGGCCCCGCCGCCTGCAGGTGTGTCATCGACTGTGCGGTGCTTATCCTGCGCGAAATTGCGGATCTGCACCGTATCGAGCGACCAGTCCCCCCGCTCCAGCGCACGCCCGGCGAGCGACAGGCCGAGAGGCCCCGGAAACATCTCAGGGTAGAGGGTCAGCAAGGTTGCGGCAAAACTCATGGAGAGAGGCCATAGGCAAAGCCGGGAGGCACGAAAAGCCCATTCCGCAAGGCGAATGACCGATACAGGCGATGGCACGCCGCGAAACTTTGCCCTAGGGTGCGGTGCATGGCCGAGGATACCGAGCGCCCTACCCCGTCTCTCAGCGGCTGGACCTCCACCCGGCTTTACAAGGTCGTGCTTGCCATCGTGCTGGTGGTGATGCTGGGGGAACTGGGCACGCTGATCCATCAGCAGCGCTGGATGCATGTCTTTCTGGTGGCGGCGATCATACCGATCATGGCATCCCCCGTACTGGGCGGAAGCCGCATTCCCGTGAAGCTGCCGACCGAAATCCAGATTTTCTCCGCATTGTTCATTTTCGCTTCGATCTTTCTCGGCGAAGTGCAGGATTTCTATAATCGTATCTGGTGGTGGGATATCGCCCTGCACACCACTTCGGGCGTGCTGCTCGGCCTGCTCGGCTTCATCATTCTCTATCTGCTCAATGAGAACGACGTGGTAGATGTGCGGATGCGGCCTTCTTTCGTGGCTCTGTTCGCCTTTTTCTTCGCCGTCTGTATGGGCGCGATATGGGAAATCGTCGAATTCACTATCGATCAGCTCTTCGGCACCACGATGCAGAAACCCATGCTGGGCGACCCTTCGGGGCTGACCGATACGATGTGGGATCTGATCGTCGACACGCTGGGCGCAGCGGTCGCCTGTCTGACCGGCTGGCGCTATATGTACCGTGCCAGACGCGATGGGGGCGATAGCTGGGTCAAACGTTTTGCCCGCAAATATCCCGATTATTTCGGACAGGTCGATTAAAACATAAACGCCCCGGCCTGTATTGCATCGGGCCGGGGCGTTCAGAATCTTCTGGCAGAACCTTCGGGCGAAACCGTCAGAGCGGCTTGCGGAAATGCATGATGCCCCAGGTCAACTTGCCCGAGCGCGAGCCGTCGACCCACAGGCCCAGCCCTTTCAGCATCCGCGCGACCCATTCGTCGCTCGCATCGATTTCATCGCGGCGGGCCTGCAATTCTTCCGCCACACGGCCATAATGATTGGCGATTTCGATACTGTGATCCTCGATCACGACCTTTTCCATGCCGCGATCGGTGAGCTGCTTCTCATAGAAGCCGAAACTCGCCAGATTCTGCAGATGAATGCGGTCATAGATCGGCTGTAAATCGGAAGCATTCTCCAGATCGTCGGCCTGCATCGGATCGGTAAAAATGAAATCACCGCCCGGTTTGAGCACGCGGACCGCTTCGGCCATTACCGCGGCGCGATCCGGAGCATGCAGAATGGCATCCTGGCTCCAGATCACATCGAAACTGGCATCCTCATGCGGAATGTCGTCGAAAGACCCGTCAGTGACAGTGATCCTGTCAGCCAGCCCCGCCGCTTCGTTCATTTCGCGATTGCGGCGATTTTCCACCAGCGCGATGTTGAGGCAGGTCACATGATCCGCCCCATATTCGCTCACCAGCTTGCGCGCACCGCCGCCATAGCCGGAGCCGATATCGAGGACATGTTTGCCCTTGAGGCTCCCGCCCAGCAATTCGACCATGCGCTCCACAGTGCGGCGGCTCGCCTCGCGAATATCGCGCGTTTCGGCATAAAGGCCGACATGAATATCCTCACCGCCCCAGATCGTGCTGTAGAAATTATCGGCTTCGTCACTGTCGTAATAATCGCGCGCAACGGCAACACCCGCTTCATTCGGCATAGGTTTTCTCCGCTACATGGATGAAGAAATCGGGTTCGGTTTCCTCGCCTTCCTCCTGGAAATCGCCATAGGAATGGATCTGCTGGAACCCGACATCGCGCAGCAATCCGCGTACATAATCCTTGCGCAGCGGAAACATATTCAGATGATATTCGCTGCCATCGGGGAAATCGTAGCGGAACCGCGCCAGACTATCATCGACATATTCCGGCTCTGCCGTCACCTGATCGCCGCAATAGTAATATTTATGTTTCGAAGCCGGATCGCCTTCGAGAATCTTGTCGTAATTTCGCTGATCGAGAATCAGGATGCCGTCATGCTTCAGCGCGGCATAAAATTCGGCCAGCGCGCGGCGGCGGTCCTTTTCCTCGAACAGATGGGTGAAGCTGTTGCCGAGGCAGATGATGGCATCGTATTTGCCATGGACATCCTTGTTGAGCCAGCGCCAGTCGGCATGGATGGTCTTCAGCATCAGCCCTTCATTCTTGGCGTTTTCAAACGCCATGGACAGCATTTCTGCCGAACCGTCGGCTGACGATACGTCGAAACCGGCTTTGAGAAGCTGGATGGAATGAAAGCCGGTTCCGGTTGCGACATCCAGCACCGAGGTTTTGCCCCGTGCCTTCAGCACATCGATAAAAAAACGGCCTTCGCTTCTGGCTCTGGCTTCCCAGTCGATCAGCTCATCCCATTTGCTGACGAAGCCGCGAACATATTCATTGGTATAATGATCGGTGTTGCGAACGGAATTGGGATCATCCCCGTAATCCTGTTCTTTGTCAGGGGCGAAAACGCTCTCCTCGCTCATAGATTCTCCTCTCTGTGCAAAAGGCGCATGGAGACGGACCCTGAACAGAGCCCGTATGGTCGATCTTTTGGATTTGCGAGAGCCCTTAGAACAGGTCTGAACACGAAGCGCAAATGAAGTCGGGAATAAATGTCAAAGGAACGCGGGAGGGCCTCCCTGCGAAATGAATGTTCGCAGAAGGCAAAAAGAATACAAGAGAAGCTAATTAAATGACGTAAGCGCCGTTTACACGTAGCGCTGCATCGTCCCAGCCGGGCACGGCATCGTCAATCATCGGAATCATGAAGCGTTTGCCATCGGCTTTTTCAATTTCGACGACATCGCCAGCGCCGAAATTCTCTATCGCGACCACATATCCCAGAGCGGCGCCGTTTTCATCGATGGCCTGCAAACCGATCAGATCGGCGTGATAATATTCGCCCTCTTCCAGTTCGGGCATCGCCGAACGGGGAACGGTCAGGGCTGTGCCACGCAGCGCTTCGGCCGCATTGCGATCCGCCACTTCGGCGAAGCGAACTATAGCGCCGCCCTTGTTATCGCTGCGTATTTTCCTGAGTGTCAGCGTACCGTCATTGAAGGTCTTGTATTGCCGAAGCGTATCAAGACCTTCGCCAAACAGTTTGAGGCGGACTTCACCCGTCACGCCATGCGCACCGCTGACAGCCGCCAGCGTCACGGGTGTGTTCCGTTCCAAGGGGCTTAGCCTTCAGCCTGTTCCTCGGCGGCAGCTTCTTCAGCCGGAGCTTCAGCAGCTTCACCGGCTGCAGCCTTGGCCGCTTCTTCAGCTTCAGCCTGCTTGGCAGCCTTTTCTTCAGCGCGTTCCTTGGCTTTTTCGCCCGGTTCGGCCTTCTGCGGGTTGTTACGCGCAGCGCGTTCCTTGATGCCGGCAGCATCGAGGAAGCGAGCCACACGGTCAGAAGGCTGTGCGCCCACGCCGAGCCAGTAACGCACGCGATCTTCGATCAGCTTCACGCGGTTTTCGTCATCCTTGGCGAGCAGCGGGTTATAGACACCGATCTGCTCGAGATATTTACCGTCACGCCGTGCGCGCGTGTCGGCAGCCACGATGCGATAATAAGGGCGCTTCTTCGCGCCACCGCGCGAAAGACGAAGAGCAATTGCCATTTGAACGTACCTTTCCAGTCTAAATCTTTGAAATTACTTCTTGTTCAACAAATTCTGAAGATCGGGCGGAATCTGTCCGCCACCCATGCCGGGAAGCCCGCCGGCACCGCCGCCGGGCATTCCGCCCTTACCGCCGCCAAGGCCGGGCATGGCCGCATCGAGGCCACCTTTGCCGAACAGCGCGCCGAGGCCTTTGAGTCCGCCCATTTTCTTGATCTGCTTCATCGCCTTGCCCATTTCCTGGTGCATTTTGAGAAGCCGGTTGATGTCCTGAACCTGCGTGCCGGACCCTGCCGCCACGCGGCGTTTGCGCTTGGCATTGAGCAAAGCGGGGTTGGCGCGTTCCTTTTGCGTCATCGAGCCGATAATCGCATCCATGCGGACGAGAACCTTATCGTCCATCCCCGATTGCTGCATCGCCGCCTTGGCTTTTTTCATACCCGGCAACATGCCGGCGAGCATTCCGAGACCGCCCATATTCTGCATCTGACGAAGCTGCGTGCGAAGGTCGTTCAGATCGAACTGCCCCTTCATCATCCGCTCGGCCATACGGTCAGCTTCTTCCTGCTCGACCACCTGCGCCGCTTTTTCGACGAGGCTGACCACATCGCCCATGCCCAGAATACGGTTGGCGACCCGGCTGGGATGGAACGGCTCGATCGCATCGAGCTTTTCGCCGGTCCCTGCAAATTTGATCGGCTTGCCAGTCACCGCACGCATGGACAACGCCGCACCGCCGCGCGCATCGCCATCCATCCGGGTCAGAATCACACCGGTAAGCGGGATTTCTTCATTGAAGCTCTGCGCGACATTGACCGCGTCCTGACCGGTGAGCGAATCCACCACCAGCAGCACTTCATGAGGGCTGGCAATACCGTGAACCGCTTTCATTTCGGCCATCAGCGCATCGTCGACATGCAGACGGCCCGCCGTATCGAGCAGCAGAACATCGGCCGATTGCAGCTTAGCCGATTCCATCGCCCGGCTGGCAATATCGACAGGCTGCTGCCCGGCGATGATCGGCAGCGTCGCCACATCGACCTGCTCGCCGAGAACCTTGAGCTGTTCCTGCGCGGCCGGACGGTTGACGTCCAGCGAAGCCATCAGCGCCTTTTTGCCGTGCTTTTCACGGATCAGGCGAGCGAGCTTGGCAGTGCTGGTCGTCTTACCCGAACCCTGCAGACCGACCATCATGATGACCACCGGCGGCTTGGCGTCGAGATCGAGCGGCGCAGCATCGTCCCCGCCGAGCATTTCGATCAGTTCGTCATTGACGATCTTGACCACTTGCTGACCGGGCGTGACCGATTTCAGAACCTGCTGGCCAACGGCCTTTTCGGTAACCGAATCGATGAATTTACGGGCAACCGGCAGCGCGACATCGGCTTCGAGAAGCGCGATCCGCACTTCGCGCATAGCCTCGCGCACATCCTGTTCATTCAGCGCGCCACGGCCGCGAAGGCGGTCGAATACGCCGGTCAGACGATCGGAAAGGCTGTCAAACATGTTCCGTCCTTCTACTCCTGCCCGGCGCCTCGAATAAGCTCATCAAGGCGTCAAACGCGAAAAACGCCGGCGGACGAAACCTCGTCGGCCAGCGTGGGGATGATCCCCAGCAATGTATCAAAAAACACAGGACTCAGGTCTGCGTTCGAGCGGCTGTAACCACATATGCCCATAAAATGCAAGCACAACCCGATTGCCAGCCATCATGCGGAAGCACAACAGACCGCTATATGAACCGGACCTGGGAGAAATATATTATTATGTCGGAAGGGAATGGTGGAGCCTAGCGGGATCGAACCGCTGACCTCTACAATGCCATTGTAGCGCTCTCCCAGCTGAGCTAAGGCCCCATATCCATGTTATTCAGCTCGTCCGGGAGGCGAGCTGTTCCCGCTAGCGAGAACCGTGTTCCGCCGTGGGAGGCCCGCCATCTATGCGGGGCATCGATTCTTGGCAAGGGGGTTTTTGTAAAAATTTCGACTTTTTTGGCGAAGCTTTCAAAGCCCCCTTCACCGCTCCCCCGAACGAAAACGGCCCCGCCCGAAGGCGAGGCCGTTTTTCTTTACAGCGAGGGGCCGAGGATCAGTTATCGTCCTCGTCATCATCCTTGGACTGATTGACGCCGAGATCGTCGTCACCGCCCAGATCGACATCGTTATCCGGCGAATCACCGTCATCGTCGATATCTTCCAGATCGTCATCGGCGAGATCCGAATCCGCTTCCTTATTTTCCTTCTTCTCTTCTTCGAAGGGAATGGGCTGCTTGGATTTGAGCACCGGCTCAGGGTGCCATTCATTCCCGCATTCGATGCAGGTCACGGGATCGTCTTTGTTGAGATCGTAGAAGCGTTCGCCGCATTTCGGGCAGGTCCGCTTGGTCCCCCATTCAGGCTTGACCATTCCATTATCCTTAAACTGGCGGCGCCATCGCGGCGCACTCGCAAAAATTCGTTTAACTTGATGGTGGCAGATGGCTCCCGAATCAAGAGCCTCTTCAAGAGGATGACCGGCAGGCCCCATCAAGAGCCGGCGCGCCTTGCCATAGGCCATTGCCGCTGTCAAAAGCGCGACCCGTTATTCCGTCATTCCTGTAAAGATTGTGTGCCCTGTGTCTCACTCCTCTTCCGCTTCCTTTATGCAGCCCCGCCGTTTCTCTCCCGAAGGCGCGCTGACCGGCACGATCCGCGTGCCGGGCGATAAATCGATCAGCCACCGTTCGCTGATGTTCGGCGCGCTGGCCGTGGGCGAAACCACGGTAACCGGCCTGCTCGAAGGCGAAGACGTGCTCGCCACCGCCGCTGCGCTGCGTGCCATGGGCGCGACGATCGAGCGAACGGGCGACGGGGCCTGGTCGATCCACGGCGTCGGCGTCGGGGCGCTGCTGCAACCCGATGGCGCGCTCGATATGGGCAATAGCGGCACATCCACCCGCCTGCTGATGGGTCTTGTTGCCAGCCATCCGGTCACCGCCTGCTTTATCGGCGATGCGAGTCTCTCCCGCCGCCCGATGGGCCGGGTGACCGAACCGCTTGCACAAATGGGCGCTCGCTTCACCACCAGCCCCGGCGGAACCCTGCCACTCATGCTCACCGGATGCAGCCCTCCCGTACCGATCACCTATCGCCTGCCGGTCGCCTCGGCGCAGGTGAAGAGCGCGGTGCTGCTGGCGGGGCTCAATACAGCCGGGATCACCCGCGTGATCGAACCCGTCCCCACCCGCGACCATACAGAGCGGATGCTGAAAGGCTTCGGCGCCGATCTCAGGGTTGAGGAAGACAAAGGCGAGCGGGTCATTTCCATCCATGGCGAGGCCGTATTGCACCCGCAGACCATCGCCGTGCCCGGAGACCCCTCCTCGGCCGCCTTTTTCGCCGTCGCCGCGCTCATCACCCCGGGCAGCGATGTGACGATCGAGAATGTCGGTCTCAATCCCACCCGCGCGGGTCTGTTCGCTCTGCTGCGCCAGATGGGCGGCCAAATCGAGGAAGTGAATGCCCGCGAAGTGGGTGGTGAACCGGTGGCCGATCTGCGCGTGCGCCATTCCGCCCTCACCGGCATCAGCGTCGATCCCGCCATCGCGCCGAGCATGATCGACGAATTCCCGGTCTTCTTCGTCGCCGCTGCCATGGCCGAGGGGACCACCGCCACATCGGGTCTCGACGAATTGCGGGTCAAGGAATCGGACCGGCTGGCTGCCATGGCCGCGGCGCTTACCTCCGCCGGTGCGCGGCTGACCGAGCAGGAAGACGGGCTGACCATCACCGGCACGGGCGGGGAGCCGCTGCCCGGCGGCGACCATGCGCCGGTCACCACCCATCTCGACCACCGTATCGCCATGAGCATGGCGGTGGCGGGGCTCGTCACCCGCGGCGGGGTGGAAGTGGACGACACCCGCCCCATCGCCACCAGTTTCCCCAATTTCATGGCGCTGCTGGACGGATTGCAGCAGAACCGATGACCGAGACGGCCGCCAATATCGCCGGCTTTACCGGCATGGCCTGCATCATCGCCGCCTATGGCTACGGCACGGCGAAGGCACAGCCCGATCTCTTTATCCAGCACGGCACCAATCTGGCCGGAGCGCTGCTCCTCACCCTGTCGCTGCTGGTGAACACCAATCCGGCCTCGCTGACGCTGGAATTTTTCTGGGCGCTGATTGCGGTTTACGGCCTGATCCGCGCCTTTCGCGACCGCAGGCATAAACGCCGCAACGCACCGATAAAGGACCGGCAGTCATGAGCGCAGATCTGATTATCGCAGTGGACGGCCCCACCGCTTCGGGCAAAGGCACCATCGCCAGAGCCCTCGCCCGCCATTTCGGCCTGCCGCATCTCGATACCGGGCTGCTCTATCGCGCGGTCGGGCAGCAGGTGGCGCGCCATGGCGGCAACCCCGACGATCCCGCAGACGCGCTGGCGGCCTGCAATTTTCCCGACAGCCTGCTCGCCGATCCGGCACTGCGTTCGGAAGAGACCGGCGGCCTTGCCAGCCGTGTTTCGATCCACCATGCGGTGCGGCAGGCGCTATACGAACGCCAGCGCGCCTTCGCCACCCGGCCGGGCGGTGCCGTGCTCGACGGGCGTGACATCGGCACGGTGATCGCTCCCGAAGCGCGCGCCAAACTCTTCATCACCGCCAGCGTGGACGCCCGCGCGCAGCGCCGCTTCCTCGAAATGCAGGCACGCGGTGCCGAGGTGACGCTCCCCGCCATCGCCGAAGATCTGCGCCGCCGCGACGAAAGAGACCGCAACCGCACGGAAGCCCCGCTAATCCCGGCCAGCGATGCGCTTATTATCGATACCAGCGCGCTCGATAAGGACGCAGCCATTCAGGCAGCCATCGAGGCAGTGGAAGAAACTGACCGCTTAAATAAAGCGTCCCATTAAGGAACAATTTAAATTTCTGCTTTGGGAATACGTAACTGCTCCCATAGACAGAAAATATCACGTGAAGTGAGTTATTTGTTAATACTGTCAAGGCATATTTGCATAATCTGTGCGATAGAATCCTCCATTAGGGTATATCCGTACAATTTGTGACACTGCGTCTTGATCGGGCCGAATTTCTCAATGAGATATTTCGCAATCCCGACAATTACAGTATAACAGACATCGTCGAACCTCTTCAGGTTAGAGCCGTCGGGCTCGGAGACAATAGTGTGGGGCGGGTCACAAGTTGATGAAGACAACTGATGCCGCCCCCTCTCAACCAACCAATATATCTGCTAACTGGCGCCCGACCAGCAGCGATCAAAAACACTATCCCCACTTCGACGCTCCACTAAAGCTTTCTGAAATACGTAAGATAGTGAACGATCCCCAAAAGGTAGCTCAGAATGCTTTTTTTCCGCTTATAGAATATACCAAAAGTTGGCAGCCATTTCGCACGCCTAAAAGCAAAAAAAAGCCGAAAAAAAAGATTCGTAAAATTCGATACGCAGCGAGGCGGGATGCTTATATATATGCTCGGTATCGTAGAATTTTATCGCCTTTATACGAGAAGCGTTTAGAAAAACTCAAAATTACCGAAGTCCCTATTGCCTATCGAAAAATTCCAAACCTTAATGGCAAAGGTAAGTGCAACGTAGACTTTGCCAATGATGTATTTGAGTTCATTTCTCATTTAAAAAATTGCACAGTTATAACATTAGATATCTCTAAATTCTTTGATTCTTTAGATCATCAAAGAATTGAAAAAATTTGGCGAAGCCTCTTAAATGTTGAAAAACTACCAAATGACCATTTGGCAGTATTCAATTCTATTACAAAATATCGCTGGGTAGATAAGAAGAAAGCCTATGAGCGTTTAGGATATTTCGGGAAGAAAAAATCAAAAACTGGCGCACTAATTGATGGATTTTTAAATTCTTACAAAGATATGCCTAAGCAGTTATGCAAGCCTTCAGTATTTAGGGAAAAAATTTCAGGCAAAGGCCCCGTTCCGTCTATAATAAATAAAAATTCTAATGCTTACGGAATTCCTCAAGGAACACCGATTAGTGATTTAATCGCTAATATGTACATGTTAGACTTTGACTGCTTTCTTAAAAAAATAGCAACGCAACACGGAGGTCGGTCATACCGATACTCGGACGACATACTTATTGTTCTCGACACGCTAGATATCGATTTAGCAAACAGAATAGAAGATGATATAATCAAATCAATTTCATCATTCGGAGTAGAAATAAAAATTAACAAAAATAAATCTAGCATTCACAGGTTTAAGAAAAACTATAAAGATAAAATCTTATGCGAATGTGTTAGAGGATCTGGTAAGAATGGGTTAGAATACTTAGGCTTCCGCTTTGACGGGCAGAAAGTTTTCCTTAGAGATTTAACTCTAGCCAATTTACGGAGAAAGCTGACATCTTCCGCTTATGCTTTTTCTTCAAAACATAAAAAAAGATATGCCAGCAAAAATCAGCATGAATTAACTGACATGTTCAATTTCGATCTATTTTTTCAGAAATTCATGAAAGTGCAGGATTTTGATAAAAATCAATCTGTTAAAAACTGGACTTTCTGGACCTATGCTCGCCGTGCTTCAGAAACGTTTGGATCGAAAGGTAGCCCGATATTCAAGCAGCTGAAGTTTTTCAAGCCAGATACCAAGCGTATAATAGAGCAGCAGTTGAGCAAATAAAAACCCGAACCTTGCATTTCCTCGCTGCATCCAGTAAGGCGCGGCCCGTCTGACGGGTTTGCGGCCCGCTTCGGAAGTGGCAGGGCCGCGTAAGACGGTCTTTCAAGGACAATTCGGATCGCAGTTCCCGCCCGCTTCGTCCGGCGTGGACACGCCTTTAGCCATTCCTGAACAGTCGCCTGTCCGAAAGACGTTCGCAGCGGCATCCGGCCATGCGGACAGTTCGGCCAAAAGACCAGCGGAGACAACCGCCTGGCCGGAATAATGTGAAGTTAGGAATCCTACCTCTATGGCAACTGCGCCACATCCAACCCGCGATGATTTCGCGGCTCTTCTCGACGAACAGCTCGGCTCTGCCGACGATGGCGGCTTCGAAGGCCGGGTCGTCAAGGGCACCGTTACCGCCATCGAAAACGGCATGGCTCTCGTCGATGTCGGCCTCAAGAGCGAAGGCCGTATCTCTCTCAGGGAATTCATGCGCGGTGAAGACGATCACGGTCTCACCGTCGGCTCCGAAGTCGAAGTCTATGTCGACCGCGTCGAAAATGCCGATGGCGAAGCCATGCTCAGCCGCGACCGCGCCCGCCGCGAAGCCGCCTGGGACAAGCTGGAAAGCGAATTCGGCGAAGGCAAGCGCGTCGAAGGCCGCATCTTCGGCCGCGTCAAGGGCGGCTTCACCGTCGATCTCGACGGCGCCGTGGCCTTCCTGCCCGGCAGCCAGGTCGATATCCGCCCCGTGCGCGATGTCACCCCGCTGATGGACATGCCGCAGCCTTTCCAGATCCTCAAAATGGACCGTCGCCGCGGCAATATCGTCGTTTCGCGTCGCGCCGTTCTGGAAGAAACCCGCGCCGAACAGCGCAGCGAACTGATCGACAAGCTGTCCGAAGGTCAGGTGATCGACGGTGTCGTCAAGAACATCACCGATTACGGTGCTTTCGTGGATCTTGGCGGTATCGACGGCCTGCTCCACGTCACCGATATGAGCTACAAGCGGGTCAACCACCCGAGCGAAGTCGTCAATATCGGCGACACCGCAACGGTTCAGATCATCCGCATCAATGCCGATACGCAGCGCATCAGCCTGGGCATGAAGCAGCTCGAAAGCGATCCGTGGGAAGGCGTTGCCGCCAAATATCCGGTGGGCATGAAGGTTTCCGGTCAGGTCACCAACATCACCGAATATGGTGCTTTCGTGGAACTGGAACCGGGCATCGAAGGCCTTGTCCATGTTTCCGAAATGAGCTGGACCAAGAAGAACGTTCACCCCGGCAAGATCGTTTCGACCTCGCAGGAAGTCGAAGTGGTCGTGCTCGAAGTCGATGCCGACAAGCGTCGCATCAGCCTCGGCCTCAAGCAGGCACAGCGCAATCCGTGGGAAGAATTCGCCGAGAAGCATCCGATCGGCTCGACCGTCAAGGGCGAAGTCAAGAATGCTACCGAATTCGGCCTGTTCATCGGTCTCGATGGCGATGTGGACGGCATGGTTCACATGTCCGACATCGCATGGGGCATTTCGGGTGAAGACGCCCTTGCCCTGCACCGCAAGGGTGAAGAAGTCGAAGCCGTGGTTCTCGACGTCGATGTCGAGAAGGAACGCATCAGCCTGGGCATGAAGCAGCTCGAAAAGGGTGCTCCGGCAGCCGCTGGCTCTTCCGACACGCTCAAGCGCGGTTCCACCGTCACTGTCACCGTTCTCGAAGTCCGCGATGGCGGCCTCGAAGTGCAGGTGGGCGACGACGGCGCGACCGGCTTCATCAAGCGTTCGGATCTTGGCCGTGACCGTGACGAACAGCGTCCCGATCGCTTCCAGACCGGTCAGAAGATCGATGCCATGGTCACCGGTTTCGACCGTTCGAAGAAGCCCAACTTCTCGGTCAAGGCTCGCCAGATCGCCGAAGAAAAGCAGGCTGTGGCTCAGTACGGTTCGTCCGACTCGGGTGCATCGCTGGGCGATATTCTGGGCGAAGCCCTGAAACAGCAGGACTAAGTTCCTCCCCACGGAACCTTTACAGGTTTCATGAAAAGCCCGGCAGCTTTGCGCTGCCGGGCTTTTTCTTTGTCTGTGCGCCCCAAACGGGCGGTATCCCCGGTCATGGCCATGCAGGCTCTGAAATGCCCCTTCGGCCCAACAGTGGAATGGTCTACAAAGGGGTATGACCGATACCTCCCCTCCTTCACATGAAGCCCGTTGCCAGTGCGGTGCGCTCACCGCGACCGTGCCTGCCGATGCCGCGCCCATGACGGTGCTGTGCCATTGCAGCGACTGTCAGCGCCGCACCGGTTCCCCTTTCGGCACCATCGCCTATTACCCTCGCGAATCCGTCAGCCTGACGGGAGAGACGCGGAGCTATTCGCGCGGAACCGCAACGGGCGGCACGATCACCAATGCGTTCTGCCCGCAATGCGGCAGCACGCTTTATGTCACCATGAGCCGCAAGCCGGAGATTGCCGGCATTCCGGTCGGGGCTTTCGCCGATCCGGCTTTTCCGCCTGCGGCCCGCTCCGTCTGGGGACAGGACCGGCATGGCTGGGTTACTCTCCCGGACAATATGGTGGCTTTCGAAAGAGGACTGGACGGCAAATGAGCGGCCTCACCATTCATCAGTTCCCCTGCCTGTCGGACAATTACGGCTATCTGCTGCACGATTCGGCGAGCGGAGAAACGGTCTGCATCGATACACCCGATGCCGATACCTATCTGCGCGAAGCTGGCGCCAGAGGCTGGCAGATCACGCAGATCTGGAACACGCACTGGCATCCCGACCATGCAGGCGGCAATGAAGCGATCAAGGCTGCCACCGGCTGCACCATCACCGCTCCGGCCGGCGATGCGGCGAAGATTGCCGGGATCGACCGGCAGGTCGGGCAAGGCGATTCGGTCCGCATCGGCGATTACAGCGCAGAGGTGATCGATGTCGGCGGGCATACTTTGGGCCATGTCGCCTATTTCCTCCCCGCAGCCGGTTTCGCCTTTGTCGGCGATTCGCTCTTTGCACTGGGCTGCGGGCGAATGTTCGAAGGCACCGCGCCGCAATTCTGGGAAAGCCTCTCGCGGCTGAAGGCGCTGCCTGCCGATACGCTGATTTATTGCGCGCATGAATATACCGCAGCCAATGCCCGCTTCGCGCTCCATGCCGATCCCGGCAATCGGGCGCTCGAATCCTATGCCGCGGAGGTGAAGGCCATGCGCGAAAGCGACAGGCCGACCGTCCCCACTCTGCTGAGCCGGGAACTGGCCACCAATCCTTTCCTGCGGGCAGACGATCCGGCCATGCAGAAACGCTGGGGCGGCACGACACCCGCCGAGACATTTGCTGCGCTCAGAGCGGCCAAGGACACCTTCTGACGTCTTCTGGCCCTGTTGCAGGGCCTTATGGCTCTGTTGCGGGCCGGTCTGGCCCCGTTCGGTGCCGTTCAGCGCCCCGTCTGGATATGATCGGTATCCTGTCGGAAAAACGACGCAATTTCGGGCTTTAGCGAATAAAGCATCGGTCCCGGAATCTGCTCCGGATACGAAAAAGGCGGCCCGAAAGCCGCCTTTTCTGTCAGCAAAAGCCGAAACCCGTCACAAACCGGCGATGGCTTCATCCACTTTTTGCCGGTCGGCATCCGCCTTGTAATTTTCAGCGATCAAACCGCGAGCAGCCAGCGCCGCAGCCGAAGCTGCTTCGGCCCGAAGATCTTCCACCGCACCGCGTTCCGCAGCAGCGATCTTGTCTTCGGCCATCTGCTGACGACGGGCAATCGTAGCTTCCGTATCGGCCTGAGCTCGCTCGACAATAGCGGAAGCTTCGGTCCGGGCATGATCGAGCATCGCCGCAGCGTCTTTCTCCGCTCCGGCAATCTTGTCAGCATATTCCTGCCGCAAAGCTTCTGCTTCGGCACGCAGCTTTTTCGCTTCGTCGAGCTGTTCGCGAATGGAAGCGATACGGCTGTCCAGCCCGCCCCCGATCGACTTGTGAACCTTGCCACCCAGAAAGGCAATCAGCAGCAGAACCAGCATAGCCACTGAAACCCATTGATAGGCTTCGAGACCGAATGCTGTGGGCTCTATCGCATGTTCACCCCCCTCATGATGCGCCACGGAAGCATGCGTTTCCGCTTCGGTATCCTGGGTCGTGAAGAGTGTTTCAGACGAATTAGCCATGGATCATAGCTTTCTTAACCGCTGCCGAGGCATTGTCTTTGGCAATCTGCATGCCGGTGAGGCGCATGACGATATCCTGCGCAGCATCACTGGCGACAGACTGAATTTCCGAAGCCGCATCGGCACGAGCGGCCTCGATACGGGCTTCTGCTTCGGCAAGCCGTGCATCGATCTTTTCCTGCGCAGCAGCGAGCTTCTGCTCTGTCTCATGCGCAGCTTTCGTCTTGGCGTCATGCACCAGAGCATGCGCCTGAGCACGGTTTTCATTTTCCCGCTTACGCCAGGCTTCTTCCTGTGCATTGGCTTCGTTGCGAGCAGCTTCAGCGGCCGAAAGGTCATCTGAAATCTGCTTGTCGCGCATGGAAACGGTGTCCATCACCTTGGGCACCATGCCACGGCCGACAATGAAGAAGACCAGGCCAAAGAAGACCAGCAGCCAGAAAATCTGGCTCGAATATGTATCAGCGAGCTGTGCTATCTGGGGCATCGGTCAGGTCCGAAATTGTGCGGGAACAAATGAGAGATCCGGCCGGAACAGGCCCGGCCGGTTCTTTCAGTACGTGTCAGTCGACAATCAGGCGACGAACAGCAAAATGATCGCGACAACGAAGGACAGCAGACCGAGAAGTTCAGCGGCGGCGAAGCCGATGAACAGGCGGCCCTGCTGTGCGTCAGCAGCGCCCGGATTACGTAGTGCGCCTTCGAGGAACTTGGCGAAAACATTACCCACGCCCAGCGAGGCAAGGCCTGCGCCAATCGCGGCAAGGCCAGCACCGAGCAGCTTTGCAGCTTCTGCGTCCATTACTAAACTCCTTTGCTTAATTCGTGTAAGTTGGTTCTCAAACTCAGTGAAGGTTTTCAGCGTCGTTGATGTAAAGCGACGTCAACAAAGCGAAAACATATGCCTGGATGCCCGCGACCAGAATCTCCAACGCGCAGATCGCGATCATCAGCAGGAAAGTCGGAATCACCACAATGATGCTCGTGCCGAGACCACCGTTAAAACCGGCGATCACGAAGCTCGACAGAACTTCCAGAAGAAGGTGCCCGGCCATCATCGCCACGAAAAGACGCAGCGCGAGGCTGAACGGACGCACCATGAAACTGGCCAGCTCGACGAAGAAAATCAGCGGCATCATCACCACGGGCGTACCGTGCGGAATGAAGAGCGAGAAAAAGTGGAAGCCGTGCTTCGCGAAACCGACCACCAGCACGATCGAAAAAGAGATCAGTGCAAGAATGCCGGTAACAGTAAAGTGGCTTGTAAAGGTGAAAGGATGGACGCCCACAATGCCCAGCGGGAATAAGCCCAGCAGATTGGCAAAGAGGATGAACATGAAAAGCGAGAAGACATAGGGCACATATTTGCGGCCGGCCTTGCCAATATTCGCTTCCAGCATGTCATCGACAAAACCGGTGAAACTTTCCACCGCCATTTGCCAGCGGCCCGGCACCAATTGGCGCTTCATGCCACCGAAAACAAACAGCCAGAGCGCGAAGGCAGCAATGCCCATCCACAGCGCACTATTCGTGAAAGCGATATTATACCCGCCCAGCTCCCAGTTATGCGAACCGAAAAGCGGTTCGATCGAAAACTGGTGCATCGGGTCGATTTTGGCCTGTTCGGCTGCCACTTGATCGCGTCCCTACCCTACGCCTAAAACTCAACCCCCTGAAACCATTCCAGGTTATTCAGGAGGTCGGCTCGAAATCCGAATTATATTCCTGAAGGCAACGATAACTCCAAGAGCCAGCATTACCAACAGTCCCCATGGCGCTGTCCCGGCAAACCGGTCGATCACCCAACCGATCACCGCACCGCCAATCAGACCCCCCAGCAATTCCGCCAGCACCCGGTTTCCCATGCGATAGCTCGCATCGTTTCCCTTCACTCGCGGCCGGTTGCGCTCATCTTCTCGCTCTCGGGCAGCTTTCAGCCGCGCCTCAAGCGCATCGATCCGCGCATCCTCACCAACGGGGTCCTCTGCGAGCTTATCATCACTCATAACAGTACTCCTTAAAGGAGAAACCAGCATAAGCAAAGACGCTCCTCGCCGAGGGCGTGGACCCCTTAGGCGGGGGGTATCTTCAAGTCAACCGGCGGAGAAGTCTTTAAGCGGTGCCGAAAAGCCACACAAACAACTTACGGACAACGTGAATCACGCTCCGGCGGAGAACTGGTGCGCGTTTTCCATTCGCCGCTCGGCGCCTGATATTTTTCACCAGGCTTTGTCCGGGCAATGGCAAGACAGCCGGCCGTGAAAGCATATTCCTGCAATGTTGCGTTCGCGGACTTGGCCTTTTCGGCATAAAGCGCCCGGCGCCGAATATTGATATCATCGACCATAGCACGAAGACCGCTCGATCCGGAGCCGACAATACCCAGATAACCATCAGGCTTTTCGCCGACTTTTCCCTGGGCACGCGCCTGCGCATAAGCCGGATCACGCTGCGCCATGGCCGGAACGGCAAGAGCGCCAGCGGACAATGCCGCAAGCGCACCATAAAGGACCCCGCGCATCCATTTTCTATCGGTTTTTGCCATTATCTGCATCCTGTTCTTTGTCCGGTCTGACAATATCTCAGAAAATATCTGCATTTGCATCGATCGTATTTCCGGCGTCCTTTGCCAGCCGATATATCACTTCCTGCTTAATATTAATGTTCAACTCGATCACAATCGGCTTGTCCGGCGCATTGACAGAAATACATCCGCTGAGCGAAACCACACCAAGCATCAATAGTCCCTTCGCCATCAGGGCACGTCCGAAAGGCAAGCCAGCTATATTATTCCGGTGCAGCCGATCTCTGACTTTGACGGGCATCATGGCATTTCCTCGCTTTCGGGGGGCTGAATAGGCTCATCATTCGGCACCTGAGCCCCGTCTGTCTTTTCTTCGGTCTCGCCCGAAGTCTGCATTTGAATGGCGTTTCCCTCGCTATCCAGCAGGCCCAGTTCGCGCGGATCGCGCAAAGCGGTTGGATCGTAAAGAGAACGCAGAGAAGTGATCAGTTTGTAGAACTGCGCGCGAATATTCACATCGAAGCGAATGGGCAGACTGGCAATTTGCCGGGTTATGAAATTACTGCTCGCACCCTCGCCCTGTTTCACACCATCGAAGCGAACCCGCGTGATAATTTCACCGGTCAGGTCTCCGTTCATGGTCACCGCCATTTCTGAATAATCCAGCGAACGCAGCGTGTCGAAAGCGAAATTGGCCATGGTTGACAGGTCTTTATAGGTCAGCTCCCCAAGATAAGCGACATTGCCGCCCGGAGACCGGGACAGAAGCTGACCATTTTCGATACGCCCGTCTTCCCCATAGAAAACCACAGGAATCCGGCCATCGAATGTGCCTGTTACTTGAAGGTTGCCCAGATCCATCCGGTCAATAAGCTTAGCCGCATTGAGCCCTTCTATCAGGAAGTTATAACGCCGCACCTCATCCTTGCCGAACGTGACCGTGACAGGTTCGAGCTGCAAAGAGCCCCCCAGAAAGGGCCAGTTCCCGCCCTCGACATCGAGATAGGTTGCGTCGCGCAACCGGAAATTGACCTGACCGTCAAACACTTCGATGCCGGGATTGATTGAAGCAATAGCAAGATGCTGATGCGGCGCGGTTGTAAGGCTCAGAAGGTCACTGAATACCACAGTGCCGGATGCCCCCTGAACCGGCCCGAAAGGTGCCGCAAAATCCAGTGCTGAACTTGAAAAACGCCCCGAACTGGTCACACCGGCTGCGTTCCAATCAATCCGGCCTTCACCCGAAACTACACCGACCATATTGGCCACGACGCCCAAAGCAAGCGGTGTCAGTCTGGTAACTTCCATATCCTCGTCGAACACAACACCTGGGACAGCAAGATCCGCATGGCCGCTGCTATCTCCCAGATCGTGCAAAATCGATACTTCCGTAATCAGCCGATGACTGGTTGGCTCCAGCAAGTCGGCTTCGGCAGTGATGACATTATCTCTGAGCGCCAGATGCGCGCCTTCCGATATCAGCGGCTCGAATCTTTTCTCGGCCTGGCGATCTTCCAGCCGGAAATGTCCATCTTCCAGCGCCAGTACGCCATCCGTGTAGCGCCATGTTCCTCCGGCCTGGATAATATCGAGCGGAACGCTTGCCAATCGCACATCCGTCCCGGCGAACTGCCCGCCGATACCTTCATCGATACGGGCTGTTAGATCACTCAATACAAACCGATTGGCAGCCTCATCTGTTCCAAGCGTAACAGCAACATCTCTGGCAGAGATGACGCCGGGATAAGCAATACCAAGCGGACCGCCATGAATGGCGATGGGGGTTTCGCCCAGAGTTCCTGCAAGATCGAGCGATGGCGTTCCGGCAACCAGCTTCAGCCCTTCACGTCCATAGCGCAAAATCGGTGCGCCCCGCGCAGGACAAAGTTCTAGACTGTTCCGGCCGAATGCCAGACTTGCCAGCTCAAGCTGGTCAAAATGCAATTTGGCACAACGACGCCAGAGGGCCAAGCCGTAAGCGGAAGACCAGTTACCCGAAAGCGGCACTTCCAGCCTATGGGCGAAACCTCCCGGCAATGCCCCGTCAGCAAGCACACGGCCGGAAAAGCCGAGCGGTCCGTCGGGCGACTGAATCACCAGCAATTCGGGAATAGCCACACTTCCGCCATCCGCCTCATAGCGGCTCATACGCAATCGCAGGAAAGCGTCACCATCGACCTGATTTCGCTCCATTCTTCCGGCAATGCGGGGTAAACCTGCACCTCCGGTCGCAAAATTTCCCGACAAACGAGGCATGCCAGGAGAAGACAGTCCGATCTGAAAGCGCGATAAAGATAACAATATGGCCCCGTCACCCCCGCGCAAGGTGGCACGTGGCACAACCATACTGCTCGCGTCGCCATTTCGGCGCAGCTTGAAATCGACATTGAGCGAGCTGTCGCGCATAGCCAGCTGCAACTGACGATCGACTCGTGTCAGGATCGGTCCGACCATAGTCTGTTTCGTGGTCGCAGCCGCCTTTTGCAGCAGGGCGCGATAATCGCTGCCCAGCCTTACATTCTCGCCGCCAAGCTGGCCGGACAAAGAGATTTGTTCGAACTGGCTCCTCGTGCGCAGCGTGCCATCAAGCGACAACGCATCTGCCAGAAGCTGCGGCGCATGGATATCGGCAGCACCCACATCGTAACGCGCCGTTATATTCGAGTCGCGAAATGTAAACTGTACCGATCCGTCCAGTCCTTTAGCACCATAATCCTGAAATTTCAGTCCATTGCCCTCTAGATTTCCCTTTCCTTCAAGCCCCGCAAAATTGCGGTCTAGCTGAAGATCGAGCTGCATGGCCAGCGATCCGAGAGCGAGTTGAGGTGATGCACAGTCGGTCTCACCAATTCTCAGAGGCCCCTTGAGAGTTGGCCGCTCGGCATCAACCCCGATCCTGCCATACAGCGAAGTCCGTTTAAGCTGGCAGCCATCAATTGCGAGCAGGGGAGCAACCGCGGCAAATTCACCAGCAAAACCACCGCGCAAATGGCCGGCTCCTGCAAGCTTGAAGCCAATCGGGCCATAATCGCTACCCAGCCGGCCCCGGGCATCGTCTACTTTCAGAACATAGTCGGGAAATTCGAAAGGTCCGCCATCGCCCGAAAACAAGATCGCATCGAGCGAGCCGAAACTTAGCTTGCCTTTGCGATAGGACCCATAGAGCCGCAACCCCTGAAGATCGATTTCGTCGATACCGGGAATACCCAGCCGTGGCGTGATGAGAACTGTGGCGCGATCCAGTGTCAGATCGGGATGGTCGGGGTCGCCGATCACGATGTTGCGCAAAACCTGGCGTCTTGGGCCGATTTCCTCGATTTCATACCGGGCATCGAGCCCCATGGATTCGAGTTCGCTGGTGATGAGGCCATCGGCGATGCGCTCACGATTCACCCAGGCGACGAGCAGCGTGACAGCCAGCAAAAGGAGACAGGCACACAGGAACCATCGCCAAAAATGGCGTTTGGGGCGGCCGTCCTGCGCCTGACTGTCCCGATCCTGAGCACCTTTGGGCATTGCGCGACACTTGCGCGCAAGATCCGCTAAAGGCAATCCAACTTTCTCTGAAGAGGCGCAGAAAGCGACTAAAAAGGTGCATAAGGACCCACAAAAGGCGCTGAATATGCTGTCAGAAGGGCCAGACACGCTTTTCCCTTCCCCTGAGGGCAAAGCGGAAAATCACACAAGTGCCGGACACAGGGCAAGACTACGCCGACGTCTGCTCAATGGCGGTGCCGAAGCGCTCGCCGATTACGAGGTGCTCGAATATCTTCTTTTCGCAGCCCGGCCCCGTGGCGACACCAAACCCGTTGCCAAAGCGCTGCTCGCTCGCTTCGGTTCGCTCTCACGCGTTCTCAATGCCGAATGGAAAGCGCTGGCTGAAATTGAGGGCATGGGCGAAGTCAGTGCTGCCTCATTGAAAGTGGTGGCCCTGGCCGCCCGACGCATGGCCCGCAGTGAATTACAGGAACAGCCTATACTGGGAAGCTGGCAAGCACTGCTCGACTATCTCGCCATCGACATGGCCCATCTCACTGTCGAACGGGTGCGGGTGCTGTATCTGGACAGCAAGAATCGGCTGATCCTCGATCACCATGCGGGAGACGGTTCCGTCGATGAAGCAGCGATTCATCCGCGTGAAGTCATTCGAAAGGCAATGGAAGTGGGTGCCGCAGCCCTGATTCTCGTCCACAATCATCCGAGCGGAAATCCCGAACCGAGCCGGGCCGATATCGAGATCACCCATCGAATCGCCGAGGCGGGCCGGCTGCTCAATATTCTCGTACACGACCATGTGGTGGTGGGGCGTGAGGGCCATGTCTCTTTGCGCGCCAAAGGCCTGATCTGATTCGCAGAAGCGCATTCGCCTTCCGAATCTCGCGCCGAATCGTCGCCCCCGTCCTGCACACTCTTGCCATTCCGCTCTGGCCGGATTAGCCGCGCAACCATTCCATTCTCAATCAATATCGCTTTCGGAGTTGCCCATGGTCCCCCGCTACGCCCGTCCAGACATGACCGCCATCTGGGAGCCGGAAGCGAAATATCGCATCTGGTTCGAAATCGAAGCCCATGCGACGGAAAAGCTGGGTGAACTCGGCGTTGTGCCGAAAAGCGCCGCCGAAGCGCTATGGGCCTGGTGGAACACCAATCCCGAAGTGGAAGTCGAAGCGATCGACAAGATCGAAGCCGTTACCAAGCATGACGTCATCGCCTTCCTTACCTGGGTCGCGGAGAATGTCGGCGAAGAAGCGCGCTTCATGCATCAGGGCATGACCAGCTCGGACGTACTCGACACCACACTGGCCGTGCAGCTCGCCCGTTCGGCCGATCTGCTGTTGCAGGATCTCGATCTGCTGCTGGCAGCCATCAAGCGCCGCGCCGAAGAGCACAAATACACCCCGACCATTGGCCGCAGCCATGGCATCCATGCCGAACCGGTGACCTTCGGCCTCAAAATGGCCGAAGCCTATGCGGAATTTTCCCGCAATCGCGCCCGCCTCGTGGCAGCCCGCGATGAAATCGCCACCTGCGCCATTTCGGGAGCCGTCGGCACCTTTGCCAATATAGACCCGTCGGTAGAAGAACATGTCGCCGAAGCGCTGGGTCTGAAACCGGAACCGGTATCCACGCAGGTTATCCCGCGTGATCGCCATGCCATGTTCTTCGCGACACTGGCCGTGATTGCCAGTTCTATCGAACGTCTGTCGGTGGAAGTGCGCCATCTTCAGCGCACCGAAGTTCTGGAAGCCGAAGAATATTTCTCCCCCGGCCAGAAGGGGTCGAGCGCCATGCCGCATAAGCGCAATCCGGTGCTGACAGAAAATCTCACCGGCCTCGCTCGCATGGTCCGCTCCTACGCTCTGCCCGCCATGGAGAATGTGGCCTTGTGGCATGAACGTGACATTTCGCACAGCTCGGTCGAACGTTTCATCGGTCCCGATGCCTGCATCACACTCGATTTCGCGCTGGCCCGCCTGACAGGAGTGGTCGACAAACTGCTCGTTTACCCCGAGCGGATGCAGAAGAATCTCGATAAGATGGGCGGCCTTGTCCATTCGCAGCGCGTGCTGCTGGCTCTTACACAGGCCGGTGTCAGCCGCGAGGATGCCTATCGCCTCGTACAGCGCAATGCGATGAAGGTCTGGGAAAGCGATGGTACGCTTTCACTCCTCGACCTGTTGAAGGCGGACGAAGAAGTCACCGCCGCTCTGACCGAAGAACAGCTCGAAGAAAAATTCGATCTCGATTATCACTTCAAAGAAGTGGACACGATCTTCGATCGCGTTTTCGATTAAAACTCAATACCGGCCCGTTTCGGCGAGCCTTGTTATCTGACACTTCCCTTCTCGCGCCGCTACGCCTAGTTTCGGCGCGAGAGGAATGAAGGAGGCTACCCTCGTGAAAATAATCCGCACCGTCGTTTGGGTAGTAATCCTGATCGCCTTACTGCTCTTCGCCTATTTCAACTGGAAGCCAGTTGAAGTGAAGATCTGGGAAGGGCTGATTCTCGAAACGAAGATCCCTGCGCTGGTGGTAATCTCTTTCCTTGTCGGACTGATCCCCATGTGGCTCATTCACCGGGCGAGCCGATGGCAGAATCGCCGCCGCATTGCATCGCTGGAAAATGCAGTGCGTAATGCTACCGCAGCTGCGGAACCTGCGCCTTCTGCTCAAGCGACGAAGGGCACGGACACAAACACTGAAACACCGTCTTCTTTCACGTCCACTGACACACCTCACCAGCCCGCCAATCAGCAGGATCCGGCATGACCAACCCCGTCTATCTCGCACTCGATCTCCCGCAAATCGACGATGCCAAAGCGCTGGCCAAACGGGTCGGCCCGCATGTAGGCGGAGTAAAGCTGGGGCTCGAATTCTTCTGCGCCCACGGGCCGCATGGCGTACATCAAATGGCGGAGCTGGGCCTGCCGGTTTTCCTCGATCTCAAACTGCACGATATTCCCAACACGGTGGCCAGTGCGATGCGCGCTATCAATGCGCTCCAACCCGCCATTGTCACTGTCCATGCAAGCGGCGGCCGGGCCATGATGGAAGATGCCAAGGCAGCCGCCGGGGAACATTGCAAAGTGGTCGGTGTGACCATGCTAACCAGCCTCGATCAACGCGACCTCACCCGCACCGGCATTTCCGGTACGCCGCAGGATCAGGTCATGCGCCTGGCCGAACTCGCCGAAGCCTCCGGGCTCGACGGGATTGTCTGTTCCGGTCATGAGATCGAAGCCGTGCACGCCCAGTGGAAACACGGTTTCCATGTCGTTCCCGGACTCCGTCTGCCATCCCATGCAGCGGGCGATCAGAAACGCACCGTCAGCCCACGCGAAGCACGGGACCGCGGGGCGAGCGTGCTGGTTATCGGGCGGCCGATCAGCCGTGCCGAAGACCCGGCTACCGCAGCGCGTGAAATCGAAGCGACGCTGTAAAACCTATTCGATACATAGAGGATCCGTCTCTGCCTCGTGCGTTCTGACGGGGCAGACTTCCTATTTTACCATCATATCGTTCGACTGGATGTTATAGCCCGCCAGAGAAAGCCGATTATCATTGCGCAGATAGGTAAAAACCTCCTGCCCGGTACCTTCCGCAAATTCGGTTGCCATCTGCACAACCACATAGGTGCCGTCGGTTGTGGCATTGACGCGCCAGCCGACCTGCTCGCTTTTCGTCACATTTCCAAGCTTGGTATGAATGGCCTTCAGCAAACCCTCAAACTTATCCTTGGAGGTTGCTTCGCGAAAAACCGGAGCCGTCTCCTTCCATATCCTTCCGTAATCCCCTGCATCGAGATCTCCGTGGAAAGTGGAAATGTCGGCCAGCGCATCATCAATCGATTCCTGAGCTTTGCAGCCGGACAGGGAGAACACCGCTAGAACGAACAAGAAAGACAATCGACGAACCATACGTTCCCCCTTTGCACATTACATTTAGTAAGTTTTGCCCGACGTCTGGCACGATGCAAGAGCACACGGGGTCGGTAACAATGGCTTCCACTCTCTTCACCGATGGCGTAATGCGCAGCCATGCCTTCTCCATCGATCAAAATCTGCGGTATTTCGACCGCTGGCGCACTCGATGCTGCCATTCAGGGACGGGCCGATTACGCCGGTTTTGTATTCTTTCCGAAATCGCCCCGCCATGTGACTATACGCAATGTCGTATCGCTGGCGGCACGGGCACAGGGACGAATAGGCAATGTCGGTCTTTTCGTGAATCCCGATGACGATCTGCTGCGTGATGCCATCGCGGCAGGAAAGCTCGATATTATCCAGCTTCACGGTTCCGAATCGCCCGAACGTGCCGCACAGGTCAGAGAAAATTTCGGCCTGCCCGTATGGAAAGCCCTGCCAGTGGCAAGTGCGGGCGATATCGACCGGGCATCGGCCTATCACGGGGCTGCGGATCTTTTTCTTTTCGATGCCAAAACACCCGAAGGAACGCTGCCGGGCGGCATGGGCCTGAGCTTCGACTGGTCATTGCTGGCATCTTATCGCGGGCAAACACCATGGGGGCTCGCGGGGGGACTGAATCCGGATAATGTCGGCGATGCAATCCACCGGACAGGTGCTCCGCTCGTCGATACATCTTCCGGTGTTGAAAGCGCTCCAGGCGTGAAGGACGTGGACAGAATCGCGGCTTTCTGTAAAGCGGCTCGATTGATATGACCGAAAAACGCAATTCTTTCCGTAACCAGCCCGATGAAAGCGGACATTTCGGCGATTTCGGGGGACGCTATGTCTCCGAAACGCTGATGCCGCTGATCCTCGATCTGGAACAGGAATATCGCAAAGCCAAAGCCGACCCGGCCTTTCAGCAGGAATTTGAAGATCTGCTGGAACATTTCGTCGGACGGCCGAGCCCGCTCTATTATGCCGAGCGGCTGACCGAAACACTGCGTGAGAGCCTGCCGGCCGGTAAAGGCGCACAGATCTGGTTCAAACGTGAAGAACTGAACCACACAGGCGCGCATAAGATCAACAATTGCATCGGCCAGATTCTGCTGGCCATTCGCATGGGCAAAACACGGATTATCGCTGAAACAGGTGCCGGCCAGCATGGGGTGGCGACCGCCACTGTCTGCGCCCGGTTCGGCCTGCCATGCGTGATCTATATGGGCGCAACCGATGTCAAACGACAGCAGCCCAACGTGTTCCGCATGAAACTTCTCGGCGCTGAAGTGGTGCCGGTAGAAAGCGGTGCGAAGACGCTGAAAGATGCGATGAACGAGGCCCTGCGTGACTGGGTCGCCAATGTGCATGACACATTCTACATCATCGGCACGGCAGCAGGGCCGCACCCCTACCCTGAACTGGTCCGCGATTTTCAAAGCGTGATCGGTCGCGAAGCGCGCGAACAGATGCTGAGCCGCACCGGGAAGTTGCCCGATTGTGCTGTTGCTGCAGTAGGCGGCGGGTCCAATGCGATCGGCCTGTTCCACCCCTTCCTCGACGATCCAGGCGTGCAGATGGTTGGCATCGAAGCTGCGGGCCACGGGATCGACACAGACAAGCATGCCGCCAGCCTGACCGGCGGCGCGCCGGGTGTTCTGCACGGCAACAAAACCTACCTGCTTCAGGATGAAGACGGCCAGATTACAGAAGCCCATTCGATCAGTGCCGGGCTCGATTATCCAGGGATTGGCCCCGAACATAGCTGGCTGCATGAATCGGGCCGCGTCCGCTATCTGCCGATCACCGATCAGGAAGCACTGGAAGCCTTTCAGCTTTGTTGCAGTCTCGAAGGGATCATTCCGGCACTGGAAAGCGCTCATGCCCTCGCCGCCCTGCCCAGACTGTCCGGCGAATATGATCGCGACCAGATCATCCTCGTCAATGTGTCGGGCCGCGGAGACAAGGATATTTTCACCGTTGCCGAAGCATTGGGAGCGAAATTGTGACCCGCTTTGAAAAGGCTTTCGGCAAGGGCCATCCTGCGCTTGTCTGCTTCATCACCGCAGGCGATGGCGATACTGCTGCCAATCTCGACGCGCTGGTGGAAGGCGGCGCCGATGTTATCGAACTCGGCATGCCTTTCACCGATCCGATGGCGGATGGCCCGGCGATTCAGGCGGCCGATCTGCGCGCGCTCGCCAAAGGCACCAAAACGGCGGATGTGCTACGGCTGGCACGTGAGTTTCGCGAACGCCATCCCGATATTCCGCTTGTTCTGATGGGCTATGCCAACCCTATGATTCGCCGCGGCCCGGAATGGTTTGCCGCCGAATCCGCCAGAGCGGGTGTCGACGGAGTCATCTGTGTCGATATTCCGCCCGAAGAAGATGCCGCGCTTGGCCCGGCTTTGCGCGATGCCGGTATCGCTCCGATCCGGCTTGCCACCCCCACCACCGACGCTAAGCGACTGCCTGCCGTGCTCGAAGGGTCGGGCGGTTTTCTCTATTATGTTTCGGTCGCCGGAATCACCGGCATGCAGCAGGCAGCCATCGATTCGGTCGATCAGGCAGTGAGCCGGCTGAAGGCTGCTACCGATTTACCTGTGGCCGTGGGTTTCGGCGTCCGCACCCCCGAACAGGCACGCGATATCGCCCGCGTGGCCGATGGCGTGGTAGTCGGCTCCGCCCTTGTCAAACTGGTGGAAGAGCACGGAGACGATGCCCCTGCCGCCATCCGCAATCTTACAGCTTCGCTCGCCGAAGCTGTCCATAATGCGCGAAAGGAAACAGCAGCATGAGCTGGTTGAACCGCGTCCGCAATTCGCTGCCCTTCGGTTCCAAACGGGAAACCTCCGACCATCTGTGGACCAAATGTCCGCAATGTTCGCAGATGATCTTCTCGAAGGAATATGAGGAGAATCTCTCGGTCTGCCCGCGCTGCGACTATCATGGTCGCATTGGCGCCGACGCCCGGCTCGGCCAGCTGCTCGATGCAGGCTATCAGCTCCTTCCTCAGCCTCAGGTCCAGGAAGACCCGCTGAAATTCCGCGATACCAAGCGCTATGCGGATCGTCTGAAACAAGCCCGGGCCAAAAATCCGCATGAGGATGCCTTTTCGGTAGGCGCAGGCGCGATCGAAGGCCGCAAGGCTGTGGTAGGCGTGCAGGACTTCATGTTCATGGGCGGCTCTATGGGTATGGCGGTAGGCGAGGCCTTCTGCCAGGGCGCCGAACGGGCTCTGAAAGACAATTGCGGCTATATCGTAGTCACTGCGGCGGGCGGTGCGCGTATGCAGGAAGGCATTCTCAGCCTGATGCAAATGCCCAAAGCCACCGTAATGACCCGTCGCCTGCGCGATGCAGGCCTGCCCTATATCGTAGTGCTGAGCGATCCGACCACGGGTGGCGTAACCGCAAGCTATGCCATGCTGGGCGACATTCAGCTGGCCGAACCGGGCGCGCTGATCGGATTCGCCGGGCAACGTGTAATTCAGGAAACTATTCGCGAACAGCTTCCCGACGGCTTCCAGCGCGCGGAATATCTTCATCAGCATGGTATGGTAGACCGGGTGGTGCATCGCAAACATCTGAAATCCGAACTTGCCGACATCCTCGATTACCTTCAGCCGGCTCGCGCCGCCTGAAGGGATCGGCAGATCAGAGACACAGCGAAGTGAAGGACTTCGCCTCATCGGACAATCCGGCGGTTCAGGCACAGCTTGACAGGCTGGCGGCGCTCACCCTGCCGCAGGGCCGGCTGGGGCTGGAAGTCATTCACGAATTGCTGGCACGGCTGGGCGATCCGCAAAAGCGGTTGCCGCCGGCGTTCCATGTCGCCGGCACGAATGGCAAAGGCTCCACATGCACATTTTTGCGCATGATGATGGAAGCCGAAGGGCTGAGCGTTCACAGCGCGACCAAGCCGCATCTGGTCCGTTACAATGAACGGATCCGGCTTGCCGGAGAACTTATCGACGATGCTCTGCTCGCCGAATTGCTCAGGGAAGTGCTCGATACGGGCGAGGATTTGCATCCGAGCTTCTTCGAAGTCACTACAGCCGCCATCTTCCTTGCCTTTGCCCGTATTCCTGCCGATGTCTGTGTGATCGAAGTGGGGCTTGGCGGGCGCTTCGATGCCACCAATGTACTCGAACATCCTGCGGCCTGCGGCATCGCCACGCTGGGCATCGATCATGAAGCCTTCCTGCTGCGCCCCGAAGAAGGCACGCCCGATCACCCTCTGGCCCGGATCGCTTTCGAAAAAGCCGGCATTGCCCGCCCCGGCTGTCCTCTGGTGACCCAAAGCTATCCGGAGGAAGCGCGGCTGGAAGTGGAACGGATTGCCGGACTGGCAGGCGCACCGCTTCATATGCGCGGTGAAAGCTGGTGGGCCGAGATCGGCGAGACAATCGAATATCGGGATCGTTTCGGCGTCCTGACCTTACCGTTGCCCCCGCTTATGCCCGGCGTGCACCAGAGTGAAAATGCAGCGCTGGCGGTTGCCATGCTCCGCCATCAGGACCGGATAAATGTCAGCCCGGCATCGATGGCCCAGGGTATTCGCATGGCCCGCTGGCCTGCCCGTTTGCAAAAATTGTCCAATGGCCCGCTTACCCGCCATGCCGGCGCACGCGAAGTCTGGCTCGATGGCGGACATAATCCCGATGCCGGCCTTGCCATAGCGCGGCACATTGCGGACAGACCTCTTCATCTGGTGATCGGTATGCTGGCAAATAAAGACCCGTCTGCACTGATAGCACCCCTTGCAGGGTCTCTTCTCAGCATCACCGTAGTCCCCGTGCCGGGCAGCGAATGCCATACGGTCGAAGCGTTCGGCCCCTCGGCAAAAGCCGCTCCCGACGTAGCCGGTGCGCTCGACGCATTGCCGGATGACGGCCAGCAGGTTCTGATTGCCGGCTCGCTATATCTTGCCGGTAAAGTACTGCTCGCCAATGAAGAGCTGCCGGATTAGCGGCAGATGCCTTTCCAACCTTGCGAATAACGGCGCTGCATATTGAGCAACGCCGATCTCCGAGCATCAGCCTTCTTCACGAGCATCCCCTTCACCGACCTTGCCAGCCGAACCGATTGCTGCATCGACCAAACCGGTGCGCATCATCCACCAGAACAGCGCTATTCCAGGCAGAGCTGCCAGGGTGGTCAGCAGATAAAAATTCACATATCCCATGACTTCGATCAGACGTCCGGCGGTGGTGCCGGTCAGAAAGCGGCCGACAATACTCGCCCCGGCACTGATAAGTGCATATTGTGCCGCCGTGAAACGCAGATCGCATAGCGCCGAGAAATAGGCGACTACCACCACCCCGCCATATCCACTGGCAAAATTTTCAAAGCCGATGGCACTGGCCATACCGATATTGCTGTGCCCTGCCGCAGCCAGCAAAGCGAAGCTGAGATTGGAAATGGCCATCAGGATCAGGGCGATGAGGACGGAGCGTTTAAGACCAAGCCGGGAGTAAATGATTCCGCCAACAAAAACGCCGACAATCAAAGCCCAGAAGCCGACGCCAACGTCATAAAGAGCAATCTCATCGTTGGAAAATCCGAGATCGTCAAACAGCAGACGAAAGGTCAGATTGGCCAGTGTATCGCCAATTTTGTGGACCAGAATGAAGAGGAGAACCAGCCAGGCTCCATTGCGCCTGAAAAACTCCTGAAATGGGCCAATCACTGCCTGAAAACTTTCTGACAGGCTCCGCTTTTCCTGCACTACCTTACGCCGTGCAGGTTCTCCAAGAATTAAGGCTGTCAGCATAGCTGGCAAGGCAAAGATGGCGCAGGCCATATATGCAAGATGCCAGTCGAAACGCGCGGCGACTATCAATGCCACTGCCCCGGCTCCGGCAGCGCCGATACGCCAGCCATACTGGCTCATACCGGAGCCGGTTCCAAGCTGATAGGGTTTAAGAGTTTCGATACGATAGGCATCAATCACAATGTCATAACTGGCACCTGCCAGCCCCACGAGCACAGCGGCTGTAGCTGTCCAGACAATATCTTGTGCGGGATTGGCGAGAGCGAGATTGAACACCGCGGCAATCACCAGCACACCAATAACCAGCATCCATGAAACGCGCTGGCCGAGACGTCCAAGGACCGGGATTTTTATACCATCGACAATCCATGCCCAAAGGAACTTGAAGTTATAGACAAGGAAAGCGAGGCTAAACGCAGTGATAGTGGATTTCTCAATCCCATCCTGCGCCAGCCTGGTTGTGAGAGTTGCCGCAATAAGCGCAAAGGGGAAACCGGAAGATACACCAAGAAAGAAAGCGCCTAACGATTCCTTTTCCATATAGGGCTTGATGGCATCCATCAGTCCCTTCTTTTCGATTGTAGCATCGGTTTCGCTTGTTGCAGCCATGTGGCTCCCTTTTCTCACTGAGCCCACGAGCCTTAAAGAACAGGCACAGAATGGAAAGACCCGATCCGGCAGATCAGGTCAGTTATGCCCGGCACGCTTTTTAAAAGCGATGAACAGGGTCTCTGTGGCCAGTGCGGGTCGGGTTAAGAGTTGATGTTAAGTTCTTACCCATGCGCAGCAGCGGCACGGTGACGCCGTCCACCTCATGCTCCACTTTTTCGATTTCCCGGTAGCCACAGGCTTCGTAAAGCGGCTGGCCGCTCATCGTGGCCATCATCTCGGCGCGTGTAAAACCTTCCGCCATCGCAGCCTCTTCACACAAATCGAGGATCAGGCGACCTACCCCACGCCGCGCGAAATCGGGATGCGTGTACATAGCCCGGACCCGCGCAGCGTCGCTTGCCGGATCGAGCATAGCCGGATCGCGTAAGGCAGCGCTGTGATCTCCGCCGTAAAGCGTCGCACGGCGGCTCCAGCCTCCGCACCCGGCCAGATGCTCCCCTTCTTCAACGATAAAATAGGTGCCGTCTTGCACCAGCTGGGTATCGAGCCCCATCACTGCACGGCTGGCCGCAATCTGTGCATCATTCAAAAAGCCGCGCTGCAAATTCTCGATGGATAGCGCCATCAGGGAAGACAGGCGTGGCAAGTCCTTCATTTCTGCCAGACGAGAGGAAAAAGCAGACCTGCTCATTGGCCGCGACCTTCGAAACGGATTTCCCATGTCTCGCCTTCCTCAGGTTCACCGAATTCATAATGAATGGCGCTTTCCGTATGGGCAAAGCCATGGCGTGTATAGAGCCGCCTTGCCGCATCGAGCACTGTATGCGTCCAGAGCCGGATACCGCGATGCCCCGCTTCCCTTGCAAAACGTATCGCTTCGATCAGCATCTGATCGCCAATGCCCCGCCTCCGCGCAAAGGGTTCGACAAAAACCAGCCGTAAGCGGGGTAAATCCTCCCCTTCGTCGGACAGCATAAGAGAGCCTGCCATCACACCGTCCAGCTCGGCAATCCAGCAATGCGACCGGTGCGGATTATAATTGCGCAGAAAAGCAGCAACGATTTCTGCAGCGGTCGCTTCCAGTTGCAGGCCCCATCCATAATGTGCATCGTAGAATTGTGCCTGACGCTGCACCATCCAGCCCAGATCGCCATTGCGAAAACTGCGAATCGTTACCTCACCAGCCGCCGATGTGGTTGAAAGATGCAGCCGAATCCGGGCCATGGAACGGATCAGATCTTCCCGGTCAATCGGTGTCAGATCCCTGACCATATCGGCGATAGCATCGCGCTGACGCCCGTTCATCCGGTCAAAGATAGCCCGCCCGCTATCGGTGAGACTGATCGGCCGGGCCCTCGCATCCTCACCTCGGTCGCGACGAATCCAGCCGCGCTTTTCGAACCGCGCAACAATTCGGCTGAGATAACCCGCATCCATACCCAGCCGATCTTGCAATGACAAAGTCAACTATCCAGTTGTTTCACCCGGGGCCGGGCGGCGCTATGGGCAGGCTATGGCAGATAATAACAAAACTGATGGCGAACGCCCCGAAGGCGAACGGATCGCCAAACTTCTGGCACGCGCCGGCGTAGCTAGCCGCCGTGAAGTGGAGCGTATGATCGGGGACGGGCGCATAGCGATCGATGGCAAGGTACTGGATACACCGGCAACGATCCTGCCCAATCTCAAGGGCGTGACGGTGGACGGCAAAGCCGTTGCCAAGCCCGATCAGACCCGCATTTTCGCCTTTCACAAACCATCGGGCCTCATCACTGCGGAACGCGATCCCAAGGGACGCGCCACGATATATACAGCGTTACGCAATGCAATGCCCAAAGGCTCGCCGCGTGTCATGCCGATTGGCCGCCTCGATATGAATACGGAAGGGCTGCTGCTGCTGACCAATGATGGCGAACTGAAACGTGCGCTGGAATTGCCCGCCAATGGCGTGCCGCGGACCTATCGCGCCCGCGCTTTTGGGGATATCAGCCAGGAACAGCTTGAGGACCTGATGGATGGGATCACCATCGATGGTGTCCATTACGGTTCGATCGACGCCAATCTCGAACGCCGGACCGGCCGTAATCAGTGGATCGAAATGACACTGACCGAAGGCAAGAATCGCGAAGTGCGTCGCGTGCTCGAACATCTGGGGCTACAAGTCTCACGCCTGGTTCGCACGGCCTATGGACCGTTCGAACTGGGTGATTTGCCACGCGGTCAGGCTGGCGAAATCAAGCAGGCCGATGTCGAGCGCCTGCGCAAGATGATGAAGCGGGAGGGCTTCCTGTGAGAATCATCGCCGGTGAATGGCGCAAACGACCCCTGCGTGCGCCCGATGGCGACACAACGCGCCCCACTGCGGACCGGACACGCGAAACGCTTTTTTCCATGCTGATGAGCCGGCTCGGCTCATTCGAGGACCTGTATGTCGCGGATCTTTTTGCCGGCTCCGGCGCGCTCGGGCTCGAAGCCCTGTCACGCGGCGCGCGAAGCTGTCTGTTCGTAGAACAGGAATCCGCCGCCTTGCGCATTTTGCGCGCCAATATTGCGGCATTCCGGGCACAGCCGCGGGCCGATGTCCGGGCAACGTCAGTGATGGCGCTCGGCCCCGCCAGGGGCGATCTGCCCGATCTGATCCTGCTCGACCCGCCCTATCATACCAATGCCGGCTCGGTCGCGCTCGACAAACTCAACCGGCTCGGCTGGATCGCGCCGTCCTGCTGGATTGCACTGGAAACGGCAGCCGATGAGGACGTAAACGTCAAATCACTTGAGGTCGAAGCCGAACGTCGCGTGGGCAAAGCCCGGATTACATTGCTGCGTAAGGCTTGAGTGATGCTTTCTTCCCGAAATAGACCCCGATAAAGGTCACCAGCCCAGCGGCGGTGAGGAACAGCCCAACCAGTGAAATGCCACCTGCCCCGCTCAGCATCTGAGCAGCAATCGGCGCTACGGCTCCGCCAATAATACCGCCACCATTAAAGGCGATAGATATCGCCGTGTACCGCAGCTTCACCGGGAATAGCGACGGCATCCAGCCGCCCAGCGGACCATATACCAGCCCCATTACGAAGAGCGCCAGAACCAGCATCAGAAACACAGCGAGCAACGAACCATGCGCCAATGCCGGGCCGAATATGAGCCCGAGCAGCATGGTTCCGCTTGCACCCCACAGGAGAACTGTGCGGCTGCTGCTTCTGTCCGACCGGACCGCCGCCACGAGAATACCGAGCGCCAGAAACAGATTGGCTCCGAGCTGCAATGACAGCATCGTCTCACGCGACACGCCGCGCTCTGTGGTCATATGACCCAGTGCAAAGGCCGTCCCCAGGTAAAAGATCGCAAAACAGGCAATGACACCGGCAGATGCAGCGATCACTTGCCACAGATGCCCCCGTAACACCTCCCCGGCGGGCAATGACGCCGGCGGCGCATCGTCCAATGCATCACGAAAAGCCTGCGTTTCGCCGACCTTCAGCCGCACCCATAACCCCAGTCCGACCAAAATCGCGCTGAGCAGAAAGGGAATACGCCAGCCCCAGGCAAAGAAGTCCGCATCGCTTAGCCACAGGCCCAGCAAGAGATAAAGCCCGTTTGCGGCAAGGAAACCCACCGGTGCACCGAGCTGCGGCGCACTGCCGAAGCGCGCTTCCCATCCTTCAGGTGCATTTTCGACTGCAAGCAGCGTCGCCCCGCCCCATTCCCCGCCCAGTCCGAAACCCTGACCGAAACGCAGAATACATAGCAGCAGCGGAGCAAGCCAGCCGACCATCTGATAAGTCGGCAGAAAAGCGATCAGCAGCGTGGAAAGCCCCATCAGCATGAGTGAGACGACAAGAGTCGATTTGCGCCCCAGCCGATCCCCGAAATGGCCGAAAGCGATAGCGCCCACCGGCCTTGCCACAAAGGCCAGCCCGAAACTCATCAGGCTGAGCAGCAACTGGGCCGAAGCGCTTTCAGCAGGGAAAAAGAGAGGACCGAAAACCAGCGCTGCCGCTGTGGCATAGACATAGAAATCGTAAAATTCGACCGCTGTGCCGACAAGTGCCGCGGCCAGAATACGACGATGTGTGCGGATCGGTGACACCAGACTTCCTCCCTTGCCCGAGCGCGGCTGCGCCGCAGGAGAGATCTTGTCAAGGATTGCTCCCGATTCCGTACGCAAGAATCGTAAAAGAGGTGCCAGGTTCAACCGACACCTCTTTCGAATAAAGGTTCAACTACAACAGATTCTGCCCAATCGCCGGACTGTTAGAAACGGGGCCGAATTCAGCACGCACACTTTAACGCGGTTGCGGTTTATCCTTTGTCTGGCTGGCAGGTTCACCTGGCCAGTAATCAAGCGGGCGGTTACCATAATTTTTGCCGGCTGCCCGCGGCTGGATGCAGCCATCGGTCTGATCCTTGCCGCATACCGGATAGCCATCGGGCGTCTTGCTTACAGGCTCCGGGACACGTTGAATCATCGGATTCGATTCCATCCGGGGAGCCTGACGAGTAGTGCCCGTGGCCGTCTGCTGGGTCGGCGAAGCCGAGGTGGTCGGCATCGGCTCCGGGGTTTCCTGCATCTGGGCCGCAGCAGGCATTGCGGTGAGCGCCATGGCGCCGGCGGCAGCTATAAAGAGATTACGCATAAATACTCCTCTCGAAGTTTCATTCCTCTTCTCAACGGAAGCTCCGACAAGCGGTTCCCCGAGCGCTCTTGCGCGGCGATACGATGTTCCCTAACTGTTCGCTCGTGACCCAGCCCCCTTCTTCCAGCGAAACGCCCCCGTCCGCCATCCCAGACTGGCTCGATGGCCTGAACGAACCGCAACGTGAAGCCGTGCTCACAACGGAAGGGCCGGTGCTGATGCTGGCCGGCGCCGGAACGGGCAAAACGGCAGCGCTGACCGCAAGGCTGGCTTATCTGATCCGCAATCGCCTCGCCTGGCCAAGTGAAATTCTCTGCGTGACTTTCACCAACAGAGCAGCGCGTGAGATGCGCCATCGTGTCGGCCAGTTAATCGGCGATGCAGTGGAAGGAATGCCCTGGCTCGGGACATTCCATTCGATATGCGCGCGAATGTTGCGTCGCCATGCCGAACTGGTCGGGCTGCAATCCAATTACACGATCATTGACATGGACGATCAGCAACGTCTGCTGAAACAACTCATTGCCGAAAACGGTCTCGACGAAAAACGCTGGCCCGCTCGCCAGCTTGCCGGGCTGATCGATCGTTGGAAAAATCGCGGGCTCAATCCGAACGATCTCGATGCGGTTGAAAACGAAGCCTATGGCAACGGCCAGGGCGCACGCATGTATCGCCAGTATCAGGAACGGCTCAAAGCACTGAATGCCTGTGATTTCGGTGATTTATTGCTGCATGTTCTCAATATTTTCAGAACACATCACGATGTGCTCGAACAATATCAGAACCGCTTCAAATATATCATGGTTGACGAATATCAGGATACTAACGGCGTCCAGTATCTCTGGCTCCGCCTGCTGGCTCAGACCCGTAAGAATATTTGTGTAGTGGGTGACGACGATCAGTCGATCTATTCATGGCGCGGAGCTGAAGTGGCCAATATCCTGCGCTTCGAGAAGGATTTTCCCGGCGCAAAAGTGATCCGGCTGGAACAAAACTACCGTTCCACCCCCCATATTCTCGGCGCTGCATCCGGACTGATCGAAGAGAATAGCCAGCGCCTCGGCAAAACCTTATGGACCGAATTTGACGGCGGTGAAAAGCTGCGCGTTATCGGAGTCTGGGATGCCCCGGAAGAAGCGCGCCGAGTAGGCGATGAGATCGAAAGACTGGAACGGGAAGGCGCACCGCTCGACCAGGTCGCCATTCTGGTCCGTGCTCAGTACCAGACCCGCGAATTCGAAGACCGCTTCATACAAGTCGGCCTTAACTATCGCATTATTGGGGGTTTTCGTTTCTACGAACGCGCAGAAATACGCGACGCACTGGCCTATCTGCGTGTCATTGCCCAACCGCAGGACGATCTCGCTTTTGAACGTATTTACAATCAACCCAAACGCGGACTCGGTGCCAAAACGCTGGAGAAAATGCACCGGCACGCCCGTCAGGTTGCTCTGCCACTGGCTGCGGCAGCTCTTGATCTCGCGGATACGGACGAATTGCCTGCCCGCACACGCAATACTGTAACCGCGCTAATGGGTGATTTTGTCCGCTGGCGTGAAATGGCAGAGGAATTAAGCCCTGCCGAATTGCTTCGCGCTGTTTTGGAAGAAAGCGGCTATAACCAGATGCTTCAGGCGGACCGTTCCAGCGAAAGCGCCGGACGGCTTGAAAACCTCACCGAACTCGCCCGGGCAATGGAGGATTATCACACACTGGAAGAATTCCTCGAACATGTCAGCCTCGTCATGGATAACGATGCAACCGATGATGAGGAAAAGATCACGATCATGACCATGCATGCTGCGAAGGGCCTCGAATTCGGCCACCTCTTTCTACCCGGCTGGGAGGAAGGCGTGTTTCCCTCGCAGCGCGCACTCGATGAAGGCGGGCTTGCCAGTCTCGAAGAAGAACGCCGCCTGGCTTATGTGGCGATCACCCGGGCAAGGCGGCGCTGCACCATTCTTCATGCAGCAAATCGGCGAATCTATGGACAGTGGACCAGTTCGATTCCCTCCCGCTTCATCGAGGAATTGCCCGAAGATCATATCGAACAGGAAACCACGCTTACCGGCGGTGCGTCGCTATGGCGTGCGAACTGGAGCGAACAGGAAGATCCGTTCGCGCATGTCGCGCAGAACCGTCCCGACCGGTCAGGCCATCGCGGGCCCGGCTGGCAACGCGCGCTCAGCACCGGATACGAAACCGCACCTAAACGCATTCGTGAAACCGGCCGCAGTGCAGCCAGCTTCGCAGCCAAACCACGCAGCGATATCGCCATCGGCGCGCGCGTATTTCATGATAAATTCGGCTATGGCAAAGTTGTTGCTCAGGAAGGCAATAAGCTGGAAATCGACTTCGAAAGCACTGGCCGAAAAAGACTGCTCGACAGTTTTGTGAAACTAGCCTGACGCCAAATTACCGTCGAAACGGCCTGCTACGACCTGCTAACAACAGTCCTGCTTTTCCTGTCTGAGCCCACCAGTCTTCAGGGAATCGCCGAAATCGAAAGAAATTCAGGAATCGGACCATGCCATTCGCCCGCAATATCCTGATTATCCTCTTCCTGCGCACGGGACTTGCGTCTTGACGTGTTGCTCCTGGCTGCAGAAGCCGTCTTCCGGGATTTTTCTTCGACATCTTTCGTCGATTTACGGCGAGTTGAACTGCGTTTAGGTGCTGCTTCCGTTGAATCCTGAACAGAAGCCTTATCTGCGGCAGCGCCTTTTTTGCTAGTTGCGGCTTCCTCAAATTCCCACTCGGGAATCTTCATACCGGTCAGCTTTTCAATATTAGCAACTGCTTCAGCGTCGGCATCAGTCACGAAAGTAAAGGCACGACCTTTGGCTCCTGCCCGGCCGGTACGACCGATCCGATGGACATAATCGTCCGGGTGCCAGGGTGTATCGAAATTGAAAACGTGGCTGACGCCTTTGATGTCAATGCCGCGTGCAGCGACATCCGAAGCCACCAGAATATTGATCTCGCCACCCTTAAACAAAGCCAGTTCCGCCATTCGGCTCGACTGGTCCATATCGCCATGAATCTCGCCTACGGCGAAACCTGAGCGTTTCAGGCTTTTGGCCAGCTCACGCACTGTCGTCTTGCGATTGGCGAAGATGATTGCGGTCTGCACATCGTCATTGCGCAACAGATAGCGCAACACTTCGCGCTTCTTACGCGGAATGACTTTTACCTGATGCTGCGCGATATTGATATTCGCGGTGGCCGGGCGTGCCACTTCGATATATTTCGGATTGGTCAGAAACCGGTCCGCCAGCTTCTTGATAGGCGGCGGCATGGTGGCCGAAAACAGCAGTGTCTGCCGACTAGCCGGGAGCTTTTCACAAATCGATTCGATATCGGGAATAAAACCCATATCGAGCATCCGATCGGCTTCATCAATGACCAGCAGTTCACAGCCAGTCAGCAAAATTTTACCACGCTCAAACAGGTCCATCAGACGACCTGGCGTAGCGATCAATACATCGACACCTTCGTCGAGCGCCTTCACCTGATCGCCCATCTGCACACCGCCAATCAACAGTGCCATGGAGAGCGAGTGGTTTTTACCATACTGCTCAAAATTATCCGCCACCTGCACGGCCAGTTCGCGAGTCGGCGCGAGAATCAACGACCGTGGCATGCGTGCACGCTTGCGCCCCTGATCCAGAATATCGATCATCGGCAGTACGAAACTGGCAGTTTTGCCCGTCCCTGTCTGAGCGATGGCAATGAGGTCCTTCATCATCTGGACCTGAGGAATCGCCTGCGCCTGAATGGGCGTGGGCTCGGTATAGCCAGCGGCTTCCACCGCTTGCAGCAATTTATCAGACAGGCCGAGATCGGCAAATTTCATAAGCGTTGTAATGTCCGGATCTGGATTTGGCGGTTATTCACCAAAAGGAAAATGGCGGCACCAATGCCGCCTCCAACATGCGCCGCCTATGCACCGATCTGTGAAAAAGTCAAGAAAATGCGGGAATAGCGACTATTGCTGCCACGCCACCAGACGACTGAGCCGCTCCACTTCGCAACTCGATCCGGCCCGCGATTGCAAACTGTCACGCCCGGAACATAATTTTCCGTCCTTATTCCGCTCGACATAAAAACCGGAATAGAAATCGCGCGCTTTACAGCGGTCTTCCAGTGCGACGCTCAATACACGACGATCCCGCATAAACAGGAGCAAACGGTTGGGATGGGCTGGCTGCGTACCGGCGATATCTTTTATATCGATACAGCCTTTCAGCTTTTTCTCTTCGAAGCGGGTCGGCATTTCCCTACGCGGCAACTGGGCCAGCATTTGCTGGCGAGTGCTGGGCGCCGTCGGAGCAATACGGATAATCACACGCCGCTCTATTCGCACCTGATGATTCACCGGAGTCGAATACCCAGCCACGAGCGGCACTGCTTGTTCATAAGAACTGCCGCCAGTCAGCTCTTCTGGTTCACTGTGTTCAGTCAGATGCGCGGAAACAGCCGCGTGGCCCACAGTTGGAACTGTCGGCAAACTGGCATCGTCTGTAACCATATCCGCTGCGGATACCGGAACAAGAAGTGCAAAAGATGCAAGAAGAGCGGTTAGACTGTTCATCTGGCAATTTATCACATAGCGGCGGCGCCAAAGCGGCCGATCATTCCCCTCTTTTTAAAACCGTCGAATTGAATGATGCCTTAATTCCACTCGTCTTGACAAGAGAACGTCTTATCCGCGCCTCTTCCTGCTTCGACGCCCTTGCAAATGAATAATCCCGCACCGTACTGGCATGCCGCTGCCGGATCGGGCAAAAGTTCCAACTATGAGTCATTACGCTGAATTTTTATCTGCCGCTGCCGACTGTCTCGGCAGCAAGGGTTTCACTCGCGATGCCGATGTCATGGAGCCATGGCTGACCGACTGGCGCGGCCGGTTCACCGGCAAGGCGCTCGGCATGGCATCACCGGCTTCGGTGGAAGAGGTCTCTGCTTTCGTCAGGCTTTGCGCCGATTACGATATCCCGATCGTGCCTCAGGGCGGCAATAGCGGCATGTCGGGCGGTGCAACTCCCGACAGGTCGGGCAAGGCCATCATTCTTTCGCTGCGCCGCATGAATGCAATCACGCGATTCGACGAGCAGGCACGCGAAGTGACTTGTCAGGCTGGCGTAATTCTCCAGACATTGCACGAGGCAGCCGAAGAAAAGCAACTTCGCTTTCCCCTCACATTGGGCGGCAAGGGTTCCGCGACGATTGGCGGACTGATTTCCACTAATGCCGGAGGCACGCAGGTTCTGCGCCATGGTTCTATGCGCGCGCAGGTTCTCGGTCTGCAAGCTGTGCTCGCTGATGGCAGCGTGTTCGACACGCTCACACCACTCAAGAAAGACAATCGCGGTTTCGACCTCAAACAATTACTGATCGGGTCTGAAGGCACGCTGGGCATTGTCACAGCTGCCACACTGCGCCTGATCCCGGCTGTAGCCGACCGTGCCGTGTTGTGGGCTGGTGTTGCCTCCATTCTCGATGCCCGTAAACTGTTCCTCCATGCCAATAAGGTAGCCGGTGAAGCGCTGGAAGGCTTCGAAGTACTGCCTCGTCATAGTCTCGAAGCGGTGCTCGATTATGCTCCCGAAGCTCGCGCACCGCTACAAGACAATCATGAATGGCACTGCCTGATCGAGCTAACCGCCGATGCCGCCACGGCCGAGCGCTTACAGGACTTAGCCATGAATTTGCTCGAAACGGCGTTTGAAGAAGGACTGGTGGAAGATGCCACAATTGCCGCCAACGAAACGCAGGCGGAAGATTTCTGGGCTATTCGAGAGGATATTTCACCTGCTGAACGCGCTATCGGCCCTGCGGTACAGCATGATATATCCGTTCCGGTGTCCAAAATGGCTGCATTTGTTGCCGAAGCGGTTCCCCTAGTTGAAAAACGCTATCCAGGCACTGTCGGAGTGGCATTTGGACATTTGGGAGACGGCAATGTCCATTATCATGTTCTCGCCCCCCAAGGCGCAGAACCCGGCGCATGGGAAAGAACAAAAGGCAAAGAAATCAGCGCCTTTGTTTATAAACTTGTCACTGACTGGGGTGGTTCTATTAGCGCTGAGCATGGCATCGGTCAGCTTAAAATTCATGAATTGGACCACCTTGCCGATCCTGTCTCACTCAAAATGATGCGAGCTGTAAAACAGGCGCTCGACCCTGAACAGCATCTCAATCCGGGAAAACTCGTATGGCTTGCGGATAAAGGGTAAGCAATCTAGGGGATGCGTTTACCCAATCGGTATAGCGTGATCCGATAGTCTTTAGCATCTGCGGAGAGTTAAAATGGCCAGTGCGCCGCAAGCAAACCTGCCTCTTTTTTATAGTGACCTTATGCCTCTCAACAGCCGCGACCATGCGGAATGGAAGGCAAAATCGGTCGACAAAGCACCGTGGATCGCCGGTCAGCATGCGATCCCGCTGACCGTGGACGAATTTGCCCGGGCTCAGCGTAACTTTCCGATCGTCTTCTCAAACAGTGAAAAGCCTGTGCCCCTGGCTCTGATGGGTCTGCATGAAGGTGTAAACGTGTTCTTCGAAGATGACGGTAAAGCTATCGGCGACTTCTATGTTCCGGCCTATGCCCGCCGTTATCCCTTCCTGCTCGCCAAGCTGGACCCGAGCTCCGACAACATGTCGCTTTGTTTCGATCCGTCGAGCAAGCTGGTCGGCAAATTCAAGGACGGCGCCGAACTCTTCGCTGAAGAAAAGCCGACAGAACACACGCAGGAATTGCTGCAATTCTGCCAGCGTTTCGAAGAAGCCGGGCAGCGCACACAGTCCTTTGTAGAAGAACTCCAGAAAGCCGACCTGCTGATGGATGGCGAAGTGGCGATTCAGCGTAATGGCGAGGAAAAGCCTTTCGTTTATCGCGGTTTCAAAATGGTCAATCAGGACAAACTGCGCGAAGTGCGTGGCGATCAGCTTCGCAGCTGGAATCAGAACGGTCTCCTGCCGCTGATTTTCGCTCATCTTTTCTCGCTTGATCAGATGCGCATCATCTTTGCCAAGCAGGTTGAACAGGGCAAAGGCCCGGCGGCCGGTGCCAATGCAGGCAATGCCGATCTTCCCAAAACTCAGATCAACTGATTTCATCATTTTTATTCAACGGTTCTGACAGTCCATCTGCCCGATATACAAAACGATTTAGACGAATTTGCCTTTTGAGCGGACGGACTGTCTTGAACTGTTAAACCGAATGATTATTTTGGAGATGTCCGGCTGCCGCTCCCCTCATGGCGATGCCGGACAGGTGCACCCCTTGCACCTCCTCCCTGAACCTTGGCCACCTCGTGCATATGCACGAGGTGGTTTTTTCATGCCGCTAGACGCTGGCCGGAAGTTACTCAGCTGCCTGATCGAGATTACGCCCGCCCAGCATCACAACCTCATCGACGAGCGCATGAACCATTCCAGCAACAGCTTCGATAATTGTCCCGGCGTCGTCGGATAAGTCGCGCAAATCCTTGTTGAGATAAGTTGTCCGGCAAATTTCGAGCTGAAAAGCATGAATATCGTGACGTGGTGCAGCATGGCGATCAAGCACATAGCCACCGGAATACGGCCGGTTATGCGCCACCAGCCAGCCACTGGCCCCCAAATGGCTGAGCGCCCGCGCACATAATTGCGCATCGCAAGCCCCGCCGAACCGGTCTCCCACTACAAAATCAGGTGCTGCAGCCACACCATGTTTCGGGCCCAAAGGAGGCATGGAATGCAGATCGAGCAACAAGGCAGCCCCCCAGCGCTGTCGTGTTTCATGCAACATCCCCGCAAGCTGGGCATGGTAAGGCCGGTGAACCGACTCAATCCGCGCCACCAGATCCCTGTAAGGCAGGCGCCCGTTCCAAATCTCTCCGATTCCGCCGAGACGGCGCGGCACGAGGCCCAGACCGCTGCGTGCCCGATTAGTCATCCGACGATGGCGCAGCTCCACAGGGACCAGACCGGACAGCATGGATATATCGACATCGTCGGGCGCGCGATTAAGATCGATCATTGCACGTGGCGCGTGCGCAATCAGCAGCCCAGCCCCGGTCCGGCGCATAATGGCTTCTGCCAGCAGATCGACATATCGGTCCTCCAGCTTGAGCGCCGATTGCTCTAGTTCACGCATGTGAGATCGCATGGCCGGGGGATAGATACGCCCCCCATGAGGAGCGGCAATGACAACCGGAATTTCAGGCTTGCCGCTCGACTGCCAGCTAAAAGCGGCCCGTCCGAGAGTACCCGGAATATGCCCGCCTTGCACCTGCATCGAATCACCCCGCCCTTCTGCCACAATTGCAATGGGTGCACGCTGCCCCGCTGCAATCTGTCTGTCAAAAAACACGCTGCACACTGCAGCAACACTCAATGCTCTGTACAGGCTGTTTCAAAGCTGGGCACCTCCTTTACAAAAGGAGATTAACCCACAGCGACACCATATGGAGGCTGTCACTACCCGATATCGCCAAGGACCATGACATGCCCCGAATCCTGCTCGCCGAAGATGACGACCTTTTGCGACCCTATCTGAAACGGGCACTGGAATCGGCCGGCTATGACGTTGTGGCAGTCGATCGGGGCACTGAGGCGGTTCCCTATCTGGAACAGCAGCATTTCGATCTTCTGCTGTCCGATATTGTGATGCCCGAGATGGATGGAATTGAACTGGCTCAGCGTTGCTCCGAACTCGCTCCGCATATGCAGGTGATGTTTATTACCGGTTTTGCTGCAGTCGCACTGCGAGCCAATAGGGAAACACCTCAGGCCAAAGTTTTGTCGAAACCCTTTCATCTCAAGGACCTGACATCAGAGATCGACAAAATTTTGCGAGAAGTTGCTCTGGTGAGCGTTTAACCCCTTGCCAAGGGGGTAAGGGCCCGCTAATTGGCCCGCCTGCCGGACGAAACCGGCGTCGACGAATAAGTGGGCGTATAGCTCAGTGGTAGAGCACTGTGTTGACATCGCAGGGGTCGGAAGTTCAACTCTTCCTACGCCCACCATTCGGACCTTTAAGAAAACCCGCTGAAATAGCGGGTTTTTCTTTGTCTTCCGTAGATTCCCAACTAGCATTTGGGCAGTTAATTTCTGCGCCCACTCCGGTGTCGCTCCGGCGAAATGCTCCTGGTGCAAGGTTTTCGGTCTCTGCGATAATAGACTTGTACCGGATTTGCACCGGTCACTTGAGAGCATATTGCTCATTCAAGGAGACCGATCTGACACGCGAGAACGAGCAGTTTCGCGTCCGGCGCGACAATAACGGCCCCTGGCGAGTCTGCTGGAGCGATTATCGCCCTGGCCGGTTCACCGCCAACAATCCGCCTGCCTTCGACATCGACATCGACAATCCCACTGTGTGAATATTGCGCAGCGAGCGGATGCCATGCTCCAGTTTGAAAGATGCTTCACTCAGGAGATGTGATAGGCAATCTTCGAATAGGAAAGGGCGGGCGGCGATAGTATCGCCGCCCGCCCTTTCACTTACAGAGAGCAGAAAGTCTGCCAATATCAGGTCAATTATTCAGGCCGATAGCCTGACTGGGCCAGCTTGGAGAACGGCCAGCCCGATACTGTTGCCCGGACCGGCATCTGCTGATGATGCTCAACCGTAGGACGGTTGGAACCGCCATTGGGCTCACCCCATAAAATGGTCAGATCGGTCCCTTCCTGCGCGAATTCTTCGTCAACCACAGCCAGCGTGACCCATGCGCCATCGGGAGCAAGGAACGACGTGTAGGTGGACACACCAACATGATCGCCCTTTGCATTGAGCACGCGATCATAGGGGTAGGACGCATAATGCGCGGTCGGCATTTCCATTGCCTTGCCATTCTGCCCCGGTGTCATCTGGCTGCGGTAAACAGCCATCGTATCATCAGGATTCATAACCAGCGAGACCTTCTTGCGATGCTGGTCCTCGGCGCGCTTTTCCAGAGCTTCACGACCAACAAAGTCATGATCGAAACGGATCAGGCGACCATAATCGACTTCCCACGGTGTGAAATAGTAATCTTCGATCTTGTCGGAGATGAAACTGCCACCCAGCGAAGCAATGCCATCGAAGCTCGCAGCGGGAAGCCATTCGCGATATTCCTTCATGGAATCATCCGAATAGATCGCCGGCATCGGGCAAGCCAGCCAGCCGGAATCCACAGCTGCGCTGGAATAAGCCCGACCGCCCACCTGGCGCATATTGAAATCCTTACCGGCTTCCAGAATAGCTGCCTTGACGTCGTCATAATGTTCGACAGGCCCCCAGAATTCGAGACCCGGCGCACCACCCATCCCGTGGCGCAGCGAACGATAGGTTGTTCCCGCAACATTGATCTGCCCCATCTGGAAAAAGCGTGGCTGATCGATTGTGCCGCCATTCAGCTTTTCGAGAACCGCCCATGCATCGGGACCCTGAACTTCGAAACGGAATGTCTTGCGCGGCTTGGGGTTCTGCAAAGAACGTTCGTCACGATCGCATTTCACATCGTAATTGCCCGTCTGCGCCTTAAACTCGACCCAGTTAGCTACCGTGGGACGACCGACGATATTGACCAGCGTATCGCTCAGGCCAAAAATGATCATATCGCCGATCAGATAGCCATTCGGGGCACAGGCGATAAACTGCTTGGCCTTGTTATCTCCGAATTTCGCGAAGCTGTTGATCGCCAGTTCGGACACGAATTTCATCACATCGGGACCTTCGACATACAGGTCCGTCATGTGAAAAGACTGGTCCATCAGGGCCACGCCTTCACGCCATGCGCGCTGTTCTTCCCGCCAATTGGTGAATTCGGGCTGCACAGGGAAAGCATAGGCTCCACTCTGTGCGTTACGGAGCATGTCCAATGCACCGCCGGATTGATCGATCTTGTTCTGAAGCGACCTTGTCATGCGCAATCCTCCATCATCTTTATTGCGTTGGGTTGCTGCGATATTGAGGAAGGAGAACGATGTCTTGGCTTCGGGCGACGCCGACTGGCCAAAACGCGACAAGCGCACGCCCTCTTGCTAAACTCACATAAAATATCCAGCTTATAACGAATATAGCCCTGTTGTGCGGAAACGTCCCGATCATGGTGAGCCGGGACTGGAAAGCGGATACGGAAGGCGAAGCGCCGAGAATGGAAGCAATGTATATAACAGCTATGCTTTGCGGCACTCTTCCCAACGCAATATCACCATCACACAAACGGGCCAGTGTCAGAAGGTAAAGCCATGCTTGAAGCAAACTGGCAGGAATTCTCTACCGCATCGGTTCCCGAGGCCCAACGGCTCCGTCGCTGGAATGAATTTGGCAGTGACACGTTATGTGAAATGGTTGTCGATCCGGTCGACCGCTCCAGCTTCAATGCCAGTCTCAAAAGGATCGATGTCGGTTCGATGGGGCTGGTTTTCATGGAAACATCGCCCGCTACCGCTCTGAGTTCTGCAACCCAGATCGGCAACTGGGCCAGTCCGGATCGCGATGCACTGGTCCTGACTGTTGTGGACCATGGCGGGTGTAATCTGTCACAGGATAAGTGGGATCTCGATCTTGCAGCGGGTGACATGGTCATTCGTGACCTTGCCAGACCGTGGCGCAATCTGTCTGCTCAGACTTCCGGGCTTATTCTCGTCAAAGTCCCCTTCACCACCGTTCTCAAAAATGTTTCCGACCCTGAACGAATCATCGGCCGCCGCCTGTCGGGCAGGCTGCCCCCGGTCGCACTGGCCGCATCAGTCATTCGCGCCAGCCGCCATGCCTTGCTGACAGATCCGGACGGCGAATGGTACGATTTGCTGGGTGATATTCTATCCGATGTATTCCGGCTGGTCTGTGACGGTACGGAATTGCGTGAAGATCTAGGAAAATCCTCAATCGCGTATACGGTCAGACGCGATGCAGTTGCCTATATTCTCCATCATCTCAACGACCCCGAGCTGTCAGTAACTCAAGTGGCCGACAATATCGGAGTGAGTATGCGGCAATTACAGCGCAGCTTTGCTTCCTGCGGCAAAACGCCGCGTCAGTTTATACTCGACCAGCGACTGGAACTGGCCGCAAAAAAGATACTTGGTTCATCGGACAACGGTCAGGCGCGGATCACCGATATCGCCTTCGATACCGGTTTTAATGACGTGAGCCATTTCAGCCGCGCCTTTTCCCGGCGGTTCGGCTGTGCACCACGGGTTTATCGAAGCCTCCATCGCCATTAGACGCCTCACCATTGGTTTTTACCGATCCTCAATGGCATTTTTCCGCTGTTCAAGCGCTTAACGTTTACCAGAAATGTATTAATTTCAGCTCCCTGTAGAGCTGTTCCTTATCCCATCCGGCCGGAAACGCAGGCAATTCCGTCAGGGTTTTCCGACCTTCCGTGTCGTAAAAACACAATTGCCCGTCGTTCACAGACAAGCGCCGGAATACATACCTTCCTAATGTCTGCCTGAAACAGGCGATCACAGCCTGACGAGAGTGGCGCGGTTACCAATGACAGCGGACCGAATGCCGGAACCGAAACCGGTAACGAAATTGTCGTCACCGCCCAATTTCGCGACCAGACACTCCAGGACACACCGCTGGCCATTTCTGCCTATACTGGTGAATTGCTCGAAAAACGTAGCGCTTCCGATATTGCTAATGCGGCAGGCACTGTACCCAATGTCAACCTTTCCAAGGGGCAAGGCGGTTTCGGTCAGTTCGCCAGTGGCAGATTTCGGTCAAGCGGAGCTTCTGAAGCTTCCGGTAATATTGCGACAGGCAGCGCCTGAATAGCTACCTGTCGCAATATACCGGCTTCAGACCATGGCGTAATTGGATGAGCTGCCCTGCTCTTTGCACGGGCGGGTTTTGATTGTCTGTCCCTCTCTTGCACTCATCCCGTTGCCCCCGTACACAGCGCGGCAAGTAGAAAACCAAGGCAGACAGGAATCCCGCATATGGAGAAGATTAAGGTCAAAAACCCCATCGTGGAGATCGATGGCGACGAGATGACGAAGATCATCTGGGCATGGATTCGTGAAAGGCTGATCCAGCCCTATCTCGATGTCGATCTCAAATATTTCGACCTGTCGATCCAGAAGCGTGACGAAACGGATGACCAGATCACCGTCGACGCTGCCAATGCGATCAAGGAACATGGCGTTGGCGTGAAATGCGCCACGATCACCCCCGACGAAGCGCGTGTGGAAGAGTTCGACCTCAAACACATGTACCGCTCCCCCAATGGCACGATCCGTAACATTCTGGGCGGCGTTGTATTCCGCGAACCGATCGTGATCGACAATGTGCCGCGCCTTGTTCCGGGCTGGACCGATCCCATCGTCGTTGGCCGTCACGCTTTCGGTGACCAGTATCGCGCCACCGATTTCCGCGTTCCGGGTCCGGGCAAGCTGCGTCTTGTCTTCGAAGGCGAAGATGGTGAAGTAATCGACCGTGAAGTGTTCCAGTTCCCGAGTTCGGGCGTCGCTATGTCGATGTATAATCTGGACGATTCGATTCGTGACTTTGCTCGCGCATCCTTCAATTACGGGCTTGATCGTGGCTGGCCGGTTTATCTGTCCACCAAGAACACGATCATCAAAGCTTATGACGGACGCTTCAAGGATCTCTTCGAGGAAGTGTTCGAAACCGAAGGCTTCAAGGAAAAATTCGAAGCTAAGAAGATTTGGTACGAACATCGCCTGATCGACGATATGGTCGCTTCCGCCCTCAAGTGGAGCGGCAAATTCGTCTGGGCCTGCAAAAACTATGACGGTGACGTACAGTCCGATATCGTCGCGCAGGGTTTTGGCTCACTCGGCCTGATGACATCGGTTCTCATGTCTCCCGACGGCAAGACCGTGGAAGCCGAAGCTGCCCATGGCACAGTGACCCGTCACTATCGCCAGCATCAGGAAGGCAAGTCGACCAGCACGAACCCGATCGCTTCGATCTTCGCCTGGACCCGCGGCCTGAAATATCGTGGCATTTTCGACGAAACACCCGATGTTGTGCGCTTCGCCGAAACGCTTGAAAAGGTCTGTGTTTCCTGTGTCGAAAGCGGCAAGATGACCAAGGATCTCGCGCTTCTGATCGGTCCTAACCAGAACTGGATGACCACCGAGCAGTTCTTCGCAGCCATTGTGGACGGGCTCGAAGCCGAAATGGCCAACTGGGCCTGATCCCACACCGGCTTACGCCGATTGCAAACAGGCCCTGCGGTTCAGTCGTGGGGCCTGTTTTCTTTTATGTAGGCCAGTTCCCTCTGGCCCACTTCACTTTCAGGCTCGATCTCAAGGCTGTCACGATAAGACTTTTCCGCTATTTCCGTTCCGACGCCCCTTCCTGTTCCGACAGTGAATGCTCCTTCGGTTCATTAAGCGAGCATAAGTCAGTCAGCCGGTTCTTCGCCCATGCCTTCACGGGCAACGGTAATATTCTTGCCCAGCAGTGTGCGCACATAGACTCGCTGGATAATAACGAAAAGCACAATAGTAAGCGGTGCAGCCAGCAGAACCCCCAGCGAACCGAACAGCATACCGGCGCCGAGAACCGCAAAAAGCAGCACAGCAGGTGGCACATTCACCGCCTGTTTCTGGATCATCGGCTGGAGGAAGTTACCCTGTAATTGCTGAACCACCAGGAATAAACCGACAGTCCACACAGCCGTCATGGGAGAAACGGTAAAGGCCAGCAGAACTGCCGGTACTCCGGCTATGATCGGCCCAACCATCGGAATAATATCGAGCAGACCGGCAATAAGCCCCAGCCCGCCCGCAGCGGGAACGCCGAGAACTGCAAGCCCCGCCCAGGTCAATATTCCCACCAAAATGGAGGAAAAAAGCTGTCCGATCATCCAGCCGCGCAATCCGCGCCAGGCATCATCGAGAACCTGACCAGTGACAGTTTCCGCGGCGCGCGGCACCAGTAATACCAGTCCACGGCGATAAACTGCCGGATCGCCAGCAATGAAGATGGCACCGACAAAAACGAGAACCAGATCGGCAATCCCGTTGCCTGCCGCCAGCAGATACCCGCCGGCCTTGGCGATCAATCCGGAAAAATCGCTACTGCCCTGACTCACAAGATTACGTGCGCTTTCTCCGAGCCCGAACCGATCGAGTAAATCCTCGACCTGTTCCATGGCGCCGGGCAAACTGTCCCTGATCGTGTCGAATTCGCTCACCATCTGCGAGCCAAACAGGATGAAAGCCCCAATAAAAACCGCCACAAGTACGAATACGGCACAGATCAGTGCGCCGGCCCGGGGCAAACGAGTCCAGCGGGCGATAAGACGTGTGAGCGCATCGAAAATCACTGCCAGCACCGTGGCGGCAAAAATCAGCATGACGAAACGCGTCAGATCGACCAGCACCAAAGCCACGCCCAGTATCGCCAACAGCATCACCGCCGCTGCGGCGACCCGCCCCATCGTCCATACCTGCCCTGCCCGGCTCTTATCTGCATCGCTATTCATAGATTATTCCCCGACGAGATGGCCCGCCCTGTTTCTCCATCCTGTTGTGGCACAATTTGCAAAGCTGCCATATGGACAATCTATCCGCCCGTCGCGAGAAACCGGACCGTGAATGCCTGAAACGCCCGCCGACCTGCCTCAACCAACGGCATTGACGCGACTGCCTTACATAGTGCGCTGGATCGTGCTGGCAGGCACGTCAGCCCTGATATGCGCTATCTTTATGGCGCTTCACGTTCCCGCGGCTTTGTTGCTCGGTTCCATGATCGCCGCTGTAACACTTGCCCTCAAGGGAATCAGGCTGAGTTTACCTGAGCGGTCGCATATCTTTGCCCAGGTCGTTATCGGCTGCCTGATTGCTGAGAGTCTTTCTGCAAATGCCATGGCTGCCTTTATTCAGCAGGCTCCTCTGCTGTTGGGAATCATTCTGGCTACTATCGGCGTGACCTCTCTGGTCGGCTATATTCTGGCGCGAATGGAAATCTTGCCCGGAACCACTGCTCTGTGGGGCAGCTCTGCCGGTGCAGCCAGCGCCATGACGCTAATGTCCGAAGAATTCGGGGCCGACCCGAGGCTCGTTGCCTTCATGCAATATGTCCGTGCCATGGCAGTCGCCGGACTGGCATCGATCATTACCACACTGGTTGTTCACGCTACGGGAAATGTCCCATCCGATATCGATCCCGATCAGGTTTCTTCTTTTCTGCATATCTCAGTTGCCATGCTAATCGCCACAGCTGCAGCCAGCATAGCCGTGTTTCTGCGTATTCCCGCAGGTGCCTTACTTGGCCCGCTTCTGGTAATGGGCAGCCTGAAACTGGCAGGTTTTCTGAATGTCACGATGCCGATCTGGCTGCTCATCCCCGCCTATCTCATAATCGGCTGGCGGATCGGTCTCGGTTTTACACGGCAGGTTCTGCGCCATGTCTCGCGAGCCCTGCCCGCGATCATGCTATCCACCGCGTTACTGTTGTTATTCTGCGCTTTGCTTGCGCTCGCACTGGTCTTTTTGCTCGATGTCGACCCGTTAAGCGCCTATCTGGCAACGAGCCCGGGAGGGGCAGACTCGATCGCCATTATCGCTGCGACCAGCAATGTCGATGTGCCGCTGGTCATGTCGATGCAGATGACCCGCCTTATTCTGGTCGTTATTCTTTCCCCTTTCCTTGCCCGTATTCTGGCCAAAAGGCTGACATCTGCGAAATAAAGCTTAAGGGCGAGCCGGAAGAACGTAAAATTCATGCCCGCCTGCTGCGCTTGTTTAAAGCTCTGTCGGGATCGGGCCGGAAAAACCTGTTTAAACCCATTCTGTATCGCACCTTGTGAGCAGATCACCCAAAGGGGCTTGCCTCACCACAACGGGGCAGACATTTTGCATAACCAGACAAGCCCGGTTTCCGCTCGACATCCGATAGCATAATACGTCTCCCGGATAATGAACCCGATCACAATGGAATGACAAAGAAAATATATGCACGGCGAACTCAATTCCTCTGTCCTGTCCGATGCGCTGGTCATTCTTGGCGCAGCCGGCATTGTGATCCCGCTTTTCGCCCGTTTTCGTATCACGCCTATTATCGGTTTCATTCTGGTCGGCCTGCTGGTCGGCCCCTACGGCCTTGGCCGGATGGTGCTGGATTATCCGTGGCTCGTCCATGTCACGATCAGCGAACCCGAGGCGCTCGATCCCTTCGCTGAATTCGGCATTATCCTTCTCCTTTTCACTATCGGGCTGGAACTGTCCTTCAATCGTCTGTGGGCCATGCGAAAACTGGTTTTCGGCCTCGGTGCGCTCGAATTGCTGACGATCTCAATGCTGATAACGGCCATGCTGTGTATGCTCGGCCAGTATTGGACGGGGGCTCTCGGGCTTGGACTCGCTCTGGCCCTCTCCTCCACAGCGCTGGTCCTGCCAATGTCCGGCACACAAAGCCCTGTCGGCCGTGCGGCCCTTTCCATGCTTTTGTTCGAAGATATCGCCATTGTGCCGATTATTTTCCTGCTCGGCGCCCTGGCCCCTTATGCCGATGCCGGTGGACTGGAAGGTCTGGTGGATACGCTATGGATGGGTCTGGCTGTCGTCGCTGCAATGATGATCGTCGGTCGCTATGCCCTGCCCCGTCTATTCGCTCAGGCAGCGCGAACCAAGAGCCCCGAAGTCTTTCTCGCCGCATCGCTACTCGTAGTCATCGGCTCCAGCCTTGCCACCTCGGCTGTGGGCCTTTCGCCTATCGTGGGGGCACTGATCGCCGGCTTGCTGATTGCCGAGACCGAATATCACAATGAAGTCGAAAGTATCATGGAGCCCTTCAAGGGCCTCGCACTCGGGATTTTTCTGCTTACCGTCGGCATGGGTATTGATCTGGCCACCATCTGGAACAACCTCGCTCCCATCGCCATCGCCGTAGTGTCGGTTCTGGCGCTCAAAGCCTTGGTGACAGGTATCCTCCTGCGCCTGATGGGCGCGCGCCGCGGCACCGCCACCGAGACTGGTATTCTCATGTCCAGCCCCTCGGAAACGACGCTCATCGTGCTGGCTGCAGCTGCGCAAGCTATGCTGATCCAGCCCGGAACAGCACAATTCTGGCAAATCGTCACCGCCATTGGCCTTACCATCACGCCCCTTCTCGCCCTGCTCGGCCGATTGGTAGCCAAGAGGGTCGAGCCTTCTCCCGATCTGTCGGAGTTCAGGGACGATGAAAGCACCCATCGTGTCATCATTGTCGGTTTCGGGCGTGTCGGCCGGTTAGTAGCCGATATGCTCGCATCCCATGACAAGCCCTATGTAGCCATCGATTTCGATTCCGATATGGTGGAACAGGCCAAGCGGGAAGGGTACAATGCTGTGTTTGGCAATGCTTCACGCAATGATGCTTTGAGCAAGCTGGAAATCGATACCGCACCGGCAGTCATCCTGACGATGGACGAACCGGTTCTGGCGCAGCAACTGACCCGTAAACTGCGCAATAACTATCCCGACTTGCCGGTTATTGCCCGTGCACGTGATGGTGCCCATGCAGCCGAACTCTATCGCAATGGCGCAACACATGCCGTGCCCGAAACGCTGGAAGCCTCGCTCCAGCTTTCCGAAGCGGTGCTGGTCGATCTGGGAGTGGCGGTCGGTCCGGTGATCGCATCGATCCACGCCAAACGAGATGAATTCCGCAAGAGTATTCAGGAAGGCGGAGAGCTGGATTACACACCGCAATTGCGGACCAGAACAGCAGACAGCGCCTGATTCCGTTATAAAAAAGCCCGGCTCCTCTTCAGAGCCGGGCTTTTTTCTCCATAGAGAAGCCGGGTTGAAATCAACTCACCTTTTCGCCGGCCAGCTCTGCCTTAACTGCAGCCAGCGCATCGTCAGCCTTCGAACCTTCCGGTCCGCCACCCTGCGCCATATCGGGGCGGCCACCGCCGCCCTTACCGCCCAGTGCAGCTACACCCGCACGCACCAGAGCAACCGCATCGAAGCGATCGGTCAGATCGTCAGTCACCGCCACGGCAAAGGCAGCACGGCCATCATTGACTGCCACAATAGCGGCAACACCGGAGCCCATACGCTTTTTCGCATCGTCAAGCAGACCGCGCAGATCCTTCGGATTGAGACCCTGAAGCACCTGGCCCGAGAAAGTGACGCCGCCAATATTCTCATCTTTTGATGCATCGGCCGCACTACCGCCGCCAAGAGCCAGTTGCTTCTTCGCTTCGGCCAGTTCCTTTTCGAGCCGCTTACGCTCCTCTACCAAAGCGCTAGCGCGGGCCTCAGCGTCCTCTGGGGTGGTCTTCAGCACCCCGGCGATCGATTTGAGCGCCTCTTCACGCTCCACCAGCCATTGCCTTGCAGCCTCACCGGTCAGTGCTTCGATACGACGAACGCCGGACGATACGGCACTGTCGGAAATGATACGGAACAGGCCGATATCGCCCGTTGCACGAACATGCGTACCACCGCACAGCTCGATCGAATAATTTTTCCCCGAACCGTTCCAGTTGCTGCGCCCCATGGAAAGAACACGCACTTCCTCGCCATATTTTTCACCGAAAAGCGCCATGGCACCAGCTTCGATAGCGTCATCCGGGCTCATCAGACGCGTATTAACATCTTCATTATGACGGATTTCTTCGTTCACTTCGGCTTCGATAGCCGCAATGTCCTCCACCGTCAGCGGTTTGGGATGCGAGAAATCGAAACGCAGACGGTCTTCTGCCACCAGAGACCCTTTTTGCGTAACATGATCGCCAAGACGATTACGCAAGGCCGCATGGACAAGGTGAGTGGCCGAATGGTTGGCCCGAATACGATCCCGCCTCTCTGCATCGACAGCAAGATGCACCGTATCGCCTTTTGCAATGCCCCCTTCTTCGATCACACCATGATGCGCATGCAACCGGCCCAGCGGTTTGGTCGTATCGGTAATTGCGATCCGCAGCCCTTTGTCACCGGTGACGAGGCCCGTATCGCCCATCTGACCGCCGCTTTCGCCATAAAAAGGCGTCTGGTTGGTCAGCAGGGTAACTTTCTGCCCTGCCTCCGCACTGTCCACTTCCTTGCCGTCAACGACCAGCGCAACCACATGGCCATCGCCCGCCGTAGCAGAATAGCCGGTGAACTCAGTAGCGCCTTCGCGATCGGCAATATCGAACCAGACTTCACTATCGGCAGCCGCGCCGGAACCCTTCCACGCTGCGCGCGCCGCAGCTTTCTGCTGCGCCATAGCGGCATCGAATCCTTCACGATCAACATCAAGGCCACGTTCACGCAGTGCGTCGACCGTCAAATCGTATGGGAAGCCATAAGTATCGTAGAGCTTGAATGCGGTTTCACCGGGCAAAGCCGACCCGTCAGCCATGCCGCGCGTTTCTTCATCGAGCAGACGCAGACCCTTTTCCAGCGTCTGCCGGAAACGGGTTTCTTCACGCTCCAGCACTTCCTGAATCAACGGTTGTGCACGGGTAAGATCCGGATAGGCCTGCCCCATCTCAGTGATGAGCGCCGGCACCAGACGATGCATCAAGGGGTCCTTTGCCCCCAGAAGATGGGCGTGGCGCATGGCGCGGCGCATGATCCGACGCAGGACATACCCACGTCCCTCATTAGAAGGCAGAACGCCATCGGTGATGAGGAAACTGGTCGAGCGCAAATGATCGGCAATTACCTGATGGCTGGCGCGCTGCTCTCCTTCCGCACGAGTTGCGGTCAGATCCTCACTCGCAGAAATCAGATTGCGGAATGTATCGATATCGAAAACGTTCTGGCGCCCCTGCAACACTGATGCAATCCGCTCGAGTCCCATGCCGGTATCGATACTGGGATGCGGCAGGTCGCTGACAATTTCGTCATTGGCCTGCAAATGCTGCATAAAAACCAGATTCCAGATTTCGACGAAGCGATCACCGTCTTCTTCTGGTGATCCCGGCGGACCACCGGCAACGTCAGGGCCATAATCCCAAAAAATTTCCGAACACGGACCGCATGGACCATCCGATCCCATGACCCAAAAATTATCCTTAGTGGCAATGCGAATAATCCGGTCTTCCGGCAAACCCGCAATCTTGCGCCAAAGATCGAAAGCTTCATCATCCGTGTGATAGATTGTCACAAGCAGGCGTGACGGATCGAGACCGAACTCTTTGGTTACAACATGCCAGGCATGGGAAATTGCCTGTTCCTTGAAATAGTCGCCAAAACTGAAATTGCCGAGCATTTCAAAGAATGTCAGATGGCGTGCGGTATACCCTACATTATCGAGGTCATTATGCTTGCCCCCGGCGCGCACGCATTTCTGCGAGGTGGTAGCTCGCGGCGCCGGTGGATTTTCCAGACCGGTAAAAACATTCTTGAACGGGACCATGCCCGCGTTCACAAACATCAGGGACGGGTCGTTATACGGGACCAGCGGAGCGGACGGCACTTTCTCATGGCCTTGCGAGGCGAAATAATCGAGAAAGGCGCTGCGGATGTCGTTCGTCGAGTACATGGGGCGGAATTAGGCGGTGGAGCCGCCCAGGACAAGCGGATTTGACCGCTTAGGCTCACCAATTCTCCCGATCAGACGAAAGACTGCCGCAAATTGGCCTCTATCGCTTTGTCGCAGAGACAATCCAGACTGCCGCAGGCAGGGAAACGATGCCGTCAGAACAGTTTTTCATGGCAATTTCGCGAATCCCTTCACGTAATCGCTCTTTTTCCATTGTTTCCATCTGCGCCATAGCGCGTGCTGCCGGACCGATCGTAGTGAAATAGGTGACTGCGTCGAGAACAGCATCACGACCTTCCCCGGCGATAGCGGGATAGTCATAGGCTTCGAAAGCGATATCGCCCCAGCCCCCGTCCTGCAAAATCGAACGAACACGATCCTTATCCGCAAAAGCGAAAGGCCCCGGTGCGGTCGGATCAGTAACCATCCTGTCCGGAGCAGGCAGCAATTCACTCATTTTTGTGAAGAAAGGATTTTCATCGGTGGATCGAAAACAGGAGAAAACCAGCCTGGCTGCCGGAGCCGCAACATCAGCAAGGTGACCGAAGGCTGAAGATGGATCGTCGAAAAACATCACACCATGGCGAGAGATAAGCAAATCGGGTGCAAAGCCGTCCTCTGCCTGCCAACGCAACGCATCCATGTTGACGAAAGTGACATTCGCGCCTTCTGCCCGTGCACGCTGACGGGCAATTTCGATTAAGCTCGGGGAAATATCGAGACCGACAATCTTAATTTGCGGATGAGATTTGGCGAGAGCGATGGCCGTTTCCCCTGCCCCGCAACCAATATCGAGAATGCGAGAAGAAGGCTGCCCGGCAATACGCGTGAGGAGATGCGGTGTAAGACGGGAGAAACTGAGATCGGTGCGCTGCCATTCTTGCGCCCATTTATCTCCCATCCGTGCTTGCCATTCATTCTTATCCGGCATGCGATATCACTTCCTGCAACAGAAAAGGGGGGCAGAGTGTTACGCTCTGCCCCCTCATTAATCAATATTGCAAATCACTATCAGTCTTCGCCATCATCCTTGTCAGGTCCGGTCATCATTTCCTCGGCCACCTCATCGGTCTTACCCCGGATAGCATTTTCAAGCTTGTCACAGACTTCCGGATTGTCCCGCAGATATTTCTTGGCGTTTTCGCGGCCCTGCCCGATCCGGATCGAATCGTAGGAAAACCAGCTTCCTGACTTTTCGACCAGACCGGCTTTGACACCAAGATCAAGAATTTCCCCGATCTTGGAAATACCTTCCCCATACATGATGTCGAATTCGACCTGCTTGAAAGGGGGAGCCACTTTATTTTTCACTACTTTCACGCGTGTCGCATTGCCGACAATTTCATCGCGATCCTTGATCTGTCCGGTACGGCGAATATCAAGGCGAACCGAAGCGTAGAACTTCAGAGCATTACCACCCGTCGTGGTTTCGGGATTGCCGTACATCACACCGATCTTCATCCGGACCTGATTGATAAAGATCACCATGCAGCGCGAGCGGTTGATCGAACCGGTCAGCTTACGCAGCGCCTGGCTCATCAAGCGGGCCTGAAGGCCGACATGACTATCCCCCATTTCGCCTTCGATTTCAGCGCGCGGTACAAGAGCGGCAACCGAATCCACGACCAGCACATCAATCGCATTGGAGCGTACCAGCGTATCGGTAATTTCGAGCGCCTGCTCCCCGGTATCAGGCTGCGAAACGATCAGTTCATCGATATCCACGCCCAGCGCTTTGGCATAGACAGGATCCAGCGCGTGTTCGGCATCGACGAAAGCAGCCGTACCGCCTGTCTTCTGTGCCTCGGCAATGGCATGTAACGCCAGTGTCGTCTTGCCCGAGCTTTCCGGCCCGTAAATTTCGATAATCCGGCCCCGCGGCAATCCGCCAATACCAAGCGCAATGTCCAGACCGAGCGAGCCCGTGGACACCGATTCGATCTGCATGGCTTCGCGACTGCCCAGTTTCATGGCAGACCCTTTGCCGAAGGCCCGGTCTATCTGGGCAAGTGCGGCATCGAGCGCTTTCTGACGATCCACGTTGCTTTCCTTAGCTTCAACCACTTTGAGATTTGCAGCCATGACATGACCTCCGTCGGTTTCCTAGGGGGGAGCCCCAATTCATCAACTGGAAAGCTGTGTACTCAATTTGTTCCAAAAGAACAAGAGAAGAACACCATTGTGTCACATCAGGACAGAATCAACCTTGCCCGCCATGCAGAATTTCTCCCACTTTGACCGCAATCTGCTGAACTGAAAAAGGTTTGGGAATGAAATGCATTCCATCAATGTCGATTTCCCGGCGCAACTGCTCCTCAGCGTAACCGGACATAAAAAGTACCGGTAAATCGGGTGCGAGCTTGCGAATTTCACGCGCCATGGCCGGCCCGTCCATACTCGGCATTACCACATCGCTGACCACCAGATCGAACGGCTCCCCGCCAGCCCTGACGATTTCAAGCCCTTCATCACCATCCTCGGCTGAAATAACGGTATAGCCTTGCCGGACAAGTGCCCTCTCAGCGACGGCGCGCACCATATTTTCATCCTCGACGAGCAGGATACGGCCACCACCCGACCATTCGCTTGCCTCTTCCGATTCCACCACCGGATCAGTCTCCGCTTCGCCACCTTCGTAGACCGGCAGATAGATCAAAAAACGCGCGCCTTGCGCCTTACCGTCCGAACCGGGAACATTATCCGCAAAAATAAACCCACCCGATTGCTTAACGATGCCATAAACGGTGGAGAGGCCTAAACCGGTTCCCTTTCCCTGCTCTTTCGTAGTGAAGAAAGGCTCAAAAATCTTCGGCAGATAGGCCGCCGGTATCCCTCCCCCGGTATCCTCAGCAATCAACACGGTATAATCCCCGATGGGAATTATGTCGCTGCGCATCCGGCGGATATCGGCAGCGCTGACACAGTGAGTCGTAAAACTCAGTGTACCGGTGGCATGTTCGCCCGCCTTATCCTGTGACTGGATGGCATCGCGGGCATTCACTGCGAGATTGATAATAACCTGCTCAAGCTGGCGCGGATCGGCGCGCACCGGCCCAAGATCACGATCGTGATGCGTTTCGAGCGTGATCTTGGCACCGAGCAGTCGTTTCAGCAATTGCGACACTTCGGAAATGATATCAGGTAATTGCAGCACTTCGGGCTGCAAAGTCTGCTGACGAGAAAAAGCCAGAAGCTGCCGTGTCAGTGAAGCCGCACGGTTGGAATTGGCTTTGATCTGCTGGATATCGTCATAATCGCTATCGCCGGGAATGTGACGCAGCAACATCAGATCGCAATAGCCAATGATCGCGGTCAGCACATTATTGAAATCATGAGCGACGCCGCCGGCAAGCTGCCCGACTGCCTGCATCTTGGTTGCCTGCGCAACCTGACGGCGCAACCGATTCTCTACCGTCGTATCGGCCAGGCAAAGCAGTACCGCCGGCTCGCCCATGCCGCGAATACCGGCGAGCCGCAGCGAAACGGGTTCGTCAGGTTCAGTCCGCAAACGAATGGCCATATCGCCACTATTGACCAGACCTTGCCCATAGCGGCGCACCGCATCGGATATGGCCGCTTTGTCTTCTTTTACGACGAGATCCGACGGATAAGGCGGTAAATCGGCCTTCTCTACACCGGAGGCCCGACGGAAGGCGGGATTGGCGAACAGAAACCGCCCGTCGCGATCCGCCATCGCGAGGCCAAGCGGCAATTGCCCAAGCAAAGCTTCAAGCTGCGTTCCCTGCGCAGCATTCTCACTGCCCCAGCCGCCAATTCCCACACCGGTATCGAGCAGCAGCATCAGACTGGCTGCATGTGCAGTATCTGTATCCGGATCTGACGGATCGATTAGTGGTACCTGCACCAGCGTTTGAGGACTGCCTTCGCGCCCTTCGCGGCTGTAATAGATCCGCTCCCGATCGTCGCTACGCAAAAGCGCAACAAAATCCTGGCCAACCAGACTGGCCGACTCATCGCCACATGCACGCCGGGCGAAACCCTGATTGACGGCTATGATCGCTCCCTCAGGACCAACTACAGCCAGTTCCAGCCCGGCATGGGACATCATCTCGCCAAAACTGTCCCGCAGGCGACGTGAAATAACGATTTTGGGGTCATCCCTGGCAGTCGACGTAAAACGCCAAACCAGATATTCGTCACTGCGCCCTGCCCGTTCGGCTTCTGCCTCCCACTTGCCTTTATCACCAGCGACAATGATGCCACCATCGCGTCCATCCCGCCAGGCGGACCGGGCCAGTCGCGACAAAGCCTCAACCGATTCCGGATTGAGCGGCAGCCGCGGTGGGGCATGAGCCGATCCGAACCATTCATCGAACTTTGCACTGGCGCAGATCAAGCGCCCTGCCCGATCGGTAATAGCAATGGCACGATCATCCTGTTCCATGGCCACAAGCGCAACAGACCAGTCGGCAGTCATAGTCGTTTCGCTCTGCACCACCGGCCGTCGACGGAGCAGAGCCAGCGCCATGAGTCCTAATACGACCAGCCCGCCAGCATAGGAAACGGATACTAACAGGCTTCCGGTAATCAGAAAAATCAGCGCAACGCTGACCAGCGCCGCCGCTGCAATCAGCACCGTGTCAGCCATAGGCGGCTGGCCGTTATCGGCAAGAAGCTTCATTATTCCGCCGCGGTAAAGGCCGAATATTGTCCGAGACGCCTCTGGCGCCGCCGCATAACAATGCCACGCCAGACGACAATCGAAATCAGATAGCCCAGAATCGCCGCGACCAGAGAAATGACGAAGAGCCCGGTAATAAGAGCCGGTGCTGCGTCAGACAGCAACCAATGCGTCCATTCCCCCAGAGTTGCGCCATCGGTCATCAATGCACGGAAAGAGGCCATATCGGAATGAAATCCCATCGCGCTGCCGAGCCAAAGCGCCGCTGCCACAATCAACGGTGTCGTAGCGGGATTGGACAAGAACGTCATCGCTGCAGAGAGGGGAATATTGGCACGGCAAGGCACGCACATCAGCGCGGCCCCTACCATTTGTACACCCGGTATCATAGCGAAGATGCCGACGAACAGGCCGATGGCCACTCCGCGCGGAACCGACCGGCGCGTCAACCGCCACAATTCGGCACGGTGCGCAAGATGACGCACATAGCGGCTCTCGGCGAGCTGCTCTCGTGTCGGCATCTGGTTGCGTGCCCATTTGCTAAGGCGGCGTTTCATAATTCTCCCATTACACCAAAGCCGATTCTATGAAAGATACCATGCCACGAACCGGCTGAACGGATCGTTTAATTGCATGAAACTTTCTTCCCGTTACTCATCTATCCTTTTTCACGCATGATCCGCGCCTTGTCACGCTTCCAGTCACGATCCTTGATCGTAGCGCGTTTATCATGCGCCTGCTTGCCCTTGGCGAGCGCGAGTTCAACCTTGGCCCGGCCTTTGCCATTGAAATAGATCGACAGGGGTACCAGCGTCATCCCCTTGCGCTCCACTGCACCATGCAAGCGATTTATTTCACGCTGATGCAGCAGCAATTTGCGCGGACGTTTCGGCTCATGGTTGAAACGGTTGCCATGGCTGAATTCGGGCACATTCGAATTGACCAGCCAGGCCTCGCCGCCCTTTACCTCAGCATAGCTTTCAGCAATGGAACCTTCACCAAAGCGCAGGCTCTTCACTTCGGTTCCGGTGAGTGCAATGCCCGCCTCGAAGGTTTCCTCGATGTAATAATCAAACCGCGCCCGCCGATTCTCGGCCACGGTCTTGTGCTTGTCAAAAGTGGAAGGTTTGGGACGTGCCATAATTGGATGGCATGTAGGGCGCCTGCACGAAAAGCGAAAGATGCAGGATGAGAAATCCGCATCTTCCTGCGTATTGCAGCATTCCCTCATAATGGATTCGCTCCATAGAGCGACTTCAACACATCAAACAACGAACCGGATACTGCAAAGAATAAAAGTAAGGCTTGCTGTCCGCTCCTTCAAATGCAAACAATAACCTTGGGTAAAACCCGGGGGAAATAGTGCTCAGTATAAGAAATGCCATGCGCGCGCTGTGCAGCGTTGCGTCTATTGCTATGATACATCCTGCGGCCGCACAGGAGACACCGCCACCGCTCGATGCTTATGGTGAGTTGCCTCTTTTTGACGATGCTGCACTTTCAGCCAGCGGAGAGCGGCTCGCTCTCGTCATGACTAAAGGCGACAAACGCCAGATTGTTCTGACTGATACCGCTATGCAGCCCATCCGTTCTATCGCTGTTGGCGATACCAAGCTACGTGACTTGCAGTGGGTTGGCGACGAATATCTGCTTCTCACTTATAGCCAGACTGAGGAGTTACCATTTGGCTATGTGGGCGACAAAATGGAATTTTATCGCGTTATGATCGTCCCAATGGATGTCAATGAAGATGTCGAGACCATTTTTCTCAACAAGCGCGGTATCGCCAACGCTGTTTTTGGAAACTACGGTATTCGTAAGGTCAAAGGGAAGTGGGTCGGCTATTTCAGCGGCATACTCTTCAAGCAAAATGGCAGTGGAACTTACAAGTTCGATCATGGTCGCCCTGCGCTGCTCGCCGTCGATATAAAACGCAATGAACCTGAAATTGCATCCTACCCTGCTAGCGAAGGCGCCTATCGAGACTGGATCGTCGGACCGGAGGGCGAAATCGCTGCGCAATTCGACTTTTACAAACGCAACGGCGACTGGCGAATTACCGGCCCTGAAGGCAAGACGATCGCCAAAGGTCAAAAGCCGGATGCACGGATCGCACTCCTTTGCCTTGGGACAGAGGGGCAATCAGTCATTTATAGAGAAAACAGCGATGAAGATGAAGAGAACCACTATTTCAAGGTTTATCTATCGAGTGGAGAGGCGAAAGAAATTCTGACCGGTAAAAACGTAACGGCTATTTCCTGTAATGAAACGAACGGTTTAATGGATGGCTATTTTAGAGAAGCCGGCCTTCCCGTATTCATTGCTAAAAAAGACCAACTAGCAGCTCAAAAGATCTGGGGATCGATGGCTAGTGGCAAAACATCTATGATAAGCTGGTCCAATGACGTAAAAAAAGTAATCGTGCGACGCAGCGGATCAGGCATTTCTGGAAGCTGGTATATGGTCGATCTTGCATCGAATAAACTGGTTCCGCTCGGTTCTGAAAGACCTGCTATCAAAGCAGACCAAATCGGCGAAATTCGTAAAATTGATTATATCGCCCGCGACGGTCTCGAAATGAGCGGTATTTTAACATTACCTCCTCAGCGGGAGACCAAAAACCTTCCCCTCGTTGTCTTCCCTCACGGCGGACCTCATTCACATGACGAACCTGTCTTCGATTGGTGGGCCCAAGCTTTTGCTTCACGCGGTTATGCTGTGTTTCAACCCAATTTTCGTGGCTCTACCGATCAAGATATGAGCTTTAGACGCGCCGGGTACGGTGAATGGGGCCGCAAAATGCAGACCGACATCACGGATGGTGTTGCAGAACTGGCCAAGCAAGGACTCATCGATCCTGCACGTGCCTGCATCATGGGGGCAAGTTATGGCGGATATGCGGCATTGACCGGAGTAACTATTCAGCAGGATCAATATAGATGTGCCATCTCTTATAGCGGTGTAAGCGATCTGCAGTTAATGTATCGTACTGGCTATATTGAGGAAAGTGGCCGCTCCAAACTGACACAGCAACGCTTGCTCGAAGAATTAGGCCCGCGCGATAATTTGGTGGAGTATTCGCCGGACAAACAAGCTGACAGAGCCAATGCTCCAATCCTCCTGATTCATGGGATGGATGACACTGTCGTGCCATTCGCCCATTCAAAACGCATGGCCGATGCTCTTAAAGATGCGGGCAAGCCCTACAAACTTGTCGAACTGGAAGGCGAAGATCACTGGCTGTCGCGGTCCAGCACACGCAACCGGATGTTAAAGGAAGCGCTCAGCTTCGTGCAGAAATATAATCCGGCAGACTGACACGCCGGCATCCGCCCTGTGCGCTAACAAAAAGAGAGCGCGGAAAAGCTTTTACTCTTCCGCGCTCTCTTTGCACTGCATTCCGTCAATCAGATCAGTCCGGCATTTTCGAGCGCCGCATCCACAGCCTTACGTGCATCTTCGTTACAGCGGACCAGCGGGAGGCGCACTTCATCGCTGAACCAGTCATGCACACGGCTAAGCGCATATTTTACCGGGCCGGGGCTGGAATCCTCGAACATCGCATAATGGAGCGGATAAAGCAGATCGTTCAGCTCGCGCGCACGCACAATGTCATTATCGACGCAGGCTTGCTGGAATTCAGCACATAGTTTCGGCGCGACATTGGCGGTCACCGATATACAACCCACCGCGCCGGCAGCATTCGCCGGAAGCGCCAGTTCGTCATCGCCCGAAAGCTGACAGAAATCTTTGGAAATCCCCATCCGATGATCTACTACGCGTGACAGATCGCCGCTCGCATCCTTGATCCCGACAATACGGTCTGGGTAGGCCTTGGCGAGTTCACAAACCGTTTCCGGTGAAATATCGGTGACGGTACGACCTGGCACATTATAAAGAATAATCGGCAGATCGATATGTTCAGCAAGATAGGCGAAATGCGCCTTGATGCCGGCCTGACTCGGCTTGTTGTAATAGGGGGCGACCACCAGAGCGGCACTGGCACCGCATTTCTTGGAAAAGGTCATATGCAGCAGGGCATTCATCGTATCGTTGCTGCCACAACCCGCTATGACAGGCACGCGGCCCGCCGCCTGCTCCACGCATACTTCGATTACCCGATGATGCTCGGCATTGGACAGTGTCGAATTTTCTCCTGTCGTGCCACAAGGCACCAATGCCTTGGAACCGCTTTCAATCTGCCAGTCCACAAGACGACGAAACGCGTCTTCATCGAACGCTCCGTCGCGAAAAGGAGTCGCCAAGGCCGGAATCGAACCTGAGAACATTTGCGCCGCTCCCGCAATTCAGTCATAAAAACAGAAACTCATGCCGTGTGCATGAGTCCTTTCCGGGTTTCCCCGTTCAGCGCCTGATAAGGAGCCAAAGGCCATAATGTCCAGCATGGTCCGTACAACTCTTTTTGCAACTCTTCTCGCTTCCACCGTCAGCGCCTCCGCGCCTGCCGTCGCGCAGGATGCTGCCCAATGGGACAAAGCCCGGCAAAATCTGGTCGCCAGAGAGCCGGGTCGCATGGCTCAGGCTGTCAGCCGGTGGGAACAGCTTACATCTTCAAACAATCTGTCTTTCGACGATTACGCCAATTTTGTGAGCACTTATCCGGATTTTCCCGACACCGCGAAATTGCAGGCCTATGCCGAAGCCCGGCTGGACAAGGAATTCGTCGACCCGGCCAAGCTGGTCGCCTTTTTCGATCGTAATCCGCCGGTTACCAATGAGGCCCGGGCACAATATGCACTGGCTCTGGCCACGCAGCGTCCGAATGATGCCTTCAGCGTCGCTCGTGAAGCATGGCGTGATGGTGAGATGGACGAAACCGCCGAAGCCAGTATCTATTCCATGTTCGGTCAACGCCTGACGAGCGAGGACCACGAAGCACGGCTGGATGCGCTGCTCTGGCAAAGAGATCGGGAAGCCGCCGAACGGCAGATCGCTTTTGCTTCGCCTGCCAGACGCCCGCTTTTTGCCGCCCGGCTGGCAATTCTGCAGGGTGGCGACGGAGCGACCAGTTTTTCCGGTGCATTCAGCGATCCAGGCTATCTGTTTAACCGTTCGCGCGAATTGCGGCTGGAAGGGAGCCCTTCCGCAGCCGTCACTATGCTCGCCAACCGCCCCAAACTGAGTAAGCTTCCATTCGACCAGACCAAATGGGTTGAGGAATTGCTCAATGTGGCCAAAATCGCAGACGCGCGCAGCGCCATGCGTATCGCCGCTTCGGTGGATGACGGCTTCGCCCCGGGCGCGGATATCAGTTCCAAAACCTATAAGCTGCGAGACGATTACACGTCACTGATGTGGCTTGGAGGGACGAAAGCCCTGTGGGATCTGGGCGATCCGGCTTCAGCGGCCCCGCTCTTCTTTCGTTACGGAGCAGCAGCGCAAACGCCGCAAACCCGTTCCAAGGGGTTTTTCTGGGCCGGCCTTGCAGAGCAACGTGCCGGCAATATGGAAGAAGCGCGCGGCTATTACGACATGGCGGCGCAATATCCCGATCGTTTTTATGGTTTGCTGGCGCTCGAAGCACTGGATCGGCCGATTCCCGATTTCAGTGACCTCCCTGCCGTGCAACCGACGAGCGAGGAACGTGAAACCTTTTATGCCGATCCGCTGACTCAGGCCGTTTCCGAAGTCGCCCGCGATGCGCCGTGGAGCACGGGCATTCGCTTCTATCGTGAAATTGCAAAGCGTGCCGATACACTGGACGATCACCTGCTGGTGGCGGAACTTGCCCAAAAAATCGGCCGGCGGGATTTGGCCGTCAATGTCGGTGAAGCCGCCGGTGCAGACGGCCTGACCGGCTTCACCCGCTTTGCTTATCCCACGCTGGACACACCGCGGGGCACGGACTGGACAATGGTTCATGCCATTGCCCGTCAGGAAAGCCAGTTTGCCGATAATGCCATCAGCTGGGCCGGTGCACGCGGGCTGATGCAGCTTATGCCCGGCACGGCGCGCGAACAGGCTGGAAAGACAGGCATCCAGTATATGTCCGCCTCACTGATCGATGATCCGTCCTATAATGTCCGGCTCGGCAACGGCTATTTCCAGCGTATGCTGAATTATTACGACGGCTCCTATCCACTCGCCGTCGCGGCCTATAATGCGGGTCCCGGCAACGTGAACAAATGGCTGCGCGCCAATGGTGATCCGCGTACAACATCGGTCGACTGGCTGCGCTGGATCGAAGAAATCCCGATTTTCGAAACCAAGAACTACGTTCAGCGCGTAATCGAAAATGCCGTGGTCTATGAAGCGCTTTATCCCGACAAGGCAAGCTATAGAAAAGGCCGGAAAGTCAGCGATTTTCTTAAGTGAACAGAGTTGGAGGCACGTTCGGGCGGTGGGCAAGAAGCCACCCGCCCTACCTGCACCTGCCGGGATGTAACAACCATACATCTCATCTCCGAGCTTATTAGGCCAGTGCCCCAATAGGAAAGCCTGCCACTCACTTTAGTCAGCCAGCTTCGAGCTGTTTTATAACAGCGGATCGAGCACCGGCTCCGATGAATCGGGTTTCGACCGTGTTGCCTTTCATGCCCGGTTCAACAGCAAGGTAACCCGCTTTTTTATCAGAACACTCACCCGATAATCAGGCAGGACCAGTATATTAGCCATCACCCATCGGGTTGAAGAAACACAAGGCGAAAATCGGGACGTTCAGCGTCGGCCAGCGTATGCTGCACATATGTCACAAGGCCTTTTGTGGGATGATGGAAACTACGTCGGCCGCCTTCGCGTTCGGCAACGGTTTGTCTACCCCATCCCATGCGGAAGACATCGCTTTTTTCGCATAGCCAGTCGACGATGCTCTGCACGCGCGGATCGCCATGTTTACGACCATAATCACGTCGGAACTCGGCAAGAACACGCAGAGCGCGTTTCTCCCAGTCGGGCAGCAGCTCACGTGCTGCGGGATGGGTGAAAGTATAGCGCAACAGATTGGGCTGATCGGCCCCTTCGAACAGGCCGGTAAACAGGGTTTGTGCCTGATTATTGGCGCAGCACAGATTCCACATGGGATCGAGGCCATAGGCGGGCCATGGCACATTCTCCACCAGCGTGACGATCGAAGCCGGTGCGTCATCGGGCAAGACAGCGAAGGGATCGGCGGGATCCTCCCGCTCTGCCAGCGCAAAGAGGTACTCGCGCTCCGCTCGTGCAAGACACAAAGCCACAGCCAGCCGGTCCAGTGTATCGGCGGAGGGGCGCACTTCACGCCCCTGCTCGATCCATGTCACCCAGGTCACACTGATATGTGCCCTGTCAGCCAGCTCTTCCCGCCGCAATCCAGGCGTCCGCCGTCTCCCGCTCCGTTCCGCTATCAGGCTTTCGCGCCTTGCCCGCACAAATGCACCTAGCAATTTGCGCTGTTCATCGCTCGTCATATCAACATTTATACCAGTATAATTATGTTTCTTGTAACAGGTTTATAGCAGGTCATGATGGAGGTGAAAGGACATCATCATGAATATGAAACACACCGATCTGATTCACCGGCAATTCGGTTCCACCGCAAATGCTTATGTCACAAGTAGCGTTCATGCGAGCGGTGCGGATCTCGATTGGATCGCTGAGCGGGCTCATCAGTGCCGCCCTGCCCGCGCTCTTGATCTGGGGACCGGCGGAGGACATGTCGCCTATGCGCTGGCCGCTCATGCGGATCGTGTGATGGCAAGCGATCTTTCCCCTGACATGCTGGAAGAAGTCGCTGCCGAAGCGGGCCGGCGCGGAATCGATAATATCGATCGGACAGCAGCACCCGCCGAGAAACTGCCTTTCACCGATGAAGCGTTCGATTTTCTCACCTGCCGTTTTTCCACCCATCACTGGCAGAACGCACAGGCCGGGCTGACAGAAGCACGGCGCGTGCTGACAAACGGTGCCCCTGCCCTGTTCGTGGACATTTGCGCACCGCAAACCTCTGCCGCGGCAGACACCCATTTGCAGGCTGTAGAGTTACTGCGCGATCCATCGCATATACGCGATTATACGCCGTATGAATGGCTGAACATGCTGGGCCGCGCGGGCTTCTCAGTACGCTCCTTCACTACCGCCCGCCTGCGCATGGATTTCACCACCTGGACCGCAAGAATGCAGACACCCGACACGCATATCGCTGCGATCCGCGCATTGCAGTCATGTGCCAGCTCCGATGTCACCTCGCTCTTCGCCATTGAAGAGGACGGCTCTTTTACTATCGATATGGTATTGATCGAAGCGGTATAGGGCGTTCTCTTCCTCTCGCCTCCATCGCCACAATCGGTTAGATGGAGGCGAATGAAACCCGCATCCAATCCGATTACACCGCAGGGGCTTGCCGCTCTCAAAGCCCGCTATGACCATTTGCTCGGTACGGAACGGCCGGAAATAGTCGAAATCGTGAGCTGGGCAGCAGGCAATGGCGATCGTTCTGAAAACGGTGATTATCTCTACGGCCGCAAACGTATGCGCGAGATCGACCGCGAACTGGGCTGGCTCGCCCGCCGGATGAAAGCCGCACGTGTGGTCGATCCGGCAGAGCAACCGGACAAGTCGCGCGCGTGGTTCGGTGCCACCATTACCATCGCCGACGAGGATGACGCAGAACGCACGCTTACACTGGTGGGCGACGACGAACAGGATGCCAGCGCCGGTAAAGTCGGCTGGAGTGCACCCATTGCACGAGCTCTGCGCGGCGCAGCTATCGGCGATTTGCGGATGGTTCGGCTGCCCGGCGGCGAAAAGGAATGGGAAGTCATCGCCATTTCCTATCCCGATACAGCAGCTATTCCTTCGATCTGATGCGCCGGTTCGCTGTTCTGCCACTGGCGCTGGCATTGTTAGTTCCCGGCGCTCCACTGGCTGCGCGAGACAGTCTGGGTATATTCGGCGATTGGGGCAGCTTTCGCGATCCCGAAGTGCCGCGTTGCTATGCGATAGCCTTGAACGAACAGCACCACGGAAAAAATAATGCGCAGGGTTTTACCAGTATCGGAACCTGGCCCAAACGACAGATAGGCGGACAAATTCACATCCGGCTGTCCCGCCCGCTCGCCAGCAAAAGCCGGATCCGCCTGTCTGTCGGGAACCACCGTTTCACGCTGACCGGCAATGGCACGGATGCCTGGGCGCAGGATAAAGCAATGGATGCGGCGATCACAGCAGCCATGCGCTCTGCCTCGGCCATGAGCGTCACGGCAGTAAGCGATCAAGGCCGTCATTTCACAGACCGCTACAGCCTGGCAGGAGTCGCCAGCGCGATGGATGCTGCCACGCTCGCCTGCGCAAAACAGCGCTGACCCTTTTCAGAAAGGACACCTGAGCAAAAAGGGCCGGAGGTTCCCCCCCGGCCCTGAGTTGGATCAGCTTATCGTGTCCTGATCAGAAACGGTAACCGAAGCCGACCATGACCTGGTGACGGTCGGAGTCGACGTCGAAACGATCGCTTTCGGGCAGATCATCGGCGTCGAATTCGCCCTTTTCATAGTTCGAATAACGATATTCGATCTTGGCGAAGGTGTTGGGCGAGAGAGCCTGTTCAACACCGGCACCTACGCGCCAGCCGTCGAGATCGAGGTGATCGTTGAATTCATTGCTGCCATCGGTGCCCAAAAGCTTGTAGCGGGCATTCGTGTAACCGCCCTTGGCATAAACCAGCGTGTTCGGCGTTACGGCATAACCGGCGCGGATACCGGCATAGAGGTCACGTCCGGTTTCGACTTCACCCAGACCGAAAACGTCGTTTTCATAGGTGTTATCCTTATTGTCGGCGGTGGAACCGGTGATTTCACCTTCTACACCGACAACGAAACCGCTCGGCGTGGCATAATCATAACCAATGCCGCCACCATAGCCGAGACCGTCGATAGAGGCGTCGGAATCCCCATCGACCGAGCTGCCCGGCTTGGACTCGTCCCAGCCGAGAAGACCTTCAACACGCGGACCACTGAAGTTTTCCTGCGCTGTCTGAGCCATTGCCGGGGCGGACAGGGCTGCGAACGTAGCAACGCCAGCCAGTGCAAAACCCTTAATCATATCTGTACTCCATTTCCTTGTTATGACGGCCTGCGAGCCGTGCAGGAGGGAGAATGGATCGATCGCGATTGGGTTTCATGAATATAACACAACGAAATTTGTGATGCTTTTGCGCAACACTATTGCGCCCAATCGTTCGGCAGCAACGTCAAACGGATGTCATAAGAAGGGGGATATCGGGAACCGGCACTTTCGCGCACTTTCTTCATGCGCTTTCAATCCGGTGCATCTCGCATTATATGCCCGCCATGGCCGACACACATCTCATGACCATACCCGGACAAGTGAATCCGGTTCCCGTCGCACGCGACATTACCCCCCGCGCCGACGGCCGGGTAGACCTGCTCGGCCTGCCGAAAAAGCGGATTACCGAGCTGTTTGCCGATGCCGGGCTCGATGCAAAACAGGCTAAATTGCGCGCCAAGCAAGTGTTTCACTGGCTTTATCATCGCGGCGAAACTGAATTTTCCGCCATGACTGATATTGGCAAAACCATGCGCCCATGGCTGGAAGAACGCTTTGTAGTGGGCCGCCCCGATGTGGTTGAAGCCCAGCATTCTTCTGACGGAACCCGCAAATGGCTGCTGCGCACCCCCGACGGCCATGATTATGAAATGGTCTTCATTCCCGATGCGGATCGCGGAACCCTGTGCATTTCCAGCCAGGTCGGCTGCACGCTGAATTGCACATTCTGCCATACGGGAACCATGCGGCTGGTGCGCAATCTGACACCCGGCGAAATCGTCGGTCAGGTCATGCTGGCGCGCGACGCTCTGGGCGAATGGCCCAAGGGCCGCATGGATATCGCCGAAGAAGAAGATGAGGCCGAATATCGCGCCGATGGCCGGCTCCTCACCAATATCGTGCTGATGGGCATGGGGGAACCGCTCTATAATTTCGATAATGTCCGCGATGCGATGAAGCTGGTGATGGATGGCGAAGGGCTCGGCCTGTCACGTCGCCGCATCACGTTGTCCACCAGCGGGGTGGTTCCTGCCATGGCACGCTGCGGCGATGAAATCGGCGTCAATCTCGCCGTCAGCCTTCATGCTGTGCGTAAGGAAGTGCGTGACGAAATCGTTCCGCTCAATCGTAAATACGGGATCGAAGAATTGCTGGCCGCCTGTGCAGCCTATCCCCGCGCATCCAATTCGCGCCGGATCACATTTGAGTATGTGATGCTGAGAGACAAGAATGACAGCGATGACGATGCCCGCGAACTGGTCCGTCTGCTGAAGAAATACGATCTGCCCGCGAAGGTTAATCTCATTCCCTTCAACCCGTGGGCAGGCGCACCTTACGAATGTTCAGCGCCGGATCGTATTCGCAGTTTCTCCAATATTATTTTCGAAGCCGGAATCAGCGCTCCAGTTCGCACCCCGCGCGGGCGCGATATCGATGCCGCCTGCGGCCAGCTCAAAACCGCCGCAGAAAAGAAAAGCCGGGCTCAGCTCCGGCGCGAGGCTGAGGAAGAGGCCGCCAGCGCACCTGCGGGATAGGCTGTCCGCGCAAAAGCGAGCGTAAAGAATGGATGCTGCGCGCAATTATTTGCTCGACAGCGACTGAACGCCTCTCCTGTCTTTGCGCCGGAGCCCGGCCTGCTTATCTGGGATCAGACCTCAAATTGTTCGGCAGCATATTTGCACGCCAGAAGGATTATCCATGACTCGTATGCCCGCTGTCTTTGTCGGCCATGGCAGCCCGACCAATACATTCGACAATACGCGCTATACCCGCGCATGGCGCGCTCTGGGCAAAGCCCTGCCCCGCCCCAGAGCCATCCTGTCCATTTCCGGCCACTGGTATTTCGGAACCTCAGCGATCACCGCAATGGAACGCCCTCGCACGATCCATGATTTTTACGGTTTCCCGGAAAAACTGAACACTTTCCAATATCCGGCACCCGGCGCGCCGGAACTGGCCAGACGGATTGTCGATCTGGCAAAGCCTTTTTGGGCCGGGGCCGATCAGGACCAGTGGGGCCTCGATCACGGTACATGGTCCGTTCTTGCCCATATGTACCCGGAAGCCGATATTCCCGTGGTGCAACTGTCGCTCAATGGCGTGCAGCCGCTCGAATATCATGTCGAATTCGGCAAGAAGCTCGATGCTCTGCGCGATGAAGGTGTGCTGATCCTCGGAACCGGCAATGTCGTGCATAATCTTGGCAAGACGAACTTGCGGGCGGGCGACCATGGCGAAGACTGGGCCATCCGTTTCGAACAAGCCGCTATCGAACAGGCAACAAACGATCCTGCTCATATTCTGAAACTGACCGGGCACCCCGATTTCGCCATGGCCGTGCCGACGCCCGATCACTTCATTCCGCTGCTCTATATTGCCGGACTGGCTGCGGCAGCGGGCAAGCCGCTCGATTGTCTGATCGAAGGCTGCATGTATGGCGGCATTTCGATGACCACTTTCGGCCTCGATACCGATCCTGCGCTCAGATCCGTTCTGGACCGCGCGGCAGAAGCTGAAACGCTCGAACAGGCGATGGAACTGGCCTGACCACAAATGAACTGCCTGCTGCGAAAGGGGAACCTTTCGCAGCAAACATCATCTCGTTCAGCTCAAACCTGCAAGTCCAAGCAGTTTTTCTGTGCTGGCATCAAAAGTTTCGCCACCTTTTTCGATCTTTTTGGCGATTTCCTTACCCAGTTCGACACCGAACTGATCGAACGGATTGATTCCCATCAGCACCGCATTGGCAAATGTGCGATGTTCGTGGAACGCAATCAGCGCTCCCAGCGCTGCGGCGTCGAAATCGTCGCACAGGATCGTGGTCGAAGGACGATCTCCCGGATAGGAACGCGCCGGATCGTCGCTTTTCTTCCCTGCCATCAACGCTGCCCCCTGCGCAAAACAGTTCATCAGCAGAATGCGGTGATGAGCCGGGTCGAGTTCATCGCCCGGAGCGATACTGGCAATAAAGTCGATCGGCACGATATGCGTGCCCTGGTGCAAAAGCTGGAACACCGCATGTTGCGCATCGGTGCCGACACCGCCCCATGTGATCGGCGCGGTCGGTCCGTTAACCGGCTCGCCTTCAGCCGTTACACTCTTGCCGTTCGATTCCATTTCGAGTTGCTGAAGATAATCCGGGAACAGGCCAAGTCTTTCATCATAGGCGAAAACGGCTCGCGTCTGGCAGCCGCGCAATCGCGAATAATACAGATCAGCAAAAGCCGCGCGCAGCGGAAGATTGTCAGACATCGGCGCATCGCGAAAATGCCGGTCCACCGTCGCGGCTCCTTCGAGCATCGCGGAAAAATCTTCCCAGCCGATTGCCAGCGCAATTGGAAAACCGATCGAAGACCAGAGCGAATAGCGGCCGCCAACGCTTTCGGCGAAAGGCAGGATCCGCGTTTCATCCACGCCCCATTCCACTGCCGCCTCGGGATTAGCTGTCAATGCAATCACGCGGCCAGATGGGTCCTCCACACCATTATCGGTCAGCCATTTCACCGCACTGGCGGCATTGGTCATGGTTTCGATAGTGGTGAAAGTCTTGGAGGCTACGGCTATCAGCGTGGTCGCCGGGTCGCAGGCTTCGAATGCCTGCTCCAGCGCACAGCCATCGATATTCGAAACCACATGCACATCGACCAGCGCCAAATCGCGGCTCAGTGCATCCACCGCCAGAGCCGGGCCGAGGGCGGAACCGCCAATGCCGACATGGATCAGATGCTTTACATCGCCCAGCACACCCTCATGGATCGCGCCCACAAGCAGACGCATCCTTTCAAGCAGAGCCGCTGCCTCCTCAACACTGCTTTCCTTACCCACACCGCGCAAAGCGGAATGTTCGGCTGCCCGGTTTTCCGTCGGATTGACCACTTCGCCGGCGAACAGACGCCGGCGCATTTCATCGAAATGGCTCGCTTCGGCGAGGGTTTGGAAATCGCCGATCAGTTCATCGGTCAGGTGTGTCTTCGACCAGTCGAACAAAATGCCCGTTTCTCCGAGATCCAGACGGCCCGACATTTTTTCAACCCGGTCAGGATCGGCAGCGAACAAAGCCTCCAAAGTCGGGTCCTTATGCAGACCGAGGGACTTCCAGGCGACTTCGCGGGCTTCGCTCACAGGCATTCTCCATGACTAAACTGAGGGACACAGGGCTAATCGCTCCCGCAGCATTTTGGAACCGCCAAGTTACGCAAACATGGCGAAGCGTTCAAAATGGAGGCAAAGATGCTGCAGCGCATGGGCAACAGGCTTTTTCCTGCTTATGGTGCAGGCACTCAAGAGGCTTGACGCAGGCCCGCCCGCTCAACATGGATTGCGACCATGAACGACACCGCCACCGGCGAAGCCGGAACCACCGCCCCCTCTTCGGAAAAAGCCGAGGGAAAGAAGGAAGACAGCTTTCTTCTTTTTCTTTTGAAGCTGGTGCTTTTCGTACTGATTTTCCGCAGCTTCATTTTCTCTCCCTTCTCGATCCCCAGCGAATCCATGCTGCCGCGCCTCGAAACGGGCGATTATCTGCTTGCGGCGAAATGGCCTTATGGCTTCAGCAAATATTCTCTGCCTTTCTCCGCTCCGCTTATTCCGGGACGGATTCTGGCCGGGCAGCCGGAACGTGGCGACGTGGTTATCTTCAAGGCGCCTCCCCTCGATCAGCAGGATTATATCAAGCGCGTAATCGGCCTGCCCGGCGATCAGATACAGGTGATCGGCGGCGTGGTGAATATTAACGGCCAGCCAGTGAAGCGCGAAAGAACCGAGGATTTCGTGATCCCGGTCAGCGTGAATACATCATGCAAAGAAGCACGCTTCGCTGAGAGGCAGAAGGATGGCGCACTTGTTTGCCGCTATCCGCAATTCCGTGAAACATTGCCCAATGGCGTCAGTTTCAACACGCTGGATTTCGGCATGTATCCGCAGGATAATACCGATCCGATCATCGTTCCCGAAGGCAAAATGTTTCTGATGGGCGATAATCGCGACAATTCGATGGATAGCCGCTTCCCCGCGGTTCCCGGCGGCGGTATCGGTCTGGTCCCGCAAGCCAATCTGATCGGCCGGGCCACTATTGTGATGTGGTCGACCGACGGTTCCGCCGAATGGCTTAAACCCTGGACATGGTTCACCGCCGCAAGGTGGAGCCGGATCGGACACGGATTTTGAGCCGCAATCTTTCTTCTGAAACGGTGCAGTTCCTGCGCGGCCTCGGAATCGATCCAACGGGGAAAGAAGAACTCTGGATCGAAGCGCTGACTCACGGCAGCACCGGAGAGAAGCGCAATTATGAACGGCTGGAATTTCTCGGTGACCGGGTGCTCGGCCTGTCGATCGCCGAATGGCTCTATGAGCGGAATGACGGCCCCGAAGGCAAGCTGTCCCAGCGCCTCAACGCACTGGTCAGTCGCGAAATGTGCGCTCGTATCGCCCGGCAGATCGGCCTGCCCGATCATATCCGCCTCGGCAAACAGGCACGCGACGATGGCGGGGCCGATAGCGACAATATTCTCGGCGATGTTATGGAATCGCTGCTCGGGGCGAGTTTCGTCCTGCGCGGTTTCGAACCGAGCCGCGACATGGTGCGCGATCTGTGGAGCAAGGCCATGGCCAGCCATGCCGGGCAGCAGAAACATCCCAAATCCGCCTTGCAGGAATGGGCTGCCGGAAATCAGCGCAAGCCGCCCGAATATGAGCTGATCGACCGCTCCGGCCCCGATCACGCGGCACGCTTTACCGTCCGCGTCACGGTGAAGAATGTGGGCGCAGTGGACGCTGTGGCGAACAGCAAACAGGATGCCGAAACGGCGGCAGCAAAGAAATTTATGGAGACCTATTCTTGAGTGAAACCACCCCGTCCGCCAGTTTGCCGCATTGCGGTGTGGCCGCCATTCTCGGCGCGCCCAATGCGGGCAAATCGACGCTGGTGAACCGTCTTGTCGGCCAGAAGGTCGCCATTACCAGCGCCAAGGCGCAGACCACCCGCGCCAGAATGCTGGGTATTGCGCTGAAGGATGAAACACAGATCATTCTCGCCGACACGCCGGGCATTTTCTCCCCCCGCCGCAAGCTTGACCGTGCGATGGTCACTGCCGCCTGGGAAGGCGCGCATGAGGCCGATGCCATCGTGCTGGTGGTCGATAGCGTGAAACAGCGCCGGCACGAACTGGAACCGCTGCTCGAAGCCCTTGCCCGCCGCCCCGAACGCAAGCTTCTGGCGCTGAACAAGGTCGATGCGAGCAAGAAGGAACCGCTTCTGGCACTGGCGCAGGATCTCACCTCCAAGGTCGAGTTTGAAAGCGTTTTCTTCATTTCGGCACTCGATGGCGAAGGGGTGGAAGACCTGAAGGATCACCTTGCGAAGCTAATGCCCGAAGGCCCCTGGCATTATCCCGAGGATCAGGTCTCCGATACAAGCGAACGTCTGCTGGCGGCGGAAATCACCCGCGAACAGCTCTATCGTCAGCTTCATGAGGAATTGCCTTATGACAGTGCCGTGCGGCCAGAAGCCTATAAGATCCGCCCCGACGGTTCGATCGAGATTCACCAGCAGATCGTGGTCGGCCGTGAGACGCAACGCCCCATCGTGCTGGGCAAAGGCGGCCAGAAGATCAAGGCCATCGGCGAAGCGGCGCGCAAGGAATTATCCGAATTGCTCGGCGTGAAAGTCCATCTCTTTCTGCATGTGAAGGTGGAGCAAAACTGGGACGAGAATCGTGAAATCTTCGAGGAAATGGGTCTCGACTGGATTAAATAAGGCGCGCCTGCGCCTCGCTACCGGTCCCTTGGGCGAATACTCAGCCCGCGCTGCCCGATGCTTTTGCAGCTTTTCGGGCAGCCGGGCCGCCGCCTGAGCTGAAAAAGCGCGTCAGGCTGCATAATGCCGCCACCACCGCCAGCACGGCGGAAACAATCAACGGCCAGGGGCCCACACCCAGCCCGCTACTCAGCAAAATGCCCACAACCACCGCCGCCATGGTCTGCCCCAGCAGCCGCGAAGTGGATAGCAAACCGCCCGCCGCCGCTGCCCGGTCTTTTGGTGCACGGCCGATCAGCAGACGCGAATTGGGGGCAAAGAACAGGCCGAAACCGAGCGCGGCCACACTTAGCCGCCAGGCAATACCGAAAGCGCCTGGCTGGTCGGGCATGGTCACCATCAGCGCAAGCGCAATCATCGCGATCACCATTCCTGTCACACCCAGCTTGGTCGGTGCCACACGGTCGGACATCCAGCCGGCGAAAGGCGCAACAAACAGCATGGTCAGCGGGAATGGCAGCAGCAAAAGCCCCACCTGATCGGGGCTGTATCCCATGGTCTGTTCCAGCCGGAACGGCAGCGCCAGCATCAGCGCACCGGAGGAAATAAAACAGGTGATCGCGGCCAGTGCGGACAGACCGATAACCGGCTGGCGCATAATATCCACCGGGACAACCGGATCGCTCCGCGCAGCTTCGCGACGCACCAGCAGCACAGCCGACAGGACGCCCAGAAGGGCCAGAACCGTGCCCGGCCAGTGGCTGACGCCATGCGTCGCCAGTTGCATACCGCCGATAATCAGCAGCATCGTCAACGCGCTCCACACACCGCTGATCCATTCGGGATCGAGCGGCTTGCGCACAGGATCGGGTAATGATCGCCCAAGCAATAGCGAAATGATCGCCATGGGTGCAGCGGCAACGAACACCCATTGCCAGTCCATATGGGCGACGATGTAACCGCCCAGTGTCGGCGCCAGGGCAGCCGAACTCGCCACGATCACGCTGTTGATCCCGAGCCCGCTGCCGAGCTTTTTCGCCGGATAGATCTGCCGGATCATGGCCGAAGACACGCTCAGAGCCATGCCGGCACCCAGCGCCTGCCCGGCCCGCAAAACCAGTAGAAATATCAGGTCGCTCGCAAAAAAGCACAGGCCCGATGTCACCAGAAAAAGAAGCTGCCCGATCTGATAAAGGCGGCGATGGCCGATCCGGTCCCCGACATTGGCAAAGGGCAGTAACACCATCACCAGAACAAGTTGGTAAACGGTGACAACATTGGTCACCACACCGTCATCCACACTCAGTTCACGGGCCATGGTGGGAAGTGCCACATTGGCAATCGCACCATCCAGAACCAGCAAAGCAGTGCCGAAAGAAATGGCGATAATCGCCCAGATACGGCGGGGGAAAGGCAGGCCATCCTGCTCCATGGCCCGGGTGAAGGCGCCGCCGCGATCATCATCCCAATGCGCGGCGTTCACCGACATATCGCCTCTTTCCTCTCTTCGCACCTGCAACATAGGCCGGGTATGTGTGCACCCGGCCCTGCCCTATCAAGTATCGGCATCCTTTTTGGTTGCCGTTTTTTTCTTCGGTGCGGTTTTCCTGGTCGTTGTTTTCGCAGTGCTTTTCGCGGTAGCTTTCTTAGCCGGTGCCTTTTTGGCAGCAGCCTTCTTTTTCGGTGCGGCCTTCTTCTTTTTCGCCGGTCCCTTGGCGGCCCGTTCGTCGATCAGCCGGATCGCTTCTTCCTCGGTAACATCTTCCGGCTTCATATCCTTAGGGATCGTCGCATTGGTGGTACCATCGGTGACATAGGGGCCATAACGACCCGGCAGCACCTTCATTTCACCGCCACTGGTCGGATGTTCCTTGAAGGTTTTGATCGGTTCGGCCTTCGCCCGGCTGCCTCGTCCGCCGCGCTGCGCTGCTTCGGCGAGCATCGAGACGGCGGCATTCATGCCCGTTTCGAAAACATCGCGGGTGGACTGCAATTTGGCATATTTGCCGTCATGTTTGAGATAGGGGCCATAGCGCCCGATCGCTGCGATGATCGGTTCGCCCGTCTCCGGATGCGCACCGATTTCACGCGGCAGATGCAGCAGCTTAACCGCCCATTCAAGATCGAAATCGTCGAGATCCTTGGGAATGGAAGCGCGTTTGGCTTCCTTTCCTTCACCCATCTGCACATAGGGCCCGAAACGCCCGGTCTTGCGATGAATTTCCAGCCCGGTTTCCGGATCTTTGCCGAGGATACCTTCCTCGCCCGTATCCTCATTACCGCCCGGTTGCGCGAATGGACGGGTATATTTGCATTCGGGATAATTATTGCAGGCAACGAAAGCCCCGTAACGCCCGCCGCGCAGCGCAAGGCGGCCATCGGCACAATTGGGGCAGGCCCGCGGGTCACTGCCATCATCCTTCGGCGGGAACAGAAAATCGGACAGAAACTCGTCCAGCACCTCGGTCACTTCCGAGGGTTTGCGTTCCATCACTTCGTCGGATTTCGGTTTGAAATCGCGCCAGAAACTTTCGAGCAGTTTTTTCCATTCGGCCCGGCCGCCGGAGACTTCGTCCAGTTCGTCTTCCATGCCCGCGGTGAAATCATAGGCCACGTAACGTTCGAAGAAACGTTCCAGAAAGGCTGTCAGCAGCCGTCCGCTTTCCTCTGCGAAAAAGCGATTCTTTTCGGTGCGGACATAATTGCGGTCTTTCAGCACCTGAAGCGTAGAAGCATAGGTCGACGGACGGCCAATCCCCAGCTCTTCCAGCCGCTTGACGAGGCTGGCTTCGGAAAAGCGCGGTGGCGGCTGAGTGAAATGCTGCGTCGCCTGCACCTCCTTCTTGGCCGGGCTATCGCCCTTGTGCATCACCGGCAGCAGACCCGATTCGTCATCGTCGTCCTTATTATCGCGGCCTTCTTCATAAACAGCGAGGAAACCGGGAAATTTCACCACCTGCCCGGTGGCGCGCAATTCATGGCGCCCGGTCGGCTCACGCATAGTGATCGTGGTGCGTTCGAGGCTGGCCGCCGCCATCTGGCTGGCCATGGCTCGTTTGAAAATCAGATCGTACAGCTTCGCCCCATCGCCGCTACCCGCGCGGTCGCGGGTGAAATCGGTCGGGCGGATCGCTTCATGGGCTTCTTGCGCATTCTTCGCCTTGGTCGAATAATGGCGTGGTTTTTCGGGGAGATAGTGCCCGTCATACCGGTCCGCAATGGCCTTACGCGCGGCGGAAATGGCGCTTTCATCCATTTGCACACCATCGGTACGCATATAGGTGATAGCCCCGTCTTCATACAGGCCCTGCGCCAGCCGCATCGTGTGGCTGGCGGAAAAACCGAGCTTGCGCGCCGCTTCCTGCTGAAGCGTCGATGTGGTGAAAGGCGGGGCGGGATTGCGCTTGAGCGGCTTGGTTTCGACATCTTCGATCGTGAAGCGCGAATCCTCGACCGCCTTCCTGGCGGCATCGGCCATGCCCTTATCGCCGATCGACAGACGTTCGAGCTTCTTGCCGTCATAACGGACCAGCCGGGCATCGAATGGCGTGCCATCCTGCTCCATTTTGGCAAGGACCTGCCAATATTCCTGCGGTGTGAAGGCCTCGATCTCGCGTTCGCGATCGACAATCAGGCGCAGCGCCACCGATTGCACGCGCCCGGCACTCTTGGCTCCGGGCAGCTTGCGCCACAGGACGGGCGACAATGTGAAACCGAACAGATAATCCAGCGCACGGCGGGCGAGATAAGCATCGATCAGATCCTTATCGAGCTGGCGCGGTGCTTTCATCGCATCGGTCACCGCTTTCTTGGTGATCGCATTGAAAGTGACCCGCTCGACATCCTTGGGCAGCGCCCGGCGCTTCTTGAGCAATTCGAGCACATGCCAGGAAATCGCTTCCCCTTCGCGATCGGGGTCGGTCGCGAGAACAAGGCGATCGGCATCTTTGGCCGCATCGGCAATCGCCTTAATGCGCGATTGCTTATCCTTGTACGGTTCCCAGTCCATCTCGAAATCTTCGTCCGGCCGCACGGAGCCATCCTTGGGCGGCAGATCCCGCACATGGCCGTAGGAAGCGAGAACGGTGAAGTCCTTGCCCAGATATTTCTCGATGGTTTTCGCCTTGGCGGGCGACTCGACGATCACGAGCTGCATGGAAGTATTTATGTCCTTACGCGTATGTGTACGCATGAAAGTGGTGGCACCATTGCAGGTTCGTCAACCCACCAAGCGGAAAAAGCACTTAACGGGGCATCCCAGAAACAGAGTCTCCATGGGCATAAAGCGACAGCCAGATCGCCACCGGCAACGGGATCAGCAGGAAGGCAGGCGCTTCCCTTTTTGTGGCCGGATAATGAAAACCGTCCTGGCGGGCCCGACGGAGAATATGGTTCCATGGCGAAATTCCCTTCTCCGGTGCGATGCCGCGTCAGTTGAAGACTTCGGTGAGCTGTTCGTCTTGCGGACCGAGCAAAGCGAAAAGAGCGACAGGCAGCGCCAGAGAAATCACCGACACACATTGAAGCAGCAGATTCGGAATCAATGTGCTCAGCAGAACGCCTCCCACATCGGAGCCAACGGCAAAGAGCAGCCCGATTATCACAGCCAGCGGAACAATGAGGATAAGGCCTGCCAGAATGATCGGCACTTCATGCTCTTTGGTGAGCCTGTTGCTTTCCGCGAAACAGTCCATCGGATCGGCATACCCACCGATCAGCAGCGGATAGACCAGCGACCAGCGCGCGGCGAGAATCAGCCCCGGAATAATCAGCAGCAGCAAGCCGAGAGCAATACCGAGAGAGGTCAGAATCGAAAGACCCAAAAACGCCAGATAGCGTCGCCCCGTTCCACCGCCCGATAGCCGGGCCTGTTTCAGCATTGTCTCGATCAGCAGATATTGCGCCAGAAAATCGAGTACGGTGAGCACGAATTGCAGCAGGGAACCGGCAGCCGACACAACCGAAAAAGTCAGCAAATCGGCCAGCGATGTGGCAATCGCAAAAAACAGCACATACAGACCAAGCACTTGGCTGTTAGCTGCTATAGTCGCGCTTACGCTGCTGAATATGTCGCCTGGCGACAGGGTTTTATCCGCCATTTTCATCCCTGCTATCACGTGTATCAGCGCTCTTTGTCGGTCTGCGGACGATCTGTCCACTCCGGCGCTTACAATGCCCGTCACTCTTCACCCAGGCTGACCCGTCCACCGGCATGGCGCCGCAGCCGTCCGGCAATCTCCAGTTCCAGCAGCGCCATCTGCACCGCACCGGCACTTGCGCCGCTTTGCCGGATCAGTTCATCCACCCCGATAGGAGCGCTGGTAAGCAGGCCGGCAATATCGGCAGGGTCCTGCGTCCAGACTTCTTCTCCGAAAGCAAAATCCGTCCCGGCCGCTTCCCGGAAAGCAGAGCGGGCCTGCCCGTCAAAGCCGGACACCAGTTCGAGCACATCTTCCGCCGACTGCACCAGCACGGCGCCGTCGCGAATCAGCTGATTGCAGCCATGGCTGCGCGCATCGAGCGGGGAACCGGGTATCGCCATCACTTCGCGCCCTGCCTCTCCCGCCAGCCGGGCGGTTATGAGCGAACCCGATTTCGGCGCGGCTTCCACCACCAGCGTGCCGGCGGCCAGCCCGGCAATGATGCGGTTGCGGCTCGGGAAATGGCTGCCGCGCGGTTCGGTGCCGGGCGGCTGTTCGGCCAGCAGCAGCCCCTCCTGCGCGATCCGTTCCTGCAAGCGGCTATGCTGCGGAGGATAGGTAATATCGATCCCGCTGGCGATGACACCGATCGTCGAGGGCAACGCGCCTTCATGCGCCGCTCCGTCAATCCCGCGCGCCAGACCCGAGGCGACCACCTGCCCGGCACCGGTGAGCTGCGCCGCGAAATCGCGCGCCAGTTTCACCGCCGCGGCCGAAGCGTTACGCGCGCCCACCATGGCGACACAGGGCTGCGCGGCCAGCGCTATATCGCCGCGATAGATAAGAATCGGCGGCGCGCTTTCGGTTTCGCGCAGTAGCGCAGGGTAATCGGGCGAATCGTGAAACAGATAGCGCGCGCCGGCTTTGCGCGTGGCCAGCACTTCCTGCTCGATCCGCCCTTCGGGCGCCGCACGATAGGCCCGGCCCCCACGCCGGGCGAGGTCGGGCAAAGCTTCCAGCGCCGCTTCCGCCGTGCCGAAACGCTGCAGCAGACGGGCATAGCTGACCGGACCGATATGGGGTGAGCGCAGCAAACGGATCCGGGCAAAGGCTTCCGCTTGCGTCAGGCTCATTTGCCCGAACCCACTCTGGGTTCGGTACCCGCTTTCAACCGGGCGATATTGGCGCAATGCAGCACCAGAATCAGCGCTGCAATAGCGCACAGCACCGGCACCAGTTCCCAGCGTCCCAACGCCATCGCCACGAGCGGCGCGGCCACAGCGGCGCTCATTCCGGCGAGCGAACTGATCTTCGTGCCATAAAGCAGCCCCAACCAGACCACCGCATAGGCAAGGCCGAAAGGCCAGCCCAGACCGAAACAGACCCCTGCCGTGGTCGCCACGCCTTTCCCGCCTCTGAACCCCAGCCAGACCGGAAAGCAATGGCCGATCACTGCGCCCAGCGCCGCGAAACCGACCGCACCGGGCAGGAACTGCCAGGCCAGAAAGACCGGCAGCCAGCCTTTGAACAGATCGAGCAGCAAGGTCGCCGCAGCAAGCTTTTTGCTGCCCGTGCGCAACACGTTGGTTGCGCCGATATTGCCCGAGCCGATCTTGCGCACATCGCCTTTGCCCGCCAGCATGGCAAGCAGCAGACCGAAAGGTATCGATCCCAGAACATAACCCAGCACAGCCGCCAGAAGGGCATCGAGCCCGTGTGTCATTATCACTCCTGTTATCCCCGCCCGTCAGGCCGTTCATGCGAGGCAGCCACATCACACCCGGCCATGAAAAGGCCATGACAGGCCGCCGCCTTCGTTCTTTCCATAGCGCCTCGCTTGCAATTCCACAGGGGGAAAATATGCGGAAATGGATATGACCGATGCCTCCTCTTCCATTTCTCCGGCCGCCTCCCCCGCAGCGCCGCCCGCTTCCGATGCCCCGCTGCTGATTTTCGATTCGGGAGTCGGCGGGCTTTCCGTGCTGGCGGAAATCCGCAAAAGCCTGCCTCAGGCACCGGTGATCTATGCGGCGGATACCGCTGCCCTGCCCTATGGCGAAAAGACCGAAACACAGATCGCAGCGCGTGTGCCCGCCCTGCTCGGCCGCATGGTGGAACGCTATCGCCCGCGCCTCATCGTCATCGCCTGCAACACCGCGTCCACCATCGCGCTGGCCGCCGTACGCGAAGCGCTCGCCCTGCCGATTGTCGGCACCGTGCCCGCCATCAAGCCTGCCGCTGCCATGACCCGCAGCGGCGTGATCGGCCTGCTCGGCACCGCCGCGACGATCCGGCAGGCCTATGTCGACAATCTCGAACGCGAATTCGCCGCCGGCAAACATCTGATCCGCCACGCCGCCCCCGGTCTGGTGGCTGCTGCCGAAGCCAAATTGCATGGAATCGCACCCGATCCGGCGCTGTTTCGCGAAGCGGTGGACGGGTTGCGCAGCCAGCCGCATGGCGACGCTATCGATACGGTCGTGCTCGCCTGCACCCATTTCCCGCTGATCCGGACGGAGCTGGCCGAAATACTGGGACAAAATGTCCAATTCATCGATGGGGCAGCCGGTATCGCCCGGCGGGTTGCCTATCTTACGCAAGGACAGGCTTTCACCCGGAAACAGTCGGATTTTGCGGTATTTACCGGTGACGGGGCCGATGAAAAGCCGTTGCAGCGAATGTTGCAGAATTACGGCATCGATCACATCGATCGCTTTTAATGCGAAAGGCTCGCAAACTCCGCCCTTTCAACAGGTTGCGGAACATCGTAAAGCGCTCTGCAAATACCCCCCGGCCGCGATAAAAGTGGTGCCAGACCACAAATGCGGCGCAGAATGGACCGGTTGTGTGAATTACGACCAGATTTTTGATCAGGCGATTGACCGTCTTCACTCCGAAGGCCGCTATCGGGTGTTTATCGACATCCTGCGCAATAAGGGCGCCTATCCCAATGCCCGCTGTTTTGCCGGGCATAACGGGCCCAAGCCGATCACAGTGTGGTGTTCGAACGATTATCTGGCCATGGGACAGCACCCCAAAGTCATCGGAGCGATGGAAGAAGCGTTGCACGATGTCGGCGCCGGTTCCGGCGGCACCCGCAATATCGGCGGCAACACGCATTATCATATTCAGCTCGAACAGGAGCTGGCCGATCTGCATGGCAAGGAATCGGCCCTGCTGTTCACCAGCGGCTATGTGTCCAACGATGCCACGCTTTCCACGCTCGCACGCCTGCTGCCCGGCTGCATCATCTTCTCCGATGAACTGAACCACGCCAGCATGATTGCCGGCATCCGCAATTCGGGCTGTGAAAAGCGCGTCTTCCGCCACAATGATGTGGAGCATCTCGAAGAGCTGCTCGCCGCGGAAAGCCCCGATGTGCCCAAGCTGATCGCTTTCGAAAGCGTCTATTCGATGGATGCGGATGTGGCGCCGATCCACGCCATCTGCGATCTGGCCGAGAAATATAACGCGCTCACCTATATCGACGAAGTCCATGCTGTGGGCATGTATGGCGAACGCGGCGGCGGTATTTCCGAACGTGACAGGGCTGCGCACCGGATCGATCTGATCGAAGGCACGCTGGGCAAAGCTTTCGGCGTGATGGGCGGCTATATTGCAGCGGACAAGAAGATCATCGACGTGATCCGCTCCTATGCTCCCGGATTCATTTTCACCACCTCGCTCAGCCCCGTTCTGGTGGCCGGTGTGCTCGCTTCGGTGCGCCATCTCAAATCCTCTTCGGAAGAGCGGGAGAGGCAGCAGGCCAGCGCGGCAATGCTCAAGCAGATGTTCCGCGATGCTGGTCTGCCGGTGATGGATTCGACCACCCATATCGTGCCGCTGATGGTGGGCGATCCGGTGAAAGCGAAGCGGATCAGCGACATTCTGCTCGCCGAATATGGCGCCTATGTGCAGCCGATCAATTTCCCGACCGTACCGCGCGGCAAGGAACGTCTGCGTTTTACGCCCGGCCCGGCTCATACCGAAGCCATGATGCGCGAACTGACCGAGGCGCTGGTGGAAATCTGGGACCGTCTGGATATCCGGCTCGCCGCTTAAACGATAATTGCTATAGATCCTCCCCCGCGCGCCTGTATCGGCGCTGCGGGGCAGAGATAATTGGTGCAAGGCACCATCTTTCCCGCACTGCGTTACGCATCCTCATGCGAAAACACGCGGTTTTTGCATTCTCAGCGGAAATTATCCGGAAGATCAGTGAGCAGATCGCTGCGGAAACTGCGATAAAACAGCAGGCTTTCTGCCTGTCAGCAGGTATCCTCAACATTTAAATTAAATTGCACGAAACATTTACAGAGCCTCTTCGTACTGCCAAGTATCGTGTTGCAACTGCGAACAGGGGACCGGTATGAGCGAGGAAATCGTCCAGATTGGCCATGACTTCTGGAATATCCGGGGCAAATTCAAGATTGCCGGCCTGCTGAATGTCGGGACACAGGCATCGCTGATCCGCCTGCCCAGCGGACGCTTCATCTTCCTCGATTCCTACACGCTGACACCCGAAATGCTACGCAAGGTCTACAGCCTGACCAAAGGCGGCAAGGCGGTGGAAGCGATACTCAACCTCCATCCGTTCCATACGGTGCATTGCGAAGCGATGAGTATGCTGTTTCCGAAAGCGAAACTCTACGGATCGAGCCGCCATAAGGATCTGTTTCCTTATCTTCCCTGGGAAGACGCACCGGTCGAAAGCCCGGAAGTAGCAGAGCTTTATGGCTCCGTGCTCGACTTCTCCCTCCCGCGCGGAGTGGATTATATTTCAGACAATCAGAATGTGCATTTCTCCTCGCTGCTCGCTTATCACAAACCATCGGGCGCGCTGCATGTGGACGATACGCTGACCTATTTCGACTGGCCCAAGCCACTGGGCTGGATCATGCCTTCGCCGCGCATCGCCTTTCACCCGACACTCGGCAAAGCGCTGGAAAAGCGCCCCGGTGCGGCGGCGGATTTTACCGGCTGGGCGCAGGAACTGGGCCAGAAATGGGCAGAAACCCGCGTGGTCTGCGCCGCCCATTCGAGCAGCACTGCGCTGGTTCCGGGCAGTTTCCCGCAGAAAATCGAAGCGGCGCTTGGCCGTGTGTCGGGCAAGCTTGCCAAACATCGCGACAAATATGGCTGAGCGGCCATAAGCTGCGGGGCTTCATTCGCGGCGCATGATCGGCTATGGCGCGCGCAATAGGCCTTTTATGCGGCCCCCCGGGGCCTGATGGACTGCATTATGACGACAGATATAGACCGCCCGGTTCTCACCCCGCCCGACGGGCATAAGCGCGTGCTGCTGCATAGCTGCTGCGCGCCCTGTTCAGGTGAAGTGATGGAAGCCATGACGGCGAGCGGGATCGACTATACGATCTTCTTCTACAATCCCAATATTCACCCCAAAAAGGAATATCTCCTGCGCAAGGATGAAAATATCCGCTTTGCCGAAGAGCATAATATTCCTTTCGTCGATGCCGATTACGATACGCAGAACTGGTTCAAGCGCGCGCGCGGGCTCGAATGGGAACCCGAACGCGGGGCACGCTGCACCATGTGTTTCGATATGCGTTTCGAACGCACCGCGCTTTACGCCCATGAAAATGACTTTCCGGTCATCACCTCGTCGCTCGGCATATCGCGCTGGAAAAACATGAAGCAGATCAACGATTGCGGCGAGCGCGCAGCCGAGCATTATCCCGATCTCAAATACTGGACCTTCAACTGGCGCAAAGGCGGCGGAGCGGCCCGGATGATCGAGATTTCCAAGCGGGAAGAGTTCTACCAGCAGGAATATTGCGGCTGCATCTATTCGCTGCGCGACACCAACGCCCATCGCGAATCGCAGGGACGGGAAAAGGTCGAAATCGGCAAACATTATTACGGCAAGGATCAGGCGCCGGGCTGAACGCCCTGCCCGCTTCGCTTTACCGCCCGAACATGAAAGGCCCGGCAGGATCGCTCCTGCCGGGCCTTTCCTTGTCTGTCTGTAGAGAGCTGCTCAGCGCAGACTTACGACATTGTCGCTTTCGCGCGGATCGGGGCGGTCGCCGCGATAGAGGCTGGCCATGGGCTCGCTGGTGACATTGACGCAATGGGCCGCACCGAAGCCGTTAAAGCCGGTTTTCATCGCCGCGCCATAGGCGCCGAGCATCCCGATCTCGATATAATCACCGGCCTGAATATCGGCCGGGAGCATAAACGGCCCCTTCATGAAATCGGCATCGTCGCAGGTCGGGCCATAGAAGGAAAATTCCTCATGCGCGCCCTTGAGATCGTCTTCCAGCGCTTCCACCGGAAAGCGCCATTCGACATGGGCTGCATCGAACAAAGCGCCATAGGCCCCGTCATTGATATACAGCTCATCACCGCGGCGCTTTTCCACGCACACGATCAGCGAGCTATATTCGGCGGACAGCGCCCGGCCCGGTTCGCACCATAATTCGGCCGAATAGGAAATCGGCAGATTTTCGAAATGGCGATGGATGACCGAGAAGTAATCTTCCAGCGGCGGCGGTTCCATGCCGGGATAGGAGCTGGGGAAGCCCCCGCCCACATCCACGATATCGACCGTCACAGCCGCTTCGGCAATCGCTGCACGGACCCGCTCCAGCGCCTGTACATAGGCAAAGGGTGTCATCGCCTGACTGCCGACATGGAAGCAGATGCCCAGCGCATCGCAATGCTGGCGGGTCGCCTGAAGCAGCGGCGCGGCATCGGCGAGATCGATCCCGAATTTGGACGCCAGCGAGAGTTCCGAATAATCGGATGACACACGCAGCCGCACCAGCAGGTTGAGATCGTCGGCCTGCACGCCCTCTTCGGAGGTCGTCGCCTGCACGATCTTCTCCAGCTCCTCGATCGTGTCGAGGCTGAACGTCTTCACGCCATGGGTGTGATAGGCTTCGGCAATGGCGCGTTTGGTCTTCACCGGATGCATGAAGCACAAAGTGGCATCGGGCAGCGCTTCGCGCACCATGCGCACTTCGGCGATGGAAGCGACATCGAAATGCGTCACGCCCGAATCCCACAGGATGCGCACGAGATCGGGCGAAGGATTGGCCTTCACCGCATAGAGCGACTTACCGGGGAAGTTCCGGGCAAAGAACCGACCGGCCCGAGCCGCCGCATGCGGGCGATTCAGGATGACGGGTTCATCCGGCGAAAGATCGCGAACTACAGCCGAGGCGTCAGGGTAAATGTGCAATTCAAGGGACCCCCAAACGGTTAGTTTTACAAAACGAGGCTGCCTTGCGGTTAGGAAGTCCCCTTGGGGCAGCAGAGGGCGCGCATATAAGCCTCGCATATCGACATGCAAGGGGAAATTTATGACACTCGCCAGAGCGTTCCCCTTGCGCGGTTTCCCGACCAACGGCGGATCAGGACAAGCGGTTCCGGAAATCCTCGTAACCGAACTGCCGGATCTGTTCGAGCTGATCGGTTTCACTGTCCCACAGCCAGACAGACGGCAGCGTTACACCGTTGAATGTATTGGTCTTTACCATGGAATAATGCGCCTGGTCGAGAAACGCGATTCGCTCCCCCGGCTTGCAAGGCACCGGCAGGCGATAATCGCCGATCACATCGCCCGCGAGGCAGGACGGGCCGCCCAGCCGCACCGGCTCCCCGCCCCCGTCTTCTTCCTCATGAAGCATGGCCGGACGGTAAGGCGCTTCGATCACATCGGGCATATGGCAGGTGGCCGACAGATCGGTGATGGCAAGCGGCATTCCGTTCCAGTGCGAATCGAGAATCGTCCCCGTGAGGATGCCCGCATCCAGCGCCACGGCCTCGCCCGGCTCCATATAGATTTCCGCACCCGTACGTTCCTGCAGCTCGATGAGGAATTCGACCAGTTCGTCCCGCTGATAATCGGCGCGGGTGATGTGATGCCCGCCACCCAGATTGATCCAGCGCAGATGGCCGAAATAGGGTTCGATATGGGGTTCGAGCGCATCCCATGTCCGCCGCAGCGGTTCGAAATCCTGCTCGCACAGCGTATGAAGATGGATACCTTCCACCAGTTCGATATGCTCGTCTTCGAGCTGATCGACCGGGAAGCCGAGCCGCGAATGCGGGGCACACGGATCGTAGCGCGGCACTTCACCCTCGGCATGCATCGGATTGAGCCGCAGACCGACATCGAAATCGATTCCCTGCGCCCGGGCATGGGCGATAACCTGCGAACATAATTCGATCTGGCCCGGCGTGTTGAAAATCACATGATCCGAAATACGGCAGATTTCCGCCAGATCGTCAGGCTTATAGGCCGCGCAATAGGTGGCGATTTCACCATCGTAATGTTCCGAGGCGAGCATCGCTTCCCACAGGCCCGAAGTGCATACGCCATCGAGATATTCCCCAATCATCGGCGCCACCGACCACATGGAAAAGGCCTTCAGCGCAGAGAGCACCCTGATCCCCGCCCGATCGCGTATATCGGCGAGAATCCGCAGATTCTCCCGCAATTTCGCCGCATCCACCACGAATGCGGGGCTATCGACCCGATTGAGATCGAACTGAGCGAAAGCTCCGGGATCACCGGCTCGTGTTTCCATAAAGGTCCTCACTCCTGCTGTGGATCGGGCTGAACTGCTGCGCGATGTACCGAAAGGCAGGCCGCATGGCCAGCGCTGCGATCGGCCCGCGGCATCGCAAGCGTCCCAACCCGATATGAACATAGCCACAGGAGGGCGCTTGCGTCCTGCCCCGCCACTTCTAAAGAAGAGACGGGCTTATAAGGGGGAACCGATGTTCAGGACAGCCGGCTGCGCCATGGCGGCGCTCTTCACGCTTTCATCTGCCACACAGGCTGCGGAGCCGGGAACCGCACCGCTTCCCCAAGCGCTGCTTGCGACCGTCGGATGCTGGAGCGGCGATGGCGAAGTGATGGGCAAGCCCGTCACGATAGACATCGCTGCGAAACCGATCGTGCAGGATGCCATGCTGGCACTCGACGCCAGGAGCACCGCAACAGCCGATCCGGATGACAAATATGCAGCCCATCTGATCTTCGGCGCTGCCGCCAGACAGCCCGGAGCCCCGACAGAGCGGATTACAGGCTTCTGGGCCGACAGTTTCGGAGGCGCTTTCACAGCCACCGGAGATGGTGAAAGCCACCCGGATAGCTTCGACATGACCTATCGCTATGCCGATAATGCCTTTGTAAACCACTGGCATATCTCGAAAAATCGCCTCACATGGCAAATCGTGGCGCAAGACGGAGAGGGTGCCGAAAAACCCTTCGCCAGCTACTCGCTCGACAGGACACCCTGCGATCCCACTTAGGCGGGGCTACCGACCCGATCGGAACCGCATTGCACAAAACGCCGGGCGCACCCGCGCATGGTCCTGATTTTCACTGCGAAGCGGGCGGCTCCTCATACGCGATAGCCCAAGGAGCGCGTCCCATGACCGGCAGGGTGGTCTGGAAAGAGCGGAGATTGCGAGGACGCGTTTGGGCTGCAAGGAAAACGGCAACTAACCGTTCTGGGGCACAGTGAGCTTCACTTCATCCGCAGCATGAACGGTTTTGCGCTCTTCCTTAGCCAGTTTTTCCACTAACCGATTGAACAACGTCACTCCCCGGTCATGCGCAGAAGGCATCACCTGCGGATCGGGCGTCATATTGATGACCTTCTGCTGCGCCTCGATCATAACCTTGTCTTCATCGAAAGCCTGACCGGCTATCTTCATGAGGATGTCACGTGCAGACTCGTCACCATGTTTACGATGCGGTCCCCATGAAAAGAAATAGCGTGCCGTCCGGTCCATCATTGGAGTAACGGCCTGACTGGTAAAGGTCACCCCGCTGACTGCCTTATCGTAATCAGGCACACCGTGACCCAGCTCCTTCGCGGTGCCCAGCGGGAACACTCCGCCCGTCATAAGCAACACGCCCGGTATGAGGAAATCATAGGTCATATAGCTGTCCATCGGTTCTTCGCTGGCACGTGACGATGAACCGCGAGTGTTCTCGATCCAGCGCTGATAGCGAACACCGCGATCCAGCGGCGTGATCCGCGCAGGACTCGCAGCGAATTGCGGACCTGATCCGAAACTGTTCGCATGAACGAAGGTGAGATGGCTGAAATCGAGCAGATTGTCGTTTATAAGTCGCGCCTCAGCCTCATAATCGAGCTGGCCGTGGCCGAGAATATAGTCAGGGTGGTCCAGCCCCACCGCGGGCGGGATAAGGTCTTCGTCGGCCAGAGCCGGGTCGCCCATCCACACCCAGATCCAGCTATGGCGTTCCATCACCGGATAACAGCGGACCTGTGCACGCGGCGGAATCTTGTCCTGCCCCGGCATCTCAACCACTCGCCCATCGGGATCGAACAGCAGCCCGTGATACATGCACCGCAGCCGTTCCCCTTCGCAGCGGCCGAGCGACAGTGGCGCAAGGCGATGCACACAGCGATCTTCCAACGCATGGATCGATCCCGAACCCGTTCGCCAGATCACAATCCGTTCACCCAGTATCGTGATCGCAAAAGGGGTCTCAGTATCAAGTTCCTGCGCCCACCCCGCAACATACCAAGCATTGCGAACATACGTCATGTTTCTTTGCCCTTTCCGGCTTCCTTCTCCACTTGTAGAAGTTGACTTAACATCGTTAAGGAGTCAACAGTCAACCTATGGTACAACGCCTCATACCCGGCCTCACCCGCGATCAAATCGTTGCACAGGCCTTCGTTCTGGTAGAAGATGAAGGGCTGGACAGCCTCAGCATGCGAAAGCTGGCCGGACGCATGAACGTTCAGGCCGCGGCCATTTACTGGCACATCTCCGGAAAGGCTGAACTGCTGGGGTTAATGGCGCGCGACATCTATGCCGCGGCCTATGCCGGGACGCATGGGGCACAGGACTGGCGCGAATGGCTGCGGCAGTTCGGGCGTGCCCTCCATTCCAGCCTTGCCTCACACAGAGACGGCGCGCGATTATGCGCAATCGCCCGACCGCCTTCGCCAGCCGATGCGGAAAAGCAGGCCGCCCATATCGCAGCTCCGCTAAAGGCATTGGGGCTGGAAGCGAGCGTGGCGCTAGCGCATCAGGCCGCTGTCATTTCATTCACTCTCGGCTGGACCATGTTTGAAGCCAACGGCCCCATGCGGGACTTCCTGTGCGAAATGATGGATTTCGATGCGACCTTTACCATCGGGCTGGAATCGCTGGTGAATGGATTGCCAGCCAAATAACGTCGCTTTTACGATGGCAAATTCGGCATCCGATAAAGACTTGGCTATGTGCAGATTCCAGCCAGATTGAATTCATCTGTCCGGTTGCAGGTGACTCATCGTAATTGCGAAATGACTGGAATTGGGTGGTTAGCTGCCGTTCCGCTAGCTTTCGAATACTTCCGACATTCTATTTCGATCGTCTTCGAGCAACCAACTGCCACACCGGGAATAAAGGTCTTCAAGGGGCTCTCTGGCGAGGGAAGTGACATCCATCCCCCGGTCGTCATAGGCATTAACGCATACACCTCGCGCCGGATCGACAAGCTTAGCGAACACTGGCACCCTAGGCGCTACTCCCAAGTCCTGCGCGATTTGATTCCACAAGAGGATGTCGGCTTGCTCCCAATTCAGGCTAAACGCGCGTTGAGTCCAAGCCTCAGCCTCAGGATCGTCTTTTTCATCAGGCCACCAAAAACCTTCCCATTCGGCAAGAGTGACTTCTGTTGAGACGCCCAACTCTGCCAGATGATCAAATGCGGCCCCTGTCGTCCAGCCCAGCCTTTCCGCATTGATTTCTCTGCTGGGCTCCGAGAAGGCCGCGATGACGCCGACGATATTATCTGACGGCAGCGCTATGCGTGCGAGTTTTCGAGCACGGTCGTAGCTCCTCGTGAACTTGGTCACATAGCGTCCTGAATACTCGCCATCATCAAGCTCGAACCTAAGCCAGTAAGGCGAGGCCCACAAATCGCGCTGCCAATTGGGTCCGAAAGCTAGAGACATCAGCAAAACTTATCGTCCGAAAAGAACGTCCGCAATTGGGTCGTATCCGGAACGGCAGCTTTTTTATCACCAAATGCTATTGCGGCCACTGCGATAGAACGGTGAGGCAGTCTAAATTGGACGGATAAGTCAATCGTTCCATTCCCACTAGCTATGACCGTCGGTTATGTCTTCTAACGGCAGCTACCTGCTTTTATGGATATGCGTTATCGTTCCGTATCGCGCAGAATTAAAGCTGCTCCAGCCTCAACAGTTTAATGCCGGTGTCTGGGAGCTTGGAGATTGGTTCAAGTAATCAGGGTTAAAGCGTAAAGCTGCCCTTCGCGCCCTCTCAAACACTATCTGAAAAACCGCCGCCCCCGCGTAACAGAGGCGGCAGTCCCGGTCAGTCTACGCAAATGCGGTTGACGGCTTTGCCGTCCTGAACTTCGGCATAGCAGCCGAACAGCTTGTCATCCTTCTGGCAATAGCCGGTGACTTCCTTTTCCGGGCCTTCATTGCCTTCGGCGATACATTTGCCCTCGCATTGCGCATTGTCGGTGCAGCCCTGCCCGGCATCGGGAAAGGGATGCACGCAGGTTTCGGCCTGCAAACGGCCGCGCTTTTCAACATGGCCGCCTTCGGCCTCGCAGCTCTGCCGTTCCTGCTGGCTGAGAAAGAGTTTCGGCCCGCCCGAGGGGCCGGGCTGTTCCGATTGATGGGACGGCGTGCAGGCGGCGAGCAGCATCGTGCCCGCCAGCGCTGCTATAGTCAGTTTCATCATGACCGGTCTTTCGTTCAGAAATCGAGCGGAGCGGGCAGCTCTTTAACCTGCCAGGGCAGGCCGTTGGTAGCGAGCATTTCGAGGAAAGGATCGGGATCGAGCTGTTCCATATTGAACACACCCTCTCCCGACCAGCGCCCGGTCAGCATCATCGCCGCGCCGACCATCGCCGGAACGCCGGTGGTGTAGCTCACCGCCTGATTGCCGGTTTCGGCATTGGCCTCTTCATGATCGCAGATATTGTAGATGTAGAAGGTCTTTTCGCCCGAACCGTCCAGTGCTTCACCGGTGGCGATGTCTCCGATATTGGTCTTGCCCTTCGTCGTTTCCCCCAGAGTCTCCGGCTTGGGAAGAACCGCGGCGAGGAATTGCAGCGGGACGATTTCCTTACCCTGATAGGTAATCGGCTCGATCCCCGTCAGGCCGACATTCTGCAGCACGGTGAGATGTTTGATATATTCATCGCCGAAGGTCATCCAGAACCGCGCTCGTTCCAGTTCGGGGACGAATTTGGACAGGCTCTCCAGCTCCTCATGATACATGAGATACATATTCTTCGGGCCGACCTGATCGAAATCGAAAGACTGGCTGATCTGCATGGCCGGAGTCTCCACCCATTCGCCCTTTTCCCAGTGGCGCGCCGGTGCGGTGACTTCGCGAATATTGATTTCCGGGTTGAAATTGGTGGCGAAAGCCTGCCCGTGATCGCCGCCATTGCAATCGAGAATGTCGAGCGTGCGAATGGTGCTGAGCTTATGCTTCTTCAGCCACATGGCGAAGACGCTGGTCACGCCAGGATCGAAGCCCGATCCCAGCAGCGCCATCAGGCCCTTTTCGCGGAATTTTTCCTGATAGGCCCACTGCCATTTATATTCGAATTTGGCCTCATCCTTCGGCTCGTAATTGGCCGTGTCGAGATAATGCACGCCCGCTTCGAGGCAGGCATCCATGATCGGCAGATCCTGATAAGGCAGTGCCAGATTGACGACCAGCTTCGGTTCGACCTGCCGGATAAGCCGGGTGAGTGCCGGCACTTCCTCTGCATCGATCTCATAAGTCGCAATATCGACGCCGGTGCGTTCCTTCACGCTTTTGGCAATGGCATCGCATTTGCTCTTCGTGCGGCTCGCCAGATGAATCTCGGTGAAGATGGAGGCGTTCATCGCCATTTTGTGCACGGCAACCGAACTGACGCCGCCTGCGCCGATAATCAGGACCTTGGACATCTGTTACTCCATTGAATTCGAATCTTGCGCGCCCTCTTAGAGAGGTTTGGTGCCGGATGAAATCACTCTGCGATGGTGTTTTCATGACGCTATCCTACAGAATGCGTCAGACGGGCCAAACGATCCGGATGAGCGGCTGCTTTCCGGCCGGTTTTTGCGTAGCTTCCGGTTGGCCTGCGCGGCTATGGCGGCCTGCCCCCCGACGCGGCGCGCGAAACAGCTTTCTGGCCCTGTTCAGGCGGTTTATGGCCCTGTTCGGAACCGTTCAGGCGCCCTTGTTGGGAATCGCCCCAATATCGAAAAGGGCCGGATGAATGACCACCCGACCCTTTTTGCATATCGATAAAAATTCTTTTTATTCAGCCACTTGTTCAGCCCGTTCCTCATTGCGAACAAAGTCGAGAGTGGCCAGAAAACGCTCCGCATCGAGCGCCGCCATACAGCCGGTTCCCGCCGCCGTCACAGCCTGCCGATATGTATGATCCATCACATCACCACAGGCAAAAACACCGGGATGGCTGGTCTTGGGAGTCCCGGCTTCCACCACCAGATATCCCGATTCATCCATTTCCAGCTTGCCCCGAAATAGTTCGGTCGAAGGAGCATGCCCGATGGCGACGAAACCACCATGGCAGTCGAACTCACTGATATCGCCCGTTATTGTATCGGCCAGCTCCAGCCCGGTCAGGCCACCCTGCAACGGATTGCCAAGGAATTTCTCTACCCGCTTATTCCACAGCACAGTGACATTAGGATGCGCAAATAGCCGTTCCTGAAGGATTTTTTCCGCCCGAAGCTCTCCGCGCCGATGGATCAGCGTCACATCGTCAGAATGGTTGGTGAGATAAAGCGCCTCTTCAACTGCCGTATTACCGCCCCCGATGACAGCCACTTTCTTGCCGCGATAGAAGAAACCGTCGCAAGTTGCGCAGGCCGAAACGCCCTTGCCCGAAAGCTCCTGTTCGCCCGGAACGCCCAGCCATTTGGCCTGCGCCCCCGTAGCAATCACCAGCGTATGACCGACATATTCGTCCCCGCTATCCCCCTTCGCCACGTAAGGCGGGCCATTGGCGATATCGACGTCGATAATCGTATCCCACATCATCCTCGTGCCGACATGCTCAGCCTGGGCCTGCATTTCCTGCATCAGCCAGGGGCCCTGAATTACATCGCGAAAACCGGGATAATTCTCTACATCCGTCGTGATGGTGAGCTGCCCGCCAGGCTGCAATCCCTGCACCACAATCGGCTCCATCCCAGCGCGAGCAGCGTAAATCGCTGCTGTCAGACCCGCCGGGCCAGACCCGATAATCAGCATCTTGGTGTTATGCGTTGCCATATATGTCCGTCCATTCTTGCCTTGCGAAGCGCCCTAAACGCTTTCGCCTGTCCGGCGCAATCCGCCCGTTATCGCAAAACAAAATGTGGACAGGCAGCGCTCAAGACAAGAGACCCGCAAGAAAGGCTTTATGCTCGCGCTGCAAGCCCTGCTTGGCTGAGCATATCGTTACTCGGCTTTTTCCCGGATTTCTGCCAGATCCTCGGTGAAATGCTCGGTCCAGCGCAGAACATTGTCTTCCCTGACGGTCTTTATCATCTTCTGCCAACGCGCCTTGCGTTCTTCCAGCGGCATATCGAGCGCGATGCGAATATTATGCGCCACATCGTCGGGACTGTGCGGATTGACGAGCAGAGCATCCTGCAATTGCTGAGCCGCACCGGCAAAACGCGACAGGATCAAAACGCCAGGATCTTCCGGGTCCTGGGCAGCGACATATTCCTTGGCAACGAGATTCATTCCGTCGCGCAAAGGCGTAACCAGTCCGATTTTCGAAGCCCGGTAAAATCCAAAAAGCTCCTCCTGCGACTGCCCTTTATTCACATAACGGATCGGCACAATATCGACTTCAGACCGCTCGCCATTAATCTGCCCGGTTTTCTGTTCAAGCAGCGAACGGATCTGCTGATAAGAGCCGATATCTTCACGTGAAGGCGGAGCAATCTGAATATAGATCAATTCACGCACGCGGTCGGGATAAGTGTCGAAAAAACGACCTATACCGTCGATACGTTCCGGCAAACCCTTGGAGTAATCCAGCCGGTCTACCCCGATCATCGCTATTCGGTGGCGGGTACTGGCAAGAAGGCGCTGCTGCGCCTGGCGTGCTTTGCCAGTCTCCCCTTTGGACATGAAATGGTCATAATCTATGCCAATCGGATAAGCCTTCGCGATTGAAGTGCGTCCGTTCAGCGTAACCTGGCCAGTTTTTTCATTGACCTCGGCACCCATTTCCTTGGCGCAATAATGCAGGAAACTTTCCAGCCACTCATTGCACTGAAAACCGATCAGATCGTAATGCAACATGGATTCAACAAGCCGTTCATGAAACGGCAGCGACACCAGCAAACGCGTCGGCGGCCAGGGCGTGTGCAGGAAAAAGCCGATCCGGTTTTTTACGCCTTTCGAACGGAGCCTCTCCCCTAACGGTATCAGATGATAATCATGGACCCATACCATGTCATCCTGATCGATCAGAGGAACGACACTTTTGGCGAAATTTTCGTTCACCCGCTCATAACCTACACCGAATTCACGCTCATATTCGGTCAGGTCGATACGGTAGTGAAAGAGCGGCCATAAAGTAGAATTAGCGTAACCGTTATAATATTCCTCGACATCCTGGGTTGCCAGATCGATCGTCGCCGTCGTCACATCGTCATGGCGCTGAATATGCAGATCGCCAGTAAATTCCTCAGCTTCTTCACCGGACCAGCCAAACCAGATACCGCGATTTCGTTTCAGCGCTGCATTTAGCGCTCCGGATAATCCTCCCTGTGCACCAGCCACACCTCGTGCCTTCGGAACAGCCACCCGATTCGAAATCACAACTAATCGGCTCATCTCACAGTATCCCAGGATTTGGACAATAATTCAGCACAGTTTATTATTCCTACAAGCGAGTAAGTTTGAGGGAAGTTCCCCCACAGTTCACCCGTTTCAAAATCCATATCCTCGGATAAAAGTCCAGATTTCGTACGATGATTAAGCATTGTGCAGAAGAGTTCTCGCGCCTCTTCATCACGTCCAGCGAGATGGAGAGCTTCGATTAGCCAGAAAGTACAAATATTAAATGCAGTTTCAGGCAAACCAAAATCGTCTTCTTGTGCATAACGCAGCATATGCGGTCCTCGCCGCAATGTTTTCTCAATCGCTGCGAAGGTAGACTGGAAGCGTGGATCATCTGAATCCAGATAGCGCAATTCGACCATCTGCAGCAGACTTGCATCGAGATAGTCTGTTTCGAAAGAGGCTCCGTAATGCCCTTTTTCGCTACCGTTCTTCCACGCGCGTTTTTCAATAGTCGCACGAATCGTATCGGCCCGTTCCTTCCAGAACGCCCCTCTCTCTGTCTTGCCGAGCCGTGCAGCTACGTTAGCCAGTCGATCGCAGGCCGCCCAGCTCATCACTGCTGAGTAGGTATGCACTTCCTGGCGTGTGCGGAATTCCCACAAGCCTGCATCAGGCTGATCGTGCATTCGCCAGGCCATTTCGCCAACCTCTTCAAGACTGGCGAAATCCCTTTCGTCCGCCATTCGCAACAGGCGCTTATCGAAAAAGCCCTGTGTGGTCGGCAGCACGATCTGACCATAACAATCATGTTGCACCTGCTTATAGGCTGCATTGCCGATCCGGACCGGTCCCATATCCCGATAACCGGACAAATAGGGCGCAGTGGTTTCATTGAGTTCAGCCACTCCCATCACAGAGTAAAGCGGCTGAATCTGTCCTCCTTTGGCATCGTCCACAATGTTACGCAGATAAGCGAGATATTTTTCCATCACATCGAGCGCGCCAAGGCGGTTCAGCGCCTGAACCGTGTAATAGGAATCGCGCAACCAGCAATAGCGGTAATCCCAGTTACGCTGAGTGTTGGGCGCTTCGGGAATCGAAGTGGTCAGCGAGGCCACAATCGCTCCCGTCTCTTCATGCTGACATAATTTCAGCGTAATCGCCGCCCGTATAACTTCATCTTGCCATTCAAAAGGTGTGGCAAGCCCCCGTACCCAGAGCTGCCAGTATTTCCGCGTATCAGCATGCATCCGACGCACCTCTGCACGAACATTGCCGCCAAAAGGCTCATCCGGGCCAAGGAAGAAATGCTGATCGCTTTCTACACGAAAGGGACGTTGTTCGAGAATATAGCCAACTGGCGCATCCGTGCTGAGGCGCAGCACCTGGCTGCCCACGAGATAGCGGATATGATTAGTACCGTTCGTAGTGTCTGCAACGCTGGTTCCATAATCGCGCATAGGGCGCAATTTAACTCGCAGGCGCGGTACACCTGCAACCGGACGGACAATGCGCGTAAAAGCCACAGGACGATACATTCGACCAGTCCGCTCATAACGTGGGCAGAAATCAAAAATCTCCACGGCACTGCCATCCTCGGCTTCCAGCCGGGTGATGAGAATGGGGGTGTTGCGTTCATAACGCTGCGTGGCCGAAACCTGCCCTTCCAGTTCGAAACGCCAGACACCGACATCGTGACTTCGACCATTGAGAAGTGAACAGAAAACCGGATCGCCATCGACACGCGGCACGCAGCCCCAGACAAGGCCGGCCTTGTCATCAATCAATCCGGAAACCTGACAATTACCGATAGGCCACAACTCAAGATCAGATGTTACGCCGCTCACAGACCCAGCCATTTAAAGACCTCTTTTGGGGAGGCGAGCATGTAGCGCGCCTCCGTTGGAAAACGATCGCCGACCAAAATGCCAAAACCTCCCAGTCGACTGACAGCGTTAAAACCATCTTCATCGGTAACGTCGTCTCCGATGAAGATGGGCATAGCTCCCCGGAATGGTTCTTCTTCCATGAAAGCCTGGACCGCACCGCCTTTATTTGCCCCGGGACGGACTAGTTCGATAACGAATTTACCTCGCTTCACATGAAGCGCATGCTGCTTTGCAATATTCTCGGCAAATGTAAGACCATCTCGTTCCTGATGCGGTACACCACGATAATGCAGTGCAGCACCATGCGTCTTGATTTCCAGATCGAAACCCTGCGAATCTGCGAAAGTCTGCAAGGCCTCATATACTGCTGGCGGTAACCCCTCTGGTTCCTTTCCCAGCCGGGAGCCGTCCGCGCGAAAACGAGCAATCCCATGCGATCCTGCCCGCGCAAGTGCAAGTGGACCTAAATGCTGTTCAAGGTTATCCGTCGCTCTGCCGCTCACCAAAGCAAGCCGTCCTTCGAGCTTTTGCCCAAATGCTTCAAGCCGGGTAGCGAGATCAGGCGGAACATCGATTCCGTCGGGAGTCAGAGCGAGATCGACTAGTGTCCCATCAAAATCCAAAAAAACTGCGACAGAGCCATTCGAACGAAGAGCTTCGAACGGCGGAGGCACGGGAAGAGCCGATTTTTCATTCATCTCCATCATGGCATAGAGATTGATCCCGTTGGGTCAAGCAAGGTCATAACTTGTCTTGCACAGACCATATCCTTAAGAGAGACGGGTCATCTGGGGAGTAGCCAGCCGCAATATGATTGCGGGCTTTCACGTCAACATACTCGGTCGAGAGGCCGTGGCGCGATAGGAACGAAAGATCGTTCAGGCGAGACCAATGACACTGAAACCCTACCTAGGCCGGGCGGGGCTCTCAGTGTCATTGCCTATGCTTGCCTGGTCGTGGAGTATTATAATGGACGCTTTGCTGACATCCACTATCATAGTGACATTGGCGGAAATTGGCGACAAAACTCAGCTACTCGCCATGATTCTGGCAACGCGATACAAGCGCCCTGTGCCAATCATTCTGGGCATTCTTTTTGCTACGATCGCTAATCATTTTCTGGCTGCTTTTGTGGGGCATCAGGCTGCAGAGTTTATCGAAGGACGTTGGTTTCGTTATGTCATCGGTGCTGGCTTTATCCTCATGGCGGCATGGACATTGCTGCCCGATACATTGGAGGAAGAAGACAAGAAAATGTCGCGATTTGGGGCTTTTACAACCACATTGATAACATTTTTCTTCGTTGAAATGGGCGATAAGACACAGGTAGCAACTATCGCTCTTGGTGCACAATTCGACAATCTGCTGGCGGTAACAGCAGGCACAACATTGGGGATGATGATTGCCAATGTACCGGCGGTGATCCTCGGCAATGCGCTTATCAAGCATATTCCGATGAAACTGGTTCGCTATATGGCAGCACTTCTCTTCCTGATGATCGGAATCTGGACTATTTGGCGAACGGCCACTTTATCAATCTGACGGCCCCCTCCGTTTCCGGCCCCATCTCTTCACACTACACGAGATAGTGAATAGCCAGGCACACAGCGGCCCCTATCGTCAAATTCATGGGCACACCGATTCGTACAAAATCGATAAAACGGTAATTTGCCGCCCCATAAACCAGCGTATTGGTCTGATAACCGATCGGTGTAGCGAAGCTTGCGCTGGCGCCGAACATAACAGCAATGATCAATTGCCTCGCATCGATTCCCATATTGTCTGCAAGACCGATGGCTATCGGTGTCATGATAACAGCAACGGCATTATTCGTTACAGTTTCCGTAAGCAAACTGGCTGAAGCATAAACCGCGATAAGAGCCAGAAAGGGAGATGAAGCCGACAGGTAAGGCCTTATTATATCGACCAGCAAATCAACTGTACCGGCATTTTCCAGTCCTTTGCCAAAAGCCAGCATCCCGAAAATCAATCCCAGCGTATTGCCGTCAATCGCACCCCAGGCTTCTTCAGCCTCAATACATCGTGTCACCAGTACAATTCCCACCCCTAGCAAAGCCAGAGCCTCAATTGGCAATCCAAAGGAAGCAGCCAGAACAACGACCCCAGCAAGGGTCCCAAGTGCGATCGGAGCTTTGGACCGACGGAATGATCGAACGGGTGCGTCGCTTACATTCACCAATGCCACGCTCGAATGCAATGCCTGAGCAGCATCGCTGCCAGCTGCAATAAGCAAGCAATCCCCCGCCCTTACCCGCACATTGGCCAGATCAGGACCCGCAAGATGCCTGGGCCGAGAAAGGCCAAGTACTCGGATGCGATAGCGTGAAAGCACCGGGATATCGGCCAATCGCCGTCCTATGACAGGGTGTGATGCAGGAATAACAGCCTGCAGCAACCGCAAATCTTTCGGCCTGTCCGGCCCGGCAGTTTCCACACCACCGCCCACACCGCTCAATCCAGTTCGAAAATCATAAGCTTCAGCCAGTGAAGCCAGTTCCGAAGGGCTGGCAGCTACCACCAACTGGTCCCCTGCCTTCAATTCCCAATGATCGAAATCACGACGCTGAATGACTTTCCCTCGCTGTGCACCAACGATCCGAATACCTGGCCGACGAGCGAAAGCGGTTGCGCCAAGACACTTCCCAACAAGCTCGCTTTCCGAACTGAGAATAAGATGGGAAAGATAAGTATCGCTTTCGCCTTGGTCTATTGCATCATGTGCGGAACGATTGGGCAGCAAACGCCGGCCGATAGTTCCCAAAACAAGCAATCCTGTAGCAGCAGCGATTGCTCCAACGAGAGTAATGTCAAAAATTCCGAAAGCCGCCTGCCCTTGATCCTGCGCAACACCATCCACCAGCAGATTGGTTGAAGTCCCAATCAGAGTGAGAGTTCCGCCAAGAATCGATATATAAGAAAGAGGAATAAGCAATTTCGTCGGCGCGACACCAAGCACTCGCGCCAGACGCCTGACAATCGGAATCATAACGATGACGACAGGCGTATTATTCATGAAAGCGGATGCCAGCATGGTCCCGCCCCCCATTTCCGCCAGCGCCATTTTCGGCCGTCGCATAGTCCGGCGAATGATCCAGCCGGAAATCTCCTCCATTGCCCCGGTTCGCAATAGCGCACCCGTCAAAACAAACATGGCAGCTATGGTTAGAGGTGCAGGATTGCTAAAAACAGATAAGAGTTCCTGACTGGAAATATATCCGAAAACCAGCATCGTTAGTCCGCCAACAATTGCCACGACAGCAGGCGGCCGGCGCTCCATCGCAAAAGCAACGAACAAACCAATCAACAGGATAAAGCCGATTTGAGCACTGTAAAGCTGGATGGGATCGGTGATCGTGCTCAGCATAGGCCTCTTGAATGAAGTATGAGATATGGCCTCTGAGTAGCCAACAGCTTGTGCAATGCACAAGCGCAAAATGGATAATTACTTATATGCTGGCCTGCGAAGAGGTCCGAACAGGGTTCACGCCCTACGAATACATTTGTAAATGCCGGACAAACGGACCGGAGCGCGTCAATCTAAATCCGCACCATCAACTCCAGGATCAAACACCTTATGTGTCTCTGGCCTGCTAGATTAGCTCCCTCGCCGCTCCCGGCCAGGACCGGCGACGTGGACTTGTGACGGATTTGCGCCGGTCACTTGAGAGCGTCTTGCTCATTCACGGAGACCGAAGGGATGATCAAACATTCAGAAGAATTTCAGCGTGAGGCGATACGGATCGTCTTGACCAGCGGTTTGCCGCGCAAGCGCGTGGCAGCCGATTTGGGCATTAGTTTATCGACATTGACGCGCTGGATCAGTTTGCATCGACAGGAGAATTTGTCTGTGAGCCCCGATACCGATCTGGCCCTCGAGAATGAACGGCTTCGCCTCGAGAGCCGTGTGCTTTGGGAGGAGTATCCGTCTTGGGCAAGTGCCATATCACACCCATTCTCGGTTTTTTCGTAAGAGCGCGTTCGCCAATACAATGAGCTTGCGCATAATAGCTGTAAGGGCGACCTTTTTCTCCTTTCCGGC
>NZ_RAPF01000005.1 GCF_003610805.1 Altericroceibacterium spongiae | reverse complement strand
GGACGCCGTCGCCCACATGTCCCTTCATCATATAACTACAATGTCAAAGATCACACCAATACAAAAACAGAAAAATAATCCCCGAAATTCCTCCCGGAGGACCAATATCCCGTTCCTGTTGGCGACCGGGTCAGTTGCGAGCCGTTGAAGCGTCGTTCCCGTCCGGTGAGCAGCCCTCTACGGGGCATGCAGGATTCGGGCAAGCCCTTTTTTGCAAAATTGTTTCAGTTTTTTTGGATTGACGGATTTTCGCCATTTTTGTCCGACCGGTCAATGATTGCCGACGGACCATGGGTCATCACATGTTAAACCAATTGTTATCAGCCACTCTCTTATAGAGCCTTCATGATCGACGAGCCTCTTCCCCCCAAGGATAGACCATATAGTGACAGCGCCTCTGCACGTGTCGCTGTTATCGTGCCGGCCTATGGTGTTGCCGATGTTGTTGGCGAAGCGCTTTCCTCGCTTGAGGCGCAGACCATGGAGGATTGGGAATGCGTGGTTATTGATGATGGCTCTCCGGACGATGTCACGAGCGCCGTTGAGCCTTTCCTGTCCGATTCCCGCATCCGCTTCCTCAAGACAGCCAACCGGGGTGTCTCGTCCGCCCGCAATACGGCGATCGCGTCCTGCAAGGCTCCGCTGATTGCCCTGCTGGATGGCGACGACCGGTTTGAGCCGGACTACCTGGCTAGGATTGTTCCCCTTATGGAAGCGGACAAGGACGCTCGCCTTGCGACCTGCAATGCACGCCTGTTTGGATCGATCTCCCAAGAGGTGCCTATTGTCCAAGATAAGCAGGGGAATGAAGACGGGCGGACGGGTTCACTCGCCGATGTTCTGGATCGCAGTTTCAACGTCTATATCGGCTCCACCTTCCGTCGGGCCGATTATGAGCGGATCGGCGGCTTTGACGAAGCCATGGCCCAGGCTGAAGATCTGGACCTGTGGTTCCGCCTGATGGCTTTGGGCGGACACGCTCTCTATGTAGACGCCATTCTTGGGGCCTACCGTGTGCGGGAAGGCTCTGCATCCGGGCATATGGGCAAGATGTTACGCGGCAACATCCGCGCTTATGAAAAAGTGCTGCAACTGATTGGCGGCCAGCCTGAGACTGCGCTTGTTCACCAACTGCTGGAAAAGAACCGGCGCGCCCTGCGGTTTGAAGATGCCATCGACATGATCCTGGACGGCAAGGTGCACGATGGACTGGAGAAGATCGCCGGGAACGACGTCGACCATCCGACCTCGCTCGCTTGGAAGCTGTCCATGCGAATCTGGAGGATATTCCCCTCCCTTGCTCCAGCCATGCTGGCATGGCGGCGTCACACCCACCGACGCGGGGGGCAATCCTTCCGCAGTTTCACCTTTTCCGCCAACAAGAAGGCAGCCTGATTGATGACGCCTCCGCGCATTTCCGTTCTGATGAGCGTCTATAATGACGGCCCCTTTGTCGGCGCCGCGATAGACAGCATTCTGGCTCAGACCCTTACGGACTTTGAATTCCTGATCGTGGATGACCTGTCTACGGACGATTCCCTGTCCGTCATACAGCAGCGCGCCGAACAGGATTCGCGCATCCGCGTCCTGCCTCATGGAAAGAAGGGCCGTGTGCCGGCGCTCAACCGGCTGATCTCGGAAGCCCGCGCGCCCTGGCTGGCGTTGATGGACAGCGACGACACCTGCTCTGCCGATCGGTTCGAGAAGGAGATGGCTTTTCTGGAAAGCCATCAGGATCACGGCGCGGTCAGCTGCAACTGCACGGTAATTGACGAGAAGGGCGCCCCTTACTGGCGCCCCAAGATCGACCGTCCACTGACGCATGAGGGAATAGTCGCCAATCTGGAAAGCGGCCCCCTGCTGAATCACAATGCGGTGGTTCTTTCCCGCGAGGCGATCCAGTCCATTGGCGGCTATCGCAAGGCTTACAGACACGCCGAGGATTACGACCTCTGGCTGCGCCTGTCGCAAGTGACCAAACTGGCCAATCTGGAAGAGGCGTTGACCTCCTACCGCATCTATCCCGGCCAAGTGAGCACTGCCCATGTCATAGAGCAGACAGCCAACGCCGCCATTGCCTGGCTGGCCCATTGCGAAAGGCTGGCCGGACGGCCTGACCCCACCGAAGGGCAGGAAGCGCTTCCTTCTATTGAAGAGCTGGACACTATCTTTGACCCCGGCAGCGCGGCCTATGTCCGTCGTCGGGTGATTGAACGCACGATCTACACGCCAGAGCTTCTGGCAGGCCAAGGCTGGCCCCTGCTGATCGCCCATGCGCGCGAGAGCAAGAACAAGGCCCCGCTCTGGCGGCTGAGCGCGCGTTTGCTGAAACACGGCCACCCGGCCAAGGCGCTACGCCTTGTTATGGCGCTGATAGGCGGCTGAAGGACACACGATGACCAGCCCCCAGATCAGCGTCCTGATGACGGCCTATAATGTCGAGCCCTATGTCGGCGATGCGATAGACAGCATCCTGTCGCAGAGTTTTAGCGATTTTGAACTGCTTATCATTGATGACCAGTCCACCGACGGCACGGCAACCATCATTGCCGAACGCGCAGCAGAGGATAAGCGCATCCGTGTGCTGCCCTCTCTTGAGAAAGGCCGGGTACCTGCGCTCAATGCCCTGCTGGCCGGAGCGCGCGCGCCGTGGATCGCAGTGATGGACAGCGACGACATCGCCCTGCCAGATCGATTCGAAAAGCAGATGGCGTTTTTGGCGGCGAATCCCGATTGCGGCGTGCTGGGCGGTATGGCCCAGAACATGACGGAGGACGGCACGCTGCTGCCCGCCCCGGAAAGCACCATTGAACAGACCCATGAGGCGATCATCGTCGACAGGGAGAACGGCATCCCCCTGCGCAACCCGACCGTGATTGCGCGGACGGAGCTGCTGCGCGCAGTGGGTGGTTACCGCCGCCCCTTCCGCTTTGCGCAGGATTACGACCTCTATCTTAGGCTGCATACGCGGACCCGGTTGGCGAACCTGCCGGACATCCTTCTCTATTACCGCATCCACCCGACACAGGTGAGCACGCGCAACGCCATGGCGCAGACGCAATCGGCCGTGGTCGCATGGCTATCCTGCAAGGCACGACTTGAGGGGCAGCCTGATCCGGTGGACGGGTTGGATGCTCTTCCCACGGTTGGCACGCTGGATACCCTTTTCGATATGGAAGGGGCCGATGCCCTCGCCCGCCACCGGATTGTGGACCGCATCCGCTATTCCCCTGCCATGCTGGCGGGTGAAGGCTTCCCTGTTCTGGCCGGCTATGCGCGCGACACGGGCGCCAGCAAGGATTTATGGCGCATGGCTGTGCGACTGCTTCGCGCCGGGCACCCTCTCGCCTCCCTGAAGCTTGCCATGGTATTGGCCAGGGCCTGAGGGAGACACGGGCGATGAACATCCGCAACGCGGCAAGCTGGGCCATGGGGGCGCAATACGCCTCTTTCGCGATGCAATTCGTGACCAGCCTGATTCTGGCCCGCTATTTTATTTCGCCCGAACAGCTGGGCCTGTTCTCCATTGCCTTTGCCGCGATCAGCCTGCTAGCTTCGCTGCAGGATTTCGGGGTGAACCGCTATGTCTGCGGGGAGGCGGACCTGACCCCGCAAAAGCTGCAGACCAGCTACACCGTTTCGCTTGGCATCAGCTGGGCGATTGCCTTTGTCTGCCTTGGCCTCGCCTGGCCCATGGCGGCCTATTATGGCGAAGCGCGCCTGTTCGCGCTGACGCTGGTGATAGCCGCGTCCTATTTCCTCGTGCCCTTTGCCATTGTCCCGCAGGCCCTGCGCCAGAGAGAACTCGATTTCCGGTCCAGCGCCATGATTACCGTGGGGGCGACCGCCGCCAATTCGGCCGTGGCGCTCTATCTGGGGCGGGATGGCTGGGGCGCGATGGCGCTCGCCTGCGGCGCACTGGCTCAGCAGGCCGCCCGCGCGCTGATCGCGCAATGGCGGGCAGGCTGGATCTCCCCCTGGCCGCCCAGCCTGCACAAACCGGGCCGGGTGCTGAGCTTTGGCGGAACGAACACCGTGCTCGTCACTTGTGCCAATATTGCCGCCAGCGCGCCGGAACTGGTCATTGGCCGAATCCTCGGCGCCGCGTCCGCTGGTCTTTATACCCGCGCGACGGGGCTGGCCCTACAGGTCCGCCTGCTGCTGGTCGGCGCGGTTGGCGGTGTCTTCCTGCCCGCCTTCCGCAAGATTCGCGAAGAGGGCAAACCGCTTGGCCCGCCCTATTTGCGCATCGCCGCCATCTTCAGTGCGATCATGTGGCCGGCCCTCGCAGGGCTTGCTGTTCTGTCGGAGCCGGTGGTGAACCTGCTCTACGGCCCGAAGTGGATCGACAGCGCGCCGCTGCTCTTCCGTCTCAGCCTGGCGCAGATGTTCTTTGTCGCCATGCCGATGATCGCCGACCTTGGCGTTCTGCTGGATCACAAGAAGGAGCTCGTCATCCGCAATATCGTGGATGTGGTGGTCGCCATCACCCTGCTGGCTCTCGCCGCGCCCTTTGGACTGGGAGCGATTGCCGCATCGCGCATCGTGCATGGCGTTTTGTGGACTGTGAACTTCATCACTTTCCTGCGGCGGATGGTGGGCTTTTCCTGGAAAGACTGGGCCAATGTGCAGCTGCGCAGCCTTGTGCTGACCGGGCTGGCCATCGTGCCGTCGCTGGCATTCTTCCATTACGCCGATGGCCCACGAGAAGCGGGGGCGCTGCAAATCCTCGCCAGCGCAGGATGCGGAGTGGTGCTGTGGCTGATCGGCCTGTGGTTGCTGCGGCACCCGGCCTATGAGGAAATCCTGCGGGTGGCCCAGCCTCTGCTGGCAAAGGCCAAAGGCGCTCGCCCGGCGAATTAGGGATTCAGCCACACTCCGGATTTGCGAATCCCACTCACATTCCTACATAGGGCAGATGCCACCAGACACATCAGGCGATAGCGCCTCCGGCCGTCACGCGGACTGGGCAACCGTCCGCCGTTTCCTGCCTTATCTCTGGCCGAAGGACCGGCCCGATCTGCGCTGGCGGATCGGCTGGGCGATTGTCTTTGTGGTGCTGGCCAAGATTGTCGTGCTGACTCTGCCTTTCGCCTATGCCGGGGCGGTGGATGCGATGTCGGACGATGCCGATCCGGCCTTCTGGGTCGCCATGGCTCTGGTGATCGCCTATGGCGCGGGGCGTTTCGCCACGGTCGCTTTCGACAATATCCGCAATATCATTTTCGAGCGGGTCGGGCAGGATGCGGTACGGCATCTGACCGAGGACGTGTTCCAGCGGCTCCACCGGCTGAGCCTGCGCTTCCATCTCTCGCGCCGCACCGGCGAAGTCACCAAGATCATCGAACGCGGCACCAAGAGTATCGACACGATGCTCTATTTCCTGCTGTTCAATATCATGCCCACCGCCATCGAACTGCTGATCGTGGGGGGCATTTTCTATGTCAAATTCGGCTGGCCGATTGTAGCGGCGACCGCGCTCACCATCGTGGCTTATATCTATATCACCCGCATGATTACCGAATGGCGCACCAAATTGCGCCATGAAATGAACGAACTGGACGGCCGCGCGCTGGCCCGGGCGGTGGATTCGCTGCTCAATTACGAAACGGTCAAATATTTCGGGGCCGAACAGCGCGAGCAGGAGCGCTACGCGTCCGCCGCAAGGGCCTATGCCAAAGCGGCGATCAAATCGGAAAATTCGCTCGGCGTGCTCAATATCGTGCAGGCGGTCATCATGAATCTGATGATGGGCGGCGCGATGGCCTTCACCGTCTGGGGCTGGAGCACGGGGCGCTTCAGCGTGGGCGATCTGGTCCTCATCAACACCTATCTGATGCAGCTTTTCCGCCCGCTCGACATGCTGGGCTGGGTCTATCGTACGATCCGGCAGGGGCTGATCGACATGGCCGCCATGTTCCGCCTGATCGATACGCCGGTGGAAGTGAGCGATGCCCCCGGCGCACCGGCGCTGCTGGTCCGCCAGCCGACGGTCGTGTTCGACAATGTGGTGTTCGGCTATGAACAGGACCGCGATATTCTCCACGGCCTCAGTTTCGAAGTGCCTGCGGGTGCGCAGGTGGCGATTGTCGGCCCCTCGGGTGCGGGCAAATCGACGATCGGGCGGCTGCTTTTCCGCTTTTACGATCCGCAATCGGGCCGCATTCTGATCGACGGGCAGGATATCGCCAGCGTCACGCAGGAAAGCCTGCGCGCCGCCATCGGGATCGTTCCGCAGGACAGCGTGCTATTCAACGACACCATCGGCTATAATATCGGCTATGGCCGCGAAGATGCGAGTGCAGAGGCCATTGCCAGAGCCGCCGCAGATGCCGCAATCCTGCCCTTTATCCGCTCTCTGCCCGAAGGATTCGACACGGAAGTGGGCGAACGCGGGCTGAAATTATCGGGTGGCGAAAAGCAGCGTGTGGCGATTGCGCGCACCTTGCTGAAAGACCCGCCCATCCTGCTGCTCGATGAAGCGACCAGCGCGCTCGACACCCGCACCGAGCAGGAAATCACCGGCACCCTGCGCCGCGTATCCCGCAACCGCACCAGCATAGCCATCGCCCACCGCCTTTCCACCATCGCCGATGCCGACACGATTTTCGTGCTGGATAAAGGGCGCCTCGCCGAAAGCGGCTCCCACCAGCAACTCCTGCGGCATGACGGGCTCTATGCCGAAATGTGGTCAAGGCAGGCGAATGAACGGGTGGAGGAAGTGTCCTGAGGATCTTCGATTCCCGATAGCCCGGCTCACACCATTCTCTCCAAACTCCGCTCACACGCAAAAACGCAGGGTTGCAATGGGTTGCCAGATGGGTTTAGGCGGGTGAGGCCCTGCAGGGGGGCTTTCCGACATTTTATCTGCACAATGCAGCGCTATGGCGCCGCATGTCTGGCCATACGGATCATCTCATGAGTTTACCCGAGACGCTAAAGCGCGACTGGCTGTCCCATCCCAGAGCCGATATTCTCGCCGGAATCGTTGTGGCGCTGGCCCTTATTCCCGAAGCCATCGGCTTTTCGGTGATTGCCGGGGTCGATCCGCGGGTGGGGCTGTATGCCTCGGTGGTGATTGCCATGGTGATCGCCTTTACCGGCGGGCGCACCGGCATGATTTCCGCCGCGACCGCTGCCGTGGCCGTGGTGGTGGTACCTCTGGTGCGGCAATATGGTGTGGACTATCTTTTCGCCGCGACGATCCTGATGGGCATTCTCCAGCTCATCGCCGGATTGCTACGTCTCGACCTGTTGATGCAGTTCGTGTCGCGCTCGGTCATTACCGGCTTCGTCAATGCGCTGGCGATTCTGATCTTCATGGCGCAGCTTCCGCAGCTGACCAATGTGAGCTGGGAAACCTATGCCATGGTCACGGGCGGCCTTGCGATCATTTACCTGCTGCCGCGCCTGACCACGGCCGTGCCGTCCCCGCTGGTGGCCATTATCGTGCTGAGCATCATTTCGATATCGCTGGGCCTGCCGGTCAATACGGTAAGCGATATGGGCAAGCTGCCCGAGGGCATGCCCTATTTCGTGCTGCCGGATGTGCCGCTCAACTGGGAAACCCTGCAAATCATCTTCCCCTATTCGCTGACCATGGCGGCGGTAGGTCTGCTCGAATCGCTGATGACCGCACAGATCGTCGACGATATGACGCATACGGACAGCGACAAACGCCGCGAATGCGGCGGTCAGGGCCTGGCCAATATGGCCGCAGCCTGTTTCGGTGGTATGGGCGGCTGCGCGATGATCGGGCAATCGGTCATCAATGTGACCTCGGGCGGACGCGGACGATTGTCTACCTTCACGGCCGGTCTGGTGCTGCTGATCCTGCTTTCGCTGCTCGGCCCGATTGTCGGGCAGGTGCCGATGCCTTCACTGGTGGCGGTGATGATTATGGTCTCTATCGGCACATTCAGCTGGAATTCGATCCCCAATCTGCGCGTCCATCCGCTGACCTCCTCCTTCGTCATGCTGGCGACGGTCGTGGTGGTGGTCGCCACGCATAATCTCGCGCTGGGCGTGGTGATCGGCGTGCTGCTCTCGGGCGTGTTCTTCGCCTATAAGGTGCGCAACATGTCGCATGTGGTGCGCACGCGCGAAGCCGACCACGCGCTTTATACCGTCACCGGGCAAATCTTCTTCGCTTCGGTCGACCGGTTCCAGCAGGCGCTCGGCCCCGAAAGCACCCGGCCCGACCCCGCCGACCATGTGGTGATCGATGTGACCGGCGCGCATTTCTGGGACATTTCCGCCATCGATGCGCTCGACAAGGTGGTGGAACGAATGCGCCGCAACGGACGCAGCGTGCAGGTGCTCGGTCTCAACCGGGCAAGCGCCGATCTGGTCGATCGCTATGCCAATACGGACAAGACCGGGGTCGAGATCGGCCTCGCCCCGCATCCCTGACCCGGCTTGGGAGTCCATAGGAAGAGCGCATAGAAAAGGCCGGCGGATCGCAACGATCCGCCGGCCTTTTTCTCACTGGCACGCCCTGAGCGCTGCCCCGGCTTGCGCCTCAGCCGATAAAGCCCTTCCAGATGACGGCCTGCGCACAGATCACCCGTTCGCCATTGAAGGTCAGAGCGGGCGAGCCATGCAGTTCCCAACCATCTTCCAGCGCCTGCGAGACACGCTTGCAGAATGTGTCGTCATCCGGGCCGGTAAGGCAGCGATAGATCGGCTTGCCGTCGGGCGGGGTCGTGCTCATGCGATAGGCTCCGTCAGAGGATATATTTGCTCAGATTGGTATCCTGCACGAGATTCGAGAGCTTTTCACGCACATAATCGGCATCCACCGTCACGGTTTCACCCCGGCGATCCTCGGCATCGAAGCTCAGTTCTTCCAGCAGGCGCTCCATCACGGTCTGCAAACGGCGCGCACCGATATTCTCGACACTTTCATTCACCTGCGCAGCAAGGCGCGCGATTTCGCGGATCGCATCCCCGGTGAAAGTCAGCGTCACCTGCTCGGTGCCGATCAGCGCCTGATACTGGTCGATCAGATTGGCCCGCGTATCGCTGAGGATCGAAACGAAATCCTCTTCCGTCAGCGCAGCCAGCTCCACCCGGATCGGCAGACGGCCCTGCAATTCGGGCAGCATGTCCGAAGGTTTGGCGACATGGAACGCCCCGCTGGCGATGAACAGCACATGGTCGGTCTTCATCGGGCCGTATTTGGTCGCCACTGTGGTGCCTTCGATCATCGGCAACAGGTCACGCTGCACGCCTTCGCGGCTGACGGAACCGCCGCTGCGCGATTCGGAAACGGCGATCTTGTCGATCTCATCGAGAAAGACGATGCCGTTTTCCTGCGCATTCTGAAGAGCGACACGCGCCACATCGTCCTGATCCAGCCGTTTTTCGGCTTCTTCATCGACCAGCTTGTCCCACGCGTCGGGGACTTTCAGCTTGCGACGCTTGAGATTCTGATTGCCGAAAGCCTTGCCCATCATGTCGGACAGATTGATCATCCCGACATTGCCGCCCATGCCCGGAATTTCCATCGGCATATTGGGGCTGTCTTCGACTTCGATCTCGACCTCGGTATCGTTCATCGAATCCTGCACGATACGCTGACGGAAACTTTCGCGCGTCGCTTCGGACGCGCTTTCGCCGACCAGCGCATTGAGCAGCCGTTCCATCGCCGCTTCCGATGCGGCTTCGCGCACGGATTCGCGACGGCGGTCCTTTTCCAGCCGGATCGCTTCTTCGGCCAGATCGCGGGCAATCTGTTCCACATCGCGCCCGACATAGCCGACTTCGGTGAATTTGGTCGCTTCCACTTTCACGAAAGGGGCATTGGCGAGCTTTGCCAGACGGCGGCTTATCTCGGTTTTGCCGCAACCGGTCGGGCCGATCATCAAAATATTTTTCGGCGTGATCTCATCGCGCAGATCGGGCTGCAATTGCTGGCGCCGCCAGCGATTGCGCAGCGCAACGGCTACCGCCCGCTTTGCGTCTTTCTGGCCGATAATATGTTCGTCGAGAGCGGCGACAATCGCCTTGGGAGTCAGTTGATCTGTCATGAATCTCAAATGGTTTCGACCGTCACGCGGTCATTGGTGAAGACGCAGATATCGGCAGCCACCGCCATGGCGCGGCGCGCGATAGCCTCGGCATCCTCTTCATAATCGTCAAGCGCCCGTGCGGCGGACAGCGCATAATTGCCGCCCGATCCGATGGCGGCGATACCGCCTTCGGGTTCGAGCACATCGCCATTGCCGGTCAGCACCAGCAGGCTGTCCTTATCCGCTACGATCATCAGCGCTTCGAGATTGCGGAGATATTTGTCGGTCCGCCAGTCCTTGGCCAGCTCCACAGCCGAACGCAGCAACTGGCCGGAATATTGTTCCAGCTTGCGTTCGAGCCGCTCGAACAGCGTGAATGCGTCGGCGGTGGCACCGGCGAAACCGGCGATCACCTTGCCCTTGTCCGGCCCGCCTTCACCGATCCGGCGGACCTTGCGGGCATTCGGCTTCATCACCGTATTGCCCATGGAAACCTGTCCGTCACCGGCGATCACGGTCTTGCCGTTTTTCCTCACACCGATGATCGTCGTACCATGCCACTGGGTCAGGCCGTGGCTCGCTGTCTGGTCATGCATGGAGCGGCATATGGGAGGCGGGCAAGAACGGTTCAAGCCGCTTTATTGTCCTATTCCACGCATCAGGGGCAGCCCCCATGACCGGCCGCCGCCTTATGTGCCCGGACCGCCCGCGCCACCTGCACCGGCACCGGGCATACCGCCCACCTGGCCGATATTGCCGAACAGATCTTCCAGGAAGCTGCGTTCGCGGCCCAGAGTCGGGGTGGAATCGCCATTGGGATGGATCCGCACGACATTTTCCATGCCCGACCGGTCGGCAGACACCACATTGCCTTCCTTATCGAACTTTACCGCCAGAACCGTCTGCGCATCGATATGCGGCGTGGTGAAAGGCGCCTGTTTGGTAGTGCTGGAAACATAATACCAGGTCGGCGGACCGAACTGGCTCTTGAAACTCGGCTGGCCCAGCGTGCCTTCAACCGAACGCTCATTATCGATCCCCGGCTGGATGGCGTACATCAGCGTTTCATCGACAATATAGCCGCGATGATTGGTAATCGAACTGCAGGCAGCCGACAGACACGCCAAGGCCACCACTGCCCCGATCCGACCAAATTGCGTCATGCTACCCTTTCCACTTCCGTGTCGGCCCGTCACTTCCGGCAATAGAGGCTTTGATTTGCCTTCGATAGTGCCACATTCTACAGCGCGAGCCTTAGGGCCATGTGCGCCACTTCGCAATGGCGCTTGGCCTCCGGCAATTTAATCGCCGCTGAACAATGGACAACCGACACCGCGTCATGAGCCTGCTTTCCCGCCTTTTCCGCTCCCGATCCGACCCGCGCGAAGCGCTGCGCCCCCTATGGCACCGGACCGTCGAAATTTCCCGCGAACCGCACTGGTATGCGCAATGCGGCGTGGAAGACAGTGTAGCCGGGCGTTTCGACATGATAACCGCAACGCTGGCCATCGTGCTAATCCGTATGGAACGCGAGGAGGAGCTGATCGCTTCTTCGGTATGGCTGACCGAATTATTCGTCGAGGATATGGACGGGCAATTGCGCGAAAGCGGTGTCGGCGACATGGTCGTGGGCAAACATATCGGGCGGCTGATGGCCGTGCTTGGCGGCAGGCTCGGCGCTTATCGCGAAGGGCTGGCCGAACAAGGCGATTCGCAACTGGCCGAGGCCATCACCCGCAATGTAAGTCTGGTCGACAATACCGGACCGGAAAAACTGGCAGCAGCGCTGCGCCGGCTGGAAGCGGATTGCGCCGCCATGCCGGGCACCGCGCTGCTCGAAGGACGAATTGAACGATGAGTGTATCCCAGCAAGGCAGCCCCGCGGCGGGCGAAACGGAGTCAGGTGAATTTTCCCGCATGATCGACCGGCGGCAAATCGGGAACGATCCGGTTAAACTGGAAGCGAGTGAGGAAGAATGCGCTGCGCTGGCCGAGCGATTCGGGCTGGTCCGGGTCGCCAGCCTGGCGGCCGAAGTGGAACTGGAGCCTGAAAAGGACGCGGTGATGGCGCGTGGCCGGATGCAGGCCTCCATCGTGCAAAGCTGCGCTGTATCGGGTGAGGATCTGCCGGTCGGGATCGATGAGCCGATCGCTTTTCGTTTCGTCCCCGACCGCCGGATCACCGAAGAGGAGCTGGAGCTTGAAGAAGAGGATTGCGATGAAATCCCCTATTCGGGCACCGCTTTCGATCTTGGCGAAGCCGTTGCACAAAGCCTCGCTCTGGCTATCGATCCTTTCCTCACCGGCCCCAATGCAGACAAGGTAAGGCAGGAAGCTGGCCTGCTCGATGAAGAGGCCGCCGGCCCCTTTGCCGCACTGGCCGCGCTGAAAAAAGATCAGGACTGAACTTCAGGCGGGCAGGATCGCACTTGCGGCACAGCATACCGCAAGCCGGCTTTGCATCGGCGCGTCTCTCCCTTTAGGCCAGCCCCATGCTTTCCCTGCGGCACGGTCTTCGTCTTCCTTTCCGTTCGCTTTCCGGCTTTCTGAGTATCGGCCTGGCGGCACTGGTGCCGCTGACCGCTCATGCCTCTCCGGTCCTGACGCTCGATGCCGGTCGGGACCGGCGCGAAGCCGCCTTATGCACCCCGCCCGAGGCCGGCAGCTCTGCATTCACCGGCACTCTCGAATTGCGCCGCGAAGACGGTTCTTTGCAGCGGCGCCTCTTTTGCCGGGCGGGCCGCAAAGACGGTCTGGACCGCAGCTTCTTTCCCGATGGTACGCTGGCAGAAGAAGAGCACTGGAAAGAGGGTGCCCTGTTCGGCCCCTATCGCAGCTGGTTTGCCGACGGAACGCTGGAGCAGGCATGGCGCTATGGCCGTGCAGGACTGGAAGGGCTTTATCGCACCTATCATCCCAATGGTATGCTGGCCGCCGAAGTACACTGGCGCGATGGCAAGCGCGACGGGCCTTATGCCGATTATGACCGGGACGGCCATCCCATCGAAGCCGGGACCTATGCGATGGGCCATCCGGACGGGCCGGTTACCGAATGGTATGCTTCGGGAGCGATAAAATCGACTTTGTTGTGGAAGGATGGCCGACGGGTCGGGACCGCCCGTTTATGGGGCCGCGACGGCTCTTTGCTGCGCGAAACCCGCCGCAGCGCCGATGGGCGCTTTCTGGGGCAGCGCGTATGGCAGCATGGACAAAACGGGCATGGCCGGGTGCTCTGGCGCGTAACCGAGCCGGTGACGGTGCCGCAATACGGGCCGGGGCTGAAGACCGAACGCTATGAAGGTCCGCTCACCTATACCACGGTCGAAACCGGGGCGGACGATCCGGCAGAACTTTCCTACCTCAATTATGTCGAGACGGACGGGCTCTATAAGCTCGAAACGCTGCATTGCGGCGACAGGCTGGTAGACCGGGTGGAAGCCTTCGATCACACATTGATCCCGCCGGTCATTCACAGGGACAGGGATTGCCCCTGCCCGCCACCGCAGGACTGACATGGCCGCAAGGCTCATGCAAAACGCCCGGCCTCTGCAAAGACAACTGCCTGCAAAGACTGGGCGGTTCAGAGAATAGCCATTCGGGCCGGCAGGCTCAGAACGGGATATCGTCGTCCAGATCGTCGCCGAAATTGCTGCCGCCACCGGCGGGCGCGCCACCGCCGCCCTGATTCCAGCCGCCCGAGGACCCGCCCGAACCACCGCCCTGGTTCCAGCCACCACCGGAGGAGGAGCTGTCTCCACCCTGATTCCAGCCGCCGCTCTGGCCGCCACCGCCTTGATTCCAGGCACCGCCTTGATTCCAGGCACCGCCGCCCTGACCACCGCCAGCACCGCCGCCCTGACCGCCTCCGGGGCCGTCGAGCATGGTCAGCGTGCCGTTAAAGCCGCGTAGCACCACTTCGGTCGTGTAACGGTCCTGCCCGTTCTGGTCCTGCCATTTGCGGGTCTGAAGCTGGCCTTCGATATAGACCTTGGAGCCCTTGCGCAGAAACCGTTCGGCCACATTGACAAGCCCTTCGGAGAAAATCGCCACCGAATGCCATTCGGTGCGTTCCTGCCGCTCACCCGTATTACGATCCTTCCAGCTTTCGCTGGTGGCGATCCGCAGATTGCAGACCTTGCCGCCATTCTGGAAGCTGCGCACTTCCGGGTCCTGCCCGAGATTGCCGATCAGAATGACCTTGTTGACGCTACCTGCCATGGAGTCGCTTTCCTTAATTCGTCTGTTGCGCTGCCGCTTAGTCCAAAGCGTAAGAGTGACACCAGCGCCAGCCTCTGTCCATCCACAGCAGAATCATATCGCCGCGTCGGCTATAATCCCGCTGCGCTGGCCAGCCAGAATGTCAGCCCGGCAAAAATATAAGCGAGGCCGAAGAGATAGACGAGCATGAAAATCGGCCATTTCCAGCCATTTGTCTCGCGCCGGGCCACCGCGATGGTGGACAGACATTGCGGTGCGAAAACGAACCAGGCGAGAAAAGCCAACGCCATGGGCAGAGTCCAGCGCGCAGCGAGCTGATCGGTCAGCGCGGCGACTTCGGCATCTTCGTCATCGGTCGAAATGGCATAGGTGGTGGCGAGCGAGGATACCGCCACTTCGCGCGCCGCCATGGCCGGAATCAGCGAAAGCGCCATATCGCGATCGAACCCGATCGGTTTCACCACCACGGCGAGCCCGTTGGCGAGATGGCCGGCGATGGATGCGTCGACCTGATCTTCGCCCGGTGCGGCCTTGGGAAAGCTGAGCATGATCCACAATACCACGGTGACAGTGAAAATGATCGTGCCCGCGCGGCGCAGGAAGATCCAGCCGCGTTGCCACAGCCCGATCAGCAGATCGCCCAGCTTGGGCATCTGATAGCGCGGCAATTCCATGATGAAACCACTCGCCCGCCCGGCCGTGACCGAACGGCGCAGAACCAGCGCGGCCAGCACCGCCCCGACGATCCCCGCAACATACAGCCCGAACAGTACCAGACCCTGCAAGCCGATACCGTAACCCACGCTGCGTTCGGGAATGAAGGCCGCGATAATCACCGCATAAACCGGCAGACGCGCCGAACAGGTCATCAGCGGAGCGATCAGGATCGTGGTCAGCCGGTCTTTGGGATCGGCGATGCTGCGTGTCGCCATAATGCCGGGAATGGCGCAGGCGAAGCTCGACAGCAACGGAATGAAGCTGCGTCCGGACAGCCCCACATAAGACATCAGCCGGTCCATCAGGAAAGCGGCGCGCGCCATATAGCCCGATTGTTCGAGCACCAGAATGAAGGCGAACAGAATGATAATCTGCGGCAGAAAGACCACCACCGAACCGACGCCCGACAAGACGCCCTGCGTCAGAAAATCGCGCAGAATCCCGGCGCTCATATGCGCATTCACCATTTCGATCAGCGCACCCACCCCGCCATCGAGCGCATCGATCAGCGGATTGGCCCAGGCGAACACTGCCTGAAAGATCACGAACAGCAAAGCGAACAGGACCGGCGGCCCGAGCCAGGGATGCAGCAGCACTTTATCGAGCTTCGTATGCACCAGATGCCGCGCGCTCTGCGACAGGATCGCGCCCTTGGCGATATTGCGCGCCGCCAGCCGCCTTTCGGGTAGCGTCAGATGCGCCATCGGATGATCGGACGGGTCTTCCTGCGCTTTCCGTTCGGCCGAAGCGACCGCTTCGACCAGCCGGTCGAGCCCGCGCCGCCGCACCGCTACGGTGGGAATCACCGGAACGCCCAGCGCCTGTTCGAGCGCGCCGGGATCGACCACCAGCCCGTCGCGCTCGGCCAGATCGAACATGTTGAGCGCCACCACGGTCGGATGGCCCAGCGCAATCACTTCCTGCGCGAAAACCAGATGCTGTTCGAGATTGGACGCATCGAGCACCAGAATGAGCACTTCGGGCTTCGCTTCGCCCGCAAACTCGCCCAGCACCACTTTGCGCGTCACTTCCTCATCGGGGCTCGACGCATCGAGACTGTAGCTGCCCGGCAAATCGATCAGCTCGACCGGTTCGCCCGAAGGCAGAGTCAGCCGCCCGGCTTTGCGCTCCACCGTGACACCGGGATAATTGGCGATCTTCTGACGCGCGCCGGTCAGTGCATTGAACAGCGCGCTTTTACCAGCATTAGGGTTGCCGACCAGCGCGGCGGTGCGCAGCCCGCTCATATGTCTTCAACCGTCATGGCCCGGGCATGAGAGCGGCGCAGCGCCACTGTCATCTTGCCCACGATGAGTGCGATGGGATCTTTCCCGGCGAAAATCCCGCGATGGGCGATTTCCACCTCGGTTCCTTCATCGATCCCCAGAGCGCGTAATCTTTTGCCTTCTTCCGGGGCAAGACTGGGCCAGTCCACCGCGACTATTCTGGCGCGATGCGAAGCAGGGAGATCATCGAGATTCATGCGGGCGCTCGTGCCAGACCGCCTGTTTATTTGCAACTGCCTCGCATTTAAGAATGCATATTCAGCGCAAAATTATCGTGCCGGATAACGCAAACGGCCCAGAAACCGCACCGGGCTGAAATGATCGCGCGGCTTCAGCCATTGCGCTTTCACCTTTTCAAACTTCATCACCCCGGCAATCCGGCGGTCGAGAAAATCGCGAGTCTCCACTTTGCCTTCCGATTCATCCTCGATAAAAACCGCCAGCGTAGCGGCATAGATACCGGCCAGAATCGTGCGCTTGGTGTAATAATTATAATCGGTCGCCCGGTCTCCGGCGAGACGCCACATCGCATCGGCACTGTGCCAGCCGAATTTCACCGAACGGGCGACATTTTGCGGCATCGCCTGAATGGCCAGCGCCCGGCGGATCGCTTCTTCGCGCCCCAGCACGGCATCGAGACGGAACTGCACCAGCGTGCGGATTCGTTCACGGATCGGCAAAGCCGCCATCCGTTCTTCCGGGCATTCTTCGGCCATGCGCTGATCGACGAAGCCGATCCAGGCGGCGATCATATCGATCGCGCCGCCCGGAAAAGCGATTCGCGCCACATCCCGGTCCACACCGAGGCTGTCGGCCGACGCCATCAGCGCCTCTTCGGTCCAGCCATCGAAAATGGCCGCATCGGCAATGGCCGGCGCCAGTTGCAGACGAATTTCATCAAGCGTCAGATTTTCCATGACTATCCCTCTGAGAGCGATCCTCTATCGGCCTTCCTGTACATAACAAGCGGGCCGCAACAACGATCCGGTGCAGGCTGCGACCCGGTCAGAAACGCGGCCCATAAGTGACGCCGGCATTTTCACGCTCATTTTCAGGTTTGGCATTGCGCTCTATCACATCGATCAGTTCCTGCCCCGCTCCGGCGAGCCTGGCATAATCCATCGCCGAGCGGCCCGAATTGTCGTTCCGGTCGGGATTAGCCCCGGCTTTCAGCAATACGCGCATCATGGAAAGATCGCGCCGGTGCACAGCGGCAATCAGCGGGGTTTCCCCGGCGGCATTGGGATTATCGACCTGCGCCCCGGCCTTGGCCAGCGCTTCCACGCCATCGGTAAAGCCGAGCTGGCTGGCAATCATCAAAGGGGTTTCCCCCTTCTTGTTGCGGATATTGGGATTGGCGCCCTTGCCGAGCAGAAACCGGATCCAGGTCAGATCGCGGCGCGCGGTGACCATATGGAGGGCCGAATCGCCGGTTGTAAGATCGCGCGAATTGACGAGAGTCGAGCCCGGCTTGTCGAGCATCTGGGTGACTTCGGTCCCGTCCTTCTTCTTCACCGCTTCGAGGAATTTATATCCGTCAGAAAACATCTGCGCCGAAACGGGCGCGGCGCTGAGCAGCGCGACACCACAAAAAATCCCGAGAAGGCCTTGCGAAAAGCTGCCCCTGAACACAGACTTACTCCTTAAACAATATCACGGCGGTTTGCCCCGCCATGCTAACAACCCCCCTTGTTCGAACAGCGTTAGCAGAGCATGAACCGCCACGCCATGATGATGAAACATTCTCTTTTCGCCGCGCCCCTGCTGTTGCTGGCCGCCTGCGGCAACGGCACGGCAGGCGATCCGGGTGAAGCGCCGCTGGCCGGCGCCCGGATCGGCGGCCCCTTCACTCTCACCAGCAGCGATGGTGAAACGGTCGAATGGTCCGATTTCGACGGCAAATACCGGATGGTCTATTTCGGCTATGCCTATTGCCCCGATGTCTGCCCGCTCGATGTCCAAAGGATGATGAAGGCCTATGCCGCTTTCACCGAAGCCGAACCGGATAAGGCGCAGCAACTCCAGCCGATCTTCATCACCATCGATCCCGAACGCGATACGCCCGAGGTGGTCGGCCAGTTCACCCACGCCTTTTCGGACGATCTGCTCGGCCTGACCGGCACACCCGAACAGGTAAAGCAGGCGGCCGATGCCTTTTCGGTCTATTATGCCAAAGGTGCCGTGCGCGAAGATGGCAGCTATCTCATGGATCACAGCCGGGCCGCTTATCTGATGGGCCGAAAGGGTGAACCCATCGCCCTGCTGCCGGTGGATGAAGACGCGCAAAGCGTGGTTACGGAACTGGAAAAATGGGTTCGCTAAGGCCGAAATTCTGGGAATTGCCGCTCGACGATCTTACGCGTGACGAGTGGGAGGCGTTGTGCGACGGCTGCGGCAAATGCTGCCTGCACAAGCTGGAAGATGAAGATACCGGCGCCATCGCCCATACCAATGTCGCCTGCAAGCTGCTCGATCCCGATACGGCACTGTGCAGCGATTATCGCTTTCGCAAGCTGAAAGTGCCCGATTGCATGCGGCTGACGCTGCGCATCGTACGCGATGTGCCCTGGCTGCCCGCCACCTGCGCCTATCGCCTGCGCGCCGATGGCGATCCCCTGCCCGACTGGCATCCTTTGCTCACCGGCAACCGGCAGGCCATGCGCGAAGCGGGCATTTCGGTGGCCGGGCGGGTGGTCAGCGAATTGCAGGCCGGGCCGCTGGAAAACCATATTGTCGACTGGCCGGGCGAAGAGCCTTTCGAACTGGACGAGGAATGATCGACTGGCTGCTGCGTGAGACACAGGAGCCGACCATCAGGGTCGGCGATTGCGATTTACCACTGGCCATTCGCCGCCATGCCCGCGCCACACGGATGACCCTGCGCCTTGCCCCCGATGGCAGTGAGGTTCGGCTGACCATTCCGCAATGGGGGCGCACGGCCGAAGCGGTGGAATTCGCCCGCAGCCGCACCGCATGGCTGGCCGAGCAGCTTGGCCGTATTCCCGAAAGCACCCCCCCGGCGCCCGGCGGCACGCTGATCTATCGCGGCATGCCCGTACGGATCGAATGGACGCCCGGCGCGCCGCGCAAACCGCAGATGGACCCCGATGCGATCCGGCTGGGCGGGCCGGAAGACGGGCTTGCCCGGCGCCTGCTCCGCTGGCTCGAAAGCGAAGCCTTGCGGCTCATGGCGCAGGACGCCGCCTTTTATTGCCGGGAGGCCGGCTGCGAGACGCCGCCGATCCGCCTGTCACGCGCCCGGCGACGCTGGGGAAGCTGCGCATCGGACGGCACGATCCGGCTTAACTGGCGGCTCGTTCAGGCGCCCGATTTCGTCCGCCGCTCGGTGGTCGCGCATGAAGTCGCGCATCTTACCCATTTCGACCATTCACCCGCCTTCCACGCCCTGCTGGCGCGGATTTTCGAAGGCGATCTCGATACGGCCAATCTCTGGCTAAAACGCGAAGGCCGCGCACTCTACAGCAGTTTCGGCTAAAGCGCGGAGACAATTCCGACCTGAATGCGCGTCTAATATCGGGAGGTGCAGGAGAGTGCTTTCTTTCATGGCGGGAAAGGGGAGAGTTTGCGACTGTCTGCTTTCAGATGGCAAATCGACAAACCGGACATTCCATCAAGGGCGAAGGCTGGGCCGATTGCAGTCGGTCCGGACTTGGACAGAGGGTCGCGGAAGCGGACGTCCCACCAAGATCGGCCACTCTGTTATTGACCTTTTCGTTTCACAATGGCATATGCCTGAAACAAAGAGGTCATTATGAGCGTCATTCAGTTTCCGAAACAGAAAGCGGTCTTCCAACCGTTCGCCCATTTCATCCGACTTGGCGAAGGTAGCTATCGCCGCGTAGCCGATCTAATTGCGGCGGGCACTTTGACCAGTAAGCGGGTGGTGATCGACGCTTCCAAAGCTGCTCACCAGCGCGACTTGATCGAAATGCTTCGTGGACGCGAAACCGAGATCATTCTCGATCCGCGAACCATCGAGCTTTCGTCGAGACGAAAGTGCGGCGGACTCGCAGCCAGCGCACCATGGGCGTCGCCCGATAAAGGGACGCCACTTGGGCCCGAGCTTTTCCGAAAAGGTCATTCTACGGACATCTATGGCCAGATCGCTAAAATGTGCATGGAGCTCGGTGTAGACGCGGTCCTGGCACCGACCCAATTTCTTGGCGATCCGGGGTTCGATGGCTGGTATCGGATTAACGTCGAGGGTTGCGAACTGCTGCGCACGGCTCTCGACGATGCTGGCGGTCAGAACGTACGCATCGACTATCTGCTCGCTGCGCGCCTTAGCGATTTACGCAAACCCGATTTCCAGCGGCAGTTCCTTACCGACCTGCAATCTATGCCCGTCGACAATCTTTGGCTTCGCCTCAGTATGTCTCCGGTTGAGAATAGCCCGACCAACGCGCAGCGCCTAATCGGCACATTGGCAGGGTGGCACAATGCGGGCGTACCTATCATCATGGATTATGTGGGCGGTCTCGCCGGCGAGGCATTGCTCTCGATGAACGTCGTCTCTGGGATCGCTCATGGCTTCGGGGAGCAGACGGCCTTCACCACCTCGAACTGGAATGACCCGCCCAAAAAGCGCGACCCCGAAGATGGCAAGAAAGGTGGCCGCGCCCAACGCATCTCTGTGACCGCCCTCGGTCGCACCTTCACCACGAAGGAGATGGAGGTTCTCTTGTCGGCTCATGGTGCAAGAAGTCTGCTTCTGCCGGCCGAGCGCCATATCGCGCCCAACGGCGTCCAAGATATTCAGAACGATGCGCGTCGCTTTAATGCCGCCGATGCCGAGCATCGGCTGCTTGCGATTTCCAAAGTCCCGACAGTGGATCGCCCCGAATTCTTCGCCCAGACACGGATGCGCGAAATTGCCAGTACAGCGAAGCGTGCCGAGAAGCTCAATCCCAAGGCGGAGGTCGCTAAGGCGAACAATGTCGATCTTGCTAAGCTTCAGAAGCGCTTGACGGAGCAGAGACAGAAATCAGATTCCCTGCGTGAGACGTTCGAGGATATCGCAACCGAGCGGAAGGAGCAGGGTTATCTCGCTAAGGAAATTGGCTCGGTTCGCCTCGCGACCCAACATAAAGAAACCGGGACACGATAATGGCTAGCACGGCCATAGCGCGAAGCATTTCGGACCTTGAGACCATCGGTGGCCTTAACGGGACCGATATCGCCAATTTCACTGATGTCTCCAAAGCGACGGTATCGCGATGGCGGAACGGCACGAAGAGGCCGCAACCGGGGCGCGAACGCGTTCTGTCGGACCTAGTTTATGTCGTTAAGCGGCTCGAGGATTACTACAACAACGACGAGATCCGGATGTGGCTCTATGCTCCGCATCCTCAGCTCGAAGGACAACGGGCGATCGATCTCATCCATGAAGGGCGAGTGGTCGAAATCTTCCGCGTGCTCGATCGCCTCGATTCGGATGGATATCTCTAACCGATGATTGGGGGGGCTCGTGATCGCACCCTGATTGACACTCTGGAGGGCTTGCCCTGCGAGCCGCTTGAGATGATCGTCTGGAGAGTTGTTCGCGATACGCGCGACCCAACGATCTTTTCAAGTGGTGGAAACCGGTGGGACGACGGCAGTTTCGAAGTCCTCTATACCTCGCTTTCACGCGAGGGCGCGCTGGCCGAAATGCGTTTCCACCTCGGCAGGGGGCAGCCCGTCGTCCCGTCAAAGCTCAAATACCGGCTATTCGCTCTTTCGGTGAAGGTGAGCGGCGCAATCGACCTCTGCGGGAAGGGAACGCTCGAAAAGCTCGGTGTTGACATGGCGAGTTTCGGAAAGCTGCCGTATCTCGACCGCATCGGTGAATACGAGACTTGCCAGAAGATTGGCGAGGCTATTCACTTCCTCGGCTCCGATAGCCCGGGCGATCCGACCGCGATGCTGGTGCCAAATGCTCGGTATGACACGCGCAATCTCGTCCTTTTAAGCGACTACACCAGTCCGGGTGATGTCGAGGAGCTGGAAAACCATGGCATCATCGACTGGTCGGGGATTTAGGATAAACGCGCATTTGATGTCTGCTTTCTTCCTTCGTGCCAAAGCCATTCAACGACCGACATTAGGGCGCAAAGCTGACCAAGCTAACCTCGCGCCGAACGTCCGCTTTGGAGAGCGGTACAATAAATGCGCTATGACCGGCAGTAGGGTCGTGTCCGAAAATGCCGCTTTCGACCGAAATATCGCGAAAAGCGGACTTTATGTGCGGCGGCTCAGTGTGCTTTCGCAACTACTGGGCCGCCATCGGTCCTGCTGTTCGCCGTTTCCCCGCCATGAATGGGCTGGCATGATGCGGCCACTGCGCCTATCCTGCGCCCCATGAGCTTCTGGCGTGACATCAATCCTCGCAGCGCGGCGGCCGATTTCGCTGCGATCTGGCGGGACAATCCCTATCGCTGGCGGGTGCTGGCGATTTCGATAGCGCTGACCTTTGCCATTTTCATGGTGCTGCTGCCCAAGAGCCAGCGCGTGCCGCCACGCCCGCCCAAAGTGACCTATATTTCCACTTTCGCCGATGGCCGCAGCGATGCCGAAATCGTCGCTTCGATTCTCGAAAGCCAGAAGCGCAAGGAAGAGCGGGAAGCCAGGCTCGAAGAACGGGCCGAATTGCGCAAGGATCTCTATCGCACGCTGGGCCGCGCGACCGGGCTCGACGTCGATTCGATGGAACGCGATATCGAGCAGGATGAAGCGGCGGCGAAATCGAGCCGTCAGGCCGAACGCGAAAAGCTCGCCGAAGAGCAGGAAGAAGCCATCGCCGCGATCGAGGCAGGCCGGTCCGGGAGCGATGGCGAAACGGCCTCTCCCGACTCACCCTCCCGGTGATTTCCGGTCTGGACGAAAAATGGCTGGCGGCAGCCGCCGCTCTGGCCGAACGCGGCCGGCCTTTGAGCCGCCCGAACCCCGCTGTGGGCGCGATCATTGTGGCTAATGGCCCCGTTCAAGGCGCTTCTGGCCCTGTTCCGTGCCCGTCAGGCCCCGTTGTCGGACAAGGCTGGACCCAGCCCGGCGGCCGCCCCCATGCCGAAGCCATGGCGCTCGAACAGGCGGGAAACCGGGCGAAAGGCGCCACGCTCTATGTCACGCTCGAACCCTGCGCCCATCGCAGCACACGCGGCCCGGCCTGCGCCGATCTGGTGAGCAAATCGGGACTTTCCCGCGTTATTATAGGCACTTGCGACCCGGACCCGCGCACCGCAGGACAGGGCATAACCCATATCCAACAGGCCGGAATCGCTGTCACCCTCGCTCAGTCGAAATCCGCTGAAGACAGCCTTTCGGGCTATCTCCGGCAGCGCCTTTCGGGGCGCCCCCATGTTACTCTCAAACTGGCCCTTTCACTCGACGGAATGATCGCTCTCGGCAATGGTGAAAGCCGCTGGATCACTGGCCCCGAAGCCCGCGCTCACACCCATCGCGAACGCGCACGAGCCGATGCGATTCTGGTCGGTGGCGGCACGCTGAGAGCCGACAATCCGCGCCTCGATGTCCGCCTTCCCGGGCTCGAAAAACGCAGCCCGCAGCGCTTGGTTCTGACCGGCGGCGCAGTGCCAACCGGATGGCATGCCATCTCAGAACCCGCGGAAATCTGCGGCCTGGAGGGCATCCAATATCTCTTCATCGAAGGCGGTGCGCAAACAGCCGCCGCTTTTCTCAAAGCGGATCTGGTCGATCGCCTGTTGCTTTATCGCGCTCCTATCCTGATCGGCGGCGGGCAACCTTCCATTGCCGATCTCGGCCTCACCGGTCTCGCCGCCGCCCATCATCGCTGGACCTTTCAGGACCGGCGCCAGCTTGGCAGCGACACTCTCGAAATATATGAGCGAAACCCATGTTTACCGGCATAGTCACCGCCATTGGCACCATTCTTAAAGCTGAACAAAAAGGCGATCTGCACCTTACCATCACCTGCCCGTTCGATCCCGAAACCATCGCCATCGGCGCCTCCATCGCCTGTTCGGGTGTCTGCCTGACAGTGGTTTCAAAGGGCGGAACCGCCGGAAACTGCTGGTTTTCCGTCGATATTTCAGCCGAGACCCTCGCCTGCACCTCTGTCGGAATGTGGCACGAAACCCGCCGCCTCAATCTCGAACCCTCGCTCAAACTGGGGGACGAACTGGGCGGCCATATCGTCAGCGGTCATGTCGATGCAGTGGGCCGGATCGTCTCGATCCGCGATGAGGGCGATTCGCATCGCTTTCTCATTCATGCTCCGGCAAACCTCGCTGCGTTCATCGCTCCCAAAGGTTCAATCACCGTGGATGGCATTTCCCTCACTGTGAATTCGGTTGAAGATCAAACCGATGGCAGTGTGCATTTCGGACTGAACATCATCCCTCACACCGCGCAGGTTACCACGATCGGCCAGCGCCGGAGCGGCGATACGGTCAATCTCGAAATCGATACGGTGGCGCGCTATCTTCATCGCATGAACAGCCTGCGAAGCTAATCTTGCTTTGGAAAAACAAGCGCCTGAAACGATAATCCCCGCCACACAGGGCGGGGACTACCATAATATGAAATCTCTATTGTTCAGACCGTTACATCGGCCAGAGCATCGATAAACTTCTCAATATTACCCATTGTCAGGCCGGCAATATTGATCCGGCCGGAACCGGCCATATAGACCGCATGATCTTCCCGGAGCTTGAGAATCTGTTCTTTTGTAAGCGGTAAAACCGAGAACAGGCCGTTCTGCGTGCCGAGCGGGGTCATATCCAGCGAGCCGACCGTACCGGCTTCGGCCAGACGATCGCGCACCTGGCGCATACGATCGCGCATACCGTCGAGCTCATTATGCCACATGGCGGTCAGCGCTTCATCGCGCAGGACCAGCCGAACGGCAGCCGCCCCGTGATCAGGCGGCATCGACCAGTTGGCACGGGCCAGCGCATGACCATTGGACAGAATGCGATCGATCTGGCCATTAGCTTCGGCCATCACGTAAAGAGCACCGACACGGTCTCGATAAAGACCGAAATTCTTGTCACAACTATAGGCGATCAGGGCTTCCGGAACCTTGGCCAGCACAGCACGAAGGCCATAGGAATCGTCTTCCAGACCGTGTCCCAGCCCCTGATAGGCAAGATCGATAATCGGAAGCAGCTCGCTATTACCAAGCGCAGCGGCGATCTCATCCCACTGCTCATGTGTATAATCGATGCCCGTCGGATTGTGACAGCAGCCATGCAGGAGGATGGCATCGCCCGGCTGAGAATCCTCGATTGCCTTTTTCACGGTATCGAGATCGGCCAGACCGTCCGACGTGGCATGGGTGAAGCTCACGATCTCGATACCGAGATCCTTGATGATCTGGGCATGATTGGGCCAGCTCGGCGCTCCTACGATCATCCGCTTGGCGCCGGCGCGGTGAGCCAGGGCGGCAGCAAGGCGAACGGCCCCGGTGCCGCCAGGCGTCTGCATACCCTCAATCCGTCCGCCGCGCGTCGGATCTTCGCCGAAAATAAACGGCATCAGAGCATGGACGAAGCCCATATCGCCTTCGGGACCAAGATAGGCCTTGGAGTCCTGTTCCTCGACCAGTTTGCGCTCCGCCTCTTTAATCGCACCGAAGACGGGAGTGCCTCCGTCATCCGTACGATAGACGCCCACGCCGAGGTCGATCTTATCGACACGCGGGTCGTCATTATAGAGCTTGATAAGCGCAAGCAGCGCATCGGGCGGTTGTTGGTCGAGTGTGTCAAGCATGGGCAGCGCTAATGCTCCTGTGCGCGGGGCCTATCAAGCGTGAATTTCAGCGCCGCACTATTTTTCGCAAGAAAGTTCCTCAGAAAGGCAGCCAGCGCTGCTTTTTCGAGAACTTCATATAGCCTGCATTCACACCAAGGCGCAGTCCTGCCCCCATACGGATGGGAATCATTACAATATCGCCTTTACGCAGATAGCTGGCAGTCAGACCACCCACCACATAAGCCTGCCCTTCCCCTGCCGGAAAGCGCTCATAGAGATCTTCGGTATCCCAAAGGTTGTAGACGAGAATAAACGTATTCCCGGCATTCGCGCCCGCGTCGAATCCTATGGACGGGCCTGTCCAGTAAACCGGCTTTTGCCCTTCAACCTTGTGGTACAGCGTACCCGAACCATAGCGGACACCCACAATAAACGCTCCGCCACCTTCACGACCGACAATATAGGCGTTGGGTTCACCTTGTTTGGCCAGTAAATCTTCGATCATGCGGGCAAGGCCTTCAGCTCCTTTCCCGAAAAGACCTTCGGCCGCACCGATCAGATCGTCTTCTTTATAAGTCGTGCTGGAATCAGCAGCTTCTGCTGCGGGTGCTGCTTCAGTGGCAGGGCTCGATTCGCCGGTGGGAGACTGGGTAGCCGGCGAAGCATAGGGATCCTGCTCAGGGGAAGCTGCTTCCGGCGGAAGATCCATGGTCCGATCTTCATAACTCGGCACATCCGTTGTCGATGCATCGGACTGGGGTTCCGGCTGTGACAGATCTCCATCGATAGCCGCGTCGGGATCGATCTCCTGCACCTGGGCAACAGCCGGAGTGGTTGCGAACATGGCAAGCGGCATAAGAGCTGCCACGGCACCTCGGCGTATCATTCCGGCAAAATCGATCATCGTCCCCTGCACCATTCACACCTCACGAAAAATACTTTCAGCCAGAAACGCGCTTATGCCTGAAGCAACAATGAATGCGCGGTCAGTTGAGTCGGTTTTACGGCAGAACGAGCCAAAATGCAGGCTTTGAAATTTCGTACAATTTTGTGTGAAACCGGGCTTGTCCCATCCGCCGACAGGCCCTATAGCGCGCCCTCATCGCTGAAACGCGATCCGGAGACGTGGGTGAGTGGCTGAAACCAGTCCCCTGCTAAGGGACCATACGGGTGATCCCCGTATCGAGGGTTCGAATCCCTCCGTCTCCGCCACCTTCCCTTGATTTTATTGATTTTTCAAGGTCGTGCGCCGGTTCCCATAACCGTTCCCCGATAGGCGCTGCGCTTCAGGCAGACGCGAGCGGACTAATCGGAGCAGAGATGCGCCCATAGCGGACGCTCCCGCCAATCGTCGGGGAAGCCCATGGCGGCAAAATTACCCGTGGGATTTTCCGCGATCAAACACGTCAAACGGCTTGGCCAATCCGATTCAGGGGCCACGATTCCCATTGAGTGCAAGAGCATCGAGAGTGTGTTGTAGAGCTTGCGATCAGCTTCGGGGGCTATCGTATCTGCAAGGCTGGCCGGATTTTGTGCGATTGGAAAGGTTACGGTGAAGCGCCGATTCCAAAGGCGGCTATGGTGTGCGCAGATATTCCGCACCGTTGCAAGGTGATGCATCAAGCCCTGAAACACCCGGTCATCAAAGCCGATCTTTCGAGCAATGACCTTACGGTCTGCGCGTCCCCCCAAGGCAGAGAAGAACTTGGAAAGCAGGCCAAAGGAAATGAACTCCGCAGCCATCCAGACAGGCGGCAATGGCGGGTTGTTATAGGTGCGCTTGTAGTGATCGACGAACACGTCATGCGAGCGATCATATTCGGATTGTAGCTGGGCCAGGTTGGCTTGAAAGCGGTCCGTGCGCGGATAGAGCGCCGCATTAAGGTAGCCGTGCGGCCCATAGGGCATTGCCATTTGGTGCGCCCACGCACCGCGCGCCGCGACCTCTATCCGCTCCAATGCATCCATGAGCAGGAGCCGTAGATGACGATCAAACTCATACAAGGCGAGCACCGCCTCCAGCGTCGTCCCATCCTTGAATACATGATTGCCGGATTCGGGATCGGCTTCATAATAGAGCCAGTAGGCACGCAACCGATAATAGCTGATATGGCTGAGCGCCCACTTTGCTTGCTGGACGTTTTGAATCACCATGCCACGCTCTTGGAGCAACGCGATTTGATCGGGAATTGATTTGGATGGCTTATTGAAATGGCGCATTGTCGGCTTATGCGCGAGCCAAGGCCAAAAACAAAGTAGCCCGCCATGGTGCGCATCGTTGAGAGGCGTGGCGGGCTTTGTTGAAGTGGATATATCCACCAAATCCCAACAAATCAATAACCGGCTGTTGCGCTTCGTCGCATCCAGCCGGACCGGATTGCCAATGGACTGCAATACAATTCGGGAAGCCATGCCGGCGCCAGCCGTGGAAGCTGGGAACCCTACACACCCTGCGCGACAGATCGCGGCTGGAAACGATGGAAATGTGTGGGTTTCGAGAGGCGGTAGCTTCTCAATCGAAAATGATCGGCCAATCGAATTTGATTAGAAGCGCGGTTTTCTGCGGGTTTATGGCTAATCGTTTCCGGGTCGCAGCTTGCCAGTCGGTTGGCACTCCACTCGCTTCTCCATCAAGCGATTGTGCCCAATTTCGAGCAATGAGATTGCGAGGAAAAACGGAAACCACCATGCCGCTGCCAAAACCAATCGGCCCGCGCCTTCCCATGCACCCGCGTCGGAACTGATGCCCCTGAATATCTGAATGCCGATCATGAAATAGCAGGCGAGCGGGATCAACCATAGAAACCCAGCCTTCGGAAAATACCAAGCAAATCGGTGCTCATGAAAACTCTTGTCCGCAGTGTGGCTGCCGACAAAGACCCAGATCATAAATAGCCAGATGGGCCGGTCGGGGACAACGCACAATTCGGACCAGCTATCCTATTTGACATCCAAGACCTTTCGTACCCTGTGGTTCGCGCGTAAGGATGTGGAACAACATGTGGAAGATCGGACAGTCTTTTGATGCGACAGAACCCTCTCTTTTTTCTGACTCTGGCACCATTCTTGATCGGAGCGGGGCCTGCGCTGGATCCTGCCAAGGTACATCAGGAAGCTGTTGTACTCGACACCCACTTCGATACGCCTGCTAATCTGGGGCGGCCGGGCTGGAACATTACAGACCGGCACGATGTGGAGATCGATGGCGATCAGGTCGATGTGCCTCGTATGAATGATGGCGGGGTGGATGGCGGTTTTTTCGCAATCTACACTCCGCAAGGTCCGCGTACCGTTGAAGGAATGCGTACTGCACGCGATAATGCTCTGGTGCGAGCTGTGCAGATTCGTGAAATGGTATCGGCGCATCCCGACATTTTCCGCTTCGTCATAACCCCGCAGGAAGCCCGCGAGGCAGTGGCGGCAGGGCGACACTTTGTGTTTATGAGTATGGAAAACGGCTCGCCATTCGCCGAGAATGTTTCGCTTCTTTCCAGTTTTCAGAGACTGGGGGTGACGATGGCCTCTCCGGTCCATTTCCGTAATAACGCTTTGGCTGACAGCGCCACGGATACGCCGGAATGGCACGGATTGAGCCCTAAAGGGCGTGAATTCGTAAAAGAAGCCAATCGGCTGGGCATCCTGATCGATTGCTCGCATGCCTCGGACGAAACCTTGAGACAAGTGCTTGCTTTATCGGATGCACCTATCATCTTGTCCCATTCCGGCGTCCGTGCGGTTCACGATCATCCGCGCAATGTATCGGATGAAGATTTACGCGCCTTGGCGGCAAAGGGAGGCGTTGTACAAATCAACGCCTTTAACGATTATATGATCGATCAGCCCAAAATCCCTGAACCTGAAAGAGAAAAGGCGATGCGTGCCCTGATGGGTGAAGCAATGCGCAAATTCGATTCCATGACCGAAGAAGAACGTCGCGAATTTGTGACGAAACGGCGGAAAATTGATGAGAAATGGCCGGTGCCTAAAGCGAATTTTAGCGATTTGATGGAGCATATCAATCATGCCATCGAAGTTGCCGGTATTGATCATGTCGGCATTAGCGGTGACTTCGATGGCGGTGGCGGCGTCGATGGCTTCAACAGTGTCGCTGATTACCCGCGCATTAGTGAGGCTTTGCTCGCTGAAGGCCATTCGTCAGATGATGTTCGCAAAGTAATGGGAGGAAACGCCTTACGTGTGCTGGCCGAAGCTCAGGCCGCTGGTGATCCCGCCTTGCGCGCAGTTATACCTGATACGCATTAGATATTTTGTTGTGATAGAGGCATTCCTGTTCAACTGAGGCCTGCTCAATCGAGGCAAAGACTGAGCGGATTTGATGGGTGTAAGCCGCCTCACCTAAGCACATTGAGGCTACTCCGTTCAGGCCTTCGCAGATGCCTCCTCATTGAGGAACATTGCAACTGGGAACCTGCCTTCTTGGCGAACACCCGAATCAAAGCATGACTTCGCCGCGTTTTATTCTGGGATCTTGCAACCGCGTGCGGTGGCAAGGCCGCGCAAATAGCCGCGCCGCGCCACTCCAGCGCCGATCGCTGCCTGTAGCCGCCGCTCGGCGGACGCCGCCCCGCTAATTTCGCGCACCAGGCCACGAAACGGGATCAGCGAATTAACCACCATCTGTCCTGCAGCTTCGGCAATCTTGCCCGCGCGATCTTCATTTTCCTTCTCGTCATCGCTGAAGTCGGGGCCGAGCGCTTCATTGAGTGTCCTCATATCGGCAATCATCGCCGAGCATTTACGGCCGCTCGGCGGCGCATAAGGATTTTTTGCAGCCTTTGTCAGCACAGGCGGTATCTTCGTCTTCGAAACGCCGACATCGCGGGCGGGCTGGGTCGCAATATCACCCGCCTTTTTCAGCGTTTCGTCATCCTGTACTTCCTGTTCCCCACTCTTCTGCGCAGAAGCGATGGCTGGTGGTGCGATAAGCGTGCCAAGGAGAAATACCAAAACCAGCGTGCGTATCGTCATGTCCCGATTATCCTCATATATCTATCGACGGGGAAACTTGGGAAAACCCGCTCTCTTTCTTTATAGAACAATCCGCACGACGAGGGAACGCTCCCTCCAACAGGCCACCTCTCGAGAAATGTCCGATCCCTTTGTCAGTTTCACCTCACACGTACCTTTGCGATCAGTTCTCGCCCTGACACTGGTGAGACCACACTAACCGAGAAGAGAGTCCTCCAACTGCTCAAAGATGGGGGCACTTCATTGCCTGCTACCGGCTGGATAATCACTAGTGTAGAGGCCGAGCTGGCCAGCAACTTTGTAAAGCCTGTCTTTTCTTCTTGAGAGTGCGAAGCCAGGATTCGGTTAGAGGCATGTGCGGGCCTTTTCCCAGTGTGGTTTCGCAAAGACCCACAAAAATCTCTTGGACCCCGAGATTTTGCGGGACGTTCCGGAACGATCCAAGGGCTAATTTCCAAGGGTCTCAGCGGGTTTTACAGATTATTTGGGAGAACGTGAGAAGAACAAATGGTGCCAGAAGAGGCATCACATTCGAACTGATTTTATATGTCTTATCAGCTAGTTAGGAATTCGGCCTTCTCCAAAAAGCCCTCAAAAGGCCCTCAAAAGCCGTCTAATGCATTGGTTCGATGCCTTTTTGAGGACTCAGAATACGCAATTATCCAGCTTTGGCATCGTCGATGCAAGTCCACAAAAACGGTCAGCGAACCATCTCCGCAAAGCCATCCGATCACGTTTTTATCCCGCAAATTCACATTTTCGTGAATTGCGGGATAAATCTGGCCGGAGCATCTATTCGCGCGTCGTAACCTCGTCGCGCACCTCCGGGCTGATAGGACGCTCGACCGCCTGTTCGGCTTCCTGCAATAGCTCTGGTGTGAGATCGGTCGTCCGCGCGGGGAGTGGCGTGCCGTCGCCCATCTCACCGTTCCTTTCGATGTCTTCGATCAGCAACTTCATCTCTGCAATTTCTTTGACCTGAGCCTCAATGATCGAGTCCGCCAACTTGCGAACACGCGGATCGGTGATCTCAGCCCGCGCACTCGTCATGATTGCGATCGAATGGTGAGGGATCATAGCCGACATGTACTCTTCGTCGTTGACGGTCGCCTGGCTGCGGACCAGCCACAGCGCCACCGCAAAGACCAGCGCGCCTACGCCCAGGATGATGAAGTTCTTGGTCTTGTCCTTGTACATGCCCCACATGAAGAGGAGCATGACGATCATCATCATGCCGCCCATGACGAACGTCATCCAGAAGCGCGTCTCGCTCCAGAACACGTGATCAAGCTCGTATGTGTTTAGATACATCAGGCCGAACATGATCGCGGTCGACGTCGCCACCATCGCCATGAAGCGCCAGTAGTTGCCTCCACCACCGTTCTGCTGGTGATCCGCGCTGTGGTTGTCGGCCATTCAATCCTCCTGTTGGCTCATCGTCTTGTATACGTACTGGGCTGTGCAGCTGATCAGGATGAAACCTGTCAGCGACGCGATGCCCGCGATCACCCTGAGGTGATCGGTTGGATAGATGTCGCCCAAGCCCACTGTCGTCACGGTGATCAGGGCGAAGTAATAGTAATCCATAGCCGACATGGCCGGTTCCTTGGCGAACCCGCCAAGACCGAGCGAGGCGGCCCATGCAAAACCGGCCGCGAAAACAACGGCTACCATCATGTGGCTGATGAGAACGAGCAGCGATCCGCCCGTCAGCCGCAAACCGGTCGGCGCAAGCCCCGGCGGTGAAAGCTTCTTCGCAAGTCTCAGCATGGCCAAGTGCAAGATCAGTGACGCAATAAAGAGTGAAATCCCGATTGCCGTTGCCGCGATCATGGCCGACCTTCGCTCAAGGTTGGAAGTTTGAGCCCACGAAGACGCAGGGCATTGGCGATGACCGACACCGACGAGAGGCTCATGGCCGCGGCAGCGATCATCGGATTGAGAAGAAGGCCAAAGGCGGGAAACAGCACGCCCGCCGCTACCGGTATGCCGAGCGCATTGTAACCGAACGCGAATACGAGATTTTGGCGAATATTGCGCATGGTGGCGCGCGACAGGACAATCGCCTGGAGCACACCGGTCAGGTCGCCGCGTACCAGCGTCACACCGGCGCTTTCGATCGCCACGTCGGTGCCGGTTCCCATTGCAATGCCAACATCCGCAGCCGCCAGCGCTGGCGCGTCGTTGATGCCGTCCCCTGCCATTGCGACGCGCTTACCGGAGGCCTTGAGCGCCTCGATTTTGCGATGCTTGTCCTCGGGCGAGACGTTTGCCTCGACCTCGTCGATACCGAGCTGGCGGGCCACGGCTTCGGCGGTGGCGCGGCTATCGCCGGTTAGCATGACCACTTCGATCCCGCGCTCGTGCAGCGCCCTAATGGCCGCAGGGCTGGTCGGCTTGATCGGATCAGCGACCGCGATCAGCCCTGCCGGTGCGCCATTGATGGCCACGAACATCACGGTTTGGCCTTGGGAGCGTCCGGATTCTGCGGACGCGAGCCATTCCGCATCATCGATCCCGAGCCGCCGCATCAGTTTCTCGTTGCCAATGGCGACCTTCCGCGGTCCCACGCGCGCCTCGACACCCTCGCCGGTAATCGACGACAAATCATACGCTGCCTCGAACGCCACGCCTCGCGCCTTGGTGCCTTCAACTATTGCATGGGCGAGCGGATGCTCGCTCCCGGCTTCGACCGCGGCGACGGCGGAAAGGAACTCGGCCTCGTCCAGTGCCACTCGGGGAGTGACCGAGACGAGATCAGGCTTGCCCATGGTGAGAGTGCCCGTTTTGTCGACCACCAGCGTGTCGATCTTTTCGAGAGTCTCCAGCGCCTCGGCGTTGCGAATGAGGATGCCGTGCTGGGCCCCCTTGCCGGTGCCGGTCATGATCGACATCGGGGTTGCGAGGCCGAGCGCGCAGGGACATGCAATGATGAGAACGGCGATCGCGTTGACCAGTGCATAGGCAAGCGCGGGGAATGGCCCCCAGATGGCCCAGACGATAAAGGTAACGACCGCGATGACGACGACCGAAGGCACGAACCAGGCCGCGACCTGATCGGCCAGGCGCTGGATCGGTGCCCGGCTGCGCTGTGCCTCGGCGACCATCTGGACGATCTTGGACAGCATCGTGTTCTTGCCGACCGCGCCTGCACGCATAACGAAGCCGCCGGTCTGGTTGACCGTTCCGCCGATAACCTGGTCGCCGGCCTTCTTGGACACGGGCAATGGCTCACCGCTGATCATGGACTCGTCGATCGCGCTCGAACCCTCGGTCACCTCGCCATCGACCGGCACCTTATCGCCAGGGCGGACGCGGAGCAGGTCACCGCTCGCCAATTGGTCGAGAGAGACTTCGCGCTCGTCGCCACTGCCGAAGATCTTGAGTGCGGTCGGAGGCGCGAGTTCGAGCAACGCACGCAGCGCGCTCGAGGTCGAACCCCGCGCCCTGAGTTCAAGCACCTGGCCAAGTAGGACGAGCGTGGTGATGACCGCCGCCGCCTCGTAATAGACGCCGACCCGGCCTGAGTGATCGCGGAAGGCGGGCGGGAATATGTCGGGCAGGAGCGTCGCGACGAGACTGAACAGGAATGCGATCGCTACGCCGAAACCGATCAGCGTAAACATGTTGAGGTTGCGGGTCCTGAGCGACTGCCACGCCCGTACGAAGAACGGCCACCCGCCCCAAAGTACGACCGGTGTGGCGAGGGCCAGCTGCGCCCATTGCGCACGTGCCGGTTCGATCAGCCGGTCGAAGCTGATCCCGGGCACCATGTCGCTCATCGCGTAGACGAACAACGGCAGGGTGAAGAGCGCGCTGACCCAGAAGCGGCGCGTCATGTCAACGAGTTCGGGATCGGGTCCATCCTCGAGGCTGACCGTCTCAGGCTCCAGAGCCATTCCGCAGATGGGGCAGCTTCCCGGTCCTACCTGCCGGATTTCGGGATGCATGGGACAGGTGTAAATCGTCCCCTCGGGAACGTCCTCGACCTGCTCAAGATGCGCGCCCGACAGATAGTGCTCCGGGTCGCTGACGAACTTGTCCTTGCACCGCGCCGAACAGAAGTGATGGGTTGCGCCGTCGTGCTCGGCGATATGCGTAGCACCCTCGATCGCCACGCTCATGCCGCAGACAGGGTCGATGGCGGTAGCTTCACCTTGGGCGTGGCCTGCCTGATGGGTGTCGCAACAGCTCATGGATTGCCTCCTCTGCTTCGCAGGTGCGTATGACTGAAATCAGGGATAGGACGCGAAAACCTCGCGGCGCCCGTTGCCGAACGCTATGACCTGGTAGGGTTGCACTTTGCCCCCCGCCTCCATGCCGGGCGATCCGAGCGGCATACCGGCCACCGCCAGACCTTCCACCCAGTCGGGCCTTTCTGCGAGCAAGCGCTCGACGTCGGCGGCGGGCACGTGGCCCTCGATGACGTACCCATCCGCGATCATGGTATGACACGAACGAAGGTCATCGGGGACACCGTGCTGCGTCTTTACCGACGCCATGTCGGGGTGATCGACCGTTGCGACTTCATGCCGGTCGCCCTGCTGCATGTGCGCCGCCCAGGCTTCGCAACATCCGCAACTGGGATCGCGATACATGGTGAAGCTGGCTGCCTGCGCCGCGCCCGTACAGGCTGCGAGCAATATCGTGCCAAGTATGGGGAGAAGTGGGCGATGGTTCGGATGTCTGCGTTTGCTCATCAGTTGTGTCCCATTGCTTTCATGTCTTCATCCGACATGGTCGACATGTCGTGGCCGGCATGCGGATCGTTAACAGGCGTCCCGGTGGGGGCGGGCGCTGGTACAGGCGCTGCATGGGAGCCTTCCCGAACAGGTGTCTTCGCCTCAGCGGGCGCCGGATTTGACTGCGACGCTGCCGGCGCCACCGGTGCCCGGACCGCAGTGGCTGTGCGGGATTCTATCGAGCTGCTGGTCGGGGACGGGGTAGCACTCGCAGAGGTGAGCGGTGCAGAAGGTTCCGCATTGCTGTCACTCTTTTGATCGTTTCGAGCGTCTGACGAAGCTCCACAAGCAGCCAGCGACAAAAACAAGAACGGCAGAACGCCGATTAATCGCACGTGTTTCGAAGTCTTTCGCTCCATGCTCTTACTCCAGACCAAGGTGATTGGGGCCGAAAACCATCTCGCCGCCGAGATAGCCTTGCAGTACGAGTGCTACCGCCAGCACCGCCAGCACGATACGAAGAAGGGTGCGGTTCCTCGCGCGAAATGCCAGCCAGGTCGCAACAAGGGCAACGGCTGCAATCGCCGTTCCATTCCATCGGTGCAGTCCCAACGTCTCGGAGCGGTCCTCGAGGCGCCATCCCGCAGCAAACCAACCGAGGAGTGCAGCGGTAAGCGCGCCAGCGGCCCCCCCGCTGATAAGAAAGCGCACCGTGGTTTCGAGGCCGAGAGCAGGCCGGATCGTCAGCAATAGTTCCCCCAAGGCAGCAAGCAAAAGGAGGGCAATCGGAAAATGCGCGGCGACAGGGTGGAGGCGACCGAGGAAGTCGCTGATCGAGGTAACCCGGTTCTCGGCAATTTTGGCTGCGAGCGCCTGGTCGGCTGTCTGCGGCATGGCGTTTGCCGAAGCTTGACGGGCACCTGCTGGGCCGATCATGGCGTCGGGCATCATCTCCGCCCCATCATGATGCGCAGCGGGATGATCCTGCATTTCCATCTGCGCCATCTCGGCCTCGCTCAGGTCCTTCTTATGACCCTCGTGAGCACTGCCAGGGGCCGAAAGAAGGAGGAGCGCCACAGCGATCGGTGTGAGGAGCGAGAGGAGCGAACGGGATAGCTTCATGCTTCTCTTACGTCCGACCCGTTCGCATCCCTCAAAAATTTTCAAGGGATATGAGAGGACGAAGCGTATAGTTGGCTGTAAGACAGGATAAAATACGCATGGCTGACAACGAAAGACTAAATCGTGCCTTGCAGTCGCTGGGAGCTGCACCCGATCCTTCGCTGCCCGAAGACTTCATGGGTGGCGTGTGGATGCGGGCGGGTAAGCTTGAACAGGTCGATGCGACGCGAACGCGTGTCGCCTTATTCACGGCGATGGCATTTATTGGGCTTGGTGCGGGCTTTGGCACGTCGCAATCGCCTGCCCGTGAAAGCCAAACAAATTACCAGCTAATCGAAGGCGCCGACCTCTCACCTGCTTCACTGCTGCATGTTCAACGATGAAGGTCAGCATTCTCCAGATAGTGCTTGCTGCCCTTCTGGCCGTGGCTGCGGGATGCATCGGCGCATACGCTGCCGGGCAATGGCGCGAGGCATCGCATGCGATCACTTTGCATGATTTCGTCCACGAGGAACTCGATCTTGATGCATCGCAGGACAGGAAACTCGATCAGCTCGAGGCGCGGTTCGCTGTTCAACGCCAGGAGCTCGACCTGTCGCTCAGAGCCGCAAACGCGAGGCTCGCCTCCGCGATGGACGATGAACATGAATACGGTCCCAAGGTGGCCGCGGCTATTGACGAGGTGCACGCACGCATGGGCGATCTGCAGAAGGCAACAGTCGAGCATGTATTTGCAATGCGCGCCTTGCTCGATCAGGAGCAGCGCGCGCGCTTCGATCGCCAGGTCGCGGCTTCGCTAACACGCGAACCTGGCGAATGACAGGTCGTGGAGGGGCGGAACGACACACCTGACGAGGAACTGGTCGAAAAGATAATTGCAGGGGACAAGGCAGCATTCGGCAGACTCGTCGAGCCTCATCTGCCCCGCCTGCTCGGTCTGGCCCGCCGGATGCTCTCGTCTGCCGACGAAGCCGAAGATGCGCTGCAGAACGCACTGGCATCGGTTTGGATGGCGCGAGCCAAGCTCGATCCTCGCAAGCCTGTAGCAGCCTATCTGACAACCGTGACGCTCAACAAATGCCGCGACCGGCTCAGGCGCCAAAAGGTTGTGCGGCTGCTGAGTTTGAGGGCCCTAGGTCCCGACGTTGCCGTTGCGGCAGACGAACCCGGTCCTGATGTTGAGATCGCCGACCGGCAATTGCTCGCTCAGGTCACCAACGCGATAGATCGCTTGCCGCTCCGCCTTCGCGAGGCTCTTGTTTTGGTCGCCATCGAGGGGCGAAGCCATGGCGAGGTTGCTGAATTGTTGGGAGTAACGGAAAAATCGGTCGAAACACGTGTGTATCGGGCCCGTCAGCGCCTGCGCAATAAGATCGATTTTCTTTGAGGGGTGATGGCGGTCGCGGCGTAAACAGAGGCATGAGCATACTTCCTCTAATCGACGACGTCGCAATCAACCGCAGAAAGTTCCTCACCGCCAGCGCCGGCGCGGCAAGCTTGCTCGCCCTCGGTCAGACAGCGCCGGCATGGGCCCGCGGCGCCGACCTGCACGGCGGCGGCCCCATCCGCCCCGGCTTCGACGAAGTGTCGGGCCGCGACATCGCACTGACGATCGGCGAAGGTCCGCGCGTTGTGCAGGGGCGTCGCGGCCACGCCATCGCTGTAAATGGGAGCGTACCGGGTCCGCTGATCCGTCTCAAGGAAGGTCAGCCGGTCCGGCTGGCAGTGACGAATACCCTCCATGAAGACAGCTCCATTCACTGGCACGGGCTGCTTCTGCCATTCCAGTACGACGGCGTACCGGGTGTCAGCTTTCCCGGCATCAAACCTGGAGAGACTTTCGTCTATGACATCCCCGCGCTGCGACAGAGCGGCACCTACTGGTGGCATAGTCACTCGGGGTTGCAGGAGCAGGCCGGGCACTACGGCCCGATCGTGGTTGAACCCGCCGGGACGGTCCCCGTGCAAGCGGACCGCGACTATGTTCTACTCCTGAGCGACTTCACGCCTCTTCACCCCCATACGATCATGGACAAGCTGAAGAAGGGCGAAGGCTACTTCAATTACCAGCAGAACACCTGGACCGACGACTATCCGCTGTCGGGCGAGGACCGCCGGATGTGGGCGCGTATGCGCATGATGGCGACCGACATCCTCGACGTGACCGGCTCGACCTACACCTACCTCGCCAACGGGCGCGGACCGGAAGAGGGTCTCGAGTTCCTGTTCAACCCTGGCGAGCGAGTACGGCTGCGCGTCATCAACGGCAGCGCCATGACATTTTTCAATGTCCGCATTCCCGGAGTGAAGTTCTGGGTGGTCGGTGCCGACGGTCAAAACGTGCGCCCGGTCGAGGTCGAGGAGTTTCAGATCGGCACAGCGGAAACCTACGACATCGTTGTCGAGCCGACCGGCGAGGCGCGGACAATCGTGGCAGAAAGCATGGACCGGTCGGGCATGGCGGTGGCGACCCTCGCCTCCCGTCCTGGCGCGCGGGCTGCGGTCCCTCCATTGCGCGATCCGCCACTGCTGACGATGGCGGACATGGGCATGAACCACGGCTCGGGCGGAATGGACCATGGCGGTGGCGAGATAGGCGGGATGGACCATTCGGCCATGGGCCACGACATGCCATCGCAAGGTGCGTCTGCGGATCCGATGGCCGGAATGGACATGAGCGGCATGGATATGCGCGACACATCCCTGCTGCCGCCCAGCGTGGAGGTCGGCCCCGGCATCGACATGGTGTCGATGAACCCGGTCGATCGCATGGGCGATCCGGGCCTCGGCCTGGACAACGTTCCCCACAAGGTTCTCACCTACAAGGATCTTGTGGCGCTCGAGCCGAACGACGATCTGCGCCGCCCGACACGTCAGATGGAGATCCATCTGACCGGCAACATGGAGCGCTACATGTGGTCGTTCGACGGCAAGAAGTTTACCGCCGTCAGCGACGACCCCATCCGCTTCGCCTATAACGAACGTGTCCGTGTGAAGCTCGTCAACGATACGATGATGGCGCATCCGATCCATCTGCACGGCCATTTCTTCGAACTGGTCAACGGCGCGCCTGCCGACCGGCAGCCGCAGAAGCATACGGTTATCGTGCAGCCCGGCGGCAGCGCCACCTTCGACCTCACCGCCGACGAACAGGGCGACTGGGCCTTTCACTGCCACCTGCTCTACCACATGCATTCGGGCATGTTCCAGATCGTGACCGTCGCCCAGCCGCCTTCGGCGCCCGATGTGAAACGGGTGGGAGAAGACTGATGCGCCTGATCGTCGCCATGTTTCTGGCGGGCACCGCCACCCCGGCCTTCGCGCAGGACCATTCGGGCCACGCGATGCCCGCGCCCCAGGCTCCTGCCCAGACCGAATGCGAAAAGGAGGCCGCACGTCATCGCGCCATGGGCCACCCGGTGCCCGAGGGAGCGTGTGCGCCCACTGCGCAACCGGGCGAAATAGCCTCCGCCGATCCGCACCAAGGCCACTCTGGCATGGATCATTCGCAGATGAACCATAGCCAGATGGAGGGGATGGACCATTCCACCATGGACCATTCGGGGATGGATCATAGCCAGATGCCGGCGATGGACGATTCTACCATGGAAAACATGGACCACGAGGCGATGGGCCATGAAGGGATGCAGTGGTCCGGCCAACCACCGATGAACCATCAGTCGATGGACCACGGGATGATGGACCATGGCACTATGGACCATGGCACTATGGACCATGGCGCCATGGACATGACCCCCATCCCGCAAGGACCGCCTCCGGCTGCGGCGGGATCGGGACCGCCCCGTGCCGCCGATGCGATCTGGGGGGCGGACGCGATGCGTGCCTCCCGCGATGCTCTGCGCGCCGAGAACGGCGGGATGAACGTTTTCTGGTTCCAGGGCGACCGCGCCGAATATCGCGCACGGGAAGGCGGGGATGGTTACCTGTGGGACGTGCAGGGCTACTACGGCGGTGACCTCGACAAGTTCTGGTTCAAGAGCGAGGGCGAAGGCACATTCGGCGAAAAGCCCGAGTCCGCTGAAATCCAAGGCTTGTGGAGCCACGCGATCGGCCCATGGTGGGACCTGCAAGCCGGCGTACGGCAGGACCTGACGGGCCCCGAACGGACCCACGCCGTCCTCGGCGTGCAGGGTCTGGCGCCCTATATGTTCGAGGTCGATGCGGCCGCTTTCCTGTCGACCAAGGGCGATCTGACGGCACGTGTCGAAGCCGAACTGGACCAGCGCATAACGCAGCGCCTTATCCTGCAACCGCGCGCTGAGGTGAACCTGTCCGCGCAGGACATTCCCGAACTGGGTGTCGGAGCCGGTCTCGATTCGGTCGAATTGGGGCTGCGGCTGCGTTACGAATTCGTCCGTGAATTCGCGCCCTATGTCGGCATCGAGCAGGAATGGAAGGTTGGCCAGAGCGCCGACTATGCCCACCTTGCGGGCGAGGATCCAAGCGTGACCAACTATGTCGTGGGCGTTCGGTTCTGGTTCTGAGGGGATAAGCGATGAGGGTTACAGGTTTCGCGGCTGCGGCTGCGGCGGCACTCGCTGCGATGGCCACTGCGGCGCACGCTCAGCATGCCGGTCATGGCGATCATTCCGCCCATAGCGCACAAATTGCGGCGCCGGACGCGCTCACGCAACAGGCGCAGGCCGTGCTCGTTGCCTACCGTGAGGCACTGGTTGCCCGTGACGAGGCGGCCATGCGGACGCTGTTTGCCGCGGACTCGCTGGTTTTCGAGAATGGCAAGGCCGAGGGCACGTTCGCGCAGTACATGGAACACCACCTCGGCCCAGAGCTCGGCGAGATCACCGAGTTCGCATTCACCAATCCGACGGTGAACGCCAAGATAGTCGGGCATGTGGCGTATGGCCATGAAACTTACCGCTACCGGATCGCCCTCACGGATGGCCGTGTAATCGAGCGCGACGGGGTTGCGACGTCCGTACTGACGCACGAGGATGGCAACTGGAAAATCGTCCAGTACCACTCCTCGTCACGCGCGCCGCGCCAGAACTGATCAACCGGCCGCGATGACAGGCCAGCGTTCGCGCAAGCTGCGACTGCACATCTTTGGCAGCAAGGTCCACAAGTGGCTCGCAGTCTTCGTCGGCGTGCAAGCCCTCCTGTGGATGGCAACCGGGACGATCATGTCGTTCCTGAAAATCGAACACGTCCGTTCCGAGCACGTGATCTCGCGCGAACCATTACCCCTGGGCGTTGACGCTCCGCTACCTGCATGGGCGGCTAACGAGGGCGACCTGGTCTCGGCAACGACGAAGACCGTCAACGGCGATCCGGTGGTTGAATTGAAGCGCGTCGATGGCAGCGCAACATTGCACGAAGCAGTGACCGGACGGAAATTGTCGCCGCTCTCGCGCGACGCCGCCGAGCAAATCGCCTCGGCTGCCTGGACGGGACCCAGCACCGCGATCAAATCCTCAATGTCGATCGAAGCGCCGGTCGGCACCGAATTCGGCGGACCGTTTCCGGCGTGGCAGGTGCAATTTGCCGATCCGGATGGCACGCGCCTCTACATCGACGCTTCAACCGGCGCGGTGCTCGCGGCGCGCAGCGATACCTGGCGCCTATTCGACCTCGTCTGGGGACTCCACATCATGGACTGGACCCAGCGTGACCGGATCAACAGCTGGTGGCTGCTCCTGTTCGGCATCGGCGGGACCGTCATTGCAATTTCCGGCTTCGTGCTTCTTGCCAATCGCTTTCCCAAGCTCCGGCGCAATCGCGCGAAGGGGCCGTAGTTCGCGGTGCGCGATCTCCTGTCTGCAATCGGCCCGCGATCGGTCTGCGGACAGATGCCACGGGAGTATATGCTGCCCATGGTGCAGGCCTCGCCCCCGGATGCGATGAGGCCCGAAAGAAACTCCAATCCGTGAGACTGCGATTTCGAGCTCAAAATTGAATTGTGGCGCCGAGAGAATAGATCACCGAATATTCTCTCACCGCCTCAGGCTCACTTGTTCAGGCAGGATGTCGAAGGCTCTAGACGTCTCACGATGACGATAAGGCGATAGACGAGATATCGGCCTTGGGATCGATATCGCGTTTGGCTTCCTTGCGCTCCGAATAGCGGTCGACCAGCTGGTCGGCATGCCGGCGCAGCAGGACGGTGAACCGCACCAGTTCCTCCATGACATCGACGATGCGGTCATAGAGCGAGGACGGTTTCATGCGGCCCGCCTCGTCGAACTCCTCGTATGCCTTCGGCACGCTTGACTGGTTCGGGATGGTGAACATCCGCATCCAGCGCCCAAGCAGTCGCAGTGTATTGACGGTATTAAACGACTGCGAGCCGGCAGATACCTGCATGACCGCCAGCGTCCGCCCCTGGGTCGGCCGCATTCCCCCGATGCTGAGCGGGAGGTGATCGATCTGGGTCTTCATGATGCCGGTGATCTGGCCGTGCCGCTCCGGGCTGCACCACACCATGCCCTCGGACCAGAACGCGTGCTCGCGAAGCTCGTGAACGGCAGGATGGTCGTCACCGCCAATTTGATCGGGCAGCGGCAGGTCGGAGGGATCGAAGATACGCGTCTCCGCGCCGAACAGCTGGAGCAATCGAGCAGCTTCCTCGACCGCGAGGCGCGAATACGAGCGCTCCCGCAGAGAGCCGTAGAGCAACAGGATGCGCGGCGGTGGCTGGTCGGCGCCGAGACCTTCCGCCGGGCGGGCATGGACGAAGGCGGGGTCGAGCGCCGGAAAGCTGTCGGGATCGGGCAAGGGTCGCAGACGGGACAAGGAAATTCTCCAAATTTGGGTCGTCAGCCGCGGGGGCCGAACAGGATGATGGCAGCGCCGGCGAGCACGACCGCGCCGCCGACGAAGTCCCACCGGTCGGGGGTGGTGCCTTCGACAGTCCACAGCCACAGGAGCGACGCGGCAACATAGACCCCGCCATAGGCTGCGAAGGCGCGACCGGCAGCGTCGGTCGGCACGAGAGTCAGCAGCCAGGCGAACAGGGCCAGCGACACCATTCCGGGCAGCAGCCACAAGGGGCTCTTCTCCAGCCGCCACCATGCCCAGAATGCGAAGCAACCGGCGATTTCGAACAGCGCCGCGAGCGGATAGACGAGGAACAGCTTCATGCGAGGCTCAATCGCAGTGCGAGGGCGGCCAGGGTTACCAGCAGGATCGGCGTGGTCAGTGTGATGCCGACGCGGAAGTAATAGCCCCAGCCGATCTTCACGTCCTTCTGTCCCAGCACATGCAGCCACAGCAGGGTCGCGAGCGAACCGATCGGCGTGATCTTTGGCCCGAGGTCGCAGCCGATGACGTTGGCGTAGATCATGGCGTCACGAACCGGGCCGGTGGCACTCGTGGCATCGATCGACAGCGCGCCGACGAGGACGGTCGGCATGTTGTTCATGCCCGAGGATAGCACCGCGGACAGAATGCCCGTTCCGAAGGCCGCACCCCATATGCCGCCCTCGGCCGAGCGCTCCAGCACCCCGGCGATCGCAGTGGCAAGCCCCGCATTGCTCATGCCGTAGACGACCAGATACATGCCGAGCGAGAAGATCACGACCTGCCAGGGCGCTTCGCGGATCACCTGGCCCGTAGGGATGACGTGGCCGCGCGCAGCTATCGCGATGAGCGCCAGCGCGCCGACGGCAGCGACCGCGCTGATCGGCACGCCAAGAGGATCGAGAACGAAAAAACCGATCAGCAGCAGGGCCAGCACCACCCAGCCGGCGCGGAAGGTCGCTCGGTCATGGATCGCTTCTGCCGGAGCGCGGAGCTGTGCGACGTCGTAGCTGGTCGGAATGTCCTTGCGGAAGAACAGCAGCAGCGCTGCCAGCGTAGCCACGATAGCCGCCAGGTCGACTGGCACCATGACCAGCGCATACTCGCCGAACCCGATATCGAAGAAGTCCGCCGAGACGATATTGACGAGGTTCGACACGACCAGCGGCAGGCTCGACGTATCGGCAATGAACCCTGCCGCCATGACGAAAGCCAGCGTCGCTTTGGCGTTGTATCCCAGCGCCCGGAGCATCGCGATCACGATCGGGGTCAGGATCAGCGCCGCGCCATCATTGGCGAAGATCGCGGCAACACCTGCACCCAGCAATACCACGAGCACGAATAGCCAGCGACCGTCGCCGCGCCCCCACCGCGCCACATGGAGCGCAGCCCATTCGAAGAACCCGGCACGATCGAGGATCAAGCTGATCAGGATCACCGCGACGAAGGCGCCGGTGGCGTTCCAGATGATGTTCCACACCACCGGGATGTCGGCGAGCGAGATGACGCCGGTGGCAAGGGCGAGCAGCGCTCCGCCGATCGCGCTCCACCCGATGCCGAGCCCGCGCGGCTGCCAGATCACCATCGTGATGGTGACCACGAAAATTGCAACCGCAAGCAGCATCAGGCGATACGTTCGCCCGCCGCGTCCACGACCTGCTCGCCGTCTTCCTTGGTGAAGGCGCCCAGCTGGGGGCTTGGCAGAATGTCGAGCACCGCCTCTGACGGACGGCACAGGCGGACGCCGAGCGGGGAGACGACAACTGGACGGTTGATCAGGACCGGGTGCTCCATCATCGCGTCCACCAGCGCTGTATCGCTCAGGCTCTCATCGCCGAGGCCCAGTTCGGCATATGGCGTGCCCTTTTCACGCAACAGCGCACGGGGGGTGGGCCCAGCGCGCTCGATCAGGCTTTCGAGCATGGCGCGCGAAGGCGGCGTCTTCAGATACTCAATAACATGCGGCTCGAACCCGGCGTTGCGGATCATCGCCAGCGTGTTGCGCGAGGTGCCGCATTCGGGGTTGTGGTAGATCACGATGTCGGTGGTCATTCAGGATTCCTTGGCCTTGGCGCTGGCGCCTTCTTCGCGGCCGATGGCGGCCAGCTTGCTGCGCACAGACAATTCGTCGATGCTCTGGAGCGGGAGCATTAGGAACAGCTCGATCCGGCGTTTAAGATAGCTGAGCGAATCGACGAAAGCCTGCCGCTGGCCATCCCCTTCGACTGCGGCGGGATCCTCTACGCCCCAATGCGCGGTGAGCGGCTTGCCTGGCCATACCGGACAGCTCTCGCCCGCAGCGTTGTCGCAGACAGTAAAGATGAAATCGAACTCCGGTGCGCCGGGCTTGGTGAACTCGCTCCAGTTCTTCGAGCGCAAGCCATCGGTCGGATAGCCGAAGCTATCGAGCACCTCGAGCGACATCGGATGCACGTCGCCCTTGGGCTGGCTGCCTGCGCTGTAGGCACGGAAGCGACCTCCGCCCATCTTGTTCATCAGCGCTTCGCCCAAAATCGAGCGAGCCGAGTTGCCCGTGCACAGGAACAGGACATTGTAGGGTTGGTCAGCCATTGCCTGCTCCTTCAGCAACAATGGGAAAGTTCGGCGACAAGCGGCTCGCAAAGCTCTGCGCGACCTTCACAGCAATCCTTGGCGAGAAACAGCATCAGGTCGCGCAGGACTTTGATGTTTGCCCGTTGGATCATCTGTCGCCCCCGCTTCTCAGGTATGACGAGATCAGCGCCGACGAGGATCGCGAGGTGACTCGAGAAAGTGCTCTGCGTGAGGCCCGAGGCTTCCACGAGCTGGCCGGTAGAGAGCCCGTGGGGCTCGCTGCGCACCAGACGACGGAACGCATCAAGCCGCGTCGGGTGCGCGAGCGCAGAGAGTGCCTCTAGTCCTGTGGTCGACTTCATCCATCGGCAATTATCGATGGATTGCAAGGCCGTCAATTCTTATCGATATTTTTCGATGAATTGCGGAGGCGTTCCGCGCAACTGTTCATTGACGCCAGAAGGGAGAATGTGCGGATGCACCGCTCTGAATCCCTAATCCGACTGTCGGTTGACGCCCCCTCGGCGGCTGCGCCCCCTCTGGTGCTCTGCTTCCTCGGCGAAAGGCGCTTTAGATGGGTGGAAACCCGTTGGCCTGTCGCTTTGATCCGTTGGGCTAGCCTTCGCCGGCTAGGCTTTCCAATACCGGGCACCGATCAACACTCGTGGTGCCGCATTGCTCGATTAGCTCAGCGAGAGCGTTCTCCATACGCTCAAGGTCGGCCCGCTTCGCACGGACGTTCGCGAGGTGCTGTTCAGCGATCGACTGCACCTCATCGCAATGCACTTCCTGACCTGGCGTCAAGTCAAGCAATGCCCGCACCTCTTCAAGGGAAAAGCCCAGTTCGCGCGCGCGCCTGACGAAGCGGAGGCGCTCGATGTCCCGAGGACCATAGTCGCGGTAAGCGCCTCTTCGTGGAGGGGGAGCGATGACCCCAATCCGCTCGTAGTAGCGGATGGTCTCGATATTGCATCCCGCTCGTCTTGAAACCTCGCCAATTTTCACGCCGAAACCTCTTGAGTCTGTAGTGGCTACTGAGTTTAGATAGGGTTGCATCTCGGATTTTACAGAAGGAAGATCAATGCGCAGCCTCGGGATTTGGTGGAACGGATTGGCAACCGGTGGCGGCATTGCCGCGGCTTTCGGCGCGGCCGCTTGTTGTGCCCTTCCTCTCGTTTTGGCATCGGTGGGAGTGGGCTCAGCGTGGCTCGGCAGTATTGCCCCCGCCGTCGGACCGTATCGCACGCCCCTCCTGGTTCTAGCTTCAGCTCTGCTTGTTGCCGCCACCCTTCGGCTCCTCTGGCAATTCCGCCAGGCGCGGACATGCCCGACCGATACGGCGTGCGGTTCATCCACCTATCGAGTCCTGACTGCCATCGGCATTGTCATCGGGTTGGTTCTGCTCGCCGGAGCTTTTCTCTATGGCTGATCCGATCCTGATCTCGCGCTTGCGCTGCCCCGAATGCGGGCATGAGAAGGACGAGGAGATGCCGACCAACGCCTGCATGTTCTTCTACAACTGTTCGGCATGCGGCGTTCGCCTTCAGCCGCTCCAAGGTGATTGCTGCGTGTTCTGTTCCTACGGGACCGTTCCCTGTCCTCCGATCCAGGAGGGCGATTGCTGTAATGGCTGAGGCTTTCGATTTCGTCGCCATCGGATCGGGAACTGCTGCGCAGGTCGCGGTCCACCGGATGGCCGACGCCGGGAAGCGCTGCGCGGTTATCGATTATAGACCTTACGGTGGCACATGTGCGCTGCGGGGATGCGACCCGAAAAAGATGATGGTGAGTGCAGAGGAAGCGCTCGCTGCATACAGGCGAATGAAGGGGAAGGGCATCGAAGGTTCGGTTTCGATTGACTGGGGCGACCTCCAGGCATTCAAGCGGAGCTTTACCGACCCCGTCCCCGAAAAACAGGAAGCTCGCTACGAGCGAAAGGGCGTGGCGACCTTCTACGGAGCGGCGCGCTTTGCTGGCCCCGACAGGATCGCGGTAGGCGACAGGGAACTGAGTTTCTCGCACGCTCTTATCGCAACGGGAGCGGAGCCTCGGCCACTTGGCATCGAAGGCGAGCCATTGCTGACCCACAGCGATGCATTCCTGGAACTTGAAACCCTTCCAGATAGGATCGTATTCGTCGGCGGCGGATACATTGCCGCGGAATTTGCCCACCTCGCCGCACGCGCCGGAGCAAAGGTCACCATCGTCCAACGAGGCCGCATTCTGAAAGCCTTCGACCCGGATACGGTCGATTGGCTCATGCCGAGTTTCGACGATCTCGGCATTGAAATCGTGGATGCCGAGGTGAACGGCGTAACGAAGACAGCCGGCGGTCTGACCGTGCATGCTGGCGACCGCATGATCGAAGGGGAGCTGGTGGTGCACGCTGCCGGAAGGGTCCCCGCGATCGGCTCGCTCGATCTCGAGGCTGGAGGCGTCGCCATTGACGATGGTCGCCTGGCGCTAACCGCTCAGCTACGAAGCCAGAGCAACCCCAAGGTCTTCGCGGCGGGTGACGCTGCTGCAAATGGCCCGCCACTGACTCCAGTCTCCAGTCACGATGCCAAGGTCGTGGTAGATAACATACTCGAGGGTAGCGGCCGCACGCCGAACTATCACGGGGTTCCGAGTGCACTGTTCACCGAGCCGGCGGCGGCGCGGGCCGGAATGCTTGAAAGCGAAGCACGTGAGGCAGGTCTGGACTTTACGGTGAGCGCTGGCTCGCACCCCGGTTGGTTTTCGGCGAGGCGGTTAAACGCCCAGATTTACGGACACAAAGTTCTGATCGAGGTCGGCACGCGCCGCATCCTCGGTGCCCATTTGGTGGGTCCCGCTGCCGATGAACTGATCAACGTGTTTGGTCTTGCCATCCGCCATGGCCTTTCAGCGGACGACATCAAGTCGACGATGTTTGCATATCCCACCGCAGCGTCCGATGCTGGCTATATGGTCGGATGAAAGGCTAAGCGAAAAGCCGATGCGCAGCATTCCCAAAGCTGTGCATCTCTTTACCGCAGGCGAAAGCCACTGGCGTCTTCACCTATCGTGACCTAGTTGTTTTTATCAGGGCAATCTAACCGCAATCCAATTATCGATTTCATCTTCCGCCCATGCAACAGAGTAGCCACCAAGTTGCACCGGCTTCGGAAACTTGCCCTCGGCCATCCAGCGATAGATAGTCGAACGGCCTAGCCCGACGCGGTGTTGCACTTCCGGAAGACGGATGAGACGGGTGACCCGGCGGGTTTCGGTCGCTCCCTTGTCGATCTCTTCACCCACGATGGCCTCCTTCGACACCGGCGAAAACATCGCCTAGTAGCGCGTCCTTGCGTTCAAGTTCATCGATGTGGTCGGAGAGCAGCCGTGCAACACGGTGCGCCGTGCCCTTAGCCCAGCGCGGCTTCACATCGTGAACCTGGTTGCCCAGGACACGTTCGAGCGCCGAGGGCAGTTCGCCGGAAAAGTCCTCGAAGAACTGCGCTAGGTCCGATTGCAGCCACGCAATCGCGTGATCGCCGCTGCTGACGAGGAACAGGAGCAGGTGTGCGTGCGGCGCGACGCCGCACGCGGCAAGAATGCGCAAGGCTTCGCCGAGGCTGGCCGAGCGTTCGCCGGCGAGGACCCGGCGCAAGGCATCTTTATGGATCTGCGCGTCGCGCGCGATGTCGCAGCGGGCACGGCCGCTGGTTTCGACAGCTGCTACAAGCAGCCGGGCGAGGTCGGCGCGAACCTGTTGTTCGGCAAAGAGCGCTATGCTGGTCATCGACGAATCCTTTTCTCAAGATGTGATCGACTCACCGGCTAACCGCGAAGGAAGCCTGTAGGAAAACGAAAAGAACATTAAGAGAACATAGAGGAAGGAACGAATCAGCTTCCTTCGACGATTCGCGCGAATTTCGGTCGTGTTCGCGCATATGACGGCACGCTTCGCGCCAAAGCCGGCACAGTCGGCGCTGCAGCGCAATTGGCCGGCGCGGATCCCGGCATGCGCACCTTCCGATGTCGCTTTTTGCTTGGCCGGCAGCCCCAGAATCCAGTTCCCGATTTCCTACAGCCCGGCTCCGGAGAGAGGAAAGAACATACAGCGAACGCATCGCTGACTGATGTTCAATCCCTCGAAAGGTTCCATCCATGACCACCAAGACTGCCCTTCCGGTCCAGCAGCGCACGCTCAACCGCGTTCGTGGCCGCGACTACATTCTTCCCGCCTGCGTGGCGCTGGCCTGCGCCGGTGCAGCCTTTGCCGGCGCCGACACCACCTTCGATCCCGCGCTGACCAAGTTCACCGACTTTCTCGAAGGCTCGGGCGGCAAGATCATCACCGTGCTCAGCCTCGCGGGCGGTCTGATCGGTCTCGCCTCGGGGCGCTTTTCGCTCGGCCAGGTCGCAGTCCCGGTCGGCGTCGGGATCGGTGTCGGCACCGGCGTTCCGATCGTCACCTCGGTCGTGACAGCGGTCATCTGATCAGCGGATCCGGTCACGACAGGAGGGCGGCATGGCCGACAGGTACCTCGTTCCACGGCGGCTCGACGACCCGGAGCTCATCGGCTTCTGGACCATCGACGAGTTTGCAGGGATTCTCATTCCCTTCGCCTGGGGCATTCTCTCGCAGCATATCTTCATCGGTATCGGCTTGGCCGCCGGGGCCTGGCTTGCCTTGCGGAAGGCAAAGACACGCGGCGCCGGTTCGGCACTGGTGCATGCTGCGTACTGGTACCTGCCCGGGAGTTTTCTCGGGCTGAAAGCCACGCCGCCCTCCCACTGCCGCCTGTTGGCGGGCTGAGGGAGGCTACCCATGCGAGCAGAATTCGCGCACGAACAGGCGCAGACTTACCTTCGACAACGCAACCGCTTTGCCGTGCTGGCAAGTGTCCTTGGCCTCACCACGCTGGTCAGCCTCGGCGCCGCCGTGACCCGCGACGAGCAGGTTGTGCTGGTGCCGATTACCGCCGAGCGGATCACCGTCTCGAGCGGCGGGATCGACGCGCCTTATCTCGAGCTCGTCACCCGCGACACGGCGCTGATGCTCCTCAACCGGGCCCCGGAAAGCCTCGACTACTGGATGGCGAACATTCTGAAGCTCGCCGATCCCGCCGCGCACGGCCGCCTCAAGGCCGAGCTCGTCAGAATCGTCGAGGAACAGCGCGGCTCGGACATCAGCCAGGCCTTCGTGATCGCGGAAATGCATGTCGATCCCAAGGCCCTGACCTCGACCGTCACCGGCACGCTCAAGACCTTCGTCGGCGCGCAGGTGATCGCGAGCCAGCGCCGCTCCTTCCGTTTCCGCTGGTCGAAGCGTGGTCTCAGCGTCGCGCTCGCCGGTTTCGAGCAACTTCCCACCGACAAGGAGGAACCCGGCCAATGAGCCTTCTCCCATCTCCCCTCGCTGCTGCGCTTGCCGGAACCGGCCTTGCCTGGTTCGCGATCGGCGCGACTCGGCGCCCCGATCCCGGACTCAAGCTGACCGGCCTCGCCGTAATCGCCTTCGCGCTCGCCCCTATCCCTGCGCATGCCGACCAGTTCGTCGAGGCCGCCGACAACGCGACCATCGACTGCGAACTCGCACGCGGCGAACTCACCCGGATTGCGCTCATCGATGACGGCTTTGCCAATGTCTCGAAGATCGCGAGCGGCTTTCCCTACAACGACTTCCAGGTGACGCACGAGCCGGTGCGCGGAGACATCTATATCTCCGTGCCCCCGCAATTTGCCGCCGCCCGGGTCAGCTTCTTCGCCACCAGCAAGGCGGGCTACGTCTACAAATTCGCCTGCCGCCTTGGCGGCGAGGAAGCGACCCAGCTTTTCATCACCAATCCCGCGCTCGCAAAAGCAGCGGCTACCGAATGGGAGACCGAGACCGGCCCGGAGGACGCCGCGATCCGCCTGATCGAGGCGATGGCGAGCGATGCCGTCCTGCCCGGGTTCACCGCTCGCGCCGAACTTTCGGCTCCGCGCCGTACCGGCGGGATCGAGGTCCAGCTGGTCGTCGAATACCAGGGCGATGAACTCACCGGAAAGCGCTTCCTCGTACGCAACCTCGGCCAAGATAGCCTTGCGCTTGGCTCCGAGCGCGAAGGTCCCGCGGGCGCGCTCGCCTTTGCCTATGGCCGCGATGCACTCGCTCCCGGTGAAGCGACCAGTGCCTTCCTTGTCTTTGCCAAGGGAGGCCTCGACTGATGGCCGAGGCAACACAGAAGGACGCCGAAAAGAGGCCTCTGCCAGGCTCGCCGGAAGCGCGCGAAAGCGGACGGCGCAACCTCAATTCGCAGATCGCGCAGCGCCAGAAGATGCTGCTCGCCGGGATCGGGGCCATCGCGCTCATCGGCGGCGGGATGTTCATCTTCGGCGGCGACGGCGACGAGGGCGGCAGTGATGCCAATGGTGCGGCGACGATCGACACCGGCGGCCTCGTCAATCGCAACCTCTCACAGCGCGAGTTCGTCGCGAGCTACGGCAACCGGCTCGATGCACAGGGCCGCGCGATCAAGGATCTGCAGCAGGCCCAGCTACCGCGACCCGAGATCGAGCAGGAGCTCGAAGCACTGCGCAGCGAGAACGCGCAGATGCGCTCCGACGGCCAGGCGGCGATCGACGCGATCTCGACCGAGAATGCCAATCTGCGTTCACAGCTCAGCGAAGCCGCGAAGGCGCCTGCAACCGCGCCGCCGCTGCCACCACCACCGGCCTATGGTCCCGGCGTGGGAACGGGCGGGGCTGTCCAGCCACCGCAAGGAGCGCCGGAAGCGCAGGGCGGACAGCTCAGCCTGATGAGTTTCAGCGCTGAGCCGGGCAACGACGGCAAGCCGCGCGCGGCAGAGACTGCGCCCGCACTGCTGCTCGAAGCGAGCCGCGATTACCTGCCTCCCAACAGCTACGCACCGGCAACGGTCATCGTGGGTGTCGACGCCTCGACCGGCGTTGCCAGCCAGAGCGATCCGCTTCCCGTAGTGCTCCGGATCACCGGGCCGGCCCGCTCGGTGATGCGCGGCAACAAGCTGCTGACCACCGACATCACCGGCTGCCTCGTCAATGGCGCTGCGCGCGGCGATCTCTCGGCCGAGAAGGTCTACGTCAAGCTGGTGCGCATGACCTGCGCGCAGCCCGGTGGGCGCTTCGCGGTGAGCGAGGTCAAGGGGTTCATCTCCTTCGCCGGAAAGTCGGGCGTGCGCGGCCGCGTGGTCAGCCGCGAAGGCAGCCTTGTCAGCCAGGCGCTGCTGGCCGGGATTGTCGGCGGGTTCGGGCGCGGATTCTCAGCCAACGCCAACGGTATCTTCACGCAGCCTGTCGGCGCCAACGGTCAGCGCGAAGCGCTGTCGCCGACCGACATTCTCGCCGGTGGCTTCGGTCAGGGTGCTGGCGAGGCCGCCGACACCGTCAGCCGATACCTCATCGAACGCGCCGAACAATACCAACCCGTCGTCGAGATGCCGACCGGCATCGAGGTCGAGATCGTCTTTCTCGACGGCGTCCACGTCAGGAGCCCCTCCAAATGAACTACAATGACCACCGACCGGGCCTGAAGGCCCGCGCCGCCCACCTTGCCCTTGCCCTCTCGAGCGCCGCCGCCGTGCTGACGCTCGGAGTCTCGGCCGTCACCGCGATGCCTGCGAGCGCCGCCGGCATGGCAAGCGATGTCGCGCAGGCGCTGAAACTGCGGCTGCCCAAGACCCCGATCGATGCGATCAGCTGCGATACGCTTGGCCCCTGGTGCGAAGTCGTCTCGGGCGACACGCTGTTCTACATCGACGAGACCGCCCGCTACCTTTTTGTGGGCCGTCTCTACGACATGGAAGAACGGCGCGACGTTACCGCCGCCCGCCTGCTCGAACTCAATCCCGACCTGCTTGCGGCCGGTGCGGCACGCGTAGCCAGCGATGCGCCGGCGGGACGCGACGAAGCGCCTGTGCAGGCGGCCGCCAGCCATGTCGACCTCTCGTCGCTTCCGGCTGCGGGCGCGATCCACTGGGGCAACCCCAAGGGCGAGCGCCTGGTCGTCTTCTCGGATTTCCAGTGCGGGTATTGCCAGCGCCTGGCGGGCGAACTCGCCAAGGCCAGGGTCCATGTCGAAGAGCGACCGATCTCGATCTTCGGCGCGGCAAGCCGCAAGATTTCCGAGGCGGTACTGTGCGCCAAGGATCCGGCAAAGGCACTCCATGCAGCCTACGCCGGGCAGGGTCCGGCGACCGGCAAGACCTGCAAGGACGCCAAGGTGCTCGATGCCAACGAAGTCTTTGCGAAGGCCAACGGGTTTGCCGGAACTCCGGTCATCGTGCGCGCCCGCGATGGGGCAGTGCTGCATGGCTACCGCGATGCCGCAGCGATCCGCCGCTTCGTCGCCGAGGGCAAGGGAGCGGCGCAATGAGCCGGCTCCCGATCCTTCGCGCCGTGGTGCTTGTTGCGCCGCTCCTTTTGGCCAGTGGTTGCGCCAGCCTCGGCGGCAACGTCAAAGGCAGTTTCGCCTGCCGCGCTCCCGAAGGGACCTGCGCTCCGACTTCCTCGATCGATGCCGGGGCGACCGGTATCGAAAAGGCTGACACGACTGACGCGCAGCGGACGGTGACCCCGACCGGCGAAGCGGTTCGCCGCCTGCAGGTCGTGTTGACGCCCTACCGTGACGCGGCGGGCCGCGACCATGAGGCGCGCGTCGTTCACCTGACGCTGCCCGAGCAGGCAGGGACAGGCTGGCGCGCCCCGCAGGGCCGCCGCGAAGTCCTGCGCTCGCTGGCATCGACCATTGCCGCGACCCGCGAGGGCAACCCCGCACCTGAATTCCAACCAACAGACACATTGCCGGAACAGCTGTTTATCCCCTCGCAGCCCGTTCCGGTGATGCCCGGCGCTGACGCGCCGGAACCCGGGGGACCTGGCTCGTTTTCCCCTCCCCGCGAGTCGGTCCCCCACCCTGACATGACCGAAGGAGAGAGCCAGTGACGCTATCCCTTGCTGCCGCGCGCGACGCACTCTCGCGGGGCCTGTTTGCCGACACGGCTCGGCCTGAAAAGCCGCAGGCGCATTTCGGGCTCGATATGCTCTCGGACTGGCTGCCCTACCGGGTCTATGACGAGGGGGCGAAGCTCTACCGCAACGCCCGCTCCAAAGGCTTCGTGCTCGAAGTCACCCCGCTGATCGGGGCCGACGAACGGACCGGCGAGATCCTCGGTCAGTTCTTCTCCGAAGGCCTGCCGCAGGGCGCCTGCCTCCAGGTCCTGAACTTCGCATCTCCGCGGATCGGTAGTGTGGTCGGCCCCTGGTTCGCTCCGCGCTACGAGCAGGGCGGTATCTACGAGGCGATCGCCAGGGCGCGCACCAGGCGCCTTTACGATCTCGTCTGGAATTCGGGCTCAGCGCATGCGCCCTTCCACGCGCGCAACGTCCGGCTGATCGTCTCGCTTGGCGTGCCGGTGCCCGGCAGCGTGACCGATGCCGAACTCTCCGAATGCCGCGAAGGGCTGATGGGCATGCTCCATTCGCTCGGACTGCACGCGCAAGAGCTGCGTCCGGGCGGATTGCTGGCGCTGATCGACGAACTTACCTCGCCGACCACCGCGCACGAGACCGACATCCATGCGTGGAACCCGCACGATACGCTCGATGTCCAGGCGATCCGCCGCGACATCGAGCTCGAGGTCGGCGACGATCGCCTGATCCTCAGGACCGAGCGCTTCCGCGAGACGGGCCGCGACGAGGAGGGCAATCCCGAAGTCGGCGAATGCTATCCCGACCATTTCGACGTGCGGCATTATGCCGTGCGCTCTACCCCTGAGCGCTGGGCGCCCTGGGAATGCGCGCGGCTCATCGGCGACATGTTCACCGACAAGCTGCGCTTCCCCTGTCCGACGGCAACCATGCTGTGCCTCGTCTACCCCGACCAGGAAGCCGCATCGGCGCGCGCGGGCTTCAAATTCATGCGCACCACCAGTCTCAGCCAGACCAAGAGCGCGCGCTTTCTTCCCAAGCTCGCCGAACAGTCGGCCGAATGGCGCCACGTCCAGGCCGAGCTCCAGGCCGGCAAGAAACTCGTGAAGCTGTTCTACGGGCTCACCAGCATCTCGCCGCTCGGCCAGGGCGACGCGCACGAACGCATCATCAAGGCGATCTACAAGGCAGCGGGCTGGGATTTGGCAGACGAGCGCTTTCTCCAGCTGCAGGGCCTCGTCGCTGCCTTTCCCCTGAGCCTTGCCGATGGCCTCGCCGACGACATGGCGCGGCTAAAGCGCCTCAAGACCATGCTCTCGACGACAGCGGCACATATCGCGCCAATGCAGGGGGAATATCTCGGCGGCGTGATCCCGCACCTCCTGCTCGTTGGCCGCCGCGGCCAGCCCTTCTGGTGGTCGCCGTTCGAAAACACTGCCGGCAATCACAATATCGCGATCTGCGGCAAGTCGGGCTCGGGCAAGTCGGTCCTGCTGCAGGAGCTCTGCGCCGCCTTGCGCGGTGCGGGCGCCAAGGTCGTGGTGATCGACGACGGGCGCAGCTTCGAGCATTCGGTCAAGCTGCAGGGTGGACGCTTCGTCGAGTTCACGCTCGCCTCGGGCTTCTCGCTGAATCCCTTCTCGATGGTCGATGATGCCCGAGCGCACGAAGACGAGGACTACCGCCTCGACTGCTTCGCCATGATCAAGGCGATTGTCGGCCAGATGACGCGTCCCGGCACCGCGCCGAGCGACACCGAGCGCGGACTGATCGACCGGGCCGTAACTGCGACCTGGGAGGCCCTCGGAAGCGGCGCATCGGTCGACGATGTCGCGCATGCACTCCATGGCTCGGAGAGCGAGGCGGGCCGCGATCTTGCCACCGCGATCGCGCCCTTCTGCCGCGGCGGCAGCTACGGCGGGTTCTTTGCAGGCAAGGCGAGCTTCGCACTCGACGATGATTTCACCGTCTTCGAGATGAGCGATCTCGCGTGCCGCGAGGAACTGCGCAGCGTGGTCCTCTCGGCGATCATGTTCATGACCAGCCAGGCGATGACGCGCTCGTCACGGGCAACCAAGAAGCTGCTGCTGATCGACGAGGCCTGGGCCATGCTCAAGGGCGGGTCGATGGGCGAGTTCGTCGAGACCTACGCCCGCACCGCGCGCAAATATGGCGGCGCGCTCGCCACCGCGACCCAGTCCCTCAATGACTATTACAAGTCCGATGGCGCGCGCGCTGCGCTCGAGAACAGCGACTGGATGCTGGTGCTTCAGCAGAAGGCCGAGACGATCGCCGATTTCAGGGCGAACGCGCGGCTCGACATGGACGACCGCACCGAGACGCTGATCCGCAGCCTCAAGCGTTCGGGGACCGAGTACAGCGAGGTCTTCATAAAGGGTCCCGAGACCGAAGCGGTCGGCCGGCTCGTGCTCGATCCCTTCTCGGCAACGATCTACTCCTCCGATCCCGACACCTATGCCGCGATCCAGGACTGCGAGCGGCGCGGACACAGCCTAGCAAATGCCATCCGCATCGTGGCGGGAGGTGGACAATGATGGTCTCGCATCTCGCCGACCGGACACCGCCGGCCAACCTCCGCAGCCTGCTGCCGTTCCTGCAAGGGAGCTGCTTCGTCCTGATCGAGACCGCACGCTTTGCCGCGACCTCGCTGCTGATCGTGCTGGGATTGCCGCTCGCGCTGTTCCTGTTCGTTGCTGGCTGGGACCTTGGCAGCCTCTTCACTCAGCTCGCCAATCTGTCGGACCGCTACCTTGAGGCCGACGGCCTGCGCCGCAGCCTGTTCAGCCAGGACCTCAAGGGCTGCTTTCTCGTGCTTGCTGGCGCGGTGACGCTGTTTCGCATGCCGCGCTTCCTGAAGCGGCTCGCGGCCGATCTCGACAACCATCCGGCCCGGGAGGCAAACCGTGATTGAGACGCGCAGATTACAATCTTTTAATCACCCGCTGTTGCTGAGAATTCTTGGCGTGCTCGCGCTCGTCGCCGCACTGCTCTGGGTAACCTGGGTCAGCCGCGAGCTTTCCGAGCCGCGCCAGCAGATCGTCACCGTCCGGCTTGCCGAGACCATCGCCGCATTCGTCGATGCCGAAGCGCGCGGGCAGCAGGATCCCGAAGCCAGTCAGGCGCGCGTGCTCGCCTTCCTCCAGGCCTCCGAGCGTGCCGTTGCAGAAATGGGAACCGATGGCCGCGTGGTGCTGGTCGGCGAAGCGGTGCTCGCGGGCGATGCCCCCGATGCCACCGACGAACTGCGCGCACGGATCGCCCGCCAGCTTCAGCAGGGAGGCGGTCAGTGACGCACTTTGCCTCTCGTCTTGTCCGCACGATCAAACGGCCGCTTGTCCTGACCGCGCTGGTGCTGCTGCCGCTCGGATGGGGCGCGGTTGACGCCTTCGCAAAAGACCATGCCTTCCTCATCAACGCTAGCCCGAGCCTGCCCAACTGGGCCTTCTGGCTCGACAAGCATGCGCGGATCGAGCGCGGCAGCCTGATCTTCTTCGAGCCGCCGGCAGGCTGGCTCGTCGAAGTGCATTTCGGAAAAGGCACGCAGCTCTTCGGCAAACGGGTGCTGGGCGTGCCGGGCGATGTCGTGAGCCACCGTGGCCACGAGGTCTTCATCAACGGTCGCAAGATCGCCGCGCGGCTCGATGAGACCCGTCTCGGCATTGCGCTACACAAAGGCCCCGAAGGCCCGATCCCCGACGGCTGCTTCTACACCGGGACCAGCCATCCCCGCGGCCTCGACAGCCGCTACGCCGAGATCGGTTTCGTCTGCCGCGGCCAGATCCTCGGCAGCGGGAGGGCGATCCTGTGAGCAAACTCATCCTCCCCGCAGCCATGCTTGCAGTGCTGCTCTGCCCTGCCGAGGTGCTGGCGCGCGACTATGGGCAGCGCGGCACGGTGTTTCCCGTGATCGAGCGCGACCTCCTCGAGCAGATCCATTCGCGCCTGACGCAGATGGAACGTTCGGGCGAGACCGCGCGGCTCAATGAAGATTTGAAGCGCCGCACGATCGCGCGGGTGAACCGGCCCGACCCCGTCGCCGGGATCGTCCGGGCCAGCGAAGCCCGGCGCTGGCACTTCGATCCGACGATCACGCTCGCTGCCGATATCCGCGGGGCAAAAGGCGAGCTGATCCATGCCGCTGGCACGAGGGTTAATCCGCTCGACAGCGTCGGCCTTCGCGCTGATCTCCTGTTTCTCGACGGCGACGATCCCGACCAGCTCGCCTGGGCGCTCAAGCAGGACGCCAATGCCAAACTGATCCTGGTGAAGGGTGCGCCGCTCGAGCTGATGAAGGCCCGCCAGCGCCGCTTCTATTTCGACCAGGGCGGCAAGCTCACGGAGAGGTTCGGGATCAGGTCGGTGCCTACACGCGTGCGCCAGGAGGGCCGCCTGCTCGAAATCAGCGAAATCGCGCTGCCACCGAAAAGGAGGACAGCCCAATGATGCACTTAAGAAAGCTGGCGCTCGTGCTGGCCGCCATTCTTGGTCTCGCCACCGCAACGCCCGCCATGGCCGATGCCGGTCCCGGTCGCTGCACCGGCAGCTTCGTCAACCCGATCACCGACATCTGCTGGTCGTGCCTGTTCCCGATCTCGATCGGCGGGCTGGACATCTGGCCGTCGAGCCGGCCCGATCCCGACAACCCCGATCTGCCGGTGTGCCTGTGCGGTCTGAGGCCCGGGATCGCGATGGGCTTCTGGGAGCCGGTGCGGCTTGCCGATGTCAGCATGAAGCCGTGGTGCTTCGTGAACCTCGGCGGCATGAAACTCGGTCCGGGTTTCGATATCGGCTTTCGCTCGATCTCGGGTCCGTCGGCGGTGGGCGGCGCGAGCCAGTATTATTCGAGCTGGCACGTCCACTGGTATGCCTATCCGCTGATCTACTGGATGGAGATCGTCGCCGATTTCCTGTGCCTGGAATCGGGCTCGATCGACATTCTCTACATCTCCGAGATCGATCCGCTGTGGCAGGATTCCGAGCTTACCGCGATCATCAACCCCGAAGCCGTGCTTTTTGCCAACCCGCTGGCGCTCGCTGCCTGTGCGGCCGACTGCGTCGCCTCGACCGCGAAGCTGCCGATCGACGAGATGTTCTGGTGCGCGGGCTGCCAGGGATCGATGTATCCGATGAACGGCAATGTCTCGGCCAGCATAGGCCACGTCCAGGCATCGCGGCTCGTGCTCTCGCGCTTTGCCTACAAGCTCCACCGCGAACTCGTGTCGTGGGGGACGATGGGGTCCAAGGGACTGTGCGGCAAATATTTGATGCCGGTGATGCGCAAGCAGCAATACCGCTTCCAGGCCACCAACCCAAACCCGGCGACCTCGGGCCGTTACGCCTGCCCGCCCGTCGGCGCCTCAACCACCTTTCAATCGGCCGGACAGGTCATCCCCGCCATCGGCGAAGACATGGGATATCTCGTCTGGCGCAAGCGGAACTGCTGCGCGCTATGAACAAGCACCTCCTCCTTTTGCCCGTCGGCCTTGCCGTCACCCTTGGTGGCCTCGCTCTCGCCCAGAGCGCGCCCGAAGGCATCGACCTCGAAGCGATCCGCGAGCGTGCGGCCGAACATGCCGACGATGCGCAGGCGCTCAGCACCAATGTCCGCCAACGCGCCGAGGCACTGACCGAGGATGCACAAGCTATCCAGACGCAAGCGCAGGCCAATCGCGCGGCCTATGCGGACACCATCAAGGCAATCGAGACCGACGCCGTCCTCGACTTCGACGCGATGATCGCGGGGCAAGCCGCCGCAGAGAAGGCATCGCTCGGGGGAGCCCCGCGCTTCATTGCCTTTGCCAGCCTGTCGATGCCTCCCGAGGCGCTGAAAGCACTGGTCCATGACATGACCAGGGCGGGAGGCGTCACCGTGCTGCGCGGTTTCCCGCAAGGAAACAGCGAGGCGTTCAAGAAGCGGCTCGCCGCCATCTGGAGCACCCGCGACGCGGCCGGTTCGCTCGGGATTGATCCAAGGCTGTTCCGCGCCTTCAACATCGAGGCCGCGCCGAGTTTCGTCATGCTGAGCACCGAGTTCAGCCCATGCGACGGGTTCGATTGCACCAGCGAAGTGCCGCCACACGACCGTATCGCCGGCAACATCAGCGCGAGCGAAGTCCTCGAGACCTTTGCTTCGGGCAAGGGTCCGGGCGCCGAGCTTGCCCGCCTCCATCTGCGCCAGCTCTCCACGGAGGAACGGCCATGACCGGCAGAACTCTCGCCAATCTCCTTGCGGCACTCGTCGCCCTCACAAACGCGGCTTCCATTCACGCTCAGACCCGCGATGCAGCAAGGGCCGACGGCAAGGACTTTGCCACCGAGTTGCTGGGCGAGGCGCGCGATGCCGCAACGACCAATCCCGACGCTGCGCGCGTTCCCAATTTCGATCCGCAGGCGACGCGCGACCTGCAGGATCTTACGCGCGATCCCGACCAGATCGAGGCCCGCGCCCGCAGCGCCGCCACGACCAGCACGCCGATGCGCACCATCCGCGACAGCGTGGCCAATCGCGCAAGGTTCGAGCCGAACGAGATCGAGGATGTGATCGCCCGCAGCCTCAGGATCAATGAGACGCCGCTGGACTACACGAGCGGCATGGCAATTTCGGGCAGCCAGGGATCGTGCGTTCCGCTGCCGGCCGGTTCGGGGTCGGCAGGCACATATACCGCAACCTGCAATACGGGCACACGGATCGATCAGTCGGTGGGCCAATGCACGGTGCCGCTCGTCGCCGCGGTCAGCCAGCGACCGCAGTATCATTATCTTTGCAGCCCATTGGTTAGCTTCAACCTGTCAGCTGAGCCGGATTGCGAAGAATTCTCGGGCGCTCTTTGCCGGGTGACCGGACACCGGGACGGTCCGTGCCTGCAGTGGGGTTGGTCCGGCGGTCGCAAGTGGTGCACCGAGCCGGGCGATCCGCTTACCGAGCTGACGTGCAACGAACAGGTCGCGGGGCAGACGCCCTACCGCATCGCCACGGCGACCACCGTAACAACGACCCCTGACGAAAGCCAGTGCACAGGTCTTGCGGACAATAGCGATTGCACGCTGGACGCCGAAATCTGCACCGATAGCGATCCGCAGACGCGCGTGATCGACGGCGTCTCTGTCACCAGGCCCTGCTGGGAATGGCAACGCAGCTACACCTGCATTGCGCGCGAAGCGGCGACCGACTGCTCCGACATCGAAAGCCAGGGCACCTGCCGCTTTGTCCGCGAGGAATGCCTCACTGACGAAGACCCTTGCCAGACCTGGGAGCGCATCTACGAGTGCCCGCTTCCCGGAAACGATAGCTCAACCCAGTATGTCTGCGACGGTGATGTCTATTGCATCGACGGCAGCTGCGAGACGATCGAGCGCACAGCTAACGATGAGTTCAAGGATGCCGTCACCGCGCTCCATGCGATGGACGAGGCCCGCGGCCAGTTCGATCCCGAGACGCTGACGCTGTTCCGCGGCACCCGCAACACCTGCTCCTCCAAGGTCTTCGGCGTGCTCAACTGCTGCAAGGGCAAGGGCTTCCCGCTCATCCCCGGAATCAGCCTGCTCGTCGCGCTCGGCTGCAACCGCGAGGAAGTGCTGCTCCACGAACGCGATGCGCAGGGACTGTGCGCTTATGTAGGGACCTATTGTTCGGACAAGTTCCTCGGCGTCTGCCTGACCAAGAAGAAGGTCTACTGCTGCTTCGAGAGCAAGCTCTCGCGGGTCCTGCAGGAACAGGGCCGCCTCCAGCTGCCCAAGCCGTGGGACAAGCCCAAGGAAGAGCAGTGCGAGGGTTTCACGCTCGACGAATTCGCCCGGCTCGACCTCAGCCAGATGGATTTCAGCGAGGTCTATGCCGAGTTCACCGAGGCTGCGCGGCTCCCCGACGAGCTCGAGACCAGCATCCTCATCCAGCAGAAAATCGAAGACTATTACGCAAGGAGTGGCCAATGACGCGCCGCCAATCACTGCCGATGCTGGCCCTCCCAGCACTGGCCATGTGTCTCGCTGCACTGCTTCCCGTTCGGGCAGTTGCCCAGGAAGCGCGCCTGGCAGAGCCAGCTGCGTCAGCAGACAGCCTCTACTGCGAGCAGCGCAGGCTCGGCTATTGGTTCTATTGCGTAAAGCCGGTGCCGGCAGAGGAGCCGCAGATGGCGCAGCCACCGGCCCAGTTAACCGCAACGCAAGAACTCGACGCGGTCACGGGGGAACTGCGCGAACTCAAAGCGCGTGCAATCCTCTATCCGACACCGGAAAACGTCACCGCCTATATCCGCTTCCAGCGTGCCCAGCTCGACCGGGCTTCGCTGTTCTCCGATGTCTGGCAGCGCGCGATCTGGCAGGATCCCGAGCTCGACTACACGCTCGAACGGCCGGTCGGCGCGCTCGCCAAGAAGCAATGGCAGGACGCGCGCGCTGCCGACCGCGATGCGGTGATGGCCCGGCTCTCCGAGCGCTATGGCCTGTTCTACTTCTTCGCCCAGACCTGCGGCGCTTGCGAAGTGATGAGCCCGATCGTGCGCTCGGTGGCGGACCGCTGGCATATCGCTGTCCGGGCGATCTCGACCGATGGCGGACCGTCCCGGCACTTCCCCGACTACAAGGTCGAAAGCGGCCAGCGGCCGCGCATGGGGCTCGAACCCGGCATCACCCCGGCGCTCGTGCTGTGGGACAGCGTGGCCAGGCGCCCGATCCCGATCGGGTACGGCGTGCTCTCGGCCGACGAGCTGCAGGACCGCATCTACCTCCTCACCTCGAAGGAAGCCGGACATGATTACTAGCATCCGCAATGCGGCGCTCACCATAGCTGCCGCCGGCATGGTCGCGTCCCCCGTCGCCGCAAACGTCGGCGACAGCATGGACCGTTTCATGGACGACATGGGCGCGGCGGCCAATGTCACCGGGCCGAGCGCGTTCGAAGGCCAGTCGGCGGGCTATTACAGCCTCGGCAATGTCTGGACGCGCTTCCCGCAAAAGACGACCAACATCGCCAATCTCCAGCTTCCGCGTGCCCGCGCTGGTTGCGGCGGTATCGATATCTTCGCCGGGTCCTTCTCCTTCATCAACGCGAGCGAGATGGTCGCATTGCTCAAGGCCGTCGCCAACAATGCGGTGGGGTTCGCCTTCAGCCTCGCGATCGACACCGTCTGCCCCGAATGCTCGAAGATCATGCAGGAGTTCAGCCAGAAGGCGCAGCTCATGAACAATCTCTCGATCAACTCCTGCGAGATGGCGCAGGGACTGGTCGGCGGCGTGTGGCCCAAGGGCGATCTCGCCGACAAGGCGATCTGCGAAGCAATCGGCAATTCCGAAGGTATTTTCACCGACTATGCCGCAGCCAAACATGGTTGCGGAACGCGCGGCCAGCGCGCCTCGACCAACGAGGGCGCCGGCGCCGACTATGCTGACGTCAATCCCGGTGTGCCGCGCAATTACACCTGGCATGTCCTCAAGCAGAGCGCCTTCTTCAACCCCGGCGGCACATTCGACCGCGATCTTGCCGAGTATGCGATGACGCTCATCGGCACGGTGATCTACGTGCCGCCCCGCGACGACGAGCCGGGCAAGTTCGTGCCTTTCGCCGGCGATGCCTCCTCGACGCTGGTGACCGCACTGCTCGACGGGACGCAGGGCCAGTCGGTGCGGGTGTTCCAGTGCGACGAGCCCGACCAGTGCCTCAACCCCACTTTCCAGCAGATGAGCCTCTCGAGCGCAAAGGCCATCAGACCGCGCGTTGCCCGGCTCATCGGCAGCATGGTTGAGGCCATCCGCAGCGACACCGCGATTGGCGACGAGGAGAAGGAATTACTCCAGGTGGCATCGGTACCGCTCTACAAGATCCTCACCGTGCAGGCGGCCTATGGACGCGGGATGGCCACCGACGACCGCGACACGCTGGCCGAGATCGCCAGCATCGATCTCCTCTATGCCATTCTCGAACGCATCACCGCAGAGGCTGGACGCTCGATGGCGAGTTTCATCGCGGCCGACGAAGCCAAGCTCGCGATCTGGCGCGCTCAGGTCGCCGAGGTCCGGTCTAGCCTCGCCCAGCGACAAGCGACCGGACAGGTGCGGGTCTCGGCGATCATGCAGATCATCGAGAAAACGGCGATGATCGAGAACATGCTCGCTGCCTCGATGTCGCCGTCGATGGCCGCCGCGCTCGACTGGTCGCGCGGGATGCAGTCCCGCTCCATCGTTCCATAAGGGTCAGGCAGCATGGTCGAGATTTTCACGGTCGGCGGCGGCGAGTACATCGTCAATGTCCTCAACGCCGTTGCCGCCTGGACCGGTGCGGGCGGCTACAAGAGCCTCATCCAGGTCGCGCTGGTGATGGGCATGGTGCTCGCGGTCATAGTGGCCGCGTTCAACCAGGACTGGCGCGCATGGCTCAACTGGTTCCTCGGTGCGACGCTCATTTACATGTGCCTGATGGTGCCGCGCATGGACGTCCATGTTACCGATCGGGTCAATCCCAGCCTTGCACCGGCAACAGTCGCCAATGTCCCGCTCGGGCTCGCCCTGATGGCAAGCTTCACCAGCCAGGCGGGAGACTATCTGACCCGCTCTGCCGAACTCGTATTCGGCCTGCCGGACGACCTCAACTACTCGAAGAACGGCATGATCTATGGCGCGCGGCTGCTTGAATCGACGCGGTCGTTGCGCATTTCCGATCCGGAGTTTGCTGCGAACTTCGACGAGCATGTCCGGCAATGCGTGTTCTACGATCTGCTGCTCGGCCGCTACTCGATGAAGGAGCTGTCCGAGAGCGATGACATCTGGGCAACGATTGCACCGGGCAGCGCTGCGCGCGCGCAGAAATTCCTGACCCGGCAGGCCGACGACAGCGTGACGGCCTCGATCATCACCTGCCGCGAAGCCTACTCCGCGCTGTCGGGGCAATGGGCGAGCCTCATTGACGAGATGACGCTTGTCGCGGGGCGTCAGCTCTATCCGCGCCAGACCGAAGCGCTCGCCAAGGCCAAGCTCATGGCCGACCTCCCGATTGCCTACCAGTATCTCACCGGCATCTCGCGCAGCGCGAGCGACATCTTCCGCCAGGTGCTGACGATCAATGCCATGAACCAGGCTATGCACGGCTTTGCCGGGGCGAGCGGCACGGGCAGTATCGACGTCTTCGCGCAGACCCGGGCAGATATTCAGACCGAGCGGACCTATTCCTCGATCGCGCACAACGCGATGAAATGGGTCCCGATCCTCAATGTCGTGCTGACAGTGGTGTTCTACGCGCTGTTCCCTGTCCTGTTTCCGCTGTTCCTGATGCCGCGGACCGGACCCATTGCATTGAGAGGTTACGTCACCGGCTTCTTCTACCTTGCGGCGTGGGGACCGCTCTTCGTCATCCTGCACATGATCCTGATGTTTAAAGGCGCGGGCGATATCGCCGCCGCTGGCGGCAGCACAGGCCTCAGCCTAGCGACTTTTGCCGGCATGAGCGACGTCAACAGCGATATCGGCATCTTGGCGGGCTATCTTGTCGCCTCGATCCCGTTCCTTGCCGGCGGGGTGGCACGTGGTGCGCTGGCGATTTCGGGCCAGGCAACGAGCTATCTCAACCCAAGCCAGAACGCGGCCGAGGAAGCCTCGCGCGAAGCGAGCACCGGCAATGTCTCGCTCGGCAATTCGAACATCGACAATTCGACAGTGTTTTCCCGCCAGTTTGCCCAAGGCAATCTTGCCCCCAACATCGCCTATGGCGCCACGCAGACCCGTGGTTTCAGCGATAGCGGCACGCAGACTACCAGCTTCCCCGATGGCGAGTTCGCTGCTGTCCCGAATTCAAGCTATCCGTTCACGCCGACACTGGGGCAGGACTTCACCGGCCGCCTCGGAACGATGGCGAGCCAGAGCCGGACGCAGAGCGAGACCTATGCCAACCTCGCCCAGCAATCGACGAGCTCTGCGCTCACCCGGTTCAGCGAGATCCGCAACGCCTACAGCCAGGGTCAGAGCTCCGACACGGTCAGCGGCGTCGGCACGAACGACAGCATCGGCACGGCATTCAGCGAAGTCGACAATGCCTCTAGGACGCTCCAGCAGCAGTTTGGCCTGTCCCGGCGCGCGTCAGACGACATTACTATTTCTTGGTTCCTTAACGGCGAAGCAGGAGCCGGAGCAAAGGCCGAAGGCGGAGTACTAAACGCGCAGGCTGGCGTCCGCGGTGGCCGAAATCAGTCGTGGACCGACAGCGATATCGGGATCGCCTCGGAAGACCGTGGCAGGATCATGGGCACGCTGCGGCAGCTTTCGGATAGCCGTAACTGGTCGAACACGCGTGAAGGCTTCCTGCGCGAGACGAGCTCGAGCTCGGTATCGCAGGTGTCGACCAGTTCGTCGGGTCTCAGCCGATCGCTGACAGAAGCCGAAAGCTATACGCGAGAGGCGCGTCGTGCCGAAGAGATGGCCAGCCGCCTCGAGAACCAGGCCAGCTGGTACGAGGCCAACAGCGCCGCAGGCACGCTGAACCTGAGCCAGGCCTATCGCGAATGGGGCATGGCTGAGATGGAAGCCAATCGCGACTATTACGGGCCGGTTCGGTTCGACGACATCGAGTTCCAGATGAGCGCCCGCGGCCAGCAGCTGCAATCGCGGTTTGTCGAGAGCTATGCTGATCGCCTGCAAGACGACATCGAAGCCGACCTTTCGCTGCCGGACTTCGCTCCTGTCAGCCGCCCCGGGATCGGAAGTGCTGAGCAGGTACGCGCAAGAGGAGCCGTGGGTTCTGCGGGTGGTCCCTCAATGCCCGATACTCCTGATCGGTCTGGCATCACAGATGAGGTCGAACGGGTGCGCCGACAGGGTCGTGGCAGGATTGGAACCGTGCGAACTTATCTTGATCGCCAGACGGAAGGTGCCACGGGCGCGAGTGAGGAAGCTGCAGACGACGTCAAAGAATGGAGCAATAGATAGCTACAGCACGAAATCCTGCAGGATGACGAACGCCGCAAATGCGACGACGACCAGCCCAAGTAGCCAGAGTCCGCGTCGTTCCCAAGGATCTGCTAGAGCCTTCTTCCAGCTGTATTCCATACGCCGATTTTCGGAGATGGCACGGTCGATCTCTCGTAGACCCTTCCAGTCCGTCTGGTCGTTTTGCTCCTTCTCGTCATCCATTTCCATCACTCCGGCCTACATAAAGTCGCAAATTTGATGCATTATCGGTTATAAGCCAAGTTACGTCTCGATATTGACACATTAGGTTCCTTCATGTAAAGACGCAAAATCGCTACACAAAGCTCCATATCGGAGATAATGTCTCGATAATGCCACATTATGATTCATCAGACCTGCGCCCTCTATCGGTGCTGCTATCCGACCTCGGGAAGCAGATCGAAGCATATCGCATATCACGCAATCTCAAACAGGCCGAGCTTGCGGAAATGGCAGGTATCTCGCGTTCAACGCTCGCCCGCCTGGAAGCCGGTAATGGCGGGACCATCGATAGCCTCGCCAGGATAATGCGTGCGCTCGAAATTGAAGACCGCCTGCTGGATGTCATGCCGGATGCCAAGCTGAGCCCGCTCGATCCCCGGTCCGACACCGGCAAAGCGCGGCAAAGGGTGCGCAAGTCTTCTGAAGGTGAGGCTGGCGAGGAATGGAGCTGGGGCGACGAGGCCCCATGACGCGTGCCGTAGTCAATCTCTGGGGTCGTCAGATCGGCGCCGTCCTGTGGGATGAGGATCGCGATGTCGGGGTCTTCGAATACACTCCGGAATTCAGCCGCAGCGGTATCGAAGTCGCCCCGCTCACAATGCCCTTACGAAGCGGCGTCTACGATTTTCCCGCGCTGAATTACGAGACCTTCAAAGGGCTGCCGGGCATGCTGGCCGACAGCCTGCCCGACAAGTTTGGCAACGCCCTCATCAATCGTTGGCTTGCCGAGCAGGGCCGCACAGCCGACAGCTTCGATCCGGTCGAGCGCCTTTGCTATACCGGTCGCCGAGGCATGGGCGCGCTAGAATTCGAGCCTGCTACCGGTGAGCGCCGTGAACAGGGCCGGCCGGTCGATATCGCTCCGCTTGTCGAGCTCGCCAACAGGGTCATTGCTGCGCGTGAAGAACTGGCCGGTGTCCTTAAGGGTGAAGATGATCATCGCGCACTTCAAGAGATCTTGCGCGTCGGCACCTCTGCTGGTGGCGCCCGGGCCAAGGCCGTCCTCGCCTGGAATGAGGAGACCGGAGAATTCCATTCAGGGCAGCTGACTGCAGGGCCCGGCTATACGCAATGGCTGGTCAAATTCGATGGAGTGTCGGGCAATGCCGACAAGGAACTCGCCGACCCGATGGGCTTCGGACGGCTTGAATACGCCTGCTATCTGCTAGCCCGAGAAGCTGGCATCGACATGGCTCGCTCTCGTCTGCACGAAGAAGGCGGGCGGGCACATTTCATGACCCAGCGATTCGACCGCACGCCTGACGGCAAGAAGCTCCACATGCAGTCGCTTTGCGCGATGCGCCATTTCGATTTCAACCTCGCTCGCGCATACAGCTACGAGCAGGCGATTGAGACCATCCGCATGCTTGGCCTCGGACGCGAAGCGATCAAGGAGCAGGTGCGCCGCGCGCTGCTCAATGTCTTCATTCGCAACCAGGACGACCACACCAAGAACATCGCCTTCCTGATGGATAGCTCGGGTCGCTGGAGCCTCTCGCCCGCATTTGATGTCGTCTACGCCTACAATCCTGACGGGGACTGGACCAACGAGCACCAGATGTCTCTGGCCGGCAAAACGGACGGCTTCGAACGCGATGACCTGCTGGTATTCGGAAAGTTCGCTGATCTTAAAACTATTGAGACAAAAGCAATAATATCCGAGATCGGTGCTGCAGTAGACCGCTGGTCCCAATTTGCACGAGACGCCGGAGTGCCAAGTACCATGGCGCAGAGGGCGAGGATGGGATTCAGATCGTTCTAGAAGGCGATAGGCATTTTGGCGCGAGGACATTGATTTGGGGATTGAGGGGCAATCTTTGAACGGCGATCCGCTGTGGACCAAGACGGGCAGTTGGACGATGGGCCTCGACCCCCTTGGGCTTCAAGCTACCAGCATCAGAATCTATCAATCTCTGGTCCCGAACATCACCAACATTACCAACAGGCTGAGATACTACGCATATTTTCCGTGGCTGGTCAGCTTGTATGAAAAGCTCCACCACTCCGATGATCCAGCAAAATTTGCCAACTTCATGCGTCGCGGCGAGGCCCTCTATGCCCTCGCCACCCTCGTAGACGATCAGCAAGGCAGCGACGGTCTGGGTGGTTCGAACTGGGCAAGCCAGCATCGTTCCGAGGCCGCAGTCAACGGCATAGATTTCCGCCCCTATACGGACGACAGGACGTCGCCTCAAACCTACCTACAGGCATCGCGCGGCAACTATGGCGTTGCCTATGCTCCAACCCTGGTCGAGATGGAGTGGCTGACCCGCTCATCGGTGCCCGTGACAAAGGGGCGCGGTGAAACGGTGGCTTCCGCATTTGCCCACTCAATTGGACAGGTCGCCGACGACATTGAAGCCGTACTGCTTGCCGGCACAGCAACCGCCAAGCAGCTTCAGGTTATCGGAGCCGCAATCCATCCGGCCAAGATTCCGTCAGGATCTCAAGAGCAGTCCGTCCTTCGGGAGTTCCTGATCGGCACGCATGATACGACGAAGGACGCCCTGTCGCGCCGATCGACGATCTGGCTTGTTCTCGACCTCATTCGTAAGGGTGTCGCCCCCGGCGACATCGATGCACTTCGAAAAGCATTCTATGCCCGACGATTGCCCAATGACGATGTGTACAATCAGTCTGCCGAAACGCTTGATCGCTGGCGTGCATACCAGGCCAACGAGTTCGGGCAGGTTGCACTGGCCGGTACGTTGAACGCGCTGACCGGCTTGCAACGAGAAGACCATCCTTCTGGTATCGAACCAAATGATCTGATCGGGAAGGTGATCGCAAGTTCACTTCCGGCAAGCAACCAAAGCTGGTCGCAATGGGCCAGTTCTTTGGCGGCAGACTCCGAAGCTGATGAACTGAGGTTGATCGAACCCATACTCCAAGACCTGGGTAATGGTGTGCGGCCAGCGGAAGAAACCATGTTGAGCGCATTCAAGCTGCTCGCTGTGCTCTGGGCACGATGGGCGAAAGGTGACGAAGCTGTCCGGCCAATCATCGCGCGAATGGCGGGCCCCGACGGTCGCTCGCTCGATGGTATTCTGCGGACCCTGGATCTGGGTCAGAGCCTGACAGCCGGTGAAGCCTTGGCCGCAGTCATGCTGAAGCACGTTGTTATCGACCATCAGATCATTGCTGGCCGAAAGCTCTCGACGGCAGGAACCTTCACGTATCACTTCCTCGTCGAAGACGGCCTGCTCAGTGAGGGCTTGCTGGGCGAGTACGGCTACACGACGCCACGGTTGTTCAATTTGACCCGTGTTCTGAGAGATGCAGGGTATCTCAGCGACGATGGCGTGACGAGCGATGGGGAGGCGTTCCTTGAACAGCATCAGCCTCTTTAAAGATCTCGCGCGTACTGGCTTCCACACCTCGATCGTCACAACCTATTCGGTCGATGCGGCCTTCTACGACGGCTCGCTGCATCATCGGCTGCGCGTCTACGGAAGCGACAACAACATATTGATGGCCGATGCCAATATGCTCCAGCGGGCCATATCCGAGACGCCAGAGTCGTTTGGCCGTGCCGGCACGGCCTATGCCTTGTTGCCAATTTCAGTGCCTGGCGCATTCCATCCCAAAATCAGCGTCCGACTGGGCAGTGACGCCGGCTGCGTCATTGTTGGATCTGCCAACGCGACCGCAGCAGGCTGGGGCAGGAATCGCGAGATCGTCGGCCAATTCGAGTGGTGGCGCAAGCGCAACGATGGTGAGGAGAACGCCAATCGTCAGTTGATCCGCAAGGCATTCGATTATCTCTCAAAGTGGCTTCAGGAAGCGGGCCTCGAAACGGTCAAGCGCAAACTCGACCTCATCGAACGCGATGCCGCGTGGTTGTTCGATACTGAAGCAAATGAAGGTCCGGTCGAACTTAATGATGGCACGCTGATCGATCTGCTGTGCGAGGACGCCAGTGGCGGACCTGGCATACTCAGTCGAGTAGTCGATCTGGTCGGGGGCGCAGCTGTGACCCAGCTTGTCGTGCTCTCGCCCTATTGGGACGCAAAACTCGAAGGCCTGCTCGGCCTCATCAAAGCTTTGAAGCCTAAGAAGACAACCATTGCACTCAGTGCCCACAGCCCCGAGTTCCCCGTCGATCAACTCCATCGCATTCCGCAAGTCAGTTTTGCCGGGGTTTTCGATGGTAACGATGGCGCGAGGTTTATCCATGCCAAGGTCTTTGTGATCCAGACGGAGGATTGGGACCATATTGTCTACGGCAGTGCTAACTGTTCCGACGACGCCTTGGGCCTTACTGACCTTGCAGCGCGCAACGCTGAGTGTTCGGTCTATCGCCGTCTTCCGTCGGGTTCCGCACTTGAGCTGTTGGGCCTCGATCTGTCATCGAAGATAGACCCATCCGACTTGATGGAGCCGACGAAGGAACTGCTCGAAGCGAAACCCGGCGCACCGCTACCTCTTGGCACGATCGAAGCGGCGGGAAGCAGCTTGCGCTGGGTGCCATCGAAACGAATTGCCGATCCGGAGGGCGCGGTACTCGTGATCCCCGAGGGCGAGTTTGCATTCTCGGGCGTCCGCAGCGGCAGCTATGCACTCGATCTGCCGGCAAAACCTCGGTTTCCGCTGATCGCACGGATCCGGCTGAACAACGGAACGCTCACCAGTGCGGTTATCGTCAACGATGCGGTCAGTTTAACCCACGCTGCACCCGGCTTGGGAGACAAGCGGTTACGCTCGGCATTCGCGAAAGTGGAACTCGAGGGTGGCGACTTTCTCGAACTTGCCAGCCTTGCCGCGATCATCTTCTCCGAAACGCCCGAGAGTCGCCGTAAGGCGGCAAAAGCGGTCAGATCCATCGGCCGGGCCCATGGCAAAGGAACAGAGGACGGGGACGACCACGTCGTCTTCGACTACGAGAGTCCTGAAGCCTTCCGAGAGGCAATGTCGGCAAGCGCACCGTCCAAGGGCGATAGCAGTCGGCTCAATTTCGACGACCCCGATGCGGTCAATCTCCTGAGGATCATTCTCCGTGCAATCGGCCAGGCGGATGAGGAGGAGGATGACCTCTATCGCGACGAGGTGCTTGACGGCGGCGATGGAGCCGATGGAAGCGATGGAGATAACAATTCGGATCAGTCCGGCGATCAAGGAGCTGGCGATAACGGGGACCCGCCGTCTCGAGAACCGCGTACGTACCGACGTGATGAGGCCGAAAGGCAAAGCCTCGACATCCTGAAAGCGGTCGATTGCTTCGAAGCCTACATTGCGCGGTTGGCTGCCGAGGAAACTCCTCCGCCTCGCAAGCTCACTGCGGAAGTCTGCTTCATTCTGCGACTGATGGTCGAAGCGTGCCGTCGCCCACTCCAGGTCAAAGAAGGCGAACAGCGAGACCAGCTGTTCGCATTGGACCTAGAGCCTAAGCAACACGATCGCGAGCGCGCGTTTGTGGTCCGTGTTGGACGAATTCTCCAACGCCTGTGGCAGGGCAGCAAATCGGAAGCAGCTCTGTTGTCACGGATTTCGATCGGCCAGCATCAGACAGAACTTCCCTTCGACTGCTTTGCCTTGGTGGCGATCACGCGATGGGCGCTTGCGCGTTCAGTGATGGCAGTTGCTGACCACAAGCAGGCGGCTTTGGCAGGGTTCGTGACGAAAAGTGCAATCGCGATCTGGAAAGCAACCCAATCTTGGCCGCGGCTCGATCAAGAGGCCGAGCTCGAATTTGTCGGCAAATTGGATGCTGCTCTAGGCATTGATCGCGAAGAGACAGAGCTTCTCCTAAAACACTATACCCAGCTCAACCAGCAACTCACGAACGCCGACGCATCTTGAGCGTGAGCCTGCAGGCCTGCTCATTGCGCTCTCTCGAGGTAGCGGCAAAAGGCATTTGCAAGTTGCATTTGTCTCGGCGTGCGGCACTCGGCTTCGAAGACTTGCGGAGAGCCAACCAGAATCGTCACGCATTTCGCGCGGGATGTCGCAACGTTGAGGCGATTGAGACTGTAGAGAAACTCCATGCCTCGCGGAGCGTCCGCATGGGATGAGCTTGCGAGGGAGTAGATTGAAATCGGCGCTTCCTGCCCTTGAAATTTGTCGACGGTCCCAACCCGCGCCTGCGGCAGGCGCTGCTGAATTTCGAAGACCTGGGCATTGTACGGCGCGATGATCAGGATGTCATCGCTTCCGATAGGATGCTCTTCCCCATTCCGGTCAACCCAGGTCGCTTCTTGCTGGAGGATGTCGTCTACCAAGGCTGCGATAACATCGGCTTCCTCGGGAGAGCAGTTCTGATTGCCTTTGTGCTCGACGGGCAAGAAGCGGAGCCCCGTGCCCCCGGCGATGCCGCTGGCATTGACGCGTTGACCCGCCGTCTCCTCCTTCGATTCAAGCTTGCCCTCATAGAAGAGTTCTGAAGTGAATCCGGAAATATCGGGATGCAGCCGCCAGGTGACGTCGAGGAACAGCCCTTCGTCAGATGCTATCGTCTGTTTCCCCGACAAGAGATGGTCCAGAGCCGAGCATCCAGTGCCGTCCGGATGGCTTCCCTGCATTGGTTGGTCGAGTTGCTGAGGATCACCGAGCAAGACCAGCGTTTTGGCTGCCTGCGAGACCGCGAGCACATTTGCGAGGGACATCTGCGCGGCCTCATCCACGAAAAGAACGTCAAGACATTCGAACGCGTCCTCGGTCGACCACAGCCACGCCGTCCCGCCTGCGACCTGGCAATCGCCATGCAAAGCGGCGAAGACCTCTCCATTACTCTTCTTGGCAAAGCGAAGGCGGTCGGTGGCCTCTTCCTTTGAACCGCCTTTCGGCTTTTGAATGCACACAAGCGGCGTGGAGGTTTCCTCAGCAACCTCAATAACTTTGTCGAGAAGGTTGCGGATCACATCGTGGCCATTGGCCACGATCCCTACCTTTTTGCCTTGTTTCACCAGCTCGCAGATCATGTGCCCGCCAGTATGCGTCTTGCCGGTTCCGGGTGGTCCCTGGATCGGCAACACTCCTGACGCGACTAGCGGTGCAATCCGCACGCCGGCGGCCAGCGGCGTTTCGCCGTCCATCCTGATGGGCGCATCTCCTCCAACTTGCGGGGCCACGCGCATGAGCATGTCTCGGGCAGGCCGGTAGGCATCGCCGTCGAACATGCCATGCTCGCAGACATAGCGTGCCAGTCGAACAAGCGATTCCTGCATGGGCTTCGATGAAACATGCTCGTGGACGAAGATCGCTTCGGGATGCTCGCTCGCCATGGCCGAGGTCTTCTTGATGTCGACAGTCCGTTGGCTGCGGGAAATGTCCTCAACGGAACCGACCGATTGGCCGCCCTGGACCTTAATCCCCTTGCCCGGGCGAATGTCGGCTTCCTGAGCTGGAAAGCTGTAGCGGTCGATCGGACATTTTGCCGTTCCACCCACCGTCTCGATGTACTGCAGACCCGAGAGGCCCGCGCGCTCATCCAGTAGATCTTCTGCAGAAAGGTCGCACAGGCGGAAGTATTCCCACCAGCCTGCCTTCTCCTCGCGGCGATGCCATTCGAGCAGGTTCGCCAACAGCCAACGACCATGCTCTTCGGCCGACCGATCGGCCGGATCAACTGGCACTCCATCGGTAAGTCGCTCGATCAACGGCGTGATCAGCTCGAGCCATTCGGAGAGGTTTTCGCTTGGTGCGCCATCGGCGATCTCGGGACGCGCAATGTCGGCTCCCTGTTCGACCAACTCTTGCCGCTGCACTTCCAGCCAATCGCGCAAGTATCGCGTCGCAACGCAGTCATCGCGGTTGTAAGCCTCGACAGTAGCGCGATCCTCGGCCTCAATCCCAGTGGGATCGTTCGCTTCGAGGCACAGCTGAAGCCGCGTCAGAGCCTGGTTCGCGTCGGGCAGTTTGGCATCGCGTTCGTAGCCGAAAAGCGGCTCGAGCTTCTTGATTGAATAGCTTTCGACGCCAGCGCGAATGGCGTGTCGCACGACGCTGAGAAGGTCGACAAGAACCTTGCCGCGAAGCAGCCGATCGAGTTCATCTTCCCGGGTGGCATAGCGGCCCATGAGCCGCTTGAGCGCCCCCGGCTCGTATCCCCCGTAGTGATAGACATGCAGGTTGGGATAGGTTTCAAGCCTCGCGATAACGAAATCGATGAAGGTTTCGAATGCTGCCTTTTCTGCCTCGCGATCGAGCGCCCAGAGCCCCTGATAGCGCGTCTCTCCGCCGTCGATGTAATGAAAGCCGTGGAGGTATTCGAGACCATGCTCTCCGACGAAGGGATCACCCTCGAAATCGAGGAAGATATCGCCTTCATCGGGCTCGGGCAGGCAAGCCAACCCAAAACCGGGCACTGGTGCAAGGAGCTCGAATTTGAGTTCTCCGGCAAGACGGCTTTCCAGCTGAACGCGGGCCTGCTCGCGAACGCGCGTGAAACTCTCGATCGAGCCGCGTTCTGGTTTCCAGGGCAAGGGCATGGCGAGCTCGGCAAGCTGCGCACCTGTCGTGACCCCGTGCTCCTTGAGTTCGGCGATCTGAAGGCTCGAAATCCCAGCTACGAGGCAAAGATGGTCGTCGTCGCGGCGTTGCTTGTCGCAGCGGGTGCTCCACACGCAGATATCGCAATGCGCGGCCGGTTCCGGATATGACTCCTGCGGATCCCCGCAAGCGAAATTGGCCGCCATTCCTCCCTTTACCTGGCGGTAGTATGCCCCGAAATCGGAAACGCGATAGCACTCGGGCACAAAATCGGTCCAGGGTGGAACGACGTGCGCAAACTCCGGCATACGGCCCTGGACCTCGCCGATGAGCTCGGAATAGAGGCAAAGCTGGAGGACCGTCCCGCCTTTGGTCTCGCGGGCCAGCTTGGTGTCGACGGCTTCATAGGACCAACCGCCGAGATCGCTCGGCGTATCGACCTTCCGGAGGATGTCGGCGCGACCGACCCATGCGCCAGAACGCAGAGCGCCCTGCACGATGACGTCAACGCCTGCTCGCATGGCCTCGTGTGTCGCCGCAACAGCTTCATCCGTAACTTCAACACCGTCGATACGCACAACGTGCAGCCCGAGGGATGCCAGGTGCTCGACATAGTCCTGCTCATGTTTGGCCCCGCGTTCCCACAGAGCTTCGAGCAGAGGATCGTAATACTTGGGTTTCGACAGCTCACCCTTGGCAACGGCGTGCTCAAGACCACTCAGGTGCCGACAATTGAGGTAGCCGACCAAATCGGTTGCGCTGAAGCGAAGCTGATCATTTTGGATTTTCACGAGCTTTGCCCTCCTTGGGTACCTGGCATCTTTTCACTTCGGGATTTTGGACCGCGCTTGGCTACTCCCAGCCGCGACGGATGTCGGTGCGATGGCACTGCGGACAATGGACCGCCGATGTGGGGCGATCGAGGCGCCGCGCTTCCCGGCGCTCAGCCTCGTCGAGCACTTCCGTCTCGAAGCGGTAGCCGCAGTTCTGGCAACGGAACCGCACCATCTCAGTCATAGGTCACTCCCGCGTGCTGCAGGAATTCCGCCCAAAGCGCCTCGGCCGCACCCTCAGGGGTCAGACGCTCATCTTCGCGCCCGTAGCCAAACATCATCGGCGCAAGGAAAAGTTCGTATTCGTCGGCCTTGATGCTGAAGCCGCCATTCGCCGTGTTGTCCGGCGCGTTCTCCGAAAACGAATAGAATATGTCGCTGAATCCGTGACTGGTCCCGCGACAATGCACCGTGATGTGCGCTACGCCGCGGTCGCGCGCCTTGTTGACCAAGGTGCAGCTGAAGGAGGTTTCCGTCAGCGGAACGAAGCGTCCGCGCAAGTCGTCGATCGAATCGATTTCGGCGATGGCTTGCTCGAAGTAGGTTCGCAGCGATCGGAATGCCGCTGTACGAAAGTCGCTTCGATCGATCTCATCAAAGTCCCGCTTGACGCGATAGCGCCTCGCCGCGCCCCCTGCTTCGGTGGCGGCGGCCACCCCCGCGCTGGCATCTTTCGTATCCGGCCGGTCTTCGGTGCGAAGGATACGGCGGATTTCATTCACGACATCGAGGTAGGCGTTGTTCTCGTTCGTCCATTCGCTGATCGGCTTGCCGTCGCGTGGAAGCGCCTTCAGCTGTCGCAGCGGCGATGCCGCCCAATCGCAAGGCTCGATGATGATCGGGACGACCCGGGCATCCCCTGCAGCATGACGTTCGAGTGCGCGCTGCATCTCACGCTCCACGCAATAGTCGGAAGCGAGAAAGTCAGGACTGACAAGCAGCAAGAAGAGTTTGCACCCTTCGAGCTGCGCGGTGATCTCGGCATCAAGCTTCCCGCCCGCCAGAATCTCGCGATCGAACCAGGCCTCGACCGCGCCCTCACGACGAAGCATCGCCAGATGCGTGTGCAACCGGTCGAGCGCGTCTGCGTCCTTGTGCGAATAGGAAATGAAAGCCTTCACCGTGCCAGCCTTTCGAAAATGCCGATCAATGCTTCTTGTCGCGGGGCGGGTAGGGATCATTGCCCGGTGCAACCGTGTCGGAGTCACGCCAACGACCATCGCGTCCCTGGATGCGAACTTCGCCGCCGCCGAGATTTCCAACCGTCTTCTTGGCAGCCTTTTCGGCCTCCTTCTGCGTGCCATGCACACTGCTGGCTCGCTTCGCGCCGGGAGCTTTTACGGCCCAGCCCTTGTCGTGTTTGGTTACATATCGGTCCGCCATCGTATCCTCCGTGCGCATTGACTCGACTCGTTTAGTGTGTATATAAACTATACCTATAATACGGATTAGTCAATCTAGAAACTATACGGACTGATATGGCGATGCGCTGGGGTGTCGAGCAACGGCTCGAATTCATTGAGTTTCGGCTCTTCTGGGAGGGGGCGATCAACCGGGGCGACTTGGTTGAACAGTTCGGCGTGTCTGTGCCGCAAGCCTCTAAGGACCTGAGTCTTTACCAAGAGTGGGCACCCGGAAACATGCGCTACGACACCCGGGCGAAACGCTACTTTGCCGAACCGGAGTTCATGCTCCGCTTCCTCGATCCCGATCCTTACGTTTACCTGTCGCGGCTTCGCTCGGTGACTGAAGGCGTGGTCCCGCTTGAGGAATCCTGGTTCGGTGCGATTCCGAGAGCCGATGTGGCGGTCACGCCGCGCCGCGATGTCGATATCGAGGTCCTCCGCGCCGTTTTACGAGCGATACGGGAAGATCGATCTGTCGATGTTCTCTATCAATCGATGAACAAGGTTCGTCCTGAACCAACGTGGCGACGAATTTCGCCGCATGCATTTGGCTACGATGGTTTTCGCTGGCACGTTCGGGCCTATTGCCACCTTGAGCACAGCTTCAAGGACTTCCTCTTGCCGCGAATTCTCGAGGTCGGAGAGCTCGCTGCCCCAGGAGAATCCGGCAAGGCCGACTGGCTCTGGAACAACTATTTCGACATCATCATCGCGCCGCACCCCGGCTTGACCCCGAGCCAGCAACTGGTGGTTGCGAAGGACTATGGGCTCCCCGACGGCAAGGGCACGGTGAGTGTCCGGTATGCGATGCTTTTTTATGTTCTGAAAAAGCTTGGCCTCCTCGGAAGTCCCGAAAAAGACGACCCTCGTCGCCAGCATATCATTGCTGTGAACAAACGGGACGTGCAAGAAGCTCTCGACAAATCAAATGCTTCGCAGGGCCTTATCTTGAGTGATACGGCTACGAACGCAGCGGGGGGCAAATGAGTACGCTCGAAGACATCAAGAGTGGGGCCATTCTTCGTGGCATTGCACCCAATCAGGCCGTCCAGGTCGTCAGCGTCGACTGGATCGGCGATCAGGCAGTGAATGTCGTGTTCCGCGATCAGAACGGAACGGTGGCCGAGCGGACGCTCTACCGCGACGACGAATACCGTCTGGAAGTTGAGGCCAGTGGGCGTCCGTGGTCTTTCGATGCCGACGGTGCTTTGCTTCGACTTGTTACCGAGGCCAACCGGATCAAGCTGGCCCATTACTTCGATCCCTATCTCGCCATCCACACCAGCCTTGTCGATCCGCTGCCGCATCAGATTTCCGCGGTCTATGGCGAGATGCTGCCGCGCCAACCCCTGCGTTTCCTGCTCGCAGACGACCCTGGGGCCGGCAAAACGATCATGGCCGGCCTGCTCATGAAGGAGCTGATCGCTCGGAGCGATCTCGATCGATGCCTGGTCGTTGCGCCCGGCAGCCTTGTCGAGCAGTGGCAGGACGAACTCGGCGAGAAGTTCAATCTCGAATTCGACATCCTCACCCGGGATATGATCGAGACCTCGCGATCGGGAAATCCATTCAACGATCGCAATCGCCTGATTGTGCGCCTCGACGTCCTGGCGCGCAACGAAGAGCTCCAGGAAAAGCTGATGAAGTCGCAGGAATGGGACCTCGTCATCTGCGACGAAGCGCACAGGATGTCTGCGACCTATTTCGGCGGGGACGTCAAATACACCAAGCGATACCAGGTCGGTCAAAAGCTCGGCCAGGTTTGCCGTCACCTGCTCCTGATGTCTGCGACACCGCACAACGGCAAGGAAGAGGACTTCCAGCTGTTCATGGCGCTGCTCGACGGTGACCGTTTCGAGGGCCGTTTCCGCGACGGGGTCCACTACGCGGATACCGAAGACATGATGCGCCGCCTGACCAAGGAAGAGCTGTTGCGTTTCGACGGTCGCCCGCTTTTCCCGGAACGCTGCGCCTATACTGTGAAGTATGATCTGTCGCCCAAGGAGGCGGCGCTCTACACGGCGGTCACTGAATACGTGCGGACCGAAATGAACCGCGTCCAGCGCTTCACCGAGACCGATGGCAAGAAGCGCAACAATGTGGGGTTCGCTCTGCAGATCCTGCAGCGGCGCCTCGCATCCTCCCCAGCAGCCATTTATCAGTCACTCAAGCGTCGCCGTGAGCGCCTTGAGAACGAGCTGGCTGAAGCGCAACTTGCTGCACGGGGCAAGCGAGCCGGTTTCAACGAGGCCATTGTCAGTGAAGAAGTGTTGGGGAATATCGATGAGTTTGGTCAGGATGAAATCGACGAACTCGAGGATCTGATCTCGACCGGCGCAACAACCGCAGAGACGGTCGAGCAGCTGAAGCTCGAAGTAGAAACGCTTAAGGGGCTCGAAGACATGGCCCTTAAAGTCCTCCAGGCGGGAGAGGACACCAAGTGGTCGCAGCTGAACCGGATTCTCGACGACGAGCTGATGATCGACAAGGACGGCAATCGCCGGAAGCTGATCATCTTCACCGAACCCAAGGACACGCTGCACTATCTGACGGACAAGGTTCGCGCACGCCTCGGCAAACCCGAAGCGGTCGATGTCATTCACGGCGGTGTGACGCGCGAGGAACGCAGAAAAGTCATCGAGCGATTCATGCAGGACAAGGACCTGCTGGTGCTCATAGCCAATGACGCTGCCGGTGAAGGTGTGAACCTACAACGCGGCCATCTGATGGTGAACTACGACCTGCCATGGAACCCGAACAAGATCGAGCAGCGGTTCGGACGTATTCATCGAATCGGTCAGCAGGAAGTCTGCCACCTCTGGAACATCGTCGCGGCCGATACCCGCGAAGGCGAGGTCTATGCCCGGCTCCTGGAAAAGCTCGAAGCCGCGCGAGCGGCGCTCGGTGGCCGCGTTTACGATGTCCTCGGGGAACTGTTCGAAGGGGTTGCACTCAAAGACCTGCTGTTCGAGGCCATCCAGTATGGCGAGCAGGATGAAGTTCGCGAGCGCCTTTTCAAGCAGGTCGATGGTGCCGTCGACCAGCAGCACTTGCTCGATCTGCTCAAGCGGCGTGCGCTGACCAACGACACGATGCCGGAAGCCAAGGTGCACGAGCTGCGCCTCGAAATGGAGAAGGCCGAAGCGCAGCGTCTGCAGCCGCACCATATTCAGAGTTTCTTTGTCGAGGCCTTTCAGGAGCTCGGCGGCAAGCTCAAGCCACGCGAGGAAGGGCGGTGGGAGATAACGCATGTCCCGGTCCGCATCCGTGAACGGGATAGGCAGATCGGTACCGGCGCTCCGGTCCAGAAGAAGTACGAACGCATCTGCTTCGAGAAGAGCAAGATCAACCAGCAGCCGGTCGCGACCTTCGTTTACCCCGGGCATCCGTTGCTGGAAGCCGTCATCAGCATCATACGCGAGCAGTACGATCAGCTCATGAAACAGGGAGCAGTCCTGGTCGACGACACCGACGATGGCACGGAGATTTCCGCGATCTTCCTTCTTGAGCATAGCGTCCAGGACGGTCGTCATACGAGCCTGGGCAAGCAGCACATCATTTCGCAGAAGCTGCAATTTGCGGCGATCGACAAGACCGGCCGCACAGTCAACGCCGGGATTGCCCCACATCTCAACCTAAGGCCTGCCACGAGCGAAGAAATTGCCGCAACGGAGGATCAGCTGAAGGCCGATTGGCTGACTACGGAACTCGAAAAGACAGCGGTCAATTTCGCCACGGTCGAACTCGCTCAATCGCACGTTACCGAGGTGAAGGCACGTCGCCTGCCCGAGATCGCGAAGGTCGAGCACGAGGTGAACTTGCGCCTCAAGAAGGAGATCAACTACTGGGACAGCCGCGCTTTCGAACTGCAGGAAGAAGAGAAGGCTGGCAAAAAGACGCGGCTCAGCTGGCAAAACGCCCGGCGCCGCGCGGAAGACCTCGCCGAGCGTTTGAAGCGTCGCCAGGACCAGTTGGAAGAGGAAAAGTTCATCAGTTCTCAGCCGCCTCGCGTTCGCGGCGGAATGGTCGTGATCCCGCGCGGCCTGCTTGACAGCTTGGGACATGGAAATGACCCTGCCGGAACTGCGTTCTCTCAGGACAGCGAAGCTCGCAAAGCAATCGAGCGCGCGGCAATGGACGCTGTCATCGCGGCGGAGCGGGCCTTAGGAAACGAGCCTTCAGACGTCTCCGCCCAAAAGATCGGCTACGATATCGTTTCGCTGGATCCCGAAACCCAGCACCTTCGCTTCATTGAAGTGAAGGGCCGGGTCGATGGTGCAACCACGGTGATCGTCACGCGCAACGAGATCATCACCTCCCTCAACAAGCCGGAGAACTATATCCTCGCGGTGGTGCTGGTAGCCGATGGCGACGCCGGCGACCCTGCCTATGTTTGGCAGCCCTTCGAGGTGGAACCGCCATTCGGTGTGACTGCCCAGCAATTCGAACTGAAGCACTTGTTGAGCAAGGCGGAAGCCCCACGGTGAGCAAGCAGCCCGCCTATTTTGAAGCTGTGAGGCATCGTTCCCAGAAGCGCTGGGAGCAGCTTGAGGCCGATCCGGAACTTGCCGGTCCTTGGCACCAGCTTTTCAAGCAGGTGCAGAGCCCGCGGCATATTCTTTCGGAGCTCCTGCAGAATGCCGACGATGCCGGAGCGACGGAAGCGCATGCACGGATCGACGGCGATGCTTTCGTCTTCGAACACAATGGCGAGGATTTCACGGAGGAGCACTTCGCCTCGCTGTGCCGCTTCGGCTACTCGAATAAGCGCGCTCTCCACACTATCGGCTTCCGAGGCATAGGCTTCAAGAGCACGTTCAGCCTTGGCGATAAGGTCGAACTCTATACCCCGACCCTCTCAGTTGGCTTCGATCGGACGCGTTTTACCGAACCCTTCTGGATCGATCAGAAAAAGGTGGCCAATGGCGGAACCACAGTGCGGGTCGAAATTCTCGACCGGCACCGCAAGACTGAGGTCCAGAAAAATCTCGAAGATTGGACCAAGAGCCCTGTCTCGCTGCTGTTTTTCAAGAACATTCGCAAGATCCGGATAGGCGAGGAATTGATCCACTGGGTCTCGTGCGGCGAAGGTCCTGTGAAAGGGTCGCAGTGGCTCGCGCAGCACGACAACCTCGATGAGAAGTTTCTGCTCGCACGGTCGGAGCCGGAGGACTTTCCGGCTGAGGCGTTGGTCGAGATCCGCCAGGAGCGCCTCCTAAGCACCGAACAGGAGATGGAGTTTCCACCCTGCCAGATTGAAATCGTGATTGGGGTCGAGGGCCGACTGTTCGTCGTCTTGCCGACAGGTGTCGAGACCGAGCTACCCTTCGCCATCAATGCGCCGTTTATCCAGGACCCAACTCGCTTCAAGATCAAGAGCCCGTCAGTTTCGCCGACCAATCGCTGGTTGCTGGAGCGAGCCGGGAAGCTGGCGGCCGACGTTTTCAAAAATTGGCTTCAGCGACCTGACCTGCCGCTGTCCGATCGCGCCAAAGCCTATAATGCCATGCCGGACGTGGATCGAAAGAAGACGTCACTCGACAGCGCCTGCGGAACGCTTGTCGAGGAAGCCTTTGAAGCCGAGATTGCGGAAGCGGCTATCGCACTGACCGAAGACGGAAACTGTGTGGAATCACAGGACGCAGTGCTGCTTCCGCACGAAATCTACGACGCATGGCCGCAAAAGCAGGCAATTGGCTTTTTCGATGAGGCCGCGCGACCGGCTATAGCGATGGATGTGGAGCCCTTCGTCCACAAATCGCTCGATAGCGAGTCGACCAAGCCATGGCTGAAGCTGATCGGCGTTTCCGACCAGCCGACGGGGCCCGAAAAGTTGCTTGCGCGCCTGAGTGCGCTCGCCAGTTCGAAGACAGCTCCCGCGCACGAGGTTGAGAAGTGGTATCGGCGCCTGGATCAACTGATCGATGGGTGCTCGACGGACATCTTCAAATCGATCTGCGCGGCTTTCCGAGTTGAACGACTGATCCTGACGGACACTGGGGAATGGGAGGGCTCAGAAGGCGTATTCCTCAACGCTGGAGACGAGGAGATCCCAGACGCCCCTGTCATCAGGGCTTCCGTCCGTGACCTGACGTTATGGCGCAAGATCGGTGTTGGAGACCGCCCGACCGGCGATCTCATCATGCGCTGGCTGGGCAAGCTTGAGTCGGGTTCGATTTTGACGCAGGAAGACGTTCGCCGCGTGCGCGGACTGCTCCCAAGGTTCCCTGTTCGAATCTGGAATGAGTGCGCTCATTGGCTCAATCTCGCAGGCGAATGGGTTCCAATCTCGGATCTGAAGTTCAGCCTTTCAATGCAGACTCTGACTGCATTCGCTCACCTGCATCCTTGGGTGAAAAAACAGACGGCCGACCTGCGGCTGCTTCCGGTGGAAGTGGTCGAGGCCATGCCGTTTTCACAGCTGCCGGCTCTCGCGGCGCAAATCGATGAGCGACTGGAACTCGATCAGATTGAGGATAGCAGAGGCGAGGCACGGCCATGGCTGCGAGAGCTCGGACTCATGCTCCTGCGGATCAAGCTGGAGGATGGGGACGATTCCGATAAGCTGCGCGTGCTGGCGGCTCAGCTCAGCGAGACACTCTGGTATGGCTGCGCAGAACTGGAGACGCTTCCCTACATTGAAGGGAAGCCCGCGGGGACGGCCCGAAGGGCAGATGTTCTTTGGATCGATGAGTGCCTCTACGCAGAGCGCAAGCCGCTGGCCAAACTGGCCAAGAGCGTAGCGCAGGAGATTGGCAAGGCATTCCGTCGCGCTGACATCGTCGATGCGATCAAGCTCTGCTTCGACAGGGATGCGGCTTTCGTGCGTAGCTACATGGAAGAGAATTTCGATCTCCTTCCCGAAGCTGAAGTACCCAGGGTGCAGAACCCGGTCGTCGGCGATGAAACAGCTATCAAAGCAGCGCCCAGCCGCGATCCTTCGCTCACCAACGACACAGAGCAAGCATTTGACGACGATGAAGAGGACGATGCATTTCCCGATGACGATTCTGAGCAGCCAGATACTCATGCGGCTGGAGACGATGTCTCCGACAACGATGACACGGGCGAAAATCCAAACGCAGCCGAACCGACAGTCGTCCATCCTCGGAAACCGCCTGATGTGAAGCCTCACATCATGGAGCGTTTCGCCCTGTCACAAGGGTTCCGCAAAGACGGTGACGGCTCATTCTTCAACGATCAGGGCTGCACGATCGGAAAAGCCAATGGTGCATCATTTCCCTGGGAGCAAAGGTCGCAGGATGGCGACCTCCTCAAGCATTATTGGGCAAAGGATCATTGCCTCGAACGCGAGCCGCTGGAACTCGATGCGGTAATCTGGGGCATGCTCGAGCGCAGCGAAAACTATGTGCTTGTTCTCAGCGATCCTGACGGAGACCCGATCGAAGTCCCCGGCGACCATCTAATTCAACTTCGGGAACGCGAAGTGCTTGCACTTCATCCCGCCACCTACCGACTGGTTATCGAACATGACAAAGACCTATAAGAAGAAGCTCATCGAAGTCGCGATCCCGCTCGAGGCCATCAACGAGGCTTCAGCGCGCGAGAAGTCGATCCGCCACGGACACCCGTCGACCCTGCACCTTTGGTGGGCGCGGCGCCCTCTTGCGGCTTGCCGAGCTGTCTTGTTCGCACAGCTGGTCGATGACCCGTCGAGCAACCTCGAGGAATTTCCGACGCACGAGGCTCAGGAAGCTGAGCGCAAGCGGCTGTTTACCATCATCGAAGATCTGGTGAAGTGGGAGAATTCGACGAACGAAGAGGTCCTCGAAAAAGCACGAGCGGAGATTCGCAAGAGCTGTGGCGGCGAGCTTCCCCCTGTATACGATCCCTTCTCGGGCGGAGGCTCGATTCCGCTTGAGGCGCAGAGACTTGGTCTTCCTTCCTTTGGTTCTGACTTGAACCCAGTGGCGGTGATGATCGGGAAGTCGATGATTGAGATTCCCCCAAGATTCAAGAACGCCGACCCGGTCCACGGTGGAGCAAAAGAAAGGAATTTTTACCGAAATGCGGAGGGACTGGCTGAAGACGTCAAGTTCTATGGGGAATGGATGCGGGAGGAAGCTTGGAGGCGTGTGGGACATCTATACCCTCAAGCGCCCCTGCCGAAGCCGTATGGCGGTGGCGACGCAACCGTAATCGCTTGGATATGGGCGCGGACCGTCGCGAGCCCGGACCCTGCGTTCGGCGGCGCACATGTTCCCCTCGTAAGTTCTTTTCTGTTATCAGCCTATGCCGGTCGGGAAGCCATGATTTTTCCCAAAGTCAATAAGTCCGCAAGGTGCATTGATTATGAAATCAAACAAGGGCCGTTCTCTAAGTCTGAATTAGAGGTCGCACGTAGTGGAACAAAAGCCGGGAAGGGGCAGGATTTTATTTGTTTGCTTTCCGATACCGCCATCCCGCGCGAATACATAAGGCGAGAAGGTAAAGCTGGTCGGCTAGGACAGAAGCTTATTGCCATAGTCGCTGAGGGCAATGGCGGTCGCGCCTATGCATCTCCGTCACAAGATCACGAGAATGTCCTTATCGGATTGAAGGGGGACGCGGCAATCAGCGAGGCCCGCGATACTTTTCTCGCAGGAGAAACACCGACAAGGGCGGAAATTACCGGCGGGGTTTGTTCAGCTTACGGGCTAACAACTTGGGGGAGCCTGTTTAACGACCGGCAGTTGACGGCATTGCTCACATTTCTGAACATTCTTCCCGATCTGCGAAAAAAGGTGTTCGAAGATGCAATCGCGGTCGGCTTGTCCGAAGAATGCTCCGGTCAGGGAGACGGCATTTCACTTGCTGGCACATATGCCAATGCCATAAGTATCTATCTTTCGTTCGCGATCACCAAGCTTGCTGATCGCGGTAGTACCATCTGCAGCTGGGATTCTAGCCGGACCATTCTTCGCAATACGTTCGCACGCCAAGGCATTCCAATGACTTGGGATTACGCCGAAGGGAATCCGTTTTCATCCTCAACTGGCAATTGGTCATCATGTTGCGAATGGATCTTTAAGGCTATTGAGAAATTTTCTCCGAACTCATCCGGTTCGGAAAGTCAACAAGATGCACAAAGTGCGCAAATACCAAAAGCGGCGGCCATATCTACCGACCCACCTTACTATGACAATATCGCATATTCTATTCTATCAGATTTTTTCTACAGCCTACTTCGACCTGCTCTAAAGAACGTCGCGCCAGAGATTTTCTCTGTCATTTCAACGCCCAAATCTGAAGAACTCGTTGCAATTGCCTCTAGGCATGGAGGGCGCGATGGTGCCGAGCAATTCTTTATTGAGGGAATGACCAAGGCAATCCGAAAAATGGTCGAAAATAGTTTAGAAGATATTCCTGCTACGATTTATTACGCGTTTAAGCAAAGCGAAGTAAAAGAGGAGGGAATAAGCTCTACGGGGTGGGCAACATTTCTTCAGGCAGTTATTGAAGCAGGATATGCGGTTGTCGGGACCTGGCCAATGCGCACTGAGATGGCAAACCGCATGATCGCTTCCGGTACCAACGCACTTGCGAATTCTGTCGTTCTCGTTTGCCGGAAGAGGGATGACGCGGCGGAACCGGTCACTCGTGCAGAATTCATCCGGACTTTGAAGCGCGAATTGCCTGATGCAATAGCAGAACTGCAAGCTGCAAACATTGCTCCTGCAGACATGCCCCAATCAGCGATTGGCCCCGGGATGGGTATATTTTCTCGTTATCAGGTCGTCCTAGAAGCTGACGATAGTCCTATGTCGGTTAAGACCGCTTTGCAGTTAATCAACGCAGAGCTCGATGAGTATCTTGGCGGCATTCAAGGGGAATTTGATCCTGACACCCGTTTTGCGATTAACTGGTTCGAACAACACGGAATGAAGGCGGGCGATTATGGAGCTGCTGACAATCTAGCTCGCGCTCGCGGCATCTCGGTCGACAGTGTGAAGCATGCGGGTATCGTCGAGAGCGCGGCAGGTAAGGTCCGGCTACTTTCACGCGAGGAATTGGATGAGGAATGGGAGCCTGAAGGGGATGACCATCTGACCATTTGGGAATGCCTGCAGCACCTTGTCCGTTTTCACGAGAAAGATGGGCTTTCTTGGGAGACAATCCGTCTGATGCGCATGATTGGCGAAAAGGCTGAAGCGGCGAAGGACCTTGCTTATTGCCTCTATGACATCAGCGCGAACAAGCGAAAGGATGCCAAAGAGGCGACGGCCTACAACGCGATCATTGCCGACTGGACAGAACTTAGTCGCGAAGCCGCCAAAATCCACGATACCCGCCGCGACGGCCAATCAGCATTCGATCTTTAAGGTAAGCGGACATGGCAAAAAGCACCCGTCAGTATGTGTTCGAAGGCATGGAGCTGCTTCCAGAGGCCCTCATCCCCTTTGTCGAAAAGCGGCTTGAGAGTTCGCTCAAAGGGCACTGGCAACTCGAGGTCGTCGATCGAGTGAATGGCCTGAAGCCAAATTCCAAAGGCGATGTGGCATGGGATCAGGCTTCCCTTTTGAAGACCATGATGTTCATGTGGAAGGAGGCTTTTGCCACCGTCCTCGGCCATCCTGAGCGATCTTATGTTTCGGAGCTGCTCGACGTGCGGAACAAGCTTTCGCACAACGAGACCTTCACTTACGACGATGCTGAACGCGCACTCGACTCAATGCGGCGTCTCATGGAAGCTATCAGTGCAGGTGAGACTGCGGCAGAAATCTCCAAGATGCGTGAGACAATCCTGCGCACCAAATATGCTGAGCTGCAACGCAATGAGGAGCGGCGCAAAACACAGCGTCTCAATATCTCTGTCGAGACCGTGGCTGGCCTACTTCCTTGGCGTGAAGTCGTCGAACCTCATCAAGATGTAGCCACCGGCGAATTCCAACAGGCCGAGTTTGCTGCCGATCTCGGCAAGGTTCACGCGGGGAGTGCTCCCTCAGAATACAGCAATCCCAAGGAATTCTTCAGCCGCACCTATCTTACGGATGGTTTGAGTACTCTACTCGTCAACGCAGCGAAGCGACTGTCGCAGAACGGCGGAGATCCAGTCGTCGAACTGCAAACGAACTTCGGCGGCGGCAAAACGCATTCGATGCTAGCGCTCTACCACATGGTCGGTGCAACTCCGGCCCAAGACCTTCCTGGTCTGGATCAGCTCCTGTCGAAGAGCGATCTCACCGTTCCAGCGAAGGTCAATCGAGCCGTACTCGTTGGAACCTCGCGCGGACCACAGGATGTCTTGAAGGTCGAAGGCGGTCGTGAGATCCGGACGACCTGGGGTGAGCTTGCCTGGCAACTGGGCGGCGCCGATGCATTCGACATGGTGGCCGCCAACGATGCGAACGGGATCGCTCCTGGTTCGAACTTGCTTGAGGCCATCTTCAATAAGTGCGCACCGTGCCTGATCCTGATCGATGAATGGGTCGCCTACCTCCGCCAGATCTACAAGGTCGAGGGTCTTCCTTCCGGCTCATTCGATGCGAACCTGTCGTTCGTCCAATCGCTGACCGAAGCTGTCAAGGCGAGCCCCGGCACGCTGCTCGTGGCTTCGCTTCCCGCGTCCCAGATCGAGGTCGGCGGCGAAGGCGGACAAGAAGCGCTGGCGCGCCTCAAGCAGACGTTTTCGCGCGTGGAATCCTCTTGGCGACCCGCGTCGCAGGAAGAGAGCTACGAGATCGTGCGCCGCCGGCTCTTCAAAGAGATTCCCGGCGACCGTCATCACCACAAGGACAATACACTCAAGCAATTCGCGAAGCTCTATCGCGAGAATTCCAACGACTTCCCTCAAGGGTGTTCGGACGAGGACTATCGCCGCAAGCTTGAGAAGGCTTATCCAATCCACCCCGAGCTTTTCGACTTGTTGTATACCAGCTGGGGTTCGCTCGAAAAATTCCAGCGCACGCGCGGCGTGCTGCGGCTCACGGCGCAAGTCATCCATGAGCTTTGGATGAGCAACGACCCGTCGGTCATGATCATGCCCGGAAGCGTCGCTATCAGTTCGTCGCGGGTCGAACCGGAGCTTCTGCACTACCTCGACGTCAACTGGCAGTCGATCATTGCTGGAGACGTCGACGGTGCCAGCTCGACGCCTTATAAGATCGACCAATCGGCACCGAACCTCAACCGGTACTCGGCAACCAGGCGCGTGGCGCGAGCTGTCTTCATGGGCTCGGCACCTACCTATCAGGAAGAAAACCGCGGCCTCGACGACAAGCAGATCAACCTTGGCGTCGTACAGCCGGGCGAGCGGCCAGCAATCTTTGGTGATGCCCTTCGACGACTGACGAACCAGGCCAAGTTCATGCACAGCGATCTCGGTCGCTATTGGTATTCGATGTCCGCGAGCCTCAACCGGCTCGCAGCCGATCGCGCCGGCCAGCTGGAAGATGCGCTGATCTTGGTCACAATCGACCAGGAACTCACGAAGTACGTCAATGGTATCGCGGACCGAGGGCACTTCGATGCCGTCCAGGTTGCACCGGCGTCATCGGCCGAAGTACCCGACGAAGCGGGTGGCGTTCGGGCAGTCGTCCTTGGTGTGTCTCATGCCCACAACGGGCGCGAAGCGTCCGATGCACAAGTCGAAGCCAAGGACATCTTGATGCAGCGCGGTTCGACGCCGCGTGTCTATCGTAACACCTTGGTGTTTCTGAGTGCGGAAGCGCGGCAACTCGACGGGCTGAAGGACGCTGTTCGGTCGGCTCTCGCCTGGGAGTCGATCGTCAAGGACGACAAGCGCCTCGACCTGAAAAAGAGCGACATTGCCCTGGCGGAAGCGAAGCTTGCCGAAGCCAAGGACACGATGAAGACCCGGCTTCGCGAATGCTGGTGCTACCTCATCTACCCGCACCAGGAAGATGCGCAGTCGGACGTCGAGTGGTCTTCGAGCAAAATTCCGGCGCAGGATGGACTCTTGTCCAGGGCCAGCAAGAAGCTCGCGAGCGATGAGGGACTCTTGCCGGAATTGGGTCCCACGAGGCTCGACCGCGATTTGCAACGCTATATCTGGAACGGCAAACCGCACCTGCTTTTGCGGGATCTCTGGGAGTATCTGAACCGGTACACCTACCTCCCAAGGCTCAAAGACCAAACGGTGCTCGTCAAAGCCGTGCAGGCGGCAGTCTCAGGGATGCTCCCGGGGCCATTCGCCTATGCTGAAAAGTGGGACGAAAGCACCGAGAGCTATCTTGGGCTCCTGATCGATAAGGCGTCAAGCCCACACATCGTTGTTGATCGCGACAGCGTCCTTATCAAACCGGACGTCGCGGAAGCTCATCGGCCCACGCCAGCCAAACCCGGAGAGACGCATTCGGAAGAAGGCACTCCCGGAGGTGAATCTGGCCCGACAACGCAGGACGAAGAGCAGACCACCAAGACCGACCCGGATGAGAAAGAAAAGCTGCCGACGCGGTTCAATGGAACGGTCATGATCTCTCCGGATCGTCCGGCACGCGACATCCATCAGATCGTCGAAGCCATCGTCGAACAGCTTACGACCATTCCTGGTAGTGAGGTCTCGTTGAAGCTGGAGATCGATGCGGAAGTAGCGAGCGGTCTCGATCGATCCAAAGTTCGGACGTTGATGGAGAACGCGGCAACGCTTGGCTTCATCGACAAAGACATCCGCTAGCCGAGATTATGAGAGGGTGTGGGCGCCAAGCGCTGCCTCAGCGATTTGGCTGATCAGCCAAGTAGCGCTCCACCTTCTCTACGGTTCGTCGGCGCGGCCTGCGGCCACACCTTAGATCAAGCACGAAGCGCGGATCGCCAACGGCCCGACGACCGAACCGTGTCGCCGACATGTGCGACTCCTTGAGATGTCGCTCAATGCGATCAAGCAATTTCATGGCCTTCCTCGACTCACTCGGGGCTTGTGTTCCTGTTTTGTTCTTAGTAGGAAGGTTCCATCGAGTCTAGGAGATTTCCTTCTCTCCTGAGACCGTCAGAAGGAACGACACGATGGAACACGTCAGAGAGGAGCTCGATCGTCTGATCCAGCAGCGACGGCTCGGATATTCCTCGATCTCGCGGATGATCGGACGAAACTCGTCCTACATTCAGCAGTTCATCAAGCGCGGCTCGCCGCGCAAACTGGATGACGATGACCGTCGCACGCTTGCCAGCTTCTTCGGGGTCGACGAGCAAGTGCTTGGCGGACCGCCCGCACCCATGCGTGACGGGTTGATTGAAATACCCGTGCTCAATGTCGATGCGTCGGCAGGCTTCGGAGCGATTGCCGAAAGCGAGACCGCCCATACCCGCTTTGGTTTCGACGAACGCTGGCTTGGCCGGTTGACCCGGGCAAAGAGCGCCAGCCTTTCGATCATCCACGTCCTGGGCGATTCCATGGAGCCGACACTCAGCGATGGCGACGAGGTGCTGGTCGATGCATCGGATCAAGGCTCGCGGCTACGCGACGGTATCTACGTCCTCCGCGCCGACGATGCGCTGGTGGTCAAGCGCGTGACGCTCAAGCCCGGTGGCCGCAAGATCACCATCAGCAGCGATAATTCGGCCTATCCCAGCTGGGACGATGTCGACCGGTCCGAGATTCAGGTGGTCGGCCGTGTCATCTGGTTCGGACGTGCGGTCTGACTCTACCGGATCAGAACCCCGCAAAACGTGCGCGATGCTTAGCCACAAAGTCCGGACGGGGGTGATCCCGCGGATCGCACGGAAGCCTGATCTTTTGTCCTGAAGGCGGGAAGAGCTTCAACAGGTCGGACGGCACCTTGTTGTGCGATACGAGCAGGCACAAGTTGTCGTCGAACGTGATGAGATGCCGGTCGAACAGCCAATGGGCCGTAGCTGAAAGTGCCACGCCGTTGGGTACGACGTCGGGTCCGCCATCGGCGACGGACCACATATGGGCCGCCTGTGCCTCGGCTTTCCCGCCACCATTGATGATCCGCAATCCCGTGACGGCGCACGTGCTGTCATAGGCATCGAGAACCTGATTGCGGAAACTGGCGGCCCGGATCTTCTTGTTCACCAGGATCTGCTCGATCCGGCGTTCGCCAAAATCATCGGCCAGCAGCGCGGCGGTCGCATCGTCGATGTACCGCTCGTCGAGCTCGAGCCGGATCCGGTTGTCCGGGTCGAGCGTCTCACTCAGGCCCTGATTGACGATGGCGACGAAATCATCGCCATCGAGCGTGCGCACCGATTTGCCGCGCAGCGTCCTCCCGGCATCGCCAGGACGGGCCATGTCGCGAAGGAAGCGCTCGGCGAAGCGTCCGTCCTTGTCGCGGTATGAGACCGCATCATCGAAGGGTAGATAGTCCCTGACGCGCGCATAGTAATGGGTTGGATCGGCCTCATCGGGATCGATCCGCTCAACGAAAGCCGTCGCGATGTAGGCCATCCGACCGCCGGATACGCGGGTTTCGCGGTAAAGGATCCAGTCGTTTTCAAGCTGGCGGGCTAGAGGAAGATATTGCGAGGGGAAATGATACCGCTCGGTAATGAGGTCGTCGTAGCGCGAATTGCCGCTGATCTCGAATACACCCTTCACCGGCAACGCTCCGCACTTCTCTCGAACAGGCATCGTGCCTGGTAACGCGGAAATCGTCCAGGCTGTCGGTGATCAAATGCCGATTTCGAAAGGCTTTACCCTTTCCTTGGTGAGATCGGGCTTGTCACTTGCAGGCGAAGCGCTGGCGACATCCCTGTCTTGTGAAAGGCCTTTGGCAGCTGCCATCTTGAGCCTTTGCGTTACTTCGAGGGCCGATGCTTTCTCGCCGCTGTTGGACTTGATGGCCCGGCCGAGTTTCTCGGCATTGTCTGCAATCAGCGTAAGGCCGTCGCGAAGCCGGGTGACCGTAACCAGGAAAGTCTGCCGATTGGCGAGATTGCGTTCGCGACTGTCCATTACCGCGATCCCGCGATCGGAGGTCAGTCCCTGCGCCATATGCGCATTGAGGGCATAGGCGAGGTCCATGCGTTTGAGCATGGGGTCGCCGCGGCTCAGGCGGAGCTCCTTGCCCGCAGATGTCTCCACCAAGACGCCCTTTGTGTCGATGGCCACGATCCTCGCCTGGTCGGCGTTGAACAGCCCGCGCTTGTGGTCATTGGCGGTCCAACGGATCTTGTCACCCTCGATGATGGACAGCGATTTGCGTTCGAAGAGCGACAGCCGGCTATCGTCTGCGCCCGGCCGCAAGCGCGCGGGATTGAACTTGCGAAGCCGCCCTTTCCTGTCCTCAAGGACGAGCTGCTTGCGCGCATGGTCGATGGTCTTGACGGTGTAGTCACCCATGGAGAGCTTCTGGGTGCTGTCGCGCGAGCGAAAGTTGAGGACCATGCCCGGTTGGTAAGTGCGAAGATAGCGCAGCTCCTCAGGCGTCACATTCACCCGAGAATGAACGGTCAGCCGGCCCGATCGTGGGCCGAGCTCGCCGTTGGCCTTGAGTCCGCGCTGGACAGCCTCGTTAACCGCAGACCGTAGGGCCCGTCCCGACGCGTAGATCGACGTCCGATACCGATCCGCCGGGCTGAGCGAAAGCCACTTTTCGGCGGCAACAATCGCGCTGTCCCCACGAGCCTCGATGGTTGAAGGAGCAAGAGCCCGGAGCGCATCGTCGATGCGTCCCTCCTGCGCGGCGGCCTGGGCTCGCCGCAGGACGGGATCGCGGCCGCGCAAATTCACATCCATCTTGGCGCGCGCGATCCCGGCCTGCTGGACGAGGTCGAAGGGCTTACCGGCATCGACGGCGCCTAGCTGTCGCTTGTCGCCGACGAGAACCAGGCGCTGGACTTCGGCAAGGTTAGCCAGCCGTACCAACTTGGCTTTGTCCTCATTCGACACCATCGAGGCCTCGTCGAGCACCAGGACATGGTCTCCAAGCGCGCTCCGAGCCTCACTCAGCAGCGTGGCATTTCCCGGCTCGTGCAGAAGCCTGCCCCATTGGGCGAGAAAGCGGGCGATGGTCATCGAACGGATGCCGGTGTCGCGCTCGAGCATCTGGACGAGCGTATTCTGCACCGCGAGCCCCAGCACTTGCTTGCCTTCCTCGCGGAGCAGCTGGGCAACCGGCTTCATCACGCTGCTTTTGCCCGCCCCGGCAATGCCCTGGATCGCTACGATCCTGTCACGCGATGAGAGCACAAGGCTCGCCGCATCCTCCTGCCCTTCGTTGAGCGAAATTCCGTGGTTGAGCGCGGCAACAGCCTGAACCCGTTCTGCGGCGTCCGATCGATCCAGGATGGGCGACACCGCAGCTCGTCCTTGGTCGACATTCGCGAGAATGGTGCTTTCAAGGTCAAGCGCCTCCCGGCTCGCCAGCCAGCCTTTGTGCTCGCCTTTGCCGGGCTCGAGTGCGCCGCTTCTGATCAATGCGTTCACACGGGTTTCGATGTGGTCTACCGTCGTCGGCAGCCCAAAATCGAGCGCCGCCTTCAGCAATCCCTCACGGGGAAAGGCTGCCTCGCGCTGCGAGAGATGGCGCACCGCGGAAGCAACGGCCTGCGCGGCCGCGATGGTCGGTGCATCTTGCTTGAGGACATGGGCAGGGATCAGTGGATCCGCCGGATCGCCCTTGATCCGCTGGGCAAACTCTCTCAGCTTCGCAATTCCACGCTGAAGGAGGTTCCCTTCTTTCGAGCTGGGAATGTCCTTTGTTGCAGCGCGCATCTGCGACGCATCGATCAAACTGGCAAGGTCCATTCCGACTTCCTGGGCTTTCTGCTGCCATGCATCGAGAAGGCTGTCCCTGTCCCTTACGGGCGCCTTGCTTTTCCTCGTATCGAGCACAGCAATGTCGCGGGTTTTCGAAGTGTTCTCACCCAGCTGGCGTACCGCGTCGAGGACTTCTTCGCGCCGCGTTGAAAAGGCCATCACCTGCTCACGGGCAATGCCCGCTGCTTCGAAATTGCCATGCTTTCCAACCGGCCCCGCCTCGTAGCCCATTTTCTCGGCCGCCAGACGAAAGCGCGCCATGGTCATCGAGTTGAGCAGGGTGTTGAACGACCAAAGCTTGTCATTGCGAAGCGCGCGCCACTTCCCGTCGCTGCCTTGCGTGACATTTGCCACGACCGCATGAAAATGCAGGTTCGGCTCCTGGTTGCGGTTGGTGTCGTGCTGGAAGAGACCAATCGTGAGGTTATCTGTCGCGACCTTCCCGTAACCAGCCTGACTGCCCATCCGGGTCTGCGCCGCGTTCTTTTCTGCCCAGCGCAAGGTCTCGATGACGGCTTCGCGATAGGCATCGATAATCCGCTGGTCGCCGCCCACCAGCGCGAGCAGCGACCAGCTTTTCGGGAGTGAGAATGTGAGGTCGGTTCCCGGCCTGTGGGCCTGGCCCGCGTTGCCAACCTGGATGCCACCGGGAAGTTCTCCCCGCAGCAAGGCATCGAACTGCTCGGCATTGACGCGGCCCTCAAGGCCAAATCGTTCCGCTCCCTTCCCGACCCATGTTCCGGAACGATCGGCATCGGCGCCGGTGTAGTAATTGTCTGCCGCGAAATAGCTCGCAGCAGCTGAAGGGGAGCGCACATTGGCGACGGAAAGCATCCAGTCTAATCCTCGTCGGGCTCCCCTCGCGGCCGAGTAATCCCTCCCCATTTGCCTTTCACATGTCGGGCTCGAACTCGCCGAAATCCTTTTCCGGAGGATCTGCGACCGCACCTTCACGCAGGTCTTTCTCGACCGGCGTGAGAGATTGGTGCCCACTGGTCACCGCGCGAGCTTGGGGCGTCGAACCGCCCTTTCCAGCTGCGTCATCGCCGGCGGTTCCTGGTTCGGAGGGATGCTGTTCCGCGCCCATTGCTGGTGCATCCTCACCGGTTTGCACTGCGGTGAGGGGTAGTGTTAGACCTGCATCCAGATGCGTATCGGACCGGGTTTCGGCACCGAGATCACCAGCAGCGCGCCCTGCATTCAGCTTTTCAAGCGGCACAGGCTCCTGCCGATCCTGCGGTTCATCGGCGACACGGCGCTGCCCCTCCAAGTCAAGTTTGAGCTGCTTCGAATCGACAGGCTTACCAGCACCGTCGTCATTCGAGGCGGGATGCTCGTCATTCGGTTTCGAACCCGGTTTTGCTTGGAGCGTAGTTGCTGTAGGACCCTGGCCAGGCTTTAGGAGCGGTTTCTCGCGGGCGATGAATCCCTCGGCAATACGGCCACGCGTGCGCGGAATGAGCGATACCGGCGCAGCGGGGAATCCGTCGGGAAACTTGATGTAGGCCGACAACCGCGGAAGGTTCATGAACTGGTCGGGCAGAAGCAACGGCTCGATCTGCCGCCTGGGCGTCAGGCTGACTGCGTCGCGCGCATTGTTGTACCCGTAGCTGTAGCCTTCTTCCATGTCGCGCACCTGCCGGTGGCCGATGAAATCGGAGCACCAGGTCGCCGTTTCGCGATCGGCTGTCGCCAGGATGAGCTTGGTGCGCGCAAGCGAGGACAGAGTCATGGCCATGTTCTCGCCGTAAACTTCCTTGAGCTTGGCAAACGCATGCACGCCGGTGACGATCGCTCCGCCGAAGTTGCGCGCGGTTTGCAGCCCCTTTTCGAGGGCCGGTAGTCGGTGAAGGGCGCCGAGTTCGTCGATCAGAAACCACATCCGCAGGTCCTGTGTGCGCTCGAGCGTCATCAGCGTATTCATCGCCGTGTCGAGCCAAAGCGTGAGTAACTGAGAGGAGATGCTCATGTCGACATAGCGGGCAGAGAGGAACAGGATCGAGCCCGCCTGGCAGTCGCCTTTGACCCAGTCGCGGACCGAAAAGCGCGGTCCGGATGAGGGCAAAAGCTTGAGCACTTTCGCATTCGCATTGAACACAGCGCGGATCGATTCCGCCATGCGAGCCGCTTCCGGAGCGGTCAGAGGATCGGCCATGGTACCGCGCATCAGCTTATGCACTTCGGACAGGTCAGCGGTCATCAGCCGCCGTGCCAAGGCCTCGTTGGTTGCAGTGCCGGTACGGGCAAGATGGAGACACATCTCGACGAACAGCATGCGCGCTGCGAGCACCCAGAACTGTTCTGAACCACCCCCGTCATGGGGCACGAGCGCTTCAGCTGCGGCATGAAACTCAGCTTCCGTAGTACAGTCGTTGAACACGCTCCACAACGGGCACCGCACATCGACAGGATTGAGAATGATGTCGCGCGCGGGATCGTAGAAGGCTTCGATAAAGGCCCCTGTAAGGTCGAAAATGACCGCGCGCTGGCCGCGTTCACGTGCTTCGGCCACAAGTTCGGTGAGCGCCACGGTCTTGCCGGTTCCGGTTGTGCCTATGAGCATGGCGTGGCTCTGCTCGAGCCGCCACGGCCAGCTTACGCCGGCGAGATGTGCGGGTTGGTAATGGCCCGCTTCGGCAAGCGCCGACGAGCTCGCAAGCCGCCACTTCCAGCCGAACTTGCGTCCCAGTTCTTCGGCCCGGAATGCCTTGTTGTGACGCTCGATTTCTTCTTCGAGTTCGTCGAGCGAAACAAGCATTGCGCCGCGCTCGTGCTTGCGCTCTTTCGACCGCCCGCCAAAGCGCTCGGCGAACCACCAGAAGAACACGAAGGCCGGGATCAACAGTACCGCTGAGACCAGCAATCCCTGCTTCACTGCCGTACGAAACGCCTCGACCGCCTCGCGCATCGGCGGGAACTCGCGAACGATGCCGAACGGGAGGCCGACCCTTTCGCCGTCAAGCAGTTCAAGGTTGACCAGCTTGGCCGGATCGAACTCCATGAAGGCATAGAGACTGGCGTAGATATGCATCCAGACCAGGTAGATCTGGTGATCACTCAGAGCCGACCGCACTTCCCAATAGCAGGTGCCGACCGCTACCAGGCCGGTGACAATCAAGGGGCCCTTCAGGCCGGCTGCAAACATGAAACCAAAGTGGCCGAGCAACTGGCTCCCGCGGGTGAAGTTCAGGAGATTATGCTTCATGGGATTGGCCTCCCATGTTTGCGTTGACGGGGAGGCCAAGACGCTCGAGGCGTCGCCGGTACGCCTCGTGAGTACGGTCGCGCAAACTCGCGTCAGAATGGCTGGCCAGAAGCGCATCGAGCGCCACCGAAATGAAGATTGCCTGTCGCGCGGGATCGAGCCCTGCGGGCCTGTCCTTCGCCTCGTTATCGCGCTGCCACGCTGCGACGATTAGGTCACGAATAAAGACGCTGACACTGACGCCATGGTCCGCGGCACACTGGCGAACCCAGTTACCAACGGAGAGAGACACGAATGTCTGAAGCCGATCTTGTCGGGTCATGAAACAGGTTCCTTGTCGGGCCGACGGAACCTGGCTCACCTTGCGGAAGGTGCCGATGAGAATAAATCGTGAACAACTCGCAGTCAATCTAAAGATTCTGACGACATTTCAGAGTGATAGATGGATGTGAGTTGTCAGCGGATCAGCGCAAAGCCGCTCTACTCGCAGACGGGTTGATTTCGCCCAAAACCACATTCTTCAGCAATACCAGAAAGATAAATCCCGAAATCGCGGGGTAGGGTGTGCTCCTTTGTTCCCAAGAGCGCGAGGTGGTCCAGGCAATGAGGGGGATTGATCAAGGACGACCTTTCCCGATCTCCATGTTGGAGCGCGAGCAACTAGGCCTGGCACCTGATCGCATGCAGATCGAGAGCATTTCAACGCCTACAGCCAAAGACAGCACCTGCGAAAGAGGCAGCGGCCAAGGGCGCGTGGGAAGCAAGGTAAGCGGGGCATGTCGCGTGCCTAACTTCCCGCCGCCCGACCCGGTGCCGGTTCGCAAGTGTGCGCGGGGCCAAAGTACAAATCACGCCGCACCCTCAGGAGCGCATCTTTAGATGCGCGGGACAGAGTGCGTCCACAGCCCCGCTCCATTTATCGGGCGCCGCCGCATTGCGGTGGGCGACCGTCAGAGCAACCGACCGAACCGGGTTTTTGTGCTTGGTTGGACTACCCGGCGAACAAGAAAAAAGGCAGGAACCGTTCCCGGTTCCCGCCCTGTCGGTAGTCTCAAAACTCGTCGAGCATGCCGCCGTGGACCGTGTGGACCACCCGCGCTGCGAGATGTGCTGGCAAGATGTTGTAGTCACCCTCGTCGAGGGCAAAGTACCCGAGTTCGTCATCCTCGATAACGTGCTGATCGAAGAAGCTGTGCAGCGCTCTCTTCTCGGCTGCTTCCAGAGCCTCGAAATAGCTCCGCGACGGAAAGGCGCAATGCATTGAATAAGCCATGATAATCCTCCTGATTTCTGTCGTGAGACGACAGGAGGTGCGCGCGATGGTCTTGTGTATCCCGGGTCAGGGATCGCCCGAGTGGGCGACCGCGATAGCGGCGGTGGGGGTAACGATTTTGTTCGCTGCCGGATGCAATCCGGTGGCGGGCAAAATGGTGGGGCCCCGCCGTCCTTGAGGCGGGAGGCGCAAGGCCATCATGCTGGGAGAACCGTGAGCAAGAACCCACCGCCTCCGTCCCAATATCGAACGCCTGCTGGGTGCGAATTGCCTTTCCTACACCCCGATGACGCGGGCATGGAAACAACCGGGGAGCAGATCCGAGGGGGACAAAAGGACAAGTAACATGCCCCGAAACAGGAGCGCGATTGCAGCCCTGCAAAAGCTCGAAGCAGACCGCGAGGCGCTCGACGCCAAGCAACGCGAACTTGAAGTGCAAGCGGCCAGAGAACTCGGTGAAATCATCCTGGGAAGCGGCCTCGAAAGCTTCTCGAAGAAGGGCCTGAGGAAGGTTGCCGAAGAACTCGGGAAACTCGGTGAGAATGCCGCGATCGAGAAGCTGACTGGGCGCGGTGCAACCCGTGCTTCGAATGCAGCGCCGCAAACCCAGTAGCCACAGAAGAAGAGGCCCTGCCGCTTGCGGCAGAGCCTCTTCGTAAAAGGGACGACCGGCATCGATGTCAGTCGATATCGGGAGCGTCGGTGTTGTCGTTGTCGTCGCCCGAACCACTGCCGCGGGAGAGGAAATCGACCTTGTCGGCGAGGATCTCGGTGCCGTAGCGCGTGACCCCGTCCTTGTCCTCCCACTGGGTGTAGTGGATGCGGCCCTGGACGCTGACCAGCTGGCCTTTGGAACAGTATTGGCCGACGGTCTTGGCGAGGCCGTTGAAGCAGGTCACCCGGTGGAACTCGCTTTCCTTAGCGGTGTAGCCGTTCTCGTCCTTGTAGGTTTTGCCATCCTTGTCGCGTGCGGGGCGATCGGTGACGACGGTGATCCCGGTGACATTGGTGCCGCCCTTGGTCTCGCGGGTATCGGGATCGCGGGCGATGCGGCCGGTGAGGATTGCGATATTGGTCATGATGTAAGTTCCTTCAGTTCCTCAAACCGGAGACCATCTCCGGCTTGCGAACATCCAGAAGAAGCAGGGCATGGGAGGACTGCACCGCAGGCCTGAAAGGCCGAAGGGAAACCTGTTCATGACGGGTGGTGCGGGCAGGCGCGCGAAGCGCGACCACACGGCCGGAAAGGAACGGGTTGCTGTCCTCAGCTGACCTGATTCAGGACTGTTCGCGAAGAAAGCCGGATGGGTATCGGGTGCGAGTCTGAAGGTGCCAATACCCCAATGCAATCAGCTTACCCCATCGCCCTCCGATGCCGCCAGGAGGTCCATGAAGTTGCGCGCTGCCTCCCGGTCTTCCTCGTTTTCGAACGCCACATCGAGATCGGGGGCAGACCCGAACATGTGCAGGAACGACCACAGTGCAAAGCGCTTGCCCCGGTCCTCCTCGAGCCCGAGATCGACCCGGCAGTGTTCGATGCCGGCTGCAAAGGTGTCGGGAGCAACCCCGGAGAGGTCGGTGGTGGCAAAGTAGCGCTGCAGCAGATCGTCAAGTTGCATGGCCGGTCCATAGTCGGGTCGGCGCCGAATGCACATCCAGGCATTGCAGATATAGATGATCAAGGCCCCCTCAGGACCCGGGAGAGGCGCCCAAGGGGCCGCGACGATCGACCACGGTGATCCGGCGCGTCTTGGCATCGATCACCAGCCGTTCGGTCACGCCATTGCCCGGAAAGGCGACGACATAACGCGGATTGAGGGAAAGCATCTGCTCGTTGCGCTTGAACCCGGCGCGGGCACCAAGCCGACGATCGAGCGAATAAGTTAGTTGCTGGACTTCGCGGCGTTCAGCCCAACTCGCGGCAAGGCGATCGGCACCCTTGCCGTCGCCGCCATGGACCAGGAAGAGATCGGGAACCACATCGCGAACCTTGTCCAGCGTCGCCCAGATATTGTCGGCATAAACGCGCGCATCCTCAGCGCTCTCGAAGCTCTGGCGCCCACCTGCGAAGAGGACCGGGGTACCTTCCGGGATCAGGGCATGACGCCGGTTCTCGGCGCGTGCGCGGAGGAAATCGCGGGCATCGATCACGGCCGAGGTAAGGTGACGCGAATGGCTCGTGCGCGAGCCCGAAACGGGCTTCCAAGAGGAACCGGTCTCGTCGCGGTAGAGTGCTGCCGCAGCCTCACGCATCTGCTCAAAGGCCAGCATGCTGGCTTCGGCAGCCTGCGCGCGCTCGACCTGCTCTTCAAGATTGCTCGAATGCACTTCGGAGCCATCGGCCGAGGCGAGCAGGACACGGATCTCGTCGCTTGCCCGGTCGAGCTGAGCCGACTTGCGGCTTGCGGCGCGGTGGAAGAGGTTGACCACGCCCCAGGCAATATCCTCGGCATCGGCTTCCAGGGCCGTGTCGGAAAACATCGCGAAAAGGTCGGACCATACGGCGCCAAGCGTCTGGTCGATCGCTTCCTCGCAGGGAAAGTCGGTCGCGTCGAAGGGAGCCGGCCTGATGCTGAGGCCTGAGAGGTCAAGGCCGCTCAACTGGTCGATGAAGCTGTCGTACATGGGGTGTCTCCTGATCGCGGGGACAAGGAGAGGAGGCACCATTGCCTCGGCCCTGTCCGCCGGAGCCCGATCAGGGCCGGGGAAAGGGGCGTGACGCACCGCGTAGCGGGAAACCTGCGGCCCTAGGCTGGCGCGGGCAACACGGGCCGAGGGGCCGCAGGTTGCGGCGCGCCCAGACCGGCCCAAGGGCCTCTTCCGGCGGACTGGGTTGAGGCAGGATCACGACCCGATGTCGCAGATGGATCAGGAGCGCTCGAAGATCGCTTCACCATTCGAGAACCGCCCGACCAGGCGCAGCTCACCGAACAGGTCGACGAACCTGCCCGACACCTGGGCAAGCCAGTGCTGCGCCCTCGCTGTTCGAGGAGTGTAGAAGTCGGCCTCCCAGTAGCGAGCGTCATCGCGCTCGGCGAGCCAGATCGCGGCGAGCCCGCAATAGGTCGATATGCCGCAATCGGCGAAAGCGTTGCGCAGGAGGATACGATCTTCGCGGCCGCGCCATCCATCGAAACGCTCGAAGGAAGGAAAGGCCGCCTTGGCGGTGTCGATGGTCTCGTCAACGAGGCACTCGTAGACCCAGTCGACATCTTCCTCTTCACCGTCCTCAAGCAGGCGAAAGGCCACTACGGAGCCGGTCGGATAGCCGACGGAACGTCCCATCTACGGTCTCCCGTTCAGGCTGCATCAGCGAGATCGACATCGGGCTCGCTTGCACGGGATTGGTGACCACCCAGTTCGAGGAGCAGGGTAGCCGCTTCCTCGGCTTTTGCCGCAGCCGTCAGGATCGCGCGCTCATCCGATTTGAGGATCTTGAGCCAGGACGCGATGTAGCTGGCGTGATGGTCGAGGTGGGTGACCGGAAGACCCAGTTCGGCTCCAAGGATTGCCGACGAAAGTTCGGCGATCAGTTCTTCGGCGGCATAGGCCTCGCTGCCGAAGCGATTCTTGAGATCGCGATCGAGCCGCGAGGAATGCCCCGTCCAGTGCGACAGCTCGTGTGCGAGCGTTGCATAGTAGTGGTCATAGGCTTCGAACAGTTCGGCTGGCGGCATGGTGACACGGTCACGCAGCGGCTCGTAATAGGCCTGCGCACCATAATGGCGCAGGTCTGCGCCAATATGGGCAAAGAAGGCATCGAGCCGGTCTTCGCGTCCTTTGGGCTCGAGCGCGGCAACCAGCGGTTTGGGATGGTAGAATGCAGGGAGGCCATCGCACTGGTCGGCATTGAAGACAGCATAGGCCTTGAGCACGCGCCGGTTCTCGGTGTCGGCTTCGCCTTCGGCGGTCTCGACCTCCTTCGTGTAGCTCTTGTAGAAGATCGCGATGGTCGATTTCTCACCCTTGCGGACCTGTCCGCCGAGCTTCTGGCACTGGCGATAGGTCATCCAGTAGGGCGAGGCGTAGCCACAGCCGTCGGCCACCATCCACAACCAGAAGGTGTTCATGCCGCGATAGGGCGTCCCGCAGGAGCGCAAGGGCCGCGAGACGGGCACACCGCGCCACGGCTTGACCCAGGGCTTTGTGCCTTGCTCGAGCTTTTCGATGATGGCGGCGGTGATGCGCTGGGCAGGCGAAGTCGAAGCAGTGCGGCGGGACTTGGTCATGGGAGTTCTCCTGATCGCCGAGACGGACATGTCCCGGTTCAGGAAAAGCAAAAGCTCCCTCCCCTCTCGTCTAATGATGACGGCTTTGCGCCCTCCATCCGGGCATTTGGGAACTAATCGCAATCGCCCGAAAGCGGACACCCTTAAGGGAGACCCGTCTTGGAGTTAGAAGCTCGAGGCGTACACTGCTTGGTGGGGGTGTTGGCGCTGCCGAAGCTGCGCTTCAACGTGATGCCGAAGTTCAGATGGCGGTTTCGCTCACGAAACTCTCTAGCGGTTGATCCGGGCACAGCTCGGGAAAAACATCAACCGTTCCCGTTGGTTTGACGTATCGAAGAGATTGTCGATATCGATTGCTATGGCTGTTCGTGGATCGGGGCGCTATTCAATAAAATACCTCTCCGAATGGCCCTCCGTTGAACGTATCTCGGGATGCATCGGGCAGGTGTAAATCATGCCGGTCGGCAAGTCCTCCACCGCGTCGAGATGCGCTCGTGAGAGATAAAGCTCGGGATCAATCTCGAATTTGTCGAGACAGCGCGATGAACAGGAATAATGCTCAGAGCCCTCGTGGCGGGCCTCTGTTTGGCGCCCTCGACCGTAACGCGCATACCGCAGACCGGATCGTTCGCTGTGCCCTTAATAACGCTGTCCTCCTTGCTCATGCGAACTCCTTTCTAGCTCTTCACCACGACGAACTGTCCCATCATGCCTGCGTCCTCATGTTCGAGAATGTGGCAGTGATACATGTAAGGCAGGTCCGGATCGTTATGTTCCGCGAAGCGCAGGAGCACGCGCACCTGCTCGCGCGGATTGACGACGACCGTATCCTTGAATCCCGTTTCCAGCGGCGGCGGCGTGCGGCCGCCGCGATCGATCACGCGAAACTGCGCATTATGGATATGAAAGGGATGGGCCATCATCGAGGCATTGGCGATCTCCCAAATCTCCCACTGGTCGACGGGCACCCGCTGGTTGATGACATTCATGTCCATGTTGGCACCATTTATAGACATCCCGCCGCCCCTCATTCCCATATCGAGCACGAACCGCCGGGTTCGCACTGCAAGTGAAGGGTTGAGTGCTGGGAGCGCGGCAAGCTGCGGCGGAAGAATCCTTCGCGGCGAGGAGCCGGCGGGCCTGATATCGAGGGCGCGGAACGGCTCGTCCATCCGGGCATCGTCGCGCCGTCGGCCCATACCGCCTCCCATCATACCGCCGCCGTCGCCTCCCATCATGCCCATCGAATTGTCCGGACTGGTCGCCACAAGGCTGAGTGGGCGCCCTTCGGAAAGATCGACGAGGATCTGCGCCCGCTCACCCGGTGCGAGCCTGAGCGAGCGGACCGCATGCGGGCGATCCAGCAAGCCGCTATCGCTCGCGATGAGCTCCATGGTCTGACCACCGGACAGCGAGAAATCGTAGAAGCGTGCGTTCGATCCATTGAGGATCCGCAAGCGTAACTGACCGGTCCGAGCGTCAAACACCGCGTTTTGCGTGCCATTGACGTAGATACGATCCCCGCTGTCCGCCGTCAGCACCAATGGCACAGATTTGAGGTTGTGATTTAAGGAGGATTTGGGCTTCGTCGTAGTGACGAAGGAACGAAGATGAAGCCCAAATCCTCCAATGCAAAATCGCCAGCCAAGGCTCCTGCGGCACAGGTGGTGAAGAACATCCGGCGCCAGACCCGCCGGCATTTCTCGGCCGAGGACAAGATCCGGATCGTGCTCGATGGCCTGCGCGGCGATGACAGCATTGCCGAGCTGTGCCGACGGGAAGGTATCGCGCAGAGCCTGTATTACACCTGGTCGAAGGAGTTCATGGAAGCCGGCAAGCGTCGCCTGGCGGGCGACACCGCCCGTGCCGCCACGACGGACGAAGTGAAGGGCCTGCGCCGCGAGGCGCGCGACCTGAAGGAATGCGTGGCCGATCTCACTATCGAGAACCGCCTGCTTAAAAAAAGCATGATCGCGGATGGGGACGACGACGCATGAGATACCCAGCATCCGAGAAGCTCGAGATCATCAGGATCGTCGAGCAGTCGCACCTGCCTGCCAAACGCACGCTGGACGGGCTCGGCATCGCCCGCCGGACCTTCTACCGCTGGTATGACCGCTACCGCGAAGGCGGGCCGGAGGCGCTGGAGGATCGGCCATCGGCGCCGAGCCGGGTATGGAACCGGATCGAGGACGATATCCGCGGCCAGATCATCGAGATGGCGCTGGAGCAGACCGAGTTGTCACCGCGCGAACTGGCCGTGCGCTTCACCGACGAGAAGCGCTACTTCGTGTCGGAAGCCACGGTCTACCGCCTGCTCAAGACCCACGATCTGATCACCAGCCCGGCCTATGTCGTGATCAAGGCGGCCGAGGCGTTCCACACGCAGACCACACGCCCGAACGAGATGTGGCAGACCGATTTTACCTACTTCAAAATCATCGGGTGGGGCTGGATGTATCTGTCGACCGTGCTCGACGATTACTCCCGCTACATCATCGCCTGGCGCCTGTGCTCCACCATGTGCGCCAGCGACGTCACCGACACGCTGGACCTCGCTCTTGCGGCTTCGGGCTGCGACAGCGCCACCGTGTTGCACAAGCCCAGGCTGCTCAGCGACAACGGTCCCAGTTACATCGCGGGCGAGCTGGCGGAATATATCGAGGCCCAGAAGATGACCCATGTGCGCGGCGCCCCGTTCCATCCGCAAACCCAGGGCAAGATCGAACGTTGGCACCAGACCCTGAAAAACCGCATCCTTCTCGAAAACTACTTCCTGCCCGGCGATCTCGAGCAGGAGATCGAGGCGTTCGTCGAACATTACAATCACCGCCGCTACCACGAGAGCCTCGACAACGTGACACCCGCCGATACCTACCTCGGCAAGGCACCCGCCATCATCAAACAGCGCGAAAGGATCAAGCGACAGACCATCGAACATCGGCGCTTGCAGCACCGCAGGCTCGCCGCTTAATATCAACCCCAGAACGAGGCCCACACTCCGCTAATTTACGCAGCGATCTGCGCCAAATGTTCTGACGACGGACAGGATCAAGGTCAAGGTACGAATGAACTTCACCGGCCCGAGATAGTCGGGGGCGAGGCGATTGGCAAGTAACGAGCGATTGCGGACGGGGACCGATCAGATCGCCCCGTCCGCTTTAAGCGCGTAAAATAAATAGTCTTTTACGACTAGCAGCATCCCGCCGAAGCTGGCTCCGAACTAGCTTCGGATACCTCGCGCACGAGGTCACCCGTTTCCTTCTCAGCTGCGCTTCTGGCGATATCGGCCTGCGCAACGATGCCGCAGCATTTGCCTTCGTCATCGACCACCGGAAGCCGCCGAACCTGATTGTCTTCCATCTTGGTGCAGCATTCGTCGACGCTTGCATCGGCGGTGACAGTAACAGGTGATGATGTCATCACCTCCTCAACGCGTTGGTCGGAGGAATTGCCTTTGGCAACACAGCGGCAGGCGATGTCCCTGTCGGTCACCACGCCCACCAACGCACCGGAATCATCGACAACGGGGATTTCGCCGCAATCATTATCGACCATCAATGAAGCTGCCTCTTGCACGGTGCTCGATGGACTGCAGCATGCGGGGCTAGCTGTCATTACATCTTGGGCTTTCATGGCTTATCTCCTCATTCGTAATCGAGCTTTCAATGGAGGAAACGAGGCATTCCGAGTGTTAGTTCCGCGCATGTCGGCCACCTGTGGGGCGTAGAAGCTATCCCGTTCTGAGATTTCTGTCCAGCGTCGCCTCTTATAGCGGAGGCTTGGGTTCCGACTGCATCAGCAATGTAGATAACCAAGGGTTCGCAGCCGGATGTCAAACGCGTCGCAAATATAACCATCTTGGCCGGTTATCTGCCAAATTCGTCGCCCTTGCGGTGCTCGGTACCCTCTTCGTCATGGCGATCCTTATGCGCATCTCGCAAAATGTCGATGCCGCCGTAAAGCGCGATACCCGCAACGGCGACGCCCACGACAAGATCGGGCCAGTTCGCGCCGGTAAGCATGACGATGATGCCCGCAATGATGATCCCACCGTTAGAGATGAAATCGTTGAAGCTAAAGGTCGTGGCAGCGCGTAAATTGACGTCCTTCTTTTTCATGTTCTGGAGCATTCGCAGGCAAACCAAATTCACCACACCTGCCACCGCCGCCATCACCATCATCATCACACCGCCGGGATCAGAGCCTTCGAGGAAGCGCCGAATGGCATCGGCGATGACGCCGCCAGCGAAGATGAGGAGCATGATACCGGAAAAGCGCGCGGCGCCGCGCTTCCAGGTTCGAGAACGGGTTAACGCCAGCAGGCTTAATAAATAGACGATCGCGTCTGACGAATTGTCCAGGCCATTTGCAAGCAATGCGTTGGAATCAGCGAAATAGCCGACAACGAAAAAACCTATAGCGATCGCCACATTGAGCCAGAGGACAATCCAAAGCGTATGCCGCCTATCGTCTGTGTCGAGCTCAAGTTCTGCATCGCCGCTCATGTGATACTTCCTCCACTGCGACACCAAGCTTTGGCAGCGACCGGCATGGACCGGCTCATAAGACTGTTGTGGTCGAAACTTCGAGAATTTGCGTGGGCTCGAAGTCTGAACGACGGCTTGTCTTCTGCAATTTTCAACATTTGACATCTCCAACTCATTCCGGTCATGTCACATCTTTTAATTCCCGCCGCTCTTCGCGCGTTACGTTGCGTCGCAAACGGTCCCACCATTTCTCGCGCCAGCTGCGCTCGTCATCCGAACGGTGCAGGACGAGACGTGCGATTGCAGGCAGAACGAACAGAGTCAGCGCAGTTGCGGTAATCAGTCCGCCTATAACCACCGTAGCCAATGAACGCTGCACTTCCGCGCCTGTTCCGGTGGCGATCGCCATCGGCACGAAGCCGAGCGAGGCCACCAGTGCGGTCATCAGCACCGGTCGCAGACGCGCAAGCGCGCCATCGGCGATGGCTTCATCCAGCGGCATCCCCTTTTCCAGACGCTGGCGGATGGCGGTCATCATGACGAGGCCATTGAGCACCGCCACGCCCGACAGGGCGATGAAGCCGACCGCGGCCGACACCGAAAACGGCATGCCTCTCAAAGCCAGTGCGAAGACGCCGCCAGCGAGGGCCATGGGTATGGCGCTGAATACCGCAAGCGCCGGAACCCAGCCGCCGAGCGCCATGAACAGGAGGAGCAGAACGAGGGCGAAGCAGACAGGGACAACTATAGCTAACCGTGCCTGTGCTTCTTGCAGGTTTTGATACTGGCCACCCCATTCGATGAAAGATGCGGGCGGCAGATCAACTTGGGCCGCGACACCGGCCTGTGCTTCCTCAACAAACGACCCGAGGTCACGTTCGCGCACATTGGCTGATACGATCACGAGCCGACGCCCTTGTTCGCGGCGGACCTCCGCGAGGCCGTCGACCACCTGAAAATCGGCCAGCGTGCGCAGCGGAACGGTGACACCGTTTTCAAGGACGATCGGGAGAGCCCCGAGCTGGTCGAAATCGTTTCGGGTGGCATCTTGCAACCGCACAACGACGTCGAACCGGCGATCGCCTTCGAACACGAGGCCAGCAGGCCGTCCCCCAAGCGCGATCGCCACCGATTGGGCCACCTCCTCGACAGTCAGTCCGTATCGCGCGATGGTCGGGCGATCAAAAGCGATGTCGAGCGTGGGAAAGCCGCTAACCTGTTGAACGCGAACGTCTGCCGCACCCTCGACATCACGCATAACATCGGCGACATCATCGGCTGCGGTCGTCAATTGCGCCAAATCGTTTCCATAAATCTTGACGGCAAGGTCGCTGCGGCTTCCTGCAATCAATTCGTTGAAGCGCATTTCGATAGGTTGGGTAAATTCGTACAGGTTGCCGATCAGCCCTTCCAGATCCTCCTCAATCTCTGAGATAAGCTCTTCTTTGTTCTTGGAGGGGTCTGGCCATTCGTCCCGCGGACGAAGCATGACGAAGGCATCGGAGATATTCGGGGGCATGGGGTCGCTCGCCACTTCTGCGGTACCGGTTTTCGAGAAAACCAGTTCAACTTCGGGAAAACGAACAAGCCGATCTTCAAGCCGTCTTTGCATCTCGACCGAGCGTTCGATGGGAGTCGAAGGAATGCGTATCGATTGGACCAGAAGATCCCTCTCGTCGAGCTGCGGCGTAAACTCGCTACCGAGAAACCCAAACGTGACAGCCGCGACCGCGAAGATCCCGACCCCGGTGCCAATAACCGGCCAGGGCCGCGCAATAGCCTTGCGAACTGCTGGGCCATAACGCTCCTTCGACCAGCGAATGGGCTTGACCTCCTTTTCGGTAAGCTTCTTGTTGAGCAGCACCGCGATCATCGCAGGGACGAAGGTCAGCGACAGCACGAAGGCCGAAGCCAGTGCGAGCATCATCGTGATCGCCATAGGCGAGAACGTCTTGCCCTCGATCCCGGTAAAAGTGAGCAGCGGCGCGAAGACGAGGAAGATGATCGCCTGTCCGTAAACGGTCGGTTTGATCATTTCCTGCGCTGCCAGACGCGTCTCGGTCAGCCGCTCGCCCAACGTGAGCAAGCGTCCCTCGCGATGCTGTCGCGCCGCGAGCCGCGCGACGCTGTTCTCGACTATAATGACAGCACCGTCGACGATCAGCCCGAAGTCCAGCGCCCCAAGGCTCATCAGATTGCCCGAAACACCGAGCCGGTTCATCCCCACCGCCGCCATCAGCATCGACACGGGAATAACCAGAGCTGTGATGATCGCTGCTCGAATATTGCCAAGCATTAGGAACAGCACTGCAATCACCAGCAGCGCGCCTTCGAGCAGGTTTCTCTCGACCGTTGCGATGGTCGCATCGACAAGAGACGAACGGTTGTAGACGATCTCGGCCTCTACCCCTGCAGGAAGCGAGGCGCGGACTTCGTCAAGCCGTTCAGCCGCCTCGGCCGATACCGTGCGGCTGTTCTCGCCGCTGCGCATCAAAACCGTTCCGACCACAGCTTCTTCGCCGTTCAGCGAGGCGGCGCCTGTTCGCAGATCGCCGCCGATTTCGACATCGGCGACATCGCCAATACGGATAGGCACACCTTCGCGGGTAGCGATGACGGCTTGTTCAATATCCGCGATCCCGCCGAGCCGTGCATCGACCCTTACGAGCAGAGCCTCGTCTGCGCGACTGACGAAGTTGGCACCTGCCGCCAGATTCGCCGCTTCGAGAGCATCGATCAGCGAGTCGAAAGAGAGGCCGTAACCTGTCAAACGGGCCGGATCGGGCTGAACCAGAAATTGCTTTTCGAAGCCTCCGATCGAGTCGACCCCGGCCACTCCGTTGACGGAGCGCATCAACGGTGCGACGACCCAATCCTGCACTGTGCGCAAATAAGCCGCCTTGGCCACTTCGCTTTCGAGGCGGTCGCCACGTTCGGTGATAAAGCTGCCATCGGACTGCCAGCCTGTCCGGCCGCCACTGGTCGCACCCTTGCCGCCGGGGTGCTCATACTCGATCGTATACATCAGCACTTCGCCAAGGCCGGTGGAAATCGGCCCCATGGTGGGCTCCGCTCCCTCAGGCAGCGAAGCACCGATTGGTGCAAGACGCTCGTTTACCTGGCTCCGCGCGAAATAGAGATCGGTCCCTTCCTCGAAGATAGCGGTGACCTGGCTGAAGCCATTGCGCGAGATCGAGCGAGTCATCTCCAAGCCCTCAATCCCGGCCAATCCGGTCTCGATGGGAAAAGTTACTTGCGTCTCGACCTGCGAAGGCGAGAGCGCAGGCGCGGTGGTGTTGATCTGGACCTGCGTATTGGTGATGTCAGGCACCGCATCGATCGGCAAACGCAACAAATTGAGCGCGCCGTAGATCGCAGCAAGTATGGTTAGAGCGATGATCGCCCAGCGAAAACGCACGGCGATATCCAGCACCATCCCGATCAGGCCATGGCGGTGGCTGCCCTCATCCGAAGGCGTCGATACATGATCAGTCGTCATCTTCGACGTTCTCCTTTTCGAGTTCGGCCTTCAGCAGAAAGGCATTGTCGGTCGCGATCCGCTGTCCGGCTTCAAGACCGGACAGTATCGTCACCATTCCGGCGGACCGGCTGCCTGTGGCCACTTCACGCGCCTGGAACCCGCGCTGTGTGCGCACGAAAACGACATCGCGCCCTTCGAGCACTTGCACGGCGTCCTCTGGAACCGCGATGCGGCTCTGGTCGACTTCGCCCGAAGGACGAATGCGTACCTGGAGAAACGAACCGGGCTTGAGGCCGGGAACAGCGCGTGTGAGACTGAGCACGGCGGTGGCACTGCGGCTCTCCGGATCGAGCGAAGGCGTGACCGATCGGACACGTGCGCCGATCTCGCGGCCATCCCCCACGATCACCGCGGCTTCATCGCCAGGCTGAATGCGCGCGGCATCTTCGGAAGGCAGCGCAACTTCTACCTGAAGGCCGTTCGGATTGACCACGCGGTAGAGTTCTTCACCGGCATCGACGAACGAGCCGAGCACGATCGGGGCAGCGGTGACGCGGCCCGAGAGTGGACTCGTCACCGCAAGCGAACGTCCATCACCACTTACACCCGCTGCAGCGACAGCAGCCTGCGCACGGTTCAATTCGGCACGGGCAACGTCAAGATTGGCGCGCGCCGCTTCGAGATCTTGGCGCGCTGTCACGTTAGCTTCAAAAAGACGACGCTCCCGCTCATAGGCTGCCGAAAGCTCGGTCACGCGGGCGCGGGCGGAACTAAGCTGGGAAGCGAGGGCCGCCGCATCGGCGCTTTCGATCCGCGCAACAGTCTCGCCTTGGCGGACATAGTCGCCAAGCGTCTTGCCAACGCTGCGGACGACGCCCGAAGCGCGCGCATCGATTCTTGCACTTGCGGTCGGGCTCGCCGCAACGGTCGCTGGGAAGACCAGTTCGACTGCAGCACCGGCCTGCACTGCGGCGACCTCGATCTCTGCCGTGCGGATCTGTTCTTCGTCGATCAGAACGAGGCCTTCTGGCAATTCAGTTTCGGCGGCTTCGTTTTCTGCAAGAGGATCAGCTTGATAGTCAGGCCACAGCAATAATAGCAGTGCCGCGGCGAGTATGACGATTCCGGCGACGATCGCCAGTTTTCTGCGGTTCATTGGGAGGTTCCTCATTGTGCGGCCAGCCTGATCAGTTCGGCGGCAGCTTGTCCCCGGTCTTGCTGCGCGGCGATCAACGCCTCGCGTATGGCGTCACGCGCTTCGGCTGCGCTCAACACCTCGATCAGCGGAAAGCGACCGTTGCGATACCCGATGCGAACAAGCCGCAGCGCCTCTTCAGCCTGGGGGAGTGATGTCGTGGAAAGTGTCTCGACGCGCGCTTCGGCGGCAAGATATTCGGCACGAGCGCGGGTTATGGACTGTTCGAAGTCAGCGAGCGCAACTGCCTCGCGGGCATTGGCGGCCCGCAGCCTAGCCTCGGCAGCAGCGATGTTACCCTGGTTCCGATTGCGGAAAGGAAGCGGTATCGAGACGCCGACAAGAAAGGCACTGTCGTTGCTTTCCTCAAAGCGGCGAACACCGGCGGATACGACAGGATCGGGAATGCGCAAGCTGCGCTCACGATCGATCTCGGCGGCTGCGGCGGTGCTTTCGGCTCGCGCTACTTGTAATTGCAGCCCGTCGCCGAGGCCATTACGATGCCCGGAGGCACGATTTCGGGAAAGTCGGTCGGAACGAGCGGCGGCGCTTCCTGGTCGCTCCAAAGCGAGGCAAGCGCCGTGCGCGCCGCGAGACTGGCTGCTTGCGCCGCTTGAAGCTCGGCACGTGCTTCCGCCAGGGCCGCTTCTGCGCGCAATGCGCGCAGAGGCGGTTCGCGGCCCACTTCGACCAGCACACCGGCTATGCGGGCGAGTTCTTCGTTCCGCTCAACCACATCGCGAGCGAGTGCGACACGCGAGGCAGCCGCAACTGCCGCAACGTAGCGCTCACGAACGAGAAAGCCGAGCTCGACATCGGCGAGGTCGGCTCGCAAGCCTGCCAGCTGCGCCTGTGCCCGTGCAGCCTCCACGCGCGCGCCACGCTTGCCTCCAAGTTCGAGCTGCTGGCCGACAGCAAGCGTATATTCGGTTGCGCTGAGTCCCGAGAATGCACCACTACCGGCGATGTTCTCAACCTCGAGCGATACTTCAGGATTGGGCCGCAGCCGCGCCTGACCGACTAGCGCCTGTGCTGCCTCGGCTTCCGCCCGCGGACCGACGATGCGCGGGTTTAATTCGGGGTCTGCAGTTTCGCCGACCACGCCTGTCCGGCTCAATGCATCCTCGAGCGTCAGAAGCTCCTGTTCCTGCGCTGCCACGGGCGTGGCAATGGCGACGAGGGATAGCCCTGCAGTCAAGGCATCCCGCCAACTTATGGCTGACATTCTGTATAGTTCCTCTGCTGACGATCCGGTGTGCGCCGCGTTGCACAGCGCGATTCAACCCGTCAGCTTCGAGGAGGGCGTTGGGGCAGGCCGTGCGCCTCGCCAGTGATTTTCACGTCTGGAAAGGAGGTAGTAACGATGACGGTTTCGCCGAACGTTTGACTATGACTATTGGATACCAACGCTGCGAACAGGTGGTGGCAATGTCCATGCGCGCAGACCTGGGGCTGCGGACTATCTCGCTCAGATCCGTCACTGGTAACCGCATCAATCGTTTGGTTCGCATAGATTGCCGAAGACATTTCATCGCCGCATTGAGCGGCTTCCGCCACCGGCGACACCATTAGCGCCGCCACCGCCAAAACAGCGGCGACAATTCTAAAGGAAATCAATCCATGCTGTTCAAACATCCTGGCGCCTCTAGCGAACCTAAACCGGATCCGGATTGCCAAATAACCCCTCCAGCGACTGTAGGGGCAAGCGATTTTTCGCGCCTACGGGGCTTCAGTCGTCTCTCAATGTGGCGAAATAGATTATTGGAACGCCTTCATCACGAGGTGATCCGTCAGCTCTCCATAGTTTCTAATTGCACCGCAGCGCCGCTCAGAGAGACGAAAACGCATGGCTTCGCCTTTTTGGCTTTGCGGACACAGACTTTGGTCGGGATTGGGAAAGTGTCTCGATAATCTTGCAGTCCGACACGTCGCCGCCGGTACAAGACACCACTACGTTTTCCAGCTCTGCGCGAAGAGCTTCCAGACGGGTAAGGCGATCTTCCACACTCAGAAGGTGTTGTTTCGCAATATCGCCCGCCTTGTCGCAGCTTCCATTTGGCGTGTTCTTTAGTTCCAAGAGAGAGCGCGCTTCCTCGATGGAAAAGCCAAGTTTGCGCGCCTGCCGGATGAAGGCCAGTCGTTTAACATCCCGCTCCGTATAGGTTCGCTGGCCCGCTGCCGTACGTTCGGGTTCAGGCATCAGTCCGATGTCCTCGTAAAACCTGATCGTATTGACCTTGGTCCCGGTGGCCTTTGCCAAACCTCCGATAAGCATGAATCTACTCCTTAGACACTTAACATCGCGAAACATTCGCGATTGCAGCTTGCCTCTACAGCCACTGGAGGTGCTAGCTAGTGTCCCATGTTGGAAAATGAAACATCGGATTGTGGCTGCACCGGCGATACGCAAAGAGCAGGTGTGGACCCGGCCTATCGCCGCGCGCTCTGGATAGTGGTCGTGCTCAATTTGGGATTCGGTATTGTCGAGGCCTTCGGCGGATTTCTGGCGGACAGCCAGGCGCTCAAGGCTGACGCCCTCGACTTCATCGGCGATGGATCGATCACGCTGATCGGCATCCTGGCACTTGCGTGGAGTGCCCGCACGCGCGCGCGGGTCGCGCTGGCACAGGGCCTGTTTCTGGGCGCGCTGGGTCTTGGAGTGATCGGTCTGGCGGTCTGGCGCTCGCTTAACGCGGTCGCGCCTGAAGCCAGCTTGATGGGCGGGATCGCGGTCGCGGCCTTGATAGTCAACATCGCGGCGGCGCTTGTGCTCATGCGGTTTCGCGAAGGCGACGCACATGTATCCGCGATCTGGCTTTTCAGCCGCAATGACGCGATCGCCAATGTCGGAGTGATCATCGCTGCTGCCCTAGTCGCCTGGACCGGACAAGCTTGGCCCGATCTGCTGGTCGCGGCGGTGATCGCCCTGATCTTCCTGCATTCGGCTTACCTCATTGTAAAGCGCGCGACCGAGGAACTTCGCGCGCAGCATGCTCCTGCACAGGGAAAGGCCGCCTCCAAATGACGCTACGTGCTTTTGCGGTCCAATTGATCGCTTTCCTGTCGATCGCAGTCGCAATGCCCGCTTCTGCAGGCACGCATGGCGCGGTTCAGACGACCTGGCGCCTGCTCGATTACATCGCCGTGGATTACACTGAGGCCGTCAGCGACGGTGAAGTCACGAACGAGCTGGAATATGCCGAAATGCAGGAATTTTCTGCCTCGGTAGCCAAACGCATGGCTGCTCTGCCCGCAAACGCGCAACGTGCCCAACTGGTTGCGGACGCAGAGGCTCTCGTCGAGTCAATCTCGGCGAAGGTGGAGCCTGCTGTCGTCGCGCGCGACGCGCGCAGATTGGCAAGCGAGCTGATCGCGGCGTTTCCCGTTCCGCTTGCGCCCGAGGCGGCACCCGACCTCGCGCGAGGTGCCGCACTGTACGCCCAGAACTGCGCAAGCTGTCATGGCCCAAGCGGTGGCGGCGACGGCCCTGCCGCAGAGGGACTCGATCCCCCGCCAATCGCTTTTGACGACGTCATCCGTGCCCGCGAGCGCAGCGCTTTCGCGCTCTATCAGGTCATCGGACAAGGGCTGGAAGGAACGGCCATGCCGGGCTTTTCCGATCTCCCGGCGGAAGATCGCTGGAGCCTTGCCTATTATTCAGGGTCGATCGCATTTGAGAATGTAGAGCGCGGCAGACGGATCTGGAACGACGATCCGAAAATCCGGGCGCGTATTCCTGACCTCGCCGCTCTATCCGGCCTTACCCCGGCAGCCCTTGGCGAGGCGATCGGCACCGAGCGTGCCGATGCCGTTATGGCCTATTTGCGGGCTCATCCCGAAGCCGTGGCCAGCGATACGACCGGCTCACTCGCTTTGGCACGCGAACGCTTGCAGCAAAGTCTTGCCGCTTACGAAGCGGGTAATAAGGCCGAAGCGCGCGAACTCGCGCTCTCGGCCTATCTCGATGGCTTCGAACCTTTGGAAGCCGTTTTAAGCACGCGCGATGCAGACCTGCTCGCATCTGTCGAAACCGGCATGGCCGAGCTTCGAGCGGCAATAGGTCGCGGGGATCCGGTGGCCGCCGTCGCCCAAAGGGTGAATGCGCTCGACGTTCTTTTCTACCACGCCGAGACGGTTCTCGCCCCGGACAATGCCAGTGAGGCCTCGGCATTCGCAGGAGCCTTTGCGATCCTGTTGCGCGAAGGGCTCGAGGCGTTGCTGATCGTGATCGCGATGATCGCGTTCCTGCGCAAGGCCGAGAGAACCGAAGTTCTGCCCTTCGTCCATGGCGGATGGCTCTCCGCTCTTGGGGCCGGAGCCCTGACGTGGGTGGCAGCGACCTACCTGATCGGAGTGAGTGGTGCGGGCCGCGAGCTGGTGGAGGGGTTCGGATCGCTTTTTGCCGCTCTCGTCCTGCTGTCGGTCGGCATATGGATGCACGGCAAGTCGCAGGCCGGCGAATGGCAACGCTATATCCAGAAGACCATGCAGCACGCTCTGTCGCGCAGGTCCGCATGGTTTCTGTTCGGGCTGGCGTTCCTCGTGGTTTACCGGGAGGTCTTCGAGACGATCCTGTTCTTCGCAGCGCTCTGGACCCAGGGTCATGCCGACGCAATTTTTGTCGGCGCCGCCTCCGCAATCGTGTTGCTGGCGCTGATCGCCTGGGCGATGCTGCGCTACAGTCGGCGACTGCCGATCGGAACCTTCTTCGCCTACAGCTCGATCCTGATCGGCATTCTTGCCGTCGTTCTGGCCGGGAAGGGCATCTCGGGCCTCCAGGAAGCCGGACTTTTGGGGATCACCCCGCTTCCGAATCTGCCCCGCGTTCCGATCCTAGGCATTGCACCGGCACTTGAACCGGTAGCCGGGCAAATCATTACGCTCGCCCTCATTGCTCTGGGGTACTGGCGCAACAGAAGGAAAGGCATGCAAGTCCGGACACCGCAAGCCGAGGCCGGTTGACGGCGCTCCGGGCAATGGGAAGCAATATGATCGACAGACGTTCCATTCTTGGCGGTGCGGTGCTCGGCGCAGGTGCATTCGGAATAGCCGCATTTACCGGGCGCGATCTGTTGACCGGCCGGAATGCGACGCTTGCTTCAGCAACGGCGCGCTCGCAACTTCGCATTCCTCCTCTTTATTCGGGCGAGCGAAAAAGCGGCGAGAGGGTTTTCGATCTCAATCTACGCCACGGCGTCTCGCGATTTTTTGAAGGGATCGAAACGCCGACCATCGGTATCAACCAGTCCTACCTCGGCCCCACGCTTGAGCTGAACGCCGGCGATACGGTGCGGATGAATGTCACGAGCGATCTGCCCGAAACGGCGACCGTCCACTGGCACGGTTTTCATCTCCCTGCGCGCGCCGATGGCGGACCGCATCAACCGATCGGGCCGGGAGGCAGCTGGACCGCGCGTTTCGATGTCCGCCAGCGCGCATCGATGTTCTGGTATCATTCGCATGCGCACCGTCGCTCGGGGCCACAAGTTTACCAGGGGTTGGCCGGGATGATCTATGTCCGCGACAACGCCAGCGAAGCGCTCGATCTTCCAAACGATTATGGGGTCGATGATATACCGCTGATCGTGCAGGACCGCGCGTTCGCGAGCGATGGAAGCTTCATTTACTCCACGCGAATGCACAATGTTATGATGGGAATGATGGGCGATACGATGCTGGTCAACGGCGTCGTCGAGCCCGTCTTCGAGGCAAGGTCCGATCGCCTGAGGCTACGCCTGGTCAATGGCTCGAACGCACGCTTTTACCGTTTCGGGTTCGACGATGGCCGCAGCTTTCATCAGATCGGCACCGACGGCGGTTTTCTCGCCGCGCCGCTGCCAACCGACAATGTTGTTCTCGCTCCCGGCGAACGCGCGCAGGTAATCGTCGATGTCAGTGATGGAAGGCCGGTTTCGCTGCTTGCGGACGGCCTCGAAATCATGGGCATGGGAAACATGGGCCGGGGGATGAGAGGGTCCGGGCGCATGCGCGAGTCCGACGGGCCGATGGGCAACTGGATGATGGGCGAGCGAGGTGGCCGGGACGGTATGATGGGCGAACGGGAGCGCCGCGATGGGATGATGGGCGGCATGATGGACGAGCGGCGTCAATTCACCGTATTGGACATCCGACCTGCCGAGGGCCGGACCAAGGCCATCGTGATGCCTCGCCGGCTTGCCACATTGCCCCGGATAGATCCCGGCGATGCGGTCCGAACGCGCCATTTCGTTCTCGATATGGGCATGGGAATGCGCATGATGCGCGGAGGCGGTTTTACAATCAACGGCAAATCGATGGACATGCAGCGTATCGACGAGACAGTGCGGGTCGATACCACCGAAATCTGGCAAGTCGAGAATGCCTCGATGATGGCGCATCCGTTCCACATTCACGATGTGCAGTTCCGTATCCTCGACCGGAACGGCCGGGCACCTGATGCGGCGGAACAGGGACTAAAGGACACGGTTGTCGTCTATCCGGGCGAGACCGTGCGGCTCCTTTTGCGGTTCGAGGACTACACCGACCCGGATTTGCCTTACATGTATCACTGCCACATCCTCGAGCACGAAGACGCCGGCATGATGGGGCAATTCACCGTCACAGCTTGAATCAGTAGCCGAGCAGAAGATCTGCCACCAACAGCCTCCAAGCCCTCACCAATGCGAGAACCATACCATGAAAGCATCCGATCTTCTTGTCGCCGCGTTGGAAGCCGAAGGCGTCGAGTATATCTTCGCGGTTCCGGGCGAAGAAAACCTCGATCTTCTGGAGTCACTGCGGACCTCGTCGATCCGTCTGATCGTTACCCGGCACGAGCAAGGGGCAGGGTTCATGGCGGCAACCTATGGACGTCTTACCGGTAAAGCCGGCGTATGCCTTGCCACGCTGGGGCCAGGGGCGACAAACCTCACGACGCCCGCAGCTTATGCCGCTCTGGGTGCTTTCCCACTGGTCATGATAACTGGCCAAAAACCCATCAAGGTCTCGAAGCAGGCGCAGTTCCAGATCGTCGATGTCGTCTCGCTTTTCACCCCATTATGTAAGATGGCGAAGCAGATCGTGAATGGGGAGCGCATTCCTTCGCTCGTGCGCGAAGGTTTCAGGAGAGCTCAGGAAGAGCGACCCGGTGCAGTTCTGCTGGAGCTGCCCGAAGACATTGCCGAGGAAGAAACCTCCGAACCGGTCGTTGCGCCCCACCCCCGCCAATATGCGGTGGCCGGAGATGCCGCGCTAGACGAAGCTGCCGAGCGAATTCTCGCCGCGGATCGCCCGCTGCTTTTGGTGGGTGCCGGGGCCAACCGGCGTAGCGCCTGCAAGGCGCTCCGAAAGTTCGTCGACGATACCCGATTTCCGTTTTTTAATACGCAAATGGGCAAGGGAGTGCTCGATGAGGCAAGCCCCCTGTATCTGGGAACGGCGGCTCTATCATCGGATGACTATGTTCATTGCGCCATCGATCGTGCCGATCTGATCGTCAATATCGGCCATGACGTGGTCGAGAAACCGCCCTTTTTCATGGAGCCTGACGGACGCACCGTTATCCATGTGAATTACAAGGCCGCAGAGGTCGACCAGGTCTATTTCCCGCAGCTGGAAGTCATCGGCGATATTGCCGGATCTGTCGAGCGACTGGGAAACCGGCTACGCGGAAAACACCCTAGTGACCCGGCAGCCTACGCCAATGTCCACGAAAATATCGCCGCGCACATCCGCCAAGGCAGCGACGATGGCCGCTTTCCGATGGTGCCCCAGCGCATCGTTGCAGATGTGCGGACGGTCATGGGCCGGGATGATATCGTCGCGCTCGACAATGGTATCTACAAGATCTGGTTCGCCCGCAACTATATCGCGCATGAGCCCAACACCATTCTGCTCGACAACGCGTTGGCGACGATGGGAGCGGGTCTCCCCTCGGCGATGATGGCAGCGATGCTGTCGCCCGAGCGCCGCGTGCTCGCCGTATGCGGCGATGGCGGGTTCATGATGAATTCGCAGGAGGTGGAAACCGCGGTCAGGCTCGGCCTCAACCTCGTGGTGCTCATTCTCAACGATGCCGCTTACGGGATGATCCGGTGGAAGCAGGAACAGCTAGGCTTTCCCGATTACGGCCTGAGTTTCGCCAACCCCGACTTCGTTACCTATGCGAAGAGTTATGGTGCGACGGGCCACCGGATCGAAAGCAGCGAAGCACTGGTACCGACCTTGAATGAAGGGTTTGAAAGCGGCGGCGTTCACCTTGTCGACTTGCCGGTGGATTACTCCGAGAACCGCAAGGTTCTGATCGATGAACTCAAGGCGATGGAGTGTCCCCAATGACGTGGCAGGTCCTCAATCCCTACGACCAGGAATGCATTGGCAGCGTTGAGCTGGTCGACTGGCCGCAAGTCGATCGTTGGCTCGACGAGGCGCGCGCGCTGCACGAAGACCGACAAGCGCGGCTCCCCGCGCATGAACGCATCGCCATCCTGCAGCGCGCCATCGGGCTGATGCGCGAGCGCGCGGAGACACTGGCAATGCAGATTGCGCTCGAGGGCGGTAAACCCATCGTCGACGCGCGCGTGGAAACCAGTCGCGCCATTCAGAGCGTCGAATTGTGCATACACGAATTGTTCGCCAGCGGCGGGCGCGAAATCCCGATGGACCTGACGCAGGCGGGGGCAGGACGCAAAGCCTATACCTTCCGTGAGCCGATTGGGCCGGTCGTGGCGATCTCCGCTTTCAATCATCCTCTGAACCTGATCGCCCATCAGGTGGGACCGGCAGTTGCAAGCGGATGCCCTGTTCTGGTGAAACCGGCCAAGGACACGCCCCTTTCCTGCAAGAGCTTCGTCGAAATCCTTTATGAAGCCGGACTCGATGAACGCTGGTGCCGCTTTGTGCCATGTTCGAACGATGTCGCCGAACAAATGGTCATCGATTCGCGGACGGCATTTTTCTCCTTCATCGGTTCGGCCAGAGTTGGCTGGATGCTCCGCTCCAAACTGGCGCCGGGCACCCGCCTGGCACTAGAACACGGTGGCGCGGCTCCGGTCCTCGTCGATGAGGGCGTCGCAAGCGGCAAGGTAATTCCTCCTCTCCTGAAAGGCGGCTTTTATCATTCTGGACAAGTCTGCGTCTCGGTGCAGCGCGTGTTCGTTCCGCGCGCCGAACTGCCGGACTTCGCTGCCGAGCTCGCTGAGGGAGCAGAAGCGCTGACTGTGGGCGATCCGACCAAAGCGGAAACCCAATGCGGTCCGCTCATTCGTCCTGCCGAAGTCGACCGCGTCGCATCCTGGGTCGATGCAGCCGTTCAGGGCGGCGCCAGGCTCGCCGCAGGGGGTAAGCGCATGGGGTCCACCCTTTACCAGCCCACGGTCCTTGTCGATCCGCCGTGCGACGCCGATGTATCGCAGAAGGAAGTGTTTGGCCCTGTGGTCTGCATTTACGGATACGACGACGTCGATGCTGCGATCGGCCAAGCGAACGCGCTTCCCTACGCCTTTCAGGCGGCTGTGTTTACCGACCGAATGTCCTGGGCCGATTACTGCGTCGAAACGCTGGCCGCGTCAGCCGTAATGGTCAACGATCATACCGCATTTCGCGTCGACTGCATGCCGTTCGCAGGACGCCGTCAGTCGGGTCTCGGAACAGGCGGTATAGGTTATACGATGGTCGATATGAGCGAAGAAAAGATGGTGGTCGTGAATGCACCATCCAGCGTCCGATGACCTTGAGCGCGGCGAAACGGCTTGCGCCCGTTTTGATTCTGGTTAGCTTCGGCCTCGACCAATTGTCGAAAACCTGGGCGCATTCTTTGGTTGGTTCGGGTAACGTGATCGCAGTGTTCCCGGGCTTCAATCTAGTCGCCATCGCCAATAGCGGCGTGGCTTTCGGACTGGCCGGTGGAGCAGCCCCCGTGATCCTTATCGCGATCGGCGTTCTGCTTTCGGGCATGCTCGGGATTTGGCTGATGAGAACCCGATCCCCCATCCATGCGCTCGGCTTGAGCTTGGCGATTGGCGGAGCGCTCGGCAACGTTGCAGACAGGCTGATGTTTGGCGCCGTCAGGGACTTTATCGATTTGTACTGGGACAATTTTCATTGGCCATCATTCAATCTGGCCGACGTCGCGATCGTAGCGGGACTGGGGCTTTTGATCCTGGTGGGCGAAGACCAGCCTGAAACCAGCGCGAATACGAGCTGATTAAGACCGGACGCAATGAGAAAAGACGAACGCTTCCGCATAGCGCGGAAGGTCGGCACACCAGCACGCTGGCGATGCCGTCTATCGCGTCTGAACGCCGCTTGGTCGCGATCTCGGTTGCACCTACAGCAACTGTAGCACCCATCTGTACGTGTAGCTGCGTTGCTTTAGCGCTCACCACAGGAGATTTTCAATGACACTTCAACTTGGCGACACCGCACCCGATTTCGAGGCCGACACAACCGATGGCACGCTCAAATTCCATGAATGGATGGGTGACGACTGGGCGGTGCTGTTCTCGCACCCTGCGGATTTCACTCCTGTTTGCACGACGGAACTTGGTGAGGTTGCCCGCCTGAAACCGGAATTCGACAAACGCGGCGTTAAAGTGATCGGTCTCAGCGTTGATCCACTCGAAGACCACCGCTCCTGGGCAGGCGACATAGCCGAAACCCAGGGTCATGCTCTCAACTTTCCGCTGATCGCGGACCCGGATCGTGAAATCGCCGATCTCTACGGAATGATCCATCCACAGGCCGACGACACTCTTACAGTACGCTCGGTCTTCGTAATCGGATCCGATAAAAAGGTGAAACTTACGCTGACCTATCCCGCGAGCACGGGTCGAAATTTCGAAGAGATCCTGCGGGTCATCGATTCGCTGCAACTGACAGCCGACCACAGCGTGGCCACGCCTGTGAACTGGCAGCATGGCGAGGACGTCATCATCGTGCCCTCGCTCAGCGATGAAGAAGCGCGTGAGAAATTCCCCAAAGGCTGGGAGACGGTAAAACCTTATCTGCGCGTCACACCGCAGCCGCAGGATTGATCGCAGCATAAGGGGCAATGCGAGACTTATCGGCGGGAGCATAATCAAAAGCGCGCCGGTTGGTTTTGCCGTGCCTGGCTCGGCACCGATATGCCAAATCGAGAGGACGGTATTGGTCTATGAAACGTTCCATAAAACAGAGCGAAGAACTCATACCGCAAGGGCCCTTCGACAGCACACTCCATTTCCTGAGGCGGCCCTATGACTTCGTAAGCACGGTCTGCTCGCGAACCGGTGGCAATATGTTCGAAACCCGCCTGTTGCTCCGGCGGACTGTGTGCCTGCGCGGCGAAGCTGCGGCCGAGATGTTCTACGATAAAGCGCGAATGTCGCGCGACGGCGCGATGCCGGAACCGGTTCGGGCGACTTTGACTGGCAAGGGCGGAGTCCAGGGTCTGGATGGCGAGCGGCATCTGCGGCGCAAGGAAATGTTCGTGTCGTTGCTGACGCAAGAGCGTGTCGAGGCTCTGGGAGAGAAATTCGAGAAAATGTGGTTGGCCCAGCTCCCGGCATGGACCCGGGAATCGCAGGTAATCTTCTACGAAGCGCTGCATCCCATATTGGCCGAAGCAGTGTGCGACTGGGCCGGTGTGCCACTACCGGCTGAAGAGCGCATCAAGCGAACTCGCGACCTTGTTCTACTCTTCGACCGCGCGGCCGCGCTCGGCTTGGGCCATTTTCGGGCCCGGCGCGCTCGCAGCCGTTCCGAAGCGTGGCTTGCTCGCGTCATCAAGGATGCGCGTGACCGCCGTCTGGTCCCACCCGCTGAATCGGCGCTGGCTGTGATTGCTGCGCACCGGGATGAGGATGGTGCGCTGCTAAGTCCCAGGATCGCTGCCGTCGAACTGCTGAACGTTCTGCGTCCAACCGTCGCGGCGTCCGTTTACATTGCTTTATTGGCGCACGCTCTCCATTCGTTTCCCGACGTGGCACCGACCACTGCATCCGATCGCTCCGAATTGTATCATTTCGTACAGGAAGTGCGCCGGTTTTATCCGTTCTTCCCCGTGGTCGCAGCCAGAAACTGGAAGGTCTTTAGCTGGCGAAACATCCGTTTTCCAGCTGGGCGACGTTTCCTTCTCGACTTGCATGCAACCAACACTGATCCGTGTCTCTGGAATGAGCCGGAAACCTTCAATCCGGAGCGCTTTCGCAAGGAAGACTTTTCCGCGTTCGCATTAATCCCTCAGGGCGGCGGCGATGTCTCCAAAAATCATCGCTGTCCCGGCGAGACAGTCGTACTCGAAGTCATGGAGCGCGCGTTGCGTATGTTGCTTTGCGAAATGGAATATCGGCTTCCCGCGCAGAATCTGCGCATCGATCGTTCCCGGATGCCGGCGCTGCCAGTCAGCAAGATCATTCTCGCGGATATCCGGCGCAGTGAGCGGTCTTTGAAAGAGACTTGAGGAGAGTCGGGAACGCGTTGAGATCTCTCAGAAAGGAACGTCCGATTGCACAGCAGCTAAGACGAAATCGCTCTTTGAGAAGCACCGACGCTCCATGGGAGGGCAGCATGATGCTCGGATTTGGCTGGGCACTTCTCGACGCCCAAACAGGAGAGAACCGGCCGCACAGCCATCTGGCACACCAGATCAGTCTTTCGCTGGGCGACTCTTGCAGCATTACCGCTGACCGAGATCTTCGCTTGTCGCCCGGTGAAGCTGTTCTCATCCCTGCCACCACGGTTCACCGCTTGACGCCATCCGGTGCCATCCTGCGAAATCTGTATGTCGATCCGTTTTTCATGGGAACCCGTGACCTCAATAAGAGTGTTGGACTGGAACGGCTTTCGACCGCTGAAGCGAATGCATTGGCTCTGGTTCGATCCGGGAACGACGCACGCAAATGGATAGAGGGTTTTTTGAACCGAAAGAGTTCGAGGCGAATCGACCCGCGCCTCCGCTCTGCGCTGCAACGGATCGGACCCGGGGCAACCCCTTCGGAATTGGCCAAAGCCGTTGGCGTTTCCACCACGCGGATGCGGGAGATTGCGGTTCGGGATTTTGGAGTGCCGACAACCAAGCTCCTGCAATGGTTACAGGTTCAGCGTGCCATCGAGAGCTTCGACCAATCTCATAGTGTCGCTGCCGCAGCGGCCGCGGGTGGGTTTTCCGATCAAGCGCACTTTACCCGTCGTTTGGTCGAATGGTTCGGCGTGACGCCATCACTGGGTCTTGCAAAAATCGCGATTACCATCGTGCGTTAAAACACCAGCGAAACGTTCAAGACCGGTGGGCGACGGGAGCGTAAATGGATCCATCGTTTGATGGAGGCTCCAGTGGTCGTTTTTCGTTATCTCTATGCCCCACTCTATTTTTTTGGTTTTGTCGGGGGCGCTACGGCGATCGTGTCCTCGGATAGTTCGCCGGCCTGGCTGTTAGTTCTGGTCATCGCTGCGATCGGGACCTCACTTGCCGCCGAGCATATCGCGCCTTTCGAAAATCAGTGGAATTCGCGCCATGGGGATGACGGGCGGGACGTTTTGCATGCCCTTGTAAACGAAGGGTCTCTTGTGGCTATGGTGCTGCTTCTTCCGCTCATCGCAAGCCTTGTCCCTTGGGAATCAGCCTGGCCAACGACGCTGCCCTTATGGGCTGATGCGGCCATCGCGATCGTGCTTCTCGACCTAGGGATAACCCTTGCCCATTTCGCCAGTCACAGGGTTTCGTTTCTCTGGCGTTTTCATGCCGTGCATCATTCGGTACGCCGCATGTACGGCTTCAACGGGCTATTGAAGCATCCGGTCCACCAGTTCATCGAGGTTTCCGCCGGTGCCTTGCCATGGCTTCTATTGGGGATTCCTCTAGATGTCGCTGCCGTGGCTTCCTTTGCGGTGTTAATCCAGCTCCAGTTACAGCATTCGAATGTCGACATGCGGGTCGGGCCGCTGGCATATGTCTGGGCCGTCGCCCCTGTCCATCGGCACCACCACCTTGCGTCCCAAACGGACGGCGACGTCAATTTCGGTCTGTTTCTAACGCTCTGGGATGTTCTGCTTGGTACAGCGCGCTTTGGGTCGAGCCAGCATATCAGAGCGGGGGCGATTGGCCTCGCTGGCATCGAAGATTATCCGGATGCCTATCTAGCACAGTTGGCCGAACCATTTAGAAAGCAGGCACAGTCTCTGCCGGAGCTCGGCCCACAGAGCGAGAGACAGGCATGACCGATCAACATGCAGTCTATACGCCGCCAGCCGGTTTCCTATTCTCACGCCACTCTACGATATCGGGGTCCGACTTTCGACCCGCGAAAAAAGGTGGCGTAGCGACCTTGTGGACCTGATTGAGCCCAAGTGTAACGAGGTCCTGCTCGACATTGGGGCGGGTACCGGCAGCCTGGCGCCACTACTGGCCACGAAAAACCCAGCCACCACGTACTTCGGGATCGATCCAGACGAAGACGCGATCCAGATCGCACGAAAGAAAGCGGGGCGAGCTGGAATAGATGCTGAATTCAGGCATGGATTATTCTCGGCGGCCGCTGTTGCCAGTTGGCCAGCGCCGGACATCGCCACACTCTGCCTTGTTCTCCATCAAGTGCCTTATGATGAGAAGCTCCGCTTGCTGTGCGACATAAACGAAGCACTTAAGCCAGGTGGACGCCTGTTCATAGCAGACTATGGCGAGCAGAAATCACGCCTCATGCGTGTCCTGTTCAGAGCAACGATACAGCAGCTCGACGGTGTTTCGGACACGCAGCCAAACGCAGACGGCGCGCTTGTACCGCTTATGGAACAAGCTGGATTTCTCAGCATCACAGAATGCAAGAGATATCAAACCATCACTGGTTTGATATCGATCTACGGAGCGACCAAGGCTTCTGCGGATGAATGAGAAGATTGCTCATTTTCTCGCTTGGTTTGGAGTGGCCGGTACATGGATTTGCTGCCAGAGAGTTTCACCTCTCGCGAGGATTTGTCCCAAGAGGTCCACGACGGTCAACTACGCTGACCCGGCGTGATTTTGCCTCAATCACGAGTCGCTCAAGTACGCCATTGCCGGGAAAGGCGATGACATAGCGCGTAGCAAAATGCTCGTCCATCTCTTCAAGGACCCGCGCCTGATAGTCGCGCCAGTTCCCTTTGAAGTTCATATCCTTGAGCATGCTGTGCGCGATAACGAGGTAGACCCGGATCGCCTATTGCTATGTCCGCTATGTCCGCAAGTTTGCGCTAAAGCGGACAGGCAGCAAGCGGCCCAAATTCTGACATGAAAAAGGCGATCCGTCCCAATTGGGACGGACCGCCCACCGAGCGACCTCGACCTGTCAGGAGGGTCAGGCAGCCTGCTCGGCAATTTCGTCTGTCGCATCGTCGCTGACTGCCTCGTCGACTTCGACACCAATCGGCGCGACCTCCTGAGCAGCAGTGAACAGCATGATCGCAGGAACCCAGGCTTGCGCCCGCTCCTTGACCTCGGCCTCGCCGATGAAGTTGCCTGAGAAGATGCGCTCGGCTGCGCTCGCAAGCTCAGCCTTCTTCGAAGCAGCGTATCGGCTGACCAGCTCCGGACCACCCGCAGCATCGAGCGCTTCGAGCGTGCGAGCCTTGGCCACGCGGTCGAAATAGTTTGCCGCGGTGGGACGCCACCAATGCGCGGTTTCGATTTCCAGAAGTGCCCCGAGCGCTTCGTGCATGGGCACCGAACGATCGCCTTCGCAGGCTAGGCTGGCGACGAGCGTGCGCGAGACGACATGACCAAGCCAGGCCGAACGCGCCTCATCGGAAAGCGACCGGAACCTGGCAAACCGCTCGACGTCGGTCTCGCCCGAGCGCCAGCTTTCGTCGAGCGAACCAGCGAACTCGGCCAGAGCAGCGCTCGCCGGTGCATCCTTGGCCTCAAACCCGGCAACCGGTCCAGACGCGATGGAGCCGACAAGCGTCGATGCCTTTCTGGCGCGCCAGTCGTGCCCATCGGCATCCGCGAGCGTGAAGACCATGAAGTCGAGCGCCAGTGCCGGATCGTTAGCGAGATGGACCGCCAGGATATCGCGGCGCTGCATTGCGAGTTCGTCGAGCAGGCGCTGCGAAAGCGAGCTGCCCTTGGGTTTAACCGCTCCGCTTTCTTCGACTGCCTCCACCACACCTTCGTCAGCGATGACTTCGGTCTCGGTGTAGAACTGCGGGACCAAGGTCGGCTCGCCATTGCGCGAGAGGATAAGGAAGGCACCGGCCTCGGGTTTCAGCTCGTCGGCGAGCACGGGCGGCCGGTCATTGAGCGCGCGCATGGCGCGGTCGATGACGACGAGTTCCTGTTCGGCCTTGGCGACCTCGTCCTCGTGGCTGTCCTCGTCTTCGAGCACGGCGGCGACGCGGTCGTAGTCGGCCTCGAGCTCGCCAAGTTCCTTCGCTTCCTGTTCCGTCATCGGCGCAGGCTCGCAAGGCAGACGGCTCAGACCTTCGACAAGGTCGTGACTGAGATAGGTGCCCAGCGTCGGCCGAACCCAGGCAAGGCCATATTCGAGCGCAGCCTTTTTTGCCGCCTCTTCCATGGCCTTGTGCACGAGGTCCTCGAGCAGCGCGACATCGATCCAGCTCTCGCTGGCGTCATCGTCGAAGAGTTCGCGTTCGATCCGGCCACCCGCACCGATGTACGCATCGCGTCCGACCAAAACAGCTCGCGGATCAGAACCGCGCACCGTGGCATCGAGCACCATGCGGCGGATCGTGTCGGGCGTGATCTGGTACCAGGCGTCCTGCAGCTCGGCATAGACATGCGCCTGGCGCTCGACGTCGGAGATCGCGCCGTAGGCCTTGGCCATGTCGAGCGTGATCGTGCCTTCGGCGAGCGCTTCGAAGACGCAGGGTGCCAGACTTGCCAAACGCAGGCGCCCTTCGACGAACCGGACGGTGAGGCCGAAGCGGCGCGCCACGTCTTCGGTGGTAGCTCCTGCTTCGATGATGGAGGCGAAGGCCTGTGCCTCGTCGGCCGGGTTCATTGCGAGTCGCTGGAAGTTCTCGGCAAGGCTGGCTTCGCGCACTTCGCTTTCCTCGCCTTCGATGACGAGGCAGGTGACTTCGTGCGTGTCAGGCAAGGTGCCCTCTTCGGCCAGCGCCTGCAGCGCGGCGAGCCGGCGACCGCCAGCCTCGACCTCGAACTTGCCGCGCTTTCCTTTGCGCACGACGAGGTTCTGCAGCAGGCCGCGCGCGGCAATGTCTGCCCGCAGCTGGAGGTCGGCCAGCACGTCGCTCGACTTGCGAACGTTACGCGGGCTCGGGACGAGCTTCTTCAAGGGAATCGACTGGATCATGGGTGTTCTCCTGATGGAATGAAGGCGCCAGTGAGGATCACTTGGCCCACAAGCCCAAAGGGCTCCCTCCACTCTCATTCCGAGATTGGGGTCTCCCGAGGGATCAGGCGGCTAGCGCAGGGAGGACGGACGAGGCTCTCGACACCGGCACGAACAGCCGCGTGCGGTAGCGGATGATCTCGGTGAAGCAGCCCTTGCCCTTGTACCAGTCGAGCCGATCGGGCGAAAATCCGGTCAGTTCAAGGCGCTGTTCGCCTCCGACCAGCGAGCGCTTCACGGTGAGTGGATCGTGGCTTGCAAGGTCCAGCGGTTTGCCGCTTTCGAGGACGAGGTCGCCGATCTGGTCCGGCGCCGGACCGGTAACTCCGGAAAGACCAAAGGTATCGGCGATTGCGGCGAGATCGATATCGAGCACTTCGCGACCGATGATCGACTGGCCGTCCTCGGCAACGAGCCGGGTGACGCGGACATGATCGCCGGGCAGGCGCTTCCAGACAGGAAGCAGCAGTCCGGTGGCGAGATGGACGCGCTCGGTCACCGGTGACTTGGCCGCTTCCTCTTCCTCGGCCAGCCAGGCGCTGGTGAACGCTGTGACGCCAATTTCCTCCCAGTGGCTCTCACCAAGTGCTTCAAGCGTCCAGTTCGCGGAATTGAGCGGACGCAGAAGGCGTCGGCGTTCGACCACGGCCCCGTCGTCGGCGATGAGGCGCCGGGCTGGAACAGACAGCGCGACCTTGCCCGAGCGCGCATTGCGCAAGGGGATCGCGTGCGCGCTGCCGATCTCGTGCATCCGCACCAGGCGCTGCAACCGCAGAGGCCGAAGGTACCTTACCACCTCGAGCGAGACGAGGCGGGTCTCCGCTCCGGTCACGGGGTCGGTGCGCAGGAGCTCATCGGCGAGGACCGTGAAGCGATCGACCCTGATGGTTTCCAGTCCCTGGTCGAGCGTTCCGGCCTCGCGCGCGGCTTCGATCCGCGCTTCCACCAGCCCGAGATACTCGTCGAATATGGCGTTCTGCAGCGCGATCGGCAGCGCGAGGATGCGGTTGAGCCAGCGCTGGATCGTGGGGAGATTGTCGGTCAGCCCGCCATCGGGATTTTCAAGCCGGAGGCCGGTGCGCTCCACGAAGTTGCCGAAGCTCGTGGCCTCCAGCTTGCCGTCATAGAGCAGCTGGAACCAGCGGCTGAGCGCGTCGCGTGCATAGTCGCTTTCGAGATTGTCTGCCGGATCGAACAGGTTCTGTCCGCCGGTCTGGCGCTGGCCGCGCGTCAGCGCGCCGAGGGCATCGAGCCTGCGCGCAATGGTCGAGATGAAGCGGCGTTCGCCCTTCACATCGGTGGTCACTGGGCGGAACAGCGGGGCAGAGGCCTGGTTGGTGCGGTTGGTGCGGCCGAGCCCCTGGATCGCATTGTCGGCGCGCCAGCCCGGCTCGAGCAGGAAATGGACCCTGCGCTGCTGGTTCCTGCAGCCAAGGTCGGCATGGTAGGAACGCCCCGTGCCGCCCGCATCCGAGAAGACCAGGATGCGCTTGGTTCCTTCCATAAAGCTCTGCGCTTCGGCGACATTGGCACTGGGGCTTCGCCGTTCGAGGCGCTGCTGACCATCTCGTCCTGATACCAGCCTGCGGGTCCGACCCGTGACCTCGGCAACCGCCTCGGTCCCGAAATGCTCGATGATCGCGTCGAGTGCTGTGGCAATTGGCGGCAACGCGCAGAGCTGTTCGATCAGCGCATCACGCGCAACGATTGCACGTGGGCAGGAGACGGGATTACCCTGTTCATCGCTCATTGCCTCGGAGCGAAGATTGCCGTCCTCGTCGGCAAAGATCTGCATCAGGCGCACCGGAAAGCTCTTGGTGAGGTAGTCGATGACATATTCGCGCGGGGAGAGATCGATATCGAGCGCTTCGCGTTCTTCGTCGGAAAGGTCGGCCAGGCGCCGGTCGAGCATGGCCTCGGCGGTCGAGACCAGCTGCACGACGACCGAATGGCCGTCACCAAGCGCTGCTTCCATCGCGGGGATCAGGCTCGGCAATTTCATCGAAAGCAGGAGCTGGGCAAAGAAGCGCTGCTTGGTGCCTTCGAAGATCGATAGCGCCGCAGCCTTGGCATTGCGGTTGAGCGTGTCGCCGCTGTCTTCGTCGACCACGCGGGTTGCTTCGAGCGCAGCTTCGAGGTTGCGGTGAATGATCGCCCAGGCATCGGCATAGGCATCATAGATTTTTATCTGCGCATCGGTCAGGCTGTGTTCGAGGATCTCGTACTCGACCCCGGCGAAGGACAGCGCACGGGCAAGATAGAGGCCCTGGGCCTTGAGATCACGGGCGACGAGCTCCATCGCCGCGACGCCGCCAGCGCGGATCTCGGTCATGAATGCTTCGTGGGTCGGAAAAGCGGTCTCGGGTCCCCAAAGGCCGAGGCGGGAAGTGTAACCGAGGTTGGCGATATCCGAAGCGCCAGTGGCAGACGCGTAGAGCACGCGGGCGCGCGGGAGATGGTTCTGCAGCCTGAGGCCCGCCATCCCTTGTTCGGAGCCCTTGACCTTGCCGCGGATTGAAGAGCCCCCGAGCGCATTGGCCATCGCATGGGCTTCGTCGAAAGCGATCACGCCGTCGAAATCCTCGCCCGCCCAGGCAAGGATCTGGTCGAGCCGCGTATCCTCGGCGCGGCCCGAGCGCAGCGTCGGATAGGTGACGAAGAGAATGCCTTCGGACATCGTTACTGGCTGGCCGAGTTTCCAGCGCGAGAGCGGCTGGAGATCGAGCGGCAGCCCGCCAAGCGCTTCCCAGTCGCGGCGTGCATCTTCGAGCAGCGCCTCGTTCTTGGTGATCCAGACATGTCGGCGCTCGCCTGCGAGCCAGCGATCCATGATGACCGCGGCGATCTGCCGTCCTTTGCCCGCTCCGGTTCCGTCGCCGAGGAAGAAGCCTTGGCGGTAGGCGTGCCCATCTTCGGACAGTTCCAGCGAGGTGCCTTCCTGGCTGACCTTGAAGCGCCCCGGGAGGTCGCGTGCGAATGCCTGGGCAGCATAGACCAGCGTCTCGCATTGCGCTTCGGAGAGCAGGCCACCGGCCTGCCAACCTGCGGGGAGACGCGGGGTGACTTCAGGCTTCGGTGCCGCGACCGAACCCATGGCGACCGATTCCACGAGCGGGGTGGGATGAACGGGCGCGTCTTCGAACGCGATGCGGCTGGGCCGGTAAGGCAGGTAGATGCCTGTCTGTTCAGGCACCGGCGCAGGTTCGGTTAGGACCGAATAGGTCAGGTCGATCACATTCGTTGTGGCTCTTTGTGTCGCTTCAAAAGGCGCCACCGGCCGGATCGGCGTTCGTTGGGTCGAAGTCTTGCCAAGGAGACGCACTGGCTTGCCGACTGGCAGACGATGGAGGCTGGCGGAGGTCTGCGTTCGTGGCGGGAGCGCAGTGATGAGCTCGTGGAGCTCGATCAGGTCAGCAGTAGCTCCGGTGATCGGGGGCGAGGACGCGGTCGGCGTCTTGTCGATCACGACCAAGCGAACGGCAATTCCCGTGCCCGTCCGGCGAAACATCTGCTGCAGCCGGACATCGAGGAGCAGCGACGCTTCGTCCTGTGCCTTGGCGAAAGTGGAAGCATTGAAGCCGTCAGGCATGATGGCGACAATCCTCGCGCCACTGGCGGCGGCCCGGATTGCACTACGAAGGTGGCGCTGCGCCGTCTCGCCATCCTTGCCGCGTTCCTGGCTGCGGGCGAACGGCGGGTTCATCAGCACGACCGACGGAACAGGGCCGCGAAGCAGGTCGGCGATCAGTTCCCCGTCATGCGTGGTGGTCGCGGCCGAAGGGAAGATGTGGCCGAGGCCATCTCGTCTTGCCGGATCGATCTCGTTGAGGACCAATGAGGCCTTCCGGACGCTGCCCCATAGGGCAAGCGCACCATTGCCGGCTGATGGTTCAAGGAGTGTGTCGTGCGCGGAGATCGCTGCGGCCTTCGCCATCAGCCAGGCCAGCATTGGCGGGGTCGAGAACTGCTGGAGCTCGACCTGTGCTTCGCTGCGCACGTGCCGCGGCGGCAAGGCAGCTTCGAGCCAGTCGAACCGCGCTTCTGCTGCGTGCACGTTCGTCGCCAGATCGATCCGTGAGGACTCTCGAAGCCAGAGTAGTGCGCCGATCTCGACCGCGCTGTTGTAGTCGTCGATCGTCCAGGCACCTCCCCAGTCCAGAACACCGGTCTCTTTGGCGAACAGCCCGGAAATGTCGGTACGGGTAAGATGACGTCCCGAAGCAAGAAGCGCGGCAACTCGGGTGCCAATGGCATAGGCCATGGGCATGGACGGCAACTGCTCGCCGGCGGGAAACAGGTCAGATTGAAACATGGCAATTCGTCCTCCTGATGGGGGCATCGGGACACGCCCTCTGCCGGATCAGGAATTCGAGAAGCTTTCTCTCCTCTACCGCGCCGCTTTGCGGCGCAGCCATGCTGTCAGTTCATCGTTCCAGTCGGTGTCGCGTGAGGATGGTTTGCGAACGTGGATCGTCCGCCCTTCGCGGGCATAAGCGGCCAGGCCACGCGACGCGGCCAGCTCGCCGCCAGCATCGTGATCGACGAAGAGGTGAAGCTCGGTCACGCTCTCAGGCACGCTGACGAGACCGAAGCGCTCATTGCCCAGGGTCGCCCAGACGGGAATGCCGGTGAGAGCATAGGCCGACATCGCGCTCTCGACCCCCTCGGCAAGGCCAAGCTTGCCGGAAACTGGAGCGAAGAGACGAACAGCAGCTTCACCGAGCGCACCGAGCGCGCGTTTCGGCTTTTCGAAAGCGGCCTTGCCTGAAGCCTCGGTAGACAGGAACGTGCGGTGGATGGCGATCGGGCCCTCGTCGAGGCTGACTGCCGCGATCATGGCGGGCAGAAAGCGGGCCCGTCCTTTCGGGCCAAGCGGCGTTCGTGGATGGAAGCGGAGCGCCGGAGATGCGGCGAGGATGCCGCGGCTTTCAAGATATGCCTTTGCCGGACTGGCACGCAGTGGCTGTGCATCGCGCCAGATCCTCAGCGCTACCGCCGAGGGTTTGCAGGTGCTAGTCGATTCGGGTTCGTTGGTGGTCGCAGAACCTGAAAAAAGCGCCGGTGCCTCGAAACCTTCACGCGCCAGAGCAGCCAGCACGCTCTGCTGATCGCATCCCGCGAAACAGTGGAAGAGGATGGCCTGTCGGCCGAGCGACACACCGAGTGACGGCGTGCGGTCATCATGCGCGGGGCAACAGGCCATGCCCTTTGTGCCGGACCATTTGCCCCCTCGCGATTCGCAAATGCGACGGGCGGTCTCGGCAAGCGACCGGTTGGGATGAGTTTGGACAGACAGGGACATGCGAGCTCCTCAGCATGCAAAGTGGCCCCCTCATCAGCGTTCCTCTCCTCTCCCAAAGGCAGGCATTCGCGGCTTTCCTACAGGCACATGTTCTTTTTATGTTCTCTTTCGATTCGAATCAATGGAGCACAAGACGAGATGAACTGCCTCAATTGTCTGACCGCGCTAGCGGTCGCCTGTCTGGGGATGATCGCGACCTCCTCACAGCAAGTACGCGCCCAGGATTTCACCTTGTTCGAGCACGCGATCGTTCCGCCGAAGACGGGCCAGCAGCCGGCAAGGGAATATCTTCCTGCAATCTACCAGGCCGAGCCAGCAAACGTATCCTACCGGGAAGGCTTGTATATGGCGGCGATAGCCGAGGCTGAACGCCGTTACGGGCTTCCGACCAACCTGCTTCGTGCTCTTATCTGGGCTGAGTCCCGCTTCAATCCGATGGCTGTTAGTCCAGCCGGTGCTGCCGGGCTGGCTCAGCTTATGCCGGCCACGGCGAGAGAACTGGGCGTCCGGAACCGTCATGACCCTCTTGCATCGATCGACGGTGGCGCCAGGTACCTTCGCGATATGTTGGACCGGTTCGACGCAGTCCACCTGGCCTTGGCTGCTTACAATGCTGGCCCAGGTGCCGTCTCCCGATCACGCGGCATTCCCAACAATGGTGAAACGCCGCAATATGTCCGGTCTGTGTTGGGACGTTGGCAAGCAATTGGTACGTACAATTGACGAAACTACCTGATTTCCGGCTATTGTCTGAAATCATGTGCCGGAATGAAGACGGACAACGCCAGTGAATGAGACCCCGGGTGAGCCGTTCGACTTTCGCAAGGCGATGAAGGCACAGAAGCGCCGGAAGCTGAGAAAGGAGATCGCGTTGGGTTTGGGAGCATTCGCGATCGTATTTGCTGGAGGTATGCTGGCACTCAACTGGCCAGTCCATGATGCCAGCCTTGCTAACGACGATCAGCAGCCTCAGGCATTATTCCAGCAAGCAAGCTCCCCACAATTCGACATCTGCGGATCCATCCGGCGCACATGCGTCGTGGATGGAGATACTTTCTGGCTTGATGGCGTGAAGATCCGGATTGCCGACATTGACACTCCCGAGATCAGCGAGCCTCGTTGCGACTATGAATACCAGCTCGGCATGCGCGCGACGCACCGCCTTGTCGAATTGCTGAATAGCGGGCCCTTTGAACTGAGGACCATCGGTAGCAGAGACGAGGATCAGTACGGTCGCAAGTTGCGGGTTGTAACGCGCGGCGGCCGCTCGCTTGGCGATCAGCTGGTCAGCGAAGGCCTGGCGCGAACCTGGACCGGGAGACGTGAACCATGGTGCTGAACCGCGATCAGGAATTGTGGGCGGTCGCGCTCTGGGTCGAAAAGAACCATGGCGAAGAGGGAACCGCGTATATCGCGCAGCAAATCCAGCGGCTATCCAACGAAGGGGACGAGGCAGCCATAGCAACGTGGAAGACTGTTGCTGAGCGCTTCGATCAACTTAGCTGCCAAAGCTCTACGAACTGAGGCTCGGCACGATGCGGAATTGGCTTCGAATCTGGGGCATCAGAATTGAGTTCGCCGTGCTGGCGTCAGTGTCCCTGATAGGGCTGATCCTCAGCCTTCAATCCTGCACTGGCTGAGAAGAAATTCGTTCTTCCGATCAACCATTCGCAAACTTTCCCATGATGACCTTTCCTCCTGTCCGGAGCTCATCGAGGTAGTCGCTCCACCATTGAGCCATGCGCACGCGCTCTTCCCAATGTTTGCCGCGATGGTAGATGCCACGCACAATATTGCTGTCGCCATGTGCCAGGGCACGCTCGATCGCATCGGGATTCCAAAGGCCCGACTCGTTCAGGAATGTCGATGCTGTCGCCCGGAGTCCATGCGCGGTGACTTCTTCCTTCGAATATCCCATGCGACGAAATGCGGCATTGAGCGTGTTTTCACTCATGGGACGCTTGGAACTGCGCGCAGACGGGAAGACATATCCTTCGCGGCCGAGCATCTCGGCCAGGTCTGTGAGATAGCCTCTAACTTGCTTGGACAGCGGGACGGCATGCGCTCGGCGCGCTTTCATTTTACCGGCAGGGATCTTCCAGACCCCATCGACCAGGTCGATCTCATGCCATTCGGCGTGGCGGAGTTCGCCGGGGCGTACGAACACATGCGGCGCGACCTGCAAAGCAAACTTGGTCACCATGTAGCCAGTGAAGTCGTCGATTGCGCGCAGTAGCCCGCCTAGCTCGGTGGGCTCGAGGATTGCTGCATAATGCGTGGCTCTCGGCGTTACGAGAGCGCCCTTCAGCATACTGGTCGGATCGGATTTGCAGCGGGTGGTTGCGACACCGTAACGAAACACGCGGCCTGCGAACGAGCGGCATTTCTTCGCAGTCTCGTGCTTACCAGTGGCTTCCAGTCGTTTCAGAGGAGCCAGGACTTCGAACGGCTCGATCTCGTTGATGGGTCTGTTCCCGATGGCAGGCGCAAGCTTGTCGAGGAAATAATTGGCCTTGACGATCGTGCCATCGGCACGGCCATTCTGGACCATCATCTGTTCAATATACTCACGTGCGACTGCCTCGAACGTCTGTGCAGAAAGGAACTCGGCGCGGATTTTCCGCTTCCGCTTCTCAAAGGCCGGGTCGCCGCCAGAAGCAACAGTTCGTCGTGCCTCGTAGGCCACGTCTCGCGCTTGCTTGAGGCTGATTTCGGGATAGCTGCCGATGCAGAGCTTCTTTTGCGCACCGCCGATCCGGTATCGGAATCGCCAAAGTTTGCCGCCGGTCGGCGTGACCTCAACATATAGGCCGCGCTCATCGGTTACCTTGTACGGCTTATCCTTGGGCTTGAGTGCGCGGAGGCGAGTATCTGTCAGCGGCATGTGGGGGCCTTTCAAATGTGGGCTTTTGCGAAAAGACCTCAAAAGGCCCACAAAAGTGTCTGGAACGGCCGAGATTGGGCGGGACATTCCGAGACGATCCAAGGGCGGAATCCCTAGGATTTCTGCGGGTTTTATAGACTATTTGGGAGAACGTGAGAAGAACAAATGGTGCCCAGAAGAGGACTCGAACCTCCACGACCTTGCGATCGCCAGCACCTGAAGCTGGTGCGTCTACCAATTCCGCCATCTGGGCACGCGTTGCAAAAGCATTCAACGAAGTCTGCTTCGAGGTAGGAGCGCGCCGATAGCCAAGAGCGGGCAGGCTTGTCAACGTAGTTTCGACCTGAAAGGAATAAATTTGTCCATTGCCCGCTTGCGACAGGCAACGGCTTGCTGCATGGCGACACTGACAAAGCGTTGCGCGATACAGCGCAGCCTAACGGAAACACTCATTGCCAAGAGAAGTCTGGGCCAAGAGAAATCTGGATCGAATTTATGTCTCACGCATCGTCACTTGATGGTAAGCTCGTTGTCCTGATTGGCGGGAGCGGCTTTTTCGGATCGCATATCGCGCAGGATTTGCTCGATCGTGGTGCACGGTTACGAATTGCCAGCCGCACTCCCGATGACGCCTTCAGGCTGAAACCTCTCGCCAATCTGGGTCAGATGCAATTTTTCCCTTGCAGCGTAACCCATGAAGGCAGTGTTGAAGCAGCCGTGCGAGATGCCGATGCAGTGGTCTATCTAGTCGGCGCTTTTGCCGGCAATCTGCAAGCACTGCATGCCGATGGCGCCGGTATTGTAGCCCGTAAGGCCGCCGAAGCTGGCGCAGCCAGCTTCGTGCATATTTCTGCTATAGGAGCCGATGACACTTCCACAAGCACCTATGCTCAAACCAAGGCAGCCGGAGAACAGCAGGTTAAGCAGGCTTTCCCTAATGCCACGATCCTGCGTCCATCTGCCCTGTTTGGCGAAGATGATAATTTCATTAATATGTTTGCTTCGATTATCGCCTCTTTCCCGATTGTGCCCGTTTTCGGAGCCAATGCCCGTCTGCAACCTTTGTGGGTAGATGACGCAGCAGAGGCTGTCGGCAATGCGCTTGCGAACCCGGCTGCATTTGGTGGTCAAATCTACGAAATCGCAGGACCGGATATATTGACTATGGGTGAAATCAATCGACGTATCGCCGAAGGCCAGGAGCGCGACCGCAGCTTCATTGAAGTGCCTAATGGGATAGCTCGGCTGTTTGCCGCCTTGCCAGGCACACCGCTGAACAAAGACCAGCTCATCATGCTCAGCCAAGGTAACATTGCTTCAGGTCATTATCCCGGCATCGCCGACCTGAATGTGCATTCCAAGCCTCTCAGCCTGTTTCTTGATCGCTGGATGGTCCGTTATCGCAAGCATGGCCGCTTTACGGCGGAAGAGGCTTCAGTTTGAGCTGACCTCATTATTCTGGCGGCGCTTCCTTAGTCGGAGGCGTCGCCTGCGATGGTTCCACCTCCAAAATCACTCCTTTGGCACCAGTCACGCGAACAGGTGTTCCCACAGCACAGTCCGGCCCCCGGGCAATCCATTCGCTGTCCCCCAGTCTCACACGCCCGCTTCCATGCTCAATTGCCTGGGTTACGCGTGCCACTTCATTCACCATGCGCATCGCCGGGTGATTAAGTGTCGGATCGGAACTTTCAATCGGACGATCCTGAAAATAACGTCGCGCGGAAAAGACTGCGATTAATGCGAAAAAGACGAAATCTACTACCTGCATAGGCAGATTCGGCTCAATCGCCAGTGTCAGCAGACCGGTACATATCGCCGCCACAGCCAGCCATATCAGATAAACACCAGGCACAACCATTTCGAGCCCAGCCAAACCCACACCAATAGTAAGCCATATCCAATGAGCTTCGATGCCGTCAAACCAGTCCATCAGCGGCGGCCCGTTACCGGAACACCCGATGGGGAGCGCGGCGTGGGCACAGAGACATCACCTGTTTTATCATCACCTATCACGCCCTTCACCAGTTCGCCGATCCCACCCAATGTTCCGACCAGCTGGGTCGCCTCAACCGGGAACAGAATTGTCTTTGCGTTAGGTGATTCCGCAAATTTGGCCACTGCCTTGGTATATTCCTGTGCGACAAAATAATTGATGGCCTGACTGCCGCTTTCGGCGATCGCATCAGAAACCAACCGGGTCGCTTTGGCTTCAGCTTCCGCTTCGCGCTCACGCGCTTCAGCATCGCGGAATGCAGCTTCGCGTTTGCCCTCTGCAGAAAGAATGGCCGATTGCTTTTCCCCTTCAGCACGGAGAATGGCAGACGCCCGATCCCCTTCGGCTTCGAGGATTTCCGCCCGTTTCAGACGTTCGGCTTTCATCTGGCGGGCCATGGCTTCGGAGATGTCAAGCGGCGGACGAATATCTTTGATCTCAACCCGGGTGATCTTCACACCCCATGGTGAGGTTGCATGGTCAACCACGGCCAGCAAACGAGCATTGATTTCATCGCGTTTGGACAAAGTCTCATCAAGATCCATCGATCCCATCACCGTGCGCAAATTGGTGGTGGTCAGCGCCATGATGGCATTGTGCAATCCGGAAACCTCATAAGCAGCCTTGCCTGCGTCGAGAACCTGGAAGAAAACCACTGCATCGACACCGACCATGGCATTGTCACGGGTGATGATTTCCTGACCGGGAATATCGAGCACCTGTTCCATCACGTTGATCTTATGGCCGACGCTATCGATAAAGGGAACGATCAGGTGAAGACCTGGCTCTGCCTGCTTCGTAAATTTACCGAGACGTTCAATGGTGTAAATATAACCTTGGCGAACCACCCGCACTGCCATCAGCAAGAAGATGACTAACAAAGCCAGTAATGCAATCAGAAAATAGGCCATGTATACTCTCCATCGGGCTCAGACCTGTCGGAAAGCATGGTAACGTGGCAACATGCCACGGCAAGGAAAAGCATCTCAGGTGCAATGAAACGCCTCTCATCAATCTGCTCAATCAGTAAGCAGAACGCAAAAACGCTTTATCTCCGTCCTGCCGAAAAACTGGCAGGACGGAGTTAGAAAGAAACAGTATCAATCTGCCCAGTAAAGCCGGTCCGGATTGTTCACGAGCAACTTTTGCTGCAGCTCTGCAGTAGGTGCGATGCGCGGGATCATGTCGACCAGATGGCCATCATCGGGCAGGATAGTCTGCTGATTAGGATGCGGCCAGTCTGTGCCCCAGATACAACGATCCGGATAGTCCGCCACGAGAGGGGCAACAGCTTTGGCGAAAGCATCCCACGGATCGCCTGAAGGATCGAGCCGGTCGGGACAGGTCGGTTTGAACCAGATATCGTCTCGACTTTTAAGCAACTTGCGGAAAGCTTTCATATCAGCACCATCCGGCCCCTGCGTCACATCCGGGCGGCCCATATGATCAACCACGACCGGCACAGGTATGGCCGCCAGGAAAGGGCGTAACTCTTCAAGAAGATCCGCCTCGAAATAGATCACCACATGCCAGCCCTTGGGCAAGCGACCCGCTACGTCGAGAAACTGGTCTTTAGGCGCATTGTCGACCAGCCGCTTGAGGAAGTTAAAGCGCACGCCACGCATTCCGCCTTCGTGCAGCTTCTGCAGTTCAGTATCAGAAATCGCCGGATCAACCACAGCGACCCCACGAGCCTTACCATTCGATTGAGCGATAGCATTCAATGTCGCGGCATTGTCCGTACCATGGCAGCTCGCCTGCACCACCACATTGCGCGAAAAGCCCAGATGATCGCGCAAAGCGAATAGCATATCCGGGCCGGCATCTTCGGGGTGATATTTGGCCTTGGGGCTAAAAGGAAAATCCACTTCCGGTCCGAAAACGTGGCAATGCGCATCCACGGCGCCGGGCGGAGGTGAAAATTTTGGTTTTGAAGGATTGGAATGCCAGCTTGTAATACGCTCGCTCATATCAGGGTCTCTTCCTTATGATCGCCATCTTCATTGCCAGACGCATCCTGTCTTTCATTGGTCCGTCTGCAGGAATGGCGAAATAACAGGCTTATACGAAAACTATGCCATCCATCAGTTTGCGTGCTGTGCGCAACAAAGCAGCACTGCGCACTTCGCCACTTTCATCTACCTTCAGAATACAGGTCATTTCCCCACTCGGGTGCTCTATACTGAGGGTCTTCTCTGGCCCATCGGGAATATCGGCTACTTGCGAAGCTGGAGATCCTTGCACCAGGCAGGCCGTCGCCGCTGTGACTGCACCAAGCACGCCGATAGAAGCATGCGCACGATGCGGAATAAATACCCGGGTCGTTACAGCACCGCCATGTTTAGGTGGTGCCACCAAAGTCATCTTGGGCACAGATTTATCGGTTACATCGCCCAGATTCATCATCGATCCGGCCTTGAGGCGAATAGATTCGATCTTTTCACGAACAGGCGCAAAAGCATCGCTTTCCAGCTCCTCCCGGCTTTCATATCCGGTTGCACCAACATCTTCAGCCTTGAAGACAATACAAGGCATACCATTGTCGATCAGCGTACAGGCAACCCCCTCGATTTCATCAAGTGCATTGCCGGTAGGGAGTAGCGCTCCACACGAAGATCCTGCAGTGTCACGAAACTCGAGCGGCACAGGCGCATGGCTGCCGGGCACACCATCAATGCGGGCCTTACCCCGATAATTCACAACACCTTCGGGCGTTTGAACTGTGGCGATAGCGACCTGCCCGGTATTTTCCATGTAAATGGCCACCCGGGTTTCATCGCCAGTCGGCTCCACCAGCCCGCGCTCAATTGCAAAGGGACCGATACCGGCTAGTATATTGCCACAATTTTGTTGATCAGAAACGAGCGCTTTTTCGACGAACACCTGAAGGAACAAATAATCAACATCGATCCCTGGCCGCTCAGATTTACGAACTACGCCAACCTTGCTGGTCAACGGGTCCGCCCCACCCATTCCATCAATCTGACGATGATCGGGCGACCCCATCACCTTCAACAAGAACTCATCCCGCTCTGCAATGTCGGCAGGTAAATCGTCTGCGAGGAAATAGCCGCCTTTCGACGTACCACCCCGCATCCACATCACGCGTGTCTGGTCCATAATTCATCCTTTCAGCCTCTCAATAATACGAGATCATGAGGCAGACTGTAGTCGCCTCATGATAGTAGCTGATCAGATCCATTTCAGACCCATATCCTTAAGCTTGTCTCTGAACCCATACATATCGAGGCCCAATACCCCATCTGCCAGCTTCACGCGCTTTTCTTCTTCATTGGCTTCGCGAGCCTGTGCTTTTTCAAGCACCTCTTCGGCACGTTCACGCTGTACGACACAAACACCATCATCATCCGCAACGATAATATCGCCAGGACGGATGAATGCACCCGCACAGACCACATCCACATTTACACTGCCGAGCGAAGCCTTGATTGTGCCTTGCGCAAAAATGCGCTTTGACCAGACGGGAAAATCCATCTCCTTGAGGTCACGCACATCACGCACGCCAGCATCGATAATCAGGCCCTTCACACCGCGGGCCTGCGCAGAAGTAGCAAGCAAGTCGCCAAAATAGCCATCTTCGCAAGGCGATGTCGGAGCAATAACGAGGATATCGTTATCCTGGCACTGTTCGATCGCAGCGTGAACCATATAATTGTCGCCCGGCGGCACTGAAATGGTCACAGCCGAAGCGCCAATACGCGCACCGGGATAGATTGGGCGCATATAGGAGGCGAGCAAACCAGTACGGCCCTGCGCTTCATGAACCGTTGCAACGCCGCATTTGCCGAGTGCTTCGACCACCGTCTTATCCGCACGTTCAATATTTTGGACGACAACGCCTTTCATACCACTCTCCTACAGTCAAAATCCAACTATAAGTGACAAATGGACCCTGCCCCCTGCAAATCGCCAATCCGAAGCATGGTGCAAGGCATAAGGAAATGCTAAAAATACCTTCATGGCACAGCGCAGCTTCAATATCCGTCATTTCGCCGCATTGGCAGCTGTGGTGCAACATGGCAGCGTGACACGCGCTGCCAAAGCAATCAATCTGACCCAACCCGCTCTAACGCAAGCTATTGCGCGACTTGAAAGCGAGCTGAAATGTTTGCTGTTCCAACGTGGCCCATCTGGCATGACACCGACCGAACCTGCTTTGTTGCTTACCCCGCGCGCCGAAGCAGCGCTTGCTCACATCGGCTCTTCCCGCGTAACAGGCACCCAGTTGCGCGCATTTCTGGCTCTTGCACGGGCCGGCAGTTATGCTGCAGCGAGCGAAGCGACAGGCCTTTCCGCGGCCTCTTTACATCGAGCCGTCGCAGATCTTTCACTGGCTTTGGGACAGCGCCTGGTAGATCGCCGCGGTCGCAGTGTAATTCTGACTCAAGCTGGTCAGCGGCGCGCACGAGGATTTGGCCTGGCCATGGCAGAATTGCGCGCCGGGCTTGCCGAGATCGCTGCATGGCAAGGCAAAGCAGCCGGGCGAATTGTAATTGGTGCCATGCCACTCTCCCGAGCGCGTTGGTTGCCCAAAGCAATTGCCCGTTTTGTGGCAATACATCCCGGCGTGGATATCTCTGTGGTGGAGGGCAGTCATGCAGAACTGTCCGGGCCTTTGCGTGATGGAGAAATCGACCTTATGCTCGGCGCCCTGCGTGAAGCAACATTGGTTGAAGATATGATGCAGGATCCGGTGTTTGAAGACCGACCAGCCATTGTCATGCGTGCCGGACATCCTCTGCAAAAAAGCCCCGCCCCCACCGCGGCTCAGTTGCTTGAATATCCGTGGATCATGCCAGGTCGAGACACTCCGTTGCGGCGCTACTGGGAAGAAATGCTCCGCGAATGCGGTGAAAAACCGCCTCATGTGGGAATTGAGTGCGGTTCGGTGCTGGCAGTGCGCGAATTGCTACTATCCGGCGATGCGCTAACCCTGCTGTCTATCGATCAATTACGTGTAGAGCTCGAAAACGGTGTCTTAACAACATTACCGCCACCGGCACCGGTGTCGCGCATTATCGGCATTGTCACACGCGCAGGCTGGCGCCCCACCCGTCCACAAGCTGAATTTATCGATTTACTTAAAGACGTATCCTGAACCGCCAAACCAGCAATCATTTCGTAAAAACTTATGGCTATGTTGCTCTATCCATTTGCAGAAGCAAGAAGCTATACGCACATCCATTTACATGGAGAGCAGATTGGCCCTGATTGGCTTTGGTGAAGCCGGTTCTACTTTCGCCCGCGCCGCTTCTTGGGGCAAAACTACAACCGCTTTCGACATTAATGACTCTCGTCAGCAAATTATGCGAGAAAGCGGGGTGACGCCTTGTGACAGTGCAGAAAGTGCTTTGTATAATGCCGATATGGTTCTGTCGCTGGTCACTGCTGACAGCGCGCCGTTAGTGGCCAAAGACTATGCTGGCTTTTTGAAAAAAAATGCATTGTGGTGCGATATGAATTCCATCGCGCCACAGACCAAGCAAAGTAATGCCCAACGTGTGAATGCCGCTGGAGGACGCTATATTGACGTGGCTGTGATGGCCCCCGTCGATCCCACTGCTCTTGATGTCCCTTTACTGATTGCCGGGCCTAATGCAGCCGAAGCTGAGCAGAACCTCAACGCTTTGGGTTTCAAAAAAACACGCATCGTTGGAGAACAGATTGGCAGGGCCTCTGCAATCAAGATGATCCGATCAGTCATGGTAAAAGGTCTGGAAGCACTCAGCTGGGAATGTGCTGCAGCCGCCGACCAAGCCGATGTGTTTGAAGAAGTCATGACTTCGCTTGATGCAAGCGAGAAAGACTGGCCCTGGGCGAAACGCGTGGTGTATAACCGCGAGCGCATGACCACTCATGGCGCTCGCCGTGCCGCCGAAATGGAAGAATCCGCCAAAACTCTGGAGGGCTTTGGCATCGAACCTGTCATGACACGCGGAACGGTGATTCGTCAGCGTCGCGCTGTCGGACAGAATGGTAATGAGAGGAATGACACCCGATGACTTTGGTAATTGATTGCCATGGCCATTATACCACGGCACCGCCTCAGCATGACGAATGGCGTGCAGCACAAGTGGAGGCCTATAAAAACGGCGGCAAAGCGCCAGCCTATCCGACCATTACGGATGATGAAATCCGTGAGACGATCGAAAGCAATCAGCTCAAGCTGATCAAGGAACGCGGCGCGGATGTCACAATCTTTTCGCCTCGCGCCAGCCGTATGGCTCCGCATGTCGGCGATCAGGCAGTAAGCGAGGCATGGTCGCAGCATTGCAACAATCTGATTTATCGTGTCACGCAACTTTACCCAGAGACGTTTATCGGCGTCTGTCAGCTTCCGCAGAGCCCTAAAGCCGACATGTCGGCTTCGATCAAAGAACTGCGTCGCTGTGTCGAGGAACTCGGATTTGTCGGTTGCAACCTCAACCCCGATCCGGGAGGAGGGCATTTCACCCATCCGTCACTCACCGACGAATATTGGTATCCATTTTACGAAACCATGTGCGAGCTCGACGTGCCCGCTATGATCCATGTATCGGGCTCCTGCAATCCGGCGATGCACGCCACGGGCGGTTATTATCTTGCTGCCGACACGGTTGCTTTCATGCAGCTGATGGAGGCAGACCTCTTCAGTCGTTTCCCCAATCTGCGCTTTATCATTCCGCATGGCGGCGGCGCAGTTCCCTTCCACTGGGGACGTTACAGAGGCCTTGCGGATATGCTGAAAAAGCCTTCGCTCGACGAATATATCATGACCAATGTGTTCTTCGACACTTGCGTCTACCATCAGCCTGGCATCAACTTGCTGGCAGATGTGATCGAAAATAAAAACATTCTGTTCGGTTCGGAGATGGTTGGCGCCGTGCGCGGTATTGACCCCACCACCGGACAGTATTTTGACGACACCAAGCGTTACGTCGATGCGCTCGATATTACCGCCGAAGAACGCGCCGCGATTTTCGAAGGCAATGCCCGCCGCGTCTACCCGAGGCTTGATGCCAAGCTGAAAGAACAGGGCCTGTAAGGGAGAGATTATATGGCCAAGCAGGATATTCACAGTTACCTTGCCGAATTTGACGATATTCCCGGTACCCGGGTTTATACTGCCAAACGCGCGCGAGCCGGTTACCACCTCAACCAGTTTGCTATGAGTCTCATGAAACCAGAAAATCGTGAGCGCTTCAAAGCAGACGAACGCGCCTATCTCGACGAATGGCCTATGACTGAAGAGCAGAAACAGGGTGTTCTCGACCGTGACTTTAACAAGCTGCTCGATCTTGGTGGAAATATCTATTTCCTCGCCAAGGTGTTTTCCACCGATGGCCTGAGTTTCGTGCAGGCAGTCAGCACCATGACTGGCATGAGCGTAGAGGAATACCAGGCGATGATGAACGCCGGTGGGCGCTCGCCGGAAGGCGTCCGCTCGATTAAGGAGAAGAACTGATATGGCACGCATTACTGCTGGTATCGGCTGCAGCCACGTTCCCGTGCTCGGTTATGCCCATGACTCAGGCAAGGAGCAGGAAGACTATTTCAAACCCTCTTTCGAAGGGTTCGACTGGACACGGAAATGGATGAAGGAAGAGGCTAAGCCCGATGTCATCATCCTGGTCTACAATGACCATGCATCGGCATTTGATATGTCGATCATTCCGACTTTCGCCATTGGTACGGGTGAAAAATTCGCTCCCGCCGATGAAGGTTTCGGGCCGCGCCCGGTACCTGACGTGATTGGCCATCCTGATCTTGCCTGGCATCTTGCTCAAAGCCTGATTCTCGACGAATTCGACATGACAATGATCAGCGAAATGGATGTCGATCACGGCCTCACCGTTCCCCTTACGATGATGTATGGAGATGTTGAGGAATGGCCGGTCAAAGTCGTGCCGCTGGCCGTGAATGTCGTGACTTATCCGCCACCCTCCGGCAATCGTTGCTGGGCTCTGGGCGAAGCCATTGCTCGTGCTGTGGACAGTTTCCCGGAAGATCTCAACGTGCAGGTCTGGGGAACAGGTGGTTTGAGCCACCAGCTTCAGGGGCCCCGCGCCGGCCTCATCAATAAGGAATGGGACAACCGTTTCCTCGACCGACTGATCGGCGACACACAGGAACTGCGCGAGATTCCACATATCGAATATCTGCGTGAAACAGGCAGCGAAGGCATCGAAATGGTGATGTGGCTGATCATGCGCGGCGCGCTTGGTAAGAGCACTAAAGCCCTGCATCGCCATTATCACGTGCCAATCTCAAACACGGCTCTGGGACATATCGTGCTGGAACCTGTTGATGGCTCTGTTCCTCCCAGCACCACACTGGAAGGGAACAATGAGGCTGCTCAGGCGATGATTGACTGAACCGAATGCCTCTTCTTCCTGTTCGGAAGAAGAGGCTCGTCAGCCTAGTGCCGTGCTGACATTTAAAATCTCTCCGGCCTCCAATCCGGATATATTGCATTTCCTGACTGCAAGGAGAACTCACTTATGAAAATCGCACTCGCTGGCGGTGGCGCCTTCGGTGAAAAACATCTTGATGGTCTTCAGAAGATCGATGGGGTCGAAGTCGTCTCCCTTGTCGGTCGTACTCTGGACAAAACCCAGGAAATGGCTGACAAATATGGCGTTCCTAACGCCACAACCGATTACGAAGAAATGCTCAAGGATGACTCGATTGACGCCGTCATCCTTTGTACGCCTACACAAATGCATGCCGATCAGGCCATTAAAGCGATGGATGCCGGTAAGCACGTCGAAGTCGAAATTCCGCTTTCCGACAGCTGGGCAGATGCTCAGAAGGTTCTCGAAAAACAGAAGGAAACCGGTCTAGTCTGCATGGTCGGCCATACCCGCCGTTTCAATCCCTCTCATCAATGGGTGAAACAGCAGATCGACGCCGGAGATCTCAACGTTTTGGCGATGGACGTAGAAACCTATTTCTTCCGTCGTGAAAACAAGAACGCCAAAGGAGAGCCGCGTAGCTGGACCGATCATCTTCTGTGGCATCATTCTGCCCATACAATCGATATCTTCCAATATATGACTGGCGCCAAAGTGGTGAAGGCGAATGTTTTGCAAGGCCCCAAACATCCGCAGCTCGGCATCGCTATGGATATGTCGATCCAGATGAAGACAGATAAGGGCCAAATCCTGACCTTGTCACTGTCCTTCAATAATGATGGACCTTTCGGTACCTTCTTCCGCTATATTGGTGATACCGGTACCTATCTTGCCCGTTATGATGACCTCTTCAACGGCAAGGACGAACAGATTGATGTGTCGGGAGTGGCCGTTTCAATGAACGGCATCGAATTGCAGGATCGTGAATTTGTTTCCGCAATTCAGGAAGGCCGTGAGCCCAATAGTTCTGTACAGTCAGTCTTCGATTGCTATCGCGTCATCGGCGAGCTGGCTGCTGATCTTGAAGCGCAGGATGGCTGGTCCTGATGAAACGTACAATTGCCGGAACCCAAGTACACCCGATTGGCCTTGGCTGCATGAATGTAGCCTGGGCCTACGGGAGCCCACCTTCCGAAGATGACAGCATCAAGCTGTTCAACAAGGCTCTGGATCTGGGCTATAACCATCTCGATACGGCGAATATTTACGGCAAGGGCAAAAGCGAAGAACTGATCGGAAAGGCGGTGAAAAGCCGCCGCAAGGAATTCTTCCTCGCGTCTAAAACCGGGATTATCGTCGACGGCCCGAAACGCGGGATCGATTGCAGCCCTAAGGCCATGACTCAATCAATTGAGGACAGCCTCAAACGACTGCAGACCGACCATATCGATCTGTTTTACATGCATCGGTTCGATCCGAAAGTACCTATCGCAGAATCGGTAGGCGCTCTGAAGGACGCTATCGATGCTGGCAAAATCGGAGCTTATGGCGTTTCGGAATGGAGTTCCGACCATATTCGTCAAGCCCATGCGGTTTACCCCATGGCTGCTGTGCAAACCGAATATTCGCTTTGGACTCGCAATGTAGAGCTCGGAATTCTTGATACGACAAAGGAACTCGACATTGCACTGGTGGCTTTTTCACCTGTCGCGCGTGGAGCAATTTGCGGGATCATGACAGACCCTTCGAAACTGGAAGAAAAGGACCTGCGCCGCTCTCATCCACGTTTCAGTGAAGAAAACTGGCCGCACAATCTGGCTCTGGTCGAAAAATTTGTCGATCTTGCACAACAAGCCGGAATCACACCGGCCCAGCTCGCCCTGCAATGGGTTATTTCACGCGGTGATCACATCCATGCGATTCCCGGCACGACCAAAATCGAGCATATGGAAGACAATTTCCATGCGCTCGATCGGCCGGTAGACGCTGATGTTCTGCAACGGGCTGGCGAGTTGATCAATCAGCAAACCGTATCCGGTCATCGCTATCCCGAAGTAATGCGCAACACGATTGACACGGAAGATTTCGTAAACGCATGATCGGCAATCATGTCGATCAGAAACAAAAGGCCGGACGCGCTATATAAGCGTAGCCGGCCTTTTCTATCTATATCAAAGCGTTTCTTCAAAGAGACTAAGCATCCGCCCCCAGGCTCTTTCGGCCTGTACTTTATCGTAAGACGGGGAGTCCGCCACAGTCCAGCCGTGATCTGCAGGATAAACTTCAATTTCAGCTGAAATGGCAGCCTGTTCGGCATATTCGTGCAAAGTGGTTTTGGCCGCCGGGTCACGTTTATCATCGTTCCTGGCAATGGCGAACAGATAACCGGCCTGAGTCTTTTCCAGCAATCGGTGCGGACTCATCGGGTCATCACTGACCAGTCCGCCACCATGAAACGAAGCCGCAGCCCTAATCCGTCCTGGCACAGCGGCCGCGGTAAACACCGTGAAGGGCCCGCCCATACAAAAGCCGATAGTACCGCCCCCCTTCATCGTATCGACCGAATCCTGCGTATCCAGCCATGATATGACAGCCTTGGCATCGCTCATAATAGCTTCCGGAGTAAGGGCATCACGCATGGGTGCTGTTCTGTCCCGGCCTGCCGGCGTCATCCATTCGGAAAACTTGGCGAAGACAGGGGCCTTGGCATCCCGGTAATAGGGATTAACCACCAGCACTGCATATCCTTCCATAGTCAGCCGCCGAGCCATCAAGCGAAAGACTTCGCGCGAACCAGCCACATCAGGCCACAAAATGACGGCAGGATAATCGCCTACTGTCGGATGGATAAAAACAGCATCCATTTCACCGTCCGTGGTGGGGAGGGTTATATCTTCGGAGATAGGCGTCACCTGAGCTTCTGTCACACCACCCTCCGGTTTCCTGGCAGGTGAACAGGCTGCGAGCGCTGCCATCGCGCCCGAAACAGTAAACTGGCGACGATTCCATCCACCTTCTGCCCAACGGGCGACATCTTGTTCATCACACATAAAGCCTCCGAGAGCTGCCCGTCCTTCAACTTCTGAGTTTATCATTACCGCCCATCAGGTCTAGCCTTGAACTCAGGTAAGGTCAGCAAGATCAGTACCGATACCCTGTTCAGCCTTGCGCATCGCATCGCGCCGTAATTCCTCGATTCTGAGACGTGCCTCCGGCACCGCCTCATCCGGTAGAGCTGCCATACTGGCTTCATAAATCTCTTTGAAATCCGGTCCATGTTCAGGATGCGTCAGGATCAACCCATGCTGCTGCGTCATACCCTTTAAAATCTTGTCACCCACTTCGCGCGGATTCATGCCAACTTCAAACGCTGTGCCAAACTCCGCCAGTTGTTCCGCGCTGGTTTCGGGAAAACCGCTTTCCCCAAATCCGGCCGGCCGCTTCATCGCACTTGTCCAGGCGTTTGTACGGGTCAGAGCCGGGCAACACAGGGAACAACCAATTCCATGAGGTGCCAGATTGTAGCGCAGACTTTCTGTAAGGCCGCGTACCGCGAATTTACTTGCCGTATAGATTCCAGCCTGCGGGCCGGGCAGGAAAGCCGCCATGCTGGCAATGTTCACCACATGGCGACGGCCTGTCGCCTCCTTGAGGTAAGGAAGAAAGCTGACAAGACTGTTGACTACCCCCCCGAAGTTGACGCCCATGATCCAGTCATAGTCATCATAGGTCGCTTTATCAGTCGGGCCGAAAACCGAAACGCCGGCATTGTTCACCAGCACGTGTATTTCACCGAAATGCTCAGAAACTTCTGAAGCGACCTCTGCGAATCGGGCTCGATCCGTTACATCCAGTTTGACGAAAAGGGGCTCTTCCCGCCCCCGATCCGTGAACCACTGAGCAGTTTTCAATTTGTCTTTTTCGTTTCGGTAGGACAGCGCAAGCCGCATTCCAGCATCGCTAAAAGCCTGCGCAACCCCTAGTCCTATGCCGGTTACAGCACCTGTCACAAATGCCACACGACCTTCCCATGGACCGTTTTCATTGCTCATGTCTGAATTTTCCTCTCGCCAAACAATCTATATTTGTTAGTGAAGCATACAAATAAATAAAAGGGAGAGTCGAGATGAGTGAGGTTGAAAATCGGCTGACACAGCTGGAACATCGCGTTGGCGAGCTTGAAGATATCAATGCTATTCGGCGCCTGCACTGGGCCTATGGTTATTATATCGATTTCAATCGTCCCGAAGAGGTCGCTCAGCTTTTCAGCGAAGACGGTGTCGTTGTCTTTCTATCCGGCGAATATGTTGGACACGAAGGCATCAAACGCTTGTATGGCGACTGGATTGCCGGACGTTTTACTGGCGGCAAACCCGGCCCGGTTCATGGCCTTTTACTCGACCATTTCCAGATGCAGGATATCATCACGGTCGCTCCCGACCGGCAAAGCGCCAAGGGGCGGTTCCGCGGTATGCTGTTCGGTGGCTGGCATGACAATTTCCAGGACACAAAGGAAGAATTCATGCCCCAGCAATTCATGGAAGCGGGCATCTATGAAAATGATTACGTCCGGGAAAACGGCGTCTGGAAGATCAAACGGCTAGATTATATGATGCAGTGGCAGGGAGACTATAGCGATGGCTGGGCGCACACCACATCGCACCTCCAGCCCGCAGAAAAGACTTATCCGGAAGATCCGCTCGGTCCTGATCGGCTTTTACCCAAGGACAAGCACCGCCAGACCTGGCCTTATCGGCAGGATGTGCCCATGCACTTTGCCCATCCCAAATTCGGTGCTGTGCTGGCGGGACAGGAAAAAGCATAATGCGCATCGCTTTGATGCCATCCATGGCATGGACAATAATCGCGATTGCGATTTCCTCCCCTCTTGCCGCTCATCCCAGGACCGATCCCGAGCCCGCTCCGCATCATTGTTCGTTGTCGGCGCGCGAAGTTGTCGAACGGTTCATCCCGCTATTCTACGAACAGCGGGATGCCCGTACCGCTTTTACACGCTGGGTACACCCGGATTACATCCAGCATAATCCCAATGCAGCAAGCGGTCGGGACGCTGCCATTGCTTTTCTTCAGCCTTTCTTCGACGCCAATCCGCAGCTCCGATATACAGTCCACCGTGTGATCGCATCAGACGGCTTGGTGGCAGTACAGAATGAAGCTCGCTTTTCATCCGACGCGCCTCCCAATGCCGTGGTTGACATCTTCCGGGTCGAAAAATGTCAAATCGTCGAACACTGGGATGTAGTTCAGCCGGTTCCCAACGAAGCAAAGAACGATAACGGTATGTTCTGATGACTGCTGGTTAGCCGCTCAACGGCGGGGCTTTCCTTCTTGGATGAATTTTACGCAAAAGATTTGTGCTTTTTTTGCAACATTAGATTCGATGCGTCTCCGAATGCACTTTTTCGAGTTGCGAATGTCTGAAATTCGTGCCTAGTAAGCTATCGTATCAGCCGGGCTGAAGATCCGGCAAAGTATGGAGAGGATGTTCAATGACTTCACGCCACAAGAGTGCCCTGAGCCGCGCCCTGATCTTGGGTGCTTCCAGCTTCGCCCTGCTGTCAACGCCCGCATTTGCACAGGATAGCGGTCAGGCCACGGAAAATTCCAGCGATCAGCCTGCCGGCACCGGCAGCTACCGGCCGGGCGAGATCGTGGTGACTGCACAGTTCCGCGAACAGAAATTGCAGGATACGCCGCTCGCTATTACAGCAGTTGACTCTGCCCTTCTGGAAGCGCGCAGTCAGGACGATGTTCAGGCGGTAGCCCAACAGGCACCTAGCGTGACCTTACGGGAACAGGGCGGAGCCTATGGCGCTTCCATGGGCGCCTCAATCCGAGGTATCGGCCAGTTTGACTTCAATCCCGCTTATGAGCCGGGCGTCGGCATGTATATTGACGATGTCTATTATCCGACACTGACCGGTGCCAATTTCGATCTGCTTGATCTCGAGCGTGTCGAAGTGCTGCGCGGCCCGCAGGGAACACTGACCGGACGCAACTCGATCGGCGGTGCGATCAAGCTGTTCTCCAAGAAGCCCGAATACGAAACCTCTGCCTTCGCCGAGGCCAGCTATGGCACGCGCGACCGCCTGGAACTGCGTGCCGGAATGAACTTCCCGATCACGCAAAATCTATACGCCCGTCTGTCCGGCGTGCATAAAGAGCAGGACGGTTACGTCGATCAGGTGGATTATGGCTGCGCCAACCCGGATAATCCGGAAGGGATTGCACCGACGATCGGCAATGATGGCACAGGATCGACCTGTGTGCTCGACAAGCTGGGAGGGCAGAATTATTCCGGCCTGCGCGGCGCCATTCGTTGGGAACCCTCTTCAGATATCGATCTGATGGTCATTGCCGATTATCAGAATTCGGATCGCACCAGCGCCGCTGAAGTGCAGCTGGTAGGCCCGGACAATTTCGATTGCGGCCGTTTCTGCACCTATACCAACTGGTTCCTGCCTGCTGCCGGCGATGCCGGTGCCTATTACACCAGCAATCGCAACAAGTTCAATGGCTGGGGCATTTCCGGCCATGCCGATATCCAGCTCAGCGACAATGTGCAGTTGCAATCCATCACCGCCTACCGCGAATATAACAACAAATGGGGCACGGATGACGATTTCTCACCGAACCCGGCTGTTGCGGCAGGCGGCATCAACGATTTGGATTTCTGGTTCTTCAGTCAGGAATTGCGGGTTAATGCAACGCTGACCGACTGGGCCGATGTGACGATTGGTGGTTTCTATTCAGACCAGCGCAGTACCTATTGGACGCAGCAAGATATTCGCTATTTCGGCCCTGAACCACTGCAGTTCATCGGTAACGATCCGGTCAATGCAGATTCAAAGGCAGCTTTCGGAACGGTTATCCTGAAACCGACCTACGGTCTCACGCTTACGGGTGGCATCCGCTATACCGAAGAGCACAAGGATTACACATTCGTTCGCCGCAACCTGCAATATGAACAGGCGCCTATCGGCTCTGGCATTGAAGCTCTCGATGGTCTGAAATCCGTTTATGACGGGGATCGTGTCGACTGGCGCATTTCTGCCGATTACCGCTTCTCACCGGCTGTGCTCGCTTATGTGACGGTTTCCACCGGCTTTAAGGGCGGTGGCGTGACGGCACGTCCGTTTCTCCCGACACATGCCACAGAGGGCGACTTCGGGCCGGAAACTGTCACCGCCTATGAAGCCGGTCTAAAAACCAACCTGTTCGACCGTCGGGTCCAGCTGAACCTCGCCGGTTTCTATAACGATTATAAGGATATCCAGCTTCCACTGTCTGACTGCTCTGCTTATGGCGGTGGCCCCTGTGCGGTGAGGGCCAATGCCGGCGATGGCGAAATCTACGGTTTCGAAGCCGAGCTGAATGCTGAACCGGTCGATGGCCTGATGATCGACGGATCGGTCAGCCTGCTGGGCTCCAAATATACCTTTATTGCCGATGCCGTGGGCACCAGTGTGCAGGATGACGATCCGATCGTTTCACCCGAAGTCCAGTTCAGCGCAGGTATTCAGTATGAGGTCGATCTCGGCGATACCGGATCCATCACACCGCGTATCGATATTTCGCATCGTGGCCGTGAATTCCACGGCCATGCGCTGGATGTCGTCAGCACCGATTATGAATATTACAAGGCTTACACACTGGCCAATGCCCGCCTGACCTATCGCAATGCGGATCGTGATCTGTCTGTTGCTCTCGAACTGACTAATCTGTTCGACAAGTACTATACGACCTCACGCTTCGATTCTGTCTACAACTTTGCTCGCACGGCCTACACTCAGGTTGGCCGCCCGCGCGAATGGCGTCTGTCTATCCGCAAGGAATTCTAAGGCATATCTCATCCGTGATACGGAAAGGGCGGCTCCGCAGAGCCGCCCTTTTTACATATTGCGAAAGCCCAAAAGAGGTGCAATCAGCTTCCCCAGACCTCTTCAGCCACTTCAACCACCAGCCGGATTTTATCCGCCTGCTGCTCCACCGAAATATCGTTGCCGTGAACGGTAGAGGAAAAGCCGCATTGCGGGCTGAGAGCCAGCTGATCGAGCGGTGCGAATTTGGCCGCTTCCTCGATCCGCCGTTTAATATGGTCTTTCGTTTCCAGGTCACCCAGCTTGGTAGTAACGAGACCAAGAACCACGGTCTTGCCTTTAGGCAGAAACCGAAGTGGTGCAAAGTCGCCCGAGCGCGGATCGTCATATTCAAGGAAGAAGGCGTCGATATCGAGTTCGTTGAACATGATATCTGCGACCGGCTCATACCCGCCTTCCGCAGCATAGGATGAACGGAAGTTCCCGCGGCAAAGATGGATTGCCTTAAGCATATCCGCCGGAGCATCGCGAAAACTGGCATTAATAAGCTTCGCATAGTCACGCGGCACATCGTTCGGGTCCATACCCCTGGCACGTGCATTTTCACGCTGTTTGTCGTCGCACAGATAGGCCAGATTGGTATCGTCGAACTGAAGATAGCGGCAACCCGCTTCTGCCAGACTTGCCACTTCAGCGCGATAAGCTGCCGCAATGTCCTCGTAGAACTCTTCCATTTCAGGATAGACATCCTTCGGAATCCCTTCGCGGCCAGCGCGGAAATGCAACATGGTCGGTGACGGAATGGCCACTTTGGGCGTCTCGCTGGTGACACTGGCAAGATAGTCGTAATCAGCCTTCTGAATCGGATGGCTGTGGCGGATCTTGCCATTCACCACCATACGCGGCGGGGCAAAACGGACATCCTTGCCGGTATCGTTCTTGAAGGCCACTTCCATGCCGCCTTCTTCCACCACACCCTCAAGTTGCAGAAGGAAATCGGTATGGAAGAAAAAACGGCGATATTCCCCGTCGGTAATAGCCTTGAGACCGAGATTCTCCTGCCACTTTACCAATTCGGCAATCGCTTCATCCTCTATGTCGCGCAGCTCATCACGAGCAATCTGCGCTTCCCGTGCTTCCATGAGCTTTTTCGGGCGCAGAAAAGAACCGACATGATCGGCGCGTGAAGGGAGTTGATTGGGCACAATAGCGCTCCTTTTTCATATAGGCGAATAATCGTCTTACCCGCCTATGGTATAAGGCGCGCTTCATCTCAATGGTGAAAAGTCTTGCTTCCCCACAAGAAAAGCCTTCAGCTTGACCGACAGCCCCCTCCAATTGTAGGTAGAACTTACAAAGTGCGGCCCGCCAAAGAGGCTGCAAACGGGGAGAGATCATGGCAGAGGTCACGCTCTATCACTGGGAGCCGAACGCCAATTCAGGGAAGCCCATGCTGGCTCTGATGGAAAAGGGCGTTTCCTTTCAGTCGCATTACATCAATATGCTGGAATTCGACCAGCACAAACCCGACTATCTGGCTATCAATCCGCAAGGAACGATTCCCGCCATGACGCATGGTGATCGCGTACTCACCGAAAGCACTGCGATCATGGAATATGTGAATGAGGAATTTGCCGGACCAGATCTTATGCCAGCCGATCCACAGGATCGGTGGCGCATCCGCTGGTGGATGAAGTTCATGGATCAGTGGCTGGGGCCGAGCTTTTCGATGATCGGCTGGAGCGTTTTTGTCGGGCCGATGGTCCGCAAGAAACCAAAAGAAGAGCTGGAAGCGCTGATCGAACGGATTCCTCTTCCCGAGCGCCGCCGGGCATGGCGCAAAGCCATGTTCGGGCAATTCGGCGAAGAAGAACTTGCAGAAAGTAAGCGTCGGGTTGGCTTTGGAATCGATCGCCTGGAAGAAGAGCTTGGCCGCCACGAATATGTCGGCAGCAATTTCTATTCGCTAGCTGACATCAATATCTTCAATTCTACTTACTCTCTGCCTCTGTCCCATCCCGATGTGGCCAGCAAAGAACGTACCCCTAACATCATGCGCTGGCTCAAAACCGTTTATCTGCGCCCGGCGGTGCAGGAGACCTGGAAAATGGGCAAAACTGATCTCGCCCATCGTTACAGCCTGATCATGGAGGACATCTGATGGCAGCGGAGATTCTTTATCACGGCGAACCTAATGGCCCATCGCTCAGCGTTCTGGCCGCGCTCGTCGAAAGCGGACTCGACATTGAATGCCGCCACATCGATTTCCTGAGAGGCGAACGCCACAGAATCGAAGGTGCTGCACAGACACTTGCCAGCGATATGGCTGTGGAAGGCGAAGGTCCGGTTCTGCTCAAGGATGGTGAGACCATGAGCGAGGCTGTGTTCCTTGCGCAATATTTCGACGATTGTGCCGGGGGATGCGGCTTACAACCGAGCGATGCCTATGCGCATTGGGAAATGATGATGTGGTGTCGCCAGACAACCGAAAGGCTGGCGCCGGCCGTCGCTTATCTCGGTAATATGGCCTATTCCCAAAAGGTCGTCACAGCGATGGATGAGGACAGCTTTTCTGCTATCATCGACAGTATTTTCAGTGAGGACTTGCGGGCACGCTGGCAAGATCTGCGCGACGATGTGGTGGATGCCGCCAAGCTGGAAGACAGCAAGGCCAAAGTTGCCCAGTTCGTCGAACGGGTCGAAGACAAACTTGCTGATGGCCGCGACTGGCTAATGGGTGACTTCTCGATCGCCGACCTCGAAACCTATGCCTGGCTGCGTCCAATGGCTGAACTGGAGGCTTCCGCCTTTACGGGGAAAACACATTGTTCTGCATGGATGGAACGTCTGGAAGCCCGTCCGAGCGTACAAAAGGCGCTTGCCCGTGCCACCACGGACAATCCGGCCCATGCTTTTGCACCCGGTCCGGAAATCAATCGCTGGGGCTAGGCGATACACAATAATCGGGGATCATGAATCGTCATGATCGCATAAAGAATTTCCGGGGAGCAGAGCGATGCCAATCGATATTTCAAAGATCCGCGCGATCGATGTTCACGTCCATGCCGAAGTGTCGTGCCACGATCCCGAAGACCCCGTGATGGGAAAGTTTTTCGATGCGGCCAGTACCTATTTCAAGGCTCCGCGCGAACGCCCCAAAATTCCCGAGATCATTGAACTGTATCGCGAAACTGAAATCGCATTGTGTCTTTTCACCGTCGATTGTGAGAGCGGCATGGGCGCCAAGCGCGTTTCCAATTACGAAATTGCTGAATTCGCGCAGAAGAATGACGATATCTGCATGGCTTTTGCCAGTATCGACCCTCACAAAGGCAAATATGGCGCCCGGGAAGCCCGCGATCTGGTAGAAAATCATGGTGTAAAAGGCTTCAAATTTCACGGCATTGCGCAAAATGCGCATCCTGCCGACCGGATGGCCTATCCAATTTATGAAGTTATCAACGAATACAAACTGCCGGTGATATTCCATACCGGCCATTCGGGTATGGGGACCGGTATGCGCGGCGGCGGCGGCATGCGGCTTAAATATGGCCAGCCCATGCTGATCGATGATGTGGCTGTGGACTTCCCCGACATGAAAATCATTCTGGCCCATCCAAGCTGGCCCTGGGTCGATGAGAGCTTGTCCATGGCCTTGCATAAAGACAATGTTTTTATCGATCTGTCAGGCTGGAGCCCGAAATATTTCATGCCGCAGATTATTCGCTATGCAAATACGCAGCTAAAGAAGAAGATGCTTTTCGGCTCCGATTTCCCGCTCATCCACCCGGATAAATGGATCGCTGCGGCAAAGGATGTAGGCTTCAAGGATGAAGTCATGCCGCTTATCATGAAAGACAATGCTGCGCGGATTCTGGGCCTGTCATGATCGCTTGCCCGGTTAGGGCATTGCAACGCTTGTCGGCCCTTTTTCGCCAACATATGAAGCTGCTTCATTCATAGACAGCCACCTGGACAGAGTGGCAGCTTTTCCCTCTCTGCCATAGAGCAGAAGGAGGGGGAAGAGACATGCAAGCTGGCCCTGCATCACCTGCGCGTAACAAAACACCGATGGAAGGCGGAGCGAGTTTTTCCGCCCGTCATCGCTGTTACCGCGCAGCATTCGGGATTGTCTGGCTGCTCCTTGCCCGCTGGACACCTCCCTGCTGCCATGGGTGGCGCAGATGGGTTCTTCGCCTTTTCGGAGCCCGCCTCCATTCGACATCACGGATATATTCATCTGCCCGGATCTGGTGTCCTGCACATCTCTTGATGGACTGCCATGCGACAATTGGCCCCCGCGTAAACTGCTATAACATCGCTCCTCTCCGGATTGCCGCCTACGCCATTGTTTCACAAGATGCAGAACTGGTCACAGGCAGCCACGACCCCGATAATCCAGCGCATCCACTGGTAGCTGCCCCGATCACGCTTGGCGCGCATAGCTGGATAGCGGCAGGCGCATTTGTCGGACCCGGCGTAACAGTCGGACGCGGTGCGGTCCTCGGTGCGCGATGTGTTTGCTTTAAGGATTGCGAAGAGGCCAGTATCTATATCGGCAACCCGGCCCGGCTTTTGCGACGGCGCAACATTACTTTTTAAGCAGAACCGAGAGTTGCGCCACGAAATCGGCCAAAGCATTTTGCTGTAGCAGTTCTTCCGCCCGATACCACGCAGCGAACCGCATTGCTTCCAGCCGATCACGGTCTGCGGCCAGAATATGCAAGGCCTGTGCTATCGCATCACTGTCCCGGACGGGCAATATGAAGCCCTCCTGCCCGTCTCGGATCAGTTCGCCCGCTCCGACATTATGTGTCACAATAACGGGCAGGCCCTGCCCCATTGCCTCGGTCACCACCAGCCCGAATGCATCCGACAAAGATGGCAGAACCAGAACATCGTGCTGCTGCATAATCCGCCGCACGTGCGGATTGGGCAACGAAGGATGCCATATGGCGCGCATAAGCAGACGGTCCACCGCCTGACAATCGGTCGTCACTTTGCGGCCGATTACCGTCAATTGACAGTCTGCCCCCATCCTGTTGAGTGCACTGGCCAGATAGGCGATCCCCTTACGCTGCGTAAGCGCTCCCACAAACAGCACTCTTAAAGGTTTTTCACGAGATGTCGGCGCCAGGGAAACCGCTTTGTGCGCTACGCTATAAGGATACAACAGAGATTTTTGAGACACTGCTTGTGGCAGGCTCCGCAGCACGAAACGGCTCGGCGCTACAATATGAGTTGCCATATGCAATATACGCGCCTGCTCATCGGCCCCAAAAGCACCATCGCCAGCCCGCTTAGGTGGCAATGTTGCAGCCCAGCCGGGTTGCAGTTCCCGTTCTTCGGCAAACAGGGCTTCATCGAAAGCACGAAAGCAGGTGGTCATCTCTATGAAACTGGTCAGCCCCATATTCCGGGCCATCTCAAGCGAGCGAGGTGAGGAATCAATGTATCCGTAAAAACCCCTTGCACGTTTTTCCTTGGTCAGATGGCGCGCCACCGCCCGATCGAACTGACGGTTCATTCCATTTCGACGATAGCTACGCGTCAGCTCAAAAGCATGCAGTACAGGTAAACGCTCGGCCATCAATGCCAGCGCTTCACGCAGCAGAACTGTCCGGCTCTTTCCCGGAGACAACGCGAAAACACGCCGATTGGCTTCATCTGCCAAGGCCCTTGGAAGATGCTCTATCAGGGGTTTTAAAGGAGTGAGATCGAGGCTGGTATAGAATCGTTCCAAAAAGCCGGTATCACTCAGTGCTTCAGCCAGCATGTGCGCATGTGTAGCGCCTGTCGGATGGGACAGGACAATCACGCCCGCGGCCTCTGACGCCAGCACCCCCATTGACGAGCGACAAGACTTGCCCCGGTTCGAGGATGCAACAAAGCAACCAAATATAACCATGGTCCGATTGCGAGATAATGCGCCGCCATATGAAGGCAGACCAGAAAGGATACTGCTTCCCCAAATGTCAGTGCCAGTACAACACCGTGCAAACCGGCTACCATCACCAATGGAACAGCAACCAGCAAGGCCAGACTCCATCCCGCTAACAATAGCAACCCTGCAGCACCTGTATGATTTCGCGCAGTCAGACAGGTTAGAGAGGGGCGGCCCGCCTGAACAAACAATGTACCAGCACCCAGGATAAGAAGCAGGTGCGGATCGAATATCACTTGTCCGCCGGTCAACCATGGACAAAGCCATGCGCCTACCAGAAATAAGATAACCAGCCAGCTTAGTGCAATGACAAGACCAGCCAAAGTCGCAAGGCCGACGGCTGACAATACCGTTTTCCGGTTCTGTGACTCAACGCCTCTTCTGGCCAGTTCGAGCTGAAGCACAGGAAGAACCATATTGGTACAATGTTCTGTGAATCGCAGCAATGCCGTATAGATCGCAAGAACAGCTACGGCGGCACTTCCCAGCGTAGCTGCTGTTATCAGCCGGAATCCCTGTATTCCAATGCCGTTTATAGCGAGAGCCGTAGCAATATTGCCGAGCGTGGGTGTGACGAGACCATTGCGTGCGGACCGCAAACGGAAAGTAAGAGATAATCTCAGTCGAGACGAATGGGAGCGTGCAAAATGCCATTGAGCGACACAATCGATTACGGCCATGATCGTAATCCACCCAGCCACACCAAGTGGCCCGCCCCCAAGCAAAACTATTGTAGCACTACCGGCAAACTCTCCGCCTCTGACGGCAGAAGAGAGCAAAGCAGGGCGGGCATAATCTCCCGTAGCATGGACAATAGCCATGAAAAGGCTGCGACAAGAAAGTGACGTGATCTGCATGCTCACCAGCAAGAGCAAGGCCAGCAGTTCTTCGCCATTTATATGGGTTACAGACAGAAAGCGGCCAAGACCGAATCCTGCAAAAAGGCAAAGCGAAAAGAGTAAAAAGAAAAAACCTGCGAGCAGGATGGCGGTGAAACTTGCAGCAAGAGTCTCTTTTGCATCCTCTTCCTCTCCCTTGGCCAGTTTATGGATGATTTGCATGGCGCCGGCAGTTACCAGCCCTTGTCCGGAAATCGCCAAATAGGTTGCCAGCCCTGTAAGGATAAGCCATTCGCCGTAAAGATCGGCACCCCAGCCAGCGATCATCAGCGGAATAATAGCGAGTTGATAAATTGCGACCATCACACGGGCTGAAGCCTGCCCGATCACGCCAGCTATCAGCCTCTCGATCATATGCCCTGCCCCTTCCCCATCCCAGGGTGATCCATTCGGGCACACTACCCTGCTCTGGCTTGAAGAGATCAGCCTGACTTGCCACCGTTCTATCCTGGCACAGCAGCGCGCAGGAAACGGTCCATTGCGTATCCTTCATATTATTCACAGCACCGATCCTGCTACCGGAGGTCCGATTGCCGGTATCCTGATGCATCATGCCGTGACATGCGGCAGCCCTTTCAATGTGGAGCGGGAAATTGCTACGCTTGACCCGCCTGATGCAATCTGGCTGACCGATTTACCGCTCAGAACCCATGCGCTGGGCAATACGCATCACTTCCTGCGCACACCCCGAAAGATACAAAAATACGGTTCAGGCGCCCGGTTATGTGCATGGCTCCGCGATAATGCGGAACGGTTCGACTGCGCAATTATTCATGGGTTGTGGAACGCCGCTTCACTGGCGGCACGGCAGGTGCTTCCGCATAGCGGCCTGCCCTATTTCGTTTTCGCACATGGTATGCTCGACCCATGGTTCCGTAAGCGCTTCCCTGTGAAGCATGCCGCAAAATGTCTGTCATGGAGCATAGTGGAAGGCCCTCTGCTCGCCCGGGCTCGTTCTGTCCTGTTTACCAGCGAAGAAGAAAAACAGCGCGCAGCCGGTTGCTTTCCCCACCATCATTATCGCGGAACGGTCGTGGGATATGGCACTGCCGATCCCGCTCTCAACCAGCCGGTCGATCCACAGGCAGCGAGGGAACCTTATCTTCTGTTTCTCGGAAGGTTACACCGCAAGAAAGGGGTCGATATGCTGCTACAGGCATTAAGCCGGATTGCTGCACCTTACCGGCCGACCATTCGTTTTACCGGTCCTGATGAGGAAGGCCGCCTCCCCTTTCTGCGTGAACAAAGCGAGGCGTTGGGCCTGACCCGACATGTCTTATGGACAGGTCCGGCATATGGTACGGACAAAGCCGATCTATTCCGCAAGGCGGAAGCTTTCATCCTTCCTTCCCATCAGGAGAATTTCGGGATTGCCGCTACGGAAGCGCTCGCCATGGCGACACCGGCTCTTTTGTCAGATCAGGTGGCGATTGCCAGGAATGTAATGCAATCTGGAGCTGGGTTTATCGCAAACGATACTCTGGATGGGACATATGCGCTGCTGCAACGTTGGCAAAACACATCTGAAACCGCCCGCCGCAAAATGCGCAGTGAAGCCCGCGCTCTTTTCTTGCGGGATTACGATATCAACCGGAACGCCCCCCATCTCATCGCGACTTTGCAAAAACTGCTCTAAACTACCATCCTGTCCTAACTCGACTGATTTTATATTTTCCTACAAATAACCTTTTTGGTTATTTCATGCTCCTCAATTCTCAACTGAAGGAGCATGCTGTGGCGACTACATTCCCGATAGAAATACCGGCATCCTATGTCCCCCCTCTGGCCCTTGCCTTTGCCGGCCCCGAAGAAAAGGCTCTTCTCGTCACGGCCGACCGCCCACTGCCCGTCAGCCTGCGAGCCGATACATCCTACACAGATGCCCTTACCGGCACGATGGAGGAAAGCGGCGCTACCGCCAGTTTTTCCGCAGTTAGCGGACGGGCTATCTGGCTGACCCTGTCGGGCGAATGGAGCGGTATGACCATGCTGCAACGCTCAACCGACGGAACGACCTGGCACAATCTTACTCTGTCCGGAAAGATTTGGGGGCAATTTACAGGCAATATCTGCGAAGCTGTTACGTTTGAAAGCGAAGCCGATACCTATTATCGTTTGCTCGTGGATATTCTGTCCGGAACTCTTACTTTCCGGATCGCTCAATGACCGGCAGCATCGATATCAGCGCAAGAGCGCTCGCCACGCAAGCCATTGATCGCGCACACCTGGCTGTCATTCAGAATGCGCTACTTCGCGCGCCCTGCCGCTTTCCTCCTGTAATGGCAGAACCGCCAACGATTAATAAGGGTGCCGATTTCGCATCCAGCACCATTCCTTCGGCGCAGTTTATTCCTGTGCCCGATCCTCGCATGGGGTGCCATTTTAGTGAACTTTCTACGGTTAACTTTACCGCATCGCATGGTGGTCGAGATGTTGGGTTTTATACAAATCCCGGCCCTGCACCGCAGCATATGGTCTTCTCCCTGATGACCGATGCCGATCAGGTGGATCTGCTCTTTTCCCGCAGCCAGCGGGTACAATTCCTTATCGATGGCAAAAGAGCCTCCGCTGCGCCTTTTGAATGGACAGTAAATGGCTCGACTCGTTACATTGTGAGCCTTCATTTCACATCTGCCGAAATGCGCGAAATCAGCTTTAATGTCGGAAGCATGGCTGGTGCCTATATCGGCCCAACCTATAGTATGGCACCGGGCCGCATTAGCGGAGCGGGCGCTATATCAATAAGCGCCGTTACAGATAGTTATGGCTCAAAGCCCGGATCGCAAACGAAACTCGCCATGCAGATCGGTATGCTGCTGGGCTGTTCCGGTGTACAACAGGATACACTCGGCGGCACCGGCTATGCGCAGAGTAACGCCTCCGATCCGGCACCTGAAGACCACTTCCTCGCCCGCTCGACGCCCGGTCATGTCGCGCAGCAAAGCTTTGCCGAATGGAATAGCGATATCGATTTCGTGTTGGGCGGTATCAATGACTTGCCGTCCCTGACTGTCGACCAGGTGCGAAGCGTTCTGCTTGCCCGACGTGCATTGTTTCCCCGTGCTATCATCATTGCAGGAGGGAACTGGTGGCCCGACCCCACTGCCACACGCGTGGCGAGCACCAAATTCGAAACCATTCAGACAGTGATCGATCAGGCCATTTCGTCACTTCCCGGCCCATGGGTTCTGATCGACAATATCCACGGAGAATGGCGGAATTCGGCAGGAGTCCGCGGCTCAACCGGCGGTGAGCCCTGGCAAACCGGTGCAGGCACTGAAAGTATGCCGACCGGTGTCGGAAATGGCGATATCTATATTGCCGATGACGGAACTCATCCGACCATGAAAGGTGTCGACTACCTCTCTGTCCGGCTGGCAGAAACAGCCCGTACCGCCATTCTGGCTCTGTGATCTGCGCCAAGCGAATGATCCGGCTCCCCTGCCGGGTCATTCCTGTCCGAAAATCGTAAGCAACAGAACAGCAAACCACAGGAAAACCAGCCAATCGAGGCAATCTGATTCTGACCGCTAAGCTGGAATATGAAAAACTGCATTCCCACCGCCCCGATCAGAGAAAAAGAGGCAGCGCTACCGTTCCAATATGCAATATATGCCGCCCTTCCCAGACCCCACACTATAACAGCTCCACGGAACGCAAGCATAAGGCTCCCGACCAGAAGACCCGCTTCTTGCAGGACCCGGGCAACCTCATATTCGGAAAGCGTGAACCCCCTTGCGCCCTTTATCAGAAAACCTCCGGCATTCGAGCCGGCTCCGAGACCCTGACCCACAAGATCAGGTGCCAACCCATCGGGAGGGAAAGGTGACAAAATCATAACAGCCCGGTGCAGAGCCGATCCTTCCGATATGAAGGCTTCCTGCTGTCGGGCTGCCATATCTGATAAAGCGTTTGGAAACAGGAGCGAAACGGTGACTGCCAGTATCGCCGCAGTAAGCCCCATGCCCGTGAGTCGTCCAGCCATCCGCACTGGCCCGGCGAAAATCAGTCCACCCAATCCATATATGATCCCGACCATAGCCACTCCGAAAAATACAGTCCGAGATCCCGACAGGACCGTCATGACAACGAGTGAAGCCGTACCGATCGTCAGCGGAGCGATTGGGATCGTCCATAGCTTGCGCCGATCCCACGCCGCCAGAAACAACGCCGCCAACATTACACAGAAGGCTGATTGCGGTGTGACAAAAGGGAACACACCGTAAGGCCGCACAACACCCCTTACGACCTGAAAGACGTAGGCTTCGGGATCATCGCTCACCCCGCGATTGATCAAAGCACTGACCGGTGCATGATATTGCCAGATGACCAGTACGGCCATTGGGAGGCTCAACCAGCAGCAAAGCTGTATCAACCGCCGCCAGTCCTCGATCAAAAAGACATCGCGCATTACGAAACTGACGGGAATGAACAGCATAGTAATGCGCAATCCGTAGAGAAACGCAGCGAGTGAAGCGTCACCTGCGATAATCTGAATCGCTCCGAACAACAGCAAACCAGCCACAGCAAACATCCAGAGAAGCAACCAGCGGGGCAGGCAAGACCGGTTATCCATAATATGCGTAACAAGGAGAGCGAGAACCACCGGGTCACGTAAAAGGATGAGAGGCTGCTGCCAGGGATTGAGCAGCCATTTGCGCAATATACCTTCGATGGGCAGCAGGAGCAGAAACAACAGGACCAGCCGCACACTCCATTGCCGCCATACACTCCTGTCCCATTGCGAGACCTCATGTCGCGAGCCTCTCGCCAGAGCCTGAGACCGGGATAGGATAGCTTCCATCATCGCCGGATTGCCGCATCCTGGGAGGGAGGATTTGCATGCGCACCGATCCTGATATTTCTGTAATTATTCTGAGCTTTAATGAAGCCCGCCATATTGCGCGGGCTATTGTAAGCGTGCAGCCTTTCGCCAAAACTGTTTTTGTCGTGGACTCCGGTTCGGATGACGACACTCTGGCCGTTGCCCGGGCCTATGGTGCGCAAACTGTCACCCATCATTTCATCAATCAGGCACAGCAGTTCAACTGGGCACTCAAGACGCTGCCTATCGAAACGGAATGGGTGCTCCGCCTCGATGCTGATGAAGTCATCGAAAACGATCTGGCAAAGGCGATCAGCCTCACTCTTCCGTCCCTTCCTGCCCATATTACCGGAATCGAATTTCCCCGGAAACATGTCTTCATGGGACGCTGGATCCGTCATGGAGGACGCTACCCCGTGTGGATGCTGCGCCTGTTTCGCACACATTGCGGACATTCCGAGGATAGATGGATGGATGAACACATCGTTCTCACCCAGGGTAACAGCATCCGTCTGCACGGTGGTTTCGCAGATATCAATCTGAACGATCTCACACAGTTTACCGCCAAACATAATGCCTATGCCACACGAGAAGCGATCGCGATTTTCGGGGAACGTTACGCTCTGTTCGGTAGCAACAAAACCATCGCCGGCAAGCTTCAGGGCAGCGCCTGTTTCCGACGCTGGCTGAAGGTACACATCTATGGGCGCCTTCCCTTCGGCCTCGGACCGCTGGGATATTTTCTTTATCGCTATTTTATCAAAGGCGGCTTCCTCGACGGGAAGGAAGGCCTGATCTACCATTTCCTGCAAGGCTTCTGGTACCGTTTGCTGGTCTCGGCGAAAGTGGCCCAATGGGACCGCGAATTGCGCCCATTGCGCAACCGGACAAATCGCTTGAACCGCCTCGAAGAACTGACCGGTTTTACACTTTTCAGCGGGCAAAGATTTCATACCCGCCCTGCCGGAACGGCATCAAAGGCGCGCGCACCAACACCATAGCGCCAATATTCCCTGTCCTGATAGGACAGGTGCCGTCCGACAGAACGCGCTGTGAACTTAGTCAGTACAGTGCCCAACAGATAATTATTAGCACAACGCAAACGTTCGGCAGCCGTTTCACATGCTCTAATCGTTGTTCGATTGGCCTCCGTCACTAGTATTGTACCATCGGCCAGACTGCCAATAATGGGCGCGTCAGCCAAACCGACAACAGGAGGGCCGTCAAGAATGACCACCTCATGATACAAACGGGCATTATCGAGAAAAGTCTCGAACCGGGGATCGCTGAGCAGATCGGTAGGATTATCGGGCACCGGCCCCGCTGTCAGGCGGAACAAATGGTTCTTACCGGCAGGCTTTATAAAACCCAGAGGATCGACGCCTTCTTCCAGAGCACGTGATAGCCCGTCGTCATTCAGACAATCGAGCAAATGATGCAGTGCTGGCCGGCGAAGATCCACATCGACCAGCAGGGTGTTTACGCCGAGCCTTGCGAACGCCAAGGCGATTGCATAGCTGGTCACGCTCTTGCCTTCGCCGGCTTGCACGCTGGTAATGAGGAGAACGGGCGGCAAACCCTTTGCTGTCGAATGCGTAAGCGCCGTACGCAGGGCGTTATAGGCTTCGCTGAGCGCCGATCTGCCATTCTCCAGTTCCTGCATTGGAGATAGTCCAGCCTCACTCGCAGGGATCATTCCGAGGACAGGCAGTCCGATTTTATCGGACAGATCCTGCGACATGCGCAGCGTATCATCTCCCTGAGAACGCCATAGAGTCCAAACTGCCGCCAGCGCGAAACCTGCCATAAGAGCAACAGCACCGCTTATCAGTAAACGAGGTGAAGATGGTTCCATAGACAGCGAAGCCTCATCTATCACTGCGATATTGTTTTGGACCGTATTCGATGAATTGTTCAACCCATTGTAGCGATCCAGCAAGGCACGATACTGGCTCCGTTTGGCCGCCGCTTCACGCGCAAGAATATTATAAGCCACAGAGGCATCATTCTCGTCCAGACTTTCGCCACGCAAGTTACGCAATTGCATGACGAGTTCGTTTTCACGAGTTAGAGCCGCCTGATACGTCTCGCCTATCGACGCTCGGATCGTATTGGCCAGACGACTGATCTGACTTTTCAGTGCCTTACGTTCAGCCTGCAAACGGCGAATATCGGGGTGATCGGGCAGATAGATGGCATTGCCCTTCTCAAGCTCCGCTTCCACATTGGCCTGACGCTGGAGCAATTGTTGAATGGCAGGGCTGGCGAGCACTTCCGGACTCGTGAGAGGATCAGAATCCACCACTGCTTCCCAGCGACTCTGTGCTTCGATACGGGCAGCACGGGCTTCTCCGAGAACTTCATTGATCTGTCCAAGCGCTGCCCCCAGCATGGATTGCTGCGTATCATCAGCTTCGCCCATTGCCGTTCCCCCGGCCCGGAGCAGATCATGCTGTCTGGCATATTTGTTGAGAGCTTTTTCGGCGTAAGCCAGCTCTTTGCGCATTTCGCGCAAACGTTCCGTCAATAAACGTTGCGCGTAACGTGTTGAATCGAATTGCTGTTGCACATTAGCGGTAACAAAAGCGGCAATATAAGCATTTGTAACAGCACGCGACAAAGCAGGATCGGGGCTTTCAAAGGACAGGCCAATTATCTGCGACTTATCCGAAAGATGAACCGATAACCCTTCCCTTAGTTTTTGAATCACGCGATTTTTCCGATGCTCGGCATCACGACTGTCGTTGGCTCGACCACCGGTCAGTGCAATCAATACGGCATCGTCTTTTAGCATATTGAGCCGCTCGGCGACCCTTTCAGCCAAAGCTCTGCTCTGCAAAATCTCACCCTGAGTGTGCAAAAAACGCTTTTCGATGTCGGTCCCCGCAGGACTGGTTATGGTTTCGACTGGAAATGGCTGTACTTTGGTAACCTCAAGACTCGCCTCGGATCGATATTGCGGCGTTCTCATAAAATGAAAGATCGCACCGAGAGCAAATGTACAACACAGGATTACAAGGATGTCCCGGCGCTGCCGACGAATATACGGCCAGATATCCGGTAGACCGCTTTGTCTTATTCGGGCTTTGGAAGGAAACTGCGAAGTGGTTTCTGAAAAACCGCCATCGCTGCGGTTTTTGTCAGGGCAGTTTGTTTCAGCAGGCTGCGCCATATAATTAAAAATTCCCGGCCAGCAGCAACCAGGCGAGACGACTGAAAAAACCCGTCAAACCAATGGTAAGAAATATCAGGCTCACAATCGCCCCCCTTCCTTTCCGCCGGCTGGAGCGCGGGATGTTTGCCACCCTTGTGAAATCACACAGAAAGCGTTTAAGAATTCCATCACGGGCCCAGCGGGAAATCGCTTTCCATCGCGCCCGATATCCCAAATCTTCGCGAAGAGCAGGATTATCGGCCAGTCGCTCTATTGCCCGCGCCAGAGCAACAGGATCACCCGGCCTGGTGGCTATTCCGACATTACGGATCTCGTCGTAAACTCCTGTACCCGGTTCTGTCGTGGCAATCACCGGTCTTCCGGCAGCCATCATATTGGGCAGTTTGGACGGCAAAACGAGGTCGGCAGCGTCAGCAAGCTGCGGCAATATAAAAATATCCGCTGTCGCAAGCAGTTCACCGAGCCTCTCACGAGATTGCAAAGGCTTGATAAGACAATGATCCAACCCCACGGCCTGCCGCTCAAGCTCCGTCCGTTCCGGCCCTTCCCCGCATATTACAAATATCAGATCCTGACGATGTTGAAGATCGCGCGCCGCTTCCAGAACGATATTCAGCCCCTGTTTGCGACCGATATTCCCCGAATATAAAACAACGGTGCGGTCCCCCAGCGACCATTCGCGCCGCAGATCGGTATTTCGCGACAGGGGACGAATAGTGTCGTCCTCGGCCCAGTTTGGAAATTCGACGATGCGCTCCTGGGCGACACCTTTATCGGCCAGCCGCTGACACATTTGAGGTGAAATCGAACTAACGATATCGGCGCTCCGGAAGAAATGGCTTTCGGCCATTCCTACCAGGCGGTTTCCCGGAAACCCCTTGGAAAGCACACCTGCAGCCTGCGCGGCTTCCAGCTCAAAATCCTGCACATGCAACCAGAAGCGTGCACCGCAAAGCCCGGCGACCACACGACCTCCCAGAGCCGCGATAAGAGAGGGAGCCGTGGCCAATATAACATCGGGCCGTTGCCTCGCCGTCTGATAAAGCAATGCGCAAAAAGCGCTTAGCGCAAAGGTGAAATGATGCAGCAATCGCTTCACACCACCAGGCCGGGCGGGCACATAATGCGGACAACGGGTGACACGAACACCCGCCTCCCGCCGTGTGGTATAAAACCCCGGACGATAGCTCTCTGCAATCCTCCATTCCGGATAATAGGGTTTGCCGCAAATGACGCTAACTTCATGCCCGGCCGCAGCCAGCATTTCTGCAGTCATGCAGCTATATGGCCCGATCCCGATCTGTTCCGGTGCATAGTTGAGCGAGAGGAATGCCAGTTTCACATTTCCTCTCCTCTTCTTACACTCAAAAGAGCAGAGTTACCTTTCCAACAAATCCAAGCCGGAAATCGAAAAATATAGCTGATTGTTCTTAGAAAAAAGCTGCCCTCTTTCCAGAGAACAGATCCGTTCAACATTATCGATTGCATAAAGGCGCCCCCTCACCTTAACGAAACCGGACCGATTTTATTATTGGAGCTTCTATACTGCCTTTTCTGGCTGGCATGGCAATCACTCGACTCTCTGCCATCGGCAAAAACAAAGAACCGCCCCATGACGGGACGGTTCTTTGTTTCCAGAATGCTATGCTTCCGGGCTTACCGGATCTGTTAGTCAGAAAGCGCGGTCATGAACAACTACGGCGAGTGTTCGGAACAGAATCAGAATATCGCCCGGCAGATTCCAGTTCGCGATATATTCCAGATCGGATTGCAGACGATCCTGCAAATCTCTTTCACGATCGGTCGCCCCACGAAAACCGCGCACCTGCGCCAGCCCGGTCAAACCGGGTTTGAGCGAATGGCGATGCCAATAGGCAACGTCGACTTCCCAGAAGAGCTTTGTCCCAGCCTGGGAGCCCAAAGCATGCGGGCGTGGACCGACTATGCTCATATCACCGCGTAACACATTCAAAAGCTGCGGCAGCTCATCGACACTGGTCTTGCGCAAAATGCGGCCAACACGAGTAATCCGGTCATCATCCTTCGCTGCGGATCTCGTGCCGTCGGCATCCGATTCTGCAGCCCGCATCGAACGGAACTTAAACATCGGGAAGAAACGATTGCCGCGCCCGAGACGGCGCTGAACGAAAAACACCGGCCCTTCGCTTTCCAGCTTCACCGCAAGCGCCGCGATAATCATGAGAGGCGACAGGCAAATCAGTGCCGGAATGGCGATCGCCAGGTCAAAGAGCCTTTTGAGAATGCGTGCACGCAGATCGAGCGGCCCGGCAGCAATCGCAAGAGAGGTGAAATGCTGTTCGCGATGCAATCCGATCGCACCCAGTTCGTGAAGCGATTCAGATACCAGTTCACCATTGATCCCCGCAGCACGAAGGACGAAAGACCATTCCTCACGCTGAGCCAGCGGACAGCTGACAATCACCCGGTCCATATTGGCCACGTACCGCCCGAGACGGTCGAGCGCGCCCGGATTCTGTTTGAAGTCGTGCAGCTGATGTTCTTCGGCATTGAGCCGATAAGCATGATCGAGCTTCACAGCGGGCCCGCCATCGTCGATCACCAGCACATTAAGCGCGGTCGGGCCGATGAAGCGATGCAGAAAGCTGAACATGCAAAAGCGCAATGCGATCATCAGCATAAGGCTGAATACGAGCCCAAGCGCATATACTGCGCGTGAAAAATCTTCTGCCGATTTGGTGTAAAAAACGACGAAAACCAGCAAGGCTGCCGATAGTGCCATGCTGAGGATCAAACGACGGATCGCAAAATTGCGGCTTTCCAGCGCCTCGATCGAGTAAACTCGCTGGTAAAAAGCCAGAGTAAGATAGAGCGGCAGGAAGAGCTGCATTTCGAACAGAGCCATGGAGGATGGAAGATCCCCGAAATAGGCCAGCCCTGCCAGTACGAAACCGATCAGCAAAGATCCGATATCTCCAACCATCAGCAGAAGATAAATCTGCAATCGACGTCGCTCGAAAGACGGCGCGAGAGGGCGTGGAGACTTCAGCCCAATTGTAAAATTGTTCGTCGGCGCGTTCATGGCTCGCTCGGACAAAGGTGGAGACTGATTATTGCGATGCAGCATTACTCTGCCTTTCGGCATGAAAAGGCAAGGGGAATTACGTAGGCCCCTAGGTGAAATTCCTTATGAACAGCCTGTAATATTGCGGCAACTCGTTTCGTGAAACAGGTAAGACGTTAAAATTTAGGGTTTTCTTTCAAAAAATCATGACCTCCAGCAGGCCCATTGCCAATGGTTTTATGTATCTTGATACCAGGCCGCAATAAGTTTTATGATTCATTAACTAAGTTTATTGCAATGCAGCATAACTGGATATCGTATTCTGGAAGCACGGTTGGATGCGGCCCGATCCTTGCTGGCGAACGGGCGCTTAATCAGAAGCCATACCGGATTCCAAGCCAGACAGTGCGTGGTACACCCAGGTCGATAGACCCGGCCTGATTTCGGGTAACAATTTCTTCATCGAACAGATTTTCCGTTCGTGCGATGACCGAAACATTCCCGAAGACCGGTAATTGCGCAAAAAGATCCAGTGTCGTCGCAGATGGCAGAATAGTGGTTTCCTGATCGTCCTCGAACTGCCTGCCGATATGGCGCAAGGTCATTGAGAGGCGCGCGTCTTTGAAAGGTGCCCAGGCAAGCGTTGCACTCCCTGCCCAACGAGGTGTTTGCGGCGGCCGGTTATCGTCAAGCGCAACCGCATCGCCGCTGCTGTCCACTTTTGCATCGGTATAGGACAGAGAAGAAGTGAAACTCAGCGTCCCTAATTTCACCTTTGCGCCCAGTTCGAGGCCCCGCGCATCAATCGCATCCAGATTGCGGCGCTGCCGTAAATTCTCCGCGAGAGTGACATTAGCAACAGCATTCTTTACTTTATTGTCGAAGGCCGTGAGCGATACCGTGACAGCGGAGACCGGTTGCCAGTCCAGCCCGATATCCACTCCGTGCAGCCGCTCATTCTTCAGGTCGGCATTGGCTCGGGTCACTACCGGATAGACGGTGAAGGGGCGGTATAGTTCGTTCAGCGTCGGCAAACGCAAGCCGCTATAGGCAGCAGCACGGATTGTAAGAGCCTTACCGGTGTGGAGCATCGCTCCCATACGATAGGAAACATCCCAGCCCGAACGCGTCAAATAGCGGTTATCACCTAGCAGTTCGCCATTTTCATCGGTTTCCAGAAAGTAGCCTCCGGCGATTTGCCAGCGATCCGCCCGGATACCACCAGTCAGAATCAACCGCCCGATCGTCCAGTCATTCTCCACGAAAAGGCCGAGATCGGTATTTTTGCCTCCGGCAAACCGCCGCCCCGTCAGCGCACCGCTATAGGAACTGTACCGGTCTTCCGATAAATCGCCTTTCGAACGACGATAATCGATGCCGAAACGCAGTATATGGTCCTCCCCCAGCGGCGGCCGGATTTCCAGCTTGCCACCGAGACCGGTAGAGGGCGTATCCTTCTGGTCCAGCACTTTGGAATATGTGCTGGAAGAGATGACAATATTGGTGAAATTGCGCCATTGTGCATAGGCCAGCGCATCCACTTGCCAGCTGCCCCGTCCTACCAGCCTGATGCTGATGTCCTGTCCCTCTGTTGAGGAATCGGCACCATCGAAACGTAAAGTCCGCTCATCGTTATAAGCCAGCCCACGGAACTGTATTTCAAAGTCCCTGCCCAGGGGCTGTACCAGCCGGCCACTGAACGACCAGCTATCAAACGCTGCCCGAGCCGAGGCGGGCACGCGCTGATCGCCGGGGCTCGTATAGAATCCCTTCCCCCGATCCCAACGACCTGACACCACCGCGAAACCATCTCCCACAGTGGGTGCCACGCTCCCGCTCAGTTCCGTTTCGCCACGATTATTCCCGAGTGCGGAGGCATTGACCAGCCCCAGTTCGGATGGATCGGCACTCTCCAGCTCGATTGTGCCGGCAAGCGCCCCCGAACCGAACGGTCCCGAACCACCGCCTCGCGTCACGCGAATATTTTCCAGTCTTTCCGGCACAATGGCACTAAATGGAATATAGCCGAAAAAAGGATCGGATAGCGGCACACCATCGAGCATCATCAAAGCCCGGCTGGTCGCATTTCCGCCCAGCGACCGTAAAGTGACACCCTGCGCAGACGGATTGGACGACCGGCTGTCGGACCGGCGAAACTGCTGGAAACCCGCAACCGATGACAGAACGTCCTCTATCCGTCCGGAACTGCTTGTAAGGATCGTTTCACGGTCAATCCGCTGCGTATCATAGGCAGGGGTTGCAGGTGTTTCCGGCAGCCCGTTACCGGTAACGATGATATCCCGGTCATCCGGTATGTTGTCGACAACTGCATCCGATGCCATGGCAACCGACGCCGGAAATATTCCTCCGCCGAGAAGCAAAAGAGCTATCAGGCGGCGAAGAGAAATCATAAAGCAGATATCACTTTCAGATCGGGTATGAATGCCAGGAATTGTTACTTGTCTAACGGTCACATCTTGCCGCGTCACCCCACCTTTGGCACGCTCAGACAAGACACCAGGGAGAGAAACGGATGTACAAGGCCATTATAGCCGGATTGATGCTGTCAACGAGCTGGTTTGCCGCCCCGGCCTATGGAGAGGATATCCGACATATGCCCCCTACACCCCCGACCGTGAGTGACGATCAGAGCACCCTTCTCACAAGCGACGATCCACAGCTCGCAGCCAATAAGAAGCTTGTTTACGACATGTATCGTATTGTGCTGCAGGGTGGTCATGCTGATCGCGCGAAAGAGTTTATTCGCGAAGACTATATCCAGCATAATCCCAACGTGCCAAGCGGCCGGGCCGCACTTGAAAACTATGTCCGTGCAACGCGTCCGGAAAGACCTCTGAAGGACGTGCTGGAGCTGCCGCTCGTCACTATTCTTGCCGAACGTGATATGGTCACCATGGCTTTCGTTCGCCCGGAAAAAGACGCCCATGGCAATACGTATTATTCAACCTGGTTCGACATGTTCCGTATAGAGGATGGCAAGATTGCCGAACATTGGGATCCGATGCTGAAAAGCGATGCGCCGATCGATCCTAATGACAAGAAAATCGACTGAAAGCATTGCTGCTCTGAAACGGAAAAGGCCTGCTCCCCGTCATAGGGAACAGGCCTTTGCTTTATAGCCGGCGATCAGATCGAACTGGGTGTGCCGGTCAACAACATGGTCTTGGTTTCGAGATAAGCCTCGATCCCATCCGGCCCGCCTTCCCGGCCGATCCCCGATTGTTTGAAGCCGCCGAAAGGCAGGTTGAAATCCATCTGCAAACCATTCTGGCCGAAACCGCCCGTGCGAATCCGGCGACCTACGCGATAAGCCGTATCGGCGTCATTGGTCAGCACCGATCCGTTGAGGCCGTAATCGCTTTCATTGGCAATACGGATGGCATCTTCTTCATCCTCTGCCGGAATGAGGCACAGAACCGGGCCGAAGATTTCTTCCTGTGCAATACGGCTGGTATTGTCCACATTGGCAAACAAAGTCGGCTCCATGAAAAAACCCTTGTTCATATGGGTCGGCCGCGCACCGCCGGTTACCAGATCGGCTGTTTTCTTACCTTCCTCAACATACATCTCGACCCGTTCGAGCTGACGCTTCATGGCGAGTGGCCCAAGCTGCGTATTCTCGTCCTCACTATGACCGATCGTGATGCCCTGCATGACTTTGGCGATGGCTTCGGCGAGCTCATCGTGGCGGTCTTTAGTCACGATGGCCCGACTCAGCATTGCACAAACCTGCCCGCTCATGATCGTGATCGTGTTGCCGAGCAGTCCGGCAGCCGCTTCGATCGGATAATCGTCAGAAATGATCGCGGCCGATTTGCCGCCCAGTTCGAGCGTGCACCGCGCAACACGGCTCGCGCATACTTCACCGATGCGTTTCCCGGCGCCGGTCGATCCGGTGAAGGACACTTTGTCGATCCCCGGATTCTGCACGAGATGGTCAGATGCCTCGCGCTCACCGACAGCCAGATTGACCGTGCCGGCGGGCAAACCAACCGCCTCGGCGGCTTCGGCAATGATATAGGCTTCGAGCGGCGTTTCGGGCGAAGGTTTCACAATAACCGGGCAACCGGCCACCAGAGCATAGCCGACTTTGGCGATCATGATGCCGAAAGGCGCATTCCACGGTGCAATCGCGGCAACCACACCAACCGGCTCCTTCGCGATAAGCGCGGTTTCCACCATCATGCTGGGGCGCTTCTGGACGAATTCATATGTATTGCCGAGATCGGCAATCGCCTTGAGCTGCATGATTGCACCACCATGCATCTGCGGCGCGAAACTGGCCAGACCGCCGACCTGCGCTGTCCATGCAGCACAGAGTTCCGGCATACGCTTTTCAAGATATTCAGCCATCTCCATCAGTTTGGCGGCCCGTTCGGCAGGCGGGGTAGAGGGCCAGGGGCCATGGTCAAAAGCGGTGCGCGCTGCGGCAACCGCCTTATCCATATCCTCCTTGCTGGCTTCGGCAACGCGGCCGACAACTTCCTCGCTGTTGGGCGAGACCAGTTCAATTTCACGACCACTGGTCGCCGCAACCCATTCGCCGCCAATAAACAGCTTATCGGGATGAGTGATATTTACACCTTCAGGTGTCATGGCATTCCTCCTTATTCCCGCTTTCGTTAGCCCGTGCGGTCGAACGGGTCAGTGATTGGACAAAATTCAACAGGCTCTCCGCTTCCGCCCTGCGAAGCCGAGCCGGGCCTGCCGGATCTTCAGCAACATCATGATTATTGCGGCCATAAATGCTTATGCGCTTCGAAAACCTCCCGCAGACTTCTGGGCGGCTTGCCGGTGATGCGTTCGACACAATCGGTTACATCTGCGAAGAATCCTTCGCGGATCGCTTCACCGAATGTCACCATATCATCACTCGACCATGGAATGGGACCGTCGGGAACGATGTCGGATGCATGGCGCGGAGCGCCCATCGCATCGAAATATTCATACATGCTATCATCATCGACCGCCTGCACTTCGATGGGTTTGCCGGCCATTTCGCTCACCATCGCCATGGCTTCAGGGATCGACAACGCTTCGGGGCCGGTGAGAGGATAGGCCTTATTACCATGACCCTCTTGCGTCAGCACACCGACCGCTGTCGCCACGCAATCGTCGCGGCTTACAAAGCCCACACGGCCATCGGCGCAATTATCCGGTTTCACACCCATTTGCAGCGCCGGAATGGCCATAGCTGTCGCAATGGCTTCGGAATATTGACTGTCTCTCAAATGCGTCCATGCCGCACCCGATCCTTCGATAATCTCCTCGGTGGCGCGGTGGTCGAGTTTCACGATAGCGGGATTGTCCGCCCTGTCAGCATTGATGAGCGAAGTGTAGACAATATGCTTCACCCCCTGCGCAACGGCAGCTTCAACCGCATTTCTGTGCTGCTCCACCCGGGTTCCGACGCGCGCAGTGGAAATCAGCAGCATACGCTCACCACCCTGCATGGCCGAGACAAGGCTGGCAGGATCGTCAAAATCCGCAGCGCGGCATTCGACACCCAGATCGGCGAATTCCTGCAATTTCTTCGGCGTGCGAGACAAGAATACCAGATCTTCCGGCGCACATTTTTCCAGCAGGCCGCGCGCCGCAGCTCCGCCAAATGCACCGGATGCACCAGTGACGATAATCTTGCCCATTCAACTCTCCCTTAATTCACTATGCAGGTTTGACCGCTTGCAGCTAATAATAACGAGTGTTACGGTTGAAGCAAGAAAGGGAGAGAGGAATTTCCATGAAATTGACCGTTGAAGACCGTTTTGGCCTGCAGGATCTGATTGCCGCCTATAGCTGGGCCCTCGATACAGGGGATGTAGATGCGCTGGTTGAATGCTTCACCGAAGATGCGGTGATGAGCGAGGAGGTCTTTGAAGATCCCGATATCTGGGAAGGCCATGAAGGAATTCGCGGTATTGCCGAACATTACCGCAATGCCGAAGGTTTCCCCGGCCGCCAGCATCACGTTACCCAGACGCAATATATGCCGCAGGACGATGGCTCAGTGAAAATGAAGAGCTTTGCTTTCGTCACCGAATGCGAAGATGAGCCGCCCTATCTGCTGCGTTTCACCGGCTGGTATGACGATCATGCCGTGAAAGGCGCAGACGGCAAATGGCGATTCAAGCGCCGCACGGTGCGCCTGTGGGACGGTGAAGTCTTGCAGAACTTCCCCGGTCGTGGCCATTGGGTCCCGCGCAAACGGCCAGCTTCGCTCATGATTAAAAAGTGAGATGAGAGCATCCCCCTTCCGATAGCGGGAGGGGGATGCTTTCCCTTATCCTTTCGGAGCCAGCACCCAGCCCAATACAAGGCCGATATCCGGTGCCGCATGCGCGGACTGCGGCAATAGAGGCCCGATATTATCGGCCTGCGCGGCAGTGAACGCCGCCAGCGCTTCCACCCAGTCATACCCGGCCGAACGAACCATCCGGCCCAGCGCCTGCCAGCCCGACCGGCAATCCTGCGCCATGCAGGTGCGCTCCCGCCCCTGCAACAAAGCTACGCGCCGATAACCGGCTTCGCGGGCGACATCCTCGATCAGCAACTGATCGGCATGACGGGTCACGCCCGCAATCATAGCCGGGCGGCGATCCAGAACGTCGCGCGCCAGACGCACCCGGTCGCCCTCAAGCTTGATAGCGGTGTGACCATAGCCTTGACCGGCAGCCGCGAAACGCCGCCCTGCCGAAAGCGTATCATCATGCAGCAAAACGCGGCCATCGCCATGCTTCCAGCGCCAGCTGGCCAGACCGGCAACGGTCGGAATGGCCATCATCCCCAGCGCAGCGCCGCCAATGACCGTTCGGCGATCCGCCTCAATCATGCCCCGTCCCCTGCATCCGGATTTTTACTTGCCAGATATTGGGCGATCTGTTCCAGCTGCTCATCGCTCACTTCACCGCGCGGGATAGCCGGCATATTGCCAATGCCCATGCGGGCAGCCTGCGTCACGTAGTCGACCGTCAGATCGTCACGCTCTTCGAGCAGCGGAACATCCATGCGACGCGCCAGAAGACCGGTACCCATACCGTTCGGGCCGTGGCACATCATACATTTTTCGACATAAAGCTTCTCGCCACCGGTCGCATCGGGCCGCTGGGACAGAGTGATAGGTTCGGGCATGGGCGGAGGCCCCTGCTTCGCACCGTCAGTTTGCGTGGTGTCATCGCCCGAACCCGAACATGCCGCGAGGCTCAATGCCGCGGCGGCAAGGCCCAAAAAACCGAAAACCCTCATGCTTCGCGTTCTCCGCTCAGATTGGTAGGCCAGATTCCGCTCTTACCCGGTGCCAGGATGCCATTGGGATCGAGCGCATTCTTCACTTTCTCGTTCAGGCGTCGCATCGCGTGATCGTTGAAATCATATGTTTTGGCGACGAGATCCATATAATCGAGATGAGTCCGGTATTCGCCATAGCCATGCTCGGCGGCATCGGCGACCAGCCGACGGAAAAACGGATCGATCCGCTTCATCATCTCGGGATCGTCCTTATTGAAAATCATGGCATTCACATTGGTCAGATGCCTTTCGCCAAAAGCGAAACTGCCCTGATAATCCATGCCATATTCCTTATAGCGGTCATATGTCCGCTTGAACTGAGCAAGCGCCAGACTGCCATCTTGCGGAAGCACCGGAGAGAAGCCGATATGTCCGCCACGGCCGCCATACCAGTTCACATTCTGCATCGGGAAGGTCATCGGCGTGCCCGTCCATCCCGTATGTTCGATCGGTTCGCCTTTGACCCATTTGGTCGGCTTGATGAGCATCGGATTGATGTCGTTAATAGCTTTTTCAAGCACCTTATAAGAAGCCTTGTTGACCTCTTCCCGACCATAGAGGCGCAATGAAACGCCCCACCAGCCAATATTGAACCGCTTGCGAATCGCGCTGATAACATCATCGCTCAGCGCGCCGGGCTTGTCCGTCCATTCGCCGCGTGTGGTCAGAACAGCAGCGGCACGCAACCAGTTTCCGATAGACGGACTTTGCTGAAGAAGGCCTTCGCGGCGGAGCGGGCCGATTGTGTCAACCATCGCTTTCAGATCTTCCGGGCTGTCAAATTCGACATCCATACCCATCAGGGATTCGGGTTCCGGCATCAGCCACAAACCCATCTTGGTCACCACGCCGAAATTGGACTGAACGAACATCTGATCCCAGGCGGGACCATAACCGAAAGGATAGGCCTGCCAGGTCGGCGCATTGGAAAATGCCCCCATACCCGTGCGCACCAGATCGCCATCGGGCAGCACCACTTCCATGCCGCAGATCTTCTTGGTGTTCTCACCATAGGGAGTGTACCCGACACCGCGATCGAGCGCATTGCCCATCACCGAACCCCAGCTATTGCCGGGCGTCGAGAGCCAGTAAGGCAGATTGTTCGCTTTCAGATAATCATAGAGGTCATAAAAGCCCACGCCGGGCTCGACAACCACCGTTCCCATCTGCTCATCGAACTCGATCTTCTTCATGCGCGACAGGTCCATCACGACACTGCCCGACAATTCGGGTGCATTGCCGCCATAACCCAGATTCTTGCCGCGGCTGATCGGCCAGACAGGGATCCGATACTGATTGGCAATCCGCATTGCAGCCTGAACTTCATCCACTGTTTCAGGGGCAATAGCGCCCGAAGGATGATGCGCTGCATCGTTTACGGCAAATTTGTCGCTATAGGTCTCACGGTCGAGATCTTCGAAAAACACCTTATCGGCACCGAGCGCACTTTCAAAAGCGCGCCGGGCCTGTTGCAGGCGCTGCGTATCAATTCCAGGAGGGAGGGGTATATCGGCCATTTCTCTCTACTTTCTCAACTCGCGGACCAGCTTGTACGCGCCGGGGGACGGGTTCCCGCATCCAGCCGCATGACATCCCCGTTGAACATTGGCGAGCGGATAATGAAGATTGCCGCCTCGGCAAACTCTTCCGGCTTGCCTGCCCGTTTGGGATATTCGCTATCGGCCAGCAATTCGTCGACCAGAGCAGGCGGGAGACCTGCGACCATCGGCGTAGCAAAGAAACCCGGCGCAACGCCAGCGCAACGGATATGATATCTGGACAGGTCGCGCGCCCACACAAGAGTCAGCCCGGCGAGCGCGGCTTTGGAAGCGGTATAGGCGCCCATTCCTTCCTGCCCTTCGAAACTGGCAATCGAGCAGGCATTGATGATGACACCGCGCTCTTCATCAGAACCGGAAGGCGTATTGTTCGCCATGTGGTGCGCCACTTCGGCGGTTACATTGGCCGCTCCGATCAGATTGACGTCGATAACCCGGCGAAAATCCTCAAGATTGCCCGGTGCATCGGCATTCGCGATAACACCGATGCCACCCACACCGGCACAATTGACGAGAATAGCGATCTCGCCATACCGCTCCGCGACCTGCGCCACGGCAGCCCTGACTGCCGCACCATCGGCAACATTGCAGGGCATAAAGTCCGCCCCCTCCGGCGCAGTGCCGTCCAGGTCGAACGTCACGACGCGCGCCCCGGCTGCGAGCAACGCTTTCGCGGTCGCTTCGCCGAGTCCTGAATTGCCACCGGTGACGATAGCCAGTTTGCCATTCGATTCCATAATTCTCCCACTCCATCAGCGCCGCTTTCGGCGTCTTTAACTTTAACGATCGTTACTTTTCTCCTATCCCTTATGCAACCCCAACGCCATCCCTGATTCTTGCCAGCGGGCAGGATTAGGACATGAGCCGCTGGAGCAGAAAAAATTATGGCAGATATTCAAAGGCCAGGGAGAGATATGTTCGAACATACGCAACGATTTGCATTCCGTGGGTTCACCTCATCGCTGGATATGAAACCATGAGCAATTTCATGCGCTTCCTGACGCTCGTGCTGATTGGCGGTGTCATGCTGATCGATGGCTTCGATCTTAATGCCATGCCGCTCGCCCTGCCCTATCTCGCGCCCCAATTGCAGCTTTCCCCCGATGATTTCGGCGTGGTTTTTTCTGCTGTACTGGTCGGGCTCGGAGTCGGAGCGCTTTTTGTCGCGCCGCTGGGCGACCGGTTTGGGCGGCGCCTTCTGATCGTCAGCGCCTGTCTCGGCATTGCCGTCACCACTTTCGGCACAGCCTTTGCGGATAGCGTTGCCCATTTCGCGCTTTGGCGTCTGGCTACCGGCATAGCGCTGGGCGCCTGCCTGCCCAATGTCAGTGCCCTGTCCGCCGAGCTGGCTCCGCCAGACAAACGGTCTTTCGTCATGTCGCTGGTCTCAGCCGGTATCGCTATCGGAGCCATGAGTGCCGGTATACTGGCCCCTGAGCTCGTCCGGTTCGGCGGGTGGGAAATGCTGTTCTTCACCCCCGCAGTCTTTGCATTATTTCTGGCTGTTTCTCTTGCCTTTTGCCTTCCTGCCAGGACGCTTCTGCATGACAAGGGTGGTGCAGAGGATAAGAGTCCGGCCCGTGCCCCGCTGCTGGCATTGATAAGCAAGCCCTACATCGCGCCCTTTGCCCTGTTCGCGCTGATCTATGCGCTGAATTCCGTCGCTCTTTACATGCTGACGAGCTGGCTTCCCACCTTACTACCGCAAGCCGGTTTCAGCATGGCTTTCTCCTCCCGTCTGGCCGGCTTGCTGCAAGGCGGCGGACTGGTTTTCGGAATCGCTATTTCGCTACTGCTCGACAAATGGAAACCCGGCCCGGCCATCCTGTCAGGCTACGGGCTGGTTGCTCTGGCATTGTTCGGTATCGGCCTGCTGCCCTCCGCTCCGCTCGAATGGGGCGTGCTGCTTATTGTGGCAGGCGGAGGCATTACCGGCATTCATATGGCAATCATGGCGCTGACACCCTCTCTCTTTCCCTCCCACATTCTGTCGTCAGCCATAGGCGCAGGGGTGGCCATTGCCCGGCTCGGTGCCATTGCCGGCCCGATGGTTGGAGAGTGGCTGATCAAAAGCGAAATCACCCCGGCCTATTTTTTCCTCGCGCTGGTCGTGCCCGTCGGCCTGTGCGGTGCGATCGCCTTGTTGATCCCCGGTGTCATGCAATCGAGGAAGCAGAGCTGACCCCGTCAGGCAGAGGGCTGGTATCACCTAGCGGGACATCGCCAGCCCTTTCCCTGACAGTAATATTAAAGTGGCATGTTAAGGCTGGAAATCGAGGCCGCCAACACGCTCGGCAAAGCGCCAGCCTTCCGTTGTACGGACCAGCTTATCGGTAAAGGAACCTACCAGAGGGCTTTTGGCGTTCATTTTCGGCAATTCACCGGAGGCAGCAGCGTCGCCCATATACAGCACGATCACGCTAAAGGCCCTGGCATTGTCCGAATCCACAACATCGACCACTGTATTGGCGATCACATGACGCTGCGCTCTCGGCGGACGGGATGTAAAGCCTTCCAGAATCGCCGCGCGCCCTTCGACAAATTCATCGGGCTTGGAAGGCCGTGCGAAACGGGCATCTTCAGTATAAAGATTGGCGACCGCTTCCCAATCCTGTGCGTCGTTCAAATTGACATACAGATTGATCAGTCGTTGACAGTCCGCTTCGATAGCTCTGCGTTCGTCTTCAGTCACGCTCTACACCTTTCTATCTATGGTTCAGCGCCCGATAGGTTACTCTCAGGCCCTTATGTGCCGGCATCATTATCGGGCTTGGTCCGTTCAAGAAACAGCGAATTGCCCTCTTCATCCCTGGCTTCAAGTGTGTCGATAACCGTGTCCATAATCCGGTGCAGCGACTGGACATCATCCTCGGACAAGCCGCTGACGAGATAATCCGCAACCTTTTCGGTTTGCGGTTTCATCAGCTCGAAAAGTCGCTGCCCTTCCTCCGTCAAACGCAGTGATTTGCGCCGGCGATTGCGCGGATCTGGCTCAACCGTGATACGTCCATTGCGCTCCAGCGCCGCCACAGCGCGGCTTACACTCATGACATTAACCCCGGTATGCTCGGCCAGCTCATGGCTGGCGCTCTCTCCCAGCCGGCCAATCGCCATCAGCAAACGGAATTCATTCAGACTGATTTTATAACGATTTGCCAGATAGGTAGAAAATGGCGCCATCAGCCGATTTGTCATTTTCAATAAGCCATGCAGTACAGCCACGGGCTGTTGCCTGAATTCATTCTGGTCCACGTCTGTTTCGGACTGCATTCGCGCTCCATTACCTTGGTCGTTCTGCACCCTTGCCAAATCATCCCCCACTTTACACCTCCTTTTTCCGGAGCTTGATCCTTGGCTTAAACCATAACAGGCGTTACTAATAAGCACGAGAAACAATGGGAGAACCGGCGATGGGCGCCTTTCCGCAATCTATTCATTTTATCGGCACCAACACGCCGCGACGTGTCGAAATGTCCGTTCGCGACCTGGAAGTGGAGGGAGAAATCCCTGCAGAAATCGATGGTGCTTTTTTCCGCGCCGTACCCGATAATGCACATGTCCCTATGTTTGAGGACGATATCGCGCTCAATGCTGATGGCATGGTGGCACGGTTCAATATCACCGGCAATCAGGTCGATTTCGATATTAAATATGTCGAAACAGAGCGCTATCTGGCTGAAAAAGAAGCCCGTCATGCGCTCTTCGGTCAATATCGCAACCCGTTCACCGATGATCCGGCCGCTGCCGGCAAAGACCGGACACTCGCCAATACTACGCCGGTCTGGCACGGTGGCCGGTTGTTCATGACGAAAGAAGACGGGCTGGGCTATGAGGTCAATCCACATACACTCGAAACAGCGGGCAAGTGGACCTATTATGGTGCGCTGAAATCGGAGACTTTCACCGCCCATCCCCGAATCGACGATGAAACAGGGGAAATGTTCTTCTTCGGTTATGAAGCCGGAGGGTTGTGTTCGCTCGATGTCGCCTATGGCATTGCCGACAAGGACGGCAACCTGACTTCGGAGCAGTGGTTCAAACAACCCTATTGCTCTTCGATCCACGATTTCTGCATCACCGAAAAATACGCAGTTTTCCCAATCTATCCAACCACAGCCGATCTCGACCGGCTCAAGACAGGTGGCGCGCATTGGGCGCATCAGCAGGATCTGGAAAGCTGGGTTGGCATTATGCCTCGCTACGGCAAGGTTGAAGAGATGCGCTGGTTCAAAGGCCCGAAAGGCGTTTCAGCTTTCCATTTCATCAATGCCTATGACGATGGCGACCTCGTCCACATGGATGTATGCCTTTCGGACACGAACGCTTTTCAGTTCATGCGCGAGGCCGGGGGTATCCACCGCGATCAGATGGATGTGAAAGGTGCGCTCACACGCTGGACATTCGACATGTCCAAACCCGGAGACACCTTTGAAAGCCGCGAGATGGGGCCACCCGGAGATCTTCCGCGTTTGCCGGACAAGGATCAGGGCCACCCCTATCGTCGTGCATGGTATCTGAGCATGAATCCCGAGGGTGGCCCGCCCATGCCCGGCGGCCCTGTCGGCGCCAATTTCAACGCTATTGTACGCATTGAACCGGGTAATGGTCGGATCACTATGATGGGTGTTCCGCCGGGAGCTGGTGTTAGTGAACCTGCTTTTGTACCGGGTGCCAATCCGGACAATGGCGGGTGGTTGCTTTCTGTGGTCGATATTCCCAACGGTCCCGACCCGGCAAATTATCTTTCCGAACTGTGGGTCATCGAAGCCGACAATGTGGAGAAAGGGCCGATTGCCAAGGTGAAGCTCAATATGCCGTTGCGCAGTCAGGTACACGGAACGTGGGTCAACCGGACCAAACTCAACACCAGCAAACTGCAAGGCTGAAATAAGGGAAAAGAAGGATATGCACGGGGTCGGTTCTGCACCAGGATTGACCCCTTAGATATAAAACCTGTTCTCAGGCGAATCGGAAAATCTCCTCATAAGAAGGAGACGGGAGGATATCAGATGGGCAAGTTCATTTATCATTTCAGCCGAATTTTGTTTGGAGGATGGTGGCTCTATTCGGGTGCAATGCATTTTCTCGTCGAAGGATGGCAGCCTATGGGGCAGGAACCTGCTGCTATCGACTTTACTCAGGCACTGATTGACAGCGGCTTGTTCGAATGGATTAAAATTATCGAGATAATTCTGGGCATCACAATGCTGATGAATCGCTGGATGCCTCTCACCATGATTGCACTCACACCTATCAACATCGTCATCATCTACTGGAATTTCGTGCTCGATTATGGCGTTTTTGAATGGGTTTTCGGTGGGCTGTCTATCTTGTTTAACATTGTGCTGATGTGGGCATGGCGTTCCTATTTCTGGCCACTCCTCATCTACAAAGGCGACGCAAATTATTCGCTCGAACCGCATATGCATGCACGGTAAACCAGCATTCCAGTTTCCGGTTTGTACAAACAGAAAAGGCGGGAAGATACCTTCCCGCCTTTCTTGAGATCTTGTCTACGCCAGCGTAATATCAGGCGCCTTCAACTTCCGCTGCATCGAGCTGCAGCCCCGGCCCCATCGAGGAGCTGAGCGACACTTTGCGGACATATTTGCCCTTAGCGCCAGCCGGCTTTGCTTTAACGATAGCATCGGTAAACGCCTTGAAATTGTCTTTCAGCTGTTCGTCTGTGAAAGACAGCTTACCGATACCCGAACTGATGATGCCTGCCTTTTCGACGCGGAATTCGACCTGTCCGCCTTTGGCGTCCTTAATAGCCTGTTCCACATTGGGAGTTACAGTGCCCAGTTTCGGGTTCGGCATAAGGCCCTTAGGCCCCAACAGCTTGCCCAGACGACCAACCACACCCATCATATCCGGGGTTGCGATTACACGGTCGTAATCAAGGTTACCGTTCTGCATGTCTTCCATCAGGTCTTCCGCACCGACCTTATCGGCACCGGCAGCCTGTGCCTTCTCGGCATTATCGCCGCGCGCGAAGACCGCAACCTTGACTTCCTTGCCAGTTCCGGCGGGAAGCGACACCATACCGCGAACCATCTGGTCTGCGTGACGCGGATCAACGCCGAGATTCATGGCGATTTCCAGCGTTTCATCAAACTTGGTGGTTTCAGCTACTTCGCGCAGCGTCTTCAGCGCATCATCGAAAGCATAGAGCTTGGCGACATCCAGCTTTTCGGCGAGCATCTTCTGCTTCTTGGTCAGCTTTGTCATGGATTTAGCCCTCCACCACTTCAAGGCCCATCGCGCGAGCGGAGCCTTCGATGATCTTTGTCGCCGCTTCGATATCGTTGGCGTTGAGATCCTTCATCTTCGATTCAGCGATTTCCTGAACCTGCGAGCGCTTGATGGTTCCAGCAGATACTTTGCCCGGCTCTTTCGAACCCGACTTCAGATTCGCAGCCTTCTTAAGCAGGAAGCTCGCTGGCGGTGTCTTCGTGGTGAAAGAGAAAGAACGATCCGCGTATACCGTGATGATTGTCGGGATCGGAGCATTCTTTTCCAAATCCTGCGTAGCAGCGTTGAACGCCTTGCAGAATTCCATGATATTCACACCGCGCTGACCCAGAGCAGGACCGATTGGCGGTGAAGGATTTGCAGTGCCAGCAGGCACCTGCAACTTGATATAACCAGAAATCTTCTTGGCCATGAGGCCACTCCTTTCACACTATCAGGCGGGCCTTTGGGCCGGCCGTCATGTTAAGCGGTCAGACGGGGACTACTACGTCCCCTTCCGCACGGATTCCCTATGTTGTCGATTGGGAAGAGGCGCGCTTAACAGATATGAAGCAGAAAGCAAGAGAGCCTTCGGTAGAGTTTTTTTGTGCCCGCCTCCAAAAATCGCATTGAGGCTTAGACTTCACTTTTCATGATCCGATGCGCTTCTGTAGCTATCGCGTCGGCTATATGCTGGTAATTTTCACTAAATGCCGCTCCTTCACGCCAGATGGCAGCCAATGAGCGTTCGGCTGACCACCCTCTTATAGTAAGTCGTTTAATAGTCGCTTCACCACCTGCTTCGGAGCGGAGATATAATTCGGGAAGAATCGCAAGGCCGAGTCCCGATCCCGCCATTTGTCGCAGACTGTCAAGGCTGGTGCCTTCATAATCGTCAAGCAGGTCCGCATTGAGCTCAGCACAAATGGCTTTAGTCTGACGATGGAAGTGATGGCGTGGATCGAGGCTTAACACAGGCTGGCCAGCCAGATCCGTAGGTGCAAGATGGGAATGGCTGCAAAGCGGGTCCTCACTGGCAGCGACCACATACAAAGATTCGCGAAACAGTGGTTCAATATGCACGTCAGTCCCACCAATCGGCATGGGCGCTAACAGCATATCAAGCGCGCCACGACGCAATTCCGCCAGTTGCTCATCTGGAATGCCTTCACGTATCAGTAACCGCAGCTCGGGATAAGCACGATGTAATCCAGCAATCACCGCGGGCATCAGATAAGGGCCAAGTGTCGGCGTAACGCCAAAGCGGATGGAACCAGCCATACCTGAAACACTGCGTTTGGCCAGAGCCCGGATATCGTCTGCCTGCACGATCATACGCCTTGCCCGATCCGTAATTTCCCGCCCGACCGGTGTAAGCTGGATAGGATTACTACTACGCTCTATCAAAGTAACGCCGAGCCGGGTTTCGAGATGGCGCAATTGCTGGCTCAATGTCGGTTGGGAGACATTGGCTGCAATGGCGGCCCGGCCAAAATGCTGGGTGTCAGCGATGGCAACCAGATATTCCAGTTGTCGTAAGGTGGGCATGTAAGATCCTTAAGCAAAGAGAGCTCATTTTGATAGCCATTGGCTATGGAAATGGATCATATCTTTCAATTGGCAGTATTACTGAGACTGCCCCATCTTGTTTCCAAAGAGCTTGAGAAGGAGCACCCGTGCCACATGATCGCGCTTATTGGTGCTTCCCACATGGCAAGCTTCTTCATCCAAATGACCGGTAGCCTTTAGGCGACAAACCGGTCATGATGGCGGCGCGCGGCTTCCCCCACCCCTCGTCACTCCGCGCGTCGCCTCTTTTTTGGCCACTACTGGGAGGCACTTTTGCCTGAACGTCTAGCACCCATGCTTAAGGAGTTTCTGCAAGACGAAAGTGCAGGCGGCATTTTCTTAATGATCGCCGCAGCGTTGGCCTTGATAGTCGCCAATTCACCTTGGGGAACGGGTTATACGACAGTACTCGATACCAAGCTGGCGGTAAGTTTCGGCAATTTCGAAATCAACAAAGCCTTGTTACTGTGGATCAATGACGGCCTGATGGCGCTGTTCTTTTTTGTGGTCGGCCTCGAGGTTAAGCGTGAAATACTTACCGGACAGCTTTCCAGCCTGCAGCAAGCGTCTTTGCCATTATTCGCCGCGATTGGCGGTATGGCTGTCCCGGCGCTCATCTTTCTTGGCTTGAACTTTAGCACACCGGAAAACATCGATGGCTGGGCGATTCCTGCTGCTACCGATATCGCTTTTGCTCTGGGCATTCTCGCCTTGTTGGGAGATCGCGTGCCGGTAGCACTCAAAGCGTTGCTACTTGCAATTGCCGTAATCGATGACATCGGTGCCATTCTGATTATCGCCCTGTTTTACAGTCACGGTTTCGAACCGGCTATGTTCGGTGGTGCTGTCGCTATCTTCGTTCTGATGGCTTTGCTCGGCCGTTTCAGGGTATGGCGAAACTGGCCTTATGTTGTGCTGGGTTTGATCCTGTGGGTCTTTGTGCTGAAATCAGGCATCCATGCGACGCTTGCAGGCGTAGCGGCCGCTTTAACAGTTCCGATCAGCGCCGGTGACAAAAATCCTCTGTCCCGGATGGAGCATGGCCTTCATCCCTGGGTGACCTTTCTCGTGGTGCCGATATTCGCTTTTGCCAATGCCGGAGTCTCGCTCACCGGGATTGAAGCATCTTCTTTTCTTGCACCGCTTCCACTCGGCATCGCGCTGGGTCTGTTGCTCGGCAAGCAAATCGGCATATTTGGCTTTGCCTGGGGCGCAGTAAAGATGGGGTGGGCGAGCCTGCCGAAAGGAACCAACTGGAAACAGGTTCATGGCCTTTCTCTAGTGGCCGGAATTGGCTTCACGATGAGCCTGTTCATCGGCAATCTGGCTTTTACCGAAGCAGAACAACTTTCAATGGTAAAGGTTGGCGTATTGAGCGGCTCGATCTTGTCCGCCCTCGGAGGCTTCTGGTTATTACGGCGCCATATTGCCCGGACCTCCTCTGCCGATGAAACCGATACGGATGAAGCAGCCGCGTGATCTTTTCCATTCTGTCCGTTTTGGGCGGCCTCGCCGCCTTGGCTGTTGGCGGTGAAGTACTGGTTCGCGGAGCTGTCGGGGTTGCCCGCAAGACGGGCCTGCAACCTCTGCTGATTGGACTTGTTGTAATTGGTTTTGGCACTTCTATGCCGGAACTGGTGACTAGCGTGCAGGCTGCCAGAGCCGGTTCCCCCAATATTGCATGGGGTAATATTGTCGGCTCCAATATAGCGAATAGCCTGTTAGTGCTCGGCATGGCGGCCACGGTTACACCAATCATTTTGAACGGCAAAGGCACCCGACGCGACCCGCTTGTTGTACTCACAGCCAGTGCCTTGTTCGCCGTACTCGCCTGGACAGGTGCAGAACATTGGCTACTCGGCATTGCCCTCCTTGCGCTTCTCGCCAGTTATATCCTGGCTCGTTATGTTATGGAGCGCAGCGACGATACCGCACCCGTTGAGAATGAAACCGCAAACCCAACTCCCCAAGGCTGGAGCAAACCACTCGTCGAAACCATTCTCGGCCTGGCAGCACTCCTAATTGGTGGGCATATACTGGTCTCGGGTTCCATTGAACTTGCCGGAGCTCTCGGTATGTCCGAAACATTGATCGGCCTGACGGTAGTAGCAATTGGCACGTCTTTGCCTGAACTTGTTACATCCATCATTGCAGCATGGCGCGGCCAGTCCGGGGTAGCTTTGGGTAATGTATTAGGTTCCAACCTCTACAATATTTTGGGGATTGGCGGGATGACAATGGCTTTGGCGCCCAGCGCAATTCCAAGAAGTATGGTATCCATCGACATCCCGCTAGTGCTGCTGAGCGCCCTTACCATCGCCTTGCTATGCACTTTCGCTAAGGGAATGGGGCGCATACTCGGGGCCTTTTTTACAGCCCTTTATTTCGGCTACCTTGCTCTGTTGGTGGTGACCGCATGATGGATGCAGCAGTTATGATTGCCGATTGAGCACCTTGATTTATCCAGTTTGGTCAGGGTTTAGTATCGAGAAGATCAGCCGTACGCTCTAATAGATCCATAGCCCGCCGCTCCAACGCGGAGTCATAACGTGCCTGAGGTACGGCAATGGACAAAGCTCCGACTACTTCCCCTTCGACCCTCACCACACGACCGATACCCCGAATTCCTATGCTATATTCGCTTTCAGTTTTACCGAACCCGGTTCGACGGATCTGATTTATCTGATTGCGCAGGGGAGTTTCGCCCGTGATTGTCGCCGGTGTGAAGCGCTTGCGCGTCGATTCGCGAAAATAGCGGTCGAGATCCTCCTCGGATAACGCAGCCAGCAGGGCTTTACCTGACGCCATCGCATGGACGGGTTGTCGCGTGCCAATATTGATCGAGTAACGCAACGCGTGATCGCTCGTCTCGGTTACGATAGCCTCAACATCCCAGTGCGTGCGGATGAAAAAACTGGTCGTTTCATTGAGCTGTACGCGCAATGTACGCACTAACGGCGCCGCGCGTTCAGCTAACGTGAAACCACCACGATTAGCCTGCAGGCGTTCAAGGCCAGGGCCGGGACTGTAACGCCGCCCCTCACGTATAAGATAAGCGCGATCAACCAGAGTGGCCAGCAGATAAGACAGGCTGGAGACCGGAATGCCGAGAGCCGTAGCAATTTCCTGTGCCACAAGCGGCCGTTCATGCGCCACGACATACTCAATAATATCGAGCGTGCGTGTGGCTGACTTGACCTGACTGGTCGTCACCCCCGCCGAACCGGCGATGCCTCCCGGCATTCCGTCAGCCATGATTATCCAATCCGTGCTTCTGCAATGTCTGCGCCCTTGCGCAGATTGGCAAGTTTTTCCCAGGCAACTGCGGGGTCAATTTTGCCGTAACCGGCAAAGGTGCCGAACCCGCAGTCAGAACTGGCCATCACGCGATCCTTACCAACAATATCGACGTAACGTTCGATTCGCTGAGCAATTAGTTCAGGTGTTTCGATATAGTTCGAACAGCTATCGATCAAACCCGGCGCAAGAATCTTCTCATCAGGTAATTTAGCATCGCGCCATACGGCCCATTCATGTTCATGGCGTGGATTGGCCCCTTCGAACAGGATGGTCGCCGGGCGGGCCGCAAGCACAATATCGATAATCTTTTCGAGCGGAATGTCGTAATTATGCGGGCCTTCATAATTACCCCAGCAAACATGCATACGCATCTTTTCAGGAGCGATATTGGCTGTGGCAGCATTCAGTGCTTCGACATTAGCTGTAATTGCTTTGAGAAATTCACTCTCACTCATATCCTGATAACCGGTATGGCGCGACATGGCGAGATCGGGACAATCAAGTTGGATTTGCAGCCCTGCATCGACAATCGTCTCATATTCCGGTCGCATCGCTTCTGCAAGATCAGCCAGATAGGCTTCATGCGTCGGGTAATACTGGTTCGGCTGAAAAGCCGTGATAAGGCCGGGCGATGCAGAGTTAAGAAAAGCTTCGACACCCTGCCCATTCTTTTCCAGCGCATTCTTGAACCGCCGAATATCGTCATGCAGCGGTTCAAGATTAACCAGCTTAATGGGTGCGATAGCGCTTGCGCGCGTGAATTCCTGCGCCCCCATAATCGCCGAGAGTTTCTTGGCAAGTTCAGGAACATCCGCCAGGTCCTTGGCTGGCTTCCGCGGCGTATGGCCACCGAAACCTTCTAGGCGCTCAATAATATAAGTCGAATAGCCAACTTTACCCAGTTCGCCATCGCTAACAACGGAGACACCTGCTTCCACCTGCTGAGCGACAGCTTCGTCAACTGCCTCTTGAACCACGCGGTCGAATTCTACCGCATCATACTCTTCACCTTTGTCGCGAGCGAGGAGAAGCGGAACGAGATTTTCGCCACGGGGGAGGCTGCCGACATGCGTCGATTTAATCATAAGAGGGTCTCCTAAAAGAAGTTAGGCCACGACCCGCTCATATTTCATCTATGCGAAATTGACGCAAGTATGAAGGAGTGCAGGCATTTCACCCCACCTATACATAGTCCCGGAATAATTGCAGGACGGTGTGACCACTTGATGCACGTCGCCTTCACGCATCTCATTCATATGGAATTGCAGAAAGCTGTCAGATGCAACTGACGACACACGTCTCAAAAGAGTCGCGATAATCTTCTTTTGCGCCGCTCACCCTCTCCATCTGCCTTGCCTTTAACCGTAACGATCGTTAGCAAGTTGCTGAAGGAAGCATCTGCAAGATGCGTGAGAGGAATGCAAATCATGGCTAACAGCGGATCGGGTGAAAATTTCGACTATATTGTGGTTGGGGCAGGCAGTGCTGGCTGCGTTGTAGCAGCGCGGCTATCGGAAGTGCCGACAAACAAAGTTCTGTTGCTCGAAGCCGGGGGCAAAGACAACCATCCCTATCTTAAAATGCCGGTCGCCTTTTTGAAAGCCGTGCCCGATCCACGCTTCAACTGGCCCTATATGACCGAGCCTGAGCCACATCTCGACAATCGCCAGCTCCCGCTGCCACGCGGTCGCGTTATGGGCGGATCATCCTCTATAAATGGCATGTTCGCCATGCGCGGTCATTATAAGGATTATGACCAATGGGCTCAGATGGGGGCCCGGGGCTGGAGCTATGCAGAGGTCCTCCCTTACTTCAAAAAGCTGGAAAGCAGCTGGCGCGGTGAGGGTATATTCCATGGTGGGGACGGCCCGATGCAAGTGCGTCCTATCAACAGCCCGTTGCTTCATCATGAACCGTTGATGGAGGCAGCACATGATGCTGGCTATTCCACCAGTGAAGATCTGGCAGGCAAAAAACAGGAGGGGTTCGCCAGAGGTGAAATGACAGTGGATGATCGCGGTCGTCGGGTAAGTGCTTCCACTGCCTATATCAAACCTGCGATGAATCGTTCAAACCTTGAAGTAAGATCTGGTATTCTGGTTCGCCGAATGGTGTTTGAAGGTAAACGCTGCATTGGCGTTGAAATCGATACACCTGAAGGCGCACAGATTATTCGTGCCAATCGGGAAGTTATCATTTCAGGCGGTGCTTATAATTCGCCGCATCTCTTAATGCTTTCTGGCATCGGCCCCGCAGAACATTTGCGCGATATCGGGATTGATGTGCTGCATGACAGTCCAGGCGTGGGACAAAACTTGCAGGAACACGCGAATGTGTCGATGGAGTGGTATGCAACCAAGCCTGTCACCTTCCTCAATCAGCTGCGCTGGGACAAGATCGCACTGAATTCGCTAAAATGGGCATTGTTCGGCAAGGGACCGCTCGCTCTCCAGCTCAATAGTTGCAATGTCGTTATCAAAACACGCGATCATCTCGACCGCCCCGATATCCAGTTTATGGCAAATCCCATCCGTTTCGATGCACAAACTTGGTTTCCCTTTATCAAGCCCGGACAAGAACATGTATTCTGGGCCGGTTTGGTCGCTCTGCATCCCGATAGCCGCGGCTGGGTGAAACTGAAAAGCAAAAACCCTCGTGATGTCGCTTCGGTGACTTTGAACCTGATGGCCGAGGAATCCGATCTCGCTACCATGCGCGCAGCGATCCGGGCTGCACGCAAAATATATAATACTCCACCGCAGGCCAATCTGATTGGCGCTGAACGTATGCCTGGCATCAATATCGATAGTGATGAAGAGCTTAACGCCTTTATTCGTCAGACCTGCTACATCGCGATGCATCCGACCAGCACCTGCGCCATGGGGATGGGTGAGCGCTCGGTAGTAGACTCCGAACTGAAAGTGATTGGTGTTGAAGGGCTGCGGATTGCCGATTGCTCAGTGATGCCTACTGTACCGGGCGGCAATACCGGTCTGCCCGCCGTGATGGTTGGGGAGAAATGTGCTGATCTTATCAAGGGACAAAGCCTGCCTGCCGTTACTTTACCTCCTGAGATGGCCGCATGAGCCGTACACCTCAAGAAGAAGCCAATCTCCGGCTGGTACTCGACATGTTTGCTGAAGTACTGAATCCGATGGATTCCTCAGCAGCGGACAGGTTTATCTCACACGATTACATTCAGCATAATCAAGTGGTAGCTCCTGGACTGGCTCCATTTAAAGCTTTTCTAGACATGATCCAAGAACAGACACCAAACGCTGTTCATGATGTAAAACGCGCTTTTGTCGATGGCGATCACGTAACGATACATTACCATGTACGCCGGTGGCCCGACGATCTGGGCTGGGCAGTCATTGATATTTTCCGGATCGAAAATGGCAAAGTGGCGGAACACTGGGACGTGATGCAAAACATTGTGGAAGGCGGACCGAATCCGCTTTCGCCATTCTGACCAGACGTATTCGGGAGAGAGAAATGCGTTTTGACAACAAAACCGTCCTCGTGATGGGCGGCAATAGTGGCATGGGTCTTGCCAGCGCCAAAGCTTTTGCCTCGGAAGGAGCAAAAGTACGGATTACCGGACGTAACCCCAAAACGCTTGATGAAGCAGTCGCTGCGATTCCCGACGCTGTTGGATATCAGGCTGATATTTCTGACATCACCGCAACCGAAAGGCTGATATCTAGAATCGAAGCGCAGGACGGTAAGATCGATGTGCTTTATGTGAATGCCGGGGTTGGTGGATTTGCGCCACTTCGAGATATTTCTGAGGAGGACTGGGATTTCGTCCACTCAGTCAATCTCAAAGGCTGTGTTTTTGCTATTCAGAAAGCACTGAAACTCATGGGCAAAGGTGGCTCGATCATCGTCACCGGTTCTATCGGTGCACATGTCTCCTTGCCTGGTAATCTCACATATGCCGCTGCGAAAGGCGGACTCTACGCTGCGGTAAAAGTGATTGCAGGCGAGCTGGTATCTGAGAAAATTCGCGTCAATATGGTCAGCCCTGGCCCAATCGACACGCCTTTACTCCATCGTAATCCTGGAATGGACGATAAAGCTGTTGCCGCACTGAAAGAGCAGATGCTCGGAGCGATTCCGATGCACCGCATGGGTGAAGCCGATGAAGTAGCCCGCGCTGTTTTATTCCTTGCCTCTGACGAGGCTTCCTTCATTACTGCTGCCAATCTCTTCGTGGATGGTGGTGCTCTAGAGCTGCGTTGAGGAATTTCTTATGGCCAACGGCCCTTTTACCCCACCCTTTTCCACTTTTGACAATCCACGTCTGGAATTCGTCATGGAAGTGCGACTGAAGTTTCCCGATGTCTATACGATTCCCAATACACCTGCCGGAGGCAATCGCAGTGCAGTGATCGTATCTGAAGGTACGTTCGAAGGCCCTCATTTGCGCGGCAAAGCGGTGCCTCATTCAGGCGGAGACTACGCTTATTTTCGTCCTGATGACACCGCCTGCTTCGATGCTCGCTATCTCCTTGAAGAGGAAGATGGCACGCTCATCCTGCTTAATAACAAGGGTTTTCTGTGGGGCCGCAAACCCGACACAATGAGCAAACTGCGGGACTGGGCGTTTGGTGAAGGTGAGCCGGTAGACAATCAGGAATATTATCTGCGCGGGCAACCATCTTTCGAATGTCCGGTAGGCAAGCATGACTGGCTCACGAAACATGTTTTTATTGGTGTTGGCGAGCGTCGAGCGGATGGCAATGTGCTGCGCTATTACGCGCTTGTCTGACAAGAAAGAGTCAGCCTAACGTCTCCTGCTAATATCTTCAGATTAGCAGGAGAAGGCAGAAATATCTCTGGGTGATTGTCTGAACCCGTAAAAGGTATCCATCAGATACCGCCCGGCGTGAAATCGTAGCCTGCTGTTGCCAGGCCATCGCATAATGTGTCTACCGCACTTTGCAGTTCTTCAGTATCCGTCGAACGGATCACAAAATTGGCCCCGCCCTTACCCTCTTGGAAGAACGGATAAGAGCCGATCTGACACTTGCCATGCGCCGCCTCAATCTCGCGCAGCATATCCGCCACTTCACTTTCGGCTACCCAGCAGCCGATCGTTTCTGAAAGAAGCGGTGCCCCACCTTCCAGCGTTCCGGTCAACGCATCAAGCATACCTGCCGTGATATGTGGCACACCAGCCATTAGAAAAATATTGCCAATCCGAATACCTGGCGCCCCCGACATGCGATTGGGGATTAGCGCAGCCCCTTCAGGTACCCGTGCCATTCGTAATCGGGCATCCGTGAGGCCTCCGCGTGTGGCATAGTATTGTTCCAATATCTGCTTTGCTTCAGGATGGATCACCACAGGCAAGCCCAATGCACGGGCAACGGCATCTACTGTTATATCGTCATGCGTCGGACCTATCCCCCCCGTGGTGAAACAATAATCATTCCGCTCACGCAACACGTTCAGCGCTTCCCCAATAGCAGTCAGGTCATCCGTTACCACACGCACTTCACGCAAACGGATGCCCTGCACTTGCAACCAGCTCGCGATCTGAGGGATATTTTTATCATGCGTTCGACCGGAGAGAATTTCATCGCCTATCACAAGAAGGGCGGCGGTCCATATACGGTCTGACTGGCTCATGGAGCAAAGCCTTAGAATAATTATCGATGCAGCTCCACCTTACTATTCACGATACCACTTAGGAGATGCTGCAATGAAAAAGCCGGGCCATCCCACCCGGCTTTTTAATCAGTGCTTATGGTGCTTTTCTAAAGCCTCTGCCGCCTGAACAGTGTTGGCCAGCAAACAAGCGATTGTCATCGGCCCAACACCCCCTGGCACTGGTGTCACCGCTTTTGCATGTTGCACCTCATCAAATGCCACATCGCCAACCAGCTTATCCTTACCGTTCTCTCCTTTGGTCCGGGTAATACCAACATCAATGATGACCGCACCTTCTTTGACCCAATACCCTTTCACCAGCCGCGGCGCTCCGGCAGCGGCAATAATGATATCTGCTTTACGACAGATATCGGGAAGGTTCTTAGTTTCAATATGGGTAACAGTTACCGTCGCCTCACGTTCTAGCAGCAACATGGCAATCGGCTTGCCCACGATATTGGACTTACCGATCACTACGGCATCAAGACCGGTCATATCGTCGATAACCGTATCGAGCAGCTTCATTACCCCGAGCGGCGTACAAGGCACCAACCCCCCTGTGCCGGTCGACAGACGACCCACATTAACGGGACAGAAACCATCAACGTCTTTAGCCGGGTTAATAGCCCCCAAAACAGCTCCTTCGTCAATATGATCGGGCAAGGGCACCTGTACCAAGATACCATGCACATTGGGATCAATATTGAGACGGGCGATCAGTGTAAGCAAATCATCCTGTTCGGTTTCGGCAGGCAGACGGTGCTCATAAGAGCGGATGCCGACTTTCACGCATTTCTTGATCTTATGCGCAACATAGACTTCACTCGCCGGATCATTGCCAACCAGAACCACAGCGAGGCCTGGAGCATGTCCGTTACGTTCCGAAAAGGCCTTCACCTTTTCGGCCGTTTCATCCTCGATCTTTGCCGCAATAGCACGACCGTCGATCCTGTCTGCCATACCTGTCCTGCCTCCTCAGGCTTCGAAAACCACTGTTCGCTGACCGTTCAGAAAAACACGATCTTCAAGATGCGCCTTCACCGCACGGGCAAGCACACGGCGTTCGACGTCGCGACCCTTAGCAACGAGCTGGTCGGGTGTTTCACGATGGCTGCATACCGCAACATCCTGCGCAATGATCGGACCTTCATCGAGGTCTTCAGTTACATAATGGCTGGTCGCACCTATCATCTTCACACCACGCTTATAAGCCTGATGGTAGGGCTTAGCTCCCTTGAAGCCGGGGAGGAAAGAATGATGAATATTGATGCAGCGCCCGTTGAGGAAGCTGGCCATGTCGTCCGACAAAATCTGCATATAGCGCGCCAGCACGACCAGATCGGCACCAGTATCTGTCACCACCTGCTTTACTTGCGCCTCTTGCTGAGGTTTTGTGTCTTTAGTGATCGGGAAATGATAATAAGGGATATCACCCATCAGCGACGTTGTTAGCACATTTTGAGGATGATTGCTGACGATGGCGACGACATTCATGTTAATCTCGCCAATGCGCATACGGTAAAGCAGGTCACCAAGAGCATGGTCAAACTTGGAAACCATTAATACAACCTTCGGTGCATAATCCGGTTCACGCAAGCTCCAGATCATGCTGTGCTGATCGGCAATTTGCTTGAAGCTATTGCGAATTTTGTCGTGATCAGCACCGTTCCAATCAAACTCTGCGCGCAGAAAGAAATTACCACTGATCGGATCGGCATATTGCTGAAGATCGGTAATATCAGCGCCATTTTCCGTCAGAAAGCCGGATACAAGTGCGACCAGACCAGGCTGGTTTTTGCAGGACAATGCCAGCGTGCTTGTGTTGCTCACCAATTCTCTCCTTGTTTATTTGCAGGAGGGCAGTTGCGCGAAAAAGGCGCAGCCCGGCCCCTCAGCTATGCTTTGCGTTATATTCGTTGATCCATTCGGCCGAAGCCTTGAGGTTACCAAAGGGATAGAAATGAAGGCGCACACGGCCATGTTCGGGAGTAAGGCCACTCTCCAGAGCATGGATCAGCTTATCTGGCCCTGCCTTGCCAATCAGATTCGTCAGCGAGACACCATATTTTTTCATAACGTTGGCTGATGCTCCAACACCACAACGCTTGGCGAAGCCGATAAGACGCTTAATGCCTGCAGGCCCCGGAACACCAATGCGTACCGGAACATCAATTCCACGCTCACGCATTTCCTCGATCCAATTCAGGATCGCCTCATCATCAAAAGCGAATTGAGTGACGATCAGAGGGGTAATGTCACGCTCCCGCAAAGCTGTGATCTTGCGCTCCATCCAAACCCACAGATCGGATTTGGAAACATTGGGATGCCCTTCGGGATGGCCTCCAATTCCTGCTACCGTAATACCGTGTTTTTCAAGAAGCCCGGATTCGATTATCTGCAATGAATCTTCGTAAGGGCCTTCCGCTTTCGGAGGATCGCCCGCGATCATGAAAACACGTTTCACACCGGCCTCGCCGGTTACTCTGGCGAGCAGGTTGTCTAGGGTCTCTGTCGATTCAAGGCGGCGAGCCGACAGGTGCGGCATGGGCTCAAATCCGAGTTCGCGCACCAGTTTGGCAGCAGCAACACGGTCTTCCATTTCCTCTCCGGGAAGGAAGGTAACGGCAATGGGGGTACCAGGGCGGATCAGCGGGGCGGCTTCCCGTAAGTGATCCATTTCCTTAGCTGTCATCTCTAAGGAATAGCCATCGACCATATTAGCTGCGGGCTTTTCCCAATCGGGGTGAATGGTGGCATATGACATCGCTACAATCTCCTCTCACGCGGATAGCTGACTAGCTGCCCGTCGAGTATGCGGAAACCCCCTAGCGTATCCCATTTTATTCGTATAGACGAAATTTTCATAGAGGCGAACTGAACTGGCGGACTGGACTCATATGATACTATTTCTCCCCGGACTCATCTGTGATTCACGGATTTTTGCGCCTCAGCTGAAGGCGTTTCCCGATTCGCAAGCCGTGAACGGATATGGGCTGGCCGATAATTTTGAGGATATGGCTCACGTCGCCCTCGAACAGGCTCCCGACCAGTTCGATCTGTTTGGCCACTCAATGGGCGCACGTGTGGCGCTGGAAATCTATCGCCTTGCGCCCGAACGTGTCCGTCGCCTCGCTTTGGTCAGCACTGGCGTGCACCCCGTAAAGGAAGACGAACCCGCCAAACGCGCGGCTCTGCAAAGAATCGGTCGAGAACAAGGCTTTCCAGCTTTGGTCGATCAGTGGTTACCACCGATGATAGCCGAACCCAATCGCTCCAATACTAAAATGGTTGAGGAGCTGCGTAACATGTGTCTCGACCAAGGGCAGAACGTGTTCGATGCACATGTTCACGCGCTACTGAATCGTGAAGGGCGCGAGGACTTCCTGCCAAAAATCAGTTGCCCTACGCTCGTCATGGTCGGAGCACTGGATGCTTGGAGTTCGGCGGCACAACACGAAGCGTTTGCCAAAGCCATTCCCAACGCTGAATTCGTTATCATACCCGGCGCAGGACATATGATCCTCCATGAGGCGCCAGAAGCAGTCAATACAGCCATCCAAAACTGGCTGGCCATGCCCACTTCAACCTAAATTTCCATTCAACCCCAACCTCTCAGGAGAGGATTTTCCAATGAGTGAACAAACCCTTCAACAGAAGCTGGACACAGCAGGTGACCTTGTCACCTTTCTGCGCAACCAGCAGACCGGCCCGAACGTTTATCCGGGTGTTCCGGCAGAATATTCCAACTGGCGCAACGAACAACGCGCCTGGGCCGAAAGCGCCGTGCTGTTCAACCAGTCCTACCACATGGTCGAACTGTATGTTTCCGGCCCGGATGCTGAAAAGCTGCTGAGCTATCTCGGTATTAACAGCTTCAAAAACTTCCCCGTCGACAAGGCGAAGCAATGGGTTCCAGTGACTCCTGATGGCTATGTCATCGGCGACGTCATTCTCTTCCATCTCGAAGAGGATGTTTACAGCCTCGTAGGCCGCGCACCAGCGATCGAATGGGTTGAATTCCATGCTGACACAGGCGATTGGAATGTGACGGTTGAGCGCGATGAGCGCTGGGCAATGCGCAATGACGGCAAGCGTAAAAACTACCGTTTCCAGCTTCAGGGCCCGAACGCGATGAAAGTGCTGGAAAAAGCCATGGGCACCACCCCGCCTGATCTCAAGTTCTTCAATATGGCAACAGTAACCATCGGCGGCAAAGACGTTCGTGCGCTGCGTCACGGCATGGCCGGTCAGCCAGGCTACGAACTGTTCGGCCCATGGGCAGATTATGAAGCCGTTCACGCAGCCATTGTTGAAGCCGGTAAGGATTTCGGTCTGGCGCTGGTCGGCGGCCGTGCCTATTCCTCTAATACATTGGAGTCGGGCTGGGTCCCTTCTCCGCTGCCTGCTCTGTACACCGGAAACGATCCGATGCTGATCGCATTCCGTGAATGGGCCAAGGGCAATTCCTATGAAGGCATGTGCTCGATTGGTGGATCTTATGTTCCCGATACAGTTGAAGGGTATTACCTGACGCCTTGGGATCTGGGCTATGGTATCATGCTCAAATTCGACCATGATTTCGTGGGTCGCGAAGCGCTCGAAAAGATGAAGGACCAGAAGCATAAGCAGAAGGTCACGCTTGCGCTCGACAACGAAGACGTGATGCGTGTGATGAGTTCGGTTCTCACCAAGGGCGAGCGAGCGAAATATTTCGAATTCCCGAGTGCCGTTTATTCCATGCATCCCTTTGACGAAGTGAAGTGCGACGGTGCAGTGATCGGCATTTCGACCTGGGTCGGTTATAGCTCCAATGAAGGTAAAATGCTGACCATCGCTATGATCGATCCGGATTTTGCTGAATTCGGCAAGGAAGTGACTTTGGTTTGGGGTGAGCCCAACGGCGGCACCACCAAACCGACTGTTGAACCGCATGTACAGACTGAAATTAAAGCTACTGTTTCGCCGGTTCCTTATTCAGAAGTTGCCCGCGATTCTTACGCCGATAGCTGGCGTCAGGCCGGTAAAGGCAAATAAGCTTCCCACCGGATTGATACTGAGCAACAATAAAAGAGGGTGGTTACCGCAAGGTGGCCACCCCTTTTTATAGATAAAACCTCTTACGCTGCGGCACTCAACACTCAGCAAAAACCCGTCATGCGCAGAAGGCATGACGGGTTTTTGCTGACATGCGGTGCCATAAGACACCAATTAAGAGACGTTACTTAGCCACTTCAACCTGTTCGAAATCGAGTTCCACCGGCGTTGCACGACCGAAAATAGACACCGATACCTTCACCTTGTTCTTGTCGAAATCAAGCTCTTCGACCACACCATTGAAGCTGGCAAAGGGGCCGTCCAGGACTTTGACCTGATCGCCGATTTCATAATCGACATCAACCTGACGTTTAGGCTGCGATGCCGCCTCCTCGGCAGCCCCGAAATAACGGGCTGCATCACGTTCAGAAATTGGTTGCGGCTTACCATTATTGCCCAGGAACCCAGTAACCTTCGCAGTGTTTTTCACGAGATGATAGACATCGTCATTCATCCGCAATTTAGCGAGAACGTAACCTGGCATAGTCTTGCGTTCAGTCTGGACCTTTTTACCGCGCTTGATCTCAGTAACCGTCTCAGCGGGCACCTGAATGTCTTCAACAGCCTCTGACAGCCCCAGACGCTCGGCCTCTGCGATGATCGAATCGCGAACCTTGTTCTCGAAGCCGGAATAAGCGTGGATGATGTACCAGCGAGCCATATTGCAAATCCGTTATTGAAAGAGCCTGATAGTCAAACCAGCGAAAGCAGCCAGCGAACAACAGCCCCGAAGAGCGAATCGATACCCAGAAAGAAAACTGACAGAATGACCATCAGAATGAATACAAAGATTGCTGTGGTCACCGTTTCCTGACGGGTGGGCCACACCACTTTGGAAGCTTCTGCACGAACCTGACGGATGAACTCGCCGGGACTGGTTTTGGCCATTGCGATTCGACCTCTTGAAAAATCTCAGTTTATTTCCGCCAAGGGGTCCGCGCCTTCCCAATCAAAGACAATCGGGAGGAGGCTTTCTTCGCCTATGTTGGAATTGAGTAGGCATGTAGCGAGCAAGAGGCGTGAAAGCAAGTCTTGCTCACCCGCTCCGATAGAGTTTCACTTGTGAGATCTTGTTTCGTATCCAACTGTGCTGTTACAGCTATGTCATAACGACAAATCACGGATTTTCCGGATCAAGCGAAGGGGGCTATCCCGGGTGTCATCTCAAGAAGCATCGGTCGGTTTGATCGACCAAATAACCAACATCTCCGACTTTATCTGGGCAGGACAATGGGACGGGCAGGAACTTGTCCCTTTCCCACCCATGACCATTGTACTGTTCGGTATAGGTCTTTGGATAATGATTGGATTACGTTTCTATCCGATCGTCAAACTGGGCAGTGCCGTAACCGGGTTATTCAAAGGCCGGAAAAGCGCTGGAGCAGGTGAAATCTCTCCCTTCGCCGCCCTCTCCACGGCTTTATCCGGACAGGTCGGCACCGGTAATCTCGCTGGCGTTGCAACTGCTATCGCTTTAGGCGGCCCCGGCGCAATTTTCTGGATGTGGATCACTGCGCTGTTCGGCATGGCGCTGGGTTTTGCCGAGGGCGCTCTCGCCATTCGGTACCGCGAAAGAACCTCCGACGGGATCTATCGCGGCGGTCCGATGAGCTATATCATGCGCGGCCTCGGACCCAAATGGACCTGGCTCGCCATCATTTTCTGTTTTGGCACGCTCTTTTCTGCACTTGTAACCGGGAATTCGATTCAGTCGAATGAAATGGCAAGCGGGCTCAACGAGCTGTTCGGTATCGATCGCTGGGTCGGCGGACTGGTTGCAGCCATTGCAGTATTCATTGTGATCGTAGGAGGGATTAAATCGATTGGCGTCGTGGCAGAGAAAGTCGTGCCCTTTATGGCTGCCGCCTATATTCTCATGGCCTTCACCGCCCTTATGATCAATCTGGCCGACCTTCCGGAAACATTCAGTCGGATTTTCGCCGGGGCCTTCAACATTCAAAGCGCGACCGGAGGCTTTGCCGGTGCAGCCTTAATCATGGCCATTCGCGCTGGCGTTGCCCGCGGGCTGTTTTCGAACGAAGCGGGACAGGGTTCCACTCCGATTGCCCATGCCGTTGCACAAACAGACGATCCGGAGCAGCAAGGCCGCATGGCCATGCTTGGCACTTTTATCGACACAATCGTCATTTGTACCATGACTGCTCTGGTAATTCTCACTGTCGAAGGCAATTTCACACACACGCTGGCCGACGGTACAGTCGAGCAAGTTCGCCATGTCTGGCAATCCGACCTCGGAACAACGGCCCAGTCAGGCTTCGTTACCACATCAGGAGCTTTTGCTGCCGCATTCCCGTTTCAGCTTGTCGGCATTCCACTTGGCACGCTCATAGCCAGTATAGCTCTTATCCTTTTCGTCTTCACGACAATTCTGACCTGGTCTTATTATGGCGAGCGGGCGATCACTTTTATTTATGATCGCATTCCAGGCTCTTCCCGCCGCGGTGAAAAGCTTCTTCACAATATCTGGCGCGTAATCTGGTGTGTCGGCGTTTACGTCGGTGCAACGCAACCCTCGCAGCTTGTTTGGCGGCTTGGCGATATTTCGAATGCTGCCATGGCGCTGCCCAACCTTCTGGCTTTGTTCATGCTTTCCGGGGTAGTCTTCAAACTTGCAAAGGGGAACAAAACAGCAGGGCCCGACTACGGCCGAGAAACACCAGAAGAGCCTGACGAATATTGATACTTAGATCTTCCTGACAAGGCAAAAGGCCGACAGCACCAAGAGGAAAAGGCCGCTTCGATTGCCGAAGCGGCCTTTTCAATATCCATCATTCATTTTATGCCCGCCTTAGCAGGCGATCCAACCAGTTCGGCTCTTCCATCGGCCGAATGGGTCCGTGAGTCATCAGCCGTTGACTTGCATCACGATGCGGACGGGGAATTGTCCAGCCATCGGGACGGCTACTGCGAAAACTCAAGCTAGACATAAGTACCTCACACTAACTGCTGCGTTCTGTCGCTAACAATGACCACTTCACCGCAATGGTTCCAGATTGGCCGTCTCTTTCGAACAATCGGAAATAAGTAAGGGCCCGCAAGCTGAGGTTAACTGCCAGAGTTCCCAGTTTTAAAGAAATTTTTCATCAAGGGAAAATAAGGTCAGCATCGAAGCCAACTCTAGTGGCAGGAGTGGAGGGACTCGAACCCACGGCCCTCGGTTTTGGAGACCGATGCTCTACCAACTGAGCTACACTCCTGCAGATGGGGAGGCCTCTATCGCCAAGGCCGGCCAATGGCAAGCAGCAAGGCAAAATTCGTGTGAATCATTTCCGTATCATAACGTTTTTGTCAGTTGCGCGCCGCTTTGCGGGCAGACGTGAAGACAGGCTTTTGATAAACCCTTGGGAATAATGCACATGCGCGCGCCCTCCATGATTCCACCAGAAATGCTACTGCTAGCTTATCGCAGTGGGATTTTTCCTATGGCAGATAGTAGGGATGATCCCGAAATTTACTGGGTAGAACCGCGCCGCCGGGCAGTTATTCCTCTGGACAAGTTTCACTGCTCCCGCTCACTGCGCAAAGTGTTAAAGCAAGATCGTTTTACAGTGACCTGCAACCAGGCCTTTCCTGAAGTGATGCGTGGCTGCGCCGCCCCCCGGCCCGATCACCCCGAAAGCTGGATCAACAATGCAATTACCATAAGCTATGAAGCCCTTCATGCCATCGGCCATGCTCATTCGATCGAATGCTGGCTCGACGATCAACTGGTGGGCGGTTTGTATGGTGTATCTTTCGACCAGGTCTTTTGCGGTGAAAGCATGTTCAGCTACGCCACCAATGCGTCAAAAATCGCACTGGCATGGCTTGTGGCAGCTATGCGCAGAGCCGGTTTTCAGTTGCTGGATTGTCAGTTCATAACTGATCACCTTGCCTCCATGGGCGCAGTAGAAATTTCACAAAAAATTTATATTGAGAAATTATCTGCCGCATGCCGAGGCAAAGAAGGGGAAGAAGCCGTTCTGCCAGCAGCCTTTCAATCGCTACTGGACGAAGCTGGAGCCTCTTCACCAGGAAAGCTCATCGCGCAATCTTTAACCCAGACATCGTAGATAGGGTGCTGCACGACATTGAGGCTGGGTGAATTCTTGAATAGCCAACCAGAAAAAATCCGATGCCACTCCGCACGCGAATTATCCGCACTACGTTCATGTACCAGCACCTGAACAAAAGCTCCTGTTTCAGAAGGATGTTCCCACGGCGCTGTACGTTCACAAGTAGCAAGGCGAATCACTACATTCCCAAAGCGTTTCGATTCGCCCGGTGTCATTTCAATATCCTGCGTGAGGTTATTGCGCTTATTCAATAGAGCAAGCGTCGCCACCCGCTCTTCGCGGGGCGTTCCCACACTTTCACTATCATTTGTGTGTTTAGCCACCTGCAACGGCGCCTTCACCAGCTCTTCAGGAATTTCCGTTTCTTCCGGAGCAGGCTCAGGGGCTTCCTTTCCGCAGGCGGAAAGCAATAATGTTACTGGCACCATCATGGCTACCAGACGCATAGATGCAATCCTACAGCCGAGCACAATGCCACGCTGCATGCTCAGGCGTCCGGGGTCCAGGCTTCGTAGTCACCCGTCGCCCGGGCTCGTTTCCCACCACGCTCCAACGCACCTTGCGGGCGATAGGCCGCCATCGTACCAGTAGCATTCGGGGTATAATCCACTTCCCAGATCTTGGGAGGAGGTAGGTGGCTTTCAGGCAATTCATCATAAGAATGATGTAACCAGCCATGCCATTCAGAAGGTACACGGCTGGCATCGTTGGAACCGTTATAGAGCACCCAGCGCCTCTCCCGTCCACGGGCATCGGGCTTCTTCGAGCGATAATAGCGGTTGCCTTGCGCGTCGGTGCCGACATTCTCGCCATTCCGCGCTGACCAAAGTGACGTGCCGATTGTGGCACCGTCCCACCAAGTGAAAATTTTCGACAGGATTCCCATAGCCAGCGCGTTAGCCCTTTTCACCTATGATGTGCAAGCCGAGGTATGCACTCATTGCAAAATCGTTCTTTACCAGGAAACCTCGTCGCCCGGTTCAATACCAAGCTCAGCCGCACGACCGCCATTGAGCTCGAGAATGGCCAAAGCAGGCCCTTCTGAAAGAAGCGGTTCAGTCGAATAAGGTTTCGCATTGGCAGCTATATTCAGAATGCGGTGATCAGCCCCAATATAGATAATATCGAGCGGAATGACCGTATTTTTCATCCAGAAACTGGCCGGCTGCGCGAATTTACGCAGAAAGATCATACCTTCATCAGCACCCATCTCGGTGCGAAACATCAATCCGCGTGCTTGTTCGCGCGGTGTCGCCGCCACTTCCGCCTGAAATGTATGAGAATTGCTATCGCTGTCTATCGTAACCGGAATAACCTCTAGCCCCGATTCTGGATGACGCGACAACGTGCCTTCAGAAGATGCTGGCGGCTTACCTATTGCTTGCTGCGAGCAAGCAGCAAGAGCCAACGCAATCGGAACCAGTACAGTGGAAATGCGGGTCATTCGTCTATTCCTGCTCGTGATCCAGTTCGGTGGCCCATTGTTCTGCCCACTCGATGCTTTCGGCATTGACCATTTCGCGAGCATTGTCGAGGGAATGTCCTGCACGCAGCAGCGAAGCAAGCTGTTTTTCCCGGCGAGCTGCATCAGGCGACTCATGTCCAAATGGCCCGAAACGCTTCTTACGCGCCATGGCCAATATTGCCCGGCGCTGTTCAGAAGGAGAAGCGGAGACAGCTTCCTGTATCTCTTCATCAATACCTGCAGCCCCGAGCGCTTGCGTGATCCGGCGCCGACCGTATCCCCGGCGCAGCAAGCTATTTGCCCTCGCACGAGCATAAGTTTCATCATCGACATAGCCAAGCGCCACATAACGCTCGACCAAAGCACGCACATCCGGCTGCGGAGCAGTGTCTTCATCCCAGCCGCATTCGCGCAATTTGCGATTGAGATAAGCCTCCAGCTTTGCAGCGCTGGTCGCAAATCGTGCCACGTAGGCCAGTGCCATTTCCTCAAATCGCGTAGCGGTTAGAGGCTTAGGCACACGCGTGCGTTGCGAATATGTTCGTGTCTCACGGTCCATCGGCCATATTCGTGCCACAGTCGGGATGGAAAAGTGAAGTCTGTGTAAGTATGGCTATCCCGTCATTTGCTGGTCATGCCATGTTCAGGAGCATCCCCGGATTGGCGGGGCGATATGGAAGCTAACAGTTTCGCATTAAAGAATTATGATGGACAAAACGCTGACACCAACGCCCAATAACTGCGCTCTACCGCGCCGTTTCTCAGATTTCGAGACTTTTTGCGATGCGCTAGATTATGCGGCACGAGGCACCCGTGGACTCAATTTCCACGATCCGCGCGGCAATCTTTTACGTCCTTATCCGTATAGTGAATTGCGCGAGGACGCGCAGAGAATGGCCCGTAAACTGATCGCGCAAGGTGTTGTCCCGGGAGACCGAATTGCCTTGATAGCGGAAACCGGCACCGAATTTGCCTCACTGTTCTGCGGAGCTATTTATGCGGGCGCATGGCCCGTTCCCCTTCCTTTACCGACCAGCTTTGGCGGGAAAGAAGGCTATATTGAACAGCTCACCGTTCAATTGAACAGTTCAGACCCGAAATTTCTGTTATTTCCGGCTGAAATTAGTGCAATGGCCAGTGAGGCCGCCACGCGCCATAACTGCACCGGCATGAGTTATGCACACTTCATCGCCTTGCCAGAAAGTGATGCCGCATTGCCAACACCGGAGCCCGACGATATTTGTTATCTCCAGTATTCGAGCGGTTCGACCCGTTTCCCTCACGGTGTAGCGGTTACCCATCGTTCGTTACTAAATAATCTACGCGGCCATGGCACCGGCATGAAATTGGAGCCGGAAGATCGCTGTGTCAGCTGGCTGCCCTGGTATCATGATATGGGTCTGGTCGGCTGCTTTCTTTCGCCGATCGCCAATCAGGTCTCAACCGACTATCTCAAAACTGAAGATTTCGCACGACGGCCGCTGGCATGGCTCGACATGATCAGCCGCAATCAGGGTACGACACTCTCTTATTCCCCGACATTCGGCTATGACATTTGCGCACGGCGTATTTCCAGTCAGTCAACAGTGGCCGAGCGGTTCGACCTGTCGCGCTGGCGTATTGCAGGCAATGGTGCGGATATGATCCGCCCTGATGTCATGCAAGGTTTCGTCAATGCCTTTGCCGATGCCGGCTTCCGTGCCGATGCATTCCTGCCGAGTTACGGCCTGGCAGAAGCAACCCTAGCCGTTACGATTATGCCTCCCGGAGAAGGTATTCGGGTGGAACTGGTAGAAGAAGAGCGGTTGTCCGGCAGCCCACGCGACCTCTCTCGTCCGGCACGCTATCGCGCGATTGTCAATTGCGGCAAGCCAGTGCTCGATATGACTGTAGAAATTCGCGGTGAAACTGGACAGGTCAAGGCAGATCATCAGATCGGTAAAGTCTGGTGCAAAGGTCCGAGCGTCATGCACTCTTATTTTCGCGACGCCGAATCGACTGCAGAATGCTTGGTGGATGGCTGGCTCGATACAGGCGATATGGGCTACATGGCCGATGGATACCTGTTTATTGTCGGCCGCGCTAAAGACATGATTATCATCAACGGAAAAAATCACTGGCCGCAGGATATCGAATGGGCCGTGGAACAACTTCCAGGCTTCCACCAGGGCGATATCGCAGCCTTTTCCGTTGAGACCGAAAATGGTGAGGAAGTGCCCGCTGTCTTAGTCCATTGCCGCGTAAGCGATCCAGAAGAACGTGTGCGCCTTCATGGTGAAATTCGTGAAAAGGTCCGTTCTATCACTGGTATGCATTGTGTCGTCGAATTGGTGCCTCCGCGCAGCTTGCCACGCACAAGTTCTGGCAAACTGAGCCGCGCTAAAGCCAAGAAACTTTATCTGTCAGGTGAAATCGAACCTTTCAAAATTGCAGCTTGATAGAGCTTCAAAAGATCTGCCCGGTTCTTTATAATGGGCAGATCTTTTAACCTTAAACGCAGCACTTAAGCTCTCCCCGTTCTGAAAGCTCTTGCCCAATCCAACCGTCCATTCACTTCGGCATCACAAGCAGCCTGCTCCCAGTCATATTCGACCGCATGGAAAGATGCCGACCAGCTTCCCTCCCTTTTTGTGACAATGGCATAGCGAGCATGGGGAGAACCGACCTCCACAACATGTGGGTGAGGATTATCATCATCATAAGCAGGTAAGCCAACGCTCCCCGGGTTGAGCACCATTCGGCCATCAGTAAGATACACTACTCGCGCAAGATGTGTGTGGCCGCACAAAATGACAGCGAAATCTGCATTGCCTGTACGTTCCTTAACTTCTTCTTTGGTCGCCAAACGCAGGCCTTCCTCGGTAACAGTATCAAGAAAATATTGCAGGTCGCTTTCAGGCGTACCGTGAACAAGCAATACATCGTCGCTGAGTCGAAGTGTCGCAGGAAGCGAGGCAATCCAGGCGAATTGATCGGCGCGTAGACAATCGGCGGCATGCCGGTCTGACAAGCTCATGCATGCATAAGGCATTTCCAGTAATTGGCGCTCGTGATTTCCTCGAATCGTTGGCAATTCCATTGCCATCAATCGATCTGCTGTTCTTTCGGGAAATAACCCGCCTGAAAGAATATCACCCAGATTTACGATTTTATCGACACTACGCGTTTCTATATCCGCAAGAACAGCGTCAAGCGCTGCGATATTCCCATGGATATCGGAAAGAACGGCAATCTTCATTCACCGGTTCTAACCACCGTTTATGTGTGTGGCAATCTACCGCAAGCAGCGCTCAGGACATCACTGCATACGCAAAACTCAGTCAGCTGGATTAGCCCAGCGAACCTGCACGGCTCCTTTTCTCTCCTCACCATCGCGCACTGCCACATTGCGCACAGAAAGTAGCTTTTCGACCGTTTCACGATCTGATTGCGGCCCATCAATAATTACCGGAACGTCAATCCGCCCCGCCGCCCATTCGACCAGAGCTAAAGCTTTCTCGCCATCGTCCGTCAGCTTTCCTTCTGCATTCAACGCAATCGAAGGAAGTGCTTTAGCAGGCGGGAGCAGTTCCACCCGCCATTCAGGTTCTGTTCCGCCAATGCGTCTTTCCAGTTCACGATAAGAGGCCAATCCTGCACCTTCCAACTCCTGCGCCCGTACCAAAGCGCGGCGGCGTTCCCTGTCCACCAACACTTCGCTTTCGGGCACGCCTGCAATTAGTGACAAGCGCTGAGCAAGCTCCTCCGCTCGTTGCGAGGCGTCGGCTTCAGCCGCCTCGCGAGCTGCGGCGAGCTGCGCCTGTTCAGCTGCAGTGGCGCTGGTTCCAACCTGATATTGAGTCAGGGTGAAATTGAGCGAACGATTATTCAGCAAACGGCGCAATTCGCGGCGGCTGATCGTTTCCGCATCGGGCATCAGTTCAGGCGTCAGTACCGTAGCGCTGACATCGATCGGGCTGGCATCGAATCTGATGTCCATTTGCGAAAGGCGAGCCTTTCCGCTGAAATTATCCATCACGGCACTTTGTGCCTGACGAGACACGTTGGACTCCCAGGCGATCTGCCGCAGAGAATATCCCAAGGGCAAGGCCAGCGCGACAAATGTTACGACTATTGCAAATACTTGCAGTTGTGTCTGTCGTTCCGACAAAGTGGTTCGAAAACCATAAAGGCGCGCCATCACCGCAGCGGTGAAAGCTATGGTCATCAGATTAGTGACATAAAGCAGCAGAGCACCTGAAAAGACCGTCCAGTTGAACGTGGCAAGGCCGAAGCCAACCACCGCAAGTGGCGGCATCAGGGCGGTTGCGATGGCCACACCGACTACAGTACCCTCCCGCCCGCGGATCATGGCATAAGCGCCCGCCAGTGCCGAAAAGAGCGCCACAAGCAGATCGAACAGATTCGGGCGGGTCCGGGCGGCTATCTCTGCGGTCACAGTCTGCAGGGGGCTGAACAGAACCACGAGGGCGCAGAAAGCGACAGAAAGGAGCGTTCCGACCAGCAGAGCTTTCGCACAACGCCGCATCCAGGGGAAGTCACCGATCGCCAGCGAGAAGCCGAGTCCGATAATCGGTCCCATCAGCGGAGAAAGCAGCATGGCCCCGATCACAACCGCCGGGGACGAGAGGAGCAAACCGAGAATGGCAATGCCTGCCGACATTGTTAGCATGAAAAGATAACGCGCCGAGAGATCGCCCTCCTCGCGCCGTCGCTCGATCACATCGGCCTGATCGACCGTATCGACAACAGCATTGCGCCACCAGCGCCGGAAACTGAAAATGACATAGGAGAAGGAATGATGCTCAGGGCGCTGTCGGGGAACATTCATGAAGATCGGTCTTATCTGTTATCAGCAGGCTTTCGGCATAGGGCATCGGCAACCTGGCGGGAATAAACAATATCATCATCACCTTGTCAGGCGTGTCTTAGGTTATTAATACAGTTGCTGTTGCGATACAGGAATTTGAGCGCTGACCATGGCAAGCAAAAGCGAAACCCAGACCGCCACCGATTTCGAACTGACGCCGCCCGATCCGGTGCCGGAAGTGAAGGCAGAAAAGGCCGCCGGCCTCGTACCGGTAAGCGACGACAAGAAAAGCAAGCTGGATGAAAAGGTGGACAGCTTCGTTTCCGAGCTGGTCGCCCTCGATGCCAATTCGCCCGATTTCGGGCAAAAGGTCGATCAGCTCACCAATATGGGCCGAAAGGAAATTGCTGCCGCAGCGGGGCAATCCAATCGGTTTCTCGATCGTCCGGTGCGGGCGATGGACAAGGATAGCGGCGTCGGCACCGACCTCGCCGAATTGCGCCGCACGGTGGAGGAGCTCGATCCGGGCCGTCAGGGCAAATTATCCGGCCCACGCAAGATTTTCGGTATCATTCCCTTCGGCAACAAACTGAAAAACTATTTTGACAGCTACACCTCCGCACAGGGACATATTCAGGCAATCCTTGCGCGCCTCGCCAGCGGCAAGGACGAATTGCTGATGGATAATGCGGCGATCGATGTGGAGCGCCGTAAACTGTGGGAAGCGATGGGCAATCTGGAGCAGATGATCCATATTTCCCGCTCACTCGACGCCAGACTGGAAGAAAAGGCAGAGGATCTCGACGCCACCGACCCGGCCAAGGCTAAGGCGATTCGTGAAACCGCGCTGTTTTACGTCCGCCAGCGCACACAGGACCTGCTGACGCAAATGGCCGTCAGTGTGCAGGGTTACCTCGCGCTCGATCTGGTGAAGAAGAATAACGTCGAGCTGGTAAAAGGCGTGGACCGCGCCAGCACTACCACCGTTTCGGCATTGCGCACGGCCGTCACCGTAGCGCAGGCCATGACCAATCAGCGGCTCGTTTTGCAACAGATCACAGCGCTCAACGAAACCACTGCGGGGATCATCGATTCCACTGGCACCATGCTGCGCGAACAGACGGGCAAAATTCACGAACAGGCCGCCAGTTCGACCATTCCACTGGAAACGCTGCAAAAAGCCTTCCAGAATATTTACGACACGATGGACGAGGTGGACGAGTTCAAGGTCAAAGCGCTGTCTTCCATGAAGCAGACCGTGACCACACTGTCGGACGAGGTGGAAAAGTCCAAAGGCTATATCGCCCGCGCCGAAGGGCAGGCTCAGGCACAACAGAGCGCCAGCGAGCCTTCTCTGCTGACACTGGAAGACTAAGCGGAATATGCCTGGCGAAGCTCATGATTCCGACCGCATCCTGTCCGATGCAAAGCGCAGCCTGACCGTTCAGCAAAATGGCGGGCGGCGCCTTAGCTCGATCGGGCGCGGTTCGGCGGAAGCCAAGCGCAACCATCTGGTGGGCAAGCTGAAGCGGATGGCGATTGCCGTTCTGGGTATTTTACTAGCCGCCGGAATCGCCGGAGGCATTCTCAACGGGATTGGCTTTGCCGGAGTGATGTTAACGGCGCTCGCAATTTTTGCCGCAATTGCCGCCTTCGCCATATTTCCACGTATGAAAGTCCCCCGGCGCAGCGATCTCAATCGCGGCGATGTGCAACAGCTCGTCTCCCGCACGGAATTATGGCTGGAAGCACAGCGCTCCGCGCTGCCCGCTCCGGCCGCACAAATGATCGATCGGATCGGCGTGCAGCTTGACGGGCTGGGTGTGCAGCTCGAAGGAATCGAGCCTGGCCATCCCGCTGCGGTGGAAACCCGCAAGCTGGTGGGCGAGCATTTGCCCGATATGGTCGAAGCCTATCGCAAGATTCCGCAACATTTGCGGCGGGAAGAGCGCGCCGGTGCCACACCCGATGCTCAGTTGATCGACAGTCTGGGCAAAATCAGCGAGGAGATCGATTCGGTCACCCGGCAGCTTGCCGATGGCGCACTGGACGATCTTGCGATTCGGACACGCTATCTCGATTATCGTTACGGCGTGAGTGAAGATACTTCGCCAGGGCAATCGTGATGCAAGTCACACTGCCTCATAATCTCGGCAAGGATCAGTTACGGCACCGCCTGCGTACCCGCAGCCACGAAATTGCCGATCATATACCTGGCGGCATGGCCCAAGTGGAAACTGAATGGCCTTCCCCTGACCGGATGCTGATGACTATCCGCTTTATGGGTCAGATTCTGGCAGGCGATATAGTGCTGGAAGATAGCAGTGTTCTTCTGAGTATCGATCTGCCGCCTGCTCTCGGCTTTATCGAACCCATGGTGGAAAGCGCGGTACGCAAACATGGCCAGGATCTGCTTGCTGCACCTGAAGACTGACCAACAAACCGGGATACGCCGAAAGTACCCTGCCCTTTACTGACCCTCTTGCCAGTAAAGGTTGCTTTGTGCTGAGCGATAAATGCACTGCCAGCGGAGGCCCTTTCTCCGGGATTTCGATTGCGGAAAATTTATTGGGGCGTGGCCTTTGCCACATTCAGCGCGAGCAAAATCGGCTCACCGCAGTATGAGCTCCAATTATCCTTAGAACCAACCGGTTGGCCGAAAATGTTCATGGAAAAGAAAGGCGAAGCTGAACAGGCAGGAGCTCCACGGCGCTCACGTGCAGCATGTTTGCGGCACATCTAACAATGCCAAACAAAGGGGGTTCTGACAGCCGGACACGCCAAAACAGGGGAAATGCGGAGGGACGATATCCGCGAATATTCGGAGCCGGCTGGTGTAGGTTTAAGGAGTTGCGTAATGAGTGTTATTTCCAGGAATTCGAAGGCTTTCTTTCTGGTCACCATGCTGACCGTACCCATCTCCGGCGCTTTGGCGGCGCAACAGCAGGAGACACCTGAAGGCGACAGCTCAACCACTGTCTATGGTGAACGTGCGGCAGAAGAACAGGCATATAACGACGTGGCTGAGCCCGTCGATGGCCCCGATATCGAAGGTATCATCTCTGCGCGCAGCGGCGACAGGATGCAGGTGACTGCCGAGGACGGTTCCCGTTCAGTCATCACGATCAATGACGATACGGAAATCAAAGGCCGTGGTGGTTTTCTGGGCCTTGGCAGAGAACAACATGCGGCGACAGCGCTGATGAACGGCCTGCCTGTTGATGTCGAAACATTGCAATCGAGCGGCGGCGAGCTGTTGGCCAGCAAGATAACCTTCAAGAATGATGATCTCGATACGGCAGCTATGATCCATGACGGAACGGCACAGCAATTCGCCCAGCATGGTGCGGCGATAAATAAAAACGCAAAGGACACAGAGGCGTTGCGCGGCCGCATGGGCGATATTGGCGATTACAATGTCAAAGGGACCACGAATGTCCATTTCGACACCGGCAAGGCCGAGCTGTCCGCCAAGGCGAAAAACGATCTTTGTGCCACGGCGAATGCTGCCAAGGGCATGGATAATGCTCTAATGCTCGTTTCGGGTTACACCGATTCAACCGGAAGCCTCGAATATAACCAGATGCTGAGCGAGAAGCGCGCCGAAAGAGTCGTCAATTATCTTCAGCAAGCCTGCGGCTGGAAACCCTATCGTATGCTCAATCCCACCGGAATGGCAGAGGCCGAGCCGGTAGCGAGCAACGACACTGCAGCGGGCAAAGCGCAGAACCGTCGCGTTGCGGTGAACATCCTGGTCAGCAAGGGTCTTGACGGTCTTTAAGACACTCGGGGTGGGCTCACTCGCCCACCCCGGATTTTGCCGCAGACGGCACCATTTTCACAACGTCCGGTCCCATTCCATATAGCTTTCCGGAATTTGCAGGGCGAGCATCGCTTCGCGGGTCTCGCGCAGAAACAGAAGCAGTGCCCACATCAGCAGTGAGACGGCGACCAGAAAGCAGATCGGTGCGGTGTAATAGAGATTCATCCCGGCAAAGACTTCGAGAAAAAGTAGCGCCACAACCAGACCGACAAACAGGGCGCTGACCACCAGCACACGGATGGCCTTACTGATAATCTGAATACGGCGGGCCACAAACCGGATCTCCCGGACCACTGCATCATGCTCCGACCCGGACGTCTTTTCATGGCGCTCCTGCAAGTTGCGCGAACGGTCCACCACCCGGCCCAGACGGGTCGATAAAAGGTTCATAATATTGCCGATCGCCACCAGCATGAAGACTGGGGCGAGCGCGAGCTGGATAGTCTCTGCAATCATATCCTGATCATTCTCTCCCCATCTCGTATTCCCGCCAATATCATCTTTCCATAAGCTGTCAGGCGAATTACGGGAACATTAACGCCTGAAAACTATTATTGGAATTCCGGGGCCTTACGCTGATTGGTGACGGCTCCGGTTACTTTCTGGCACAGAAGAACAGGGTGCCCAAGTGGTCGAAAAAAAACAAACAAACAGCCTGCGGGCCCGTCTCAGAGAAGAGACAGGTCCGCTCCATGATTCGCTCGATATACGAATGGGTCAGCTCGACCTTGCTGTGCCGGAGGATTATGCCCGGTTTCTGAAATTGCAGCTTGCCGCCCGTGCACCGATCGAACGCTGGGCACGCCATAACTGCCCGGCACACCTGCGCCCGCCGGCACAGGTCCCGCTGCTGCTGGAAGATCTAAGCGAACTAGGCGGCCCCTTTTCCGTTTCCAACCGTGCTTTTGCTCTGCCCGTCCATGCCGAGCCGCTGGGTTTCGCCTGGGTGATGGCCGGATCGCATCTCGGAAACCGCGTTATGCTGAACGATCTTCGCAAGCGAGCAAACGGCCGTTTGCCGACCCGTTTTCTGAGCGATCCGCGTATGATGGAGTTCTGGCGCGATTTACGCCCACAACTCGAACAGCCCGCATCCGATGAACAAACAGACAGAGCGCTGACCGCTGCATTGACGACATTTCGATTTTTCCTGTCGCAGTTTCCCGGGGAATCAGAGCGTGTGGCAGGGCGCCGCGTTGCATGACTGACCTCCACGATTACGAAGTCAATCTGACTAATTGCGATCGCGAACCCATCCACAAGCTCGGTCGGATTCAGCCTTTCGGAGCGCTGATTGCAGTCACCTCAGACTGGATCGTTGCCCATCGCTCGACCAATATCGGAACATTTTTGCAGCGCAGCGTGCCCGCCATTGGCGACCGGTTGCAGGATCATCTTTCGGCAACATCCTTCGAGCGACTGGTGAAAGTGCTGTCCGGCGCCGGTGAAGAGGACGCGCAGGAACGTGTTTTTGGGCTCGACCTGCAAGGGAACGGGACGCATTTCGACGTCGCCATGCACGTTCAGGGGTCGCTCTCGATCATTGAGATCGAACCGCATGACGAAGACGGCATGGCCGATCTGACCAATTCGCTGCGACCGATTATGGCCCGGCTCGAAGGGGCAGATACTGCCGCGGAACTATGCAAACAGGCCGCCCGGCAAATGAAGCGTCTGCTCGGCTTCGACAGAGTCATGGTCTATCGCTTCCATCCCGATCAGAGCGGCGAAGTGGTAGCCGAGGCGCGCGAACCGCAGCTCGAAAGCTTCCTCAATCTGCGCTATCCGAAAAGCGATATCCCGCAGCAGGCGCGCAAGCTCTATCTGCGCAACCTCTTCCGCATCATCGCCGATGTCGAATCAGAGCCGGTCCCGATCGAGCCCGCCCGCAGCATTACGGGTGAAGAACTGGACCTCTCGCTCAGCACTTTACGCGCAGTCTCGCCCATCCATATCGAATATCTCAGAAATATGGGCGTAGGCGCCTCACTGTCCATTTCCATCGTGATCGACGGGAAATTGTGGGGCCTGTTCGCCTGTCATCATTACGGCCCTCGAGTCCTGCCTTACTCGCTGCGCACTGTGGCCGAACTGTTTTCACAACTCTTTTCCTTCAAGCTCGAAATCGCCCTTGCCCGCGCCGGATCGATACTCAAGGAACGCGGACGGCAATTGCACGACCGGCTGATGAGCCGTCTCGCCGGAGGCACAGCACTGGTCGAGGAATTGAACACAGTGGATGAGGTGATCGGCGATGTCATTCCGCATGACGGGGCCAGCGCCTTTATCGAGGATGCCTATAGCGCACGTGGTCATGCACCGACCGAGGAACAGTTCCGCCAGCTTATCCCCTCGCTCAACACAGCCACCACGAGCCAGATCATCGAGACTGACAATCTGTCCGCCATGGTCCCGACCGCGGCCGATTTTGCCGATAAGGCTGTTGGCGCGCTGATTATTCCCGTGTCGCGCCGTCCGCGTGATTATATCGTTCTCTGGCGACGCGAATTGCCGCAAGTAGTCACCTGGGCAGGCAATCCGCAAAAACCGGTCGAAACCGGCCCCCATGGAGACCGACTGACACCACGAAAAAGCTTCGAAGCCTGGCAGGAATCAGTCAGCGGTCGCAGCGCTCCCTGGACCGAGGAAGAACTGACCATTGCCGAAAGGCTGCGTGTCACGCTGCTCGAAATCATTATTCGGGTGACTGACGAAGCGATAGAAGAGCGCCGCCGCGCACAGCAACAGCAGGACTTGCTGATTGCTGAACTCAATCATCGGGTGCGCAATATTCTAACGCTTATTCGCGGACTGGTCAGCCAGTCGCAAGCCGACGCTCATAGTGTGCAGAGCTATGCCGAGATTATCGGCAGCCGCATCCGGGCGCTGGCCATGGCGCATGACAATATTACACGCGAACAATGGGAATCGGCTTCATTGCATGAGCTGATCCGGCAGGAAGCCGAAGCCTATCTGTCGGGCAAGCATGATCGCGTTATCATCACAGGCGAAGATCGTCTGCTGGCGCCCGAAGCCTATACGGTAATCGCCCTAGTCCTTCATGAGATGATGACCAATTCGGCCAAATATGGCTCTCTTTGCGACAGCGCAGGCCGGTTGGAACTGCACACAGAAGTGCATTCCAACGGCGATTACAGGCTCCACTGGAAAGAAGTCGGCGGTCCACCCGTTCAGCCTCCCAAGCGCAAGGGATTCGGCACGACCATCATTGAGCGCTCGATCCCCTTCGAGTTGAAGGGCGATGCTCAGATCGACTACAAACTGACCGGAGTGGAAGCCGAATTCTGCATTCCGGCAAAGTTCGTCTCGCGCGCCAAACGGGGCAAAGTGGAAAGCTCCTCACAGGATGTCACGCTTCCCAGCGGCCTGAAACGCCCTGCACCGAACCGCAAGAACAAGACAAAGGATAGCGCTTTGCCCGAACATGTCCTGCTGGTGGAAGACAATATGATCATCGCTATGGATGCCGAAGAAGCGTTGCAGCGTCTTGGCGTTGCACGAGTGACGATCGCCAGCGGCACTACCCGTGCCTTACAGGTCATCAGGGAAGAAACCATCGATTTCGCGCTGCTGGATTTCAATCTGGGCTCGGAATCGAGCGAGACGATTGCAGAGGCGCTGGGTTCTGCAGATATCCCCTTCTGCTTCGCCACCGGTTATGGCGAATCTATCACACAGATGTCCGAAACAAATGCGCTTGGCGTTCTGAAAAAGCCTTATTCGGACAGCGATATAAAGGCACTGCTGGACCGTGTATGGCTGAAATCGGAAAAGGTGGCAGACTGAACAGCAAGCACGGCACTCAATATCCGTCCTAATACCAGCGCTGTCGCCAGCGATAGCGGCCCACCACAGGATTCCCCTGCGCATCAAGAGCGGGGAGAAAGCGGAATCGTTCACTGGCCAGCTGGCAAGTGATGGTGTCGGCCTGTGGGTCGGGACTCGGATCGGTCACCCGGCAGGCTGTGACACGCCCGTCAGCGCCCACTGTCAATTCGATTATGACATCATGCCCGCGCCGCAAATCGCGCGTGGCCCGCGGATAATCGCCTGCGCTGGTAATATTGCCTTCGATCTTTTCAAGCCGACGCGAAAAGCCGCTGCCCTGCCCGCTGCCGTTCTGTCCGCCCCCGGAGCCTTGCCCGGCACCGCCCGCACCTGTGCCCTCACCCGTTTCGGCTGCACCTGAAGCATTATCGGGCCCTTCTGAAGAAACTGATGGCGCAGGACTGGGATCTGGGCGCGGAACGGCAGGTTTAGGGGCCGTGACCGGACGGGGCCGTGCCTGTTTTCCTGCTTCGGCGGCGGCTCCCTCAGGTTCGGCATCGGGTGGTGTGTTGGCTGGCGGAGGAGATTGCGGCGCCTCTTCAGGCTCGTTCGTTCGCACAGTCACCGTCACCAGCGAACTGGCCTGTCTCATCACGCTATCTGTGAAGTCGGGTGCAAAGGCTCTTACCAGTGCTGCCAGCATGACGACATGAAACACACATACGCCCAGAAGCACCCACCAGTTCGGGCGACGGCGAGGCCTGTATTCCCAATCATGCGCAAAGGCCAATCCGTTCTCCCGTTAGCATTCCGGCTCCATGAGACAAACGCGCAAGTGGTACGGAAAGTGCCAGCTGGCTTACACACTCAGCTCATCGCAAAAACAGCACGACTGGCTCAAAAGTGAGACACACTTACTTTTTTGCAAATTCCGCATAGCGGGCAATTCATTGCGCACAATAGAAATACACCCTAAGTGTCGTTTCGTCATGATCTTATACCCCTTGCGGCTTGGCACCTGTGCCATCACCGCAGAAACAATCGGGCGCCGGACAAGAAATCGGGGCAGAGAATCATGGCCGCTTGATGAAAGTCAATGCGCCGTAGCCTTATCAGCAGTCTGAAAAGGGCGCCGCGCAGCGCTGTGGAAGGTCCGGAATTTTATGCCCATTACCATTGCTATTCTGAAGGAAACCGAAGCGGACGAAAAGCGAGTGGCGATGGTCCCGGCTGTCATATCCCGGCTGGAACGGCAGGGTGCTGCACTGACACTTGAAGCAGACGCCGGCAAAGCCGCGCATTTCCCTGATTCAGCCTATAAGAATGTCACAATCGAAAGTGACAGGACAGCATTGCTGGCAAAGGCCGATATCGTTCTTTCCGTCCAGCCGCCCCCGCCGGACATCGTTAGCGCGATGAAACCCAGCGCCATCCTGATCTCACAACTTTACGGGACCAGTCATCCAAGGCTGGTGAATGCTTTAAAAGAACGCAAGATCACCGCTTTCGCGATGGAATTAATTCCGCGGATAAGCCGGGCACAATCCATGGACGTGTTGTCCAGTCAGGCTGCGCTCGCCGGTTATTATGCGCCGCTGCTGGGGGCAGTCCATATGCCGCGCATTATCCCCATGATGACCACTGCGGTCGGGTCGCTACGTGCCGCAAAGGTATTGGTAATGGGGCTTGGAGTGGCCGGACTTTCTGCCCTCGCAACCGCGCACAGACTCGGCGCGATTACTGAAGGTTACGATGTGCGCCCCGAAACGGCGGAACAGGCGCATTCGCTAGGTGCCAAGTTCGTTGACACCGGGGTGGATGCACGCGGCGAAGGTGGTTACGCGCGCGAGTTGACAGCGGAAGAACAGGCCCAGGTCGAAAAAGTCCTGACGCAGCATATCGCCGAAGCCGATATGATCGTCACCACCGCTTCGGTGCCAGGCCGCCCGTCTCCCAGACTGATCTCTTCGGCGCAGGTCGCATCCATGAAACCCGGTGCGGTGATCGTCGATCTCGGTGCCGAAGGAGGTGGCAATTGCGCGGATAGCAAGCCCGGGGAAACTATCACCAGCGGCCCAGCCACCATCATCGCACCGCTCAACGTACCTTCCGCGCTCGCTCAGCATGCAAGCGAACTTTATGCCAAAAATATCCTCAACCTGCTTGGTCTGGTTGTCAAAGACGGCGCCATACAACTCGATTTCGAGGATGACGTGATCGCCGGCACAATTGCCATTCATGACGGTACAATCCGCAATGATGCGCTGCGTAAAGCCATTGAAATCGCCCCCGCGAAGCAGGAGACCACATGATACCTGTCGACACCTCCATGACCTGGCTGATCGCCCTGTATATTTTCATGCTGGCCGCTTTTACCGGCTATGAAGTCATCAGCCGGGTGCCCTCTATCCTGCATACCCCCCTTATGTCCGGGTCGAACTTCATTCACGGCATTGTGGTAGTCGGCGCCCTTCATGCGTTGCTCAATGCCACCACGCTTTTTGCGCAGATCATTGGCTTTCTGGGCGTGGCGCTTGGCGCCGCTAATGCAGCGGGCGGTTATGTCGTGACCGACAGAATGCTCGCCATGTTCAAGTCGAGCGGCGAAAAGGACCAGTAAAATGATCGCACAGCATATTACCGGGCTGAGCGGTTTCCTTGCCGCCGTCCTGTTCATTTTCGGCCTCAAGCGGATGGCTTCTCCAGTCACCGCTCTGTCCGGAATCGTGACTGCCGGCATCGGCATGATCGTGGCAGTGGCGGCCAGCTTCCTCGTCCTGTTTAATCTGGAAGAAGCTGCACGGTCGCATTTGATGACCAATCTTGGTCTTGCCATCATTGCTCTGGTGGCTGGTGGTGGCTGGGCATGGTGGCGCGGCGGCAAGGTTGAAATGACCGCCATGCCGCAGATGGTGGCGCTCTATAACGGTATGGGCGGCGGCGCAGCGGCAGCTATCGCTGCAGTCGAACTATCAGATTCCACCAACCCGGGTGGAGTCCTGCTCGCTGTCACTTTCGTCGGCGCTTTGATCGGTTCGATCTCTCTAACCGGCTCTGTCATTGCCTGGGCCAAGCTGGACGGACGGATCAGAAAGCCATTGCGTTTTCCGGGGCAGCGCGTCCTCAACGGGCTGATATTCGTGGCCACACTGGCCATTGCAGCAGCGGCTGTTGCGCTTCATGGTACCCCCGCAGCCGTCACACTTGCCGTGGTGTTCTTTATCGGCGCGCTGCTCTTCGGCATTATGATGACCCTGCCGATTGGCGGAGCGGATATGCCGGTTGTGATTTCGCTCTACAATGCTTTCACCGGTCTTGCCGTGGGCCTTGAAGGCTACGCACTGCAAAACCCCGCGCTAATGATCGCCGGCATGGTAGTCGGTTCGGCAGGTACACTGCTCACATTACTGATGGCCAGATCGATGAACCGGTCGCTTACCAATGTGCTGTTCTCGAACTTTGGAGACACGGCGGCAGCGGGTGGCGGGGACGTGCAGGGTCAAATGACATCGACCGATCCGGGCGATGCGGCCATCAATATGCGCTACTCTTCCAGCGTCATTATTATTCCCGGCTACGGTCTGGCGGTCGCGCAGGCGCAGCAGAAGCTCTACGAATTCGTCAAATTGCTGCAAGCGGCCGATGTCGATGTGAAATTCGCCATCCACCCGGTGGCGGGCCGGATGCCGGGCCATATGAATGTGCTGCTGGCCGAAGCCGGTGTGCCTTACGATATCATCTACGACATGGACGACATTAATGAGGACTTCCCCAACACCGATGTCGCGCTGGTGATTGGCGCCAATGATGTGGTGAACCCCTCGGCGCGGACAGACACATCCTCGCCCATTTACGGCATGCCAATCCTCGACGCGGATAAGGCCCGGCAAGTCTATGTCATCAAGCGCGGACAGGGGAAAGGCTATTCAGGCGTGGAGAACATACTGTTTTATCAGGAGAACTGCTCGATGGTCTATGGCGATGCACAAGCTGTTCTGACCCAGATGGTTCAGTCGGTAAAGGATCTCGCAGCAGCCGCATAAGAAGCAACGGGGCTCGGCAATCTATTTGAAGAGGAGACGTATAATGGCGTATCAGACCATCAATCCCTATACGGGCGAAACGGTCGCTACTTTCCCCGATGCCAGCGACACGGAAGTGCGTGCGGCTATCGATGCGGCAGATAAAGCATTCCACAGCTGGCGGGAAACCTCTTTTGCCGAACGCGGGCGTATTCTTCAGAAGGCAGCGGATATACTGCGCAGCGAGAGCGATAAATATGCAAAAATCCTGACGCTGGAAATGGGGAAACTCTTTTCCGAAGCGAAAGCCGAAATCGAACTGTCGGCCAAGATTTTCGAATATTACGTCCGCCATGCCGAAGAACTGCTGGCCCCGGAAAAATTGCCAGTGCTCGATCCGGCTGAAGGCGATGCAATGCTGGTGCATGAACCGCTCGGCGTGCTCCTCGCCATCGAGCCCTGGAATTTCCCCTATTACCAGATCGCCCGCATTCTTGCGCCGCAGCTTTCAGCCGGGAATACATTGCTGCTGAAACATGCGTCCAATGTGCCGCAAAGCGCAGCTGCTTTCGAAGAGCTGATGGCAAAGGCCGGCCTGCCCAAAGGTGCTTTCACCAACCTCTATGCCACACGTTCGCAGATCGAGATGATCCTCAACGATCCGCGCGTGCATGGTGTGGCCCTGACCGGTTCCGAAGGTGCTGGCGCCGTGGTTGCCGCCCAAGCCGGCAAGGCGCTCAAGAAATCGACGATGGAACTGGGCGGCGCCGATGCTTTCGTCGTGCTCGCCGATGCAGATCTCGACAAGACGACCGACTGGGCCGTGTTCGGCCGGCACTGGAACGGTGGACAGGTCTGTGTATCGTCCAAGCGCATGATCGTTGTCGATGAAGTCTATGACGAGTTTCTTACCCGCTATCGCAAGGGTGTTGCCGGACTCGTCGCAGGCGATCCGATGGACCCCGCCACCACGCTCGCTCCACTTTCTTCACAAGGCGCGGCAGACGATGTGAAGGAACAGATTCGCGAAGCTGTGAAGCTTGGTGCCAAGGCAGAGGAAGTCGGCCCGCCTGTTCCCAATCAGGGAGCTTTCGTACAGCCCACGATTCTGACCGATCTGGGTGCAGACAACCCAGCCCGCCACTGGGAGTTTTTCGGCCCCGTATCAATGCTCTTCCGCGCGAAAGATGAGGATGATGCCGTGCGCATCGCCAATGATTCACCCTTCGGACTGGGCGGCTCCGTCTTCACATCAGATACGGCACATGGCGCTGAAGTGGCGAAACGCATTTCGACCGGCATGGTTTTCGTCAACCATCCAACAAAGGTTGAAGCCGATTTACCGTTCGGCGGTATACGCCGGTCAGGTTATGGCCGTGAATTGCTCGGACTGGGTCTCAAGGAATTCGTCAATCACAAGCTGATCGATGTCGTCGATATCGACGCACCTTTCTGAGCAAGACAGGCCAGCTCCGCAAGAAATATAAAGATGAATATGAAAGCGGAGCGCAAGAAGCGCTCCGCTTTCATTATGTGCTGCGCACAGCCTCTATTTCGGCTTCAAGCAGTCGCGCGCCCGGCCCTTCCTGCGCCAGTTCATCTTCGGGATTGCGCAAAGGGCAGTCCTTGAGCGACAGACAGCCGCAACCGATACAACCTTCAAGCTGATCGCGCAGCTGGATCAGACTGACAATGCGTTGATCCAGTTCGCTCCGCCATTCGGCACTCAGCTCATGCCATTGTGTGGCTGTTATATTTTCACTGGGCAATTGCGCCAGATGCTCGCCGATTCGTGCCAGAGGGATTCCCGCTCTTTGTGCAATCCGGATGATCGCGATCCGGCGCAGAATACGACGCGGATAGCGCCGCTGATTGCCTGCACTACGCCAGCCTTCGATCAGCCCCTTTTTCTCATAGAAATGAATAGTCGACACCGGAACGCCGCTGCGTTTGGCGACTTCCCCCACCGTCATCACCTTTTCACTGCTTACCATATGTAACTTTTTCTCTTGACCTCAACCAATGTTGAGGTTGTATTAGCCCGGTCGGCAAAGAATAACAACTCCGCCTTATTGGGTGTGAGTAGCAACAGGAGCCGACATGAAACGCCCATTCCAGCCCGCTCGGTGGAGGCCCCGTCTGGCCTGCCCGTCCCGTTTCTCAATCTCGCCAATAAGCGGGATGCAGCAGGAGCCGAGCCGATGACCGATGGCCGTGAACTCATTGATGATGAAGGCAATGATAAATTGCTGAAAGACGAACGTCCCGCATCACTGCGGCGGACAATCATTATAACTATTGTCGTGCTCGCGCTGATCATCGGCGCGCTGTATTTCTGGCGAATGATGCGCAGCGGCGGGCAAGCCTGGCAGGCGCAGGAAGTTCCCGTGACCGCCATGGTCGCGAAGACGAGCGATGTGCCGGTTTCTCTGGATGCCGTGGGCAGTCTCAGTGCAGTGCGTGAAGTTCTTCTGGCCCCCGAAGTGGCCGGGCGGGTCTCATCGATCCATTTCAATTCGGGTGATTATGTCCGCTCCGGCGCTCCGTTGGTGAATCTTTATGCAGGCCCCGAAATCGCAGATCGTAAAGCGGCGCAGGCGCGAGCCGAATTTGCCCGTCTTCAGCTCAAGCGTTCTGAAGAACTCGCTCCTACCGGAGCGGAATCGCAGGAATTGCTGCAGGAACGGCGCTCACAACTTCAGGAAGCGGAAGCCGCTGTCGCACAGCTTGATGCTCGCATCCGGCAAAAACGCATTCTGGCTCCCTTTTCCGGCAAGCTGGGCATTCGCCAGATTGATCCAGGCGAGTATCTTAATGCGGGCGCTCCTGTTGCCTCGCTGACTGCGCTGAATCAGCTTTATGTCGATTTCTCGCTTCCACAACAGGATCTGGCAAAACTCGAACCGGGTACGGAAGTGAATGTGGTAACCGATGCCTTTCCGGGGCAGACCTTCACCGCGAAGATCAATGCTCTTGATCCCAAGATCGATGAAGGCACTCGCAATGTCCGTGTGCAGGCTACTCTACCCAATCCGGGGCAGAATTTGCGGCCGGGCATGTATGTCACCGCCTCGGTGATGCTGGCACCTGAAAAGGGTGTCATTGTCCTTCCCCTCACCGCAATCCAGACATCGGCACAAGGCGATAGTGTGGTCGTCATCCGTGGCGAAACCGCCCGCAAGAAAGGCAAAGCTGAATTCGTCCCGGTCAAGACAGGCCGCCGCGTCGGTGAATCCGTTGTCATCAAAAGCGGTATCAAACCAGGCGATGTGATCGTCACACAGGGTCAGCTCCGTGTCCAACCGGGCGCCGATCTGGCTGTCTCCAATCTCGTGTCGACGAACGGAACCGCATCCTCGGCCAAGCCCAAAAAGTCGGCCGAAGCCGCACCATCAGAGGGGCAGTGAGATGCGTTTTACCGACCTGTTCATTCGCCGCCCGACGGTGGCGATCGTGGTCAGCGTGCTGATTTTTCTCGCCGGGCTAAGTGCCATACTCAGCCTGCCGGTTCGGCAATATCCGGCTATGGAAAGCGCGACGATCACTATCGACACCTCTTTCCCGGGGGCCACACAGGATGTGATGCAGGGCTTCGTGACGACGCCAATCGCACAATCCATTTCGACCGCCAGCGGCATCGAATATATCACATCCAATTCCACGCAAGGCAAAAGCCATATTGCCGCGAAACTCGTGCTGAATGCCGATGCCGACCGTTCGATGACCGAAATTCTGTCGAAAGTGCAGGAAGTCAAATATCGTCTGCCCGAAGGTGTGTTCGATCCGGTGATTTCCAAGATCACCGACGGTGCCTCGGCCATTCAGTATATTTCCTTTGCAAGCGACGATATCGATTCCGCGCAAATGGTCGATTTTGCGACGCGTATCGCTCAGCCACTGATTACTGCAGTGCCTGGTGTGGCTTCAGCCAATATTGACGGGGGTGCGCCGCCAGCCATGCGCATCTGGCTGTCACCCGACAAGCTGACTGCGCGTGGTCTCACGGCAGATGATATTGCCGCTGCTTTACGGGCCAATAACGTGCAGGCCTCTCCAGGTCAGCTTAAGGGCGCCAGCACCGCTTTCAATATCACCGCAGCGACCGATACACGCGATGCACAATCCTTCCGCGACATGGTCATCAAGGAAGAAAACGGTAATGTGGTTCGTCTGGGCGATGTCGCCAACGTCGAACTGGGCAGTCAGAACTACAATACGAAGGCAATCGCTTCCGGTAAGAAAGCTGTCTTCATTTCAATCACTCCGACACCGGACGGCAACCCGCTGGAAATCGTCAAGGCAGTCAATAATCTCCTGCCTCAGATCCGCGCTTCCGCGCCGACTGGCATGGAAATCAAAAGCAGTTTCGACACAGCGCAATTCGTTGACGCTTCGATCGAAGAAGTCGAACACACACTGCTGGAAGCGGTAATCATCGTTATCATCGTGATCTTCCTGTTCCTCGGCAGCGCGCGGGCCGTCATCATTCCGATTGTGACTATCCCGCTGTCGCTGCTCGGAACAGCAGCGTTGATGTATATGACCGGCTTTTCGATCAATCTGCTTACCTTGCTGGCCATGGTTCTCGCTATCGGCCTGGTGGTCGATGACGCTATCGTCGTAGTGGAGAATATTCACCGGCATATCGAAGAAGGTAAATCGCCTTTCGAGGCCGCCATTATCGGTGCACGTGAAATCATCGGCCCCGTGATCGGCATGACGCTGACACTGGCTGCGGTCTATGCTCCTATCGGTCTGATGGGCGGGCTGACCGGTGCATTATTCAAGGAATTTGCTTTCACTCTGGCCGGTTCGGTCATCGTATCAGGCGTGGTCGCACTCACATTGTCTCCGATGATGAGTGGCTGGCTGCTCAATGCCCAAATCACGGAAGGTCGTTTTGCTCAGGGCGTCGAACGGACGATGCATAAGGTCACCCGCACCTATGATAGTCTGTTACGTAAAACGCTCAAGGCCCGCGCGGCAGTGCTGATTGCCTGTGTGGCCATTCTCGGGACCATTGTGGTCCTGTTCGCCGGGACGCAGAGTGAACTCGCTCCGCAAGAAGATATGGGATATGTTTTCGTCCAGACGAAAGCCCCCCAATATGCCAGCGTCGACTATACGCGTAAGTTCAGCTCGGAAGTCGACGGAATATTTCAGACTCTTCCTGAATTTGCCAACAGCTTCTTTACTGTCGGTCTGGATCGCGCATCGATCGGCTTTGGCGGCGTAGTTCTAAAGGACTGGGCGGAGCGGGATCGTGACTCTAATGCCATTCAGGCAGAACTGGCGGCAAAAACCGGCAGTGTGACCGGGGTTTATTCGACCGCGTTCCAGCCCAGCCCGCTGCCTGCCGGCAGTGGCGGCCTGCCTGTACAGATGGTTATCAAATCACCCGATGATTTCTCTGCCATCTACAGCACATTGCAACAGCTCAAAGGTGCGGCATGGGGCAGCGGCCTGTTTGCCTTTGTCGATAGCGACCTCGCTTTCGACAGCCCTTCGGCTCACGTGACGATCAATCGCAGTAAAGCAGGTGAGCTGGGCGTAAAAATGTCGGACATTGCCGATACGCTGGCTCTGCTCGTCGGTGAGAATTACGTTAACCGCTTCAACTGGTTCGACCGTTCCTACGATGTCATCACGCAGGTTCCTCAGGATAAACGTCTTTCTCCGGAAGATCTGGGACAATATTACGTCCGTACCGCCTCAGGGGACATGGTTCCGCTATCCAATGTGGTCGATATCTCCGTCAAACCCGAACCCAACCTGCTGCCGCAGTTCAACCAGATGAATTCGGCAACCCTGTCGGCCGTGCTGGCACCGGGGGTCACCATGGGTGAAGCGGTGGACTTCCTGCAAAGCCAACCTTTACCAGATGGAACCACCATCGACTGGATGTCTGACAGCCGACAATATGTGAAAGAAGGCAATCGCCTGACCGTATCTTTCGCTTTCGCGATGGTCGTGATCTTTTTGGTGCTTGCCGCTCAGTTCAACAGCTTTCGCGATCCGCTGGTCATTCTGGTGACGGTGCCGCTGGCTGTGTGCGGAGCTCTGGCACCGCTTTATCTGAACTTCACCACCCTCAACATTTACACGCAGATCGGTCTCGTCACTCTGATCGGGCTGATTTCCAAACATGGTATTCTGATGGTGTCCTTTGCCAATGACATGCAACGTCATGAAGACTGGAGCCGGGTTGAAGCTATACGACATGCTGCGGCTGTTCGTATGCGCCCGGTTCTGATGACGACCGCAGCCATGGTCGCCGGACTGGTTCCACTGATCTTTGCCGGAGGGGCCGGTGCTGCCAGCCGCTTCGCCATCGGTGTAGTGGTCGTGATGGGACTGCTGATCGGCACGCTCTTCACCCTGTTTGTGCTGCCGACGATCTACACATTCATTGCCGCTGACCACCGTAAGAGTGCCAGAAAGCCTCATGAAACGGCAGGCGAAGAAAACAATGCTTCGGAAGGAGGTCCGGCCCATGCGTAAAGGCTTTTTGACGATAGCGGCGCTTCCTTTGCTGGCTGCCTGCGCAACAGTGCCCGATTACGCGCCCCCTGCGCAACCGACACTGCCGGATGAACAGGGTGGCTTTGTGACCCAGGCAACGGATTTCGATCCGTCAGTGCCGCTGCCCGACAGGTGGTGGCAACTCTATGACGATCCTGCTCTGGACCGGCTGGTCCAGCAAGCGCTCTCGGCCAATACCGACCTGCGCGTCGCGGATGCAAATCTAAAGAGAGCCAATGCGGTTCTCAAAGAAGCGCGTGCAGGTCGCCTGCCTTCCACCACGCTTAGCGGCGGCGCCACTTATGGCGACTCACTGCCCGGGGCGAACGGGCAAGCAGGAGGTGGTACGTTCAGCGACAGCCAGTTCTCGGTTCTGGGATCGGGGAATGTGTCATGGGAAGCCGACCTGTTCGGACGCATAGGCAATGCCATTCGGGCAGCCAATGCCGATGCACAGGCCAGCAAGGCGGCACGCGATGCTGTGCGCGTCACCGTGGCAGCAGAAACAACGCGCAGCTATCTCAATATCTGCACTCTTGGCCTCGCACAGACCATCGCCGAAGAATCCATCAAGACCAGTCAGGATTCGCTGAAACTGATCCGGCAACGGCAGGAAGCAGGGGCGGCTGGGCGGCTCGAAGTCGAACGCGCTGCTGCCGCTTATGCCCGGGCTCAGGCGCAGTTGCCCACGATCCGCGCACAACGGCGCGTTGCGCAGTTCGAACTGGCAGCTCTCCTGGGAGCCACGCCTGCAGAAGTGCCAGGTATCGCCAGTCAGTGCACAACGCCGCCGGACATGAGCGTCTCACGCCTGCCGATCGGAGACGGAGAAGCGTTGTTGCGCCGCCGCCCCGACCTGCGCGCTGCAGAAAGACAGCTTGCGGCCGACACTGCCCGGATCGGTGTGGCGACGGCAGATCTTTATCCCCGGATCTCACTCGGTGCGACGGGTAATTTCCTTCGCAACGATGATGTGAAAGGCAGCGATTCCTTCTCCTTCTCGCTCGGCCCGCTCATTTCCTGGAGTTTCCCCAATATGAGCGTTGCCAGGGCGCGCCTGCGGCAAGCCGAAGCGCAAGGTGAAGCCTCGCTCGCCAGTTTCGACGGGCAGGTACTGACCGCCCTGAAGGAAGTCGAACAGGCACTTACCACTGTCGAGAATGAAGGCGAACGTCTGCAATCTTTGCGTGAAGCACGGGATCGTTCGGAAAATGCCTTCAAGCTGGCCAATTTGCGTTATCGCGCCGGGTCAGTCGCTTATCTGGACGTGCTGACCGCACAGCAAGATTTACTGGAAGCAAGAGCATCCTATGCCTCTTCGATTCAGACACTCAGCTCCGATCGTGTTGATCTGTTCAAAGCATTGGGCGGCGGATGGCAATCCATGGAGGAAACCACTGATGCCCAGCAATAACACCGCTGAACAGTCTGATGAAAGCCCTGCGCCTGGTAGCGACGCCATAGAACAGGGTACGCGCGTGATCGGTACGAAATGGAGCGGTGCAATCCTCTGGGAACTTCAAAGGGGGGCACTGCGCTTCAATGAAATCGTACGTTCCACCGGTGCGAGCCAGCGTATGATTAGCAAGCGATTGCGCGAATTACAGGAGGCGGGCCTCGTCCAGCGCGACGTGTCCTGCGATCCTCCCATCTATGTGCATTATGCTCTTAGCCCGAAAGGGACCGCCAGTCTGGCGGCTCTTCGCGAAGTCGGACAATGGGCCAATACATGTCTGACGCATCCGGAGGAGTCCTAGGCCATACAAGGTATACCAATTTCTGGCGGCACGGCCCTCCCCACCCCTCAAGGCCGAGCATGCCAGACCGGCTCTCTTTGTGAGAGCCAAAAAAGGCCCGGCCGGAGAAATCCGGTCGGGCCGATTTTTATCTGTCTTTAAAGACGTTATCTATTTCACGACACCGGCACTCGCGAGCACGGCAAGCGTCAGAATATCGGGAGCTGCTGCCGTCATAGGAGCGATCTGAACCGGCTTTTCCATGCCGATCAGCATTGGACCAATCACTGAATTGCCACCCAGTTCGCGTAGCAGCTTGGACGAAAGATTGGCCGACTGCAGACCCGGCATAATCAGTACGTTGGCCGGAGCCGACAAGCGGCTAAATGGATAATTCGCCATGATGACCGGGTTGAGCGCCGCATCGGGACCCATTTCGCCTTCATATTCGAAATTGGGCTTTTCCTGATCGAGAATATGTACTGCACCGCGCAGATTTTCCAACCAGCGTCCCGCCGGGTTACCAAAGGTCGAATAGGACAGGAAGGCAACACGTGGTTCATGGCCGAGACGACGTGCCACAGCGGCGGTTTCCTTGGCGATATGTGCCAGTTCCTCAGCCGTAGGTCTCTCATTGATGGTGGTATCGGCAAGGAACACGGTTTTGTTCTTACCGATCATCAGATGAACCCCGAAAGGCATGCCGCCCGGCTTGGGATCGAGCACGTGACGCACTTCCTTCATGGTCTGTGCAAAAGGCCGGGTAAGGCCTGAAATCATCGCGTCGCCATGCCCCAGCGCGACCAAGGCACTGGCAAAGATGTTGCGGTCCTGATTGACGATCCGGCGCACATCGCGTTCCATAAAGCCGCGGCGCTGAAGGCGCTGATAGAGATAATCCACCATTTCCTGCACATAGGGTGAATCCGCCGAGTTCTGAATTTCAAAAGCTTCAGGGTGGGCCACGCCCAGTTCCTTGAGCTTGGTAACCACTGCCTGTGTCCGACCGACCAGAACCGGCGTGCCATATCCGAAATCACGAAACTGGATAGCCGCACGCAGAGTCACTTCTTCTTCCGCCTCGGCAAAAACAACCCGTTTAGGGTGAGCCTGCGCATCAGCATAGACCTGTGTCAGCACCGAAGTCGTGGGATTGAGCCGTGCCTTGAGCTTCATTTTGTAGGCTTCCAGATCCTCGATCGGAGCCTTGGCTACACCGGTATCCATCGCCGCTTTGGCAACAGCAGCCGATACACGCTCCATCAGACGCGGATCGAACGGGGCGGGAATGATATATTCGGTGCCAAAACGGTGATTTTTGCCGTAAGCAGCAGCAACCTCTTCCGGCACACGCTCACGTGCGAGTTCGGCAATAGCTTCCGCAGCGGCCATCTTCATTTCTTCATTGATCGCCGTAGCCTGCACATCCAGCGCACCACGGAAAATGAAGGGGAAGCCAAGCACATTATTGACCTGGTTTGGATAATCCGAACGACCTGTAGCGATAATGGCATTCGGGCGCACCTTCTTGGCTTCGTCCGGCCAGATTTCAGGGGTCGGATTAGCCATCGCAAAGATGATCGGTTTATCCTGCATCTTTGCGAGCAATTCAGGCTTCAACGCGCCACCGGCAGACAGACCGAGGAAGATATCAGCACCATCAAGCGCGTCAGCAAGTGTGCGGGCGTCGGTGTCGATCGCATGCGCGCTCTTCCACTGATCCATCCCTTTTTCACGCCCACGATAAATCACGCCGTCCCGGTCGCACATAGTGACATTTTCATGTCGAACGCCCATCGCCTTGATAAGCGCAGTGCAGGCGATGGCCGATGCGCCAGCCCCGTTGACCACCATCTTCACATCTTCGAGCTTGCGCCCTGTCAGATGACAGGCATTGATAAGGCCCGCCGTGGCAATGATCGCTGTGCCGTGCTGATCGTCATGCATCACCGGAATATTCATCCGCTCACGCAGAGTCTGCTCAATGATGAAACATTCCGGCGCCTTTATATCTTCCAGATTGATACCGCCAAAAGTCGGTTCCATCAAAGCAACGGCATTGATGAAAGCTTCAGGATCTTCGGTGTCGAGTTCGATATCCATTGAGTCGACATCGGCAAAACGCTTGAACAGTACCGACTTGCCTTCCATCACCGGCTTGGAAGCAAGCGCACCAAGATTGCCAAGGCCGAGAATCGCGGTACCGTTGGAAATCACTGCTACCAGATTGGATCGTGCCGTATAATCGGCAGCCGCCGCCGGATCTTCTGCGATAGCCTCAACCGGCGCTGCCACACCGGGCGAATAAGCCAGCGACAAATCGCGCTGGGTCGCCATGGGCTTGGAGGCGATAATCTCGATCTTACCCGGGCGCTTTGCCTTGTGATAGAAAAGCGCTTCGCGGGTGGTGAAACTCGAATTGTCTTGTTCGGCCAAAGCTCTTTAACTCCTGTCTCTGGCGGCTGCTTAAACGCCCCTAACGAAAAGCGGTAGGGGAAAGCTCCCTGAACCCCATTCCGAATCTTTGCAAGGATCGCTACCGGAAGATTATGGCAGGTTCCGCAACACCGATGATGGCGCAATATCTCGCTCTCAAACAAGAGGCAGAAGATTGTCTGCTGTTTTACCGCATGGGCGACTTTTTCGAACTCTTTTTCGACGATGCCAAGACCGCAAGTAGCGTGCTCAATATTGCTCTGACCACACGCGGCGAACATCATGGAGAGCCGGTGCCCATGTGCGGCGTGCCGGTCCATTCAGCAGAAAGTTATCTCGCGCGCCTTATCAGGGCAGGCTGCCGGGTCGCTATTGCCGAGCAGGTGGAAACGCCGGAAGAAGCAAAGAAACGCGGCGGCTCCAAAGCACTGGTAAAGCGTGATATTGTACGTTTCGTTACCGCAGGCACGCTGACTGAGGAAGCCCTGCTCGAACCGCGCCGCGCCAACATGCTCGCCGCGATAGTCGAACTTCGCGGAACTTGCGGTATCGCATCCTGCGATATTTCCACCGGACGGATGGAACTCGAAGAATGCGCACCTGAGCGGCTTCATGCCCAACTTGCCCGGATAGGAGCAAGCGAGCTTGTTGCTCCCGACAGCTGGCTTGCGGAAACAGACATAGTTTTGAATCAGGCCATTCCTCGTGCGAACCAAGATTTTTCGAGCGATGAGGGTGAGAACCGGCTGAAAGCTCTTCATGGTGTCTCGACACTCGATGGATTCGGCCAATTCAGCCGCCCCATGCTTGCCGCTGCCTGTGGCCTGATTACCTATCTCGACCATGTCGGACGAGGCACATTGCCTTTCCTTCTGCCTCCTGTTCTGCGGGCTAGCGATAATAGCATGGCAATGGACGAAGCGACGCGAGCCAGTCTCGAAATCGTTCAGTCCCAACAAGGCAATCGAACCGGCAGTCTGCTTGCCGCTATCGATCGCTGCGTTACCGGCGCGGGTGCACGCCAACTAGTAGAAGACCTCTCAGCCCCTTTGGTCAATGCACAGGCTATTGAGGAACGATTGTCAGCTGTAGACTATTTTCGTCAGGACGCGATTCTGCGGGGGGACATGCGCGAAATGTTACGCAGTCTCCCTGATATTGGCCGCGCATTGGGCCGAATCGTTGCCGGACGAGGTAGTCCGCGCGATCTTGGCCAGATTCGCGATGGTCTTACCAAAGGTATAGCCATTCGCCACCGGCTGAATGAAAACGACAATCATCCCACCCTGCTCGCAAGCCTGATGCCCGGGCTCGACAAACATGACGAGCTCATTGACCTACTGTCCCGTGCTCTCATCGCTTCACCGCCAACTGAACGTGGCCAGGGTGGTTATATTGCTGAAGGCTATGATGCTTCACTCGATGAATTGCGCGGTATCTCCGGCAATGCGCGGCGCGCGATTGCCGCTCTCGAAGGGCGCTACCGCGAAGAGACCGGCATTTCCTCGCTGAAGATCAAGCACAATGGCGTGCTGGGTTATTTCATCGAAGTGCCCAGCCGCCATTCTGAAGTGCTGATGGCACCGGACAGCGATTTCACGCATCGCCAGACGATGGCCAATGCGGTGCGTTTCAATTCGCTCCATCTGCATGAAGAGGCAAGCCGGATTGCCGAAGCAGGTGGGCGCGCTATTGCAGCCGAAGAATCCCATTTTGAAGATCTGACCCTTTCCGTCGTGGCTGCAAGACAGACCATAGCCGAAACCGCTTCTGCACTCGCTCGGATCGATGTGGCGGTCGGACAGGCAGAAAGAGCCGCCGATGGCGACTGGTCACGGCCAACCATTTCAGAAGATACGGTGCTCGATATCAAAGGCGGCCGCCATCCGGTGGTAGAGGCTGCTCTCATGGCCAATGGAGAGCGTTTCGTGGCCAATGATTGCCAGCTCCAGCCAGCTGACAGGCTATGGTTGGTCGGTGGGCCGAATATGGGCGGTAAGTCGACTTTTCTGCGGCAAAACGCCTTAATTGTATTGCTAGCGCAGGCAGGATGCTTCGTACCTGCTGCATCAGCCACTATAGGACTGGTCGACCGGCTGTTCAGTCGTGTCGGGGCATCGGATAATCTTGCTCGTGGACGCTCAACCTTCATGGTCGAAATGGTGGAAACCGCCGCCATTCTGGCGCAGGCAAGCGAGCGCAGTTTTGTCATTCTCGATGAAGTGGGCCGCGGTACGTCTACTTATGACGGTCTGGCACTCGCCTGGGCAGTGGTGGAAGCAGTGCATGAACGTAATCGTTCACGCTGCCTCTTTGCCACACATTATCACGAACTGGCCCGGCTTGCCGATACATGCGATTCGCTTTCACTCCATCATGTGCGGGCGCGTGAATGGAAAGGCGATCTGGTTCTGCTGCATGAGCTGGCACAAGGCCCGGCCGACCAGTCCTATGGCCTTGCCGTGGCGCGGCTAGCCGGTGTTCCGAAAGACGTCGTGTCGCGCGCCAAAATGGTGCTCGATAAACTCGAAAAAGGCCGGGCCGAAACTGGTGGGCTCGCCGCTGGTCTGGGAGAACTCCCGCTCTTCGCCGCCGCAACACAGGCAGAAGAAGAACAATGCGACCAATTGCGCACGGCTTTGTTGGCTCTGGATGTCGACGCGCTGAGCCCGCGTGAAGCGCTGGACATGCTGTATGAACTGAAGCGCGAAGCCGCAAATTGAAAGGAAGATTGCCTTTAACGGGGGTCCGGCTAGATTATTTCTATGGCCGATGGGCAAAAGAATTCCACTGAGCTGGCCGAAGACCGGACCGATCTTGCCGAAGACCGGACGGTTCAGGCTACCGAGCGTACATTCGCCGGATGGCTGCGCACAGCCTTTGCCGCTATCGGCATCGGTCTTGCCTTTAGGGCAGTATTTGGCGATTTCGAACCACCGTGGCTAGCCAAGGCAATAGCCACCTTGTTTGTGCTACTGGGTGCCACCATCGCAATCACGGCCCAAAACCGCGCTTGTAAAACGTTCGAACGGCTTTCAACTCATCAGGTAGACAAACCGGATCTGCCCAACATCCGATGGATGAGCTGGTCCGTGGTAGTCGGAGCAATGGTGTTGATTGCCGGTTTCTGGGTTTTGAATGATGGCCGGATCGGACCGTAATACATATCGGCTTACCCGGCCTTCATATGCGATGCGTCTTTAACTGCCATCTCCGCGCAATCCGTCGCTATTATGGCCTTCGCCATATTTATCGACATTATCATCGTAATTCGGTTCACCGCGATAGGCATCCATATCCACCCGACCGCTTGATTCCATATCGCGCATATGATCGACCATATCCTGTGTGGAATCATTGAGCAGGCCACTATCGCCCTGGTCTCTTTCACTTTCAGTCGGGCTTTCGCTGCCAGGCGTCAGTGCCTGCGCCTCTTCTGACACCTCCTGTGCCTGGGCGAGATGATCGTCCTGCTCGTCATTATGCGTTTCAGGCGCCATATCGGCTTGACGCTGTTCCTGATTTTCAACGGGCTTATCAGTCATCGGATATCTCCTTTGACTGATTAACGGGTAGCATGCCTCGCCTGTTCCCAATCAGCGGGTCGGCTGAGCTTCCTCTTCGGAATAGTCATAAAAGCCTTTGCCGGTTTTCTTCCCAAGCCAACCCGCATCGACATATTTAGTGAGCAACGGTGCAGGGCGATATTTGGAATCGCCGGTGCTTTCAAAGATCACATGCATGATTTCAAGACACGTATCGAGGCCAATAAAATCAGCCAGTTGCAAAGGCCCCATCGGGTGATTGAGACCAAGATGGCAACCTTTGTCGATATCAGCCACATTGGCTGTACCCTGCCCCAACACGAAAACCGCTTCATTAATCATCGGCAACAGGATGCGATTAACTACAAAGCCTGGCTCGTCTTCGCTCAGCACTACTTCTTTGCTAAGGCTTTCAGCGAAGCTACGCGTGCGAGTGACCGTATCATCGCTGGTTGCCAGTCCCGGAATCAGTTCGATCAGTTTCATGACGGGAACGGGATTAAAAAAATGGAGCCCAATAAAACGCTCCGGGACCGGTGTTGCCGCCGCCATGCGTGTGATCGAAATCGAACTGGTGTTGCTGGCAAGAACAGCTTCATCGGCCAGAACAGCACAGGCCTGTTCGAAGATGGCTTTCTTGATCTCTTCGTTCTCGGTCGCCGCTTCAACAATCAGCTCCGCATCAGTCATCGGCGCATAATCGTCAATCGGCGTGATCCGGGAAAGGGCAGATTGTGCATCCTCCGAGGTCATTTTCTCCTTGCTGACCAGACGATTCAGCCGCTTGGCAATGCCATCTTTCGCCTTTTCCGCAATGGACAGATCACGATCAGTCAGTAGCACCTCTATGCCGCTGGAAGCCACCGTGTGGGCGATTCCTGCACCCATCTGCCCTGCTCCAATAACTCCGATCCTTCTCATCACGCCACTCCTTCGCAGTTGCAGCACGCATATAACGGCCTGGAGGCCGCTTTGCTAGCGATTGAACAGCAGGATAATTGCCACGACGAAGATAGCAGCTGCCTGATACTTGATACGGGACATCATGGCGCGGTTCTGCTTCAGTTGCAGCTCTGTTACTTTGTCTGAGCCACTTTCCAGATCGATTCTGGTGCTTTGAAGAAAAGCAACGATCCCGCGAATTAGCGAAACGACCACCATAATCGCCAGAAAGATCAGCAAAATAACCAGAAACGTGTTCATATATGTCATTCTAACGAATGAGACAGAACAAGACCAGCGGGGAAAGTTCCTGCACGCAGATCGGCTGCCAAGATCAACCCGTCCTGCCCTGCCAGACGGCGATCCACCAGGGATGGAGATCCGCGCCTTTTAGCCAGTTTGCGGCCATCATCATCCACCAGCAAGTCATGATGATACCAGTGCGGGCTCGGCAAGCCGAGCAACGCTTGAAGTAAGCGATGAATATGCGTCGCCATAAACAGATCCATTCCACGTGTGACCAGCGTCACACCATCGGCAGCATCGTCCAGCGTGGCCGAGAGATGATAACTTGAAGGCGTATCGCAATCCTTACGCACCAGAACCACATCGCCCATGAGATCGGCCGACATCCTTTGCTCACCAAACCGCTCATCTATCCAAGTAAGCGGTCCAACAGCCTCCATGGCCGCCGCAACATCCATCCTCCAGGCAACCTTTTGCCTCGTCGGGTCGGGAGGGTTATGGCGGCAATGCCCGGGATAGATCGGCCCCAACGGTCCCATTTCGGGATCTGTGGCCATAATATCCGCCCGGGTACAATTACAGGGATACAGCAATCCCGTCGCTTTCAAGCGTTCGGCTGCCTCTGAATATCTGGCCAGTCTTGTCGATTGTGGCGGGACATCTTCCCACGATAGGCCAAGCCATTGAAGATCAGCACGAAATTCGTCCGCCAGCTCGGAGCGTGAGCGGCTCCCATCAATATCCTCGATCCGCAAGAGAAAACGTCCGTCACCCATCCGGGCACAATCATGAGCGGTAATAGCAGAATAGGCATGGCCAAGATGTAGAGAGCCATTCGGAGAAGGGGCAAAGCGCGTAACGATCATTCCGGCACTGTCCTAGAGGCTAAACATAAATTTAGCCAAAATTTCTGTGGATTATGCTTTTGTAACAGTCTTGACGCTTTTTGCAGCAAATGCTCACCTGCATTCATCAGGGAGGGCACAAAGAGTGTTCAAAGCCGAACTGATCGAAAGAGCAGCTTGCTTCCGCAGTGCGGATGAAGATCCCACACGCAAGCTGGAAAACTGCCCGGCGCTGGTTCTCAACGCCGATTACACTCCGTTGTCCTATTATCCGCTGAGCCTCTGGCCCTGGCAAACAGCCATTAAGGCAATCTTCCTCGAAAGGGTGGATGTCGTGGCGAGTTATGATCGTGCGGTTCATTCGCCTTCGCTCGACATACAGATTCCTTCTGTAATTGCCCTGCGGCAATATGTGAAACCGAGCGAATTTCCGGCTTTCACACGGTTTAACCTGTTCCTGCGGGACCGCTTCGCCTGCCAATATTGCGGATGCCACGACCATTTGACCTTCGATCATGTCATCCCACGCAGACTGGGCGGCAAAACGACATGGGAGAATATCATCACCGCCTGCGCCCCCTGCAATATGCGGAAAGGCGGACGCACGCCGGAACAGGCTCATATGAAGCTAAAAGTGGAACCGATCCGGCCAACAAGCTGGCAATTACAGCAATATGGCAAGGGATTCCCGCCTAATTATCTTCATGAAACCTGGCGGGACTGGCTTTATTGGGATATCGAACTGGAAGAGTAATTCATCGGCAGACCGGACAAGTATCGCCTTTAACCGTCGATCACCTGTGCAGCGGGATGGTGCTTATCGAGATGCTTTTTAATGATCTTCAGATTGCGCGAATTGGACCGATAAACAAAGTCGAACAAATCGCCGGCTACCGGAATAGCACCGATAGCACTGTCAAAAGCGATATTGCCCGCCATGCGCCATAATTTCCATTTCGGGATACCCAGATTGCGCGCTTCCCATATGATATAGGCGCCCATAGCCGCTGTGATGACATCACCTACCACAGGAATGAGGCCGATAACGGCATCGAGACCAACGCCGCGTTTTATGCCCGGCACGGTAAAGGCTCGCTCAAGAAGCGCTTCCATCATCTGGATCCGCTGACGGATGGAGGCTGGATCGTTGCCAACCGGCATTTCGATCCCCATGGAGCGCGGACGTTTATTATCAGACATTTGGTACCTTCCCGCCTAGCTGACCTTCCTGCTCTAATTGGGAAGTGTAGCCAGTTCCGGCAAGGGATGGAAAGCCCAGCGATTGACGGCGAAGCCTTCCTGCCGCCCCCGAACTAACGACCAGCGAATTGGTGATCCAAGCGGAATATAAGCATTAGCAGAAGTCAGTTCCGCTTCTGCCTCGGTCAGCAGAGCCGAGCGCTCCCCAGAGTCGGTCGCGGTCATGGCTTCCGCTACACGCTGGTCGGCCTCAGCTGAGCAAAGACCTCGTTTCAGCCGGCAATTGAACTGGTTGAGAAACCAGCGTGCACCCGCATATCGGGCGACATTATCGACCAGCACCATATCGGCAGCCTGTGCATCCGGTGCACGGACAAGCGTAATACCTATTTCCGCATATTGGCTGCCCAACGCATCCAACAGCATATCATAACCGGGACCTTCGGGCAGGAAGACAGTCATACGAAGTTGTAATGGCGTATTTTCCTTATCTTCCTTCGCCATGTCGGCTGACACTTCAGCTTCCGTCCTGTCGAGTTCGCTTCTAACCGAAGCTTTCCAGGCTGCGACACGTAAAGCCGCCTCTTCGCGTCGCTCTTCCATGGAAATATCGGCCCATCTCTCACCGATTGTGCCGAGATCGCCTTGCAGACCTGCTGCCACGATACGCGTGGTCGGAATCCAACCAGCAAGATTGAGCGCTTCGCGCAGACGATTCCGGTCCAGCGCCAGACTGAGAGCTTCGCGCCCTTCAGGCTCTGCAAGAAAGCCCTTTTCATGTCGAATCTGGAGTCCAAAGAGGCCCAGCGCAGGGTCCAGCTGCAAGGTCCCGCGCGCAAGCGGCCCCATATCGGTAAGAGGAAGGCTTCCCAAACGGCCATCGACCACCAGATCAACCGCACCATTCTTGAAGCGTTCAATCGCATCTTTTGCGGTTAACGGCACAATGTGGACCGGACGATTGTGCTGAGCCCATTTTCCATCCAGCGGCAATCCCAGTTCTTCAGGCGGACGCAAGAGAAGCACAGCTTCATCGTCTTTCCTGGTCATGGTCATCAGCCCCATACTGCCACTTTCGCGACGAATCGCGAATTCAGGCTGTGCAAGAAGTTGCAGAAAATCGGGCATCGGGCTCGACAGGCGAATCTCGATCACCCGTTCTGCCATCGCGCGAACTTGGGAAATCTGCGCAGTGTCGAGGCCCAGCTCGGTCCCGGTCAGAGCACGCAGAGTCTGACGCAAACTTTGCCTCACGCTACGTGCGGTGATTGCGCTGCCATCAGGCCATTTCCCATCCCGCAGGCGGAAAATATAACTCATCCCGTCTTCCGTCACGATCCAGCGATCAGCGATGGCAGGAATAACTTCACCGTTACGATCCAGCCCGACAAGGCCACTTTCAGTTGCCCCGCGCAAATAACGCGCCGGCGGGGTCAATTGCAGCCCCTTTGCATAGAGCGCTTCGGCGGATGTGGGAAATGCAACAGTAACGGGGCCGCTCTGCTTTTCCTTACACCCCGTTATTGCGAGAAAGGCGCAGCAAAGCATAAGGATTCGGGCAGGGACCATGCGAAATCCTTACGCGTAGCGGTGACCCGCATCAACGAATAGATGGATCAGATCTTACGCAGCTTCTTGGGATCGCGATCGTCCGCTTTACCGACGGCAGTGCGCGTGTAACGCGGTGTATCGAGATCACCCGACATATTGACCGGATTGCGCACCTGTTTGGCGTCGATTTCATCAATAAAGGCAATACCGAAACGATTATCCTGCGTCCACGCGACAGTGCCTTCCACCCAGCCGATATTACGCAATTCGACGGAAAGCTGCGTCCCACGCATAACCTTCACATCTCCCTCAGCCATCATGCCGCGAGAAGAGAGATTGCGCACACGGACCGTATGAAGCTGCTCGCTCCCATCCACACGCAATTGCGCGAGAAGGAACAGGCTGTCCCGGCTAACCTGGCGAGTATCGACTTTTGCCATTATCCTACGATCTTGCCACAAGAAAAATGCTTCAGCATTGCTGTGCATGAATATACTGCAATACAACAAGTTTATCTGCTCTTAAGATCGCAAACGCAATCATAAAAGGGCAGGTTCCCCGTCAGCAGCCTGTGTCAATAGGCGTCAATCGTCGCGCGAAATCTTTTCACGACGTTCATGAGCCTGTTGCGCTTCCACCGTCATGGTGGCAATTGGCCGGGCGATCAGACGATTGATACCGATCGGCTCACCCGTAACTTCGCACCAGCCATACTCACCCTCTTCGATCCGCCGTAAAGCTGCATCGATCTTGGCAATCAGCTTGCGCTGCCGATCCCGGGTCCGCAATTCGATCCCCCAGTCGGTCTCACTGGAAGCGCGATCATTAAGATCGGGCTCCCGGATCGGACCATCCTGAAGCGATTGAAGCGTGCTTTCAGCAGCCGAAAGAATCGCCTTTTTCCATTCAAGCAAAAGCACTCGAAAATAGTCTTGTTGTTTGGCCGACATATATTCTTCGTCATCGCTGGGTGTGTAATCACCATCCAGCGCTCGCTTGGCCTTCGCGAGAATATCGATATCGTCACCTAAAATGGTAGCCATCTATGCTACTCCGCAATCGGTCCACCTCCCCATATCGGTCTTAACGGCGTGCTGTTCCGCTGCATCTTTTATCGTTAAGCCCCGATGGGCCGGGCGTATAAAGCGAGTGATATTTGCACACAAGTCGCAATCCCCCGTGAAGGCAAACAAAATTATAAAAATGCCTCGTGATCCCCGTTTTCCGGCATTCGGAATGGGTCGGGCATAAAGGACAGAGGCTGTATCTTCCATTTACCGCTTGTGGAAATCCACCAAATGATCGAGCGCAAATTTCGTTCATCCTTTACGAAAAGGACTTCGACTTCCGAGAAACAGCTGATCGGCAGCTACACCATCGCGCTCCTGTTCGAGATATTCGGCTATAGCGGCGCGAAAACCTGGATCGGCAATCCAATGGGCAGACCTTGTTCGGACCGGTTCATAACCCCGCGCCAGCTTATGCCCTCCTTGCGCTCCGGCTTCGACCCGTTTCAGTCCAAGTGCAATCGCAGCGTCGATCGCCTGATAGTAGCATAATTCAAAATGGAGAAAGGGCTTGTCGACGATACAGCCCCAATAGCGGCCATACAACGCCTCACTTCCGATGAAGTTGAGTGCACCGGCAATCGGGTTTCCATCCTGATAGGCCAGAATAAGCAGAATCTGATCGCCCATTCTTTCGCCAAAGAGATCAAAAGCTTCACGTGTCAGATAGGGTGTACCCCATTTGCGTGCACCAGTATCCTGATAGAATTCCCAGAAAGCATCCCAATGTTCCGCTTTCAGATCATCACCCGACAGGTGACGAATTTCGACCCCCTCTTGGGCTGCCCGACGCTCCTTGCGTATCGCCTTGCGTTTGCGTGACGCCAGTTTCTCGAGAAAATCGTCGAACTGGGAAAACCCCGTATTCTCCCAATGAAACTGGATATCGCTGCGGGTAAGCCAGCCAGCCTCTTCGAAAAGCGGTAACTGGCGCGGATCGATAAAAGTCGCATGCGCGGAAGACAGATCATTCTGCTCGCATAGCGCTTCGGCAGCTCTCAGTAGAAGGGGGGCCACACTTTCATCTCGTAACAGAAGTCTTGGCCCGGTAGCCGGTGTAAACGGTGCCGCAATCTGTAATTTGGGATAATAATTCCCGCCTGCCCGGTGCCAGGCATCTGCCCAGGCATGATCGAATACATATTCGCCCTGACTATGACCTTTGATGTAGGAGGGAAGCGCCCCCAGCAAACCACCCTGTGTGTTTTCGATGACCAAGGGGGCAGGGCTCCATCCCGTGCCGGGCCCGACGCTGCTCGAATCTTCCAGCGTGGTAAGAAAAGCATGCGACATAAATGGGTTGCTCTCACACCCTCCATCCGTAGCCAGCCCATCCCACTCATCGGCAGAGAAAGTGCCCACCGAGGAAGCCACGCGCGCAATCAGTTTATTGTCAGACATTGCCTCATAAATAGGGCATTTGGGTCCATTATACGACCCCCGAGCCTTCAGCAATCGGGGCATCAGCATATTGAGCCGCCAGCCCCACAAGCCCAGGCTGATCGACCGTCCAGGTCAAAACCGGCATGCCGCGCCTGCGTTGCATGGCCGCGAAACGGCTGGGCAGGTCACGCACATCATAAGCGAGAAAATCAGGTCTGGCGCGCCACAGAGCAAGGTGACGACGAATTGCTCCAGACAAAGTCCGCGCGTTCTTTTCACTCATAACCAGCCCGCGACAGATGCTGTCGGCATAACGGGCAAACCAGCTTACTACACGCGAATCGAAACTCATCACTGCCACAGGCCCCGGATAGCCTTCCAGCTCACGCCGAACGGCCAGGCAAATTCGTTCAACCCGGCCCGTATTGCGCGTTTTGACTTCTACCAGCAGCGGCACCCGGCCCCGCACCAGTTTCAGCAGATCGTGCAACGTTGCTATATTATCGGCCGAATCGAGCAGAGCCGTATGCGTCAACTCCCCCACCGTGCGATGTCCTACCGGGCCTCGATGTCCGGTCAGCCGGTCAAGTGTCCAGTCGTGAAAAATGATTGCTCGGCCATCCACACTGGCCTGCACATCGCATTCAATACCCATTCCGGCATTGAGCGCTGCTGAAAAGGCCGACATCGAATTTTCGACCCGTGCTTTCCCGTGCAGGCCGCGATGAGCGAACTGCCAGTTATATAACCATTCTACGCGCTGCGCAGGAGGAGCTGGAGCTCGCCAGCGGTCAATCAGTCGCCAGAGCAATGATCGCATCCACTTCCACGGCTGCATTGAGCGGCAGAGCAGCCACGCCAACGGCACTGCGCGCGTGACGACCAGCCTCACCCAACACCTCGGCCATTAATTCAGAAGCGCCATTCGCCACTTTCGGATGATCTGTATAATCTGCTGGCGAATTGACAAAAACGCCGAGTTTGACCACCTTTTCGATCCGGTCGAGCGAAAAACCCGCCGCTTTGATTTGAGCCAGAATCATCAATGCACAGGCCTGTGCTGCCGTTTGGCCCTGTTCCAGCGTCAAGTCAGCACCGAGTTTACCCGTCACCAAGGTGCCATCGACAAAAGGGAGCTGCCCCGAAACATGAGCAAGACCATTCTGTACGACCACGGGCAGATAGGCCGCAACCGGCGCAGCGGCTTCTGGCAGTATGTAACCTTTTTCAGCCAGACGGGCTTCGATACTCATTTGCGTTCTCCATGAAGATTGTCGAGCAGCCAGGGCAAGGCCTCGGCCCAGTTATCTATGCGTGCGTCGGCATCCCCGGCTTCCAGCGCACAAGGCACATAAGGGGCGATACTGGGTTCTCCGCAGAAGTGCAGGCGGCCGATTTGCGGCAAAGCCTCCGCGGCTGAAGCGTGGTGGATAGCCAGATCGTCCACGAACACCGCCCGATCCGGCTGATATTCGTTGAAAATACGTTTCAGCGCTTCGCCTTTCGGCCCTTGGTTGGTGAAAACCGGCGCGTCAATTCCGTGTTCTCTCAATTGCTTCACGCGCGCTTCATTGCGCATATCTCCCAGATTGGTCAGAATCACCACATCGGCATCGCGCTGTAACTCCGAAATGGCATTTACGGCTCCGGCAATCGCTGTCTGCCTCGGCATTTCCGTATCGAAAAACAGATTAAGATAATGAAATGCATCGTCCTGAGTGAGATACTCGCCTGTCTCGCGCCGGGTCATGGATTGCGCAAAAGGCTGGCCTTTGAGGGTGAAATCCACCCCGTGTTCTTCATCCAGCCAGTCGCGAAAATGACGCACCATGTGGAGCAGCACTTCATCGCAATCCGAAATGAGAAGCGGGCGATTCATCGATCCAACCTTTCACGCGCTGCTGCCAGTTCACCCGGTTCGATACCGATCATTTCGGCAGCTGCAACCAGATCCGGTTCGTGCGCACACAGAAAATCCAGCACCGCGCCCTGAACCACCCGGTCCGTCACGCCGTCACGCAGGGATTCGGGTGTGAGGCCGGTCAAAGCCAGAAAGCGTTGCGCCCGGTCTTCATCGCTCAGAATCCAAGCGAGGGCCTGCAAGGCCAGTACAGACGGGTCATGAGTCATATGGTCGGTCCGCTTAACAATTGCCAGCATCCTGCAAGATCGGTAAACAGGCCGGTAACCTTTTCTTTCCTGAAGGACATGTCCGGGGGACACATGACCAAGCGGATCCTCGTTGTCGAGGATAACGATCTCAATCGGAAGCTTTTCTGCGATGTGCTGCGAGCCAGCGGGTTCGAAGTGGAGCCTGTAGCCGATGGCCATGCCGCGATCGAACGAACACGTGATTTTATGCCCGATCTGGTTATCATGGACATTCAGTTGCAGGACGTTTCCGGGCTTGATCTGATCGCTGAAATCAAGCGGGACCCCGCCCTTCGGGACATTCCGGTTCTGGCTGTGACCGCCTATGCCGGAAAGGGTGACGAAGAGCGGATACGCGATGCCGGGGCGGAAGGATATCTGGCCAAGCCGGTCTCGATCGGACCGTTCATGACAACCGTCAAAACCCTGCTCGATGACAGAACGAATGTCAGCGCCAGACAGGCAATTGCTTGACAAGCTCCCCATGCGCCGCTTTTGCGCCGCATTTGGGTTTTAGATGACGTGTCATACGTCAAGGAGTTCCGTCATGGACCGCGCAGACATCGATAGTCGCATCCGTTCTCTGATCGAGCCTTTCAACAAGAAGGGCGTCGAGATCACAGAAAACACCAGCTTTGCCGGTGATCTCGAATTTGACAGCCTGACGGTGATGGATTTCGTCGCCGCTATCGAAGATGAGTTCGACATTATCATCAGCATGAACCAGCAGGCCGAAATCGAGACTTACGGCCAGTTGATCGATGCTGTGCATAAATTGCAGAACGGTTAAACGATCATGAGCGAAGGTATCAGCCAGTCCGACCGGCCCGTGACGCATGACGCTGAAAAGGGCGATCTGTTTTCCAAATTCGATCCGCTTATCAAACAGCGCGAAGATCTGCTGGAAAGCGGCGTGGAAGACCCGTTCAACCTCGTGATGGAGCGGGTTCTCTCTCCGACCCAGGCGATCTGCAACGGGCGCGAAACGATTTTGCTGGGCACCTATAATTATATGGGGATGACATTCGATCCCGATGTGGTTGCAGCCGGCAAGCAGGCTTTATCCGATTACGGTTCGGGCACCACGGGCAGCCGGGTGCTGAACGGAACCTATCAGGGCCATAAGGAATGCGAAGAGGCGCTGAAAGCGTTCTACGGCATGGATCACGCCATGGTCTTCTCGACCGGCTACCAGGCCAATCTCGGAATCATTTCGACCATTGCCGGAAAAGGCGATTACATCGTCCTCGACATCGATAGCCATGCCAGCATCTGGGACGGCTGTTCGCTCGGCAATGCCGAGATCGTTCCCTTCAAGCATAATGACATCGACGCGATGGAAAAGCGCCTGCGTCGAATCCCTGAAGAGGCCGGCAAGCTCGTCGTGCTCGAAGGTGTCTATTCGATGCTCGGCGATATCGCTCCGCTGAAGGAAATGATCGCGGTCGCCAAAAAATACGATGCGATGGTCCTGGTCGATGAAGCGCACAGCATGGGCTTCATCGGTGAGAACGGCCGGGGCGTTGCCGAAGCGCAGGGTGTGATCGACGATGTCGATTTCGTGATCGGCACTTTTTCGAAATCTGTCGGTACGGTGGGCGGCTTCTGCGTCTCCAACCATCCCAAATTCGAGATCATGCGCCTCGTCTGCCGGCCCTATGTCTTCACCGCCAGCCTGCCGCCGAGCGTTGTCGCCACCGCTGCGACCTCGATTCGCAAGCTGATGCATAATGCCGATAAGCGCAAGCATCTGTGGGACAATTCGCAGCGTCTCCATGCCGGGTTGAAAGAGCGCGGCTTCACGCTGGGTACCGAAGAGGCGCAAAGCGCCATCGTCGCGGTCATCATGCCCGATCTCGAAAAGGGCGCGGCCATGTGGGAAGCGCTGCTGAAGGAAGGGCTCTATGTCAATCTGGCGCGCCCGCCGGCGACCCCTGCCAATATGACGTTACTGCGCTGTTCGCTCTGCGCCGAACATAGCGAAGAGCAGGTCGGGACGATTCTCGATATGTTCGAGCGCGCGGGCAAAACTGTGGGGATCATCTGATCCGAAAAGCGCGAAAGCGCATGGGCAAGGCCGGGCAGGACCGGATCAGGCCACCAGCCAGGCCTTGCCCGCGCGATCTGCGCAAATGAGCGGCTCTGCATAAGGGAACGCTGAAAGCCACGGAACACAGCCCCCCTTTGCCGAGTCTTTCTCCTGAAACGCAAATCAGGAGAAAGACCTATGACGACCAATACAGGCACCGCCCGATATGAAGGTCTCGGTAAAAGCGGCAAGGGCCATGTCTCGACCGGAAGCGGCGTGCTCGACAATCAGCCCTACGGTTTCAACACCCGCTTCGAGGATGAGCCGGGCACGAATCCCGAAGAGCTGATCGCGGCGGCTCATGCGAGCTGTTTCACCATGGCGCTGAGCTTTGCACTGGCCGAAAAAGGGCTTTCCAAGGGCACGCTGGAAACCACCGCCCGGGTCAGGCTGGAAAAAGACGGGGCGGGCTTCACCGTGACCCGCTCCGACCTGACATTGACGGGCAATGTGCCGGGCACCGATAAAGAGGTATTCACCGATCTGGCCAATACCGCCAAAGCCAGTTGCCCGATTTCCCGCTTGCTCAATGCCGAAATCACGCTCGAAACCACTTTCGAGGACTGACCATTTTCGAGGACTGACCGGGCCGGCGGGATGTGAAGTGAGAGGCCTGCCAGCCTCTCCCCCTCCCATCCTCAGCCAGGCTGGATCATGGTGGCCGATTCGCATTTGTCATGCGCTTCGCCGCCATCATGGCCAAGCAGCGAAAGGGCCAGAATTCCGCCGATCAGCAGCACGGTAAACACTGCTGTCACCAGCCCGAGATATTTATCGATAAACCGCTTGATCGGCGCCCCGAACAGGCGGAACAACACACCCACGCTCATGAAAATCAGCCCGCGCCCGGCAATGCTGGCGAGAATGAATGTCACCAGATTCATTTCGATGAAACCGGCGGTGATGGTCAGCAATTTGAACGGCACCGGCGTGGTGCCCGCCAGCACGATCACTTCCCAGTCATATTCGCGCAGATAACAGGCCGCCACGGGAAAGCTCTCGGTAAGGCCCAGCGTATCGATCAGCGTCTGGCCGATCGCACCGTAAAGACCCCAGCCGATCCAGTAGCCGAACAATCCGCCCACTACCGAAGCCAGCGTAGCGACCAGCCCGAATCGCAAAGCCTTGCTCGGCCGCGCGAGACACATCAGCCCAAGCAGCGGATGCGGCGGGATGGGGAAGAAACTGGATTCCATGAAAGCGAACAGCGCGAGCCAGCCGGTAGCATGGGGATGAGCCGCTTTTTCCAGCGTCCAGTCATAAAGTCGGCGCAGCATCGGGCCCTCATATCCGCGTCTGATAGGCTCCGCTCTAAAAGAGCGCGTGCAGCACCGCAACCACTATCACTTAACCTTTTTGGTTATTTTATCTTGACATTGTCACGCTGATTGGTTAGCAATCAGGAACATCGCGAAGGTCCGACTCGCTCAGGCCGCGTTTTTCTTCTCCCAGATCTCACGGATATCCCGACATGACTCACACCGAGGCCTTACAGCCGCGGCGGCGTTCCGCGCGCACCAAAATCAGAGCCGATCTGCGCGAAGGCGAAAGCGGCCATCTCAATCGCCACTGGCGCACTGTATTTCTCGACAAGCTGGCCGATACGTCCAATGTCAGCGCTGCGGCACAAGCGGCAGGCGTCACCACGGCGCGCGCTTATAAAACACGCCGCAGCGAGATCGCTTTTGCCCGGCAATGGCACAAGGCGCTGATGGAAGGTTACGAGCATCTCGAAATGGAGACGCTCTATCGCCTGCGAATGGGCGCGCCTGCCGATGGGCCGAAATTCGATATCGGTTCTGCCCTGCGGCTGCTCGCTTTGCATCAGGAAACTGCACAGCGCGAAAGGGCCCGGCACGAGGATTTCGACGAGGCAGCCCTGCTCGCTTCGATCAATGCCCGAATCGCCAAAATGCGCGAACGCGAAAAGGCCGCGCGAAAATTGCTGCCGCCCGGTTCCGCCACCGCCACACAGCCCGATGGAACCGGCGATGAAAAGCCCGCTCATGGATGAGGCTCTGCGCGGCTTTACCTCGCTGAACGATACCGATCGCACAGCACTGTTTTCCTATCTCACAGAGGAACAGAAAAAGAATCTTCATTATTGCTGGGACATCTGGGCGCGGCCCGAACAGCTTCCGCCCGCGGCAGTCTGGCGGCTCTGGCTGATCTGCGCCGGGCGCGGTTTCGGCAAGACACGGGCCGGAGCCGAATGGGTGATCCGGGTGGCGCGCGAAGATCCCGAAGCGCGGATCGCTCTGGTCGGGGCCTCGCTCAACGATGTCCGTTCGATCATGGTCGAAGGCGAAAGCGGTATTCTGGCCTGTGCCCGCCCGGCGCGGCGCCCTTCTTACGAACCGTCTCTGCGCCGTCTGCAATGGCCGGGCGGTGCGCAGGCACTGCTCTATTCCTCGGCCGAACCCGAAAGCCTGCGCGGCCCGCAACACAGCCATGCCTGGTGCGATGAAGTGGCTAAATGGGACAATGCCTCCTCCCGTGCGCTCAAGGCATGGGACAATCTGCAACTGGGTATGCGTCTGAGTGAAAACCCGCAGATCCTCGCCACTTCCACGCCGCGTGCGGTCCCGCTGATGCAGCGCCTGCTGGCACAGGAGAGCGAAGCGGGCGTGGTCGTGACGCGCGGTTCCTCTTTCGACAATGCAGCCAATTTGCCGCATCGGTTCATGGCCGATATTCAGCACCGCTTCGGCGGCACGACGCTGGGGCGGCAGGAACTGCTCGGCGAAATGCTCGGTGAAGTGGACGGCGCGCTGTGGAGCCGCGCGCTGCTGGAACGCTGCCGGGTGGAAGTGCCGCAACCGCTCATCCGCATCGTGGTCGGGGTCGATCCCCCGGCCTCGGCGCATGGCGATCTGTGCGGCATTATCGTTGCCGGTATCGGTGAGGACGGCCATGGCCGGGTGCTGGCCGATGCCTCGCTCGGCCCGGTCGGGCCGGAACGCTGGGCGCGGCAGGTCGCGCTTACCGCGCAGAGCTGGCAGGCCGACCGGGTGGTGGCCGAAGCCAATCAGGGCGGGGCCATGGTCGAAAGCGTGCTGCGCGCAGCCGATTGCGCCATGCCGGTGCGGCTCGTCCATGCCAGCCGGGGCAAGAGCGCCCGCGCCGAGCCGGTTGCCGCCCTTTACGAAGCGGGCCGCATCACCCATGCGGCGCAGTTTCCTGCACTGGAAGACCAGCTTTGCGGAATGATGGCGGGCGGCAGCTATGAAGGCCCCGGCCGCTCCCCCGACCGTGCCGACGCGCTGGTCTGGGCCCTTACAGAATTGCTCCTCACCCGCCGCACGGGGCCCCGTGTGCTGACTTTCTAACGCGTGCTGACTTTCCAGATCGTCGCTTGCGGCGCTCATCCCGCCTTCAATCCAAGAGGTTTCTCATGTCTTTTCTCGATACGCTGCGCACCGCCTTCAAGGGCGGTGACGCGGGGCGTATGCCTCTGGCGCGCTCCTATGTTTCGCCCTGGTTTCATGCTTTCGAGACTCAGGGCACCCGGCCGCCTTACGAATATCGCCGGGCGGCAGGCCATGCCGTGCTCGAAAACCCGGTCGCGCAACGCTCGCTGCGGATTGTGATGGAAGCCATCGGGCAAGTGCCCCTCACCGCTGCTTCGGACATGCGCGCGGCGAAGCTGTTGCACGCTTCCAGCGCAGGGCAGTCGCTGCTCGAAACACTGGCCGCGCATCTGCTGTTGCATGGCAATGCCTATGTGCAGATCATGAAGGATGCCGCCGGGCAGCCGGTGGAACTCTATGCCCTGCGGCCCGAGAGGGTTTCGGTGATTGCCGGGGCCGATGGCTGGCCGGCGGCCTATCGTTATCAGGTGGGGGATACTACGCTGTCCCTGCCGCTGGAAGACGAAGCGGGCTGGCCCAATATCGTGCATCTCAAAAGCTTCCATCCGCTTGACGATCATTACGGGGCGGGCTGTCTGCAAACGATCGAACAGGCGGTCGCCATCCATAATGCCGCTGCCGACTGGAACCGGGCGCTGCTCGAAAATGCGGCCCGCCCCTCGGGCGCTCTGATTCATGAAAGCGAAGACGGAATCGGCCTCAGCGCCGATCAGTTCGAACGGCTCAGAACCGAATTGCAGCAGGCCTATGCCGGAGATGGCAATGCCGGGCGGCCCATGCTGCTCGATGGCGGGCTGCGCTGGCAGAGCATGTCGATGACGCCCGCCGATATGGATTTCGCAACGCTCAAAGCCTCGGCCGCGCGCGATATTGCGCTGGGTTTCGGGGTGCCGCCGATGCTGCTCGGCCTGCCCGGAGACAATACCTATGCCAATTATCGCGAGGCCAATCGCGCTTTGTGGCGGCTGACGCTGCTACCACTGGCAGGCAAGATCCTTTCGGGCATCGCCGAGGGGCTGGAAGTGTGGTTTGCCGGGCTGACGCTCGAAGTGGATCGCGATCAGGTGCCCGCCCTGTCCGAAGATCGCGAGAAATTATGGGCGCAGGTCGCCGGAGCGGATTTTCTCAGTGCGAAGGAGAAACGCGCCATGCTCGGCCTGCCGCGGAACGGAGAGGCGCAATGAAACAGGAAACCACCCTTGCCAGCCTGATCGCGCAGGCTGCCGAAGAAGGCAGCGACCTCACGACCCTGCGCGCGATTATCGAGGAGGCGAGCCAGCATGGCGCCGACCGTGTGCTGCATCGGCTGGGCCTCGCGGATGACAATGCGCAAAGCGATATCGACGAATTGCGCGAGCTTCTGCGCGCCTGGCGCGACGCCAAGGCGAGCGCCTGGAAAGCCGTGGTGGACTGGATGGTGCGCGGCGTAATGGCGCTGCTGCTGGTCGGGATCGCAATGCGTATGGGCGTGCCGGAGTTGCTGAAATGAGCCGTGCCTCCGGAATCCGCCACCCCGCCGCAACCGCGCATAGCCGTGTAACCCAAAGCACCGCGCCGCTTTCCATCGCCGGCTATGCGGCTTTGTTCGACCGGGAAGACCGGGCGGGCGATATCATCCTGCCCGGCGCCTTCGCCCGCAGCCTCGCCGAGGCGGCCGATCCCTTCCCATTGCTCTGGGAGCACCGTCCGGAAAAGCGCATCGGCACGGTCGGCTGGCTGGGCGAAGACAATCGTGGCCTGCGCATCATCGCCCGGCTCGACAGCAGCCGGAGCCGCGCGGCCCATGCGCTTTACGACCGTACGGTAACGGGCCTGTCTTTCGGCTATCGCGCGCGCGCCTTTCAGCCGCTACCCGGCGGGCGCCTGCTCGAAGATATCGAACTGATCGAAGTCAGCCTCGTCACCTATCCGCTGCAAAATGGCGCGCGCGTGCATCTGGTTCACTGACGCAGAGCCCCGCCCTGCCCCACGCCCTGCCCTGCCCCCCTGTTCCGTCCTTTCCCTCTTCCTCCTGCCAGCCGCCTTTCCGGGCGGCTTTTTCGTGCACGTTTCCAACCCCGAAAGGTGAAATGCCCCATGGATATGACTCCCGAAAACACCCCGCTCGAACAGAGTTTCGACCTCATTGCCCGGCAGGATGAAGCCGATAAGGCAATCACCGAATTGCGCGGCGATATGGACGAGGTGAAGACCCGGCTCGACCGGGTAAGTCGCGCCGCCGCCCGCCCCGCTCTGGGGCGCGACAATCCTGCCAGCCCCGAAGTGAAGGGCTTTGTCGATGGCTATCTGCGCCGCGGATCGGAAAAGGAAATCAAGAGCCTGTCCGGTGCCACCCCGCAGGATGGCGGCTATGCCGTGCCACGTGAAATCGATGCGATGATCGCCCGCGAGCTGATCGAAATCAGCCCGATCCGTCAGCTCGCTCAGGTCGTGCAGGTCGGCAGTGCCGGCTATCGCAAGCTCGTTTCCACCGGCGGCACAGCCTCGGGCTGGGTCAGCGAAACCGCCGCTCGCCCGGAAACCGACACACCCGAATTTGCCGAAATCGCACCGCCCACCGGCGAACTCTACGCCAATCCGGCGGCCAGCCAGGCCATGCTCGACGATGCCGCCTTCGATATCGAAAGCTGGCTGGCAAGCGAAATCGCGATGGAATTCGCCCGCGCCGAAGGGGCCGCTTTCATCAAGGGCAATGGCACCCATCAGCCACTCGGCTTCCTGTCTTCGCCGGTCTCGCTCGCAGGCGATGCCGTCCGCCCGTTCAAGACGCTGCAATATATCGGCAGCGGTGACAGCGAGGGTTTCGACACCAATCCCGAAGCGAAACTGATCGACCTCGTCCATACGATGAAAGCAGGCCACCGGCAGGGGGCGAGCTGGGTGATGAATTCCTCCACCCTCTCCACCGTGCGCAAGCTGAAAACCGCCGACGGAGCTTTTCTGTGGCAGCCGGGCCTGATCGAAGGCCAGCCCGACCGGCTGCTCGGCTATCCGGTAATCGAAGCCGAAGACATGCCCGATATCGCCGCCAATGCTTTCCCGATCGCGTTCGGCAATTTCAAGGCCGGATATCTGATTGCCGAACGCAGCGCGACCACGATCCTGCGCGATCCCTTCACCAACAAACCCTTCGTCCATTTCTACGCCACCCGGCGGGTCGGCGGACAGGTGCTCGACAGCGCCGCCATCAAGCTGCTGAAAATCGAAGCCTGAGACGCCGCAGGGCCTTTTGCCACCCCGTAGCAAGGCCCTGACGAACCGCCTGCGCGCCCGTGCCTCCTGCCTGTCCTCCCCTCCGGGCAGACGCATGGGCGCGCCCCTTTTCCTGCCCATTGTGGAGACCGCCATGAAGCGGGTAATCGTTACGCGGCCCGACCTTTCGGGCAGCGCGCTCGGTGAGCTGAAAGACTGGCTCGCCATCACCGCCGGCAGAGATGACGCCACCCTCGAAGCGCTGCTGCATAGTGCCTGCGATATGTGCGAAGGCTTTACCGGCCTCATGCCGCTCGAAAACCAGTGCGAGGAAGTGCATCCCGCCGCACCGCCTGGCCATGGAGGCTGGCGCAGCCTTGCCACTCATCCGGTCAGCGCCATTACACAAATCCGCTGGCTGGCAGATGACGGCAGCACCCGGCCGCTGGAAGCCAGCGACTACCGGCTCGATCTCGGCGACGACGGATGCGGCCTGTTCCGCCTGACAGCAGCGCCGCAGGAAAGCCGGATCGTCATTCGCTTTACCGCCGGCCTGGCTCCCGGCTGGACCGGCCTGCCCGATGGAATGCGCCACGGCATCCTGCGGCTTGCCGCGCATCTCTATCGCCAGCGCGATCGCGGCGACGAGGGCAGCGCACCGCCGCTCGCCATTGCAGCCCTGTGGCGGCCATGGCGGCGGATGCGGCTCGCATGATCGCCACCCTTCTCCATTCGCGCGCACTGGCCGGAAAGCTGGCTGAAAAAGCGCGCCACCTCGCCGAAGCAGCCATCATCGAACAGGCGCATACCCGCCGCTCCTCGCCCGAGAAATGGCGCGATCCGCGCCTGCTCTGGCCGCTCATCCACAGGGAGTAAGCCCATGGAAACCGCCTTGCGAATCCTGCTGGCAGACTGGCTGCGCACCGATCCCCTGCTCCAGACAGAGCTGAACGCCGTCACCGAGGAAGCCCCTTCCCGAACCAGCTTCCCCTGGCTCGGCATCGCCGCCAGCGCCAGCACAGACTGGAGCACCAAAACCGCGAAAGGGCGCGAAGTCCGCCTCGCCTTCGAACTGCACTGCCGGGGTGACGATCCGGCCATGGCTGCGGCCCTGACCCGTGCCATCGAGGAAAGGATCGAAAGCCTGCCCGCCGGTCAGCCCGGTTTCACCATCGCTTCCACCACCTTCCTGCGCGCCCGGGCCGAGCAACGCCCCCGGAATCTGCGCGCCATCCTGCTCGAATACCGCTTCCGGCTACTGGCCGCCGAAGCCTGATCCCATTTTAAGGAGACTGCCCATGTCCGCCCAGAAAGGCTCTGCCTTCCTTCTCAAAATCGGTGACGGTTCCGCCGATCCGGCCTATGCCACCGTAGCGGGGCTACGCACCACGCAAATGTCCATCAATGGCGATCCGGTGGTCGTCACGCATAAGGAATCGGGCGGCTGGCGCGAATTGCTGTCAGGCGCCGGAACGCGCTCCGTCTCGGTCAGTGCGGCGGGAATTTTTCTCGGCAGCAATGCCGAAAATGCCTGCCGTGCTCATGCGCTGGCCGGCACGCTGGAAGATTATGAACTGTCCTTCGAAGATGGCGAGAAACTGCGCGGGCGATTCCTGATTCAGCGGCTCGATTATGCCGGGGATTTCAATGGGGAGCGCAATTATACGCTCCAGCTCGAAAGCTCAGGCCCGGTACTGCCGGTATGAACGCCCCGATCAATGCACTGCGCGGTGAAGCTGTGCTGACGGTGCACGGCACACCGCACCGGCTGCGCCCGAGTTTCGCCGCGCTGGTGGCTGCCGAAGAAGAACTGGGCCCGCTTTTCGCGCTGGTGGAACGCGCCGGAGCGGGCGAATTGCGCTTGTCCGAAATGGCCTGCCTGTTCTGGCACTGTCTGACCGAGCGCAACACCGTAACACGGGAAGCCGTGGGCGAAGCGGTGCTGGCGCTCGGTCTGGCCGGAGCGGCGGCGCCCTTGCGGCAAGTGCTCGGGCAGATTTTGCAAGGCCGCGCATGAGCGAGCGTTTCGCTGCCCACGCATTGCGGCTTGCCAGCATAACAGGGCAGCTCTGGCACTGGCGGCCGGACGAATTCTGGCAGGCGACCCCTGCGGAGATAGTGCTGCTTTTCACGCCGCCCGATAGCGATAGCAGCAGCGCTGCCCCGCTCAATCGCACAGATATAGACCGAATGATGGAGCAAGAGCGCCATGGATGACGAAATCGAAACGCTGCTGGTCGATGTGCGGGCCAGCACGCAGGGCTTCCGGACCGATATCGAAACGATGCGCGGAACGCTCGACACCACGCTGGTCGATGGTTTCGCCAAAGCGGGTGACGTGCTTGAAAGCGGGTTGTTACGCGCTATCCGGCGCGGCCATCTCGGCTTTGACGATCTCAAACGCGCGGCATTGACGACCATGAGCGAAATCGCCGCCCAGGCAGTGCAAAGCGGAATTGGCTCGCTATTCGGGGATCGCCGGACCGGACCGCCATCACCCGGAAGCGCCGGTGGCTTGCTGACATCGGCCATTGGGGGGTTGTTGGGCTTACCCGGCCGGGCCACCGGTGGCCCTGTGGCACCGGGGCAGGCCTATATGGTGGGCGAAAGAGGTCCCGAAGTTTTCGTACCGACCAGCGCCGGACGGGTCGAAACCCCGGCCGCACAGGACAGCACGCGGAAAGTCTCGGTTGGCATCACTATTGCCGCGCCGCGCGGCAGCCACACCCCGGCCATTCTGCAACGCTCCTCGCGACAGGTGGCAAGCTCGGTCCGCCGCGCGCTGAGCGAAATCCAGGCTTAAATCAGGAGAGCGCCTATGGCTTTCGCTTTGATAAAACACCGCGACGGGCAGGATAGCGACCATATTCAGCGATTCGATCCGCGTTTCTGGACGGTCGATTTTCCGCGCCCGATGATGGCGAGTGTCGTCACCACCGGGCCGGACAGCCTGCGCGTGGATGCTGAATTTCATCGCAAAGGCGATCTTGCCGGACTGATCTGGGCAAGTGAGGATACACTCGATCACCCGCTGCTCGGCTACCGCACCGACCGCAATTACGCCCGCACTACTCTGCGCTTCCGCTGGCGCTCGGCAGGTGTGCTGCCGCTCGATGCCGTGAACGGGCCGACGCTGACGATCGAAGGCCGGGACGCAACCGGCGCGGCCCATATCTGGCTGGTCAGGCTGTGGAATTATGCCGAAGGGGCTCCCGACAATGCGCTCATCACCCTGCCCTTCTCCGACCTTGCCGGAGGGTGGAATGTGGATAATGGCGGCGGCGATCCGGTCTGGCCCCGCAATATAGACCGCCTGTTCCTGTCGCTCACCCCGCCCGGTTTCGTGGCGCAGAGCGAAGATCTGCTACCCGCCCGCGCCAATGGCTATGTCGAACTGAGCGAAATCCTTTGCGAAGGCGACAGGCCGATGCTGGAGGTGGGCGATGTGCTGGTGCCACCGCATGGCGTGCAGATGGCGACCGCCTATGATGACAGCTATAATCAGACGCCTGCCCGGCTGCTGCGCAATCTGCGCGGGCTCGGCTATCGCGGGCGGATTCTGCATTATGTCGGCATGAGCCATTTCTACCGCCTGACGCGCGATAATGGCACGCTGCTGGCCGATGAAGCGGGCATATTATGCACACCCGCACAGAGCTGGCACGGCAATTTCTTCGCGCTATGCAAGGCGCAGGGATATGAGCTTATCGCCTCGCTATCCTATGAATTACTGGCACAGAACTGCCCTGCATCCTGGCAGCAACGCACTGCCGATGGCACACCGGGACGCACCGGCTGGGACCCGCCATCCGCCCTGCTTTCGCCCGCGAATCCGCAGGCTATGGGCTGGCTGCAGGCGGTGGCGGGGCGGTTCGTCACTCTGCAAAAGCAGGCCGGTCTGCCCGTTCTGTTCCAGATCGGGGAAGCCTGGTGGTGGGTAACACCCGATGGCGCCATTTGCCTCTATGACGATGCCGCAAGCACCGCGCTGGGCGGCGATCCGGTGGCCATTCCCGATATGCGTGCCGCTCTGTCGGCTCCGCAGACCGCACTGCTCGACAATGCCGGCGCACTGCTTGCCCAGTCCACCGCTGCATTGCGCGATGCGGTTCGCACAGCAGCCGGAGAGACGGAAACCGAAGTGCTGCTGCTCGCTTTCACGCCTACCGTGCTGGCAGCGGATATGCCGGAGCTTTATCGTGCCAATCTGCCGCAGGGCTGGGCATATCCGGCTTTCGACCGCTTCCAGCTCGAAGATTATGACTGGCTCACCGCCGGGGCCGAAGCGGTGCGCCTCGCGGCTTACCGTAAAGTGCAGGACCGCCTCTCTTATCCGCCCGAACAGCAGGATTATCTCGCCGGTTTCGTGCTTCAGCCCGAAGATGCCGAAACCTACTGGCAGCGTATCGATGCGGGACTTGATGAGGCCGCCAAACGCGGCATCGACCAGCTCTATATCTGGGCACTGCCGCAGGTCACGCGCGATGGATACACGCATTTTCCATCTTTCGAGGAAACCGACATGCAGGCTTTCGACGATATTCTCTACCCGCTCGCGCCGGGGCGCGATGCCGCTGTCAGCCCTGAATTTTCGACCGCCGTGGCAGTGACCGCATCGGGGCATGAAAGGCGTAACAGCCGGTGGAGCGATGCACGGCTTTCCTACGATGTCGGCCCCGGCATTCGCTCGGAAGAGGAACTGGGCGTGCTGCTCGCCTTTTTCCGCGCCCGGCGCGGCGCAGCACGCGGTTTCCGTCTGGCCGACCCTTTCGATTGCAGCTCTCATGGCATGACCGGTACACCCACCCCGATCGACCAGCGGATCGGCACGGGTGACGGGCTGACCGCCACATTTCAGCTGGTTAAACGCTACGGTTCGGGTGACGATCCGCAGATCCGGCCGGTCACCCGCCCGCGCGCTGCAAGCATACAGGTAAGTGTGGACGGCTTGCCGGTGATTGACGGCTGGACGCTGGGCGATGGCGGCACGATCCTGTTCGAAACCGCCCCCGCACCGGGCGCCGATATTCGCGCGGGCTTCCTGTTCGATGTCCCCGTGCGCTTTGCCGAGGACCGGCTGGACATTACCGGCGCCACCTTCGCCGCCGGCGAAGTGCCGTCGGTCCCGCTGATCGAAATCAGGGAGGCGGTATGAGCCGGGTCTTCTTTCGCGAACAGCTCGAATGCGTGGCGATCTTTTGGCGAATCGCCCGCCGCGACGGGGTCGTGCTCGGTTTCACAAGCCACGATCGCGACCTGTTCTTCGACGGTATTCTGCACCGCTCCGCACCGGGGATCACCCCGTCCTCGATACGCCGCCATGCCGATCTGACCATGGATGCCGCCGAAATGCAGGGCGTGCTGACGCACAGCACCATCAGTGAGCAAGATTGCGCACAGGGGCGCTATGACGGTGCGCAGATTCTCGTCGGCCTCGTCGACTGGGAAAACCGCGAGGATACAGCCCTGCTCTATCGCGGAGAAATCGGCGCCATCAGCATGGAGAATGGGCGGTTCAACGCCGAATTACGCTCGGCCAAGGCGCAGCTCGATCGTGATCCGATACCGCGCACCAGCCCGACCTGCCGTGCGTCCTTTTGCGGCCCCGGTTGTACGCTGAGTGCGGCACGTTTCACCCATGAAGCGCGTCTTGCCGCTATCGATCCGACAGAAAACCGCGTCACCTTCACCGGTGCTCCCGCCCTCGACAGGATGGCCGGCGGCTCACTGTGCTGGCTCGACGGACCGCAGGCCGGATTGCGCATGGAAGTGATAGAAGCCGGTGCCGCCGGGCTGATGCTCGACAAGGCGATATCGGAAAGCATAATGCCCGGCACTCGCGCTCTGCTGCGCGAAGGTTGCGATCACCGGCTGGAAACCTGCCATCAGCGCTTTACCAACGCCGCCAATTTTCAGGGTGAACCCTTTCTGCCCGGCAATGACGCGATCACCCGTTACCCCACTTCGTCCAGCGCATGAGCACGCAGACGCAAACACAGGCACAGGCACAGGCACTCGTTGAGGCCGCCCGAACCTATATCGGCACCCCTTTCCGGCTTCATGGTCGTGACCGGCAGCACGGGCTGGACTGCCTCGGCCTGATTCTCGCAGCTTTGCGCGATACCGGCCATCGCTGCCCCTCTCCTCCACCCTATGCCCTGCGCAACAGCAGGATCGATCCGCTGCTCGCCTTCGCTGCGAATAGCGGACTGATACAGGGCCCTCCACCTTTTCGCACAGGCGATATCCTGCTCGGGAAAGTCGGGCCGGCCCAATGGCACGCCGCCATCGCTATGGGCCCCACCGGCTTTATCCATGCCCATGCCGGTCTGCGCCGGGTGGTGCAGACACCGGGCGCCTTTCCATGGCCCTTGCTCGGCCTGTGGCGCTGCCCTTCCAACTGAAAGACCTCTCCATGGCTACTCTTGTCTTTACCGCCGTCGGCACCGCGCTTGGCGGGCCGCTGGGCGGTGCGCTCGGATCGCTGGCCGGTCAGCAGCTCGACCGCACATTGTTCGGCCACGACCGGCAGGGCGCACGGCTCAATGAACTGGCTGTCACCACGTCAAGCTACGGCACGGCGGTCGGCCGCCATTATGGTCGTATGCGAGTGCCGGGCAGTATTATCTGGGCCAGCGAACTGATGGAGAATGCCGAAAGCACCGGTGGCATGAAAGGCGCGGCGGCGACCACGCAATATAGCTATTCGGTCTCCTTCGCGGTCGCCCTCTCCAGCCGTCCTGTCGCTTCGGTCGGACGAATCTGGGCCGATGGCAATTTGCTGCGCGGTGCGGCAGGCGATCTGAAAACAGGCGGATCTTTCCGTCTCTATCGTGGCGGAGGAGACAATGCGCTCGATCCGCTGATCGCTTCGGCGGTTGGGGGTGCCTGCCCGGCCTTTCGCGGGCTTGCCTATTGCGTGTTCGACACTCTTCAGCTCGCCGATTTCGGAAATCGAATCCCCACCCTGAATTTCGAGCTGTTCGGCGAGGAGGGCGAAGTCGCGCTGGTCGATCTGCTCCCGCCGGAAACCAACGCGAAGGACCCGGCACTCCCCGGCCTTGCCGGTTTCAGCCATGAGGGCGGGAGCTTCCTCGATCTTCTGGCAACGGTGAACTCAGCCTATCCTCTGGCCTGCAATGCCGATGGAAACGGACTGACGATCGTCTCTGCCGCGCAGCCTCCCGCAGAGATTCCATTGCTTCCCGAACCGGCCAGGGCGCTGGATGGCGAAAGCTTCGGACAGATGACCGGCCAGCATCATCGGCGCAGCGCTGCCGAGGCCACAATTCCGACTGCTATCCGCTATTACGATCCTGCGCGCGATTATCAGCCCGGTATGCAGCGTGCCGGGGGACAGGCTTTGCCCGGAACGACCGCTACGATCCAGTTCCCCGGCGCGCTGGATGCACAATCGGCCCGCAATATCGTCAATGCCGCCCGTGAAAGGGCTGGCTGGCATAGCGAAAGCATCGCCTGGCGCCTTGCCGAACTCGATCCTGCGCTCGGTCCCGGCAGTGTGGTGCGCCTGCCCGGCCATGCCGGATATTGGCGTATCACAAGCTGGGAATGGCGCGATCAGGGCGTCGAGCTGGAACTTGTGCGTCTGCCGCGCGGTCCGGCACGGGAGGATCCGGCAGAAAGCGGCACGGTGTTGAGCCCGCCGGACAAGCAGGCGACCCCCACACTTCTGCACGCTGTCGAACTGCCATGGGACGGGTCGGGCAACATGGCGAACCGCATGATCTATGCCGCACCATCCAGCATCAGCTCGGGCTGGACAGGCGCAGCGCTCTATACCGACCGGGAAGGGCAGTTGCACCCCATCGGCTCCTGCGGACCGCGCCGTGCCATCATCGGACACAGCCTCACAGCCTTGCCACCTTCTCGCGCCCTGCGTTTTGAAAGAGAGGCAACACTCGATATCCTGCTAGCCGCGGAAGATTTCACGCTGGACGATGCCAGCCCCGAACAGCTGGCTGCGGGCGCGAATCGCGCGCAGATCGGCTCAGAAGTGATTCAGTTCGCCCGTGCAACGGCTCTGGGCGGAAGCCATTGGCGCCTGTCAGGCTTGCTGCGCGGGCGCGCGGGCAGCGAAGGCGACGCTTATGCCGGGCAACAGACCAATAGCGATTTCACGCTACTCGACGAACGGCTGGTACAGCTCGATAGCGCCGATATTTCTACCTTTGAGGGAACACGGATTCTCGCCCTCGGCCTTGCCGATGACGAGCCGGTTTCCGCATCTCTCGTCACACCGGGCCGGAGCCTGAAACCGCTTACCCCGGTTCATCCCAAAGTGACGCAGAACGGTTCCGGCGATTTCCTGTGTCAATGGACCCGCCGGGCACGCGGCGCATGGGAATGGCGCGACGGTGTGGATGTGCCGCTCAATGAGGAACGCGAAGCCTATCTGGTCGGGATCGGTCCGGTCGATTGGCCCGACCGGCAATGGGAAAGCGACATGGCGTCCCTCACCATTCCCGCGGTTCAACTAGCCGGAGGAACCGGCAAACCTCTCTGGGTCCGGCAGAAGGGCCAGTTCGCCCTGTCCGACCCGCTTCTTCTCACTGTCATTTCCTAGGAGACTATCGTCATGCCCGACCCCTTATCCTTCACATCCACCAGCCCCCGCTTCGGCCTGCCCATGCTTTTCGCCGGACAGGCGCAAAAAGAGTTTTTCGTCAATGAAGCTCATAGCCGCACCGATGCGCTGCTCCATGCAGCCATTGAAGCCGAACAGGCCGAACCGCCGACCTTTCCTGAAGACGGGCAATGCTGGCTGATCGGTCCCGACGCCAGCGGCGAATGGGTTGACCGGGAAGGCACTCTGGCCTGCTGGCAGGCGGGAAGCTGGCTGTTCATACCCCCGCGTGACGGAATGAGCCTGTTAGACCGAAGCAGCGGGCAGATCATCCGCTATGCCGGTGGCTGGAAACGGCCCTCCACCGTTACCGGTCCCAGCGGCGGCGATACAGTGGACAGCGAAGCAAGAGCAGCCATTGCAGGGCTCATCGCCAGCCTGATCGATGCCGGTATCTTTCCGAATATATAAATTTCGGACCAAAAGGCAGAGTTACACGTTGGTAATCGACATTCTGACTGGAGGAACCTGTATGTCGACCTATCGTTTTGCCGCGCTTTTGCCGCTTACTATCGCTCTTGCCGCCTGCGGCGGTACGCCTGAAGAAAGTGCCACCGACGCTCCTGCCGAAACCGCGACCACCGGGCCTGAAGAGCTGGGTACAGCACAACTGGCCATGGCTGACGGTACACCGGCCGGCACGGCAACATTGCTGGCCGATGGCGACGCTATCGAAGTTTCGGTCAACGCAACCGGCCTTGAAGAAGGCGAACATGGCTTCCACCTGCACCAGACCGGCACATGCGATGCGCCCGATTTCAAATCCGCTGGCGGGCATCTCAATCCGGATGACAAGGAACATGGCACCGAAAATCCGAATGGTGCCCATATGGGCGATATGCCCAATCTGACCATTGGTGCCGACGGCACAGGTTCGGCCACGGTCACGCTGGATGGTGATCGCGACCATATTCTGGACAGCATTTTCGACGATGACGGTACGGCGGTTGTGATCCATGCCGGCCCTGACGATTATAAAACTGATCCGGCTGGCGATGCGGGAAGCCGCATGGCCTGCGGCGTAATGGAAAAACCTGCCGCGACTGAAGAAGACGCTCAGGCAGTCTGATCGGTCCAACTGTTAAACACCGCCCGTCTGACTTTCGAGTCGACGGGCGGTTTCCGGTATAGCCCGGCAGGCCCGCCACAGGGCGAAACACCCGAAGGGCACTGCCACCAGCACCGCTTTCACACCCGTTCCAAGATTGCCCGTCGCTGTGGAAACATAGCCCGCCGTGAAGGGCCCCAGTGCAAGACCGATCAGCGTTGTGCCAATCAGGAAAATGGCTGTCGCCGTTCCGCGCATATGCGGTTTGACAAGAGCCTGACTCGCCGATGCCGAAGCCGAAAGCCCGGTCGATGTGGCAAATTGCAGGGCAAAGCTGATCGCATAGAACAGCACAGCACTATGCGTACCGTAACCGATCAGGATCAGCGGTACAGGGAGAAGAAGGCCAATCGACAGAACGATGGCACGCCCTGCAGGGATTCGATTGCCGAGACTATCCGCCAGCCGTCCACCGCCGATTACCCCCAGAAAGCCACCCAGCGCCGCCGGAGCGCCCAACAGCCAGCCCAGTTCAGTCTTGTCTACGGCAAACTGCCGCTCGGCAAAGGGCGCTGCCCAGTAGGTGACCGAATAGCCGACAAAACAAATCGCCCCATAAGTCACGACGATTCCCATGAAAGCGGGGGAGCCCCAGGTAAAACGGAAAGTTTCCGGATCGTCATGGCGCAATGCCAGAGCCCAGCTCAGCACAGCATATATGCCCGTCGCCAGCAGCCAGAATTGCATCGCACTGCCTGTCAGTGCCGCAAGTAACGCAGCCGTGAGAGCGAGCACCGCTGCCATGGTCAGATTGGCGAACAGTGCTCCACTGCCTCTGCGCGCCGCTCCCAACAGAGTGAAAGGCGGAATCACATCGGCACAGTCACGCAACAGCTTGCGCCACTGCGCCTCTGCGGGATGCCAGCCTTCGGGCCGGGCCGGTTCGCGCAAGGAAAACACCCAGGCGGACAGCAGCAGGCCCGGCAGGCCGACGGCCAGAAAAGCTGCCTGCCAGCCTGCCAGCCCGAGTGGCCCGCCTGCAGGAAAAGCCGCATTCCAGCTCTCTACCACTGTACCGCCGATCACCAGCGACAGGCCGCTACCGACAAACAGGCCAGAAGAATAAATCCCGACCGCCGTGCCGCGCAAGCGCTGCGGAAACCAGTCTCCGATGAGCGAATAGGCGCAGGGATTGGCCGTCGCTTCGCCGACCCCCACCCCGATCCGCGCGACTGCCAGAGCCCCGCCATGGCGCGCCAGACCTGACAGAGCCGTCATTCCCGACCAGAGCAGCAACCCGATGCCGAGCAGCCGGGTCCGGTGCCAGCGATCCGCCAGCCGCCCCAGCGGAATGCCAAAAAGCGCATAAAAAATCGCAAAAGCCGTCCCATACAGAAAACCGAGATCGGCATCGTCAAGCGCAAGATCCGCTTTGATATCGTTCGCGAGAATCGAGAGAATCTGCCGGTCGACGAAATTCAGGAAATAGACCAGCACCAATATGCCCAGCGCATACCAGTGATAAAACGGCACAGTGCCATTACCCGTGTCCCTGCCCGCACCAGCCTGAGACATATCAGTCGAGCGGCGGCTCTGCGGCGTACTGCGTACGATCCTCTACACCTGCATCCGCAAAGCCCTTGCGCCGCAAGCGGCAACTGTCGCAAGTTCCGCAAGCGAGCCCTTCAGGCGTCGGATCGTAGCAGGACCAGCTCTGCGCAGGGTCCAGACTGAGCCGCGCAGCCTCGCGCGCAATATCGGCCTTACCGAGAAATTGCAGCGGCGTATGAATGGTGAAACCCTTGCCCTGATCGCCCGCTTTCGTGGCGAGAGTCGCGGTTCTGGTGAAGCTTTCGATAAATTCGGGGCGGCAATCGGGATAACCCGAATAGTCGAGTGCATTGACGCCGATGAAAATATCCTGCGCCCCGATCGCTTCGGCCCATGCCAGCGTCAGTGAGAGGAAAACCAGATTGCGTGCCGGAACATAGGTGACGGGAATATCCTCCCCCACGCCGCTCTTGGGCACATCAATGGCATCGTCAGTCAAGGCCGAACCGCCGAACTGACGCAAATCGAGCGGCAAAATCACATGGCGAACGGCCCCGAGATCGCGGGCAATGGTTTTTGCCGCCTCGATCTCGCAACGATGGCGCTGATTATAATCGATGGTGAGGGCATTGATGCGATAGCCCTGCTCCAGTGCCAGCCCGGCCGACACCATGGAATCGAGTCCACCGCTCAGAAGAATGACGGCATCGGCATCTTTTCGTGATTCATCCAGCATGACTGTGCGCTAGGCCGCCCTTCGCTGCCGTGCAAGCCCCGCTGCCACAGAGCGGCGACCAGGACTCAGCAGGAACCCACGCGCCGCAACTCCGCATCGATAGAAAAAGGCCGGCCATTCGAAATGCCCTGAGTCTTGAGCTGCGCCAGCTCGCTCGATTCCTTGCGAATCGAGGTTCGGCCATAGCCATTGCCGTGGCAGGTATATTGCACGATCACTTCCTTGGGCGTGTCTTTCACCACGAAGCGATCGCATCCCGGCTGGCGATGCTCGATCTGGATGAACTGACGGCCATCATGCATGCAGATACGCTCCCGCTTTTCAGCTCCGCGCATACGCAATTCCCACAGGCCCTGATCGAGCCCGTCCAGCATGGCAAGCGAGCCGCTGCCCTGAGCCAGCGCCGGAGCCGCCACACCAAGGACGGCAGCTATGGCCAGCCAGCGACCAGGCTGCGCTTTTACCATGCGCATAAAACGAGAGAGCAGAGATGTGGTCATAAGACGCTTTATAGCATACCTAATATGAACGGCCAATTGCCCCCCATATACGACGAATGGAAGACCCGGTTCCCAAACTGAAGTCGAAACCTCAGTCCTGAATTTCGAATTCGCGCGAACAGAAGGCGCAATCGACCCGGATAATACCTTCTTCATCGCTCATTTCGCGCCGTTCTTCTTTGGGGAAACGTGCCAGCACATCCTCGAAATGCGTAATCGTGCATCGGCACCCGCGCGTGAGCAGACGCCCCTGCTCGACCCGGACTTCGGATTCCTCATGAAACAGGCGCCAGATCACCGCTTCCTGTGACAGAGCGGGATCGATCAGCTCTTCATGCCGGATACTGCCAGCGAGAATCGCCACATGGTCCCATTCGGGATGGTCCATCCGCACATGCAAACGCTCGCGTCCTTCCTCACCTTCGGGCAGATGCTGAACCAGAAGGCCTGCGGCCACGCAGCCATCCGGCCCGGTCTTCACCGCTGTACGGATCAGAGTAGGCACCTGTTCGCTCTGAGCGAAATAGGACTCTACGGCTTCAGACAGCGAATCACCTTCCAGCGGTACGATCCCCTGATAGCGCTCCCCGCCCAGCGCGAGATCGAACGTGATCGCCAGATAGCCTTCACCGAAGAGGGAAGACAGGCCGGGATTGGCGCCCAGCCCCGCAAAACGCTCAGGATCGTGCTGCACATAACCGCGCAGTTCGCCATCGCGATAATCGCAAACGAGCAATTCCACGATGCCGCTTTCGGTCTGCGCCTGCATAGTAAGCTGACTGCCTTCATCCTTCAGCAACCCGCCCATCAGAGCGGTCAGGACCAGAGCTTCCGCCAGCAGATGCTTCAGCGCCGGCGGATAGTCATGCGATGCAAGGATAGTATCGAGCACCGGGCCGAGACGCACGGAACGCCCCCGCGCATCACGAGCGGGAAGCGAAAAGGTCAGAATACGGTCGAACCCGGTTTCATCGGCCGGGAGGGGAGAGGGATTCATATTGTCGGTCATTACAAAACCATATGGGAAGCGTAATAGCCCCCGATAAGCCCCCTTCTCCCTGCCAAAATCCGGAAAAGCGGCAAAAAGGGGAGACAGAGGCAGGTTCACCACCCGCCCCTGCTCAATTTACAGCAGACCGAAACACCACAGAAGAATGGACTTCTGGCCGTGAAGGCGATTTTCCGCTTCATCGAAAACGATCGATTGCGGTCCTTCGAAGACGCTTTCGCTCACTTCCTCGCCGACATGAGCGGGCAGGCAATGCAAAAAGCGCGCATCGGGTTTCGCGAATGCCATCAGCGCCTCGTTGACCTGATAAGGGGCCATCGCCGCCAGCTTTTCCTCGGCATGGGCCTGCCCCATCGAAACCCATGTATCGGTCACGATAATATCCGCCCCCGCTGCCGCGGCCTGCGCATCGCGCGTCAGCACGATATTGGCCCCGCGAGCCCGGGCCTGATCGACAAATTCAGCATCCGGATCATACCCTTCCGGTGTCGCCACCCGCATGTTGAACTTCATCAATCCTGCGGCTTCGAGCACTGAATGCAGCACATTATTACCATCCCCGAACCATGCGATTTCGAGCCCGGGAAGCGGTTTTCCATGCTCCACAATTGTCAGGAGATCGGCCACGATCTGGCAGGGATGCGACCGGTCGGTCAAACCGTTGATAACCGGCACAGTGGCATGACGGGCCATTTCTTCAACCTTGGCATGGTCATCGGTGCGAATCATGATCGCATCGACCATCCGGCTGAGCACACGTGCTGTATCGGCAATCGGCTCGCCGCGACCAATCTGAGTGGTCCCCGCATCCATAATGAGCGCATCGCCCCCCAGCTGACGCATAGCCATATCGAAGCTCACCCGTGTCCGGGTGGAGTTTTTCTCGAAGATCATCGCCAGAGTACGGCCAGCCAGTGGCGCATCTGCATCGGATTGGCCTTTCGGCCAGTCGGCACGCGCAGCCTTCCGGTCCTGCGCATCCCCGATCATCGCCGCAATCGCATCGCTGCCCGCATCGGACAGATCAAGAAAATGCCGTAGAGTCATCAGTCTCTCTCCGGTTGAGGGTAATCGCCAGCCCCTTTGGACAACTTATCGAAAAATTCGTCCATCTCGGCATCGCCGATGACGAGCGGTGGCAGAATTCGTAGCGTACTGTCACCTGCAGCCACGGTCAGTAACTGGTGGTTATCCCGCAGATGCTGCATGAAAGGCCGTGGCTCGACCTTCATTTTCAGCCCCAGCATCAGCCCCTTGCCACGCACACCTTCGAACAGCTCGGGATAGTTACCGATAAATTGTTCCATACGCGTACGCAGCCTTTCACCCTTGGCGCGCACTTCAGCAAGAAATTCTTCATTGGCCACGACATCGAGCACAGCCATGCCCGCCGCCATGGCAAAGGGATTGCCGCCATAAGTGGAACCATGAGCACCGAAGCCCATGCCGCGCGCTGCCTTTTCCGTGGCGAGACATGCCCCCATCGGGAAACCGCCACCAATACCCTTGGCCGTCGCCATGATGTCGGGCTCGATCCCATATTGCTCATAGGTGTAAAGCGTTCCGGTCCGGGCTACGCCGGTCTGCACTTCATCAAGCACCAGCATCAAATCATGCTCATCGGCCAGAGCACGCAGACCTTCCATGAATTCCGGCGTGGCTTCGCGAATACCGCCTTCCCCCTGGATCGGCTCAACAAGGAAGCCCGCCGTATGGGGACCGATTGCGGCTTTCACACCTTCCAGATCATTGAAATCGACATATTTGAAACCAGGCAGCAGCGGCATGAAGCCCTTATGCATCTTTTCCTGACTGGACGCGCTGATCGTCGCCATGGTCCGGCCATGAAAGGCATTATTGAAGGTTATCAGTTCGAAACGCTCTTCATTGCCATCATGCTGATGATAGGCACGCGCCGTCTTGATCGCCGCTTCGACCGCTTCGGCACCCGAATTGGTGAAGAAAACCGTATCGGCAAAAGTGTTATCCACCAGACGTTGCGCAAGCGCTTCGCCTTGCGGGCTGCCATAGAGATTGGAGACATGCATCAGCGTCTCTGCCTGTTTCTGCAAGGCACCGATCAGTCCCGGATGCGAATGGCCCAGCAGATTGACCGCAATCCCCGCAGCAAAATCGAGATATCGCGTGCCATCTTCCGAAATCAGATGGCAGTGGTCGCCTCGGACAGGCCGCACGCCGCACCGGGGATAAACGGGCATAAGCGGAGAGATGGACATCGCGTATTTCCTTGCAAAACAACAGGCCTTCAGGATCTGGCCCGGAATAAGGATAGAACTGTAAATAGATAAAACGACAAATGGCGGCTCCGGAAAGAACCGCCATCTGCATCCGTTTATGATTTCTGCTCTGAAACCGGCGCGATCACCGGCCTGAGAGCGGCGTGTCAGTCCTGAACGGGCACAAGATTGACCGCCGAGTATTTCCCTCGTCGATCAACTTCGAGATCGAACTCGAAACGTTCCCCTTCTTCGATGCCAGACAGGCCGGACCGTTCCACTGCGCTGATATGAACGAAGGCATCTTCCTTGCCATCGTCCCGCACAATGAAACCGAAGCCCTTCATTGCATTGAAGAATTTGACTGTGCCAGTGGCTTTTTCACCCGTCAGCTGACGCTGGGGAGCCCCGCGGTCACCGCGGTCGCCACTGTCTCCGCCGCCGCGCGGCTGCTGCACCGGAATCACATCACCGACAATCTGCAGATCGGCTGCCGAAACCTTGCCGCCGCGATCGACCAGATTAAAAGCCAGTTCCTGCCCTTCGGCGAGGCCTTCCAGCCCGGCGCGTTCCACCTGGCTGATATGCACGAATACATCTTCGCCGCCTTCATCGCGCTGGATGAAACCGAAACCCTTCTGCGTATTGAAGAATTTAACCTTACCCTGGCCGGTACCGACCACCTGAGCGGGCATGCCTCCGCCGCGGGGACCGCGACCACCGCCGCCGCCTCCACCGAAGCCGCCACCACCGCCGCCGCCGCCGGAAAAACCACCGCCACGATTGCCAAAGCGGTCATTTCCTCCGAAACGATCGGAACCGCCAAAATCATCGCCGCCACCGAAACGATCACGACCCGAACCCGGAAAAGCGTCAAAACCTTCTTCGCCAAATCCGTCTCGTTTGTCGCGCCCACGACCGCGACGACCTCTATCGTAACCCATGAACCTTACGTACCTTCACTTCGCCCTCACCAAACATCCGACAACGAGGGCGAATCCGTGCCGAACAGACAATGGAGGCTTTTCCCCCCGAAATTATCCGGAGATACTTATAACCTAGATGACGCCGTATAGCGAATGTTTTAAGAAGTCACCTGTAAGACTCTCGCGATTTTACAATACAGTCTTGCGCTTACTGCTTGTCAGTACCGCATGGCTTGGGCAGAAACCGCCCCTATGGATATTCTCGCTCTTTTGTCGGATCCGGGCGCCTGGGCTGCCTTGCTGACTCTGGTCGTACTGGAAATCATTCTTGGCATCGATAATCTCGTTTTCATTGCGATTTTGTCGAATAAATTGCCGGTACAGCAACAGAGCAAAGCCCGCCGTGTCGGGCTCGGGCTGGCGCTTATCATGCGAATCGGCCTGCTTTTACTGATCGGATGGATCGTTACTTTACAGACGCCGCTATTCGATCTCGGCCTCCAGGGCGCACCGGGGCCGCATGGAGAGCCGACTTTCGAAACCGCCTTTTCAGGGCGCGATCTGATCCTGCTCGCCGGCGGCCTGTTCCTGCTGTGGAAAGCAACCAAGGAAATTCATCACAATATGGAACCCGATGACGCTTCGGGCGAATTACTCGATCACAAAAAAGGGCTGGGCGAAATCACCTTCACCGCCGCCATTGCGCAGATCATCGCGCTCGACCTGGTGTTCTCGATCGATTCGATTCTCACGGCCGTGGGGATGACCGATCAGGTCCCGATCATGGTCACAGCGGTCGTCATCACCGTGGGCATCATGCTGATAGCCGCAGATCCGCTGGCCCGTTTCATCGAAAACAACCCCACCCTCGTCATGCTGGCACTGGCTTTTCTTGTCATGATCGGACTGGTCCTGATAGCAGACGGTTTCGGCTTCCATGTGCCCAAGGGCTATATTTACGCTGCAATGGGCTTCTCCGTTGCGGTGGAAGCGCTCAACATGGTCAAGCGCAATCGCCGCCGCGCGGCGGCCCAAACAGAAAAGGAAGCCTGACGATGAGCGATTTTCGTCATCTTACCCCCACCATGCTCGTCAGCCCGCAAATCACCTCCGGGGATGTTGCGAAAGCCGCTCAGGATGGTGTGACCATGGTAATTAATAACCGGCCCGATGGAGAAGCGGCCGATCAGCCAGAGGGGGCCGAGATCGAAAACAGCGCGCGCGAGGCCGGGCTGGACTATGTGGCGATCCCGATCACCCATGCCGGCTTCAGCGAAGCGCAGGTCAATGCCATGGTCGATGCGCTGGGCAAGGCCAAAGGACCGATTCTCGCTTATTGCCGTTCAGGTACTCGCTCCACACTGCTCTGGTCGCTGGCGCAGGCGCTGCTCGGCAAGGATAAGGAAGAGATAATCGCTGCCGCCGAAGGGGCAGGATACGATATTTCACCCATCGAACCGGCACTGGATATGTATGTGGCAAGAGGCCAGCAGCTCTGACGGCTCCTTTGGCCAGCCGTTAAATACCGCATCGAAAAAGGGGCTTTTCAGCCCCTTTTCCTTTGTCGGGAATGGGCAGATTACAGATCACAAGGTACCGATGGCATTCACCAGCGGCTTGATCGCATCACCATATTTTTCCGCGCGTTTGACCGAGGTCGTGTAGATCGGCTTGCGCACCTGCGTCACGCTGGCGGTCTTCACCGGCCGGCTGGACTTATGAAAATCAAGCAGGCCCGGATTCCAGTCCAGCCCGAGAAATTCGATAAGATCCTTCGCCTGCTGCTCCGTATCGGCGACCACATCCTCGTAATAGACGGTTTTCATCACCCCTTCGGGCAGCACCTTTTCCCAATGCTTCATCAATGCATCATACTGACGGTAATACCGTCCGAGTTCCACCATGTCATAGCTGTGCGGCATGTCGTCCTTGAACAGCTTGGTGAAGGTCGAAAGACAGGTATCGACCGGATCGCGGCGCGTCTGGATGATCTTCGCATTCGGGAAAAGGATGTTGATCATCCCGATAAAGAAGAAATTGGTCAGCAATTTATCCGTGACCATTTTGGCATCGCCCGCATTGCGGAAGATGGCCTGCTCATAGCCTTTGGCCACCAGATCCCACTGCCCGGCGGACATCTCTTCGATCATCGCCGGATAGGTAGACAATGAAGGGAAACGATCACGCAAGGCCAGCAGCGTATCATTGAGGCATTTGACCTCCCCGGCCCCATAGACATCTTCGTGACCGGAAATGATTTGTTCCACCAGCGTCGATCCCGAGCGGGGCATGCCGACAATGAAGACCAGCCGGTCGGTCATATGGCCGGCAAAGGGCCGATCCCTGAAAAGGGCCGCGGGGAACGCCTTCTTCACCTGCGCGAAAAACCCCTTCGCCTCTTTCTCATCATAACTTAGCTGCCGACGCTTGAGCTGCCCGCCCTTAATGTAATGCTCCATGGCATTTTCATAGCGTCCGTGATGTTCGAGCGCCCGGCCATAAGCGTAATGGAGCGGCAGACGCATTTCATCAGATAACGTATCGCTGTTCTGAACCAGCTTTTCGAGCTGATCGAACAAGGCCTTATCCTGCGAATAATCAATCAGATCGCTAATATTGGCATAAGCACCGTAAAGTGCAGGATTGATGTCCAGGCTGCGCCGCAACTGATCCCGCGCAGCGTCGAAATCGCCCAGAGACTTCAGAACAATGCCATAATAATTGATCGCTTCGGCGAAGTTCGGTGCCAGGCTGAGGGCTTTTTCCAGAGCTTCGCGCCCTTCCGCATAGCGGTTGGTCTCATGCAATATATAGCCCAGAACGGACAGTGCCTCGACATTGTTCGGATTGTTCTGCAGGGTGAGACGACAGGCCTGCTCTGCGGTCGACCAGTTATTGAGACGCATCTGGATTCGCGCTGTCAGCACCAGGCCGCGCTCATGCCTGGGGTCGCGCTGGAACAGTTCGTTCAACTGGCGCAATGCATCGAGATCCGCCTTTTTGGAATAAAGTATGAAAGCCAGATTGTAATAGGCTTCGGTATAATCGGGCTTCTGCCTGATGGCCTTGCGCAGAGCATGTTCGGCCTGATCGAGCTTGCCCGCTTCCCGCAGCAAAGTGCCCAGATTGGCATAGGCTTCGGGATAGGTTTCCCGAATGGCCAGCGCGTTCTGATAGGCGTCGATGGCACCGGCCCGGTCACCCGTGCGGCGCAGTGCATTGCCGAGATTGTTATAGGCTTCGGCAAAATCGGGTTTCAGCGCGATGGCCGTGCGATAGGACTGCGCGGCATCCTCATAGGCCCGGCTTTCGAAACGGATGATGCCGAGATTATTATGCGCTCTGGGGTTGCGCGGATCGAGATCGATCGCTTCGGTCAGGCTAACGGTCGCATCGGCCAGATTCCCCTGCAAACGCTGGACTTCGCCCAGATTGGACCGGTAGCTGGCTTTTTGAGGGGCCAGCTTCACAGCTTTGCGCAGCGAAGCCAGCGCTTCCTTGCGTTGCCCCTGTGCATTGAGGGCAATGCCGAGAATCGAATGGGCATCGGCAATATTCGGCTTATGGCGAATCAGTTGCCGGCAGATATTCTCCGCCTGCTTATAGCGCCCTTTCGCATAAAGCTGCCCGGCGATGGAGATGGCATCGGTCTCGGTCATACGCATACTGCCGGACTGAATCTTCTGGATCATCGCATCGAGGCGATCATCGCTCTGGGCGTGCTGCATCAAATCCACTTTCTGTCATTCGCATAAATTATATTTGCGCCCGCAATACGGGCGAAGCCCTGTGGCGTTAAAATAAGCAGGCTGCGCTGTCACGCTTCGGTTTCAGACCGGATGGCGCGAGCATCTGCCTGGCCCCCGGCGGGACGTCATGTCAAAGTGCCATATCGCCGCGCTCATTGGTCCGCACGCGAATCGTGTTGACGAGATCGAGCACAAAAATCTTGCCGTCACCGATCGCACCCGTTTTCGCGGCCTGCTGAATGGTTTCGACGACCTGCGGTGCCTGTTCGTCGCTCACTGCCACTTCGAGCCGCACTTTGGGCACCATGTTGATGGCATATTCGGCTCCGCGATAGATTTCGGTCTGGCCTTTCTGACGGCCGAAACCCTTGACTTCGGAAGCGGTCAGCCCGGCGATGCCCATCGCACTGAGCGCCGAACGAACTTCTTCGAGACGGGACGGCTTGATAACGGCAATGACGAATTTCATGCTTTCCCCTTAAATTTGAGCTTCTGAATACCCGTCTCGCCCGGGAAAGTCACCGTTTCTGAAAAACGCATAAAAAAGGGCCGGAGCAATCAGCTCCGGCCCATTCAGTTGACGTTCGCAGGAGGAACATCTGGAGGCGGTGATCGAGTGGAGAGGTAAAGCCCGATCACCGCCAAACTATGCGATCAGTTGTAAGCGCGTTCTCCATGTTCGCCGATGTCGAGACCTTCCTGTTCGACCTGAGGCGTAACTCGCAGGCCTGTCAGAGCCTTGGAGATGAAGATCGCAATGGTGGTGCCAACGGCAGCCCAGACAATCGCGATAATCACGGCAATGATCTGCACCATCACCTGAGCGCCCATCGCAGTCGAGCCATCACCCGGTCCGCCAAAGAAAGGCTGATAAACGATACCCGTGCCGATCGCGCCAATAATGCCGCCAATGCCGTGGATGCCGAAAGCATCGAGCGAGTCGTCATAGCCGAGCATCGGTTTGACCTTCGCAACCATGAAGTAGCAGACTACAGAAGCGACAATACCAAGGACAATCGCTCCGAAAGGCCCGGAATTACCGGCTGCCGGCGTTACCGCGACCAGACCGGCGATGATGCCCGAACAGAAGCCCAGAGCCGAACCCTTGTGGCCAGCGAGACGTTCCGCCAGCATCCATGCAAGACCGGCCGCAGCGGTCGCCACGAAAGTGTTGATCATCGCAAGACCGGCTGTGCCATCGGCTTCAAGTTCTGAACCAGCGTTGAAACCGAACCAGCCAACCCACAGGAGCCCGGTACCCACCATGGTAAGCGTAAGCGAATGCGGAGGCATCGGTTCTGCGGGGTAACCCTGACGTTTGCCGAGGATCATCGCAGCGACCAGTGCCGAAACACCGGCATTGATATGCACCACAGTGCCGCCCGCAAAATCGAGTGCGCCCATCTTGAACAACAGACCGCCACCAGCCCAAACCATGTGAGCTATCGGGAAATAGACGATTGTCAGCCAGATGGCGACAAACACCATCACAGCGGAAAATTTCATCCGTTCGACCGTAGCCCCGAGAACCAGCGCTGCGGTAATCGCAGCAAAAGTCATCTGGAAGCAGACAAAGACATATTCACTAATGACTTCATCAGAAAAAGTCGCGGCCGTGCTGCTCGGCGTAACCGAAGACAGGAAAAGACTCCCGCTGCTCAGGAAGTTGCCGATAAAGCCTTCCGAAGTGTTCGGGCCAAATGCCATGGAATAGCCCCACATCACCCAGATCAGCATGGCGAGAGCTGCCGCTGCACCGATCTGCGTCATGGTAGACAGCATATTCTTAGACCGGGTGAGGCCGCCATAAAAGAGCGCCAACCCCGGCACGATCATCATCAGAACCAGAATGGTTGCCGTCATCATCCAGGCATTATTACCGGGATTGGCAACAGCGGCAGCGGTGGTGGCCACTTCGGTTGCTTCGGCAATCGGCGTCCCTGCGGCGACGGCGCCTTCCGCCGCGTCCTGAGCCCAGGCAACGCTGGCTGTGGCAAGCGACCCGACGGCCCCCGCACCATATGCTAACTTGCGGATCATATTGTTCCCCCTCAGTTTCACAGCGCCGTATCGCCGGTTTCACCGGTACGAATGCGCGTGGTGGAAGCCAGATCGAGCACGAAAATCTTGCCGTCACCGATACTTTCGGTGCTGGCGACCTGCTGAATCGTTTCCACGACCTGCGGCGCGACAGCATCCGTTGCGGCGATTTCGAGCTTTACCTTGGGCAGCATATTCGTCGAATATTCCGCGCCGCGATAAATCTCGGTTTGCCCCTTCTGGCGTCCGAACCCCTTCACTTCAGACACTGTCATGCCGGCGACGCCGATTCCGCTCAGCGCTTCGCGCACTTCGTCGAGCTTGAATGGTTTGATTATGGCGATGATGAATTTCATCACAGACCCCTGTTGCTTACCGGGCCGGTCCCCGGCTGTGAAATGGCTCTGCAACAAGCATGCCAATTCACATTTTCGCTATATAAAGGGGAATTGGGCGCAAGTTTGTGCTCTGTTGCGCTCCCAACTGGCTTGAATCTTGTGCATATGCCCAAAATTTAGGCAGTGAGCTCAAGATCCGCTTTGATCGGTAAATGATCGGAAGCCCGCACCGACAGGGCACTTTGATGGACCGCAGAGGAATGGCAGGTCCATTCGGAGGAAATCACGATCCGGTCCAGTGCGGCCAGCGGGCGGCGGCTGTGAAAACTGCGGCCGGGGCGCAGAACATTCCACCGCTTACCGAATTCACGAAAACAGCCGCCTCTGCCCGACCATTCATTGAAATCTCCGGCCATGATTGCCGGGCCCGGCCTTTCCTCCAGATGTGCGCAAACAGAAGCAATCTGCTGCCGGCGGCGCAAACCCGACAGATCGAGATGCATACCCACCACGCGAAAATTCCATCCGCCCATGGCGAGATGCGCGCAGACAGCCCCGCGCGGTTCGATAGTGGGCAGGCCTATCGGTTCCGCATCGACGATTTCAATGCCCTGCCTCACGAGAATGGCATTGCCGTGCCAGCCGATACTGGCCGGCTTCATCGCCAGCGGCACGAGCTGCCAGTGATGTTCGGCCAGCAGACCGCGTGAGAGGACGGCACTGCGAGCACCGATCCGCCGATCGACTTCCTGCAGCACAACGATATCGGCATCGATTTCATGCAGCACGGTCATGATCCGTTCGGGATCGCGCTTCCGGTCCAGCCCGACGCCCTTATGGATATTATAGCTTGCCAGAGTGAACCGAACCGGGTTCCCGTTATGCCCGGCATCGGCCTTGGTGTCTGGAGCGTTTTTTCCGGATTTTTGGATCATCGGCATCCTGTTTAGGGCGGACTACGCCCTCTGTCACCGTTTCAGGCCCCGTTCGGTTTCGCTCTGGCCCTGCTAAAAGCCTTTATGGCCCCCTTCAATCATGCTCAACGCTCCTTTGTAGCGCTGAACGTCAGGTCCTTATTCTTCTCTTCCTGATAGCCGACATCCCAGGCGGATTTGGCCATGAAAACCAGATCACCATCGCGATCTTTGGCAAGATTAGCACGGTTGAACTGTTCGAAATCCTTCATCGCCGCTTCCGGCCCGGCTATCCAGCGCGCGGTAGAAAATGGCGAGGCTTCCAGCATCGCTTCCACTTTATATTCGGCGGCCAGCCGGTCGACCAGCACTTCCAGCTGAAGTTGCCCGACCACGCCGATAATCCATTGTCCGCCGATTTCCGGGTAGAAAACCTGGATCACACCTTCCTCGGACAGATCGTCCAGCGCTTTACGCAACTGCTTGGTTTTGGTGGGATCTTTCAACTTAACACGGCGCAGAATTTCCGGCGCAAAATTGGGCAGGCCGGTAAAGCGAATCTGATTTTTTTCAGACAGAGTATCGCCCACACGCAGCGTTCCGTGATTGGGGATACCAATGATATCTCCCGCTTCCGCCGTATCGGCAATTTCACGGTCCTGCGCAAAAAACAGGATCGGCGAATGAATCGCTATCGGCTTGCCGAGACCCGAGGGCGTCAGTTTCATGCCCCGCTTAAATGTGCCCGAAACCATCCGCATAAAGGCAATCCGGTCACGATGCTGCGGGTCCATATTGGCCTGAACCTTAAAGATGAATCCGGTCACTTCATCGCGGTCCGGTGAAATCTGTTCATCGCCCGCCGGTTGCGCGCGCGGCGGTGGAGCGTGTGCGGCAATCGCTTCGATCATTTCGGTAACCCCGAAATTCTTGAGTGCCGAACCGAAATAGACCGGTGTCAGATCGCCATTGCGATAGGCTTCTTCGTCAAATTCGGGATAGCCGATTTTCGCAAGCTCGATTTCCTCCGCACTTTCCTCAGGCAAAGACGGATCGTCCTCCCTTTTACCGAGGAATTCCCGGCTGCCGCCTTCGGGACGGCTAACCGTATTACTGGCGAAATCGAACACACCTTCAAACCGGCCGCCCATACCGACTGGCCAGCTTTGGGGCGACACGTCGAGCGCCAGCATATCGGCCACTTCGTCGAGCAGTTCGAAGCCCGGGCGCCCTTCCCGATCGACCTTGTTTATGAAAGTAATGATCGGCACAGAACGCAGACGGCAGACTTCGAACAATTTGCGCGTCTGCGGCTCGATCCCCTTGGCAGCATCGATCACCATGATCGCCGAATCCACCGCTGTCAGCGTGCGATAGGTGTCTTCCGAAAAGTCCTCATGACCCGGCGTATCGAGCAGGTTGAAAGTCACACCATCACGCTCAAAGGTCATGACCGAACTGGTCACGGAAATGCCGCGCTGCTGCTCGATTTTCATCCAGTCGGAACGGGCCCGTCTGGCTTGCCCGCGGGCCTTCACCTGCCCCGCCAAGTGAATAGCACCGCCCTGCAACAGCAGCTTTTCCGTCAGCGTCGTCTTACCCGCGTCAGGGTGCGAGATAATGGCGAATGTGCGGCGATTGGAAGTCATAGATTGTCTCAATATGTGAGGAGAAGCGGTAAGGGCAACACACCATCATCCCGGCCCCGCTCAATGCTCCGCGCTCTCCAACTCAGGAAAAACTGCGCGAAACACCGAGGCGAGCCGAAGCCGGATGATTGTGCTGACAACCTATCCCCGCAACTCAGCTCCCTGTTTTGCGGCGGCTTTCACGACCTTGTCGGAAATCACCTTGAGGTCTTCTTCCGTATAGCTTTTCTCGCCCGGCTGCAGAGTCACTTCTACCGCCAGCGATTTCTTCCCTTCAGGCACGCCAGCGCCCCGGAAATCGTCGAAGATACGCGCATCGACGATATTGGCTTTATCGGCGCCCTTCACGCTGCGCAGCAGGTCGCCTGCCGGTACATCCGTATCAACCAGGAAGGCAAAATCGCGCATCACAGTTTGCAGAGTCGGGGGAGCATAAGCAGGACGAGCGAAGTTCTGCCCGCCCTTCTTACCCGGAATAGCATCAAGAAAAATTTCCACAGCCATAACCGGACCTTCAATATCGAACGCTTCCAGCGTCCGGGGGTGCAAGGTGCCGAAACGGGCCAGGACATTCTTGGGGCCAAGCCGCAAGGTCGCCGACTGGCCAGGATGGAACTGGTGCCCGGCTTCGCCCATCACCTGCAACCTGTCAGCCGGTGCGCCCGCTTGATTCAGCAGCGCCAGAGCTTCCGCTTTAGCATCGAAAGCATCGAACGGCACAGATTTGCCTGCAGCCCAGTCACGCGGGGCCCTTTCACCGGCAAGCAGCACCGCCAGCGTCGGCCGTTCATCGCTCATCCCGTCCGCACCACGCAGATAACGGCGACCGACTTCGAAAAGACGGATGCCCTGCGCTCCACGATCCATATTGCGCTTGGCTGCCGACAGGAGCCCCGGCAGAAGCGACGGGCGCATCGCCTTCATGTCTTCGCTGATCGGATTGTCGAGCAGCCAGAGAGCCTGACTATCGATAGCGAAATGCTCTGCCTCCGGCACCGGGATGAAAGACCATGTCACCGCTTCATTCAGGCCTCGCGCAGCAGCAGCACGGCGTATCCGCCGTTCCACCTTCTGCTGCTGCGTGGCGGTCGGACGGGCGACGCCTTCCACACGCGATAATGCGGCACTCTGCACCTTATCGAGGCCATAGATACGCACCACCTCTTCAACCAGATCGGCAGGACCTTCGATATCGGGGCGCCAGGTAGGAACACCGACCTGCCAGTCTTCGCTCGCCATAAAGCCGAGCTTTGCGAGAATGGCACGTTGCTCTGCCTCAGGCACATCGACACCGCCCAGATTGCCGGTCAATGCCGGATTGAAGGATACCGTTCGGGCGCCAAGCGGAGGTGCTCCGGCCCGGACGATATCGGAAGCTTCGCCACCACAGATTTCGAGAATGAGCTGTGTCAGAAGATCGAGCCCGTCATCAAGGAAAGCCGGATCGACTCCACGCTCGAAACGTGTGCGCGCATCGCTGGCAAGACCGAGCTTGCGACCGGTAACGCCTATTGCTTCGGGATTGAAATATGCGATTTCGAGAAGAACATCGGTGGTTTCTTCAGAAACGCCGGACTCCTCACCCCCCATAATACCCGCAATATCATGCACACCCTGATCATCAGCAATCACGGTCATGCCGGGTTCAAGCGTATAACTCTTTTCGTTCAGCGCCAGGACCTGTTCGCCGTCCTTTGCGTGGCGAGCGACAACCGGACCTTCGAGCTTAGCGAGATCATAGACATGAGCGGGACGGCCAAGACCGAGCATCAGATAGTTGGTAATATCCACCAGAGCCGAGATCGGGCGCTGCCCTGCATCGCGCAGGGCATCCTGCATCCACTGCGGTGAAACCCCATTCTTCACACCGCGGATCACGCGACCGAAAAAGGCCGGGCAACCTTCGGGCTCATCGATCCGAATTTCGACCGGACAGGGAAATGTTCCTTCCGTCTTGTTGATTTCAAGAGGCTTCAGTGTACCAAGACCTGCCGCCGCCAGATCGCGCGCTATGCCGTATACCCCCATGCAATCGGGGCGATTAGGCGTAATAGCCACATCGAAAACGGGTGAAGATGCGCGATATTCAGCGAACGACGTGCCGATCGGCGCATCATCGGGGAGTTCGATAATTCCGGCGTGATCGTCGCCAAGATCGAGCTCACGTGCCGAACACATCATACCGTTGGATTCAACACCGCGAATAGCGCTCTTGCGCAACTTCATACCATTGGTCGGCACGACCGCACCGGGTAACCCCAGAACGCCTTTCATCCCGGCCCGCGCATTGGGTGCGCCGCAGACCACCTGCAATGCTTCGCCTTCCCCGGTATCCACGCTAAGCACCTGAAGCTTGTCAGCATCCTTGTGCTTTTCAGCTGTCAGCACATGGGCCACACGAAACCCCGCCAAGGTCTCTGCCGGATCTTCCAGTCCCTCGACTTCGATACCGATCGCATTGAGCTTCGCCGCAATATCGTCGGCCGATGCTTCGGTGTCCAGATAAGTTTTCAGCCAGTTCAGGGAGAATTTCATGCGCTGGCTCCTACACCGGCGGAAAGTGTGGGCTGGTCAAACGCGGAAAATCCGTAATGCGCCATCCAGCGCACATCGCCATCGAAGAAAGCACGAAGATCGTCCATGCCATATTTGAGCATGGCGAGCCGGTCGACGCCGGTGCCAAAGGCGAAACCCTGCCATTCATCGGGATCGAGCCCGCTCATTTCAATAACGCGACGGTTGACCATGCCGGAACCGAGAACCTCCATCCAGGCATGGCCTGGCGCATCACCCGATCCGCCAACCACACGGCGGCCTTTTTCGACTGAATAACCAACATCCACTTCCACCGAAGGCTCGGTGAAAGGGAAGTAAGAGGGGCGCAGGCGCAATACGATATCATCCCGCTCAAAGAAGGCTTTGAGGAACGTTTCCAGCGTCCATTTCAGATGGCCAAGATGAATATCGCGATCAATTACCAGGCCTTCAATCTGATGGAACATCGGCGTATGCGTCGCATCGCTATCCGACCGATAGACCCGGCCGGGTGCGATAATGCGAACCGGCGCACCCTCTGCCATCATTGTCCGAACCTGAACCGGGCTGGTATGCGTTCGTAACAGCATCCGGCCGCCCTTCGGCGCCTGATCGGGAAAATAGAACGTATCGTGCATCGCCCGTGCCGGATGGCTCTCAGGCATGTTGAGCGCCGTGAAGTTATACCAGTCATCCTCAATTTCCGGCCCCGTCGCGACCGCGAAACCAAGATCGGCAAAGATTTCCGCCAATTCGTCCATCACCTGACTGACCGGATGAACCGAGCCTTTGGGCTCCGCAGGTTCGGGCAGTGACAAATCGAGCGTCTCAGCCGCCAGTCGCGCTTCCAGTTCGGCAGCTTCCATTGCCTGTTTGCGATCAGCCAGTGCGCCGGCAACTGCCTGCCGCAAGCCCTGAATTTTCGGGGCCTTTTCCTGCCGTTCCTCCGGGCTCATCTTACCAAGAGTCTTCAGCAATGCAGATACGCTGCCCTGCTTGCCAAGATACTCTACGCGCAATGTTTCCAACGCACCAAGGCTTTCCGCCTCGGAAATACGAGTGCGGGCTTCCGCTTCAATCTGTTCCAGTTCCGCCATTTTTTCTATCGCAAAGAAGGTATGGCTGGCCTGTTAGACCCGGGAAGGCTTCAGCCCAACCCCTAATTGCATCTTACCATGCGAGTGGCAGATGAAACCGGATGCTGTGTCGCCCCCAAATCAGTCAGTCGCTGATTGAGAACGAGATTCATGATGGGATGCTCCATATCGGCATATTCGCGGGGCGTCAGATCCATGAAGCTGCGAAATTCACGCACAAACTGCGCCTGATCGAAATATTGCGGGTCCAGCACTTCCGACCAGCTCTGGCCAGAATCGAGCATGAAACGGCCGATACTTCGTAAAAAACGCTGCCGCCGGAGCAAAAATTTCGGCGGAAAACCAAAATAGCGCGAGCAAAGCCGCTCCAGCGAACGGGCTGACATATCCACCCGTTCAACCAATTGCATGACGGTCGCTATATCTGGATCGCGCAAGGCATTCTGACAGGCTAGAATCTGTTTTTCCTGCGCTGGCGGCTCATCCAGCTGTTCCAACAGAAAGTCACTAATCCATTCGGCAATCTCATCAGACGTACGCCCTTCAGCCTCGACAATTTCCTGAATCGGGCGGAACTGCTGAAAAGGGGGAGTATGACTTCCGTCAAAAAAACGGTCGGTGACGGTGCGGGCGGGGACATCCATAAATTTTGCCCAGCCAAGCGGATACATAGCAAGACCCCAGATAGAACAATTACCCAGTTCGAAATGAATGCTGCGACTGGTAGGGCCGTTGGCGACAAAGGGCCATGTTGTCTGACGCGGCTGTTTGCCGATGGCCGCGCTGGGAGGCAGACCTTTAACGAAATGAAACTCAGTGGAAACCGGATAAAGAACATCAAAAACTGCTTCATCCGGCGGACAGCATATGCGAATGCCAAATAGTGTTGCGAAATAAGGGCTGAGCTTTTCGCTAAAGCGATAGGAACTTCCCTTTACCGCGGCATTCTTTTGCATTCTACAGAAACTCGATAATTCTTGGCATTCCGATGAAATACTGAGTTAGCTAGCGCTATCAGCACAACCATTCCGGAATATACCATATAGTATCGCAAGCAATAAAAAAGGCACCGGGTAAAGCCGGTGCCTTTTCAAATAATATAGTATGACTGGAAGTTGTCAGGCCGGAAGTGCGTCTTTCGCCTGCTTCACAATGACACTGAAGGCTGCGCCTTCATTCATCGCAAGATCAGCCATCACCTTACGGTCCAGTTCGATGCCGGCAAGCTTCACACCGTGCATGAACTGCGAGTAGGTCAAACCTTCGGCGCGGACAGCAGCGTTGATACGCTGAATCCACAGGGCACGGAAATTCCGTTTTTTGATCTTACGGTCACGATAAGCGTACTGGCCGGCTTTTTCGACAGCCTGGCGAGCAACGCGAATCGTGTTCTTGCGGCGGCCGCGATAACCCTTGGCCTGATCGAGCAACCGCTTATGTTTCTGGCGCGTGGTAACGCCGCGTTTAATACGGGGCATGGTCTAGCTCCTGATTTCCTGAAAGAACGGGCTCAATCGAGGCCGTATGGGGCCCATTTCTTCACCGTCCTGGTGTCCGCATCGGACAGGACGGAAGTGCCACGGTTCTGGCGGATATATTTGGCATTATGACTGATAAGGCGGTGACGCTTACCAGCAACGCCGTGCTTGACCTTGCCATTGGCGGTGAGCTTGAAACGCTTCTTAACACCGCTCTTGGTTTTCAACTTGGGCATTTTCGTCTCCTTTGTTCGAGACACGTCTGACCAGCCCTGGCAGCCCTTGTCGCCAGACCGGCCTTGGAAATCGTGTCAATGAAGGCAGCGCCTTTATGCCGCCGCTAGCTGAAAAGCAAGCCCAAAGAGGTTGTGAACAGGGCAGGCACTTCTCATTCGCCGGAATAGGGCCGGAAACCGGTTTCCAGTAAATAGCGAGTAAAATCGCCATGTTCTAACGGCACCAGGTGGTCACCAATCTCACGATTATAGAAATAAGCCTGAGACATCATAGTCGACCCATCCTCTAGTACCGCTTCCATAACGATACGGCGGTATTCGCTATTGGCAGGATCATGCGGATCGATTCCTTCGAAGAGATCAAGCGCAGCCATATCTACACCCCTTGCCTCATGAACCATGCCATGCACCCGAGCAGTTCCCTTTATTAGCACAGGATAGGAACCCTCTGGATCAGGCACTGCATAAAGCATCCCCTGCACCGTTCCTTTCCGCCCCGGCCCGAGATCAGCAAGCAATGCCTTAACAGCAGGAGGAGCGACATCGCCCAGCAACACACCGTAAAAGAACAAATGCGTTACCCGATCGGGCACAATCGGCCTCCCCTGTCACGAAACGACGATCAATGAGTGCAAGCAAGCGCCTCGACCACATCGTCGAGCCTGGCGGGATCGCCCAGAGCAATGACATGGCCATCCGAATCTGCATGGAGCGGATCTCCATTCCAGTCGCTCATCGATCCACCCGCACCTTCGACAACCGGTACGAGCGCAGCAAAATCATAAAGCTTCAACCCGGCTTCGCAGACAATATCGACATGGCCTGACGCAAGCATCGCGTAATTATAGCAATCGCCGCCCATCACCATGCGCTTATGATCAGTCCTGGCAGCAAGGGCCATGAAGTGCTCACCCTGATGGTCATCGAAATAATGCGGACCGGTGGTGGCCAGTACAGCCCCGTTCAATTCGCGGCAGCGCCGTGTATGAACCGGCTTGCCGTTAAGGGTTGTTTGCTGCCCCGTCACGCCCAGCCATCTTTCGCCGAGAATCGGCTGATCGATCACTCCCAATACCGGGAAGCCCTCGACCAATAAGGCTATCAATGTTCCGAATATTGGCCGGCCGGCAAGAAAGCCTACTGTCCCGTCTATCGGATCGAGAACCCATTGGCGACCCGACAGGCCTTCGGATGTACCAAATTCCTCACCGACGATCCCATCCTGAGGTGCAGCTTCATTAAGAATGGCCCGCATAGCCTCTTCTGCCGCCCGATCCGCGACCGTGACCGGCGAGGCATCGCCTTTCCGTTCAGGGTCGAGCGGTGTCCGAAAATGCGGGCGAATCGCTTCCCTGGCAGCATCGGCCAGACAACCCGCCAGAGTGATATCAACCCGCAGATCCATATCAGTCGAACAGACTCGAAACCGAACTTTCATCCGCAATCCGGCGTACCGCTTCGCCGATCAGGGGCGCAATGGTGGCTATGCGGATCTTATCAGAATCCTTGGCCGCATCCGTCGGCAGGATCGTATCGCAGATCACAAGTTCCTTAAGCGCAGAATTGTTTACGCGCGCCACCGCACCGCCCGATAGCACGCCATGGGTAATATAGGCTGCCACACTCTTGGCTCCGTTATCGAGCAAGGCCTGCGCTGCGTTACATAATGTCCCGCCCGAATCGACAATATCGTCTATCAGAATGCAGGCACGGCCCTTCACATCACCGATAATATTCATCACTTCCGATTCACCGGGACGATCGCGACGTTTATCAACAATGGCCAGCGGAGCGTTATCGAGTCGCTTGGCCAGTGCCCGGGCCCGGACCACGCCACCGACATCGGGAGACACAACCATCAGTTCCTCATGACCGTAACGCGCCTGAATATCGGCTGCCATAGTCGGTGCGGCATAGAGGTTGTCGGTCGGAATATCGAAGAAGCCCTGAATCTGTCCGGCATGAAGATCGACCGAAAGCACACGATCAGCGCCGGCCTGAGTAATCAGATTGGCCACGAGCTTGGCTGAAATCGGTGTACGCGGCCCGGGTTTACGGTCCTGCCTAGCATAGCCGAAATAGGGGACCACTGCTGTGATTCGCTTGGCAGATGCACGCTTCAGCGCATCGATGCAGATCAGCAATTCCATCAGATTGTCATTGGCGGGATAGCTCGTCGACTGCACGAGAAACACATCCTCACCACGCACATTTTCATGGATTTCGACGAAGATTTCCTCGTCGGCAAACCGGCGGACCGAAGCATCGGTCAGAGGCAGTTCGAGATAGGCAGCAATTGCCCTGGCGAGCGGCAGATTGGAGTTGCCGGCCATGATCTTCATCGGAGGAAGCCCTTTTCTTGCACAGATACGCTTATTTCCGCGGCTCTAGACAAGAGTCATATGATTGCAACCTGAGAAGGCCTGCTCGGTATAAAAGCAGGCCTTCTGTGTGCTTCTGGCACCAGCTCCTGAACCGAACAGGGCCGAGGTGGCACACTAGCTGCCTGTTACGCCGTACGATGTTCGCCTTTAACCCAGCGCACAGTACCGGAACTTGCACGCATTACGACGCTGTCCGTTGTCATCTTACCGCCACGCAGACGCTTAACCCCTTCAAGCAGAGACCCGTCGGTCACGCCGGTTGCGGCAAAGATGCAGTCACCCTTAGCGAGGTCTTCCAGCAAATAAATGCGATCAAGATCGTCGATACCCCATTTGCGGGCACGAGCGCGTTCATCATCGTTGCGGAAAACCAAACGACCATTAAACTGCCCTCCGGCGCAGCGCAGAGCGGCCGCAGCCAGAACGCCTTCGGGAGCACCGCCTTGCCCCATATAAATGTCGATCGTAGTGTCCTCATCGGTGGTTGCAATCACACCGGCCACATCGCCATCTGGAATGAGATAAATCCCACAACCGATTTTGCGCAATTCAGCGATAATATCGGCATGACGCGGCCGGTCGAGCACACAAACGATAACTTCAGCCGGCGAAACGCCCTTGGCTCTGGCCACAGATTCGACATTCTCGGTCACGCTCTTTTCAAGGCTGATGACACCTGGAGGGTAACCGGGACCTACTGCGATCTTGTCCATATAGACATCGGGTGCGTTAAGCAGGCAACCTTCTTCCGCCGCCGCCAGAACGGCAAGAGCATTGGGTCCCGCCTTGGCGGTGATCGTCGTTCCCTCCAAAGGATCCAGCGCAATATCGATTTTAGGCCCTTTGCCCGGAGCACCCCCAACCTTTTCGCCGATATAGAGCATCGGTGCCTCGTCCCGTTCGCCTTCACCGATGACGACAGTGCCATCCATATAAAGTTCGTCGAACGCTTTCCGCATAGCTTCCACTGCAGCAGCATCGGCAGCCTTTTCATCGCCCCGCCCCACAAGGTTGGAGGCTGCGATCGCAGCGGCTTCGGTGACGCGCACCATTTCCAGCACCAGCACGCGGTCAAGTACCTTGCTGGCGGTGATCTCTTTTTTGTTCATGTGCAGTTCAATCCCTCTCGGCAGGTCATTGAAAGGCTTAGGACGAGGACTTTCGAATGTCGAGAATAGTAAGTCCTCTGCTTTCTATATATGGTGCACTTTTTGCACTTCCGTCGATAGCATGTGCCCAGATCACGGCGGAAGATGCCATTGCCAAAGCAAAAGAAGTTTATGGCCCTCCCCCGCCGGATGACCAGAAGCCTCGCTGCCCACAGCAAACTATCACTAATGAAATAATAGTGTGCAAAGAACTGGAAGAGCAATCGCAGTTCCGCGTGCAATCTACAGCAGATCTTGACCCGCACTCACAAGAAGCACTGGATGATGGCATGGTGCATGCCCCAAATGTTGCAGCAGCCAGTCTGACAGCATACGGACAGGCAAGTATGAGAGGGTGCGGCATTCAGAGATGCCCAGCGCCACCGGTCTATATGATAGACTTCCAGTCATTGCCCGAACCTCCCGAGGGGTCAGACGCCGATCTGATTGCTAAAGGCCGGAAACCGGCCGACTGACATCAGCTTCCAAGAAGACGCATAACGAGCGGCATTTCAGTCAGGCTTTCAGAGCCTTCGAGAAGCTTGAGTGCATCTGTCACACAATGTTCAGCGCATTCATGCGTAACCATCACCACCAAAACTTCACCCGAATCGCCCGCCTGCCCTTTCTGAATCAGACTTTCTATCGATACACCCGCATCGCGCATGGCAGCGGTAATCTCCGCCAGCACGCCTGGCCGGTCAGTCACAGTGAAGCGCAAATAGGCACGATTGAGACGATGGCCCGATTCGGCAGGTTCCAAACGGTCCAGCTGTTCGACCGGTATTGAGAAAGGTGCACTCTCTTCACCGCGTGCAATATCGATAATATCGGCCATCACCGCACTGGCCGTCGGCCCGTCGCCGGCCCCAGCGCCCTGAAACAGCAAGCGACCGACAAAGTTGCCTTCAAGCACGACAGCATTTGTAGGACCGTCAACCGCTGCCAGCGGATGGTCACGCGGAACAAGATAAGGCTGAACACGCTGAAAGAGACGAGGCGCCCCACCGGCTTCGTGATCGGTATCAGCCATACCGATAAGACGAATGACATATCCCAGCGAAGCTGCTTCCGCTATATCCGCAGCGCGGATCCGCGTAATGCCGGACATATCGATAGCATTGAAATCAACCCGTGCACCATAGGCAATCGCTGACAAGATGGCGAGCTTATGCGCTGCATCGACACCTTCGATATCGAAACTGGGGTCCGCTTCGGCATAACCCAGCTCCTGAGCTTCTTTCAGTACATCGCCGAAGTCACGGCCTGTATCTTCCATCGTGGAAAGAACATAATTACAGGTGCCGTTGAGAATACCGTAAATGCGGTCGATTTCATTGGCCGCCGCGCCTTCCCGCAGGCCTTTGACCACCGGAATGCCGCCTGCAACTGCCGCTTCGAACTTAAGCGCGACGCCGCGTTTTTCAGCTTCCTCAGCCAAGGAAAGGCCATGATGTGCGATCATCGCTTTATTCGCGGTGACCAGCGATTTACCGGCGTGGAGAGCATTGCGGGCAAGTGTAAGGGCCGGACCGTCAGATCCGCCGACCAGTTCGACCACGAGGTCGACATCGTCACGTTCTGCCATCGCGGTCATATCGTCTTCCCAGACATAAGGGGAAAGATCGACGCCCCGATCCTTGCTGCGATCGCGCGCACTTACGGCGCTAATTCGGATAGGACGGCCTGCCCGCTTCTCGATCAGCGGGCCATTGGCCTCGATCAGCTTGATGACGCCAGCGCCAACAGTTCCCAGTCCAGCAAGTGCGATACGAAGCGGTTCAGCCATGCAATCCCTTTCTCGTTCGCGCCGCGAATTAGGGATCAAAGCGCTATTTGGCTAGGCCGATTTCACAAATATGGCTGTGGATTGCAATATTATGTCGCCTTAACCCGGTTTGGGCGCCCAATCATGCTGGCGTTCACAATCGCCTAACCCCTGCAGAATCAACTTATAATCCGCTTCCGCGCGATAACGCGCTGCTCCGCTGGTCTGCAAAAAGGCGGAATTCGATATAGAGCGCGGCAGAAAACAGGCGAGGCGATACCACTCCAATGTGTCAGGCTGCGGTGCATCGGCTGCCTGATCCACAATTTCACTCCATGACACACCCCAGCGCGGTTGCTGGCCCGGGCGACGAACCAGAGTAAGCGAAACAGGTTCATCGTTTTTCGTATCGAGGAAAAACTGTGTTTCCGATTCGCCAGCGAGATTGCCGTCGATCGAAATCACTTCTCGCACACCGGTCACTTCCGGCGGTGCATCAGGAGAAGACACAGCGGTAAGAATCGGGCGAAGACGATCCTCAAGAACCGGTGTCGCCGGCAGTTGCGCATCGGGTGCAACCAGCCGCAACTGCCCCGGCCGACCCGGAACGGAATTGGCGAAAATAATCACAGATTGCTTCTTGAGCTTGGGCGCCTTCCCATTTTTATCCACTGGCAAGTCGACCAGATAAACGAATGACGCGCCTTGCGCGGATGGCCCAGCCAACAAGGCCTCGGTTTCCGCTTCCACATATAGACGAACATACCCAGACTTGAGCCCGGGAGCCCGCTCAGGCTCAACCGTCGCCTGATCCGTAATACGGGCCTTGATGACCAGCTTCGCCCGATCCGCCAGATCAACCAGATCGGCATAAGTAGCCTGCGAATCGGTTTGCGTTGCAGAAGGCAATGGCGATTGCGCCTGAAGCGCAGAGACACATCCGGTAAGCATAACGGGCATGCCCAGCAACGTCATTGCCCGCCAGCCGGAACGAATCGTCAAAAACATTTTCTTGCCTTTCATAGCCTGCAACCGTTCTTAGCGCTGAACGTATAGAGCAGGTTTCCGCTCCCGAGCCACGCCTTTTCGGATACATTTTTGCGCTAAAATATCGCACTTTTCTGCGTGTTCAAAAGCCGAGAATGCTTAGCAGAACATTAACACTGCATTGCCTTGCAATATCCGTCCGCCTCTTCATTTCAAGTGAAACGACCGCCCCATGATTCACGGCTGGATTGACAAAGCGATTGCCCCAGCGGGCATCGCTCGCTAAACACTCCGCAGAAAACGGCGCTTTGACAACATTAAATAAGTCGTTCATGCCTGTCACACCGCCCGGCATCTGCCGGTGCTTGCCCGCAGGTATTTAGGGTGGACAAGTTTCGTTAGCACCTGTCAGGATAGAGTTCCTGATTTGGTGTACCGCCGGGTTATGCCCGGTAGCCGCAAATGGAGTGATGCGACTGGATGGCTTACGCTGACCAACAAATGAGCGGCAATAAGATTATTGCCATTATCATCGTTGTTCTCATCCACCTCGCTGTCGGATATGTGCTGATCACGGGGCTTGCCTATTCGGCTGCCCAGAAGGTCATTGAGCGTGTGACGACGGTGGATATCGATGAACCCCCGCCCCCCGAGCCGGAGGATGAACCTCCGCCTCCGCCGCCTGAACCTGAAACGGCTCCGCCGCCACCGGTTGCGCCGCCGCCACCGATTAATGTGAGCACGAAGCCGCCTCAGATCGAGACACAGATCAATATTCCGCCGCCAGCTCCGCCTGCGGTGATTGTGCCTCCTCCGGCAGCCCCTGCTCCGCCGCCCCCGCCGCCGCCTCGGTTCGATCCGAAGCCTGCGGAACCGCGGAACAATCCGGGTACCTGGGCAACGCCGAACGATTATCCTTCACGTGCTCTGCGTGAAGAACGTGAAGGCGTAACCCGCTTCCGGGTCACGGTTGGCACAAACGGGCGTGTTGAAAATTGCACGATTATCGGTTCGAGCGGTCATCCAGACCTCGACGAAGCGACCTGCAAGAATGTGACACGCCGCGCTCGCTTCCGGCCGGCAAAGGATGGGAACGGTAATGAAACTACCGGATCTTATACCAGTGCTGTTCGGTGGGTGATCCCCGATTGATTTAATCTCTGCGCCCCTTTCGCGGAGAGAGGGGCGCTTCCACAATTTCACTTGCTTTTGTCTAGAGAGGACTAACCCGCATGCTTATCGACATTCTGGCCGCTGCTGGCGGCGAAGCGGCGCCGCAGAACGCCTTCGGCTTCACGGAAGCCCTCGAACAAGGCGGTCTGATTGCGCAGACCATTTTCGGTATCATGGTCATCATGTCCGTCGGTACCTTCTTCATTCTGATCACCAAGCTGCTCGAGCAGAACAAGATCCTTCGCCAGTATAAGGGCGTCCGTAACGGCTTCTGGAAAGCTAACACTCTTCAGGAAGGTGCTAACAAACTCGAAAAGAACAGCGCATGGCGTCAGCTCGTCGATGACGGTCTGGCCGCTCAGTCGCAGCACACCAAAATGACAGACAGCCTCGAAGCACATGAGTGGATGCACGGTTCGCTCGCTCGTTCCGAAGCATCGATCAATTCTCGCCTCTCCGGCGGTCTGCCGTTCCTCGCTACCGTGGGTGCTACCGCACCGTTCATCGGTCTGCTCGGTACGGTTATCGGCATTTATCGTGCTCTCATCAGCATCGGTCTCGCCGGTTCGGCTTCGATCGACAAGGTTGCAGGCCCGGTCGGTGAAGCTCTCATCATGACCGCTATCGGTCTTCTCGTGGCTGTTCCGGCCGTGCTGGCCTATAACTGGCTGCAGAGCCGCAATAAGCGTATTGCCGAATTGCTGAGCGGTTTTGCTACCGACCTGCTGGCCAACATCAGCTCCAATGGCGCTGTGAAGCCGCAAGTCATGACCAAGGCCTCCACCCAGCAGGCAGGCAAGACTGCCGCGAAGCCGGCGGCAACCACCGCCAAGCCGGCCACAAAGGCCTGAGGCACAAGCCTCAACACGTCGTCTGGGTTCAGGGACGGGAAATCCGGCATGCGGGCTTGCCCGTCCCACCCAAAAACGAAGTTTTGAGTTAGGACAGAAACCATGGCCATTTCGACAGGCGGCGGCGGCGGCGGCGAGACCCCGATGTCGGACATCAACACCACGCCCTTGGTGGACGTGATGCTGGTGCTCCTGATCATCTTCCTCATCGCCGTCCCGGTCGCCATCCAGACGATCGAGAAGCTGAAAATACCGATTTTCGAATCGACCGAATCCAAGGATAAGGTTGAGAATCTTCTGCTGACCGTCACCACAACCGATGCCGCAGGCCGCAGTGCAGGCGATCCCGGTTATGAAGGTGCGAGCCGCGACGGTGAATGCCGGGTCTATTTCAACAATATTACCCCGGTCGATTCGCAGGAACTGTATGACAAGGCATTTGAACGCCTCGACAATATCGTTCAGCGCGAAGGCGGTATCGAAGCAATTATCGCAGATCCGGAAAAGATCCCACAGGTTCATATCCGCGGTGATGTCAACGCCCCGTGGCGCTGTGTTGCCGGTACGATCTTTAACGTCCAGGCAGCCGGTTATCCAACCGTTGGCTTCATCTCGAACCCGGTCGATCCCAACGGTTGATCGACCTGGCTCAGGAAATTCAGGAGTAACATCTCATGGCAATGTCAGGCGGCAGCGATGATGGCTCGCCGATGATGGAAATGAACACGACGCCGCTTATCGACGTCATGCTCGTTCTCCTCATCATGTTCATCATCACCATTCCGGTTGCTACCCACTCTGTGGATATCGATCTTCCGACACCTTCCAACGCACCGACCGACAACGTCGACCCGGTGAAGAATAAGGTGGTTCTTACCCAGCGGGATGAAATCCTCTGGAATGGTGAAGCGATCAATCAAAATCAGCTCATGGCCAACCTTCAGGAAACACTCAGTTTCCCGGTTGAGCCCGAACTGCAGTTTGAGCCGGAATCAATGGCCAGTTACGATCTTTCAGCCAAGGTGCTGAACATTATCAAGGGATCGGGTGTTTCCAAATTCGGGTTTGTCGGAAATGACAAATACCGCTCTTTCGGAAAAGCTGGCTGATTCAGCTGCATCGGTTTAGCAAAAAAGGGGCGGAGCAATCCGTCCCTTTTTTGTTATCCAGCTTACGTACGGCCTAACTTCTGTGTCTGTTATCATCGCCACACATTGTCCGAATCTGTACATCAGAGCCAAGCTTTGGCGCAGCATTGCAAAGCAAAGTAATCGAATTCCATTTTCAACGATATGACAGTTCCGGCATCATAGCGGCATTCGCCAGGCTTTCAGCTTCCAGCAACAACGCATCATCCGCAGCGCCTTGCGGCAAGCTTTCGCGCCCGATCATAACCATAACCGGAACAGCCAGCGGGCTGACGCGATCCAGTGTTACATGAACCAGTTGTTCGCTGGCCCTGTCGAGCATATCGCCCAGTCGACCAATGTCAGTCATGCGTGCGCGGGCATCTGCCCAAGCCGCTTTCAGCAGCACATGCTCGGGCTCATATTTGCGCAACACGTCATAAATGAGATCTGTTGAAAAAGTGACCTGACGACCGGATTTGCGTTTACCCGGTTGCTGACGCTCAACCAATCCGGAAATAACCGCCACTTCACGAAAGGCGCGGCGTAACAGATAGGAATTTTCGATCCATTCAACGAATTCATGTGCGAGAATATCGGGAGACAAGAGCGGTGCCGGGTCGATCACCGGCTTAAGTCCCCACACGGCAAGCGAATAGTCATTCGCTACAAAACCCAGAGGTTGCAGTCCCTGCTCTTCCATTCTTTTGGTAATCAGCATCCCGAGAGACTGATTCGCGTTCCAGCCAACGAAAGTGTAATAAGTCGTGTAGTGCACGCCGCCATGAGGATAGCTTTCCACGAGCAAACGCCCCGGAGCCGGCATTTGTGATCGCCAGTCCTGCATTTCCAACCATTCACGCACATCATCGGGAAAGCGATTCCACCCGGCACGGTCATCAAGCAGAGCAAGGACCCGACCCGAAAGATGCGTGGTAAGGGGTAGACGCAGTCCTCCATAGGAAGGAATCATCGCTGCACGGCTTGTAGCTTTTACGAACAGGTCCATATCCTTGACCTGCTCCACTTCCAGACTCATGCCCGCGAAGGAAAATGTGTCGCCCGGCCCCAGCGTTGCAGCAAATCGCTCCTCTACTTTACCCAGTGCGCGACCGTTGCGAAACCGTACCTGCACCATCTCGGCATCAACGATAATGCCTGCATTCAGGCGATGACGTGCGGCATGATCGGGATGTGTCAAACGCCAGACACCTTGGCGATCCCGAATGATCCGGCGGAACCGGTCATACGCTTCCAATGCATAGCCGCCTGTAGCGACGAAATGCAGCACACGCTGCCAGACGTCTTCATCTACCCAGGCATAGGACAGAGATGAACGGACTTCACCTAGCAGCTCCACCTCATCGAAAGGCGCGGCGCAGGCGCAAGCCATGATATGTTGAGCAAGAACGTCTAGGCCACCTGTCCGAAAGGCTTCCCCATCGCGCTCACCTTCATCGACCGCCTCCTTAGCCGCCGTCGCCTCAAGAAATTCAAAGCGATTTCCGGGAACCAGAATAGCACGACTAGGCTGATCCAGCCGGTGATTGGCACGGCCAATGCGCTGTAAAAGGCGCGAGGAGCCCTTGGGAGCACCCATCTGGACCACACAATCTATGTCACCCCAATCGACACCCAGATCGAGGCTGGCTGTCGCCACAAGGGCCCGTAGCTCACCTCTCGCCATCGCCCCTTCCACCTTTCGCCGCGCTTCACGGGACAGCGAGCCGTGGTGAATACCGATTGGCAACAAATCTTCATTCACATCCCAGAGCTTCTGGAAAATAAACTCGGCCAGAAACCGCGTATTGGTGAAAATCAATGTGGTCCGGTTGCACCGAACCTCCTCATAAAGCTGCGGGACCGCCCATGTCCCGGCATGACCGCCCCAGGGTACTCTTTCCCGATCGGGAAGCAGAATATCGACCTGAGGCGCCGCTCCCTTTTCGCCTTCTATCAGTGCAACGCTGTCCAGATCGCCCCATGGCGCCAGCCATTCACAAAAGCTTTCGGGATTGCCCAGAGTCGCCGAGAGGGCCGCACGCTGCATGTCCGGCGCGATGGCCTGCAACCGCGCCAGAGACAGTGCCAGCAAATCTCCTCTCTTGCCCGTCGCGAATGCATGAACTTCATCGATAACCACCCGTTTCAGACTAGAAAAGAGCTCGAAACTGTCGGGATAACTCAGCAATAGAGACAGCGACTCGGGGGTTGTAAGGAGAATATGCGGCGGACGGCCGCGCTGGCGTTTTTTGCGGTCCGACGGCGTATCTCCGCTTCGCGTCTCGATCCGCAATTGCAGGCCCATTTCTTCAACCGGCCTCAGCAGATTGCGCTGTACATCATGCGCGAGGGCTTTCAGTGGAGAGATATACAGGGTGTGCAGCCCGTCGGGAGCCCCCTTCCCCTGCAATTGCGACGGTACGAAAGCGGCCAGCGTAGGCAGGAAGCCGGAAAGAGTTTTCCCTGCTCCCGTATCGGCGACAAGCAGAGCGTGCCGCCCCGCCTCACTGGCGTCAAACATTGCCTGCTGATGATCGCGTACACGCCATTCTCGCTGTACGAACCACTCTGTAATTTCCGGCGGAAGAGATGCATGAGTCATGGCCTCTCTTCCCCCTGGGAACAGGAGGAATCAGGCCTTAATCGGGGCAAATACAGGCAGGCGGGAAAGCTCTTCATCTGACAGAGAAATGCATAACAGATCGTTCAGTGCCTGCCGATATGCGCTCCTGCCCGCCAGTTTCCGCTTCTCATACCGACCGGAGCCATAAACGGACAGAACAGGGCCAGACAGCGACACAAAACCATCTGACAGAACAATACTGGCAATACACAGAGTACTAAACCGCCCGCCGGGAACAGTAGATGCCCAATGACTGGCCTGCCGGAGATCGGCCTCGGCGATTTCTGCCAGATCGAAACTATATTGCGGTTGCCAGTCCGAATGATGCTGCCCACGCCCGTCAGTGGCTTCAGCCGGCCCGGCCCGTTCGAGCAGCCATTCGCCCTGCAGCGCCCCAACCTTACCGATTCTGCGCAAACGATGCCTCGCACCATCCAGTGTTTGCACCTCAGCCCCGTCACATAATGGAAGCGGCGGTACATAGCTGCCACCAAAACCGGCATCGGCCAGCCAGTCTTCACCGTCGACATTTGCAAGCAGCAGAATATGCGATCGGGCAGGCAGGAATTCGCCAGCACCGCCCAGCAAGACACGCGCCAGCAAAGGACGATTGGCTATGCCGCAATCCGACAGCATGTCGGAAAAAAGGCGATTATGTTCGAAACAATATCCACCTCGCCGTCGGGTCACGAGCTTGTCGAACACCGTTTCGCTATCGATTTCGATCGGACGACCGAGCATCACATCGAAATTCTCGAAAGCAATGGCCTGCCGATGGGCTTGCTGAAGCTGCGCCAGACCGGAAGGATCGGCACCCGGCACCGTGCCGAGGCCGATCCTGTCACAATATTGCCGAAACCGGTCTGTCATCGGCAGCGATGGATCAATGCGCCGCCTGCGGACCGCGCTGGAGGCCCGATTTGGCGAGCTGATCGTCAATTTGCGCCATCAGCCGTTCAAGACCTTCCTCGCTATCGCTTTCGGCGCGAGCGACCAGCACGTCCTGCGTGTTGGAAGCCCGCAGCAGCCACCAGCCGTCATCATTGGTTACGCGCACACCATCGGTGGCATTCACATCGTCCGGACTGTCGGCCAGACGGTCTTTCACTTCGTCGATAACCGCGAACTTGCGGCTTTCATCGACCTGAAAACGCATTTCCGGCGTATTGATCATGTCAGGCATCCCGCCTCGCAATTCGGTGACCGATTTGCCCAGACGTGCCGCGGCGGCGATCAAACGAATACCGGCATAAAGCGCATCGTCATAACCGTAATATTCATCGGCGAAGAAAACATGGCCACTCATTTCGCCTGCAAGTGGAGAGCCGGTTTCCTTCATCTTGGATTTGATGAGGCTGTGGCCCGTCTTCCACATCAGCGGATTGCCGCCACAGGCAGCCACATGATCGAACAATGCGCGCGATGCTTTCACATCGGCGATGATTGTCGCCCCTTTAGAGCGCCGCAGAAGATCTTCAGCATAGATCATCAGAAGCTGATCGCCCCAGATCACGCGACCTTCACCATCTATCGCCCCGATCCGATCGCCATCACCGTCAAAGGCAATACCGAAATCAAGGGATTTTGCGGATACGAGGCTTTGCAGATCCGCAAGGTTTTCCACCACAGTAGGGTCAGGATGATGATTTGGAAAATCCCCGTCCACTTCGGTGTAGAGCAGATGATGCTCACCCGGCAGCTTCGCCACCAGCTTTTCGAGAGCGGGGCCGGCGGCACCGTTCCCGGCATCCCAGCCGATCCTGAGACTGGCAAGGCGTTCCTGATCGATACCATCGAGGCCAGCCAGCAGCCGGTCGATATAATCTTCCATGATATCGCGGGTCTCGACCTCACCGGTTCCGTCGGTCCAGGCTCCGGCGGCGGCAAGCTCCCCGATTTTCTGGATGTCGGCACCGAAGAAGGGCCGACCTTTAAACACCATTTTGAAACCATTGTAATTGGCGGGATTGTGGCTGCCAGTTATCTGAATGCCGCCATCTACTTCTTCACTTGAAGCCTCGGCATAATACAGCATCGGCGTGGGGCCGAGGCCGACTCGCACCACATCGCAGCCGCTGGCATTCAGCCCTTCGATCAGGGCATGTTCGAGCATCGGGGAACTGACCCGCCCGTCATAACCGACCGCCACTTTCTTACCGCCGGCCTCGCGCAGCAATGTCGCAAAACCGCGTCCGATGGCGCGCGCATCGTCTGCTCCCAGCGTTTCACCAATAATGCCGCGAATATCGTACTCACGGAGAACGGAAGGATCGAATTGGTAGCTCATTTATGCTCCTTTGGTGCAGGCAGTCGGGAGAGCAGCAGGTCTCTTGCAGCATTGGTTGCATGAACCTGTTCACCACTCCCACCCCGATCCGGATGGACCGAAGCGATGCGCTGCCTGTGCGCGTCGATAATATCCTGGCGCGATGCCCCTTTATGCAGCCCCAGTAATGTCCGGGCCCGGTCTTCATCCCGTGTCGTCGCCTTCAGATAAGCATATTCCCATATCCAACGCCCGGTAAAGGCCCGCCATGCACCTATTATGACAGCGGAAAGGAGCAGGAATTTGGTCATGTATCAGGCAGACTCCACAGGTGACCCGGCGGTGGCCGGGGACGCGATGAAAGGCAGGTTGAGGCCTTTCACCATGCCGCGCAATTCCTGACGCGCAACAAGATGACTGGTTCCCAGCTCGCCAAGATGGCCTTTATCGAGCAAGGTCAGGCCGGACGGAAACAATTCGCGATAGATCACCCTTTCCGAAAGACCGCCAGTGATCCGGAAACCCACGCGTTTGGACAATTCGCGCAGGGCATCGTCGATCCGCCTCTGATTGCGCGCTTCGATATGCTGGGTACGGTTGCGCACCACCACCCAGTCCATTTCACGGCGCTGCTCATGAATTTGTTTCAGGGCTCGTTTCTTGCGGGTTTCCCAGATCAATTCGGCATAAAAGCTCAGGCGGCGCACCTTGAAGTTCTCCGCATCGACCTGTCCGATAAGGTCAAAATCGACAAAACTGTCATTGAGCGGGGTCACCAGCGTATCGGCCTGTGTGGCGGCATGGCGGGCCAGCGGATCGTCCCGGCCCGGCGTATCGAAAATAATACAATCATGCCCCTCACCCAGCGCTCTGGCTTTGGCTTCGAATTCTTCGATATTGTCACCGTCATAGACATCGAAGCTGGCTGTCGGCAACGCAATATCCCGGCGCAACGCCGTTTCTGCGCGATTTTCCAGATAGCGAAAAAGCGTCCGCTGCCGGTGATCGAGATCCAGCGCAGCCACTTTGACGCCCTGATAAGCCAGAGCCACAGCAACATGCACGGCGGTGGTGGATTTACCGGTACCGCCTTTTTCATTGGCGAATACGATCCGGTGTGGAGTGGTTTGCGTCACAAGCCTTGGGCTTTCTCTTAATGTGTCTCAAGTTTAAGGGCAGCTACGAACAGTCCTTATCGGAGGCCCGAATCGGGTGCAAATTATCAAGCATATCATTCCACTGCGCGATTCCGTGGAAGCCCTGCGCAACGGCGCAGCAGGACGCAGTGCCGAAACCGTCGCTCTGATCCCCACAATGGGGGCCTTGCATGAAGGCCACCTTACGCTTGTGCGTGAAGCCCGGAAGCGTGTCGACCACGTGGTCGTGTCGATTTTCGTCAATCCCACGCAATTCGGGCCAAATGAAGATCTGGACGCCTATCCCCGTCAACTGGAACAAGACAGTGCTACGCTGGAACGCGAAGGCGTGGCGATTCTCTGGGCACCGGATGTGACGGAGGTCTATCCGGAGGGCTTCGCCACCAATATTTCCGTCTCCGGAGTCAGTGAAAATTATTGCGGCGCCGCGCGGCCGGGCCATTTCGACGGTGTGGCAACCGTGGTGTGCAAATTGTTCAATCAGGTACGGCCCGATTACGCCTTTTTTGGAGAGAAAGACTGGCAGCAACTGGCCGTGATCCGGCGAATGGCGCGCGATCTGGACCTGACACTGCCCCATGCCGATCATATTCACGGTGTGCCCACTGTGCGGGAGGAAGACGGACTCGCACTTTCAAGCCGCAATCGCTATCTTAGCCCCGAAAATCGGCAGCGTGCTATCGCGCTGCCACGGGCCATCAGGCGCACAGCCGACCGGATCGAACGGGGCGAGGATGTCAGTGCCAGCCTGTCCGAACTGAAAAGGGCACTGCTGGAAGCAGGCTTCTCCTCCATCGATTATGCGTCTCTTGCCGATGCGACAACGCTGGAACCGCTCGACACACGGCCCGACAGGCCGGCTCGCCTTCTGGTAGCGGCCCGGATCGGAACGACACGGCTAATCGACAATATGCCGGTAGCCGGGTCGCACGATAAACCCGCACCCTAGAGACAGCCCTTAGCTCAAGAAGGCTGTCCGGGGCGGCGGATTTATTCGGAAGCTTCTGCAACCGTGCTGATCGGTACGATGGCAAGATCGCTGTGATCGACAGCGTGGCACCCGTTTTCATCTTCAATCAGCGTGGCGTGGAAAGCCTGTCGGATATGGCTTTGCATGACGTGTTTCGCCCAGGCACCGTCACGCACTTCAAAGGCCTGCATGATCTCGTCATGACCGGCATGGCTGCGATGCAGCCCCGGAATCCCATATCTGAGCGCTGTACGCTGCAGGACCGGCTGTTCGACCAGCAAGGCAACAAGACGGCACAGACGCGGCGAATCCGCGATTTCCAGAATATAGTCATGGAATTCGCGATTGATGGTGACGAAACCGTCAAAATCAGCCGGTTCTGCAAGAATCGCCTGTTTGATGCGATCGTTTATCTCGCGCAGACGAGCGATCTGTTCCGGGGTCGCACGCATCGCCGCCCGTTCTGCGGCATGGCCTTCGAGCATGGCGCGCAATTCGAAAATCTCACCGACTTCCTCATCCGACCAGACCGGTACGAAAGAACGCTGCGTATCGGTTCGCAGGACAAGCATATCCGCTTCCAGCCGCCGCAAAGCTTCGCGGACCGGTGTTCGCGAAACGCCGCACATTTTGGCAAGGTCTTCTTCCTTGAGCTGCGTGCGAGGCTTGATTTCACCCGAAAGAATTCTGGTACGGATATATTCATATGCCTTTTCAGAGGCACGAGACATAGCATTCCTATCGTTACTATCTGATGCAACTACGAACAGTGCTGTTTATTGTACACATTTAGACAATCGGTACCGTAACGACAAGAAAATAACACCACCTTTTGTTCAAAAGTGCATCAGAACGGGCTCCCGACTGATGCACTTTTGATCTTATCATGCTGGCGCCTTTTAGAACGGGCCGGTCCATCTGTGCTGTTTTTCGCACCTTACTTTACAGCAGAAAATGCATACAGCTTCGCATACTAAGCAATATCCTGCCGGAAACAGCGACCGTTTCCGCTCGTCTTCAGCAGTTGTCAATAGTGCAACATATCTGCGTCATTCTGCCGCAAACGGGTCTCGTCAGGTCGCTGTTTCAGACAGGGAGCGCAGAATAAACCGGCTCGATTTCCAGGCTGTGCGTACCCGAATCTCTTTCAAAGGCATCAGCACTCAAAGCGCTCATTCTATCGGCCGTTCACCGACAATATTGAGGCCATAACCGGAAAGTCCGATCAGAGAATGATGTGTATTGGTCAAGAGCACCATGTCACGCACATTCAATTCAGCAAGAATCTGCGCCCCGACACCGTAATCGCGCAGTTCTTCGACGCCGATCTTCTGATTCTCGCCCGATTGCGCCCGCGCCTCCATCAGACGTGACATCCAGCCCGGAGACTGGCGATTGATGACCACGACCACGCCCGCCCCTTCCTGGCCAATCAGTTCCATGGACCGGCTCAGCAGGCGGGACCGGGGCGTTTCCTCTCCGAACACATCTTCGAAAAAGGACAGGGCATGCATGCGCACCAGCGTCGGTTTTCCGGGTGTGATCCGGCCTTTGACCAGCGCCATGGTTTCATCGCCCGTCGCTTTGCTGAAATAGGATTGCGCCGTCCATTCGCCTCCCCAGCGGCTGAGGAAACGGCTTTCCGATCTCTTCTCGATCATCCTGTCATGCCGCCGCCGATATGCGATCAGATCGCGAATAGTGGCGATTTTGATGTCATGTTTACGCGCAAAGCCGATCAGATCGTCGAGCCGCGCCATCTTACCGTCATCACGCATGACTTCGCAGATGACACCCGAGGGATTAAGCCCCGCCAGCCGCGAAATATCCACAGCGGCCTCGGTATGTCCTGCACGCACCAGCACGCCGCCATCCTTTGCCCGAAGGGGGAAAACATGCCCCGGACTGACCAGCGCATCACCGCCAGCCGCTGCATCGATCGCCACCGATACGGTTCGCGCCCGGTCAGCCGCCGAAATACCAGTGTCGATGCCCTCACGCGCCTCGATCGAGACGGTAAAGGCCGTTTCATTACGAGACCGGTTATTGCTGACCATGGGCTGCAAGCCAAGCGCATCACATCGTTCGGACGTCAGAGCCAGACAGATGAGCCCGCGACCATGAGTTGCCATGAAGTTAATCGCATCGGGCGTCGCCATCTGTCCGGGAATAATCAGGTCGCCTTCATTCTCACGATCTTCATCGTCCACCAGAATATACATGCGCCCATTGCGAGCTTCGGCAATGATCTCCTCGATAGGAGCGAGAACCGGCCGTTCATCATTCGCATCGAGAACGGCGCGCAACTTGTTCAGCGTTTCGATAGTCGGATTCCAGCTATCCTCGAGACAATCCCGAAGCGTATTGGCATGCAGCCCGGCCGCTCTTGCAAGACCGGACCTTGAAATAGCACCCGATGTGATAGATTCGCGAACTTTTTCGATAGTTTGGCTCATAGGAGAGGCCATTATCACATCATAATGTGCAATCAAGCCCATGAGTCACATAGAAGTCTCATTCGTCTCCGACAGCGCGCATTTCGTCCTGACAAAACCTGCACGGACCTTGACGAAATCCAAGGTCAGGTGCGGCTGCCAGAGACACACGGCGCCGGATCAGAGCTATATTTCCATTCTGGGAGAAAAACTGGAGCGGGTAGCGGGAATCGAACCCGCATAACCAGCTTGGAAGGCTGGGGCTTTACCACTAAGCTATACCCGCTCGGGTGGCACACGCTTGCCACTGACTGACCTTATTCGTCAAGCGCCTGAATCACTATCCGTGTTTTCTTCAGCATTTTTGTCCGGCACCTTGGCCTCGGAACCGGTGTCACCCTCATCCTGATCGGGCGCCTCCACCTTCAGTTCGACGCGGCGATTGGCGGCTCTGCCTGCCTCATCCGGCGTACCATCGAGCTTGGCATTGGGCTCAGCCTGTCGCTGTTCACCCATGGGGATGACGCTGATACGCTTTTCATCCACACCATGATCGATCAGATAGTCAGCCACAACCTGCGCGCGTTTTTCCGAGACACGCAGATTGGCCTCGTCTCGCCCGGTCGAATCGGTGTGCCCCCACAAGATAACCGGCCAGCCGCGCGCGAGCTGATCCGATTTCAGCACGCGGTTCAGTTCGGCGAGCGCATTATCGTCAAGATCATTTCCACCGGCGGGAAAGCCGATCGTGGTTTCCAGGCTGGGCGGCGGAATATCGATCATAGGTTCAGGCGTAATGTCCGGCCGGATAATCGATGTAGTCGGTGTTTCGTCGGCTTCCTCGGGCACAGCAGCAGGCTTGGTCGAGGGCTCGGCCTCCGGAGCAGAACTATTGTCCTCCTCCTTCTTGCAGCCCGTTATGGCCAGCATGATCGCCACAGATGGTAACAGCCACGCAGTTCGCGTCATTCTCCTCTCCTCAAACCCCTTGCTTCTTGCCGGATTTAGCGGCTTTTTTCGCCGCTTGCTCTTCGGGCGTTTTGGTACGCGGGGGCGAAAAGGAAATGACCGTATCCCCCGGCCCCGGCTCAGGTGCGGAAGCATGGGTAAAAAACCGCATTTCGCCATCGGGATGCAGCAGCAACAGCATATTGGCTGCGTTGGGCAGGTTTTCCTTCGCCGCCTTCATATCGAAACGGTCCGACAGCCGCGTCTTGCGGAAAACCCAGCCTTCGAGATGGCGCTGATGCACATCGCTTACGCTGAAACCCGAGGTGAACAGCGCCCGCCCTCTTAAACTGTCAGGAAGGGCGCGCGGGTCTTCCTCGCTGACATTCTCACCCAGCTGATACACCGCATCGCGCCCGATTTCGAAAGCGAATTCATTACAGACCAGCGCATTATAGGCTTCGTTCTCAGTAGCAGCCACCAATACCTGAAACGGTGACAGATCGAGATTATGCTCGGTCGCCTCATTCAGAATTTCGCCGTGATAGGTCGGCAACCCGGCGGCCCGGGCCGGCTTCAAACGTTGCCAGCTGGCATCCACCAGCATGATCGGCGTGTCCAGATCGTGCAATTGCCTGGCGAGAGAAATTGTCCAGGGTGTCGCTCCGACGATCAACAGACCCGGCCGGGTAACACCCTTCACATTAAGCCAGCGCGCAACCAGATCGACGGTGAAACCATGCGCCACAATCGTCGCCACCACGACGGCGAAGCTCAAACCGATCAAAATGGTACCATCGGCATAACCCAGCTCACTCAGGCGCAGGGCGAACAGGCCCGAAATAGCCACCAGAACGATACCGCGCGGGGCGACCCAGGCCAGGAATAAACGCTCATTCCACGGAACCTTGCTGAATAGCAGGCTGAGCAGCACCGTGGCCGGGCGGACGACGAACAGGAGCGCCAGCAGAAACAGACCGAAGCGCCATTCGAACTGACGCACTGCTTCATAATTCAGCGAAGCCGACAACAGGATGAAAATGCCCGATACCAGCAGAACGGCAATATTCTGCTTGAAAGGGTGAATGGAACGCAGCGACTGCACATCCATATTGGCCAGCGCGATACCCATCACGGTTACGGCGACAAGCCCGGCCTCATGCTCGATCATGTTGCACAGCACGAAAACGCTCACCACAGTGACAAGCAGCACCGGAACTTTGAGATATTCGGGAACTTTACCGCGCGGAAAGGCCCAGGAAATCACCCATGCTGCGGCATAGCCGACAACCCCTGCCAGAGCAGCCGCGATGAGCATGGGCGGAACAACCTCAAAAACCGTTGCGCCATCCGCCGACAGGCGAAAATATTCATAGGCGATCACAGCGCACAGAGCGCCGAAAGGATCGTTTACGATGGCTTCCCATCTCAAAATAGCAGCCGGGCGCTGCTGAATATTGGACTGTCGCAGCAATGGCATGACCACTGTCGGCCCGGTCACCACCAGAATACCGGCAAAGAGAATAGCGACAGGCCAGACCAGTCCGGCGACGTAGTAAGCTGCCAGTGAGCCGAACAGCCACCCCAGAGGCACGCCCAACACTACCAGACGGGAAACGCCTTCACCGTATTTCTTCAGTTCGCGAAAATCGAGGCTGAGACCACCTTCGAACAGAATAAGGGCCACACCGATGGAGATCATCGGCTCCAGCATTTCTCCGAACGCGGCATCGGGATCGATAATTCCGAAAATAGGTCCAGCCAGAAAGCCAGCCGCCAGCATCAGAACGATAGCAGGCCAGCCAGTTCGCCAGGCCACCCACTGGGCTCCGATACCCAGAATGCCCACAAGGGCTATGATAAAGGCCTGATGTTCCATTCCCGTCCGTTAGTTATCGCACAGATATGTGCAGCCTGTTAATGCCCCGGCGTGCAAATCTATCCCGCCATCCGATCGGCAGCGGGATCAGCCGCAGGCAACTTCTCCCAGAGTGCCCGGTTTGTTTTCAACATGAAAGATGAAATGAGCGGCTCTATGTCGTTGATGAAACCGATACGGGCGTAAATGTCTGCCAGTCAGGCCCTCGCGCCAAAAACTGCCGCGTCATATCCGGCAGGCGCAGCGAGGACCGGCCTTATTCATTGCCGAACTGCATGATCGCCTGAGATGTCACTCCGGCTGCGCGCAGCTTTTCTCCCCCGCCAAGCTCATGCAGATCGATCACAAACAAAGCATGGTGCACATGCGCTCCCGCCTCTCGCAGAAGATCCACAGCAGCACATGCCGTTCCTCCCGTGGCGAGCAAATCATCCATCAGCAGCACCTTTTCGCCTGTGTCGATGGCGTTTGGATCGAGCTCCAAACGGGCATCGCCATATTCTAGCTGATAATCGATGCCGATCGTATCGAGCGGCAGCTTGCCAGGCTTGCGTAAAGGTACGAAACCAATGCCCAGACGCGCTGCCACCGCTGCACCGAAAATAAAACCCCGCGCTTCAATGCCTGCTACCGCCGAAGCATCGGCCATCTGTGCGCGATCGACGAGCCGATCAATCGTTGCTGCAAAACCCCGACCATGGGCAATGAGCGTAGTAATGTCGCGAAACAATATCCCCGGCTTGGGAAAATCGGGAATGGTTCGGACAATGGCCTTCAGTTCTGCGGGATCCATGCAAGGCTCCAGATGAGCAGCGCCCCTCTCACCTGTATGGTGGAGGGGCGCCCTTAAAATCAATCCAGACCGGATCAGTCATCCTGTCTGTTTTTATCGGGCTTCACTCTGGCCCATATCTGCTGCTTGGCCAGATAGGCAAGGATTGTTGCGAAGAGCAGGAAACCCAGCACCGGCCAGCCGGTCTGTTTGCGCTTGGGCAGGCTTGGTTCCGCCGTCCATGTGAGGAAAGCAGCAACATCCTGCGCCATCTGGTCGATCGTCGCTTCGGTGCCATCGGCATACGTGACCTGGCCATCCATGGTGAGAGGCGGTGCCATTGCGAGATTGAGATTGGCGAAATAAGGATTGTAATGCAGCCCGGCAGGGGTTTTCGCCTGAGGAAATTCCTCAAGCAGCTTTTCCGGTTGCTCCTGAAATCCCGTCAGCAGCGAATAGACATAGGCAGAGCCGTCATGCCGCGCCTTGGTCATCAGCGAAAGATCGGGCGGAACGGCATTGTTATTCGCCGCAGCGGCAGCCACTTCATTGGGATAGGGTGACGGGAAATAATCGGTCGGTTCACCCGATCGTGTCGTCGCTTCACCCGTATCGGGATCGACTCCCGGAACGGTCCAGCTGGCGGCTTCTGCTTTCACTTCCGCTTCCGAGTAACCCAGCTGCTCAAGATCGCGCATGGCGACGAATTTCAACGAATGGCAGGCGGAACAGACCTCTTTGTAAACCTGATAACCGCGTTGAAGTTGTTGCAGGTTCCACGTTCCGAAAGGCCCGTCACTCTGAAGATGAAGTTCCCTCGGATGTTTGTGAAATGCGTGTTCCGCCGTTTCCGGTGCCGGTTCCGTGATGGCGGTATAAGCGCCGGTCACGAAAGCCCACAGGACCGAAAGGGTGAAGAAGGCGCCTGCTGCGATTCCGATGATACGAATCATGGCTTTTACTCTCTCCTCGCGATCCGGTCAGACGGCCGGTTTCGTGTTTTCGCCGAGAACGGCCTTTTTGTCTTCGCCCAGCACCGCTTCGGTGATGGAGAAAGGCAGAGGCCTTGGTTTCTCGATCCTCGACACGATCGGAATGATCACGAGGAAATGCATGAAGTAATAGGCCGTGGCGATCTGGCTCAGCATCACATAGGGCTCTTCCGCCGGGGCCCCTCCGCAATAGAACAGTACTGCCATGGCCGGGATCAGACCAAACCAGAAGAACTTGCGGAAGAGCGGGCGATAATGGCCCGAGCGCACCGGTGAATTATCCAGCCAGGGCAGGAAGAACCACAGGAGAATGGCGCCAAACATCGCCATAACCCCCATCAGCTTCGCCGGGATGAACAGAATATCGGCCGTGAAAGCCCGCAAAATTGCGTAAAAGGGCCAGAAATACCATTCAGGCACAATATGCGCCGGCGTCGAAAGCGGGTTAGCTTCGATATAATTATCCGGATGACCGAGATAGTTAGGGAAAAAGAAGACGAAGGCGCAATAAAGCAGCAGGAAAACACCCAGCCCGAAACCATCCTTTGCCGTATAATAGGGATGGAACGGCACCGTATCGCTTTCGCTTTTCACTTCCACGCCGGTCGGATTGGTCGAGCCGGGTATGTGCAATGCCCAGATATGCAGAATAACCACACCGGCAATCACGAAAGGCAACAGAAAGTGAAGTGAGAAGAAACGGTTGAGTGCAGCATTATCGGGAGCGAACCCGCCCAGCAGCCATACTTGCAGCGGTTCGCCCACCAGCGGGATAGCGCTGAAAAGCCCGGTAATAACCTTGGCGCCCCAGAAGCTCATCTGCCCCCACGGAAGCACATAGCCCATAAAAGCGGTGGCCATCATCAGCAGGAAAATCACCACGCCGAGCAACCAGATCATTTCTCGCGGCGCCTTGTAGGAACCATAGAAAAAACCGCGAAAAATATGGAGATAGACAACTACGAAGAAGAAACTTGCGCCATTGGCATGGGCATAGCGCAACATCCAGCCCCAGTTTACATCGCGCATCAGATGCTCGGTCGAACCGAAAGCCACCAGCGAATTGGGCGCATAATGCATGGCCAGAATAACGCCGGTTACAATCTGCAACACCAGGCAAAAACCGGCGAGCACGCCGAAATTATACATGTAATTGAGATTGCGCGGCACCGGATAACCGGCCCCTACCGCATTATAGACCAGCCGGGGAAGCGGGAGCTTTTCATCCAGAAATCGCATGACGGGGTTTCTGGGTTCATAATGCTTGGCCCAAGGAAAGCTCATTTTCTTTCTCCTCGCCTCAGCCGATCAGAATGGTTGTATCGGATGTGAATTCGTAATCGGGCACAACCAGATTGGATGGCGCCGGACCTTTGCGAATGCGGGCTGCCGTGTCGTAACTCGACCCGTGGCAGGGGCAGAAATAACCGCCGAATTCACCGCGATTCTCTCCCTCGCCGGCTCCCAGCGGCACACAACCGAGATGCGTGCAGACACCCATGGTGACGAGGATATTGCGATGACCCTCTTTGGTCCGCTCCTCCAGCGTTTCAGGATCGCGCAGGCGGGACAGGGGCACCGCATCGGCTTCGTCCATCTCTTTCTGCGTGAGATTACGAACAAAGACCGGCTGTTTCCGGAAAACTGCCTTGATGGCCTGCCCCGGCTCGATTGCGGAAATATCCAGTTCGGTCGTGCTTTCGGCGAGAACGTCTTTCGACGGCGCCATCTGGCTGACCAATGGGATCAGCGTTACCAAACCACCAACACCAGCCGCCGAAACGGCTGCGATATTAATGAAATCACGGCGGCGAACGCCTGTTCCGTCCGCCTCTGGGGCCACCGCATCGCTTTGCGGGGTGCCAGTGCTCGTCGCCATCAGCCTTGCCCTACCCTGTTTGATCCGCACCGTGCAGAGACGGAGAGAATCAGTCATCCATTATTCAGCCGTGCTGTGAACGCCCCTCGTTCGGATGTTTTCGACAAACACTGTTCCGAACGTGTTGCATGCCGACCTGATTTTGGTGAATAACCGAGCAAAGCAGTATTGCCAACAGCCATTTTGCCTCGGCACCGAGACCTTAAGCTGCGAGGCCGATTAAAGAAAATTGCCGGCCATATGTCGGTTCGGCCCGATGGGTCGCCCGCCGATAGGAGAAAAAACGCTCAGGATCGGCATACGTGTCGAGCCCCAATCCGCTGACAGATCCCGCCCCGGCCCGTTCCAGCCTCGCTCTGACGTAACCTTCCAGGTCGAATTGCCAGTGCCCCGATTTTCCCGGGGCAAAAAAAGTTTCGTCTTCCGGCGCAAACTGCCCACGAAACCCTTCATCCACTTCATAGCTGGATTGCGCGATGGCAGGCCCGATCACAGCGGCAACCCGCTCCCGCCGGGCGCCGAGGCGTTCCATGAGATCGAGCGTCGCTTCGAGCACACCGCCATGCGCACCCCGCCAGCCGGCATGCGCCGCCGCCACTATTCCGGCCTCAGGATCAGCGAAAAGCACTGGCGCGCAATCGGCCGTTACAATACCCAGAGCGATACCCGGCCTGTCCGTAACCATCGCATCGGCTCGCGGGCGTTCATCCAGTTTCAGCCCGCGCTCGACAATAACGGCATCCGCCGAATGAACCTGATAAACCGTCGCAAGATCCGCCCCGGGAAGCACCGCTGCGACGGCACGACGACGATTTTCGCGAATATCCGCCGGATCGTCATCCGCACCGATACCGACATTGAGCCCGGCCACCACCCCGCGCGACACACCGCCGCGACGGCCGAGAAAACCGTGCGCTATGCCCGAGAGAGCCTCGGCCCGGATGACTTCCACAGATTCAGCCAAGGCTGCGGCTCACCTGTTCGAATGTATCGCGCGACAATTGCGGTGCGGCCGCGATCCGTTCCAGTTCGGCCCGCATCAAAGCTGCCCGTTCCGGTTCGGTTCGCCGCCAGCGCCCAAGCGGCGGCACGAAACGCGCCGCAGTTTGCGGATTGATCGGGTCGAGCGCGAGAATGCAATCGGCGATCATCCGGTACCCTTCACCATCTGCCGCATGGAAGGCCTGGGGATTGGCAGCGAAAGCCATGTAGAGAGAGCGCACCCGATTCGGATTTTTGAGTGTGAAATCGGGATGATCGGCCAGTGCTTTCACGTGATCGAGTGCTCTGGGATGGAGCGACTGCGCCTGAATCGCAAACCATTTGTCGATGGCCAGTGCATTGCCCTGATAGCGCTTATAGAAAGCTTGCAACACCTCTTCGCGTTCGGGAACGTCCAGCCCGGCCAGCGCGATCAGTGCGCTCTGGCGATCAGTCATATTATCAGCAGCATGATATTGCGCAGCGGCCATTTTAGCGGCTTTTTCAGGTGCACCTGCCGCGAGATAAATGAGAGTCTGCGCTCTCATTTTGCGCAGGCCTCGCGCTGCAGCGTCGCGCCGATACGGGCCGCCCGCTGCTCTGTCATGCAAGGCTTCAAGCAAAGCTTCGCATTGTTGTGCCAACCATGTCTTCAGCCCCTCACGCTCGCGATGAATGGCCTGCGGGTCGGATATGTCCAGCTGTTCGGCAAGGTAGGTCTGGCTGGGAAGAATCATCAGTTCTCCACGCATCAGATCGTCGAGCGCGGAGTCTTCAAGGACGGCGGTAAAAGCTTGCAGAATAGCGGCCCGCCCTTTGGTCCGATCCTCTGCGGATAATTCGCCGCGCAAAGCCTCAACCAGATGGCTCACGACGAGATCCTGCATCGCTTCATAACGGGCAAAAGGATCGTCATCCTTCGCCGCAAGAAAAACCAGATCCTCTCTGGCAATATCTCGCTCAATCGAAACGGGCGCGGAAAAGCCGCGATTGATCGAAATGATCGGCGCCTCATCATAGCCCGGAAAATCGAAGCTTTGCTCAGTGTCCCGCAGAACAATCAGCTCTTCTCCGCGATGCTCCTCCGTTGCCGGATCGAACAGGGCAATCCGCAGCGGAACGGGCATAGGTTGCTTATCGGGCTGGCCGGGTGTTGTCGGCACTTTCTGCGTCAGGCGAAGCCTTACCGTATCTCCGTCCTGTTCCTGCCGGACGATAATTTTCGGTGTTCCCGCCTGACTGTACCACAGACGAAACTGCCTCAGATCGAGCCCCGTCCCATCCTCGATCGCTTTGACAAAATCCTCACAGGTGGCGGCTTCCCCGTCATGCCGTGCGAAATAGAGATCGGTACCTTTGCGGAAACGCTCCTCTCCCGCCATTGTCCGCATCATACGGATCACTTCGGCGCCCTTATTATAAACGGTGGCGGTGTAGAAGTTAGAGATTTCGCGATAGGAATCGGGCCGGATAGGATGCGCCAGCGGGCCACTATCCTCGGGGAACTGGATGGACCGCAGAACCCGTACATCCTCGATCCGCTTTACCGGCTCGGAGCCCATATCCTGGCTGAAGAGCTGATCCCGTAAAACGGTGAAACCTTCTTTCAACGAGAGCTGGAACCAGTCACGGCAGGTAATCCGGTTGCCTGACCAGTTGTGGAAATATTCATGGCCGATCACTCCTTCGATGGCTTCGTAATCGCCATCAGTAGCGGTGTCGGCTTCGGCCAGAACATATTTCGTGTTGAAAATATTGAGGCCTTTATTTTCCATTGCCCCCATATTGAAATCGCTGACGGCAACCACATTGAACAGATCGAGATCATATTCCCGCCCAAATGTTTCCTCGTCCCATTTCATCGCTTTTTTAAGCGATTCCATGGCATGTCCGGTACGATCCAGATCACCTTCGCGAACCCAGATAGCGAGATCGACATCTCTGCCGTTCATTGTCGTGAAACGGTCTTTGCGGGAGACAAGATCCCCGGCAACAAGGGCAAAAAGATAAGAGGGTTTGGGCCAGGGATCGTGCCATTCCGCCCAATGGGAACCATCCTGATTTTCACCGCTGGCAACGCAATTGCCATTGGCGAGAAGCACAGGAAACTGTGCCTTATCCCCGCGCATCCGCACTGTATAGGTGGACAAAACGTCGGGCCTGTCGGGGAAAAAGGTGATCCGCCGGAAACCTTCCGCTTCGCACTGGGTGCAAAGCATTCCGTTGGACGCATAAAGCCCCATCAACTGACTGTTGGCAGAGGGATCGATTTCCGTCACCACTTCTACCAGATGCGCCTCTCCGGGCAAGGAAATGCGCAGATTATCGCCGGCCATCACCCAGCTATTGATGACTTCGCCATCCACTTTGACTTCGAGCGGCATCAATCCGTCACCATGCAGATCCAGCACCGGGCTGGCCGGTGCATCGGGGTTGCGCACCACTTCCAGACGTGAAGAAATACGTGTCTTTTCAAGGCCCAGTGAAAAATCGAACGTGACGCGCGGCAATAGCCAGGGGAAAGGTGCATAATCCTCGCGGCGGATCACGGGTGGGTGCAGCGGTTCGGAAGCGGCATCGGCCATTTCGGGATTGCCATCGGGCGTAGCGGGGTTGCGTGCAATATCCATAAGTTCAGCCATATCCTCTTTCGCGGCGCCTTTCAGCCTCTAGAATGCAGCCATGGCAAATATGTTCATTTTCGGCCTTGGCTATTCCGCCGGGCATATTCGCAAAGCGGCTCTGACACATGGCTGGCAGGTTGCCGCGACAGGGCGTGAAGGCGATGTGGATTTTGCAGACAGGGACGCTGTAAAGCGCGCAATTGAGCGATCCAGCCACATTTTATCGTCGGTTCCTCCTTCGCAAAACAGCGATCCTGTGCTGGATGAATATAGCGATTTGCTTACCGGCTTTTCCGGCTGGACCGGCTATCTTTCCTCCTCCGGAGTCTATGGCGATGCGAGGGGCGCATGGGTGGATGAATCCTCCCCGACAGGCCGGGGGCGACGGCAGGCGCGCTCTGCGGCGGATGCCCGATGGCTCGCTCTGGGTGCACGGGTTTTCCGTCTGCCGGGGATCTATGGGCCGGGCCGGAGCATGTTTGAACGAATCGCTTCAGGAAAAGCCCATCGTATTGATATAAAAGGACAAGTTTTCAGCCGAATCCATGTCGAGGATATTGCAAGCGGGGTGATGGCAGCCGCTTTGAACAGCTCGCCAGCGGGTGCCTACAACCTCGCTGACGACCGGCCATCGCCCCATAATGCGGTGGTGGAAGAGGCCTGCCGGATTCTGGGAAAAACCCCGCCTCCGATGCAAAAACTGGAAGAAGCGGGGCTGTCCGAGATGGCGAAAGGTTTCTACGCCGAAAATCGCCGCATCGCCAATGGCAAGGCAAAGCGCATACTCGGCTGGCAACCAAAATTCCCTGACTTTACAGCAGGTTTGCGTGCCATATGGGCAGCTCAGTCCTGAAAGCGGGACTTGGGCGGGATATGTTTGGCACGCAAAGCGACGACCATTCCCAAGAGGGCCAGAACGGCACCTAACAGGGCCAGAAGCGACCACTGATAGGCCTCAAACACGGTGGAGAGGACCATAGCGACGATCGGCACGATCACGCCGTTATAGGCTGCCCTGCCCGCGCCGATTTCGCGGATCAGGAAGAAATAGAGCGGGAAGGTCACCACCGATCCGAAAATGGCGAGATAGGCAATACCCGCCCAATATTCCCAGCTCGCGGGAAAGACCGGCGGGCCTGCCGTGACCCAGGCCATGATAAAATCGGCGAGCGTGCCCCACAGCATGGCCCAGAAGAGCAGCACCACCAGCGGGCGCTTGGCGGCGATAGGCGCCGCCTGCATAACATTGGCGGTCGAGGCCGAAAGCAAGCCGAGACCGGCAAAGATAATGCCGGGCAGAACATGGTCGACGCTCTGCGCCATGCGCGCTTCATGCGTCAGCAGCAGCACGATGCCCGCAAGGCCGATAATCGTGCCGAGCAGAAAGCGCGGGGTGATTTTCTGGCCCAGAAATATGCGCGCGAAAATCGAATTGGGCAGCATCAGCAGGCCGAACAGCACCGCCACCAGCCCCGACGTCAGATAGATTTCCGCCCGGTAGACGAAATTGAAATTCAGGAAGAATTGCGTGAGGCCGATCACAATTGCGGCGAGATGCCCGCCGGGGGTCATACGGAAATCGCGGGCCTTGAACAAAACCAGCACGCCCATGCCGATCGTGGCAAGGGTGAAGCGCCATGTGACCGACCAGCTGGGCGGCGCGACATCGAGCTGGCCCTTGATGACCAGCCAGGTCGAGCCCCAGATCAGGGCCACCAGCAGGAAAGGAATGGCCAGGCGCGGCCGGAGCAGCGCATGCGGTGGATTGACGCCGATCATAATGTACCAATCGCCTCCGCCAGCTTGCCGGCATGGTCGGCCGCGCTGTCCCAGCCGGCAACGAAGCGCGCCGCATCCTCGCCCCAGTCGTAAAAAGCGAAACCCTGCGCCCGCAGAGCAGCCCGCTCCTGCGCCGACATGCGGCAGAAAACTTCATTCGCCTCGACCGGATGGAGCAGCCGCGCCCCGGCCCCTGCGGCAATCAGCCCTGCGGCGTGATTTGCAGCCCGGGCATTAGCGAGCCACAGATCCTCTTCCAGCATGGCGAGCAATTGCGCGGCGAGATAACGCCCCTTGGATTGCAGATGCCCGGCCCGCATCCGGCGATAACGCGCCAGATCGGCCAGAGCAGGATCGAAAAACACGATGGCTTCGGCATTCATCGCACCATTCTTGATACAGCCGAAACTCAGCGCATCGGCCGGCCCTGCCGCTTCGGCGGGCGAACAGCCGAGAAAGGCCACGGCATTGGCAAACCGCGCCCCGTCCATATGGAAACCGAGCCCGCGGTCACGTGCCAGATCGCCCAGCGCCTGCAACTCCGCCGGTCGATAGACGCAGCCGCATTCATTGGCCTGCGTGATCGACAAGGCATGCGCTTTCACCTGATGAACATCGTCGCGAATCGGATCGAGCACGGCGCTGACCGATGCCGGGGTCACTCTGGCGTCCGCGCCTTCGGCAAGCAGCAATTTGGCGCCATGGAGATAGAAACCGGCCGCTCCGCCTTCATCCTTTTCGATATGCGCTTCGCGATGGCAAACCACCGCGCCATGCGGCTGCACCATGGTCGTCAGCGCCAGACAATTGGCGGCGGTTCCCGTCGCCACCCACAGCACCGCACAGTCGCGTCCGAACAGGTCCGAAAAGGCCGCATCGAGGCGCTGAGTCAGCCGGTCTCCGTCATATGCCAAATCGGGTTCGTCAGCCGCCTGCATCGCCTGCCAGATGCGCGGATGGACCTTTGCCGTATTGTCGGAAAGAAATTGCATAGGAACGCCTATGCCAACGCATGTGTTTGACGCAAGTAAGGAGACTGAAAAATCATGGATGAGAAGATAGAAATTCAGCGCGAAGACCATGTCACCCATGGCGCCTATACTGTCGCCCTGCCCAATAGCGGCGAACAGGCCGAACTGACCTGGCAAGCGGCAGGCGAAGCGCGCATTGCCGATCACACCTATGTCCCCGATGCCATGCGCGGCAAGGGAATCGCCGCCGAACTGGTGAAAGCGCTGGTGGCCGATGCGCGAGAGAAGGGTTTTACCGTGGTTCCGCAATGCAGCTATGTCGATGCCGCCTTCCGCCGCCATCCCGAATGGGCCGATATTCTCGCGGAAACCGAAAGCTGACACGCGCCGGCGCGGTGCCCCCTGAGGACTCCGGCGGACCGCTATTCCCGTTCTGCCGATGAAAAGAGGAAGCCGATGGTGCTGCTGGGGAGGATTGAACTCCCGGCCTCACCCTTACCAAGGGTGCGCTCTACCACTGAGCTACAGCAGCATAACCATCGCGAAATGCCGGGCTGAAAGTTCTCGCCTCGGCAGGGGCGCGCTCTTGGCGATAGCGCGCCCTCTTGTCAAGCGCTGCTGTCGAGGGCAGTGCAATTTCCATGACACGCGGAACCGATACATCCATGAGCAAGGAAGAAAGACTGGCAGCCAAATTGCGGGAGAATCTCCGTCGGCGCAAAGCCCAGTCGCGCCAGATGGCCAGCCCCCATATTTCCGAAAAGAACAAAAATACCGCATCACAGGGCAATGACGGGAAAGCGCCCCTTCCCAAAGACGAAGCGAAAAGCTAACCGCCTCATTTCCGACCGTCCCCGGGCCGTTCATTTTCAGCCTGATAGCCTCCAGGAGCGACATTACCATGCCTACGCTTATTCTCGTTCGTCATGGCCAGAGCCAGTGGAATCTCGAAAACCGTTTCACCGGCTGGTGGGATGTCGACCTGACCGAAAAGGGCATTGCCGAAGCGCGTGCTGCCGGTGAACTGCTCGGCGTGAAGAATCTTCTGCCGACCCGCGCTTTCACCTCGCTCCAGACCCGCGCCATCAAGACGCTGCATCTCGCCCTCGAAGCGAGCAACCGCCTGTGGATTCCGGAAGTGAAGGACTGGCGCCTCAATGAACGCCATTATGGCGGACTGACCGGCCTCAACAAAGCCGAAACAGCGGAAAAGCACGGGGAGGAGCAGGTCCATATCTGGCGCCGCAGCTTCGATGTGCCGCCGCCCGAAATGGAACAGGGCAGCACGTTCGATCTGTCCGCCGATCCTCGCTATGCCGGGATCGACGTACCGCAGACCGAAAGCCTGAAACTCACGATTGAGCGCGTGCTGCCTTATTGGGAAAGCGACATCAAACCGGTTCTCGCCAGCGGGGAAACGGTTATCATTTCCGCCCACGGCAATTCGCTGCGTGCGCTGGTGAAGCATCTCTCCGATATTTCGGATGACGATATTACCGGCCTCGAAATCCCGACCGGTCAGCCGATCGTTTATGATTTCGACGATGCTATGCAGCCCGGCGAACGCCATTATCTGAAGGATCGCTGAGCCATGGCTCCCGTTTCCGACACCGCCCCCAAAATCGCCATCATCATGGGCAGCCAGTCCGACTGGCCGACCATGAAATGCGCCGCCACCGTGCTGGACGAACTGGGTGTGGCCTATGATGCGCGAATCGTATCCGCGCATCGCACGCCCGACCGGATGTACGATTTTGCGCGCAATGCCGCGGCAGAAGGTTTTCAGGTCATCATTGCAGGGGCGGGCGGCGCTGCCCATCTTCCCGGCATGGTTGCCGCGCTTACCCATCTTCCCGTTCTGGGCGTTCCGGTGAAAAGCCGTGCGCTGAGCGGGCAGGACAGTCTGCTTTCCATCGTCCAGATGCCCGCCGGAGTGCCCACCGGCACACTCGCCATCGGCGAAGCGGGGGCCACCAATGCCGGATTGATGGCGGCATCGATTCTCGGCCTGCAGGATGCAGGCATTTCTCAACGCCTGCAGGACTGGCGCGCAGCCCGCAGCGCCGCCGTGGCGGAAAGGCCTTCAGACGACTGACATGATTGAACCGGGCGCGACTATCGGAATTCTCGGCGGCGGCCAGCTTGGCCGGATGCTGTCCATGGCGGCGGCGCAACTGGGCTATCGCTGCCATATCTATGCGCCGGAAAGCCAGAGCGTTGCCGGCGATGTCAGCGCGCGCTTCACCAGCGCGCCATGGCACACACAAGGCGCCCTCGCCGCCTTCGCCCGGCAATGCGATGTCATCACCTATGAATTCGAGAATGTGCCGGTCGAGCCGCTCGCCGCAATCGAAGCGGACAAGCTGGCCCCCGGCCCGCAGGCGCTGGAAGTGGCGCAGGACCGCCTCGCCGAAAAACGTTTTGCTGAGGATGTCGGCGGGCGGCCCGCCCCCTATGCCCCGGTCGATACGCGCGAAGAACTGCTCGCCGCTTTCGATCGTCTCGGCCCCGGTATCCTCAAAACCCGCCGGGAAGGCTATGACGGCAAGGGCCAGTGGCGCCTGGCGGCACGGGAAGACGCCGAGACACTGGACATGTCGCGCGGCGGACTGATCTATGAGGCGCTGGTTCGCTTCGAAGCGGAATTCTCGGTCATTCTGGTGCGCGGCCGGGATGGTGAAATCCGTTTCTGGGACAGTGCGCATAACGAACATGAGAGTGGCATTCTCGCCCGCTCCACCCTGCCAGCCCCCGATGCCGTGATCCGTCAGGTGGACGAAGCGCGCGGGCTGGCTGCGGCTGTGGCCGAAAAGCTCGGCTATGTCGGGGTGCTGACGCTGGAATTTTTCGCCACCGGGGACGGGCCGGTTTTCAACGAAATGGCCCCGCGCGTACATAATTCGGGCCATTGGAGCATCGAAGGCGCAGTCACCAGCCAGTTCGAAAACCATATACGCGCGATTTGCGGATTGCCGCTCGGCGATACCGCACTGGCCGGGGACCGGGTCGAAATGCGCAATCTGATCGGCACAGATGGAGGCGAAGCCGCGCACTGTCTCTCCGACCCGCAGGCGCACCTCCATTTCTACGGCAAGGGCGAGGCGCGGTCGGGGCGCAAAATGGGCCATGTCACCTATATTTACCGCGAGCCGGCCCGGTGAGCGCGCCGGACATCGTCTTCGTGGTCGCCCGCGCGACCAATGGGGTGATCGGCCGGGACGGTGCCGTTCCCTGGAAGATCCGCGCCGATCTCCGGCGATTCAAACGCCTTACCGACGGCACGCCCATGATTATGGGCCGCAAGACTTTCGAAAGCCTGCCCGGCCTGCTGCCGGGCCGCCGCCATATCGTGCTGACGCGCGATGCCGGATGGCAGGCCGATGGGGCGGAAGTGGCACATAATGTCGAACAAGCGCTGGAGATGGCGGCGGCCGACCGGATCTCGATTATCGGCGGAGCGGAAATCTATGCCGCTTTCATGCCCTATGCGACGCATATCGAACTGACCGAAATTCATGACAGGACACAAGGCGATACGGTGATGGCCCCGCCCGGGCCCGACTGGGAGGAAGTGGCGCGCGAGGATCATCCGGCCAGCGGCGACGATCCGGCCTTTTCCTTCGTCACCCTGATTCGCGATTCTGTCCGCAATCCCGGAGAGCAGCCCTCATGACCTGGCTCGATCACCGCCAGCCCGTGCCGGATAATCTGCGCGGCGCGATCATTGCGCTGGGCAATTTCGACGGTTTCCATCTCGGCCATCAGAAAGTGGTCGCCGAAGCGGTGGAATGGGCGCGCAGCGAAGGGCGCCCGGTGATCGTCGCGACTTTCGATCCGCATCCGGTACGCCATTTCGCTCCGCATATCCCGCCTTTCCGGCTTACCACCCTGCCGCAACGGCACGAATTGTTCACCGCCGCCGGGGCCGATGCGATGCTGGTGTTCCATTTCGACAAGGCTCTCGCCAATACCACCGCGCAGGATTTCGTGATCCGCCTGCTGGGCGAGCATATCGGTGCGGCCGGTGTGGTGACGGGCGATGATTTCACTTTCGGCAAGGATCGCGGCGGCAATTGCGCACTGCTCGCCGAATGGGCGGCAGGCATGGGAATCGGCACGCGCACGGTCGCTCCGGTGCGCGATGGCGGCGCGGTGATTTCGTCCAGCCGGATTCGCGATCTGCTGAAAGCGGGCGAGGTGGAAAATGCCGCCCGGCTGCTGACCCGCCCTTTCGCCCTGCGCGCACCGGTGCAGCATGGCGATAAGCGCGGACGGGAAATCGGCTTTCCCACCGCCAATATGGATATCGGCCATTATCTGCGCCCGCGCTATGGCATCTATGCCGTCACAGCGCGGATCATCGATACGGGCGAGGAGCTGAAAGGGGCCGCCAATATGGGCGTGCGTCCGACATTCCAGCCGCCCAAGGAATTGCTCGAACCGCATTATTTCGGTTTCAAGGGCGATCTGTACGGCCGCGAAATCGAAGTGCGGCTGCACCATTTCCTGCGCCCCGAAATCAAATTCGATTCGCTCGACGAACTGGTCGCGCAAATGGCGATGGATTGCGCACAGGCCCGCCGGCTGCTCGCCTGAATCTTGTGCGATTCGGGCTGCTGGCGCTCCTGCGCCAGCCCCGCTAGGCTCTGCCCGAAAAAATACGGGAGAGAGAATATGTCCGCCATTCCGGTTCTGGAAACCGAGCGTTTGCGCCTGCGCGAATTTCGCCCCTCGGACAAGGACGCCTTCATCGCGGCCTTTGCGAAAGAGAAATTCGCCAGCACCATCACCCGCGAAGGACGCGCTTTGTCGCAAGAAGAAGCCTGGCGCAATCTGGCACTGGTCAATGGTAGCTGGTCGCTCGAAGGATTCGGCAATTTCGTGGTCGAACTGAAAGAAACCGGTGCCCCGATTGGGCGACTCGGGCCGTTTTCGCCGCCCGGCTGGCCGGGATTCGAAGTGGGCTGGGCCATTTTCCCCGAATATCACCGCCGCGGCTATGCTGCCGAAGGGGCCGCTGCTGCCCTGATCTGGTGCAAGGAAGCACTTCACCGGGACCGCGTGATTCACTGCGTTTTAAAAGGAAATACCGCCAGCGAAAGGCTCGCTCTATCGCTCGGCGCCAGGCATATAAGGGACTGGCAACCCCCATGGGGCGGCGATGTCAGTGTGTTCGAAACCCGGTGGGAACGGTTTATCGTGAGCCAACCCTATCAACGCCATATTGCCGCGAAGCGCGATAGCGCGTAAGCGGCGCGCTCTATGGCACAGCAGCGCGACGATAAAGAACGGGACTGGCGCCCGACCGTATTCCTCCCCAGGACCGGCTTTCCGATGAAAGCAGGCCTGCCGCAGAAGGAACCGGGCATTCTGGAAAAATGGCAGACAGAGGATCTGCACGGCACTTTGCGCGCGCAGCGTGCGGGCCGGGAGAAATTCATTCTGCATGATGGCCCGCCTTACGCCAACGGCGATATGCATATCGGCCATGCGCTCAATCATATCCTGAAAGACATGGTCTGTCGCACGCAGAGCCTGCTCGGCAAGGATGCGCCTTATGTGCCCGGCTGGGACTGCCACGGCCTGCCGATCGAATGGAAAGTCGAAGAGCAGTACCGCAAGAAGAAGAAAAACAAGGACGAGGTTCCGCAAAAGGAATTTCGTGCCGAATGCCGCGCCTATGCCGCCAAATGGGTGGATGTACAGCGCGAGCAGTTGAAGCGCCTGGGCATTCTGGGTGACTGGGACCATCCCTATCTGACGATGGACCCCGAAGCCGAAGCGACGATCGTGGCCGAATTGCTCAAATTCGCCGAAAGCGGCCAGCTCTATCGCGGTGCCAAGCCGGTGATGTGGAGCCCGGTTGAAAAGACCGCGCTGGCCGAAGCCGAAGTCGAATATGAAGACATCACCTCGACCCAGATCGACGTGGCGTTCGAAATCGTCGAAAGCCCGGTTAAAGAGCTGGTCGGTGCCTATGCGGTAATCTGGACCACAACGCCCTGGACGATCCCGGTCAATCAGGCACTCGCTTACGGCGATGATGTCGAATATGTCGTGATCGGGCATGACGGCAAAAAGCTCCTGCTGGCCGAAATATTGTTGCCTGCCACACTTGCCCGTCATTCTTCAGAAAACGGGAATGATGTCGATATTCTCTGGCGCGGCAAAGGCTCCGATCTTGCCGGGACCAAAGCCCGCCATCCGATGCACAAGCTCGGCGGCTTTTTCGCAACGCTGCGTCCTATGCTGGCGGGCGATTTCGTCACCACCGATGCAGGTACCGGTATCGTTCACCTCGCCCCCGATCACGGGGAAGACGATTTCGATCTGTGCAAGGCCAATGGCATCAACCCCGTCTTCGCGGTCGAAGCCGATGGCCGCTATCGCGCAGACTGGCTGTGGCTGCCACGCACAGACGAACGTTCGAACAGCGTCATCAATGCCCGCTTCACCGCGCCCGACGGCCCGATCTGCGAAGACCTGCGCGAAGCCGGTGCTTTGCTGTCGGCCCGGAACGATGAAAGCACGCGCCATTCCTATCCGCATAGCTGGCGTTCCAAGGCCAAGGTGATCTATCGCTGCACGCCGCAATGGTTCGTGCCGATGGATCAGCCGCTCGGCGCGCTGGAATTCGATGCCGCCCCGCTCGACGGTATCGGCGGCGCAATCGCTGCGACCGCTTCGGTGCCCACCGCCACTTTGCGCGAAACCGCACTGAAAGCCCTCTCCGAAACGCGTTTCGTGCCCGAAAAGGGCCGCAACCGGATTCGCTCCATGGTCGAAGGCCGTCCCGACTGGGTGCTCTCCCGCCAACGCGCATGGGGCGTGCCGATCACGCTTTTCGTCAATCGCGAAACCGGCGCCTATCTGGTCGATAAGGACGTCAATGCCCGGATCGTCGCCGCCGTGCAGGCACAGGGCGTTGATGCGTGGGACGAAGAAAATGCGCAGGCGCTGCTCGGCGAGAAATACGATCTCGCCGATTATGAGCGCGTTACCGATATTCTCGACGTCTGGTTCGATTCGGGTTCCACCCATGCCTTCGTACTGGAAAGCGGCCGCTGGCCCGCCCTTACCCGGCCCGAGGGTTATGACGGCCCGCCCGCCGATCTCTATCTCGAAGGGTCCGATCAGCATCGCGGCTGGTTTCAGTCTTCCCTGCTCGAAAGCTGCGGCACACGTGGCCGCGCACCTTACAAGGCAGTGCTGACTCACGGCTTCACCATGGATGCCAAGGGCATGAAAATGTCCAAGAGCCTCGGCAATACGATCAGCCCGCTCGATGTGATGCGCGATTACGGTGCGGATATTATCCGCCTGTGGGCGCTGTCGGTCGATTATACCGCCGATCACCGGATCGGGCCGGAAATCCTCAAAGGCGTGGCCGATCAGTATCGCAAGCTGCGCAACACGTTCCGCTATATGCTCGGCGCGCTGGCCGATTACGATACGGCAGAGGCTGTGCCGGTCGATCAGATGCCCGAGCTGGAACACTATATGCTGGCGCTGCTCGGCGATCTCGAAATCACCCTGCGCAATGCAGTCGATAATTACGATTATGACCGTTACACGCGCGCGCTGGCCGATTTCTGCAATGAAGATCTCTCGGCCTTCTTCTTCGATATCCGCAAGGACCGGCTCTATTGCGATGCGCCGGACAGTGCCGAACGCCGCGCCTATCGCACGGTGCTGGATATGCTGTTCCACGCACTGGTGCGGTTCGCCGCGCCGGTGCTGGTCTTCACGGCGGAAGAAGTCTGGCAGACCCGCTATCCCGAAAGTGACAGTGTGCATCTGCTCGAATGGCCGGAATTGCCCGGCGTCAGCGCCGATAAGGCACGCTGGGAAAATCTGCGCAAATTGCGCGAACAGGTGATGGAAGCCATCGAGCCGATGCGCCGCGAAAAGCAGATCCGCTCCGGCCTCGAAGCCAATGTGACCGTGCCGGGCAGCGCCGTGCCTTACGATTTCACCGATGCCGATCTGGCCGAACTGTTCATCACCGGCCCGGTCACGCGTGCTCAGCAGGATGCGATTTCGGTCAGCAAGAGCGGCGATTCCAAATGCGGCCGGTGCTGGCGGCATTTACCCGAAGTTGCCGAAGAAGGCGCATTGTGCAATCGCTGTGCCGATGCCGTTTCGGATATGGAATTGCCTGAATGAACTCTGTTTTGCGTAACAGGCTAATCGGCTTCGTGCTGGCCATCGCGATTTTCGCGGTGGATCAGTTCGTCAAATGGCTGATGGTCGGGCCGCTGCGCCTCCATCGGGTAGGCCATATCGATCTGCTGCCTTTTTTCGATCTGACCTGGACGCAGAATTTCGGTGTGTCGCTGGGCATGTTTACTGCCAATTCGATGGAAACACGCTGGATATTGGTGGGCGTGACCGCGCTGATCGCGCTGGTCGTGTTCATCTGGATTTTGCGTGAAAAACGTTTGTGGGATATTTTCGGCCTTGCCCTGATTCTGGGCGGAGCGGCCGGAAATATTCGTGACCGGATCGAATATGGTTATGTTATCGATTATGCCGATTTCCATATCGGCACCTGGCGGCCATTTCTGATCTTCAATCTCGCCGATGCCGCTATTACGATCGGTGTCCTGATTATCCTTGCTCGCTCATTGTTCATGGGCGAGAAACCCTCCAGACCCCAAAGCGAGGGCAAAGCGGACAAACCCGCGGAGACGAATTGATGCGCAACACCACCCGTTTCACCCTTATCGCCGCGAGCTGCTCGCTGCTGGCCGCCTGTGGCGGCAACGGCATTTTCAATCGCGAGCGCCCGGACGAATTTGCCGTCCAGCGGCAGGCACCGCTGGTGGTGCCGCCAGATTTCCAGCTCGTGCCCCCGGCATCGGGTGCACCGCGCCCGGCGGAAGGCTCGGCCAGCCAGCAGGCGCTCGACGCCCTGTTCGGTGGCAAAGCCGAGCGCAGCGACGTGGAAAATGACACGCTCAGCCGCGCGGGCGATGCCGATCCCGGCATCCGTTCGGAAGTGGGTTCAGAAAAGACCTATACGGTGGATAAAGGCACCGATACGCGCGCTATCCTGTCCGCTCCGCAAGGCGATGGACAGGCCGCCCGCGCTGTCACACCGAGCTGATAAGGGCCCCGCCCTCTTCCAGAACAATTATTTCGAAAAAGCCGGGCTCGTTCCGGCTTTTTTGCGGGCCCCTGCCAGAACCGAATACAGGCAGGACCGATCAGTCGCCCGCCACCTCATCGCCCTCTTCCTCATGCACGATACGCTGAGCGAGAATCTTGTCGATCTTGCGGCCATCCATATCGACCACTTCGAAGCGCCAGCCCTGCTCATCGAACAGTTCGCCTTCCTGCGGCAGCTTTTTCAGGACCGACAGAACGAAGCCCGCTGCCGTGGCGAAATCGCGCCCCTCGGGCAGTTCCACACCGAGATATTCGGTCAGCATATCAGCAGGCATAGCGCCGGAAATCAGCAGCGACCCATCGGCTCTTTCGGTGATTTCGGGATCGTCACCTTCATCCTGATGGCTGGCAAAGCTGCCGGCAATGGCGCTCAGCAAATCCGCCGGGGTCACGATCCCTTCGAGATGGCCATATTCGTCATGCACCATAGCCATGCCGGTGCCAGATTGCTGAAGAATACGTAGCGCATCCAGCGCATCGAGCTGATCGGGCACCACTTCGGTCTTGCGGGTAAGCGAAGCGAGCCGAACCGGTTTTCCCGCGAGCAGCAAAGCGAGAATCTCGCGCACTTTCACTACACCGAGCAATTTATCCGCCGAGCCGTCAGCAACGGGCAGCAGCGAGTGCGGCGACTCTGCGATTGTGGCGCGAATCTCTTCTTCGTCGGCCTCATGATCGATCCAGTCGAGCTCGATCCGAGGGGTCATCAAATCACGTACCTTGCGATCGGCCAGGCGCATAATGCCCGACAGCATCGCCCCTTCCTCTTTCTCGATCGCGCCCGAACGGGTCGCTTCGTTGAAGAGCATCTGCAATTCCTCGGCGGTCAGCGACTCTTCGCCGCTATGCCGGATACCGAGCAGGCGCAGGGCGAGGCTGGAAGATTTGTCCAACACCCAGACAAAGGGAGCCGCCACCATGGCCAGAAAAGCCATAAGCGGCGCGACCACGATTGCCACCGGCTCGGCGGCGCGCAAAGCCAGTTGCTTGGGCACGAGCTCCCCGGCAACGAGGCTGAAATAGGTGGTCAGCCCGATAACCAGAACGAAACCGGCTTCGCCGGCCAGATCCGACGGCAAACCCAGCCATGCCAGCCGCTCGCCCACCGGCCCGCCCAGCGTGGCGCCTGAATAAGCCCCCGCGACGATTCCGATCAGCGTAATGCCGATCTGCACGGTGGACAGGAACTTGCCCGGTTCGGCGGCCAGCGACAAGGCGGTTCTGGCCGGGCGGCTGCCCCGGTCGGCGGCCATTTGCAACCGCGCCCGACGGGCCGAGACAATGGCCAGCTCGGACATGGAAAACACCCCATTCAGAAGAATGAGTGCAGCCAGAATGCAGAGGTCGAACCAGGGAAAAGGTGTCACATCCGAAGCGCTAGCAGATTTGGCCGAAAGCGCGAAGACGGCAATTGCAAATGGAACAGCCGTTCATCTTGGGCGTAGTATAGGAAGGTCAGGCCCCGGCCCCGATGGCGGGTCAGTGCCTGCTATTTCGTTCAGGAGGAAAAACACAATGAATATCTCCCGCTATCTCCTTTCCGGCCTGGCCGCAGTCTCTCTGGTGACCGTGTCGGGCTGCGTGACCGACCCGAATACCGGCGAACGCAAGGTTTCCCGCACCGCCATCGGCGGCGTCGGCGGAGCGGGTCTGGGCTATCTTCTCGGCGGCCTGATCGGTGGCGACACGGCCCGCATCCTCGGTGCAGGTATTGGCGGCGTCGCCGGCGGCGCGGTCGGTTATAAGATGGATCAGCAGATCAAGGAACTGAAGGAACAGACCGCCGGTTCCGGTGTGGATGTGACCGAAACGCCCGACGGGGACGCCATTCTCGTCAATCTGCCCGACGTGACCTTTGCCGTGGACAGCACCACGATCAGCCCGAGCTTCCGCGATGCGCTCGACAATGTGGCATCGAGCCTCAGCCAGTATCCGGACAGTCTGGTCGACGTGATGGGCCACACCGATTCGACCGGTTCGGATTCGTATAATCTCGATCTGTCGCGCAGACGGGCCGATTCGGTAGCCAATTATCTGGTTTCGCGCGGTGTTTCGCGCGCCCGAATCGAAACGGTCGGCTATGGCGAGCAATATCCGGTGGCGGACAACACCACCGAATCCGGCCGCGCGCTCAACCGCCGCGTCGAAATCAAGATTACCCCGATCACGCAGGATCAGGTTCAGGCAGCCCGTTCCGGTTCCTGATCGCAACTATCGGAATCCGCGCAGCGAGCGGAGGGGAGCCGGTCCGTGAGGGCCGGCTCCTTTTTTATCCTGTCGGCCCGGAAACGCAGCCTATTGCAGCTCTTCGAGCTGCTCGCTCAGTTCGAGCCAGCGTGCTTCCTGCTCTTCCAGTTCGGCGACCAGAGCGACACGCCTTTGGCCCAGCTCTCCGATCGACAGACTGGCAAGCGGCCCCGACGCCTTAGCGGGATCGGCCAGGACATCGTCAATCGCCGCGCATTCCTGCTGAAGCTGGCCCATCGCCTTTTCCGCTGCAGCAATATCTTTGCGCAAACGCCGTGTCTGTTCGCGCCAGTTATTGCCCGAGGGTCTGGGCCTGCCCGGCTTATCCTGCCCCTTGCTGTCCGCAGGCGGCTGATTCCGCCCCAGCACAAAATCGATATAGTCGGCCATGCTGCCGTCATATTCCGTCGCTGTGCCGCCATCGACCAGCACCAGCCGGTCGGCTGTCAGCTCGACCATATGGCGGTCATGGCTGATAAGAATCACCGCGCCCTGAAAATCGTTGAGCGCCTGCACCAGCGCTTCGCGCGCATCGACATCGAGATGGTTGGTCGGCTCGTCCAGAATAAGAACGTGGGGCGCATCGCGCGTCACCAGAGCCAGAGCAAGGCGCGCCCGTTCGCCGCCAGATAATTGCCGCACATCGGTGAGCGCCTTGTCCCCCGAAAAACCGAACCGTCCAAGCTGCGCACGCACCTGTTCAGGTGTCCTGCCTTCCATGGCCCGGCTCATATGGTCGTAAGGCGTGGCATCGCCCGCCAGCTCCTCAACCTGATATTGCGTGAAATAGCCGATCCGCAATTTAGAAGAGCTGTTCATGCCACCTTCCATCGGCGGCAATTGCCCGGCCAGCAGCCGGGCCAGCGTGGTCTTACCATTGCCGTTGCGCCCCAGCAGCGCCAGCCGGTCTTCCGGGTCGATACGCAGATTGAGGCGCCGCAATATCGGTTTTTCAGCCTCATATCCTACGGCTGCCAGATCCAGCGTGACCAGCGGCGGACGCAATTGATCGGGATCGGGGAAGGCAAAGCGCATTTCCGGATCTTCTATCATCGCGGCAACTGGCTGCATCTTGGCCAGCATCTTGGCGCGCGACTGCGCCTGTTTCGCGGTAGAGGCGCGCGCACTGTTGCGGGCGACGTAATCGGCCAGTTTGGCACGCTGCGCTTCCTGCGCCGCCTGTGCCGCTTCGAGCTGTGCGGCGCGGGCGGCCCGCTGCTGTTCGAAGCTGTCATAACCGCCGGGATAAAGCGTTAGCTTCCCCCCCTGGAGATGCAGTATATTGTCCACCACATTGTTCAGCAGATCGCGCTCATGGCTGATGATGAGGATGGTTGCAGGATAGGTCTTGAGAAAATTTTCCAGCCACAATGTCGCTTCGAGATCGAGATGGTTCGACGGTTCGTCGAGCAGCAGCACATCGGGTGCAGAAAACAACAATGCGGCCAGAGCGACACGCATTTTCCAGCCGCCCGAAAAATCATCGAGCGGGCGTTGCTGCATGGCTTCATCGAAACCCAGCCCCACCAGAATTCGCGCTGCCCTGGCCGGAGCGCTATAGGCATCGATCGCCAATAATCTTTCATGAATATCGGCCAGCCTCTCAGGCGCAGGATCCTGCTCCAGTTCGATCAGCAAATCCGCGCGTTCGACATCGGCAGCCAGCACCGTTTCGAAAGGCGTTGCATCGCCTGCCGGTGCATCCTGCGCAATATAGCCCAGCCGGGCGCGCCGGGGCACATCGATACTGCCATCGTCGGGTTCGATCTGACCGATCAGTGCCTTCATGAGCGTGGACTTGCCCGCCCCGTTCCGGCCGACCAGCCCGACCCTGCCCCGCGGAGGGATCGACGCACTCGCCTTGTCGAGAATAACACGCCCGCCAAGGCGCACTGTGATGCTATTGATCGTCAGCATGGCGTGCGTCTAGCAGCGCCTTTCCGAGCATTCCATGGGTTTGCCGGAAATCGTACACTTTCCCGCAGAACAGACAGGCCCTATATGGCTCCCGAGACAGTCATGATGGTTCACGATACGCTTTTCGACAGGCTGGCCCGTTCCCGTTTTCGCAGCCGGTTTCATCTCGGGGAGCGGGAACATGACTATGCCCGGGCCAAAGGACGCATGGCGATCATCGACCACGCCCAAGGCTTCATCGCGCAGCGTCTGGCCCCGGCATTTCCCAGGAATGACGGTAAACAGACGCCCATGCGCGGCCATCCCGTCTTTATCGCCCAGCATGCCACCGCCTGTTGCTGCCGCTCCTGCCTGACGAAATGGCACGGCATTGCAGCCGGGCGCGCCTTAGGCGCAGCGGAACAGAACTATATCGTTGCAGTGGTCATGCGCTGGATCGACGGAGAAATGAATCGTTCTGTTCCGGCCATCGCCCCGACAACAGGAAAACATCTATTATGAGTGTTGGAACCCCCGCCACACAGTTTCTGCGCAAGGCCGACATCGCCTTCGAACCCGTACAATATGATTATCATCCGGGGCAGGAGCGGGTCGCTTTACAAGCTGCCGAGGCGGTGGGCATTGCCCCCGATCATCTGCTCAAGACATTGATGCTGGAAGTGGACGGCCATCCGGCCTGTGTCGTGGTTCCAGGAGACCGGACGGTCTCGATGAAACGGGCCGCTGCGGCATTCGGCGGCAAATCGGCTTCGATGATGCCCAGTGACAAGGCAGAGCGCATCACCGGCTATCGGACTGGCGGAATCAGCCCCTTCGGGCAAAAACGCAAAGTACCGGTGATATTCGAAAGCACAGCCATGGCGTTCACGCAGGTCGGTATCAATGGCGGCAAAAGGGGGTTGATTCTGTTGCTGTCACCCGAAGCGGCCCGGGCTGCACTGGATGCCCGGGCCTTGCCGCTCTGCGCGGAGAACTGATGGAACGGTTTCGTGTCATCGCCTGACCGACCCCAGGCAAGCGGTGCGCCTATGACACGGCTCGCAGGCGATAGAGCGCACTGCCATGCGGTGGCAGTTCGGCCGTGACACGCCCTTCGGACACACCCAGCTCCTGCCCTGCCCACAGATCGCGCACCGCCATACGCTGTGGCATGCCGAGCAAGGCCAGATCCGCGCCAACCGGGCGGGCTTCGCCGGACATATTGAACAAAGCGAGATAGCGGTCCTCGCTATCCGATGCTCTGGCCGACCAGACGCGTATTCCATCCTCCAGATAATGCGGCTGATTATCGGTGCTCGCCTGATTGACTGCCAGTACTTCACGATTGGTCAGCAAGGTGAGCGTCGCTTCATCGAGATAGCGTAAATCGCCCCCCATAATGAGCGGTGACCGGGCTATCGACCACAAAGTCATGAGCGTGCGCTGCTCGGCCGGGGTGAAGCGCGTATCCCGATCCCCCAGAGCCAGACGCCCCAGCGGCAACATATCGGCATCCGGCCAGCAGCCGGGGCCGCGGAACAGACTCCAGTTCGCCAGACGCGTGAATTGCGCTTCCAGCATGCCCCAGTCATCCCAGAAATCGTCGGAAATACGCCACATCTGGGCATAGCGGCGGACATGATCGCCACGCGGCACCGGCGTTTCACCGGGGGACAGGCTCAGAACCATCGGCCGGCCGCAACGGGCAATGGCTTTTCCCGCCGCCTCGATTTCGGGCACATGCGCATCATAAGGGCGGCTCATATCGTCCATCTTGATGAAATCGACGCCCCATGATGCATAGAGCCGGAAAATACTGTCATAATAAGCCTGTCCGCCGGGCCGCCCCATATCGACCCCGTACATATCGGGATTCCAGGGGCAAATGCTGGACGTATCGGCAATATCCTGCGCACGGTAACCGGTATCGAGAATGGGGAGATTACGCTTCACGGCCAGACGCGAAATACCGCGCATCACATGAATGCCGAATTTGAGACCCAGTGCATGAACTTTATCGGCCAGCGGCGCGAAACCCTTGCCACCCTTTGAGGAGGGGAACCGGTTGGGGGCCGGGATGAGCCGGGCATATTCATCCAGCGCCGGTACCGGATTGGCATTATAGGAATAGCTGCTGGCCTCAGGTTCATACCACTGAATGTCCACCGTCAGCGTATCGTAACCGGAAGGCAGCAGTTTATCTGCCATAATCCGGGCGGTTTCGAGCGTTTGCTCCTCAGTGATCGTACCGGCAAAACTGTTCCAGCTGTTCCAGCCCATGGGCGGGCGCGGTGCAAGCATGGCAGATGATGAATCGGTCTTTCGGCTGTCGGGACCGTCCGCCACATCGCGCGCGCTCGCGCGCAACGCCATACCCGCCAATGGTGCCGCCGCTGTTGCCAGCAAAGCCCTGCGTCGCGAAATATCCATATATCTTTGCCCCTCGCTTTAACTCAGACAAATTAATGTCCGAGTTAAAGCGAGGTTGCAAGGGCTCTGCCAAAAGCACCGGTGAGACCGGTCGCCTTTCAAGCTTGCACAGGCAGGCTGGCATCGTTGCAGATAAGGCTGAAGGCTATGTATTCGCTATAAACGGTACAGGCGCTTGCCATTATCGTGGAAGATTTTCGCCCTTTCCGCCGCGTTGCATCCGGCTTCGTCCAGTAAAGTCGAATGTGTTTCCCATATTCTGGCATAGGAAGCGGCCAGCCCGTCTACAGGGTAATTGGACCCGCAAACCAGACGGTCCGGCCCAATCGCATCGATACAATCCAGCACATAGGGCCGCACTTCATCGATCGTCCATTCCTTACCGAAAAGGCCATAGCCGGATAATTTGAGATAGACATTCGGCAACTCGCCATAAATCCTGATCGTTTGCTTCCATGCCGCGATCGCTTCTTCATCGCGCCATATCGAAAGTGCAAGATGGGGAAACACGAAGTTTATATTCGGGTGGGCCCGGATAAGGCTGATGACATCATCTGTCTGCTCGGGGGAAGCCGCACGAACTTCCAGCACAAGCTTGTGTTTCTCCAGCAGCGCCAGATTGCGCAGCCAGGTTTCATCCTTGAGCGGATTGTAATCGGCCGGAGCGCCAAGGCCCGGATGCATCTCGGCGCGCAGACCGCGCAGATTCGGGAATGCGCAATGCTGTTCGATGGTTTCGGCCGCATCACTCGCCCGTAAATCCCCCCGAGCGACAAAACCCTGCGGCATGCCGTTCCCCTCCGAATCCGCCACGGATTGCAGCCAGGCGGACTCACTGACGCTGTCAGCCGGATCGGCATCGGCCTGCAAATGAACCGCAGCCACGACATCAACCCCTGCCATGTCCTTGCGAAAATCCTCAATCAGGTAGTTTTTCCTGATGCTGCGGTAATCGCCATTAATACGGGTCACATTCTCCGAAATCCGGTCGGTCAGCCAGGGGTAGTAATTCACCTTCAGGTCCCAGAGGTGAAAGTGACAGTCGATTATTTTTTCCATAACCTCTCCTTCCGGCCTGGCAGCCAGATCGACAGATTCGCCTTTCAAGGCAAAAACAGGATGTGTCCGGTTGCGTGACCGTCTCCTTCGAGCAGGAAAACGGCACTATCCCTGCCCAAGCACCATGCGAGGCAGATTCACAGCACCGGCTGATGCGGCTCAGCCGAGTTTGGCTTCTTTCCACTTTTCCAAAGCGGCCATCCAGCGCGGCGTTGTGGTGGTCTCAAGGTAATCGGACTGCATCTCTTCGGTCAGGATTTCGAGCATGACCCTGTTCTCAATCCAGAGTTCGACCACATCAAACCCCATTTTGCGGCGCAGGCGCTGAGCGAACCAGCCTTCTCTTTCGCCGATCGCGAATATGTCGTCCGCAGTCAGCCCGGTGCCGATCGCCAGATGCGTCTCAACACGATTTGTGCCTGAGGGTGCAGGATTGGGGACTACAACCTTCGGGTCCTCATAATCGATAATACTGTTATGAGGGTATACTTCCAGCGCCGTGTTCCGATCGTCCGAAGCGACGGCCATCCAGGACCCGTTCTGAAGCGGCAGAAAAGGGAAATGTTCCCCGCCCCAGATTTCCGCTACGACTTTTGAAACATTTTCCGGATCTTTGGCTGCGATTGACGCATGATACAGCATTTTCAATAATCCTCTTCCAAGTGTTATTCACGCGACAGGCGCCATTGCCCATCCACGCCTTTTGTTATGCTGGATGTTTCCAGTCATTAGCTCGGGAGCTGCACATTCAGGCTGGCTCCCCAACCGCTTCCCGCACCGGCAGAAGAAACCCGGCAAAGAACCGGCTCAGTTCGTTATGTGCGGATAACGGCAAAACATGGCTGACATATTGATCCGGCCGGACGATCACGACGCAGCCTTCTGCCCTATCGATGTCACGCAGGGCGAAAATATCCTCACCGCTCTTCACATCAGCGCAGAACACTTTCTCGTAATCCGGCAATCCGTAGATGCCCTTTTTAGGGCGCAATAATGAAGGCATGGCGGCATGTTCGAGGCTGCGAAACCCTTGTTGGAACACAGCCCGCACATCGATCACAGCGTCGATATCCTCATCCGGCCCGGTATGGCGCCAGACCGGCGAAAGACCGGAGTTCTCAAGGAAATCGCATAGCGTATCGATAGCACCGCCCGCCTGCCCGCTGTCATCCGCAGGAGCGAAAGCAAACAGACGCCACCGCCCGTCGGCTTCTACTGCATGACCAAGCTGCATAGGCATGGCATCCGCCAGCCGGATAACGGGTGCGGAGTGGAAACGCATACCGACAGGAAAACCGGTTGCCAGATGCTGCCAGTCCTCACTTCCGGTTAAAACCGAGGGTTCATAGCGTATGGTCAGTCCGGCGGTAAATTCGCCATTGGCGATAAACTCGCGCTGGACCCGCGGCATTGATTCGTCGATATCATCTGCCGATCTGGTGCCAATGACACGCGCCCAGCGGTGATCGAACTCGACCAGAGCCTTAGCTGCGGCACGGCGTTCGGCAGTATAGCTGTGCAGCAGTTCGGGAGAAGAACGCCCTGTCAGCACAGCAATCAGCTTCCAGCCCAGATTGAATGTATCGCCCATCGATACGTTCATCCCCTGCCCCGCTTTCGGGCTGTGCGTATGGCAGGCGTCACCCGCCAGCAAGACACGCGGGGTCCGGTCCGATGAGGCATCGGCCGAAACATCGTCGAAAGCATTGGTTAGCCGATGCCCGATCTCATAGATCGACGACCAGACCACTTCTTTCACGTCGAGCGTATAGGGGTGGAAGATGCGTTTGGCCTTGGCGATGATGTCATCGGCACTCAGGCCGCGTTCGGCGACACGTTCATCCGCCGCCAGCTTGTCCAGCTCTACATAAATACGAACCAGATAGCCTCCCTCTCTGGGAAGAAGAAGAACAGACCCATTCTCAGCAGACTGGATAATCGCCTTCATGCGAAAGTCGGGAAAATCTGTAAGAGCGAGCATGTCCATCACGCCCCAGGCCTGATTGGCAGCATCACCCTGTAAAGAGCCGCCGATTGCCTTGCGAACACTGGATCGCGCCCCGTCGCATCCGACGACATAACGCGCGCGAACGATCTGCGTCTGGCCTTCTCTGCCTGGTGCAGTATGTTCAAGTGTGACCGTTACAGGATAATCCTTCGCCGTCTCATCAACAGCCAGCGTCGAAACTTTCAGCCCATAATCGGGTGTCAGCCGGGTGGGCGCATTGCGCATGAGATCAAGATACATATCATGCACCCGGGCCTGATTAATCAGCACATGCGGCATCTCGCTCAGACCGTCCGCCACATCCTGCACTCGCCCAACCCGGTGGATATTCTCGGGTTTTTGAGGGTCCGGATTCCAGAAAGTGGTTTCATTGATCCAGACCGATTCCCGCTTCACTTTTTCTGCAAAGCCAAACGCCTGAAACATCTCCATTGAGCGAACATTAATGCCATCCGCCTGGCCCTTTTCCATAGGTGCCAGCTTGGGCTCCACAAGCATGGTCCGGATTTCCGGGACACGGGCAAGCTGGGCCGCGAGACACAGCCCGGCGGGACCGCTACCCGCAATCAGGACATCGACACGATCCGGCACAACGACATCCGGCACCCGCACCTTCGGTGCAGCGGGGAAAATATCCGGATCGCCCGGGCGAAAGCCGTTCAAATGAAACTGCAATCTGTCCCTCCTTTTATAGCGGGCGGGATCGTCCTCACCCCACCTGTCCGATCTCAAGCGGAGTATCGACCAGCTTCTCAGCGCCACCTTCGCGCACAACCATGAAGTCGCCGAGCATCACGCCGACATCGACTTTCCAGCGTGAGTCATGGAGGTCGACATTGTTGCCAAGCGTCATCCGCTCCTCGAGAACAAGATTCATCATCCGGTCGCCATTGCCCGGATTATTGCCGTAGCCCGGCTCGTAGACGATGCTCGGAAACTCGGGAGATGCCGTCCCCTTCGAATTGAAGCCGAGTTCGACCCAGTCGAGATTGGCTTTTTTCGCGGGTGCACGGATCATCTCCAGCGCCTCGCCAAAAGTCCGCCCCGGAACGAGCGCTTCCTGGCTGGCATGCAGGCATTCAACCGCAATGTCCCACAGCCGCTTCAACTCGTCCGGCACAGTTTTGCCGAGATAGACTGTATATTCGGTGTGGACGCGATAGCCGCCATATTGAGTATGGAATTCAGAGATCACGAGATCACCGTTCTGCAATGGCCGCATCGAGGGGATGACCGGATGTTCAAACCCGTGCAGCAAGTGCCACAATTCATCTTCGGAATGCTCGACCGGCCCCGCACCGAACAGATTGAACAGAATTGGCTCGGCCCCGTTGGCGACCTGCGTGCGGAACATTTCGGCATAGACAGCGGCGTCGGGCTGCCCCGGCTGACACGAAGCAAGCATGGCATCGACGGTCTTGCGCGCGATCTTGCCCGCCTCGCGCATCATGCCGATCTCTTCCTCGCTTTTAGTGAAGCGCATTTCGGAAAGCAGTGGCGTCGCATCAACGAACTGCACATTGGGCAGACATTTCTCAATGCCCAGAATATCGTGATGCAGGAAGGTAGGCTGGGTCTGCAGGAAGGACGAAAATCCGACCAGACCGATACGCGAACGATCAAGACCTCGCGCCTCGATCTCGGCTGCCAGTGCGGGCGGGCCGCCCTTATGACGGAAGTCACTCACCCATTCCTGCGTGGAATGATAAAGCGTGGTGGGCCGCAGCATATGTGCCACGCTGCTCCATACCACCGGTTCGCCATCGAGAGGAAACAGCGCGTCCGCCCCAAAGCCCGTTCCCACCTGTAACAGATAGCGCAGATTGCCCATACCGCTACCTGCCGAGATGTCGTTACCCAGAAGCAACAGGGCATCGATCTTGCCATGGATCATCTTCTTGCGGATCCGATCCCAGCGCCAGTCCCGCTCCTTGAGCGAAAGTTGCGGAATATAGTTCAGCAATTCACGCGTAGCACGGGCTCCTTCTGGTACCGGACGATTGGGGGCTGGGAAATCAGGCTGCATGAATGGGATCCTCTCTTTTATTATAGAAACCTGGCACCGCCCGGCCTTAAGGCCGCTCCGGCAAGACAGGACCGCCGGAAAGCAGAGTGATATCGAAACCGTTGGTCACGATCGCAGCCAGGCTGTATTGTCCGATAGTGGTTATCAATTCGACCATGCCGCCAAAGCCAATCCGGTCGATGGCCCTCTGATAAAGCGCATCCGGGATTTGCCGAAGTTCCAGCAGGCTGATCGACAGGTCATAGAAAATCAGCTCATCGTCCGGAGCCGATGCAGGTCTGGTGCTATTGGCAATAGAATCGATCACGTCCTGCGTCAGACCGGCTTCCAGCGCTATCGGCGCATGTGCCGCCCATTGATAGCGCGCATCCCAGAAACGGGCGACACACAGAATAGCCACTTCAATCAGCCGCCTGTCGAGCTTTCCGCTTTCTCGCAGCACGCTGCTGACGTCATCCATCCGGGCGGCAAGTTCTGGATTGGCACGCAGCCACACACGAAAAGGACCATCCACGATTCCACCACGTGAGCCGGAAATTGCTTCGCAAATTTTAGCATTCGCAGGATCGAGCTTATCAAGGTCGATCGGTTCGACACGCATATCGTTTTCGCCTTTCACTCTACCCAATCTCGAGGTCGTTGCCCCAGTCGATCATCTTACCGACGTATCGACCATCTATATCGTGTACATATATTATGTGCACGTAATATATGTCGTCAAGACATCTCTCACGATTTTACGACGAGAGGTGGCGTAGAAGGTTTCAACTTTCATCCAGCCCGCCTCAAGATGGATATAGCCTCCGTCTTCCAACAACTGACGGGAAATTTGCCTTGTTTGCAATAAATCCGTGAGTAAAGCATGGCACATGCACCTCGAAAAGATGCTTCATCTACCTGCCCATCTTCTGCGACGCGCGCATCAACTGTCTACGGCACTCTTCGCCATTGAATTACCGGACGAAGACCTGACAGCCATCCAGTACGCCACGATGATTGCGGTTGCCGACCTTGGAGAGACCGATTCGACCACGATTTCTCGTACGATAGGTGTCGACCGAGCGACATTGGGTGGAGTGGTAGACCGGCTCGAGAAGAAGGGTATGCTGTCACGAACATCCTGCCCGGTTGACCGGCGTGTGAAGATGCTACGGGTGACAGATGCGGGTCTTGCTGTGCTGCAACGCATTGAGCCTGCAGTGATGAATGTGCAGCAGCGCCTGACACAAAATCTGACCGCAGAAGAGAGTGAGCTGTTTTGCAGCCTGCTCCTCAAAATGGTCCGCGGGACTGAAAAGGTGGACTGACACCCTGTTTGCCCGCCCTCGACAGGCGGATATTAAGAGGCAGCACGACCGGATTCAAACTATCCTTGAATCGCTATCATCGGAGCTTTCGTTCGAAGTAGAAAGTCTTCGAGAACAGGTGCTTTAACCACCGAGCCTGTATTGGCAATGGCGATTGGGAGGTTTGGTTTGGAGTGTGGTTGCGGGGGCAGGATTTGAACCTGCGACCTTCAGGTTATGAGCCTGACGAGCTACCGGACTGCTCCACCCCGCGCTGGGTGTCTGTGTTGTTACAGACGCAAAAGCCGCCGCTCGGAGTGATCC
>NZ_RAPF01000004.1 GCF_003610805.1 Altericroceibacterium spongiae | reverse complement strand
CAGCAGCGGCCCGATCAGCGCCCACTCCTCATCCGCTACACCGATCCGCTCGCCCAACGCTGCCTCCAAAAGGTAGCCTTGAATCAAGCGCTCAGTCTCAGGTCAAGCTTTGTCCACGAAGCCTAATGTTTCGCGACTGGGATGGCTGGCGTGAGAGCGATAATGAAAGTGAAGAGCGACAAGCGGGATAGTGGCATATAAAGATTATTCCGTTCCATATGTATTCTATGTTCACTAAGCCTATTCAGTCTATATAGATGAATAGGATCAAAGAATAAGAGAATATACGCTTCCATCACATTGATTAGATGGCTAGTTTGCTTTTGAAGTAGAAAGTTTTGCCGAAACGCTTATCCCGAGCATCACCTGTCAATCATCAAATCCGGTAAAGACAAAGCGCTGAACCCTGCGGCCAGTCCCGACTTCGGTTGTGTAGACATTGCCCTGACTATCCACGTCTACGCTATGCAGCCAGATGAACTGGCCGGGATATCGGCCATTCTTGCCGAAACTGCCAAGAATTTCGTGCGTCTTGCGTAGCAAAATCCACACCCGGCCATTCATCATGTCAGCCACATAAACATACTTGCCATTGGGGCTGAAAGCGACATCCGAAGCAGTACGCGTCCCGCCGGTTTCAGGGGCAATGACAATATCGCGCAAAAATTCGACACCCTCCGGCGTTTCCCGGAACAGCTGCAAACGGTTGTTCCGGCGATCACAGACATAGACGGTCCGTTCAGGTCCCCGGACCACGCAATGGACGATGTCGCCAAAACTTGTGGATTCGGTGTCAGCACCGCCATCACTGGAGCTGGTCGCCTGGCTCTGGTCAAAGGCGCCTTCGCGCGCGGGCGCAGAGGGACGCTTTCCATAAGCTCCCCACATGTAAGCAAGATCCAGCGCATCTGAATCAAATGCCGCAATGCGTTTATTGATGTAGCCGTCGGCAATCAGAATGCGTTCGTCATTTGCGCTGATGTCTGCCGGGTTGCCCAGCGCAGTTTCCGACAGATTGCCCCCGGTTGTGCCCCGCCTCCCGATCTGACGGATATACTCTCCATCCATAGTGAAGTTGAGGACTACATGATCGCCATCACCGTTCCCGCCGATCCAGATCGTTCCATCATCAGCGGCATGAAGGCCATGCACATTGGCAGGCCATTGATTATCTCCGCTAAACTCCGCAGCATAATCCGCACCGCCCCAGGCCAGCAGCAAATTCCCTTCTTGATCGAAGCGCATCACATGAGGCGGCGTAGTGCAGCATGCCACAGCAGATGGTGGGTTCGTATCAAGTCCACGATCAGTTGGACTGAGTGAATTAGGCCGAGTCAGAATCCATATCGTATCTTCCTGATCAACCGCCAGGCCGGGCACCTGCCCCAGAATCATTTCTTCAGGCAAACGAGGCCAGGATGCATCTGCCTTGAAAACAGGGAAGGGAACCGTGTGCTCCAGTCTTTCACTACTGATATCAACCAGCACGTCGGCCGCAGCTGGTGATACAGACACGCATGCCAAACCCGCTGCTAATGCAATCCTGTTTCCAATCCTCACCATGTGGCCCCGGCTCCTCTCCTGCCAGCGACTGATCTATACCCGGAGCTTGTCGATAATCTCCGGCAAGGCAGCCGCATATCGCTGCACATCGTCCATCTTACCTGTGCTGACGCGGGAATATTGTGTCCAATCGCCATAAGCCCCGCGGATCGAAACCCCTCTTTCCGCCATGGCCTTTTGCACCGCATCCGCATCAGGCACTTCAACATACACGAAATTGGTCTGAGAGGGCAGAGCCGTCAGCCCCGCCCGCGACACGGCATCGAGGATCATTTCCCTCCCTTCCCGAATCATCGCTTTAGAGCGTGTGAGAAAGGCTGTATCGTTGTAGGAACCGATGGCTGCCGCAAGACCGGAGACATTGCCGCCAAAGCTCATCAGATAGCCACGGATCAGACTAGCATTTTCCTCGCTGGTAATCCCATAGCCGACTCGCATACCGGCCATGCCATAGATTTTCGAGAATGTTCGGCAGACAATGACATCTTTCCCGTCACGGACCAGATCAATCAACGAGTTACCCTCTGGGTCATCGACCAGCTCATTATAGGCTTCGTCCACAAGCAATGTCGCTTTGGGCAAAACCTGTCCGGCGAAACGGCGCATTGCGGCCGGATCGGCCAGCATCGCGGTAGGGTTGTTCGGGTTGCAGATATGGACCAGCGAAACGCTGTCATTCATCGCTGCCTGCATGGCCGGCAGATCGACATTCATATCGCCTGCCAGTGGCACGCGGATAGCCTTGGCGCCCTGCCTTTCACCATATTGCACCGTCGTGTCCCAGAAGAGCCCGGGACACAGAATGGATCCCTTACGCCCCCAGGCCAAAGCAACGGCGGAAAGGATTTCCGTCGATCCCGAACCGACAACGACCTGCGAAGGCGATACATTATGCCGCTCCGCAATCATTTCGGTCAGCTTGCGAACACCTCTATCGGCATAATAACAGCCTTTCGCCATTGTATCGGATACGGCCTGCAAGGCGCTTGGCGCAGGGCCGAATGGGTTTTCATTTCGACTGAGCTGCGCATTGCCTGCAAGAGGACCGAACAGCCCGCCAACCTGTTTTGCCTGTGCCGTTGCCGCCAGGACCTGCGTATTTGCCATGGCGGCAAGTCCTGTAGCTGCGGCCGATCCTGTTAGAAACAATCTGCGATTTACATCTGTCATCATCTGCCCCCTGACTGTTTAGCTATTGGTCATCATCGTCACGCCTACAACGACCAGATATACTCCGAAAACTTTGCGCAGCAGCGCTGGGCTGAGCTTGTGCGCCGCCGCCACGCCCAGCGGAGCGGTCAGCATAGATGTCGCAATAATGGCTAGCGCGGCAGGTATATTGACATAGCCGAACGATCCCCACGGCGTACCTGGCTGCGCCAGCCCGATGGCAATAAAACCTATAGTGCCAGGTATCGCGATAATGGCGCCCATACCCGAAGCTGTCCCGATGGCACGATGAATGGGCGTGCCGCAACTCGTCATCACAAGGGTTGCAATCGTTCCCCCGCCAATGCCGAGCAGCGCGGACAACATGCCCAAACCTCCGGCAAGACTCATCCGCACAGCACCATCTGGCATAGCTGCAAAGGCACGCCGCTCAGCTTTTGCCGGGATGAGAAAATAGGCGGCAAAGAGCAACACGCCGACACCGAAGATCATGGCCAGCGTCACACTGGATACACGCCCTGCAACGAAGGAACCCAGCACGGTCCCCAATACCACCCAAGGTGCCCAGCTTCGCAATACGCTTACATCCACCGCGTCACGCCGGGCGTGAGCCGAAACCGAGCGCAGCGAAGTAAAGATAATCGTCGCCAGAGAGGTTCCGATCGCAACATGCGTCACCTCACCCGGCGAAGCTCCCAGTAATGGCAGGATCAGCATAAGGGCCGGAACCACGACAAAGCCGCCCCCAATACCAAAAAGTCCACCGGCGAAACCGGCCCCCGCCCCTGCAGCGAGAAGCGCGAGCAGAGGAACGAACAAGGATGAATAGTCAGTCACGTTGGATACAAATACACCGGATTACGAGACCGTCCAGCCCGAATAGCGTTTTACAGCAAGGAACGCGTCATTTCGGCAAAAATTGCCTAATTTTGTTGAAAATAATGCGTCAATCAAAGGATATTAGCGTCAAATTTGCAGGATTCACAATGCTTAAAGACTATCAGCATAGATTATCATCAAAGCTCTCCTTCGCTCTATATTGAATACAATGAGACTAACGTCTCACCCTTCGCAAACGCAGCGCGACAGGCGCTGAGACAGTCAAAATTTGTCAATTGAAATCCAGCACTCTAGGCACAACGCTCTCGGCAATTATCGCCACTTCAGACCGATCACGATCAGAGAAGAGCCAGCCATTTTATCATGACTTCCCTATCAAGTGCCTCCGACCTGATTCCTACTATCGCAAAAGACCTGCCTTTCTGGGTCGAGACCCTGATCGGTATCGCCGTTCTCGCTCTGGCTTCCAGCCTTGCCAATCTCATCGTCAAAAAGGTGATCCTGCGCTTTGCTATCCAGCTTTTGCCGCATGACACCCCCGCTCCGGCAGCAATTGTCGCTCGTCTTGCCAATATTGTGCCGGTGCTGATTGTGTCGGGCGGTGTTACAGCCATTCCGCATCTTTCGCCCGAGCTGGTATCGCTTACGCGCAATATCTGCACGGCTTTCATCATTCTCACAATCGTTCTGGCAATCAATAACGCACTCAATTTTGCCAACGAATTGTATCGCCGCCGTCCCGATGCGGCGAGCAGGCCAATCAAGGGTTATATTCAGGTTCTGAAAATCGCGATGTTCGCCGGTGCCGCGATTCTGATCATTGCGGCTTTGCTCGAACAATCCCCGCTACTGATACTCTCCGGACTTGGTGCGATGGCCGCAGTTCTTCTGCTGGTATTTCGCGACACGATCCTCTCTCTGGTGGCATCTGTTCAGCTCACATCGAACGACATGCTCCGCGTCGGCGACTGGATCGAGATGCCCGATCTGAACGCCGACGGGGAAGTGTTCGACATCGCACTGCACACGGTGAAAGTTCGCAATTGGGACAAAACGATCACCACCATTCCAACCCATCGACTGATATCGGAAAGTTATAAAAACTGGCGGGGAATGGAAGAATCCGGGGGACGACGGATTATGCGTGCACTTCCTATCGATCAAAATACAATCGGTTTTCTTACCGAGGAGCAGATCAGTAACCTTCATCGCTTCGCACTGATTTCCGATTATCTGGACGAAAAGTCGAAAGAATTAACCGAATGGAACGGAATGCTGGACGATGGCGATCCGCTCAATCAACGCCGGATCACTAATATCGGAACATTCCGAGCCTATGTGATTGCCTATCTCCGTCACCATCCAAGCTTGTGGAGCAATCGCATATTGATGGTCCGTCAGCTCGACCCAAGCGCCCAGGGCCTGCCTCTACAGATCTATTGCTTTACGCAAACCACTGCCTGGACCGAATATGAAGCCATTCAAGCCGATATATTCGATCATCTGATCGCTATTCTGCCCGAATTTGGATTACAGCTTTTCCAACAGCCCAGCGGTCGTGATTTTCGAGCGCTGAGAATCAATTGAACGCCCGCTCCGGCTTTTGTCATTATCATGTCATACATAGGGCGAAATGGGCCCTCTCAGGTTGCCCCCATTTGTCAGGAGTGATTATGCCCCGCCTATTCCGTTCCGTTCTTCTGAGCGGCGTGCTCGCCACAAGTATTACCCTGTCTGCCGCCGGTATGGCGCAGGACAGCCCGAACCTGTCTCGCGCGGCCAAGGGCGTTTTGAGTGAAAAAGGTGGAGCAAGGCGGTTGAAGGCCACCGATATGACCGACGAATATCGTAGGTTGCTAAAGGATGGTGACGTTCACAACGTTATTTTGCTGATCGGCGATGGGATGGGCGATTCCGAGATCACTGTTGCGCGCAATTATGCAAAGGGCGCCGGTGGTTATTTCGAAGGTATCGATGCTCTGCCGTTTACAGGTCAATACACGCATTATTCGCTCCACCGGGAAACCGGTAAACCGAATTATGTAACGGACTCAGCTGCCTCAGCCAGTGAGTGGGCTACCGGAGTTAAGACTTATAATGGCGCGATTTCCGTTGATATTCACGGCCAGCCGCATCCCAGCCTGCTTATGCTCGCAAAACAGGCTGGCTATGCCACAGGTGACGTTTCCACCGCCGCTATTCAGGATGCGACACCAGCAGCTCAGATCGCCCATGTCGTGCAGCGCCGCTGCTACAGCCCTTCGGTTACCAGCGAAAAATGTCCTGAAAATGCGCTCGAAAATGGTGGTGCAGGCTCCATTTCGGAGCAGCTGCTCGATTCGCGCCCCGATGTGACACTAGGGGGCGGCTCGGCATCCTTCGAAGACACCGCAAAAGCCGGCGAGTGGGCCGGTAAAACTCTTTCGACTCAAGCCTTAGAACGCGGCTTTACCATTGTACGCAATGCTCAGGAGCTGGCTGCTGTCGATACAGCCAATCAGCGCAAACCTTTACTTGGGCTGTTTTCAGAAGACACTATGCCGACCCGCTGGACCGGGCCTCGGGCCACTCACTACGGCAATATCAATGAAGCACCCGTGCGCTGCACCGCTAATCCCGAACGCACTAACGACATTCCCAAGCTTGCTGCAATGACTGCCAAGGCGATCAATCTTCTGAAATCCAATCCAAAAGGCTTCTTCCTGCAGGTCGAAGGCGCATCGATCGACAAACAGGACCATGCTGCCAATCCTTGCGGCCAGATCGGTGAAACTGTCGATCTCGATGAAGCCGTGCAGGTTGCATTGAATTTTGCCAGGGCCGACAGACACACTCTGGTAATCGTAACCGCAGACCACGCCCATACCAGTCAGATTGTTTATAACGATGTGAAGTCACCTGGACTCACCCGGTCGCTCATCACAGCAGACGATGCGGTCATGACAGTCAATTACGCTACCCAGGAAGAAGGTTCACAGGGCCATACCGGAACGCAGCTTCGGGTAGCGGCTTTCGGTCCGCATGCTTCTAATTTTCTGGGACTGACCGATCAGAGCGATATGTTCTTTACCATCAGCAACGCGCTTAATCTGGACAGTAAGTAAATCGTCCGGCGAACAGGACCGCCCCGGATGCCAGTAAAGATACGTGGCCTCCGGGGCGTCAAAATGTCGGCCGGGCACGGCGGAATTTTTGATCCATGAGCTGTTCTGCGCGAAACACGAGCTCATCCGGATCAAACGGCTTTGTCATGTAGTCATCCGCCCCTTCGTAGAAGGCGATATTCTGGCTCTGCTTAGCATCAATAGCAGTAAGCATGAGAACCGGTACCATGACCAGACTTTCAATCACACGCATCTCACGCAGTACCATTCCGCCGTTCATAACGGGCATATTCTGATCGAGAATAGCAAGATCCGGTGGACGAAAACGCATAGCACGCAAAGCCTCGTCCCCGTCCTGTAGCCACCCTACAGCGTGGCCGGCATTCATCAACGCATCGATTACAATCTGCGCAACGATTTCATCATCCTCTGCGTAAATGATGCGACCCATTTTCACGCTCTCACTATGTCAGGCAAGGCGTACATTTGTGCATTTTTTGCGCCTTGCGATGATAACAAAGTTAATTTGTACCGTGATTTTATTAATAATTTCTATAGGTTATATACAGTGTTTCACCCTAAGGCGGAGAAGCGGATAAGGCGCGGTTCTGTTTATTTTACCGAGATAATTTACACTCCCATGAAGCGATCAAAGGCATTTTTAACGTTTTCTTTTACTTATTGACCAACGATATTAGTAGCTTTCGAATACTAACATTCGGTGGTATTTGGATTGGATAACAATCAGGTAATCGGCAGTCATTACTATGCAAACTGCACTTCTCGCTTCGGAACAGGATACGTTTAATTCCGACACGGAATTAATGCAGCAGTTTCTTTATAAGCCTGGATTTCTTGCCGCACGCATTGACCAGATTTGCACGGTTCTGTTCGCCGAACTGACACCGGATGTCACTTTACCACAGGCGGAACTGATGCTGCTGATCGATCGTCGCGGGGCGATGTCACAGATTGATCTGGCCCGGGCTGCAGGAAATGACAAATCAACAACGGCCTATATTGTCAGTAATCTGGAAAAAGCTGGCCGCATGATACGTTACAGCGATGCGAAGGACCGACGCGTCCTGCTGGCCGATCTGAGCGATAGGGCACGCGACGAAATGACAGCAATAAGGGAACATTTTGCCAGGCTTCAGGTCTGGCTTGCCCAAGGCGATAGCGCAGAAGCCCATCAGGCCCTTATCTCTATATTACAAAACATCGCTCGCGATGGTGAAACCGCCGCTCCTCCCTGGCAACGCGATCCGTCAGAAGGCGCGCCCGATCTCGACGATGCGACAAGCTTTCTGGTCCGCCGCTTACTACAGGCTCTTCAAGCAGAATGTATCGCTCGCACAGCCGGGCTTAACGTTACACTGCGGCAATTCTCGCTGCTGTTCATTCTGCGTCATCGTCGCTCGATCACACAGGGAGCCTTTTCACGACTGTTCGGGCTCGATCCTTCGACCTGTTCGGTCATCATGCGCGGGCTGGAAAAGCGCGGAATGATCGGCTGGAAGCGTTCGCAGACCGATAAGCGGGAGCGTATCTACCAGATCACCGAACTGGGCCAACAGACATTTCCGGAATATTACGAGCAAGTCCGTATCGCCCAGCGATGGATCATGCGCCAGAATAGCCAGGACGATTTCGCTTTAATGGTCGACCAAATGCGCCGGATCGTGCGCGTCCATAATGCAGTGCTGCGCTATCCGGGCATGGTGGCCGAACTCATCGGATAAATCTAACCACGCCCGCGATAGGAGGCGACTCCCTGATCGGGCACCCACAGGCCTTCAGGTGGCGAACCGCTCTGCCAGAAAACATCGATCGGAATACCGCCCCGTGGATACCAATATCCACCAATCCTGAGCCAGCGTGGCTTCATTTCATCAAACAGGCGCTGACCGATTCCGACCGTCACGTCTTCATGAAAACCGCAATGATTGCGAAACGAACCAAGAAAAAGCTTCAGGCTCTTGGATTCCACGATCGTTTCCTCCGGCGCATAGTCCAGCACCAGATGAGCGAAGTCGGGCTGCCCTGTCACCGGGCAGAGCGACGTAAATTCAGGTGCCGCGAAACGGATCAGATACAGGCTGCCTTTGCGCGGGTTCGGCACATAGTCCAGTACCGCATCTTCGGGCGAGACCGGCAAGGCACTTTGCTGGCCGAGGTGAAGTGGATGGGTCTGTTCGGGAGTGTCACTCATGCAACGCTGATGCCCTGATCGAAGCCATCGCACAAGTAGTCGGTTTGACGTGAATAATTCAGCCGCTATTCAGCGCTTCCCCGCTTGGCGCATTTTTAGCGCATAACATCCGAGCTATGACCATTCGTCACCTTATCCTTACCGGCCTGGCCCTCCTGATCGCTGCCCCCGTCTCGGCGAATCCGAATTCCATAACCGGATTCCAGCTACCCCCTTCAAGCGATGAGACTCCTGAAGTGCAAGGGCCGGTGGTTGAAGATGAACCGGCTCCCACAACGCCCCGGAACGCACCTGCTCGCGAGCCTGAACCGGCACCGGAGCCGCAAGAAGATTCAAGCCCTCGACCGGCAGTCACTCCGCAACCCAAGCAAACACCGCGCGCCACGCAAATACCGACGCCTGAGGTACAAGTACCCGCGCCCGTTCCGCAAACCCAGGCACAGCCTCCACGGTCAACGCCATCCCCGACGCAGCAAAGCAGTGAGCCGGCCACCACGGCAGAGAGCAACGCAGCATCTGCGCCCGAACAGGCACCGACCACAACGGAGCATGAAGGCACTGTCGAGCCAGCAGCGCCCGAAACCGCAGCCGCACCGGCTCCGGAACCAGCAGTCAATAAGGAACCGGGTGAAACTGCATTCTGGCCATGGTTGATTGGCTTCCTGGTGCTGGTCGTCGGTGCGGCGGGCGGTTTCGTCTGGTGGAAACGCCACAGCGCTTTGCGCAAGCCTAAACGGATCGAACCTCCCATAGTTTCTCCTGTCGCAAAACCAGCCCCAAGCCAGCCGATACGCCAACCCGAACCGCCCCCCGTACCGGTTGAGCCAGCCTCTTCCAGCGAGGAGATCGAGAAAGAAGATAATACGGAAGCATCCCAGCAGGGTCCGCTGAGGATTGCACTGGATGTGCGTGAATTATCGCTTACCCTGCTGAACGCCACATTATCTTACCGGCTGATGCTGAGCAATAATGGCGAAGGGCCACTACGAGATCTCGCGCTCAGCGGTGATCTCATCGCTGCCCACGCCTCACTGACCCGCGAAGAGCAACTGGCCAGCGAACTGCACACCATGGAGGAGCTGGAACGAATCGATTATCTGGCACCGGGCAGCAATTACGTCTTCAACGGCGAATTTCGCCTGCCTTTCGGCCACATTCGACCGATCCGTCAGGGTAACGCCTCTCTTTTTGTCCCACTCGCTCGATTCCGCGTTTCTGCCGAAGGGCTGCCTAAAACATTGATCCAGACATCGCTTGTCGGTCTTCGACCCGCCCGCTCAGGAGGTGGTTTGCAGCCGTTCCGCCTCGATCAGGGGCCACGCGTCTATACCGAATTATCGCAACGCGCCTTTGCCTGATCCGAACTCAGCCGGGTTGGACAACTCGCCCCTCGACGGCTCGTGCTACACAGTCTACCCCTTAGAGCCATGGAATCTCTTGTTTCGACCAGATGGCTGGCGGCAAGGCTGGATGATCCGGACCTCGTAATCCTCGATGCGTCCAGCCATCTCCCCACCGCGCAGCGCAATGCTGCGGCAGAATTCACCGAAGCGCATATTCCGGGTGCCCGTTTTCTCGATCTTTCACGCCTGATCGATCCTGAAAGCCCCGTTCCCGCCGCTCTTCCCCGCCCCGATCAGCTGGCCGAACGATTGACCAGACTGGGTGTGAGCGAGACCAGCCGCATCGTGATCTATGATGACAGCGATGTGAAAACATCCGCTCGCGCTTGGTTCATTCTCCGTCATAACGGTGCCCGCGATGTAGCGATTCTCGATGGCGGACTTGCCAAATGGCGCGCTGAAGACCGGCTTCTTGAACATGGTTATAATGAAGGCGGTGGCGGCCAATTCACACCTTCTCAGGGGCCCGGCGAAGTCCGTAGCAAGGCCGAGATACTCGTCAATTGCACCAGCCAGTCAGAACAAGTGCTCGATGCACGCGATTCCGGACGGTTCAGCGGCATAACGCCCGATTTTCGCGGGAATATTCCCAGCGGCCATATTCCCGGCTCGCATAATTTGCCTTTCAACTTCCTCTATCGGGAAGATGGCACCTTCAAATCCACAGACACCATACGGGCTATGTTCGAACAGGCCGGAATCGACCTGTCCAAACCGCTGATCACGACTTGCGGCAGCGGCGTTACCGCCGCAGTGCTTCTGTTCGCAGCTCATCTTCTGGGTAAGGACGATGTCGCTCTGTATGATGGCAGCTGGAGCGAATGGGCCGCCGATCCCGAAACCCCCAAAGCGACAGGACCCGCTGAATGAGTTCGCATAAAGACTGTAAGCCTGCCACCCGGATCGTTAGTGGTGGGCGCCGCAAGGAATGGACATGGCCGGTAGTTAATCCACCTGTTTGGCGCGGTAGTACGCACCTCTATGAAAACAGTCAGGATTTACGCGGCGGCCATCCCAATGCAGACGGGCATTTCCATTATGGCCGCCGGGGTTCGCCAACACAGTGGGCTCTGTCGGAAGCCCTGACCGAACTGGAACCGGGTGCCTATGGTACGGTACTGTTTCCAAGCGGTCTTGGAGCGATCTCCGGCGCGTTGCTAAGCGTGCTCAAAGCCGGCGATGTGCTGCTGATGACCGATAATGTCTATGAGCCGAGCCGGGATGCGGCGCGTACCTTGCTGGCCGATTTCGGTATCGAGACACGCTTTTTCGACCCGCTGGATCTGGACGGTTTTCCCGATCAGTTCTGCGACAGGACAAAAGCCGTTCTGCTCGAAGCACCGGGCAGTCTGACGCTGGAAGTCTGCGACATTCCGGCCCTTGCCGCCATTGCGCGCGACAAGGGCGCACTCAGCCTGATCGACAATACCTGGGCCAGCCCGCTCGGCTTCAACCCGCTCGTCCATGGCTGCGATATAACTATCATGGCTCTGACCAAGCATGTCGGCGGACATTCCGATCTCATGATGGGCAGCGTGGCAGCCGGGGAAGAATTGTACAATCGGGTGCGGCTGAAGTCGCAGGCGCTGGGCATTGTAGTCTCGCCCGATGACGCAGCCCTCGCCTTGCGCGGTTTGCGCAGCATGCATGTCCGGCTGAAGCAATCTACAGCTACAGCGCTGAAACTGGCGGAATGGCTGAACACCCGCCCGGAAGTTGCGCGGGTCATGTGCCCCATGCTGCCCGGTGCACCGGGGCATGATCTCTGGGCCCGCGATTTTACCGGTGGCTGCGGTTTGTTCAGCTTCCTTCTGCGCGATTGCGATGTACAGGCGCAATCGCGCTTTATCGATGCGCTGGAACTGTTCGGGATCGGCTATAGCTGGGGCGGGTATGAAAGTCTCGCCACACCTTTCGAACCCAGCCGCGCTCGCAGTGCAACCGCCTGGCCCCCCGAAGGCATATCGCAGAGCGACCGATATGGGATCAGGCTTGCCATCGGGCTCGAAGACGCCGATGATTTGCTGGCAGACTTGGCCCAGGCCTTTGAAAAAATGGAACCCGGATGACAGCTTCCGCCGATACAGCGGCTCCTGAAACAGGCAATTCACTCACCAGCCTGCTTTACCCGCAGGCTGGTGAAGCTGCGTCGTCAGCCTCATCGACAGCTACTCCGGCGGCACAACCCACCGAGCAGGCTGTCGGAGCTGCGGAAAGTATCAAGGATGCCGTTACTCAGCATTCGGTGACAATCGGCGGAATTATCGAAAAGCTGGATGCCATCGGCTTTACTGTCGGTTCCACTCGCATTTCCGTGTGGAGTGCGCTTCTGGTCGTCATGGTGCTGGCCGCCATCGTTGTGTGCGCGCAGGTCGGCAGCAAATTGGCGCATAGTCTTTTCAACCGTCTGACACGGCTCAATCCGGCGCAACAATTGCTTGGCGAAAAGCTGCTGACTCTGGTGGTCTGGGCAATCGCCATTCTGATCGGGATCGATATTCTCGGCATTAATCTTACGGCTTTGACTGTGTTTTCCGGGGCTTTCGGCCTTGCCATCGGCTTCGGTCTGCAAAAGACATTCGGCAATCTGATCGCCGGAATCATTTTGCTGATGGACCGTTCGATCAAGCCGGGTGACGTGATTGCGATTTCGGATCAGGCAGGCAATTCCACCTTCGGGCAGATCCGCAAGATCGGGATTCGTGCGGTTTCTGTGACCACCAGAGACCGGCGCGAATATCTGATTCCGAACGAACAATTGATGATCAATCAGGTGGAAAACTGGTCTTATTCCAGCAAGGTTGTGCGGATTCAGGTGCCGGTGGGAATTTCCTATCAATGCGATATCAAACTGGCCGAAGAGCTGATGCTGGAGGCCGCCAAGAAGGCCAAGCGGGTGCTGGACACGCCGCCCCCTTCCGTCTGGCTCGACAATTATGGCAACAGTTCGGTCGACTTCGTGATTCAGTGCTGGATCAACGATCCTGAAGATGGTGTGGGTAATGTCCGTTCCGAAGTGCTGAAAAATCTGTGGTGGCTGTTTCAGGAAAAAGGGATTGAAATTCCGTTTCCCCAGCGTGACCTTAATTTGCGCTCCAACGCACAATTCGACCAGCTTATAGCAGCAATATCTCAACGCATCGAACAAAGAGGGGGTGACACGGGTACCGCCCCTTCCTCAGACGGGGCGCAGAACGGCTCCTAACAGGGCCAGAAAGCCGCCGAACGGGGCCAGAACCGAAGCGAGCAGAGCCATTGTCCGCCCGACCCGCTCGCGAAATGGTCGAAGCCATCGGTAAGGCTTGCCCTCACCTGAGCGGAAGGCCAGCTTCGCTCCTCCACAATCCGCCTTACCGCGGAATCTCAGCGTCTTTTGGCAGCTATACTATGGATACCTTCGATGAGCACTTCGATCGCATACCCGATTTCTCTGGCCCCTTCGCGACCCGCCACATTGCGCCCAAGAGTGGTCCAGCCTGTAACCAGAGCTTGAACTGAAGTCTGAGCGAAGGCCGCCTGGTCAGCGTCGGCACCTAACCGCGTTAACTGGCCGATCAAGTCCATCCTCAATGCTGACAGAGTTTCATTGTCAGGCCGGGCCTGGAGTATTAATTTCTGAATATCGGGAATATCGACCTGCGCTTGCCAAAGCGACATCCCGAAAGCTTTGAGCCAATCCTCCCAGTTGGAACAAGCCGGCACCTCTTCCACGCATTTCCGGAATATCCGACCGGACATTAAAGTATAGAGGGCCTCTCGATCCTTAACATGCCAGTAGAGCGAAGAAACGCTCGCATCGAGCCGCTTGGCAACCTTGCGCAAGGATACACCCGACAAACCCTCTTCTTGAAGAAGCTGGATCGCCTCCGCGATTATCAAATCGGCTGAGAGTTTCGAAAATGACATATCTGCCCTTGACCATACCTTGGGAAAAAGGGAAACCCTGAACAAAACGAACAGTGTTCGATTCGTTGGGAGATGGATTATGTACCCCTTCAGGGAAGGTTCTTTCGCACCCCGCAACTGCTGGTATGTTGCGGCATTTAGCACAGAAATCACCGAGAAGCCGCTCGCGCGCACAATCCTTGGCCTTCCGGTAGCGCTATATCGCAAGGCGGATGGCGAAGCCGTTGCTGTGGGTGGCCGTTGCCCGCACCGCAATTTCCCGCTTGGCAAAAGTACGGTAAACGGCGATGATATCGTATGCGGATATCACGGGATCGCTTTTGGTCCCGATGGCCGGTGCACCCACATCCCATCACAAAAGGTCGTGCCTGGAACATATAAAATCCCCACCTACCCGCTGGTGGAACACGGGATCTGGCTGTGGATCTGGATGGGTGATCCGGAAAAGGCAGATCCTTCCCTTCTTCCCGACCTCGAGGAGATTGGCTTCTACACTGAAGGAACCAAGGCTGAGCCGATCTTCTTCAACGAGGTCAAATGCCGGTATCAGTTGCTGAACGACAATCTGCTCGACCTCACTCACCTCGCGTTCCTGCATGGCACCAGCATCGGTGTGCTTGAGAATGCGACAGTTCCGGAAGTCGTAACGCAGGACGCCAATGTCCTGCGCAGCAGACGCCATATCGTCGGGGCTCCCGCCACACCTCACATTCAGAAGCGTTTCGGCTATACCGGAGCAGTCGATCAGGTCGTTGGCATGGATTTTTATCTCCCCAGTTTTCATGCCGGCTTCTCAAATCACATATATGCAGCCGATCACCCGGAGCTGGCGGGCGAGCCGATCCAGCGAGGCCTCGTCTTCCACGCGATCACGCCCGCTACCCGGACGACCAGCTACTATTTCTTTGCAATCGCAACGATTGGCGAGCAGGCGAATGTTGAAAACGCGAAAAAGAGCCTGGGACCGGTCATCGAAGAGGATATCTTCGCCTCGGAGGAAATAGAGAAGATGATCGAACTTGTCGGTGGAAACCCGACTGAACTCATGATCAAAACCGATCGCAATGCGGTGCTTGGACGGCGCATGTTGCAGGCGATGATGGATGAAGAAACCGAGGCGGCCAAAGTTCCGGCCTGACCAAGAGCCATAACCGATAACATCATGGACTACCTGCGGGTCCAGAAGAGAAGGTGCGGCCTTTTACAGCAGAAGTTCCTGCGCGCGCCGTTAGGGGTCGGCGATTTCCGCAAGAATGCCGAGGTCGATCGTATCTACCCTCCGGAGAAGGTAGACATCTTCAAAAGACTTACGGGTACGGACCGGCGGTACCCCGGAGCTGGATGACACGCACTTCTGCGAAATTGCGTCCAGCGAAGGGGGAAACCGGTTTCATTGCCGCCTCGGTGCTGCGCTACAAGCCGCTGCCTTATGACGCTGAACTTTTCGAGGTCGGGACGGTCGCGCCTGCCTTTGAGGATGCGGTAATATTCTGTGGAGCTTTCCCGGCTCATGCCGCCGATCGGACCTGTCCTGCGGCATCGTCTCTCTCCCCTGCACGGCGTGAATCGTGCCATTGTGAGGGCCGATATTTACCGTGGCGGGCGGAAGAACGCGAAGAAGGCGCCATAGCCTGTCTTTAGCTCCCGGGCTCAGAGCCTAAAGCTTACCTACCCTGCGCCAAAACCATTCTCGCTGGCACTCTGCGGCCTGCTTCGCCATCTCGGGGCCATGGAACAGGCAGGAACAGTCTATCTCGTGGGGGCAGGCCCCGGCGATCCCGACCTTCTCACTTTGCGCGCCGCCCGGCTGCTGATGGAAGCGCGGCTGATCGTGCATGACGGGCTGGTGGACCCGAAAATTCTCTCCATGGCACGGGCCGATGCCCGGCTGATTTCGGTCGCCAAGCGCCGCTCGAAACATACGCTGCCGCAGGAGGAGATCAATGCGCTCCTGATCCGCGAAGCGCGTGCGGGGCGCGATGTGCTGCGGCTCAAAGGCGGCGATCCGCTGATTTTCGGACGCGGCGGCGAAGAAGCAGAAAGCCTGCGGGCGCATGGGGTGAAGGTCGAAATCGTCCCCGGCATCAGTGCGGCCAACGGTGCGGCCGCGGCGGCACAGATAGCGCTGACCCATCGCGACCATGCCAGCATCGTCAGCTTCGTGGCCGGCCAGTGCAAGGGCCTGTCGGATCAGAACTGGGTCGGCCTGGCCGGAAAGGGCCGCACGCTGGTAATCTATATGGGCGTCAAAACCGCACCGCTGATCGCCGAGAAGCTGATGGAAGACGGCCTTTCGCCCGATATGCCGGTGGCAGTGATCGAAAATGGCGCCCGCCCCGAAATGCGCGTATTGCGCAGTTCTCTCGCCGGGCTGCCCGATATGGTCAGCGCCGAAAAAGTCAAAAGCCCCGCTCTGATCGTGATCGGGGATGTCACCGCGCAGGCCGATGATGCCGCGCTGAACCACATCGCGCTGGAGGCGCAGAAATGAAAATCCTGACGGGCAATGATCTGAAATCGGGCGCTGTCGTGTGGTGGACCGGCAAAGGCTGGTCAATCCATGTCGACGATGCCGTCGATGCGGGTGAGGAATGGGAAACCGTGCTCGCCAGCGAGGAAGCGGAGCGCCGGGTGAATGTGCCCTATGCCGTGGAAGCGGAACAGCGCGCTGACGGCAGCATCCGCCCGGCCCATATCAAGGAACGCATTCGCGCGCTCGGCCCCACGGTCCGCGCCGATCTTACGCTCAAACCCAACGATCCCGATGCGATCGCAGAGGTAGTCTGATGTATCAATATGACCAATATGACCAGGCGATGGTCGATGCCCGGGTCGCGGAATTTCGCGACCAGTGCCGCCGCCGCCTCGAAGGCCACCTGACCGAAGACCAGTTCAAGCCGCTGAGGCTGATGAACGGGCTCTATCTCCAGCTCCATGCCTATATGCTGCGCGTGGCGGTGCCCTATGGCACGCTGAACAGCCGGCAAATGCATATGCTGGCCGATATTGCCGACAAGTATGACCGTGGTTACGGCCATTTCACCACCCGCCAGAACATTCAGTATAACTGGATCAAACTGGAAGATGCGGCCGATATTCTGGCCGACCTCTCCAAGGTGGAAATGCACGCCATCCAGACCAGCGGCAATTGCATCCGCAATATCAGCTCGGACCATTTCTCCGGCGCAGCCGCCGATGAAGTGATCGATCCGCGTCCCTATGCCGAACTGATGCGTCAGTGGTCGAGTTTTCATCCGGAATTCAGCTATTTACCGCGCAAGTTCAAATTCTGCGTGATCGCTTCCGAAAAGGATCGCGCGGCGATGCGGCTGCACGATATCGGCATTCGCATTCTGAAGAATGAAAAGGGCGAAGTGGGGGCGCGTTTCCATGTCGGGGGCGGCATGGGCCGCACGCCGATGATCTCCCCGGTGATCCGCGATTTCGTGCCGGTGGATCAGCTTATCACTTATGCCGAAGCCTGCCTGCGCGTCTATAACCGCTATGGCCGCCGCGATAATAAATATAAGGCGCGTATCAAGATCCTCGTCCATGAACTGGGCAAGGAAGAATATACCCGTCAGGTCGAGGAGGAATTCCAGCATCTGCTCGATCAGGGTGTGGAGCCGCCTTATGCCGAACTGGAGCGGATCAAAGCCTATTTCGCCGATCCCGCTTTCGAAGAGGGACTGAGCGACGATCTCGATCTGTCCGATCCCGATTTCGCGCTGTGGGTGAAGACCAACACCAATCCGCATAAGCAGGCAGGCTATGTCAGCGCGGTAATCAGCCTGAAGCCGGTGGGCGGCATTCCGGGCGATGCCACGGCCGAACAGATGCATCTGATTGCCGATCTGGCGAAAGACTACAGCTTCGATGAACTGCGCGTGATGCACACGCAGAATATCGGGCTGCCCCATGTGAAGAAGGCAGATCTCTACGCCATCTGGCAAAAGCTCGATGCCGCAGGGCTCGGCACGGCCAATCTCGACCAGATCGGCGATATGATCGCCTGCCCCGGCCTCGATTATTGCAGCCTTGCCAATGCCCGCTCGATCCCGGTGGCGCAGAAGATTTCGCAGCGTTTCGACAAGAACGGCAAATCCGCTGCGCTGGGCGAATTGAAGCTCAAGATTTCGGGCTGCATCAATGCCTGCGGCCATCACCATGCCGGCCATATCGGCATTCTCGGCGTGGACCGGAAAGGCAAGGAGAATTACCAGCTCTCCTTCGGCGGTTCGGAAGGCGAAGATACCTCGCTCGCCAAGATCACCGGCCCCGGTTTCGACGAAGACGGCGTAGTCGATGCGGTGGATAAGGCCACCGATGTCTATCTGCGCGAAAGGCAGGATGGCGAACGGTTCCTCGATACTTATCGCCGCATTGGCATGGCTCCGTTCAAGGAAGCGCTTTATGACTGAGACAGCTCCCGAAAATCACGTGCAGTTCCGCTTCCGTGACGACGCTCAGGTGAGCGATCCGGCGGTAACGGTGGATGCCTTTCTGGGGCAGACCAATGCTGCGGCTGTGCGGATCGAGCCGGGCGACGATGCCCGCCAGTTGCTGCCGCATCTCGACCGTATTGCGCTGGTGGAAGTGAATTTTCCCGCTTTCACCGACGGGCGCGGTTATTCCGCCGCCCGGTTGCTGCGCGAGGAAGGCTATCAGGGCGAATTGCGCGCCGTGGGCGATGTGCTGATCGATCAGCTTTCGCATATGAAGCGCTGCGGGTTCGATGCTTTCGCACCCGACGCTCCGCTGAATGAAGAAGACGCACAGGCCGCCTTTAACCGCTGGCCCGAAGTCTACCAGTCCGCCGCCGACGATCGCCAGCCGATCTGGGCCTTGCGGCATAAGGGGTAACAGCATGACTGACAGCACGAATATCGCTCATGACGAAACCCGGTCGGTCGACCGGATCGATACGGCTGCGCGCTTTTCGGAAGCGGATGCCATCCGCCTCAACCGAATGTTTCGCGGGCAGGAGACGATGGACGTGCTGTATGCTGTGCTGAAAGACGGGCTTGCCGGCGATGTCGCGGCAGTGTCCAGCTTCGGGGCGGAAAGCGCCGTGCTGCTCCATCTGATGGCGCAGGTCGATCCGGCGACCCCGGTCCTGTTTCTCGAAACGGGCAAGCATTTCCCCGAAACGCTGGCCTATCGCGATGAACTGATCGAAAAGCTGGGCCTTACCAATCTGGTCAATCTGACGCCGGATGCAGAGGAACTGGCCAAAAAGGACGATAACGGACTGCGCTGGTCATGGGACCCGGATGGCTGCTGCGAAATCCGTAAAGTGAAGCCGCTGGCCGGGGCACTGGCGCATTATGACGCATCGCTGACCGGACGCAAAAGCTTCCAGTCCAGCACCCGCGCCAATCTGCCGCGTTTCGAAATCGATCATTCGGATGCGCAGGGCCGCCTCAAGATCAACCCGCTGATCGACTGGCAGGCGGAAGATTTGCAGGCCTATATGGACCGGCACGACCTGCCGCGCCATCCGCTGGTGGCGCAGGGCTATCCCTCCATCGGCTGCATGCCCTGCACCAGCAAGGTGGCGCCGGGCGAAGATCCGCGTTCGGGCCGCTGGGCCGGCTGGGACAAGACCGAATGCGGCATTCACAGCCCGAACAATCCCGATAATAAGGGTGACGAAGGCGATCTGCCTCCGGGCTACGAACCGGCTTTCTGAGGGTCGAAAGAATATTGGCGCTTCGGCGCGGTCTGTCATCATAAAAAGGGCGGCATCGCATGGATGCCGCCCTTTTTCGATATCGGTGGATCGCCTGTCCGTCAGAACGAAGCGTTGAGCCTCACATACCAGAAACCGCCATTATAGCCGAAAGGCGAGCTGTCGACATAGCGGTTGCCGCTCACCGTCGCCTGGGTCGGCACATACCAGTTGGAATTGGGCTGGCCGGGCGCGCGGATATCCTTATCCGGATAATTGTCGAAGAGATTCTCCGCCCCGACTGCCAGAGTCACACTGTCAGTGACCCGATAGCGCGCTTCGAGATCGGCCACGAATTCGCTGCCGACATTAAGCGGACCGCCATCTTCGGGCTGCGCCCAGTTCGTGAAGCTATCGTAGAAATAGCCCCGCGCGGTCAGCGAGAAACGGCCGAGCGACCAGTTTTCGGTCAGCGTGGCCTGCCATTTGGGCAGGCTGTCTTCGATATTGCCTTCACGCATTTCATCGACCACCGCCGGATCGCGCGAAAGCACTTTGGTAGCATTGTAATTCAGCGCCAGAGTGGTTTCGAACCGGCCGATACCGGTGCTGGTGCGGTGGCTCGCGGTGAGATCGACACCCTGCGTGCGCGTCTTGAATCCATTGGCGAAATAACGCACCAGCCCGACTGTCGCCCAGTTGGTCAGCCCCGCCTGACGCAGGATCTGCCGCTGTTCATCATTCTCGATCAGAATGAAGCTGGCTATGCCCATCCGGTCACGCACTTTGATGTTGTAGTAATCGACCGTGAGATTGAACCCGCCGCCCGGCGTCAGAACGAAACCGGCCGACAGATTGGTCGACTTTTCAGGGACAAGCGGCTTTGACCCGAAAGCGATAGAGGCCGGATTATCCGCCGGTAGTGTCAGCAGCTCCACGGGGTTCGGACCGAAAAAGCCGGTAATTCCCGCTGTGGTAAAAAGTTGCCCCGGTGTCGGCGCACGGAAGCCCGTGCTGGCCGTCCCGCGCACCGCCAGCATTGGCGATACGGCATAGCGGGCCGAAATCTTGCCATTGGTGGTGCTGCCGAAATCGGAGAAATGCTCATAGCGCCCGGCAAGGCCGAGCGTCAGCCCTTCGACAATGTCGGTTTCCACATCGATATAGCCGGCATAGCTGCGCCGCGAACGGTCTACCGCAAAGCTCGGTGAATAGCCGGGAAACCCACTGACGCCCGGTGCCTGCGTGGCGAACCCTCCGCCGCTGAGCGGCTGCACGGTGTAAGGCCCCGCCACATAAGAGGGATTGTCTCCGATACCGATTTGATAGGCTTCGGTGCGGTGTTCGGCCCCGATGGCGATCGTTACCGGAGAGGCCAGACCGATCTCCCAGGGATAGGCCAGATCGGCATTGAAATTGGTCTCACGCTGTTCGAGCGAGCCCATATAGAAACTGGTCGGCGAATCCGGGCCAAGCGAGGCATTGAGCGAATTGTCCATCGAATATTCGACATGGCTCTGCCCGTAACTGGCACTCACATCGTAAGTCACGCCGCTATCCAGTTCGCCCTTATAGCCACCAACCAGCGAAATATCGGTGATCTTGCCCTGAAATTGCGGTTTGAACCCGTTGGGATAAAGATCGGCGAAATTATAGGTTGCCCCATCGGTATCCCAGCTCCCGTCAGGCAACTGATCGAGATAGATATCGTTAAACACGCTGGAGCGCGGATAAAGCGCCGTGCCGGTCCCGTTCTGGTCGGGGCCGGTTGCATCCACCGGCTGACGCCAGTTGAATTCGACCTGCTGCTTGCTCCAGCCATAATTGCCGAACATATACAGTTCCGAACTGTCCGACAGCGCAATACCGCTATTGACGAACAGGCGATAGGATCGCGATTTGGGATTGCCGATCTTCTGGATCGGGTCGGTCACCTCCACATCGGGGCGCGATTGCGACACCGCCAGCGCACCGATCCGCTGCCCGCCGCGACTGGTATAGCCGGAATCGAGAAATTCGCCCGATACATTCATGAAACCGTCGGGGCCGAGCGGCAGGCCGACATTCATGGCTGCCTGATAATCCTTCCCGTCGCCTTCATAATACTGGCCGTAGCGCGTGCGCACATCCACACCCTCGCTGGCTTTGCGCAGCGAATAATTGATGACCCCGGCAATCGCATCGGACCCGTATTGCGCCGAGGCGCCGTCGCGCAGCACTTCGATACGCTCGATCGCAATGCTCGGAATCTGCGACACGTCCGGCCCCTGCGCCCCGCTCGCCAGCGGACCGCCATTGAGCTGAACCATCGCCGAGCGATGCCGCCTTTTGCCATTCACCAACACCAGAATCTGATCGGGCGGGAGGCCGCGCAAGGTGGGTGGACGGACGAAACCCGACCCGTCGGACAGGATGCCGACAAAGCGCCCGACATTATAGGACGGGATCAGCGAACGCAGAATATTGTTCATGTCTCCCGAGGACTGGCTTTCGAGATCGCCTGCCGTGAATACATCGATCGGTGCGGCGGATTCGAGCACCGAACGGTCGGTCCGGCGGGTGCCGGTGACGATGATCGTATCTTCCTCATCCGCCATATCCTGCGCCGCTGCCTGTGCCTGCGCTTGCGCCTGTGCAGGCATGGCGCAGGCGCAAGCCGCCGCTATGGCAAACATACTGGTTACATTTCGAAACATCATTGGCTTCCCCCATCTGTGAAACACATAGCCCGAACAGACGCTGCGGATCTTTCCCGCAGCGCTGGCCCCTGAGTTCGAAGCGGCTTTCAGCCCGAACCCGCATTACGCATTGTCATGTTCGTTGGGATACAATCATCGCACAGATCTGCGGATAAGGGAGTGGTCAAGTGCGTACACTATGTTGCCTTTTAAGCACCGATTCCCTGAATTCAGGTGTTTATATCTCATTCCCCATACGAAAGAGCTGCCATCCTTGCGGATGACAGCTCCTCATATAGCACTATATGTGTACGATTTAGGTGCGACGAGCGAAAGGATAGGTCTCGCGCTCGATCGTTTCGCTGACCGCCCGATGCGCTTCGAGAATGGCCGCATCCGTATGCGGGCTGGCGGCCGCATCGGAATTGGCAATCGAAATCAGCCCGTAAGGCTGGCGTCCGACCACGCAGGGGCGACTATTGGTTTCGCTATAGACCCATTCGACCGGATCGTAGAGGCTGTTATAGGTATAGGCATAGCCATGCGGCCAGCGGTTCACCGTGATCGCGGCAATATCGCGCGCCGGATCGAAGCCCGCCGGGCCGAGCAGACGAGCAAGCTGGCTGCGGGTCTCGCGTTCGAATGTCTCGAAGCTCATTTCCAGAAGTTCGGCGCGGCCGACGCGATGCTGATCGCGGCGCGGCAGGCCGGGCTTGTTCATGAATTTGGTCAGGTGCAGCGCAATCGGCTGGTCGGCCGAACGGGCATGCGACAAGGCCCCCAGATCCACTGCTTCGGTCAAGGCCACCGTATCGTGGAACATGGTCGGGCAGGAGAAGGTCGAAACGCCCAGATTCTTGAACGCTTTCCAGTTGCGCAGCGCGACACTGGTATAGACCAGCGGCCCCTTGACCCCGTAATGCAGCGCTTCCTGCTGTTCGGCGGGAAGTTCGGGCATCATATAGGGGATCACCATGTTCCAGCAGGCCAGGATCACCGATTTGCCGCGCACCGATTTGAGCTTATCGCCATTGGCATAGGTCACCACCGCTTCGGTTGCCGTGGCGGGATCGCCATCGTGCCGGACATTCACGACAATGCTGCTGAGGCGGATACGCACCGGGTTGGAGGGCAGATCGAGCTTGCCGTAATCGAAAGTGGCAGTCCCCATATCCTCCTGCGTGCGCGCTTTCGTGGCATTGGGCACCAGTGAAGAGACCAGCAGCCGCGCGAGCGTAGCGTTCCCGTCGGGGAAATGGATCGCATCCCAGCTTTCCTTCTGCCGCCCGTGCTGCCCGCCGGGCAGATCGGCGAACAGACCTTCGGGAATATCGCCAAGCCCCAGGCTCTCGAAGCCGGGATAGCCCTGCACCCAGCCGAACAATGCAGGCGTGGCATCGGCACCGACACAGAAGCTCGGATTGCCCATCTGCTGGAAAAACCACATCGCTTCGGGATCGAGCTTCACATAATTGAGATAATAGTCCCGGAAAGATGTCGTCGCGAGAAGCTCCTTCTTTTCGGCAACGCTCATCCCGGCCAGATAATCGGGCTGATCGGGCGAAACCAGACGCATCATGTCAGCCCGCGCTTTCGGGGAAAGCGGGGTTCTTTCGAGAAATTCCGTGGTGAACATGGCGCGCATATCGCCGAAATTCGTCGGTGCACCCTGAGGAACGACCAGCCGGTCTTTCTTCCAGGTTTCCTTGTCGAAGAAATGGCCGCGCCGCAGCCCCATCGAGCTGTAAAGCTTCTCTGTATCGGTGTTGGCGGCGCGATAGCGTTCGGCATCGATACCCATATCGTCGAGCACTTGCCGCGCCCAGCGATTATAGCGCTGCGGCGCCTCGATATTGAGCGTACCGCCATTGATGACCACGAGCTTGCCATCGACCATGAATTCGTTGCGCTTGGCATGCCCTCCAAAATCATCGTGATTTTCGAGGATCAGGATACGCGCATCGCGGCCAACCAGCTTGCGATAGAAATGCGCGGCGGACAGGCCGCTGATCCCGCCGCCGACAATCACCAGATCGTATGTCTCGCCCTGATCGGCGACATCATCGATCGGAAGCTCGCCATCGCGCAGCAAATGGGCCACTTCGAAGGAACCGGGATGGCTGCCGCGCATACCGGTCTTGGCGGGTGGATAGCTCTCGGTGGCGGCTCCGGCGAGGCTGCCCGCCATCGCCGGGCTGCTCAGGCTGGCGGCTCCGATCGAGCCGATCGCCACAGCCGTTCCATTGAGGAAATCGCGCCGCGCAATCGGGCACCCCATTCCCAGGCGACGATCATCATCAGTCATGGCAGGACTCCTTGTTCAATTTGCGTCAATATGGGCGAGCGGGTCGAGCGGGTCGAGCGGGTCGAGCGGGTCGAGCGGGTCGAGCGGCTCGGCCTTGCCTCGTCTGAGAAAGAAATAAAGCAGCGCGAAAAAAGCGGTCACGGCAATGCTCGACCAGAATTCGGCAGCCATTCCGGGCGTGGCGGCCATCGCTGCCAGAATGATGCAGATCGCGGCCACCCCCAGATAGCTGCCCCAGGGGAAGAACCATGTGCGAATGGTCAGCCTTTCGGGGCATTCGGCTTCGAAACGCCGGCGCAGGCGGATCTGCGAAAGTGCGATCATCAGATAGACGATCAGCATCAGCGCGCCCGATGCGTTGACGAGGAAGCTGAACACCACTTCGGGCGACAGGACCGACGCGGCCAGAGCCACATAGCTGAACAGGCTCGCCATCACGATCGCCCGGACCGGCACTTTGCGCTTATTGACCGAGACGAGCGCCTGCGGTGCATCGCCGCGCCCCGCCAGCGTGAATAACACGCGCGAAGTCACGTAAAGGCCCGAATTGAGGCAGGAGAGGACCGCCACCAGCACGATGACCTTCATAATCATCGCCGCGCCGGGAATACCCACAGCCGACAGAGCGGCGGTGAAAGGCGATTGCCCCGGCACAATGGTGTTCCAGGGCACCACCGCCACGATCAGGAAGACCGACAGGATGTAAAATACAAGGATACGCAGCGCGACCGTGCTGGTCATACGGGCCACCGTGCGTGACGGCTCGGCGGATTCAGCAGCCGCAATGGTGGCGATTTCCGCCCCCACAAGCGCGAAGATCACGCTGGTCGTCGTAGCCAGTACCGACATCGCACCATTGGGCGCAAAACCGCCATATTCGGTGAGATTGCCGAAAGTCGGCCCTGCGGGATTGAGCACACCCAGCGCATAACCACCCGTTATCAGGATAAAGACGATAATCCCGGCCACCTTGATCGAAGAGAACCAGAATTCGAATTCGCCATAGGATTTGGTCGACATCAGATTGACCGCGGTCAGCACCGCCATCAGCCCCACACCGATCAGCCAGGTCGGCAAGAGGATCCAGCTACTGATGATGACCGCACCGGCAATCGCTTCGATCGCGACGACAACCACCCAGAAATACCAGTAGAGCCAGCCGGAAAGGAAACCGGCCAGATGGCCCAGACCCAGCCGGGAAAATTCCGGGAAAGACTGAATGCCGGGAATAGCCACTGCCATTTCACTCAGCATTCGCATAATGATCAGCACAATCGCCCCGGCCAGCCCGTAACTCAGGATAACCGCCGGTCCGGCAGAAACGATGGCGGTGCTGCTGCCGACGAACAGGCCGGCCCCGATAATCCCGCCAATCGCGATCATCGACACATGCCGCGCCTTGAGCGAGCGACCGAGTTCGGCTTCCGATTCCCCCGGATAGACGTCTGCGCCGGTATGGATATCGGCCTCGCTCTGCATCGTATTACTCATGGATATGTCCCGCCCATTGCTTGCGCCCCTTATTTCTTGCGGACCCATTTAAGGTCATATTCGATGGTCCAGTGCTCGCCATCATCCTCCGAGCCTCTGGACAGTTCACGGATCGTTCCATCGGGCATGGCGGTCAGCGTCCAGTGCCGCACACGGACACCCCCCTCCGCTTCGGGCGCTGGCTGCCGCGTCACATAACGCATCTCGCCCGGCCCGACCCGTTCGCCGCGGAAGCGCGATGTCGATCCCGTGTCGCTGGCCCAGTGATAGCCCCAGTCGCCATGCAGCGGAGAATAGCTGAACAGGCCGATTCCGTTACCCGTCTCCCGTCCCCCGGTGACCGTCCAGTGTTCTTCTATCGCACAGTCCCTCAGCACCGGTTCCATGCGGACTTCGGCAATTTTTACCTCTCCGGCATAGACATCCCACTCGCCGAGCGTGAAATCCTGCTGGCGAAAGCCTTCCTCCGCCCGGCAGCGATCCTTATCGGGAACAGGCTGCGCCTGCGCCGGAAGCGCCGTCATGGCCGCCAGAAACACGAAAATCGACTGTCCGAAAAACCGCATCATCCGTTCCCTGTTTCCTCGCCCGCTCAATCGACGCTGCTCAATGTGTCACGCAGAGTTTCCACCATCCGGTCGATATGATGTTCTTCCACTGTCAGTGGCGGGGACAAAGCGACGATATCGCCCGTCACGCGGATCAGGACACCCGCTTCCCAACAACGGCGATACACTTCGAACCCGCGCGTGCCGGGACCTTCCGGGCCCGCTTCGAGCTCGATCCCGGCAATAATGCCAAGATTGCGAATATCGGTGACATGGCGGGTTCCACGCAGTGAATGGATCGCATTCTGCCAGTAAGGTTCAATCGCGGCGGCACGTTCGAACAGGCCATCTTTCTGATAGACATCCAGCGTTGCCATAGCCGCAGCGCAGGCCAGCGGATGGCCCGAATAGGTGTAGCCATGCGGCAATTCGATGGCTCCCGCCGCCGCAGCCTCGCACAGCGTGTCATAAATATCCCCGCGCGTGAGGACCCCGCCCATCGGCACAGTGCCGTTGGTCAGCCCTTTGGCCATGGTGATGATATCGGGCGTGACGCCGAAGCGCTGCGCGGCAAAAGGCGTGCCCAGACGGCCGAAGCCGGTAATCACTTCATCGAAAATCAGCACGATACCATGGCGGTCGCAAATCTCCCGCAGGCGCTGGAGATACCCGGCCGGCGGCACGAGAACACCGGTGGAACAGGCCACCGGCTCGACGATGCAGGCCGCAATCGTATGCGCACCGTGCAGCGCCACCATTCGCTCCAGATCGTCGGCCAGATCGGCGCCATGAGCAGGCATTCCCTGCGAATAGCGGTTGCGCTCCGGGTCATGTGTATGCCGCAGGTGATCCACTCCCGCCAGCATCGCGCCGAACATCGCCCGGTTGCCGACAATCCCGCCCACCGAAATGCCGCCGAAATTGATCCCGTGATAACCCCGCTCGCGTCCGATCAGCCGGGTGCGGGTGCCCTCGCCCCTCGCACGCTGATAAGCCAGCGCTATTTTGAGCGCCGTTTCCACTGCTTCGGAACCCGAATTGCAATAAAAGACCTGTCCGAAGCTTTCCGGCGCCATGCCGACAAGGCGGCTGGCCAGCGCGAACTGAATCGGTGTGCCCATCTGGAAGGGCGGTGCATAATCGAGATCCGCCGCCTGCGTCTGGATCGCTTCGACAATATGCGGATGGCCATGACCCGCATTGCTGCACCACAAACCAGCGGTACTGTCGAGTATCTCGCGCCCATCGCTTGTCTGAAAATACAGACCCTGCGCCCCTACGATCATCCGCGGTGCCGCCTTGAACTGCCGATTGGCAGTGAACGGCATCCAGTAACTCGACAGATCGTTTACACTCATGCGCGCCCCTTCCCGAAAAATGCTTCGGAAACGGGTCTAATGGGCTCCCTCGCCGGTCAGAAGATGACAATAATGAAGGAAGCGGTGCCCGATGGGCAACACCTCTGATCTGACCCGCCATCAGGCCGGCTCATTGGCCATGGTGCTTTGCAGCCATTTGCGGAATCGCACGATGACCGGCGCATTCCAGCGATCTTCGCGCGCCAGAAACGTATAGGCACCGAAATTGACCGGCTTGAAATCGCCCGTCCGCGGCGTGATCCGCACCAGCCGGCCTTTCTCCAGATCGTCGCTCAGCAACATGTGATTGGCGAGCGCAATACCATGCCCCTGCCGCGCGGCATTCAGGGTCAGATGCGCATGCCACAGGCGCGAACCGGGCATCCGATCTTCGATATCGAGCCCCTGCGCCCGCAGCCAGTGCAACCATTCGAGATCGTTATTCTCATGCAGCAAAGGGCAATCGAGCAGATCCGCCGCCGTCTGGATCGGTGGCAATTGCGCCGCACAGGCCGGGCTGGCTACCGGAAACACATAAGGCCGGGCGAATTCGAACCGCCGGGCAAACCGCGAAACATCCGCCTCTTCCCATTCGCGCAGATAGCGAATGTCGCCATGCACTTCCTTGGTACGAAAATCCGGGCTGTTATCGGCCGGACGGAAATCGACGCTGACATTCGGGTTGCTGGCAATGAAATCGCCCAGATGGTCGGCCAGCCAGAGAAAGGCAAAACCTGGTATACACCACAGGCTGAAAGACAATTCATTGCCCGAATGCAGCAGCTTGCCGGTCGCCGTGGAAATGGTCGTCAGAGCGGAATAGATTTCTTTGTAATATTCCTCGCCTTCGCTGGTCAGCTGATTGGCCGATCCATTGCGGATAACCATCTGGGTATCCAGCCAGTTTTCCAGAGACCGGATATGCCGGCTGACCACCGCATGATCGATCCCCAGCTCCTTTGCGGCACGCCGGATACCGCCGAGACGGCCAACCGCCTCGAACGCCCGCAGCGCTGCAAGAGGAGGAAACAAACGGCTGTTGGACAATGAGCAACCCCTTAATTCTTCTGACGCTATGCCCTTTATGGGATACATTCTAGCCATACAGAGCCATTTTCCAACGATTTCAGACAAGTTTTATCAATAAACAACCAATCCTCGCAGGAATCCGCCAGTTTGCGGTGCCTCCTGGGCACCATGTCCTGACATGATGGCAACTTGTGCCGCAGGCCGGACAGCGAAAAAAAGGGTTTGCAATACAGGGGCGGATCAGCGGAGGCCGCATCATTATCATGGCATACTGGCCTCACCGGTATCGGAGCTTGCTAATATCATGCCCGGCCACGCCGCGCCCGATGGCGGCATATGCTGCATTACCTGCCCGGCCCTGCCCGATCATTCCGCCGGCCACAGCCCGGCCAACTTAAATTATCAAAGGGAAATCATGTCCTATACCGTTCCGAATTTCATCGACGGCATGCGCCAGCCTTCCGAAAATGCGCAGATGGGCGATATTTTCGATCCCAATCTGGGTCGCGTGCAGGGGCAGGTCGCTTTTGGCGATGCCGCGCTGATCGAAACCGCCATCGCTTCGGCCCGCAAGGCCCAGCCTGCCTGGGCCGCGGTCAATCCCCAGCGCCGCGCGCGTGTGATGTTCAATTTCAAGGCACTCATCGAAGCCAATATGGAAGATCTGGCCCGGCTCCTGTCCTCCGAACACGGCAAGGTGATCGACGATGCCAAGGGCGACATTCAGCGCGGGCTCGACGTGATCGAATTCGTCTGCGGCATTCCGCATCTGATGAAAGGCGATTACACCGAAGGCGCCGGCCCCGGTATCGATGTCTATTCCATGCGGCAGCCGCTGGGCATCGCCGCCGGGATCACACCGTTCAATTTCCCGGCCATGATCCCGCTCTGGATGCTGGCCCCCGCCATTGCCTGCGGCAATGCCTTTATCCTCAAACCTTCCGAACGCGATCCCTCGCTGGCCATCCGTCTGGCGGAACTGGCGATCGAAGCGGGCCTGCCCGCCGGTATCCTCAATGTCGTGCATGGCGGCAAGCCCGTGGTCGATGCGCTGCTCGACCATCCGGCCATCGCCGCTGTCAGCTTTGTCGGCTCGTCAGATATCGCCCAGCAGGTCTATGCCCGCGGCACGGCCGCCGGCAAGCGCATGCAATGTATGGGCGGTGCGAAGAATCACGGTATCGTTCTGCCCGATGCCGATCTGGATCAGGCCGTGGCCGATATTATCGGGGCCGCCTATGGCTCGGCCGGGGAGCGCTGCATGGCTCTGCCCGTAGTCGTGCCGGTGGGCGAAGAAACGGCACAGGCCCTGCGCGAGAAGCTGATAAAGGCCATAGCCGATATCAAGGTCGGTCACTCGACCGACCCCGATGCCGATTACGGCCCGGTGGTAAGCGCTGCGCATAAAGCCCGTATCGAAGACTATATCCGCATGGGTGTGGAAGAAGGCGCCGAACTGGTCGCGGACGGGCGCGGCCTCAGCCTTCAGGGATATGAGGAAGGCTATTTCCTCGCCCCCACTTTGTTCGATCACGTCACACCGGGAATGCAAAGCTATCGGGACGAGATTTTCGGCCCGGTGCTGCAAATCCTGCGCAGCGACACGCTGGACGAAGCCATCGATCTGGCCACAAACCATCAATATGGCAATGGTGTGGCGCTCTTCACGCGCAACGGAAATGCCGCCCGCGAATTCGCTTCCCGGGTCGAGGTCGGGATGGTCGGCATTAATGTGCCGATCCCTGTGCCGGTTTCCTATCACAGCTTCGGCGGCTGGAAACGCTCCGGCTTCGGCGATCTCAATCAGTATGGCGAAGACAGTATCCGCTTCTTCACACGGGCGAAAATCGTCACCCAGCGCTGGCCTTCAGGCGGCGCTGTATCGGAAAAAGGCTTCCTGATCCCGACCATGTGACGAAGCACCGGCGGGAAGGACTTCGGTCGCTGTTTCCTTCCTGCCGGTTCATTTGCAAAAAGCATACAAACTATATTCATGGGAATATAGAAAACCTGACCTGTTGCAAAGTCGCATGGGTGAATGAATCTCACCAATGCAGCGAAAATAAACCGCTTGCCGCCTATACCCTCAAGCCTCTAATTTACGGTATTCCTGCAGAAAGACTTTGCAAATCGGGTGGCACCCTCAGGAAAACACCTAATACGGATACAAAGTGCCGGTCAGAGGCTTTCGGGCAATAGTAGAAAGGTGACGCAGCAATGCAGCTTCGGATCAATGGTGAACTGCGCGAAGTCGATGCGGACGGGGATACGCCGCTGCTCTGGGTGCTTCGAGACGATCTTGGCATGACCGGCACGAAATATGGCTGCGGCCTCGCGCAATGCGGGGCCTGCTCGGTTATGGTCGACGGCACGGTCACACGCTCCTGTGTCACACCGGTGGACAGTGTGGTCGACAGCGCCATCACGACTATCGAAGCGATCGAGCAGGACGAAACGGGCAAGCAGGTCGTGGAAGCCTGGGTCAGGCATCAGGTGCCCCAATGCGGCTATTGTCAGTCAGGTCAGGTGATGGCAGCCACCGCGCTGCTCAAGGAAAACAGCGCGCCCTCGCTGGACGATGTGCGCGATGCGATGGTCAATCTGTGCCGTTGCGGCACCTATAATGCGATCCACGCCGCCATGCTGGATCTGGCCGGTATCGACGATACCGTAAACGAGGCAGATTCCGGTGGCGTGCTGATAAGCGATTACAGCACCACCGCTATTGTTGCAGGCGCTGCTGTGGCCGGCGGTGCGGCGGTTGCCGGCGCAGCTTTGTATCAACGCTCGAAAAAAGCAAAGACTGCCAGTCAGCAGGATTCCCACCCGGAGGATGAAAGCGCATGAGCATCCGCATGACCCGTGCCCGCAGCGATCAGCAGCGGCATTTTCCCACCGGAGAGCCGACCAATATTTCACGGCGCCGCTTCCTGCTCGGTTCCGCCGGTGTCGCAGGCGGTGCCCTCGTTCTGGGTTTCGGCATTCCGCTCGGCGCGCCGAAGGCCATGGCGCAATCGGCTCCTCCACCCATCCAGCCAACCGTTCCCGCTTTCATCGAAATCCGGCCCGATGACACGGTGCGTTTCCTGAGCCCCTTCATGGAAGGCGGTCAGGGCGTGCATACGGCTATGGCACAAATCGTGGCCGAAGAACTCGATATGGATCCTTCCGTATTCGTGGTGGAGAGCGCGCCGGCAGGAAAGGTCTTTCAGGTCATGCAGGGCGGTATGCGCATTACCGGCGGCAGCATGTCGGTGCGGCTGACCTATGACTTCATGCGCCGCCTGGGCGCTTCGGCCCGCGCCATGCTGCTGCAGGCGGCTGCCGGGCGGCTCGGCGTTGCGGTCGATACGCTTTCGACCGAGCCGGGAGTCGTGTTGCATAAGGCCTCGGGCCGGTCGCTGCGCTATGGCGAGCTTGCCCCCTCTGCGCTCGACCTTCCGGTCCCCGATCAGTCGACGCTCAAACTGAAAGACCCCGCGCAATTCCGCTGGATCGGCCAGCCGGTCGCACGGCTGGATGTGTATGAAAAGTCGGTCGGCAAGGCGATCTATACGATCGACTGTGCAGTGGACGACATGCTCCATGCTGCCGTGCAACATGCACCACGTCTGGGCCAGACGATCGGCACTATTCGCAATGAAGATCAGGTCAATGCGATGAAAGGCGTGCATTCGATCCATCGGCTCGACGGTGCCGTAGCGGTCGTGGCGCAACGCTGGTGGCATGCCAAACAGGCGGCCGAAGCATTACTGGTGGACTGGCGCGATCCCGAACCCGATCCCGAACAGCGTTATATGCCTGCCGATTTCAGCAGCGATGCTTTTCTGGACAGTCTCGCCGCGTCCACCGATGCCGGAGAGGAAGCGGAAAGCGAAGGCGATCTGGCCGGGGCTATGGATAATGCCAGCCAGACGATCGAAGCAACCTATCGCAGCCAGTATCTGCATCATGCTCAGCTCGAACCGCCGAGCGCTCTTGCCCGATTCAATCCGGACGGAACGCTCGATGTCTGGGCGCCCAATCAGGCGCCCGATATGTTTCAGGGCGATATGGCGCGCGTCGCCGGGCTCGATCCATCGCAGGTGACAATTCACAGTCCTCTGCTGGGCGGTTTCTTCGGGCGGCATTTCCTCTATCCCTCGGGCAATCCCTATCCGCAGGCAATCAAGCTAGCCAAAGCTACCGGACGGCCCATCAAGCTGATCTGGAGCCGCGAAGAGGAATTTTTGCGCGATCCGCTACGTCCGATTGCCGCTGTCCGCTTTCGGGCCGGACTTGATGACAAGGGCATGCCCGTCGCTATCGAAGCTGTCAGCGCCTGCGAAGGGCCGACCGAAGGCATCGCCAATAAACGCGGCCCTTCTATCGATGAAAGCGCGCTCGAAGGCCTGACCAAAAAAGCCTATGCGATCCCCAATCGCCGCATCGCACAACATTTCGTGAAGAACCCGGTGATGCTCGCTTACTGGCGTTCGGTCGGCAATTCGATGAACGATTTCTTCTATGAAACCTTTCTCGATGAAGTGGCCGATAAGGGCGGCATCGACCCCTTCGAATTGCGCCTGAACCTGCTGCGCGACAATGACCGGCTGACCACTCTGCTGCGCTCTGTAGAAGAGCTGGCCGGCGGATGGAAGCGAGGCCCCTTCACGGCAGCGGACGGCACACGTCGCGCGCGCGGCGTGGCGATGGCTTCCCCTTTCGGCAGCGAAGCGGCGGCCATGGCGGAAGTTTCGCTGCGAGACGGTGAAGTGGTTGTCCACGATGTCTGGGAAGCAATCGATCCGGGCAGCATCGTCAACCCTGCCATTATCGAAGCACAGGTCAATTCGGCGGCAGCGCTGGGATTGTCGCAGGTGCTAATGGAAGAAGCCGTCTACAAGGAAGGCGAACCCGTCGCGCATAATTACGATCTGTATCAGATCCTGCGACCGGACCAGATGCCGCGCGTTCATGTCAAGATCGTCGAAAGCGGAGCCCAGATGGGCGGCATCGGTGAGCCGCCTCTGCCCGCCGTTCCGCCCGCAGTGGCCAATGCTGTCTCCACGCTCACCGGCCAGCGTGTACGCAGCATGCCGCTATCGCGCCTGACATTCGAAAGCTGACAAGCTTCACTTCTCCCGTGAAGCGCCCGATACGGGCCTTCACGGGACCCAATCACATGGGAAGACCCGTTGAAAAAAGCTCTCTGGATCCTCTTGCCAGCCATCGTCATCATCGCTGCGGCTACGGCATGGTTCGTGAACCGGACACCGGCCTCCCCGTTTGACGGGCAGGAAAGCGGAGCCGCCTCTCCGGCGCTCATCGCGCGCGGGGAAAAGGTGGCGCGTGCTGCCGATTGCGTGGCCTGTCACGGCCTGCCCGATCAGCCGGCCTTTTCCGGCGGGCTGGAAATGGCCACCCCGCTCGGATCTATCTATGCGACCAATATTACACCGGACAAGGATACAGGGATCGGCGGCTATAGTCTGGCCGATTTCGACCGGGCCGTGCGCTCGGGCGTCACGCCGGACGGGCATCGCCTCTATCCCGCCATGCCCTATCCATCATACACAAAGCTGAGCGATGCGGATGTCAAAGCGCTCTATGCCTTCTTCATGAACGGCGTACCGGCAACGAAGAAAGCGAACCGGAAAAGCGAAATTCCCTGGCCGCTCAATATGCGCTGGCCGCTAGCCTTGTGGAATGCCGTCTTCACCGATCCGGGCCGCTATGAAGCCAAAGCCGGGCAGGATGAATTGTGGAACCGGGGCGCCTATCTCGTGCAGGGAGCAGGCCATTGCGGCAGTTGCCATACGCCGCGCGGCTTTGCGATGAACGAAAAAGCGCTCGATGACAGCGATCCGCTCTATCTGGCAGGCAATGTGCTCGATGGCTGGTATGCCCCCAGCCTGCGGGCCGACCCCAATCGTGGCCTCGGTCGCTGGAGTGAAGCGGAAATTTTCCAGTTCCTCAAAAAAGGCCGCAACCGGCATGCAGTGGTTTATGGTTCGATGACCGAAGCCTTCAACAATTCGCTTCAGTTCATGGACGATCAGGACCTCAAGGCCATGGCGCATTATCTCCATGCACTGCCCGGCGATTCCTCGCGCGACGGTGAACCCTGGCAGTATGAAGCGAAAATGGATGCCGGTCTCGCCGCAAGCAGCGGGGCTCAGACCTATATGAGCCGGTGCAGCTATTGCCACGGGCGTGACGGACGCGGGCAGGCCCCGTGGATTCCTCCGCTGGCCGGGGCCGCATCTTCTCTGGCGAAAGACGGTAAAGTGTCGGCTATCAATGCCACACTCAACGGTTCGGGCCGGGTCGTCGCGCAGGGCATACCCGATGCCTATCGTATGCCCGCTTATCGCAATCAGCTATCCGACAGGCAAATCGCCGAATTGCTTTCCTTCGTGCGCCATGCCTGGGGCAATGAGGGTGGCGATGTTTCGGAAGACGATGTGGCCGACCTGCGCGAAAAAACCGATCCGGCCAGCACTGATCCCATCGTGCTGCAAATGCATTAAGCAGGTTTGAAGGGGACCGGCGAACCGGCCCCCTCCCTTTCGTCAGTATCGCAGCGCTGCGGTGACACCGATGCTGCGCGGCTCCCATGTCCGGTCGGTCCAGACCAGCGCACCGGCATGAGTCCGGGCAAGACTGGGTGCCTGATTGGTCAGGTTGCGGGCAAATAGCGAGAGGTCGATAGAGGAGAAGCGCAAACCTGCGCGAACATTGACCTGCTCGGTCTTGCCGATCGGGTTGAGCGTTGCATCATAACTGACTGTCTGCGGATCGGTATCGCCAGTCTGCCGCATGGCACTGCTATAAAGGTAATCCGCATGGAGATAGAATTCATCATCGGCCAGCGGAATCGTGTAATCGCCTGAAAGGGTAACCTGCCAGGGTGCCCCCGAATCCGGTATCGCGGACCCTTTGGAATAGACCACTGCCCCGGCCGGCGCGATTTCACTGTCGAAGCGTGTATGGTTATAGGCCACTGTCAGCCCCAGAGTGAGCGGGCGCATCGGGTGCAATGTCAGGTCGAGATCGAACCCTTTGGCCGTCGCATCGTCCAGATTGGTGACGAAGCTCTGGTAACAGGCATTGACGAAAACCGAAGACTGAATGTTCTTCCATTTGAGATAATAGCCGCTCACCGCATAACGCAGCAGATTACCGCCAATCGCCCCCTTGGCCCCCGCTTCATAGCTCCACACCGAATCTGAATCGTAACTGGTCGGCGCCGCGCCATTGCCGTTTTCATCGGTATATCCAAGCATCACCAGCCCTGCATTGCAGGCCGGGGGCAATCCGGCCTGACCGCCGCCGGGGCGGAAACCCTTGGTGGCGCTGGCATAAATCATATTCCGTTCGTCGAGATCGTAAGACAGCAGGAATTTGGGCGAGAAGGCGGTTTGCGCGGTTTCGTTCTCCGCCGAAAGATAATTGATGGCATAGGCGCCTTCGCCCGGTGTGCATCCGCCTTCCTGCGTACAGGGCCGGCCGAGCGGTGCGTTGAGATTGTTCTGCGGACCGGAATAATCGGAATCGAACCTGTTTTCGACCCGCGAAAGCCGCGCGCCGACAGTCAGCTTCAGCCGATCGGTGATGTTATAATCGAGCTGGGCAAAGGCGGCATATTGCTTGTCCAGCGTGCGGAAGTGGCCATACCATGTCAGGACACCGTCAATCGGATCCTGACCGTACCAGTTCAGATAAGCGCTCGATCCCGGTCCGAAAGGCGCGCCGTCCTGCACCGCCCCGTAAAGCCGGGGCAATTGCCCCATGAAATTGGACCGGACTGGCTGTTCGGCCACCTGATCGGCATGCTGATAGAACAGGCCCGCAATCCAGTTGAACGGACCGTCACTATCGGTCGGTTGCAGGCGCAGCTCCTGCGTCCAGTTTTCCTGCCGGTTGATATAATTGGCGTAGCTGAAATTCCCCGGCTGCGGAACCGGGAAGCCCGCATAAGTCAAATCATAGAGAATATAGGAATTGTAGTAGGAACTCGATTTGCGGTTGAAATAGGCCGTATCGGAAATCAAGGTCAGGCCACCGATTTCCCATTCGGCATTGAGCGAAGGCAGCCAGAATTTTTCGCGCGAAGGCTGATGGACCGGCCCGTCGATCGGCACATGCGCATCGTCCACGGTCGGTTCGAAACGCGGCGCCTGAAAGTCCCCGCTGCCGTAATCGGACATGGTGGCCCAGAATGTCTGAACCGATTCATGCCGGTAAACACGCTGATAATTGAGCGAGGGTGAGAGAGTCAGATTGTCACCCAGCCTGATTTTCAGCGCCCCGCGCAAAGCAAGCGTTTCGGCCCAGTTGGAATCCTTGTCGGTCCGTTCATCGCGGTCGAAGCTGACCGAATCCACTCCGGCCGCCCCGGTCGGATCTTCTACATTGGCCGTGCCAGTATAATAATCGATCCAGCCGGCATCGCGCCGGAAAAAGGCGCTCGCACGAAACCCGATCCGGTCTTCGACAAGCGGACCGCCCACTGCCCCGCCTATTTCATAAGCTGTGCCACCATTCTTGGTCGTCGACACTTCAGCGCGCCCATAAGCGGAATATTCGGACAGGCCCGGCTGAGTCTGGATAAACCGCACCGTACCGCCTTCCGAGCCTGCACCGAACAACGTGCCCTGCGGCCCGCGCAGCACCTCGACCCGCTCCAGATCGAAAATGGTCGGATAGAGATTGCCGGGCGAGTAGCCGATAGCACGCGACTGGATCGGTGTATTATCGATATAAACTCCCGTCGTCGCGGCACCGGCCGTCGAGGAAATCCCGCGTATCGAGATATTGCTCCCCCCGGTCGGTGAAGGCGTAAGAACCAGACCTGGGCTGAAAGCCGCCAGATCCGCCGCAGACTTGACCGCACGAACATCCAGTTGCTGCTGATCGAGAGCCAGCACACTGGTCGGCGCTTTGAGAATGGATTCGTCACGGCGATTGGCACTGACGATAATTTCGGGAAACCCGCCATCGTCTGCCGCCGCAGCCTGCCCCTCTCCGCTCTGCATCGCATTGCCGGTTTCCTGCGCATAAGCGCCGGTGCCAGTCACCATCGCAATGGCCAGCAAGGCCCCGCCGGCAAGAAGAGACCGCCCCGTCCTGATCGTACACCTCATCAATATGCCCCCGTCTGTTGTCGGATTATTGCCTGTGTGTCTGTTCGACAGGCACAGCTTTTCACATCGGGGCGCCGAAGGAAGGTGATTTGATCCGACCGGGCGGTGTAAATCTGACACCGCCATAGAAAGGTGGAAACGGTCGGGCTTGCAGACCGGGAGGCAAACCTCTCAGCCGGTATGCTTTTTCCTGGAGGGCATTCTGCCCTTCTTCGATGAAGCCTATTCCGGAGCCTGTTCAGCCAGCGGTTGCCACAGCTCGATCTTGGTCCCGTCGGGATCGAGAATCCACGCGAACCGGCCGCCAGGGTCACCATCGTCACGTTTGAGCACAGTCACACCTTGCGCTTCCAGCCGCTCCAGCATGGCGGTGAGATCGTCCACCGCGAAATTGAGCATAAATTCGCGCCCGGAAGGTTCCATATAATCGCTCGAACGGTCAACCGCATTCAGAACCAGTACCGGCGGGTGATCGGGTGCATCGTATGGCAGCAGCGCACCGCCCCAGGATTCGATTCGAATGCCCAGAACATCTCTGTACCAGGCCATCAGAGCTTCCGGATCGTCGCTTTTCAGGAAAATACCGCCCACCCCGGTCACGCGGCCTGCCGGTTCTGCGCAGAGTGGCGCAGGCATTATCGATAAGCCCAGTATCGAAAGGGCCGGCACAATGCCTACAAACAGCCTGCAAAACCACAACACAGCATCAACACCCCCGGTGATTGAGCGTTCTTTCACGATCTGTTTCTATGCTGCCCGGTGCTGCACCGCAAGCGGTATTCCACACAGCTCGTTGCCGGCTCAGCTCTACAACCAGCCTTCCTTGCGATACCATTCGGCGGTTTCAGCCATACCCGTTTCGCTGTCGACAGATGGCGTCCACAGACCGGCAGGCGGGGCCTTGTCGGGCGCGCAAACCCAATCCGGATAGCACATATAACGCACCCGGTCGGCGGTCAGCTTTGCACCGGTGCCGCGGAAAAATCCATCCAGCTTCGCCACCCATTCAAGGGTGGTTTGCGAAAGATGCGGCACCCATATTGTCTTGCGTCCCACAGCGCGGCCGATCAGCCGTGCCAGTTCGCCATGCGCCCAGCCGCCCTCCTGCCCATCATCGGGCTCCAGAACAGCCTGACCAGTATCATTACGCACCGGCAGCAGCGCCAGCAGCAGCCGGGCAAGATCCGCGACATGAATGATCGACGCCCGGCCATCGGCAGGCGGCATCGGCACGATGCCCCAGCGCGCGGCACGGAACAATTCGAAGATTTCCTTGTCGCGCGGGCCGTAAATCGCTGGCGGGCGCACAATGGTCCAGTCCATTCCGCTCGCTGCAACGATACGTTCTGCATGACGTTTCGACGCACCATATTCAGACAGATCCGGCTCACGCGCCGACAGCGAAGAAACGAAAACCAAGCGCGGCACACCGGCAGCCACAGCGGCTTCCACCACTTGCAGCGTGCCGTTCACATTGCCTTTCTGAAACCCCATCCGATCGGGCGCATTGACCACACCGGCGACATGAATCACGGCTTCTGCATTGCGCATCAGACGCTTCAGGGCGCGGCGATCGGCAAGATCGCCCGTCACCCATTCCACCCCTACGCGCGGTGGCTGCGCCTTACGAGTCAGAGCCCGGATCGGGATATTCTGTCGTGCGGCTTCTTCCAGCAGCGTCTGGCCAACGAATCCCGTCGCACCAGTGACAGCTATTGTCACAGCACCACCAGCTGATCTCTGTGAATCACGGCAGAACGCGGCGAATAGCCGAGCAGATCTTCATGTTCCTCGCTGCGATGGCCCATGATCTTGTCCACATCTTCACGATCATATTCGACCATGCCCTGTGCGATTCGTTCACCGTCTTCATTCTCGACCGCTACAGGCTGACCGCGATTAAACCCGCCACGCACATCGATAATTCCGGCAGCCAGCACGCTGCCGCCATCTTCGAGCGCCTTGGCACAGCCTTCATCGACCACCAGCGCACCGCGCATGCGCTGACGTCCGCCCAGCCATGCCTTGCGTGCCGTGTCATGGCGGCGAGGCAGGAACAGCGTTCCGGTATCGCTTTCCAGCGCATTGCGGAAAGGCGCATCTTCCATGCCATTGAGAATGGCGAGCGCGATCCCGGCGCGTTCGGCGATTTCCACCGCCTGCAATTTGGAGGTCATGCCCCCTGTACCCACGCCCGAGCTGGAATCGCCGCTGGCCATTTCGTGATGGTCCTGCGTCACGCCCTTGATGGTTTCGAGCAGATTGGCATCGGGGTCTTTCGGGTCGCGGTCATACAGGCCATCGACATCGGAAAGCAGGACGACAGCCTGTGCCCGGCCTGCCTGCGCCACACGCGCGGCCAGCCGGTCATTATCGCCGAAACGCAATTCATTGGTCGCGATCGAATCATTCTCGTTAATCACCGGCACGGTGCCGGCTTTCAGCAGACGCCCCATCGTAGCCGAGGCATTGAGATAGCGCCGCCGATATTCGAGATCTTCCAGCGTGAGCAAAAGCTGCGCCGCGACGAGACCATATTGCGAAAGAAGCTGCGCCCACAGACCCGACAGGGCAATCTGGCCAACCGAGGCAGCGGCCTGTTTATCGGCCAGTGAACCGCGCCCGCCTTTTTCGAGGCCGAGTCTGGCCGCACCGAGCGCCACAGCGCCGGAACTGACGACGAGGACCTGTTGCCCTCTCTTGCGCGCGTCCGATATTTCCCCGGCGAGGCTGTTGAGCCATACATTCCGGACCTCCCCGTCTTTTCCGACGAGCAGAGACGAACCGATCTTGAAGACCAGTCGCGGAGTTTTGATGGGATCGGCGAGATCGGATAGCGTTGCAATAGACATGGCCGGTCCTTTAGCGAAGCTTGATGAGAATGAGAACAGCCCTCCCGTGGCTTATTCTCCTAACAAGTCGCCAGCCCGGAACGTTCCAGCGCAGATGAACTGAATTTTACGGCATCAGAATTCATTAGCGCATCATTCCGGCACTGGCAGCAAAGCGGTCAAAGCGGAGACCAGGGTTTTTCTTCCGCTTCGTCCTCGATTTCATTGCCAGGATGCTCTGTCATGGTTTTGTGCGGCAGATAGCCAAGAATAGCATCGAGCAGCGCCTCCACGCCCGCGCCGGTCGCACCGGAAATGGGAAAGACCTTCTCCGCACCCACGGCTTTCAGCTCTTCCGCAAACCCTTCGAACAGCTCTTCATCGGCAAGATCGAGCTTGTTGAGGGCTACCAGACGCGGCTTGTCTTCCAAACCCGCGCCATAGGCTTCCAGCTCGCCTTCCACGACTTCCATCGCCCGCGCCGGATCTTCGCCCGAAATATCGATCAGATGAATCAGTACCCGGCAGCGTTCGATATGGCCGAGAAACCGGTCACCGATACCTGCCCCCTCGGCGGCGCCTTGGATCAGGCCCGGAATGTCGGCCAGTACGAATTCGCGCCCTTTGTGATTGACCACACCGAGCTTGGGAACCAGCGTGGTGAAGGCATAGTCGCCCACCTTGGCGCGTGTGTTGGTCACCTGATTGATGAATGTGGATTTACCGGCATTGGGCAGTCCGACCAGCCCGACATCGGCCAGCAGTTTGAGCCGCAGCCATACCCACATTTCCTCACCCGGTTCGCCCGGCTGATGCTGGCGCGGTGCACGATTGGTGGAGGTCTTGTAGCTGGCATTACCGCGCCCGCCGATACCGCCATGCAGCAGCGTGACACGCTGGCCTTCTTCGACCAGATCGACCAGCACATCCTCTCTGTCTTCGGAAAGGATCTGTGTGCCGACCGGCACTTCGATAATCAGATCGTCGGCCCCCGCACCCGTACGGTCTTTACCCATGCCATGGCCCCCGCGCTTCGCTTTGAAATGCTGCGCATAGCGAAAATCGATCAGCGTATTGAGCCCGGGCACCGCCACGAACACGACATCGCCACCCTTCCCGCCATTGCCGCCATCGGGGCCGCCATATTCGATATATTTTTCCCGCCGAAAGCTGACGGCACCCGGCCCACCGGCCCCCGAACGGAGATAAATCTTGGCTTGATCGAGAAAATGCATGGTGTGTTTCTATGCTGTCCGTAAGTGGCGCGGAAGGGGGTTTGTCCGGAAAGACAATAAACCGGGATAACGGGACCGAAGCGCAATGTCAGCCGCGCCCGGAGCAATGCAGCCTGTCCCGATATTCCGGCAGAAACGGCCCTGCCGAACATAATGATCGATACCGGCCATAGACCGTCCGCCCTCCGCCGGGCCGAACGAAAGCGCGCCTTTAAGCGATATCCTTCACCATGACAAGCCGAACCGCCCGATGACCCAACACTCTGTCGTCGCCGCGCATCTGCGGAACCTTTGGGTTTTGTGGTTCGTAACATTCAGGCAGGACGATTATTAATGGGAAAGGCGTATTATCATGGCCAGCGACAAAACCTCCTCACCGCCGACGACAACCGATGCCGGTATTCCGGTCCCTAGCGACGAACACTCCCTGACGATCGGGCGCGACGGCCCGATCGTGCTCAACGATCACTATCTGCTGGAACAGATGGCCAATTTCAATCGGGAGCGGATTCCCGAGAGACAGCCCCATGCCAAAGGCAGCGGCGCTTTCGGCTATTTCGAAGTCACCAGCGATGTCAGCCAATATACCAAAGCCAAAGTTTTCCAGCCCGGTGCCAAATGTGATGCACTGGTACGCTTTTCGACCGTGGCGGGTGAACGCGGCAGCCCCGATACTTGGCGCGACCCGCGCGGTTTCTCGGTCAAAATCTACACCGAAGAAGGCAATTTCGACATGGTCGGCAATAATACGCCGGTCTTCTTCATTCGTGACCCGCTGAAATTCCAGCACTTCATCCGCTCACAGAAGCGACGCGCGGATAACGGTCTGCGCGATCACGATATGCAATGGGACTTCTGGACACTGTCTCCAGAAAGCGCGCATCAGGTCGCGATTCTGATGGGTGATCGCGGCATTCCCAAAACCTGGCGCGAAATGAACGGCTATTCCAGCCATACCTATATGCTTATCAATGCGCAGGGTCAGAAATTCTGGGTCAAATTTCACTGGAAGACCGATCAGGGCAACGATTTCCTGACTCAGGATGAAGCCGACAGGCTGGCCGGTGCCGATGGCGATTATCATCGCCGCGACCTGTTCAATGCTATTCGCGACGGCGATTACCCGAGCTGGACGCTGCAATGGCAGATCATGCCCTATGAAGATGCCAAAACCTATCGGATCAATCCTTTCGATCTGACAAAAGTCTGGCCGCATGCCGATTATCCGCCCATCGAAGTCGGCAAATTGGTGCTGGACCGCAATCCGACCGATTTCCATACAGAGATCGAACAGGCCGCCTTCGAACCCAATAATATGGTGCCCGGTATAGGCCTTTCACCCGATAAGATGCTACTGGCACGCGGCTTTTCCTATGCCGATGCCCATCGCGCCCGGCTGGGCGTGAATTACAAGCATATTCCGGTGAACAAGCCGAAATGCCCGGTCCATTCCTATAGCAAGGATGGTGAGATGCGCACGGAGAACGTCTCCGACCCCGTCTATGCGCCCAATTCCTATGGCGGCCCGGCAGCGCAGGATCCGGGCGGCGAAGCCGGACTGTGGTATGCCGATGGCGATATGGTGCGCGAAGCCTATACGCTGCGTGAAGATGACGACGATTTCAGTCAGGCACGCAATCTGATCCGCAATGTGATGGATGAGAGCGCCCGCGCAAGGCTGGTTAACAATGTCGTTGGCCATTTATGCGATGGCGTGAGCGAGAAAGTCCTCCTGCGCGCTTTCGAATATTGGCGCAATATCGACGAAGAAACCGGCCGCAAGATCGAACAGGGCGTGCGCGATACACTCGGCGGAGAGTCAAAAGCACCCGGGCTTGCTTCTGCGAAAAGTATCGGCGGCTAATGAAACAAGCAGTAGCGTTTTTGCAACCCTGCTCTCCTTGCAGTCAGGGTTGCAGAGCGCTCTTTCCTTGCGATGGTTACCATATTCACTGGTGGAGCCGAGGGGAATCGAACCCCTGACCTCGTCATTGCGAACGACGCGCTCTCCCAACTGAGCTACGGCCCCGTTCCAGCGATGTTACCGGCATAAGGCCGGAGAAAGCAGCCCGCCTCATAGCGAAACTATACAGCGAGCTCAAAAAGAAATTCCCGACATATTACCGGCCGCCGGAAGAAGTTCCTTTGCCTGCCTCTATGGCGGAAACGATGCTCCCGGTGACCGGACTTGAGGTCATGAACTGTGCGCCCACAACAGGTGTCAGGCTTCCTTCCCGCACCGGGGCGGCTGCACCGGAGGAAGCGGCCTCCTGCCCCTTATCCCCCGACAGAATATCAGCCGAAACATAGCCGGGCTGAGAAGCGCCATATTCAGCACCGTATCTGGCGTCCCAGGACTGCACCGCAACCCGGTAATTCTCATAGTCGGTATAGAATTCCTCGAAAGCGGCTTCGAACTGAACCAGCGTGGTAGCCGCATAGCTATCGATATCATCCGGTTCCATCAGAAGATAATTATTCGCCGCAGCCAGAGCTGCCTCGCAAAAATATTTATGGGCTGGAGGAAGAGCGAAATAATTATATACCTTGGTCATATAATCTTCCCGCTCGCTCTTATAGGACCGGCCATATTTTTCACGATATTGTGCGTCGAGCGCTCTGTTGGTCGAACTCAGCCGCTTTTTATGATCCTCGAGCATCTTGCTATAGGCCTTCAGGATCGGCTGATACTGCAATTCATTGCAATTGAGCGCTGCGACATTGAAGCCCGAGCGCATATTCCAGGTCATCTGTGCCGGATTGAGATTGTGATTGATGGTATCGCGCACGCCATCGGGCCCCCTTTGCGGAATAGCCATAACCGGCGGAGCGCCGCCCGGTGGTGTCGGACGGGCGGGAACAGGCTCGGGCTCCGGTGCCGGTGGCGGGGGTGGAGGCGGGGGTGGCGGCTCAGGTGTCGCGCAGCCAGCGAGCAAGGCCAGACCGGTGACGGCCAAAGTCTTGCGAAACGGTATGCGACGAATAGACAACATCTTCCCTGCTTTCTCCCGACAAAACGGCATCCCCGATATATGAGCCGTTTTTCCCAAGTCTTGAGTATGTAACCTACAGATCGCAACATGCAAAGAAAATGCCCGGGAATCACTGTGGAATCCCGGGCACGTTCAGTCGTTTTTTCTATGCGGTCAGTTGCGCTGTCCCATGAAGGAAAGCAGGAACTGGAACATATTGATGAAGTCGAGATAGAGGCTCAGCGCACCCATCACGATGACTTTGTCCACGAATTCCGTGCCGCGAACGCTGTAATACTGACGCTTGAGCATCTGTGTGTCATAGGCAGTGAGGCCTGCGAAGATCAGCACACCCAGGAAGCTCACGGCCCACATCAGACCGGTCGATTGCAGGAACATGTTGATAACGCTGGCAATCAGCAACCCGACCACACCCATAATCAGGAAGGTGCCCATGCCGGACAGATCCTTCTGCGTGGTGTAACCGAACAGGCTCAGACCGGCAAAAGCGCCCGCCGTAGCGAAGAAGGTCGCCGCGATGGAAGGCCCGGTATAGACGAAGAAAATCGTTGTCAGCGACATTCCCATGAGAACGGAGAATGCCCAGAACATCCCCTTGAGCGCGCCCGCGGAAAAGCGGTTCGCACCGAAACTCATCGCCAGAACGATCGCCAGCGGTGAAAGGAAAATGAGGAAGCGCAGCGGTGATGCGAAAAGCGCATAGCCCAGTCCGCTCGCGAACAGCCCCAATGCCACGGCACCGGACAGAAGAACGCCCGAAGCCATGTAATTATAGATTGAAAGCATATAGCGGCGCAGGCCAGCATCATAGGCGACGCCGGACGCCTCACCCCGCAGGCTCGGAGACGATCCCATACCCCGCTGGGTCGTCCGAGGGTCGTTCCAATTTGCCATTTGTAGTACTACTCCATTGAAAGCCCACGCAAACAGGGCCGGTTTCTTCACCAATATCGCGATTTGACCGTCAATTTTCAAGAAATACCGGATCACCTGAAATGTTTCGTTACATTTTCGGCTTTCCGGGATTTTGTTCAGTCTTTGGCGCGCGCCTCTTCAGCCATTGCAACACTGCGGTCCCGGGCCGTGGCAAGCGTTTTTTCCATCAGACGATTGATCGCTTCACCCTCATCCAGCACATCGAGCCCGGCCTGCGTTACACCGCCGGGGCTGGCCACACGGCGGGCCAGTTCTCCTGCATTATGCGGTGAGTTGGCGGCCAGCGCTGAAGCGCCTTCGACCATTGCTACCGCAAGGCGTTCGGCCTGCTCAGCGGGCAACCCTTGCGCCGTCGCCCCCTTGGCCAGGGCATCGATAAAACGATAAACGAAACCGGGGCCCGATCCAGCCAGCGCTGTGACGAGATCGAAGTCGCTCTCATCGATCCATTCGGGAGTTCCCAGCGGCTCCATAAAGCGCTTGATCGCCTCCATATCCTCGTCGGACAGCCCTTCGGCCGCCAGAGCCACCGGAGCTTTTCCGAGCGCTACCGCGAGATTAGGCATAACACGGACATTCTGAGCCCGGGGAAAGCGTTTAGCGAGTGTTTCAAGCTGCACACCGGCGAGGATCGACAGCATGGCGACATCCGGGCCGGCCAGCTTTTCGACATCCTCAACCACATCGCCCAGCATTTGCGGTTTTACGCCCAGCAAAATAGCGTCGAAAGTTTCGCCCTCGGGTAACTCGCGCAGCAGACGAACGCCCTCGGGCAATTCTTCGCGCTTGGGATCGACAACCGTAAAGTTCTGCGGCGCTATGCCCGAAGCGAGCCAGCCATCCAGCATTGCTCCGCCCATATTGCCGCAACCGATGATGAGTATGGAATCAAATTTTGTCATAGCCCTCATGTGCCGCATGAGGCTCTTCAAGTCACCCCCTGCCCCGCCCTTTTGGTTCAGCAGAAAGCTTCATTGCATTCAATGATCGACCAGCCGTAATAGTCAGGCTTCGCCCATAGGATCGACCAGCGCCGCTTCGAGCGCTTCACGCGGCCGTTTGTCGCCCCACATCAAAAACTGGAAAGCGGGATAGAAACGGTCACATTCGGAAACAGCGGACTCTACCAGAGACTGCGCCATTGGCAGGCTCAGCAGACCATCATCCCCGAGCATAAGCCCGTGCCGGTAGAGAAGGATATTGCCATTCGACCACAGATCGAAATGCCCCAGCCATAGCTGCTCATTCACCAAAGCGAGCAATTCATACGACGCCCGACGGCGCGCATCCGGCACTCTTATATCGGGCATGCATAAAAGCTGAAGAACATGGTCTTCCTGCCGCCAGATCGCGCGGATCTGATATTGCGTCCAGGCGCCCTGAATCTCACCGCTCAATTCCTCGTCTCCGAGAAATTCGCAAGGCCAGCCACGGGCTTCGAAGAGCTGCACCAGCATATCCACCGGCGCGCTGTCCTGCATTTCTTCCAGCGGTTTTCTGCCGATATCCATGGTTAATTCCCGTAGCTGCCCCAAATGCCCGCCATATTTGCAGGCAGCGCCCTGCCCAATGCAATCCAATATGGTCGCGTGGCTGGGCAAAACCCGACAAGCCTGTTCACAAGCTGTGCACAAACCGGGCATAAGCAAGGGATAAAACAAGCGCCCCGCTCAGTCGAGCGGGGTGATTTTTTCGCCCTCTTCGCTGGTAAAAGTGAAGGAATCCACACCCTTCTCTTTCAGCGATTTCACCATAGACTGCGCATCGGAAAGATCAGGGAAAGGGCCAAATAACAACCGGTTAGCTTCAACCCATGGCACCGTGTAGGGAGTTTTCCCATCAAGCAAACCATCCGCTTTCCGGCTAATTCTTTTCCAGTCGAACCGGAAGGCAGATACATTCTTGCCAGTTGCCACCTGCACCCAGTTGCGGCTCGGATGCGCCGGTGGCTTGGGCTTAGGCGGTGGCGCAGGTTTTTCACGCGGCGCTTCGAATTTGCTGAGATCCACCGCTCCGCTCGGCACGACCGGGGCCGAATCCCGGGGCGAAAGGGTGAAATCGCTGAACGCATCTGCCAAGCTCTGCATCTTCACCTGTTCTTCGGGAACCGGCCGCACCGGTTCCGCAGGCGCAGCCTCGGCAGAAGCTCCCGTGTCAGCCTTCACCAGCGCGGCACCCGGCCGTTCCTTGGGCCGTTCCGGCGCTGCCGGAGATGGTTGAGCGGGAGAAATGGCTGGAAGCTCAGAATCTTCCGCCATAGCTGTCCGGCCCGGTGCGATTTTGGCAGCGCCCCTCCGGGCAGCGGCCTGTTCTCCGCTTGTTTTCTGGCCCAGCTGTCGACCTTTCGGCACCAGCCGCTCTTCCATATTCACCGAAGAAGCAGACGCCGCATCATCTGCCGCGGCTTTCTCGGTATCGCCAAAAGCGAGCATAGCCGGATCGTCCCGCCCGATTTTCGTCGCATCGGGGAATTTGCCGAGATTGGCGGCCGCAGCCTGCTGCGCCCTGGTCAGGCGGGGCATATAACGCAGATAAGGCGCAATTCTGTCAGAGAATTTCTCCGGAAGCATCGCTTCTGCAATCGAGACGGCTTCCTCCGTTTCGCCAAGCACGGCCAGACCAAAGGCACGCGTACGAAAGGCAGACAAATCCTGTTGCTGCAACAAGGGTAGCAAAGTGGCTTCGAATGCAGGTTTATCACCCGAAATGGCCTGGCTCATGGCCAGTTGACGGCGCAATTGCGGATCCTCTCCGCTCGCCAACGCGACTTTATAAAGCTGCTGCGCACGGGCATTATTGCCCACGAGGTCATAAGCCAGTGCCCGATCTGCGGCATAAGGCGCCATCGTCAGACCGGCCTTTTCGGCTTCGTCATATAATTGCAGCGCTCTGACGGGATTGTCTTGCCGCAAAGCGATGCCAGCCAGCCCCGCATTAATTCTCGGATTGTCGGAGGAAATGGCCTGCGCCCGGCCGAGAAAACCCAGCGCAGCATCGATATCGTCCAGCTTGATGGCCGCTTCACCCGCGGCAATCAGAGCGTCCACATCTTCGGAATTTCTTGCCAGCGCTTTCAGCGCATCGCTCAATTCACCCGAAGCAGCAGGCGGCAAAGGTTGCACAACGGGTCGCGAAACACTCTGGGCCTGCACCAGAGCCGGGCAGCATAGCAATGCCATCCCCAGACTCAACGCCAGATGGAAAGGCAGGCGTGCTCCTCCTGTATAAGAGAATCGCCTTATGCGTCCATCTGCCGAGCCCAACATGCCTGTCCCTTAACAGAAACGGCCTGAACGGCCCGCAAATATCGCGGGCCATTCGATCATTCTGTCTTGTTTACTGGTTATTCTGCCGTCCTAAAAAGCGCGGGATGCGCAGAGAGGATGCGTCATCCTCTTCGTTCTCATCCTCAGCTTCATCGGCAGAGTTATTGCGCGACAGATTAGCCATCCGTTCGAACAAAGTGCTGCCGCCACCGGATGCCGGCCGTGAAGGGGCCGGAGTGGGAGCAGGAGCCGCTTCCTGCCGGGCCGGTTCCGATGTTGACGTCAGATCATCGAACATCGTGTTGCGTGCAGAAGAGGCTTCGGGCTCCGGCTTTTCAGTTTCGGTGAGGCGGGTGGCATCCAGCCGCAATTCATCATCCTGAGAAGCCGCCGCAGATTTATTCTCTTCCGGTGCCTCATCGGCCAGCGAGAGATCGAGCAGATCGTCATCCTCATCCGCCTGACCAGCGCCTTCATTCGAAGCAGCGGGTTCCGTTGTCGGAGCAGATGCGCTGGCCGCTTCACGCTCTTCAGCATCGCTGTCGGGCAGATTGCCGGGTACGGCAACGGACGGCTTTTTCGGCCCGCGCGAAGTCGACAAATTCAGCGGCTGGCGCGCCTGTTCAGCCATTTCGGCATTCTGTTCAATGCCGGTGGCCACGACGGAAACGCGGATCTTGCCTTCCAGATTGGGATTGAACGCCGATCCCCAGATAATATTCGCATCCGGATCGACCAGTTCACGAATATGGTTCGCCGCCTCATCCACTTCGAGCAGGCGCATATCTTCGCCGCCGATAATCGAAATGATAACGCCCTTGGCGCCTTGCATCGACACACCGTCAAGCAGCGGATTGGCAATGGCACGTTCCGCAGCTTCAAGCGCGCGGTTCTCACCCTCCCCTTCACCGGTGCCCATCATGGCCTTGCCCATTTCGCCCATCACCGAGCGAACATCGGCAAAGTCCAGATTGATAAGGCCCGGCATCACCATCAGATCGGTGATCGAGCGGACACCCTGCTGCAGCACTTCGTCGGCGAGCTGAAAGGCTTCCTTGAAGGTCGTATCGGCCTTGGCAATCAGGAACAAATTCTGGTTCGGGATGACGATCAGTGTATCGACATGCTTTTGCAGCTCTTCGATCCCGGCCTCCGCCGCACGTGACCGGCGGGTGCCTTCAAACAGGAAAGGCTTGGTCACCACACCAACGGTCAGCACGCCTTTGCGCCGCGCGGCTTCAGCGATAACCGGGGCTGCACCGGTGCCCGTACCGCCGCCCATACCGGCAGCGATAAACAGCATATTCACGCCTTCCAGCGCCCGTTCGAGATCTTCCACCGTTTCTTCGGCAGCGGCACGCCCCACTTCCGGGCGGGCACCGGCACCGAGACCCTGCGTGATTTCCGGGCCAAGCTGAATCCGGTGTTCTGCCACCGAATTGTTGAGTGCCTGCGCATCGGTATTGGTGACGATGAAATCGACACCTTCGATTTGCGCCGCGATCATATTGGCGATCGCGTTGCCGCCGGCCCCGCCGACACCGATCACCGAGATCCGCGGGCGTAGTTCTTCAACCGAGGGCGGGCCGATATTAATGCTCATTCAAGCTCTCCAGGGAGGCAATACAATTCTACAGTTGCAAGGACTTGTGCCACAAAGCGAATCACAGGTGCAAAAGATAAATGCCCTTATCCACAACGAGAAGCGCCTCGCAGCCATCAAAAATACTCTTTCATCGCGATCCAGACACGCCGCAACAGGCCCCACAGGCCAGTTCCCGCATGATCGCCTGCGCGAAGGCTCATAGTGCGAATATCGGCCGGACCTTCGACAGCATAGCATACAAGCCCAACCAGTGTCGCGAAACCGGGGGTCGAGTGCGCTTCGGGCAGGCCGCGCAATTGCGGCGGTTTGCCGATCCGCACCGGGCAACCGAGCGAGCTTTGTGCGTAGTCCGCGAGCCCCGCAAGTTCGGCACCTCCCCCCGTAAGCACAACCAGTTGTCCCTGCGGACCCGAAAAGCCCATTGCCTGCAAAGACCGGCCCACTTCGGTCATCAGTTTATCGAGTTGTCCGGTCACCACCGAAATCAGTTCCGAACGCGGAATGCGGTTCTTGTCATCCGCGCCGCGCGCAATCGGGCCAATCCGGTCTTCTCCCGGACCGTTGACCGGGATCATTTCGCGGTGATCGGTCGGGCTGGCAATGGCGGAGCCGAACACGCATTTGAGTCGCTCCGCCTGAAAGCGGCGAATCCCGAATGACGATGCGATGGCATCGGTAATATCGGTGGAACCGATCGGAATGGACCGCAGCCCCACCAGCATACCGCCGACATAGACTGCGACATTGGTCACTTCAGCGCCCAGTTCGACCAGTGCCACACCCAGATCGCGCTCCTCTACTGTCAGACAGGCATAGCCCGTGGCCAGCGGCGAAGCGATAATGCCGTTCACATCGAGATGGGCGCTTTGCACCGCTTCCCGGATATTGCGCAAAGGCGCACCGTCCGCCAGCATGACATGGACGTCCACGCTCAAACGCTCAGCATGCAGCCCTGCGGGATGAGACACGCCATGCAGACGGTCGATCGTATAAAAGGCTGGCTGCGCATGCAGCACGGTGCGCCCATCTGGTTCCAGCGCTTCGCGCGCGGCATCGAGCAGATGACGAATATCGTCATCCTCGATCTTGCGCCCGCCGATCTCGATTTCCGCCTGATCGATATGGCTGTCCATTCCGGCGCCGGAAAACCCGATCCAGACTGAGGAGACACCCGTTTCCGCAAGCTTTTCCGCCCGTTCCACGGCATCGCGAATGGCATAGGTCGCAGATGCCATATCGACGATATGCCCCCGCTTGATGCCCTGCGCCGCCCGATGCCCCGAGCCGAGCACGATCATTTCACCATTTTCGGTGATCCCTGCAATGATTGCCGAGACACGAAAAGAACCGATATTAACCGCGCCGAACACGCGCGAAATGCGTTGCTGGCTGGCCAATCAGTTTTCCTTCCTGGTGCTCATGGACTCCGCTTCAGCCCGCCCTGGCACGCGCATATAAATGCGATCAGGCGTACGCATATCAAAATAAGTCACTTTCCCGCCCAGCAGACGGTTGACACCGTCCAGCCTCGCAAATGTCACCAGCGCCCCTGCACCCTTTTCCTCACCTTGCGGAAGAGCGAGCATCTGGCCGGTTTTGAATTTCAGATTCCAGCGACGATTGCCGATCCATTGCGCTTCCACGACCTGCGGTTTCAGTGCCGGTGCGGCATCGAGCAGGCGCGACAAGGCTTCCACCTGCTGCTGTGCGCCCGGCCCGCCGATTTTGAGCATCCCTTTCGCCTTTTCGGCCGAAACAGGCTCAAGCATGTGGCCCGTTGCGTCGATCAGCATCAAACGGACCGGGCGCTTCAGCACCGCATGAGGCGTGCGCTCAACAATGTCGATCACCACTGTATCGGGCAACTGACGGGAGACCCGCGCATCTTTTACCCAGCTCAGTTCGAGCAGCTTGTCGCGTACAGCGTCAATGTCGAGCAGAGGCATGGCGCGGTCTTTCTCGCCCAGAACGCGCTCATAAACCTTCAGTTCGTTCATTCGTTTAACACCGCGCACTTCAACGCGTTGCACTTCGAAACCCGCACTGGCCGCCATATTGGCGAATTTCTGCTCGGCGAGCGTGTTCAGCCCGGCAAGGCTGGCGACAAACAGTGCCAGCGCCAGCGCTCCGATAAGAATCAGGGTCAGGAATATCTGATGGAGTTGCTGCTCGGTGAAGGGCAGAACCCGCATCACGGCATCCAGAAAGCTGTTCGTCTGAGCGCGCGCCTTGCGGACCTGGCGCTTGGTATCCTGCGCTCTGGCCTGCCGCCTTACCCCTTTTGCTTTCCGGCTGATCGTCTGGCTCATGGGGCGGGACTGCCTCCCCCGGCTTTAGCGAAAAAGGTCAGCGCATCGGCAATGACAATTTCCACCAGTTCACCATAGGAAATGCCGCATTGGCGCGCCTGTTCGGGCACCAGACTGAGCGGCGTCATGCCCGGCTGCGTGTTGGTTTCAAGCAGGAACAAGCCCGCCTCACCCTGCTCGTCATCCCAGCGGAAATCGGACCGGCTCGTCCCCCGGCATCCCAGTAAACGATGGGCTTTCAGAGCATATTCCCTGCACAATTCCGCAATATTGTCGGGAATGTGCGCCGGGCAGACATGTTCGGTCATACCATCGGTATATTTCGCATCGAAATCATAGAAACCTGATTTAGGGACCAGTTCGGTCACCATCAAAGCGCGGTCCCCCAGTACGGCCGTCGTGAGTTCGCGCCCGCGAATATAGGGTTCGGCCAGCAGGGTTTCGAATTCCTGCCACGGCCCGCCCGCATCGCGAGCGATCGGATTGCCGAAATTGCTGTCATCGGTGACAATCGCCACGCCAACCGAAGACCCTTCGTTCACCGGTTTGAGCACATAAGGCCGCGGCAGCGGATCGCCGTCATAAAGGTCGGCACTGCGGACAATACGGCCACCGGGCATCGGCACGCCATGCGGGACGAGCGCCTGCTTGGTCAGCTCCTTGTCGATAGCGATGACCGAAGTGGCGAGGCCCGAATGGGTATAGGGAATGCCCATCAGATCGAGCATGCCCTGCACTGTACCGTCTTCTCCGGGCACGCCATGGAGCGCATTGAAGACCACATCAGGTTTCGCTTCCGCGATCCGGGCGGCAACATCATGGTCCATATCGATCCGGGTCACGCGATAGCCGCGCTGTTCCAGCGCATCGGCCACACCATTACCCGACATGAGCGAAACTTCACGCTCATTGGCCCAGCCCCCCATCAGAACGACGATATGAAGGCCTTTCGGCAAGGTCACGGTGCTGCTCATGGACGTCCTACTCGCTTGATTTCCCATTCCAGAGTCACACCCTGACTTTCTGCGACACGACGGCGGACTTCTTCGCCCAGCTCTTCAATATCGCTGCTTGTGGCATCGCCCGTATTGATGAGGAAATTAGTGTGTTTCTCACTAACCTGCGCGCCACCGAGCGTGAGGCCCCGGCAGCCCGCCGCATCGATCAGCGCCCAGGCCTTCTCGCCCGGCGGGTTCTTGAAAGTGGAGCCGCCCGTCTTGGTACGCAAGGGCTGGCTCTCTTCGCGCGCCTGCGCAATTTTGTCCATTTCCGCACCGATCACTGCGGGATCGCCAGGCTGCCCCTGAAACCGGGCTGACACGACGACAGCGCCTTCGGGCAAAGCCGAATGACGGTAACTATATTGCAGATCGCCAGCGGGCAATGTCACGAAATCACCGCCCGGCAGAATAACATCACAATCGACCAGAATATCGGCCACTTCACGACCATAGGCGCCGCCATTCATACGTACGAAACCGCCCACGGTGCCCGGAATACCGCGTAGAAATTCCAGCCCTGCAATCCCGGCATCGCGCGCTTTGGAAGATACGAGAATACCGCTCGCTCCGCCGCCGCAATGCAGAACACTTTCGGTATTTTCATGCAGCTCGGCAAACGCTTTGCCAAGGCGGATAACCACACCGGGCACGCCGCCATCGCGAATAATGAGATTGGACCCCAGTCCCAGCGCCATAACCGGTGTGCCCGGCTGGACCTGTTCAAGAAAAGCGATCAGATCTTCACGATCAGCCGGTTCAAAAAGCCAGTCCGCCGCGCCGCCGCTTTTGAACCAGACCAGCTTCGCAAGCGATGCGTTGCGCGTCAGTTTGCCCCGGATATTCTGCGGAATAAAACTGTCGGGCGCGGGCGCCTCGCCCGATCCCGGCGCCTGACAAACGCCGCTGGCTATCCGGTCACCATGCTGCATCATGCGGCCTGCTCCCGCCGGGTGGTAATCGCTGCCGCAAGACCTGCGGCCCATTTGGTGATATCCCCTGCCCCGAGACAGACGATCATGTCACCGGGCTGAATGTCCTGTGCCAGTTGTTCGGCCAGAGCTTCCGGCCCGGCAATACTCCGGGCAGAACGATGGCCGCGATCTTTTAGCCCGGCAACCAGATGATCGGCATCCGCCCCTTCGATGGGCACTTCACCGGCCGGATAGACCGGAGTCACAAACACCGTATCGGCATCGTTGAAGGAGCCCTGAAAATCGTCCATCAAATCGTGCAGGCGGGTATAGCGATGCGGCTGCATGACCGCGATCACACGATTGGTTGCCGCTTCGCGCGCTGCAGAAAGCACAGCGCGGATTTCCACCGGATGATGCGCATAATCGTCAATCACCGTAGCGCCGCCGACTTCACCCATCCGGGTAAAGCGTCGGCGAACACCGCTAAATTTGCCGAAGCCGGTGCGGATCGTATCTTCGGCACAGCCCAATTCCAGCGCCACCGCAACGGCGGCCAGCGCGTTCTGAACATTATGGCGCCCCGGCATCGGCAAATCGATATTCTCGATCCGCCGCAAAGACCCGTTCCTTTCGCGGATAACGGCATCGAAGCGATTACCACCTTCATGCGGGCGTACATTGTCGCCCCGCACATCGGCCTGAGCGGAAAAACCGTAAGTAATGACCCGGCGGTCCCGCACTTTGGAAATGACGCCCTGCACTTCCGGGTGATCGATGCACAGCATCGCCGCGCCGTAGAAAGGCACATTCTCGATAAATTCGACGAAGGCTTCCTTCACCTTGTCAAAACTGCCGTAATGGTCGAGATGTTCGGGATCGATATTGGTGACCACCGCAATCGTGCCGTCAAGCCGCAAAAAGCTACCATCGCTTTCGTCGGCTTCCACCACCATCCAGTCACTATCGCCGATACGCGCATTGGAGCCATAGCTCTCGATCACGCCGCCATTGATGACTGTGGGATCGACCCCGCCCGCATCGAGCAGGGCGGCGATCATGCTGGTGGTGGTGGTTTTCCCATGCGTACCGGCTACGGCCACGGTATTTTTGAGACGCATCAGTTCGGCCAGCATTTCAGCCCGGCGTACCACAGGTATGCGCCCTTCCAGCGCTGCGACGACTTCAGGATTATCACGCTTTACCGCCGTGGACGTCACCACCACGGCTACGCCGGCAACATTGTCTCCGGTATGGCCGATATAGATCGGAATACCTCGCTGGCGCAGGCGCTGCACACTCGCGCCTTCAGCAATATCAGAGCCTTGCACGCTATAGCCGAGATTATGCATTACTTCGGCGATGCCCGACATACCGATGCCGCCAATACCGACAAAATGGATCGTGCCAATATCGATTCCGACACCCTTCATTCGCTGGCACTCCGTGTCGCAACCGCACTTCTGACACCTGCCCGAACGGCCGAAGCCGTATCTCCGCTAACCCGGATAACATCCTGAATCGGCGCACCTCCGAAACTCTCGACCAGATCGGCAAGCTTCTCGGCAGCATCGGGACGACCGCAATTCCAGGCAGCATGCGCAGCATTGGCAAGCGTTTCAGGGTGCTGGGCCATAGCCTGAATCTGTTTGGCCAGTTCCTTGCCGGTGAAACTGGGCTGGCGAATAGACCGCGCGCCCCCTGCTTTGACCATTTCCCGTGTGTTGACGGCCTGATGGTCATCGGTCGCAATGGGCAACGGCACGAGGATGGCAGGCCGGCCCACCGCCGTCAGTTCGGCAATGGTGGAAGCGCCTGCACGGCCGATAAACAGATGCGCATCGGCCAGCCGGGTTTCCATATCTTCGAAATAAGTGGCCAGCTCGGCCGGAATATCATGGGTGGCATAACGCTCCCGAACGGCTTCGAGATCTTCCGGGCGGCATTGCTGCGTCACCTGCAGCCGCGCGCGCAAAGCCGGAGGAAGCATTGCCAGACCGTCGGGCACGACCTGCGACAGTATCCGCGCGCCCTGGCTGCCTCCCGTCACCAGCACACGCAGCAGGCCATCCTCGGTAAAGGGTGGAAACGGCTCTTCGCGCAGCGCCAGCACCGCCGGGCGCACTGGATTGCCCACCAAATGTACCTTATCGGCAAATTTAGACTGCAACCGGTCCACCTCGGGATAGGCAGTCGCAATCGCATCGACCGTTCCTGCCAGCAAACGATTGACCCGGCCCAGCACGGCATTCTGTTCGTGAATGACGCTTGGCAGACCGGCCGATCGCGCAGCCAGCAAGGCAGGCAGTGCCGGATAGCCACCAAAGCCGACCAGAGCGCTCGGTTCGAAACTTTCGAACAGGCGCAGTGCCATTCGGCGGCCTTCCATCACCGCAGACGCCCCCTTGATCCATTTGAGCGGATTCTTCCCGAAGCGCCCCGCCGGCAGCACATGGGCAGGCAGGAAATCGGGTTTGCCGGGTATCTCTGCACCGCGCCGGTCGGTAATCAGCGCAATATGGTGGCCGCGCCTCTCCAGCTCATAAGCGAGCGCAAAAGCGGGCGTCAGATGGCCACCCGTTCCGCCGGCAGCAAGAACAAAATGTTTCGATGCACTATTCATGCAACAGGTCTCTTTTCCATGGCAGCGCGCAGAGAGAATTTCGCGCGCGTAAGGAACGGATTGCGCCGTGTCACCGCCAGAAGCAAGCCGATGGTGAAACATTGCGCGATGGTCGAAGAGCCCCCATAGCTCACCAATGGCAGCGTCATCCCCTTGGACGGGAAAAGTTGCAGATTGACGAGAATATTGATGAAGGCCTGCCCCCCGAAAAGTGTAATCAGGCCGGTCGCCGCCAGAATGGTGAACAGGTCGTCTTCCTCCACCAGCCGGATCAGCACCCGCAGCACGATCGCAAGATAGACCAGCACGACCACGCCGCATACCAGCAGACCGAATTCTTCCCCGATAACCGAGAAGATGTAGTCCGTATGCGCTTCGGGCAGGCTCATTTTCCGTGTGCCGAGCCACAGGCCCGTACCGGTCCACCCGCCGGCCATCAGTGTGCGCCGGGCCAGATCGACCTGATCGAAAGCGGTACCCCCGCCCAGAAAAGCATCGATGCGATGGCGCGCATTATCGTAGAAGAGATAGGCCGTGGCAAGCAGCCCCACACCTGCCCCCATCAGCCAGACGATACGCTGCAAGGGAAGCCCGGCGAGCATCACCATGACCAGCCAGCAACCGACAAACAGAATCGTGTCGCCCAGATTGGGCTGCATCATCATGAAAGCCGCCACCAGACCAAGCAATGCGCCGCTAATATAGATCACCGGCAAGTTGGGATCGCGTATCCGCCAGGAAAGGATCCACGCGGTTATAATCGCAAAAGCGGGCTTGAGGAATTCGCTCGGCTGAAAACCGATACCCAGATTGAGCCAGCGGCGCGCGCCATTCACTTCCACGCCGATAAAGGGCACCAGCACCAGCGCAACCAGCATAGCCGCCCCCAGCAAAATCGACAGGCGCCGCGCCCATTCGCGCGGTATCATAGAGACGCACAACATTACGGCGATAGCCAGCGCCTGCCAGCGCAGATGGAGCCAGAAGAAATAAAGATCGCCCAGATCGGCATGGGCCGTAGAGAGACGCCGTGCGCTGGCGGGTGACGCCGCTGCAACGGCAACCGAACCAATCGCCATCAACGCCAGGACAAGGCCGATCAGCACCCGGTCGACTTCACGCCACCAGATCTTAACATAGGTTTTGCGGTTCTGCGGAAAGCTGTGTCTCGCCGCAGCCCTTTCACCCATGCGAGGAATATAGGGCCTGGCGGAATTCATGCCGGGGACCTCCCGACAAAGCCGGGCGCATTCTCCACACCTCCTGTCATACTCTCGACGATTGCGCGGAATGTATCTCCGCGTACTTCGTAGTCGCGAAACTGATCGAAACTGGCGCAGGCAGGTGAAAACAGGATCACATCGCCGGGCTTCGCCGCAGCATGGGCGCGATTGACCGCCTCGAAAAGCATCTCGCAACGCTGAACGGGCATGACCGGTTCGAGCAAACGGGCAAATAGCGCCCCGGCATCGCCGATCGTATAGGCCGCCGCGACATTCCCGAAAGCCGCTGCGCATTCATCGAGATTGTCCGATTTGGGCAGACCGCCGCAAATCCAGTGAATCCGCTTATCCGGATCGGGCGGGAAAGCGGCCAGCGCCGGGGCAGTAGAAGCCGGATTGGTCGCTTTGCTGTCATTGATATAGAGAATGCCGTCATGCTCGGCGATACGTTCCATCCGGTGCGGAAGCCCGCGAAACGATGCGAGCCCGTTGGCGATCTGACCGTCGGACAGCCCCATTTCACGCGCCATAGCGATGGCAATAACAGCATTCTGGAGATTATGCGGCCCTTGCAGCGATGGCCACTGGCATTGCATATCCGCCCATGGGCCCGCGGCCGCGCAAACCGCCCGCCCTTCGGGACGTCGCGCCGCTTCGGCCTGCTGCACGGCACAGGTTTCCGGATCGGCACAACCGAAAACAGCGAACTGCCCGGCGCGCTGCATAGCGAACAGACGCGCCTTGCTGGCGGCATATCCGGCGAATCCGTCATACCGGTCGAGATGGTCGGGTGTAATATTGGTCAGCGCCGCGCCATCGCAGGCCAGTGTACGGGTGAGATCGATCTGATAGCTCGACAGTTCGAGCACATAGACACCGGCCCCTTGTGCATTGGGCTCAAGCGGTTTTTCCCCCATGACAGGCAGACCGATATTGCCTCCCATCCTTACAGGCACACCCGCATGATCGAACAGATGATGCAGCAAAGCCGTCGTGGTGGATTTGCCATTCGTCCCGGTAATGCCCACCACCCGATGCGACGGCAGATCGGCACGAGCCTGCGCGAATAATTCGATATCGCCGATGAGCGGCACACCTGCATCGCGCGCCTTTTGAGCAATCGGATGCCGGTTGAGCGGCACCCCCGGAGACACGATCACCGCATCGACCATCCGCAGGTCAATGTCCAGCGGATCGGCCAGTGTCGCCCGGCCCGCCACCTGATCGCGGGCATTGTCCTGCCGATCCCACGCAGTCACCTGCGCGCCGCTCGCCAGCAGAGCATCCACCACGGCCAGCCCGGATCGCGCGAGCCCGAGGACCGCGTAATGTTTTCCGGAAAAGGCGCGTGACGTGATCACTTCTGCCCCGTTACCTCAGCTTCAGTGTGGCAAGACCGAGAATAGCCAGCACTATGGAGACGATCCAGAAACGGATAACCACTGTGCTTTCCGCCCAGCCAAGCTGTTCGAAATGGTGATGGATCGGTGCCATGCGGAAAATCCGCTTTCCGGTTCGTTTGAAGAAGAACACCTGAATGATAACCGATGCGGCCTCCAGTACGAACAGACCGCCCACAATGGCGAGCACGATTTCGTGATGCGCTGCCACGGCGATGGCCCCAAGCGCGCCGCCAAGTGCAAGACTGCCCGTATCGCCCATAAACACAGCGGCAGGCGGCGCGTTGAACCACAAAAAGGCCAGCCCTGCCCCCATAATCCCTGCGCACAGAATCGCCAGTTCGCCCGCGCCCGGAACATAGGGAATGCCGAGATATTCGGAATAGTCCACACGCCCCACCAGATAGCAGATGATGGCAAAAGTGCCCGCTGCAATGATGACCGGCATAGTAGCCAGCCCGTCCAGCCCGTCCGTCAGATTGACAGCATTGCCCGCTCCAACAATCACAAAAGCGGCAAAAACGTAATAAAACGGCCCTAGCGGAATCGCCCGGTCGGAAAAGAAGGGCACATACAGATTGGTGTTGAGCTGACTGACGATGATCCACGAAGCGATCCCCGCCACGATAAATTCCATCAACAGGCGGACTTTGCCCGAAACACCCTTATGGCTGGCCTTGGTCACCTTGTCGAAATCGTCGAGGAAACCGATCAGCCCGAAGCCCAGCGTCACCGCCATACAGGCCCAGACGAAGGGATTGGTCAGATCCATCCACAGGAGCATGGAGATAGCCAGAGAGATGAGAATCATCAATCCGCCCATGGTCGGCGTACCACGCTTGGCGAGATGGGTCTTCGGCCCGTCTTCACGAATCGGCTGGCCCTTGCCCTGCCGGACCCGGAGCATGAGAATGAAACGCGGGCCAATCACCAGACCGATCAGAAGCGCGGTCAGCAAAGTCGCGCCGGTACGGAAGGTCTGATACCGGATAAGGTTCAGAATTCCTTCAAACTCAAGCCATTGTGCAAGAAAATAGAGCATTCAGCTTTCCCTGGCGGTAAAGTGCGCGACGACGCGCCCCAGTCCCACCGAATTCGATCCTTTTACGAGAACGGCATCGCCGGCGAGGAGGCCGAACTCCTCCAGAGCCGCAATAGCTTCGCCCGGCCCGGCGCAATGGGCAAAGGGGATGGCCTTGCCAAGCGCCTTTTGCGCTTCGCTCCCCAATTCCCGTGCCAGTGCGGCCATTTCATCACCCACCAGCACCGCAAAATCGACATTGGCCTGAAGCAAAGGGTTGGAAAGCTGCGCATGAAACCCTTCAGCAAAATCACCTAATTCCTTCATGGCCCCCAGAACAACGATACGGCGTGAGGCAGGTGTTTGCCCCAATTGTGCAAGAGTGGCACGCATCGACGCCGGGTTCGCGTTATAGCTTTCATCGATGAACAGGGCATGGCCGCCCGGCGCCTGAATTTTGTGCCTTGCGCCACGCCCTTTCAGCCCTCCCATTTCAGACAGAGCCAGCCCCGCTGCACCAAGATCGCCCCCGGCCGCTTTCACCGCCCCCATGACCGCGAGCGAATTGGCCACCCAGTGCTCACCCGGCTCGGCCACGCTGTAGCACAGCCTCTCATCGCCCAACGCAGCCGTGACCAGCGAGCCGCCATTGGCTGCGGGAATTGCATCGAGCAGGCGAATATCGGCATGATCGGCCCGTCCGAATCCCATCACCCGTATGCCGCGCGCAAGGGCAGCTTCGCGCAGCCGTTCGAAATGCCGGCTATCGGCTGGAATGACAGCCGTCCCGCCGGGCTCCAGACCTTCGAAGATTTCCGCCTTGGCGTCGGCAATCGCTTCTTCGGACCCGAGATTTTCAATATGGGCCGGTGCGATCGTAGTGATGACCGCCACATGCGGGCGGACCTGCACGGTCAGTTCAGAAATCTCACCCTTATGGTTCATTCCCATCTCGAAAATGCCGTAGGTGCTGCGCGAGGGCATCCGCGCGAGACTGAGCGGCACGCCGACATGATTATTGTAACTGCGGACCGAGCGATGCGCACTGCCCCGGCTGGAGCGTTCAAGCGCAGCAAAAATCGCTTCCTTCACGCCGGTCTTGCCGACCGATCCGGTTACGCCGATAATGCAGGCTGCCGCCCGCTTACGGGCAGCAGCGGCCAGCCGCTCAAGCGCCCGGTTGGTATCGTCCACCAAAATATGCGGCCAGTCTATCGGATGATCGACCACCGCTGCACTGGCGCCATTGGCAAAAGCCTTGTCGAGAAAACGATGACCATCCGTCGTGTCGCCTTTCAACGCAAAAAACAGATCGCCGGAGCGCACATCGCGGGAATCGATTTCGACACCCGCTACGCGGAAATCCCCGCTGGCCACACCGCCGGTCGCTTCGGCAATCGCCCGCGCATCCCACAGACTTGTCGAAAGTGCATCGCGATCGCGCTGCGGCCAGTGGAGAACCTGCTGCAACGCGTTCATGTCTGCCCACCCGCTTCGGCAGCGCATTCGCGCGCTACGGTCACATCGTCGAATGGCAGCACACGCATGGTCTCTCCTGAACCGATGATCTGGCCCTGCTCATGGCCCTTGCCTGCAATCAGAACAATATCGTGAGGACCTGCCTGACGTATTGCAGCGGAAATTGCTGCCCTTCGGTCGCCGATTTCCACAGCTTCCGCAGCGCCTTCAAGCACTTGAGCGCGAATCTTTGCAGGATTTTCACCGCGCGGATTGTCGTCGGTAACGATCACGAAATCGGCAAGGCTGGCCGCCATATGCCCCATAGCCGCCCGTTTACCCGTGTCACGATCACCGCCGGCACCGAAAGTGACGATCAGCTTGCCCGAAACATGCGGACGCAAAGCCTGAATGGCGGCGCCCAACGCATCAGGCGTATGCGCATAATCGACATAGACGGGTGCACCAGCAGCGCTGATAACGGCGCGCTCCAGCCGGCCGCGAACCGGCTGCAACCGATCCAGTGCGTCGAAGACCCGTTCGGGGTCGCTCCCGGTTGCAATACAGAGGCCTGCTGCGACCAGCGCATTGGCGATCTGATAGGCACCGATCAGCGACAATCTGACAGTCCGCTCCTCACCCCTGAAAGCCAGCGTCAGTTCCTGCCCCAATTGCCCGGCGCTTTGTCCGATGAGGCGGATATGCTGCCCGCGATGCCCCACCGTTAACACGGTCAGGCCGCGTTTTTCGGCCCGGGCAATCGCTCTGGCCGACCAGTCGTCATCAGCCCAGATGACCGCCACACCATCATCCACAATCACTTCATCGAACAGACGCATTTTGGCTGCGAAATATTCCTCCATATCGGCATGATAATCGAGGTGATCGCGGCTGAGATTGGTGAAAGCACCCGCTTTGACCGGCAACCCTTCATTGCGGAATTGCGAAAGCCCGTGGCTCGAAGCTTCATACGCCACATGGCTGACCCCTTCGCGCGCCAGACCTGTCATATTGGAGAGGAATGTCACAATATCGGGCGTGGTAAGGCCGGTGGAGACACTTTCATCGGGCGTCGTAACGCCCAGCGTCCCGATAGAAGCCGCGCGTTCGCCCGTCATGCGCCAGATCTGGCGCGTCATTTCCGCTGTAGAAGTTTTGCCGTTGGTCCCGGTCACCGCCACGATAGTGTCCGGCACAGGACGAAAGAATTGCGCCGCCAGCAGAGCGAAAGCCCGGCGCGGTTCATCATCGGCTATATGCAGCGCGCCTTCCACGCTCGCTTCAGGCCGCGCCACCACGGCAATGGCTCCGGCAGCTATCGCAGCGGGAATGAAATCTTCACCATTGGCTCTGGCGCCCTGAAACGCCCCGAACACGGTACCCGGTGCGACTTTCCGGTTATCGATGGCAAAGCCCGTCACCTGGCGATCGGAACCGGGCTCCTCATCGCGTCCCGCAAGCTGCAACAGCTTCGCCAGCTTCATCACTCACCTCCATGCACGAGCGGCTTCAGATCGGAGAGGTCAATATCGCGTGAACTGTCCGGCTTCACCCCCAGCATGGGACCAATTCGGGGGACAAGTCGCCCGACAATCGGGGCAGCGTTCCATGCTGCGGTGCGCTGATAGGAGCTCGCCTGCGTCCCTTTGGGCTCATCCAGCATGGCAATCACGACATAGCGCGGCTTGTCCATCGGGAAAGCGGCGGCGAAGGTCGAAACCAGCGTGTGATGGCGATAACCTCCCTTGCCCGGCTTTTCAGCCGAACCGGTCTTGCCACCCACACGAAAACCGGGTGCATCGGCGCTGCGTCCCGTGCCATAGACCGAGACCATTCGCAGCAACTGGTTCATCCGCGCGCTGGTGCTGGCCTTGAAGACGCGCCGCCCGCGCGCAGCTTCTCCAGGCTTGACCTTGAGCAGGGTGGCCGGGCGCCAGATTCCGCCATTCACCATCGCCGCATAGGCAGAGGCAAGATGCAGTGGCGTCACAGCCACACCATGGCCATAGCTCACCGTCATCGCCCGCAGCCGGCTCCAGTCGGATTTCTGCCAGATCGGAAAGCCGCGCGCGGGCAGTTCGATATAGGGCCGTTCATTCATACCGAGCTCAGCCAGTGTTTTCTTCAGCCGCGCTGCGCCCAGCCGGTCGGCAATCTGCGCGGTGACGATATTGGACGAATGGATCAGCGCTTCGGGGACATTAAGCGTGTCGCCCATCGGATGGCTGTCCTTGATGTGAAATCCACCGATCGCCAGCGGCTTGCGTGACTGATAGCGGCGCGAAAGATCGGTGATGACGCCATCGTCGATCGCTGCCGCCACAGTCAGCGGCTTGAAGGTCGAACCGAGTTCATAGACCTGATTGGTCACCCGGTTGAACATGTTCTTCTCGCCTTCCGCATCGATCTTGTTGGGATCGAATTCGGGCAGCGAAGCGAGCGCCATGACTTCACCCGTATCGACATCGAGGACGATACCCGCGGCCCCCACCGCATCCACCATCAGCATACCGCGACGCAGCTCGTCTTCCAGAGCACCCTGCACCCTTGTGTCGATCGACAGCTTCTGCGGTGCAGAACGCGTTGCCGGATCGGTCAGTTGCTTGTCGAGCACCTGCTCCATACCCACACGCCCATGCCCGTCGGCTGCGACATAGCCGAGAATATGTGCTGCCATTTCTCCCTGCGGGTAATAGCGGTCCTTCTCCTGTGGCAGTTCGAGCGCAACTTCGCCGATTTCGTGGACCTGATTGGCTTCTTCGGGCAGTACCCGGCGACGCAGATAGCCTGCTTTGCCCGACGCCAGCCGTTCAGCGACATCCTCTTCATCGAGATCGGGAAAAATCGCCTTGAGCCGCGCGGCGACTTCTTCGGGCGATTTCACCAGTGGGGAACCATCGTCCCCCATCGCCCGGGGATTATACCACAAGGCATAGGCCGGGAAGGCGCGCGCCAGCGGCACACCGTTGCGATCGGTGATTTCCCCGCGGGAAGGCAGCAGCGCTTCGGCCATGGAGCGGGTCTGCGGCGCAGGCTGGACGATGCCGATATAGGCAAGACGAAAAAGGGCCGCACAGGCGACCAGAGTAAAAACGACGATGATGATGAGCACCCGCAGGCGGGCGGTCAGCAGCGAATGCTGTTTGATATTAACGAGCCGAACCCGGCCCTTGCCCAAGGCAGCACTCGCTGTCAGTGCGGTCATTCAGTACCGCCTCCCGCCACAGCGCCCAGCGCAATTCGCATTGGGCCGCTATCACCGAGAGGACTTCCCGAAGCCCGGCCATGCTGCCCGCCCGGCGCGATAATCTTCTCATCTACCGGCTTGCCGGTTAGCGGCGAGACGAATTGCGGGAATGGCGGTGCGCCATCGGCATCGCCATTGCGCGCCACCCGGATCGGTTCAGGTGCTCCGACAGCTCGCGGCGTACCGAGGCTCGCCAGTTGCCGTTCATTTTCGATGAACTGCCCTGCACTGGGCGCGCGATAGCCAAATTCGAGCCGGTTCCAATTGGCCAGTTGCTGCTGACTGGCCCGCGTTTCGAATTCGGTTTCCAGCAGTAATTTAGCATTTTCGAGACTAACGATCTGCCGTTCCGCACGCACGACATCGCTGCGCACGGCATGCACTTTCAGATGCAGCATCAGATAGAGCCCCGTGCATAAGGCCAGCACAGCGATCCAGCCAATACGGCGAATGCGGCTTTGCGATGTCATGCGACCTCCCTTATCGGTGCTGTCGTGCGTCTCGCGCTGCGCAGGGTTGCGGAGCGTGCACGTGGATTTCTGTCTGTTTCACTGTCGGATGGGCGGATGGCTTTGGAAACATCGGCGAACACCGCCTGTGTCCGATCGGCCACCAGCGGCATATGGCGCGATCCGCGGGCATTGCCGCCCGACGCATCGCGCAAAAAACGCTTCACAATGCGGTCTTCAAGGCTGTGAAAACTGACAACGGCCAGCCGCCCGCCGGGCCGCAGCACATGCTCTGCCGCACGCAGACCGGCTGTCAGTTCGTCCAGCTCGGCATTCACGTGAATACGAATGGCCTGAAAACTGCGGGTCGCCGGATCCTTGGGCGCGCCAGGACGATAGCCCAGCGCCTTGCGAACCACCTGCGCCAGCTGCGCAGTCGTTTCCAGCGGGCGCGCCGCGACAATCGCCCGTGCCACACGACGCGACTGACGCTCTTCACCGTACTGGTAAAGCACATCGGCAATCAGACTTTCATCGGCATTGTTAAGAAAATCGGCCGCGCTTTCGCCATCCTGACTCATCCGCATGTCGAGCGGCCCGTCCTGCGAGAAAGCAAAACCGCGCCCTGCCTGATCGAGCTGCATGGACGACACGCCGATATCCATTGTCAGGCCATCCACCTTTTCGACACCTTGCCCGGCAAGACTCTCGGCCATTTCGGAGAAACGGCGCGGATGCAGGATCAGTCGCGGCGGCGTTGTCTGGGTTTCGCTCCATTGGTGCCCCGCCGCAATCGCATCGGGATCGCGGTCAAAAGCATGGACGGTGGCGCCCGCATCGAGCAAAGCGCGCGTATAGCCGCCCGCACCGAATGTGGCATCGACGATGACATCACCCGGTTTCGGCGCCAGAGCGGCCACTACTTCATCGAGCAGGACGGGGATATGCGGCGCGTTCATGCCTTTTTCCCCCTGGCTGCGTTTTCCGTTTCGAGCTGACGGCAGGCTGCCTGAGCAGGCTCCCAGCCCGGCCCCATCTGATAGAGTTCCTCCGGGTTCCACAGCAGGAAAAAGCTACCAGCCCCCTGAAAGAACACACCTTTTTCGAGCCGCCCCAGTTCCGCGAGGTGATCGGGCATCACGAAGCGACCGCTGGCGTCGAAAGGCAGTTGGGAAAAACCATAAAGCTGCATCGCCCGCATATCGCGGTCGAAATCACGACCGAGGCGCAATGCGCGTTCTTCTTCGCGGTCGATCTGGGTTTCCAGCTCACCGCGGCGACTTAGGCCAAAGCCAGTCAGGCAATTCCAGCGTTCATGCTTGGCAAGGCAAAGGATGCGGCCATCGCTCGATTCGGTAACGGGTTTGCGGAAAGCGGGCGGCAGCACATAGCGGCTCTTCTCGCCCCGAAGCGAAAAAGCTTGCCCGCTATATCCAATTGGCTGCGTCTCGGCCACTGAGCCTGCGCCCCTGTTTCCTACCCTGGTTACACACCATCGGCACAGAGCTTCTCCGCAAGGCGCGTGCGACCACACGGCCCGACACTCAGCTCATGAGCGCATGCCAAGAAACTTGCCCGATAAGGCAAGTCTTACCCCGACTGGAGACGGGATGGAAGGGGAAAACACGGGATATTCGGGGATATGAATATAAATTATTGTTTTTATTAAACTTTATGATGGTTACTTAAGTCTTACACCCCCTTGTAACAGCCCCTGAATCGGTCGCTTTTACGGGATATCCCGCAGCATCCCCGATCACTGCACGATGATCTCCCGCAATATCCCCGATCGGGCCATTCCGTTCACTCGCTTCCCGCACTTTCCCGTATGCGAGATTCGTCAGATAGCGCAGCGCAGCAGGGGCCGTACACGCTGCCAAAGTATGATCCAGCACAGCCCCGTCAGCCCAGATCACGACTCGCCCTTCCCCGATCGCGCATTCCGCCAGCACCCCATCCTGCGCCAGAGTGCATTGCGCAGGCGCTGCGCGATTCGTGTTCAACAGACTGAAAAAGCCGGGAAGATTAACCGGAAGCGATATTGCGCCATCGACTATTTCGGAGGGGCCTTCAGGCTGAAGGTCGTCGAAATGAAGCTGCAAACCCCAGCGGGCGAGTATCGGGGACAGCAAAATGACATCCTGCGGACGCCGTTTATCCCCGATGGGAAAGGCGGAATGACCGGTCATCATCGGATCGGCAAAAAGCAGCAAATGACCGCCCGAGCGCACCCAGTCATCCAGCGCGACATTTTCAGAAGGAGCCAGCGGGCGCGGTTGCGCGAGCAACAAAATGCGCTTGCCTTCCAGGTTTTCTGCGCTGAGCGTGCTGAGCGGTTCGAGCCGATAACGCTCTTCCAGCACCGCTCTTGCCCAGTGGGGTTCCGCCTTGCCTGTCAGCAGATCCCCGAATTTCCCCACTTCACCCCAATAGACCGGAATGGTCCCCATAATGGCCAGTTCTTCACGCCGCGGCGAAGATGTGTCCAACGCCCCCTGCCCCGCAGCGGCGGCACCGGCACCGGCCAGCGTCAGAGACAGCGTAAGCGTCAGGGCAAACCATATTCGCAAGGAAGCAGGCGACAAAAGTCTGCACACCCGGTCAGGGAATAATCTGGTCAGGGTCCACATCGCCGGACTGGGGCAGCATATTGGTTTCGGGCGACGGCTTTTCCGGTTTTTCGGAAGGCAGATCGGGCACGACACCGGCATCGGCCAGCGGATCGCTGCGCTGCGCATCTTCACTAGGGGCAATGGTCGGCGCAGCGTCGGGCACGGCGGTGGACTGGGTCTGCTGTGCCTGATCGATCACGACATTCGCCAGACCGACCAGCAGCAGCATTGCAGCAATGCCGGCAAAACCGACCTGAAGCCGCTGAATAGATTGCCTGCGCGAACCCGCCAGCGGCGCTTCGGCCTGCTCGCTACCTGTATCCAGCCCGAGCATTTCTTTCACATTCTGCGCCATAGAGCCAGATTACCATCTGCAGATTAACGCAGCCAGTCGAAAACCGGCAGCCCCTTCGATTCGAGCCATTCGCGATTATAGAGTGAGGAGAGATAGCGGAAACCGGTATCGCACAGGATCGTCGCCACGCGGGATTTCGACCCGAGCTTGCGGCCCAGCTCGATAGCGCCTGCCACATTGATCCCCGAAGACAGGCCGAGACACAGCCCCTCTTCACGCAGCAGGCGCGCCACCCATTTCAGCCCTTCCTCATCGGAAATGCGGAATTGCGTGTCTACCGGCGCACCCTCGAGATTAGCGGTGATACGGCCCTGCCCGATCCCCTCGGCGACCGAAGACCCTTCAGCCTTCAATTCTCCGCAGGCATAATAATTATAGAGCGCTGCGCCATAGGGATCGGTCAGCGCGATCGTGACATTCTCGTCATGCGCCTTCAGCCCCATGCCGACACCGGCCAGCGTGCCGCCAGTGCCCGCCGCGCAGGTAAACCCGTCGATCCGCCCGTCCATCTGCTGCCAGATTTCAGGTGCGGTGCTGTCGATATGCGCTTTGCGATTGGCGGTATTATCGAACTGATTGGCCCATACGGCGCCTTCGGTCTCTTCGGCAAGGCGGCGTGACGTATGCACGAAATGCCCCGGATTTTTGTAAGGCGCGGCTGGCACCAGCACAAGCTCGGCACCCAGAGCGCGCAACGTATCCATCTTCTCACGCGATTGCGTTTCGGGCATCACGATAATGGATTTATATCCCCTGGCATTTGCCACCAGCGCCAGGCCGATCCCGGTATTGCCGGCCGTGCCTTCCACCACCGTGCCGCCCGGTTTCAACAGGCCGCGTTCTTCCGCATCGCGAATGATCCACAAGGCGGCCCGATCTTTCACCGAAGCACCGGGATTGGCAAATTCGCATTTGCCGTAAATTTCGCAACCGGCTTCTTCGCTGGGGCCTTTGAGAAGCACCAGCGGTGTGTTGCCGATCAGTTTGAGCGTGTCGTCAAGAGCAGGAAGAACAGTCATGCCCCATGAGGTAGGGCGTCCTTTCCGCTTAGGCAACGCAGTAACGCTACGCCTCCGATAAATCAGTCTTCTTCGGCGATCCGCACTTTCAGACCGTCCAGCTCGTCGCGCATCGGGATCTGGCAGGACAGACGTGAATGCTCGTCACGATCATCGGAACTGTCGAGCAGATCGTCCTCATCCTCGCTCATCGGCGGAAGCATCGCCTTGAAGGCCGGGTCGACATGGACATGACAGGTCGCGCAGGAGCAGCAACCACCGCACAAAGCCAACAATTCATCGAACCCGTTATCGCGGATATTTTCCATCACCGTCAGGCCCGATTCGGCTTCGACTTCGTGTTCTTCTCCATCGCGATTGACGACGATCAGTTTGGGCATTGTGCTCGGTTCCCTGTATTGGCTAGCGGATATAAGCCGCCTTTGGCGAGGGAGCTATGGCAATTGCCCCCGTCTTGGCAAGTCACGGAACAGGAGTATGCGCGCTATGGGTCTGAAAAATGCGGAAATCCGCAAGGGACTGGACGATATTGCCGCGCGCGAACCCGCGATAGCCCGCGCACTGGAACTGGCAGGCTATCCCGAGGAACGCATTCGTGCGAGAGGTTACCGCACCTTGCTGCGCACCATTGTCGGCCAGCAGGTCAGCGTGGCGGCGGCGGCAAGCGTGTGGAACAGGCTCGAAACGCTGCTGGGAGAGGATATGCCGCCCGAAGCTCTGCTGGCACAGGATTTCGACACATTGCGCGGCTGCGGCCTGTCGCGCCAGAAACAGGGCTATACACGCAGCCTGTGCGAACTGGTGGTGAGCGGCGATCTCGATCTCGACAATCTGCCCGCGGATGATGAAGCCGCAATCGCCGAACTGGTACGAATCAAGGGTATCGGACGCTGGTCGGCGGAAATCTATCTTCTCTTTGCCGAAGGGCGGCCAGACATCTGGCCCGCAGGCGACCTCGCCGTGCAGGCAGGAATCGGCAAATTGCTGGGGCTGGCCGAACGACCGGGCGAGAAACAGACCCGCGCGCTTGCCGATCCCTGGCGCCCGCATCGCGGCTCACTCGCCATCTTCACCTGGCACTGCTACAACAATCCGGCCCTTTAAGGACCGGATATGCGAGGGCCGATGGGCATCAGCGTTTGCGATAGACCCAGTATTCGGGCCCCATCTGACGCTCCATCTCAGCCAGACATTCGCGATGGATTTCACGTACCCGTTCGGGCGTCAGCGCTTCGGCCGGGTCGATTTCCTCGATGGTTAGGGTGGATTTATCCTCATAAAGATGTTCGCCCTTCAGCCGGGCCTGATCGTCATAGGGCCAGACGAAAGCCTGTTTCGAACTCACCAGATAGAGCCCGTCATCCTTTTCCGCCCTATGGCCGAGCTTGCGCAATTCGGCGCCGGTCGACATCTGGTGAAACCACATTTCATCGGCGATTCCCCAATCGGCCACCGCCAGCATATCGCCCGAATTCCACAGCACGATATCTCCGATCGAGGCATAGAAGGCGGCCACGCCTTCGCGCCCTTTCACCACTTGCGGAGTTTCACCCCAGCTCACCCGGTAGACCGGATTGTCGCTCATCATGTCCTCAGCGGTGATCTCTTCGAACATGGCCGCGCCTTCGAGGTGCACATGACGCCAGAAATTGAGCAATATCGCCTTGTGGAAGGGGTTCTCCGTCCGGTGATACAATTCCAGCGTCGGATTCATGCAGTCATAAACGGCCTGTTCGTACCGGCTTGCCATTGGTCGCTCTCTCTTTCCCATTATGTTCTGTCGTCAGTCCTGTCGCTGGCGGATTATGCCCGTGCAGTTCCGGAGAACAATATTCCCCGCCGCCCCTTTCAGGACCCGCGCAGCATCGCCAGATAGAAGCCTATTCCGCCATCCCGGCATCTGTAAACCTCATGGGAGATTGCATGACCCTCAGCCCGGCAGCCGCAGCAGACCTCGACACCTTTCCCCTGATCCCGCGCGATGCGCTGTATGGAAATCCGACCCGCGCCGCAGGTCAGATCAGCCCGGACGGGAAATGGATCAGCTGGATGGCCCCGCATGAGGGGGTAATGAATGTCTGGATGGCTCCGGCGGACGATCTCACTGCCGAGAAACTGATGACCTGCGCCACAGAGCGGCCCATTCCGCAATATTTCTGGTCCCCCGATTCGCAGACCCTGCTCTATGTGCAGGATAAAGGCGGGGACGAGAATTACCTGCTTTACGGAATCGATATTGCCAGCGGCGAAGAACGCGCCCTGACGCCTTTCGAAGAAACCCGCGTGCAGATCGTCGGCACGTCGGAAACGATCCGTGACACGATTCTGGTCGGCCTCAACAATCGCGATGCGCGGCTTCACGATATCTACCGGCTCAATCTGCACACGGGCGAACTGACGCTGGTGCTGGAAAATCCCGGTTTCGTCTCCTTCCTCGCCGATGACAGCCTGACGCTGCGCTGGGCGATCCGCCCCAATGCACAGGGCGGGATGGATTTTTTCGAAATAACAGACGGCACGACCATAGCCGAAACCCCGTCCGAAAGCACTGCGCTGGAAGATGCGCTGACCACCAGCCCGGCCGGCTATACGGTGGACGGCAAAACGCTCTATTGGATCGACAGTCGCGGACGGAACACGGCGGCGCTGATCGCGCAGGACAGCGAAACGGGCGAAAAACGCGTGATCGCCGAAAATGACAAGGCCGATATCGGCGGCACGCTCACCCATCCAAAAACCGGCGAAGTGCAGGCCTATTCGGTCAATTACCTCGTCAATGAATGGGTCGTGCTCGATCCCGCGATCAAAGAATCGCTCGACTGGCTGGACAAGCAGCTCGAAGGCGAATTCGGCGTTTCCTCACGCACCGAGGAAGACGATCGCTGGATCGTCTGGAACGACCCGCTCGTCGCCCCGAGCCGGGCCTATATTTACGACCGCCGCGCACAGACGCTGGAACTGTTCTATACTACCCGCCCCACTCTGGAAGGTGCACCGCTCCAGCCGATGCACCCGCTCGAAATCACAGCGCGTGACGGGCTGGTTCTGCCCAGCTATCTGACCCTGCCGCCCGGCACCGATCCCGAAGCGAGCGGTATTCCGGCGAGCCCCGTTCCGATGGTGCTGCTGGTCCATGGCGGCCCCTGGGCACGCGATGTCTATGGCTTCAACCGCGCGCATCAATGGCTCGCTAATCGCGGCTATGCGGTGTTGTCGGTCAATTATCGCGGCTCGACCGGCTTCGGAAAGGATTTCATCACTGCGGCCAATCTCGAATGGGCGGCCAAAATGCATGACGATCTTATCGATGCTGTGGATTACGCTGTCGCCAAGGGCATTGCCGATAAGAGCAAGGTCGCCATTATGGGCGGTTCCTATGGCGGTTATGCCACGCTGGTTGGCCTGACCCAGACGGGGGACCGCTTCGCCTGCGGGGTCGATATTGTCGGCCCGTCCAATCTCGAAACGCTGCTGGAAACCATCCCTCCCTACTGGGAACCGATGATCGCCCAGTTCCATGAACGGATGGGCAATCCCAATACGGAAGATGGCAAAAAACTACTGCAAGAACGCTCCCCGCTCTACAAGGCCGGGCAGATCGAAAAGCCGTTGCTGATCGGTCAGGGCGCCAACGATCCGCGCGTCAAACAATCCGAAAGCGACCAGATCGTGCAGGCAATGCAGGAAGCCGGCATTCCGGTGACCTATGTTCTGTTCCCCGATGAAGGCCACGGCTTCGCCCGGCCTGAAAACAATATCGCTTTTAATGCGATTGCGGAGAATTTCCTCGCCACCTGTCTGGGCGGCCGGGCCGAAGCGATGGGTAAAACGGTCGCCGCATCGACAGCGGAAATCGTGACCGGGGCAGAACTGGTCCGTTAGGATCAGGCACTCTTACGAGCATCTATAGGGAGTCGGGCCACATATGCCGGCCCGGCTCCGCTCAGAAAGCCTCAATCGCTTCGGCCATTTTTATATCGCGCTGCGAAAGACCACCAGCGTCATGGGTGGTCAGCGTGATATCCACCCGGTTATAGACATTCGCCCATTCGGGATGGTGGTCCATCTTGTCCGCCAGCAGCGCAACGCGTGTCATAAAACCGAAGGCTTCGTTGAAATCGGCAAAAGTAAAACGGCGCGCAATCGCGCGGCCGTCCTCGCTGAGAGTCCATCCCGCAAGCGCCGTCAGCGCCTCATCGCGCTCGCTCGGGGTCAATCGGGAAATTGCCATGGCCTGTCTCCTGAACTTGTCGCTGGTGATCCTTTGGCCTAACGCCTGAGATCATGAAAGAGTGCCGTCTCGCTGCCCATGACCTTGCCTGTTTGCGCGGCGAACGCTTGTTGTTTCGCCATTTATCGCTCAGTCTGTTCCCCGGAGAAGCCTTGCATCTGGCCGGACCGAACGGAATCGGCAAATCCAGCCTGATCCGCATTCTCGCCGGCCTGCGGCGCCCCTATGCAGGTGATGTGCAGCGCGACGGAGCTATCGGCCTGCTCGATGAACATCCTGCGCTCGATGAACATCTGCCGCTCGCCAAAGCGCTCCGCTTCTGGGAACATCTGGACGGCAGCACAGCAGCCGGATGGGACAGTCTCGGCCTCGAACGGTTGCGCGATGTGCCTGTGCGCTATCTCTCCACCGGCCAGCGCAAACGCGCAGCGCTTGCCCGCCTTGCCGGGCAACAGGCCCCGATCTGGTTGCTCGATGAGCCGCTTAACGGGCTCGACAGCGATGCTGTGGCCCATTGCGAGCGGATGGTGGCGGAACATTGCGCGGCAGGCGGTATTGCCGTCATCGCCTCGCACCAGCCTTTCACTATGGCAGGGCTTACCCGGCTGATGCTGGCGGAGCATGCTTTGTGAGCGCGCTTTTCACCCTTCTGCGGCGCGATCTCGCTTTGCTGATGCCCGGCAGTACGGGCGGTGGCGGACGACGCGGCGGCACCATGCTGCCGCTGCTCTTCTTTCTCGCCGTGGCCATGCTCTATCCCTTCGCCGTGGGGCCGGACGCGCCGCTGCTCGCACGCACCGGCGGCGGGGTGATCTGGGTCGCGGCGCTGCTCGCAGCGATTCTCCCGCTCGACCGGCTGCTGGCGCCCGATATGGAGCAGGGTTTCTTCGATCAATGGGCCCTGCGCGGCATTTCCGAAGAAATGGTCGTTGCGGTGCGCGTGCTGGCCCACTGGCTGAGCTTCGGCCCGCCGCTGATGCTGGCCACGCTCCCGGCAAGCGCCTTGCTGGGTATTGACGGGGAGACATTGCGCCTTGTCGAGCTGGGCCTGCTGGCCGGCACGCCGGGGCTCGCAGCCATCGGCATCATCATCGCCGCCCTGACCGTGTCTCTGCGCTCGGGCGCTGCGCTGTCGGGTCTGCTCGTGATCCCCCTCGCCGTGCCGCTGCTGATCTTCGGCGCGGGCAGCCTCTCGACCGGAGGCGAAGGCGGCCTGGCTCTCGCCGCCGCAATCAGCCTCGCGCTGGTCGCCGCAGCCCCCTTCGCCGCCGGAGCCGCCATCCGAGCCGCCCGCGAGGGCTGAGAGCCCTCACAGCGCCCTGTAGCGCCAGCCACCATCACGGCTCATGCCCGCTTATGGACATGCTGCTTGCCCAATTTTCCGGAAGGGGCGAGATGGTGGACAGGGCTGGATTCGAACCAGCGTACGCTTGCGCGGGCAGATTTACAGTCTGCTGCCTTTAACCACTCGGCCACCTGTCCACCGGGTCGCCGGTTGCGGGAAGAACCCGCTTGAAAGCCCTCTCGAAAGAAGAACCGTCCGGCCGAGTGCGGCGCTCAATGGCGAAGCGAGGCTTGCCTGTCAATGGGGGTGCTGGCATGCGCGGCATAAATAAGGAGATTTCATGGCCAAACGTGGTGATAAAAAAGCTTTGCGCGGGCGCGCAGGCAGAATGCAGGGGGGACGCGGCTCCGGCCGGGGGACGCAGGGCCATGTGCGGCTCTGGGGCCGCCATGCGGTCGAAGCCGCATTGATGAATCCCCGCCGGCAACACAGAAAGCTGTGGGCAACCCGCGAAGGTATCGATTCTCTCGACGGTGAATTGCCGCCAGATTTTCCTGTGGAATATGCTGCGGTCACCGATCTTGCCCGGCTCGTTTCGCGCGATGCGCCCCATCAGGGGCTCGTACTCGAATGCGAACCACTCGACGATCTGCATCTCGACGACGTGCTGGACGGTGATTCGCCGCGCCCCATCGTGGTGCTCGATCAGGTGACCGACCCGCATAATGTCGGCGCCATTCTGCGCTCGGCCGCGGCTTTCGATGCCGTGGCTATCGTGACGCAGGATCGCCATGCTCCGCCCGAGAGCGGCGTTGTGGCGAAATCGGCCTCTGGCGCGCTGGAAGTGGTGCCCTGGGTGCGCGTGGTCAATCTCGCCCGCGCGCTCGATGAAATGGCCGAAGCGGGCTACTGGCGAATCGGACTGGCCGGGGAAGCCGAATCCGGTTTTGCCGAAGCACTGCCCGCCGGACCGGTCGCGCTGGTGCTGGGGGCCGAGGGCGAAGGGTTGCGCCATAATATCGCACAGCATTGCGATGCGCTGGCCAGATTGCCGATCAGCGAGCGGATGGAGAGCCTCAACGTCTCCAATGCCGCCGCCATCGCGCTTTATGCCGCCGCGATGCGGACCTGACTTCAAGATTATAGGAATGACGATGACAAACTGGAAAAAACTGCGCCGCCCGGTGGCCGGGGCGCTGGCAGCCGGTATGGCGCTGTTGCTGGCTGCCTGCATGCTGATGCCCGGTACATTCGATTCGACCCTGCATTTGCGGCGCGACGGAACTTTCACCTTCACTTATACGGGCGACGTCTATCTGCTCGGTCTCAGCCAGATGGCCGAAATGGCCGATGAGGCTGACGGCTCAGCGGAATTCACGCCCCATTGCTACGATGAGGAAACCTTCGAGGATCGCGACTGCACCGAAGAGGAAACCGAACAGCAGCGCAGCGAATGGGAAACCCGCCAGGCCGATAGCGATGCGGAAGCCGAAATGGGCATTGCCGCGATGTCTGCCATGATGGGCGGAGTCAATCTGGACGATCCCGATGCCGGATCCGAAATCGCCGCCCGTCTGCGCCGTCAGGCCGGGTGGAAGTCAGTCGAATATGCCGGTGACGGGCTGTTCAAAGTCGATTTCGCCATCACCAGCACAATCACGCATGACTTTGTCTTCCCGACTTTCGAAGACATGCAGATGGCCGATAAATTCCTGATGGTGACCCGCCGCGCGAATGACACGGTGCGGATCAATGCGCCCGGTTTCGTTTCCGAAAAAGGGACTTCGATGAGCGGCATGATGGTCGCCATGGCCGAAAAGGAAAGCGACACGGATCTCAACCTGCCGGAAATCGACGGCACCTTCCGTGTCATTACCGATGGAACCATTCTGGCCAACAATACCGACGAAGGCCCGCAAGCCGCGCCCGAAAAGGACGATGGGCAGATGTTGCAATGGACACTCACCCCGCGCAGCCGGACCGCGCCCACTGCGCTGATTCAGCTCGAACCCTGAGCGCTTCGCGGCCCGGCCGATCCCGGCGGGGCCGTGAACACTCCCGCAAAGCTTCCCCCGATAAAGAGGGACATATACAAAAAGGCCGCTCCCTGAAGGGGCGGCCTTTTCCGTTCCTCCCGCCCGAAAGCGGCGAAACAAGTTGGAAAGGATGCTTAGTTCACGGCATCCTTGAGGCCCTTGCCGGCCTTGAATTTCGGCTGGGTCGATGCCTTGATGGTCATCGGCTCGCCAGTGCGCGGGTTACGGCCGGTCGAAGCCTTGCGCTTCGCAACCGAGAAAGTGCCGAAGCCGACGAGACGGACTTCATCACCCTTGGCGAGGGCCGTGGTGATCGTATCGAACACGCCTTCGACAGCCTTGGTTGCGTCGTTGCGCGAAAGACCGCTGGCATCCGCGACCGCGCCAATCAGTTCATTCTTGTTCATTATGTGAATAACCCCCTCAGGTTGTTCGTGTGGGAAAGATATTTGAATCGCCTCGCGATGCGAGGAATTGAGCCGTTTTTCATCGCTCTGTCAAAGGCTAAGCGTCGGAAAAATGCGGTTTTCTGGAAAGTTAGCGTCTCCGACAGTCGATGATGCGATGCAACAAGAGGGACATCTCCCTTCCGTTAACCACGGAATAGGAACACATCCCTCGATTGTGCAGTGCAGGCACGGCAGACCGGGCGCTTAATGCGCCGTACCGCGCCTTTGATCGGGTGCCGGCGGCGCTGGCTGGCTGGCCAGATCGTCCGCCTCGGTCCATTCGATCGCTTCGGGTTCGGATGTCAGAGCGATATCGAGCACTTCATCCACATGCTTCACGGGAATGATCGTCAGCCCCGTTTTCACATTTTCAGGAATTTCGGCCAGATCCTTCTGATTCTCATCGGGAATCATCACCGTGGTGATTCCCCCGCGCAAAGCTGCCAGCAGCTTTTCCTTGAGCCCGCCGATCGGCAGAACCCGGCCACGCAAAGTGACTTCGCCGGTCATCGCGACATCGGGCCGCACCGGGATACCGGTCAGCGTCGAGACGATCGAGGTCACCATGCCGATGCCGGCGCTCGGCCCGTCTTTGGGCACAGCCCCTTCGGGCAGGTGAATATGGATATTCTTGCGCTGGAAAATCGACGGCTTGATGCCATAGGCAGGCGCCCGCGCCTTGACGAAACTGAACGCGGTCTGGATCGACTCGTTCATCACTTCGCCCAGCTTGCCGGTCGAGCGGATTTCACCTTTGCCCGGTGTGGTCACGCTCTCGATCGACAGGAGCTGGCCCCCCACTTCGGTCCAGGCCAGCCCGGTTACGGCGCCAACCTGCGCTTCTTCTTCCGACATATCGTGACGGAATTTGCGCACCCCGGCGAAATCGCCGAGATTATCCGGTGTGATGGTGACGCTGGTCACTTCCTTTTCGAGAATCTTGCGCAACACTTTGCGGCACAGACGCGCGACTTCGCGTTCGAGCGTCCGGACCCCGGCTTCGCGCGTGTAATAGCGAATCAGGTCGCGCAAACCGTCTTCGGTCAGCTCGAATTCGCCCTTTTTGAGCCCATGCGCTTCGATCTGCTTGTCGATCAGATGACGCTGCGCAATCTCGACCTTCTCGTCTTCCGTATAGCCTTCGAGACGGATGATCTCCATCCGGTCGAGCAGAGCCTGCGGAAGGTTGAGCGAATTGGCCGTGCAGACGAACATGATATCGCTGAGATCGATATCGAGTTCGAGATAGTGATCCTGAAACTTGGAATTCTGTTCGGGATCGAGCACTTCGAGCAGCGCAGAAGCCGGATCGCCGCGGAAATCCTGCCCGAGCTTGTCAATTTCATCGAGCAGGAAGAGCGGGTTCGACGCGCCGGCCTTTTTGAGATTGGTCACGATCTTACCCGGCAGCGAGCCGATATAGGTCCGGCGATGGCCGCGAATTTCAGCCTCGTCGCGCACGCCGCCCAGCGACTGACGGATAAATTCACGCCCGGTCGCCTTGGCAATGCTTTTGCCAAGACTGGTCTTGCCAACGCCCGGAGGGCCAACGAGGCACAGGATCGGACCTTTCAGCTTGTTGGTTCGCGCCTGAACCGCCAGATATTCGACAATCCGGTCCTTCACCTTGTCGAGCGCATAATGATCCTGATCGAGGATTTCCTGCGCCTTGCCGATATCTTTCTTGAGGCGCGATTTCTTGCCCCAGGGCAGGCCCAGCAGCACATCGAGATAATTGCGCACCACGGTCGCTTCGGCGCTCATCGGCTGCATATGTTTGAGCTTTTTCAGCTCGGTCTGCGCCTTGGCCTTGGCTTCCTTGGACAGTTTCAGCGTGTCGATTTTTTCCTGCAATTCGGCCAGTTCGTCGGCCTCTTCGCCATCGCCATTACCCAGTTCGGACTGGATCGCCTTCAACTGTTCATTGAGATAATATTCGCGCTGGGTCTTTTCCATCTGGCGCTTCACGCGGCCGCGAATCTTACGTTCGACCTGCAGGACGGAAAGCTCCCCTTCCATGAAGGAGAAGACCATTTCCAGCCGCTTGAGCGGATCGGGTTCGGTCAGCAGAGCCTGCTTGTCGGAAACCTTGGAGGAAAGATTGGCGGCAATCGTATCGGACAGCTTGCCCGCATCGTCGATCCCGGCCAGCTCATCTTCCAGCTCATCGGGGAGCTTCTTATTGAGCTTGGCATATTCGGCGAACTGATCGAGTGCGGAACGCATCATCGCGGCGACTTCATTGCCGGCCGCCGTTTCTTCTTCCTGCACTTCAACCTGACCGACCACCAGACCGCCTTCTTCACGCATCGTGTCGAGCCGGGCGCGCTGCTTGCCTTCGACCAGCACGCGCACCGTACCGTCGGGCAGTTTCAGCAATTGCAGCACCTGCGCGACCACGCCCATATCATAGAGATCGGCGCGCTGCGGATCGTCACAGCCCGGATCGAGCTGCGCCAGCAGGAAAATATCCTTGTCACCTTCCATCGCCGCTTCGAGTGCCGCCACCGATTTTTCACGGCCGACAAACAGCGGAACGACCATGCCGGGGAAAACGACAATGTCGCGCAAGGGAAGCAGAGGGTATAAATTCATCAGTAATTCTGCCGTTCGTTGACAGCGCTTCACAGCGCCATTCCCGGTAAACCGGCTTGAGACCGATATGGGAACGCTGCCTTTATCCTGCAACGCCCGCTTCCATAACCATCCCATGCCTGCTCCGCACTATGGGCTATTTTCCCTGTCAGGCCAGAGCAGAAACCCCTAAAACGGCGGAAAATCCGGAGATTTTCGGTATATTCACGCCATATTGGACCATTAAAGGCGTTTTGTCACAGGCATGACGGAGCACACAGGGCTGCCGCGTAAAGGATTCGTGCCGAGACTCTTCTGTCTGCGGCCCTCGCGGCGCAGGCAGAGGGAAACGGGTTCTTCGGCCCACGATCAGGCCAAGCTGCAGCATGAGGCGCATCGCGGCCTCAGAAAGCCACCGCCCGGCCCCGATGCTATCGGCCCATAGGGGTGTCAGCCCATGCCGGGAAAGTTAAAGCCCGGCGGCAGGCCCATGCCCTGCTGGACCTTGCCCATTTCCTCATTGGCGGCCTGATCGGCCTTGCTGCGGGCATCGTTGAGAGCGGCCGTGACGAGATCTTCCAGCACCTGCTTTTCTTCCGGCTTCATCAGGCTGTCATCGATAGAGACACCGAGCATCCGGCCCTTGGCGCTACAGCGGATCTTGACCAGTCCGCCGCCCGAACTGCCTTCCACTTCGATCGAATCGAGCTTGGTCTGCGCCTCGCCCATCTGTTTCTGGATCGTTTCGGCAGCCTGCTGGGCTGCCTGCAACATTTCTTCCATGCTCTTCATGCGCGTTTGCTCCATTGTCTGTCGCTTTTCAGCGTATCCGTTTCATCGATCAGCTCCGCGCCGGGGAAAGCTTCGAAAGCCGCTTTCACCAGAGGCGCTTCGCGAATTTGCCGTTCGGTTTCGGCTTTGGCCGCCTCTTCCTGTTCGCGCAGAGACGGCGTCCCTTCTTCCTCCGAGCGTTCGACCGTCCAGCGCTCCGCCGTTGCATTGAACAACGCCTCACGCAGCAAAGCGGTCGGATCTTCGGGCAGGCCGGGGGCGAGCGAATAGATCAGTTCGCCCTGTTTCAGGCTCACTACCCTCACCCAGTCACGCATAGTCTGCCAGGCACGCAACTGGCCCGAATGTTCGACCTGTTCGAGCAGTTCCGTCCACCGGACCGGCGGCCCCGCCGCAGCCGGAGCTGCGCTGCCGCTCTCCCCGGCCGGCCCTTCCGAACCCTGCCCCGCTGCCGGTGCAGAAGCCGGGGCCATGCCATTGGCCGCCATATCCTGAAGCGTGCGGGCAAGCTGGCCGGGATCGGGCATGCCCGAAGCGTGCAGCACGCGCAGCAGCGCCATTTGCGTCGCCACCAGCGGATCGGGCGCCTGCCGCACTTCGTCATAGCCCTTGAGCAGCAATTGCCACAGGCGATGGAGCTGTGCGGCGGAAAGACGCCCGGCCCATTCCTCGATCGCTTCGCGCTCTTCCAGTGTCGGCGCATCCGCGGCATCGCCGCCAACCTGCGCCACGGTGATGCGGTGCGTCAGATCCATCGCGCCGCGCATCAGCGCCAGCGGTTCGACACCGAGCGCATATTGCCGGGCGATTGCATCGAGAAGAGCTTTGGCTTCTCCCTGCAGCATGGCCTCGAACAAAGTGCGCTGCGCGCTCTTATCCGACAGGCCGAGCATGTCGCGCACACGTTCTGCCGTGACCACCCCGCCTTCATCGAGATCGGCATGAGCAATCGCCTGATCGAGAATCGACAGGCCGTCACGCACCGAGCCTTCAGCCGCTGCGGCCACCATGGACAGCGCTTCTTCTTCCGCCTCGACATTTTCCCGGCGGCAAATGCTTGCAAAATGCTGCCGGAGCATCGGTGTCGGAATACGGCGCAGATCGAAACGCTGCGTCCGGCTCAGCACCGTGACGGGCAGTTTGTCCACCTCGGTCGTTGCAAAAAGGAACTTCACATGCGCCGGTGGCTCTTCCAGCGTCTTGAGCAGCGCATTGAAGGCATTGCGCGACAACATGTGAACTTCGTCGATAATATAAATTTTGTAGCGGGCCGAGACCGCGGCATAGCGCACCGCCTCGATAATCTCGCGCACATCGTCCACCCCGGTATGCGAAGCCGCGTCCATCTCGATCACGTCGATATGGCGCCCTTCGGCAATCGCGCGGCACGGTTCGCACTGGCCGCAAGGATCGATCGTCGGACCGCCCTGCCCGTCCGGCCCGATACAATTGAGCGCCTTCGCAATCAGCCGCGCGGTGGATGTCTTGCCCACCCCGCGCACCCCGGTCATCAAAAAGGCATGGGCGAGACGGTCACGCTCGATCGCATTGGCGAGCGTGCGGACCATCGCATCCTGACCGATCAGTTCGGAAAAGGTCTGCGGGCGATATTTACGGGCCAGAACACGGTAAGGCTGAGCAAGATCCGGCGCCGGTGCAGGCGAATTGACAGGCGAAGCGGGCTGAGGCTCTGCGGAAGTGCTTTCTGGCCCTGCTGAAGGCGCTTCTGGCCCTGTTAGAGTCTTTTCAGGCTCCCTTGTCGGCGCAGGCATTTTCGGCGCGGATTCGGCTGTTTCAGGCTGACCCTGGGGCAACTCTTCCCCACCGAAAAGCGCGGATTGCCCGGCTTTTTCCAGCTCTTCTGCACTGGGTTGCGACTCGTCACGCTCCTCTTCGGGAGGCCGGTCGCCAAACATGTCCGCGGAATCATTCATGGCAGACAAGATAGGGGCTGGTGCTCATAATGTCAGGGGGAAAAGGAGCCGAGCGACCCGTCGCAATCCGGTATGGCTGCTTCCTTCCGGACCTGACCAGGTTAACGAACGCAAACGTCCGCCCGACTCCCGGCGCGCCATATGGCGGGAATGAAACAGTTTTGCAACCGGTTGCCTTGCGGCGGGTCTTCAATCAGCGAAAATTATCAGCATAAGCCTGAATTTTCAGACGCTTGGGCGGCACGGCATGAACAATGGCAGAAATGCCATATTTGTCCGCATAAGCCTGCGCTGCTTCCTGTGACGGAAATTTGAGCTGGACCTGTTCCCGCGTATCGCCACTGCCAGCCCATCCCATCAACGGGTCGGGCTTTTTGGCCTCGGCGGGCACAAATTCGAGGATCCACTGATCCACCAGCGCCTTGCCGGATTGCATCGCATTCTTCGGTCGTTTGTAGATACGTGCCTGCATAAATGTCGCTTTCCTGCGAATTGACGTGAAAATCAAGAGCGATCGAAGGCTTTCTTCGTTTTCAAACTCGGTCTCTCAGCCCAGGGTTCCTCCGGCCAGCGATGTTTGGGATAGCGCCCTCTCATATCCTTGCATACATCGCGCCAGCTTCCGCGCCAGAAACCGGGCAGATCGCGAGTTGCCTGAATGGGTCTCCCGGCCGGGCTGGTCAGATTCAGCAGCAGCGGCGTACGCCCGATCATCGGGTGCGAATCGAGCCCGAAAAGCGCCTGAACCCGCACTTCTACAGAAGGGGCTCCTTCCCCGGCATAATCGATCCGGTGATGCGTTCCTACCGGCGTCGTGAAGTCGCGAGGCGCCTGCCGGTCGAGAGTCTGCCGTGTGTTCCAGTCGAGCCGTGCCAGCAAAGCCTCTGTTAAAATGCCTTTCGGTATCTTCAGATCGCGTCTTTCCGACAGGGCCGGAGCCAGCCATTCCTGCGCTTCTGCCTCCAGACGGTCGGGTTGAAACGCATCGAGCCCGACAAACCGGGCTCGCGCCATCAATTCTGCCGGCACAAGCAAATCGAGCCGCTCCACTGCTTTTTCGAGCAACAGCGCCTCCACCGCCTGCGAGTCAGGATCAGGGTCCGGCCCGCTGGCCATTGTAATTGCGCCCAGCCGCCGTTCCACGCGAGCCTCAACTCTTTCATTCGCCCAGCGCAGAACGGAGCGACGTTCGATTCGCTCTCCAAGCCATTGCTCGACATCTTCGGACGACAGCGCCAGCCCGGCAGTAATTCGCGCTCCGCGTGCCTGCCCCTGTGCATCGCTGATTACCATCCATTCGCTTCCTGCCAGCGGAGAAGCCGTGTCACAAATATAGCCGCGCCCGCCTGCGGAGAGCCAGTTTTCTCCCGATGTATCGCGCCGCCGTGCGACATTATCAGGCAGAGCATAGGCCAGGAGAACACTCAAAGGCGGCGCAGCATCTTCTACCGAAGAAATCAGCTTTTCTGCGCGTTTCGCCCAGCCTTCAGCCAGTTTGCGGGACGCTGTGGCCCGGCCCGAACGATCCGCATTCCAGCGAGCCAGCCGCTGCGCCAGATCCTCCCCGCGGCCGCCCAGCCCCCGCTCCTGCATCAGCAAGGCCAGCCGGGCAGCATCCCGAGCCACACCGTGGCGTGCGCCGAAAAGCAGCATGGCAGCCTGCCAGGGCGCCATCGGCAAGGCAGCGATCTTCCGTCCCCAACTGGTAATCCGGCCGTCTAAATCGAGCGCATTCAGGGCCTGCAGGCGCTCGTAGGCGGATGACAGAGCTTTGTCTGGCGGACTATCCAGCCATTGCAGCGACGCCGGGTCACCCACTCCCCATTGCGCGAGAGCGAGCGCAAACGGAGCAAGATCCTGTGTAGCAATTTCGGGCGGATCGAATGCCGGACGCCCGGCATGCGCCGCTTCTTCCCACAAACGATAAGCGACACCAGGCCCGGTTCGCGCTGCACGCCCGGCCCTTTGTGCCGCCGATGCCTGACTGGCACGCACCGTCACCAAATGAGTCAGCCCTGCGGCAAGATCGAATTCGGCACGACGAGCGAGACCGCTATCGACCACAACCGACACGCCTTCGAGCGTAATCGAGGTCTCAGCTATCGCCGTGGCCAGCACGATTCGACGACGATCTTCCTCATCACGACGAATCGCTGCGCGCTGTGCAGCGGGCTCTACCTGTCCGTGGAGAGGCAGAATGGGAACATGCGGGAGCTTTTCTTCCAATCTTTGCCGGACACGCTCGATTTCCCGAACACCGGGCAGAAAGGCCAGAATATCGCCCTGCTCATCGCGCCATGCCTGAAGCACGGCGGACGTCATTGCTTCTTCGACCCGCAATTCCGGTCTGCTGCCAAGCCATTTCACCGTCAGAGGCCAGGCTTTGCCTTCGCTTTCGATTACGGGTGCATGATCGCCCAGCAATCGTGCAAATCGCGCGCCGTCGATCGTTGCCGACATAACCAGAAGACGAAGATCGTCCCGCAGAATCTGCTGGCTCTCCAGCGCGAGAGCGAGGCCAAGATCGGAATCCAGATGCCTCTCATGCGCCTCGTCAAACAGGACAGCCGACACACCCGGCAACTCCTGATTTTCCAGCAATTGCGCGACAAAAATTGCCTCGGTCATCACCAAAATACGCGTCTCGCCTGAGCGCTTCGTATCAAGCCGGGTGAGATAGCCAGCACGCTGCCCCACTTTCTCGCCTAAAATCTGCGCAATCCGCTCTGCTGCGGCTCTGGCAGCGACACGGCGCGGGCTGAGAAGGATGATCGTGCCACTGCACCATTCCTCATCGAGCAGTGCGGGGGCTACCGCCGTCGTCTTGCCTGCTCCCGGTGGTGCGATCAGCACAGCGGAATTGCGCTCCCGCAAGGTAGCCAGCAAATCGGGCAAAACCGTATCGATCGGCAAGTCACTCACAGGACAACTCCTGCCGAAAATCGCATATTATGGCGAGAGCCGGAGTAAGAAAACCGGATCGCATAAGAGACGGAAAGCTAAAACGGGAATAGCCTCGCCCTGCCAGTTAGCTCAGTAAAGCCGGGAGACAGCGAATTGCGCCGCCTCCACCATTGCCGCCCGGGCCTCGCTATCGGGAAATATTGACAAGGCATCACAGGCCTTCTCCGCAAATTCCAAGGCCTTTTCACGCGTTGCAGCCACCGTATCGTGCTGATGTATCAGCTCAATCGCATATGCCAGATCTTCATCTTCATTGCGGAAACCGGCAATCGCTTCCTGCCAGAACTTGCGCTCTTCGGCGGAACCTTTAGCATAAGCGAGAATCACAGGCAGAGTCATTTTGCCTTCGCGGAAGTCATCGCCCTGATCCTTACCCATCTCCGCGCGTTCGGAATCGTAATCGATCGCATCGTCAACAAGCTGGAAAGCAATACCGAGATTGCGCCCGTAATCGTCGAGCGCCTTTTCCTCTTCCGCACTACGCTCGGCAATAACGGCGGAAATCCGGCTGGCAGCAGCGAATAACGCTGCCGTTTTGGCGCCAATGATATGAAGGTAATGATCCTGGCTGGTTTCGATTTTGCGCTGAGCAGTCAGCTGATCGACTTCCCCCTGCGCGATCACGACACTCGCATCGGACAGCACTTTGAGAGCCCGGAGATTGTCTGCATCCACCATCAGCTCGAAAGCCCGGGCAAACAGAAAATCGCCCACCAGAACAGTGGCCGGATTCCCGTACACAATATTGGCTGCTTTCTTTCCCCGGCGTGTTTCCGAACCGTCTACCACATCGTCATGCAGCAAAGTGGCAGTGTGGAGAAATTCGACTGCGGCGGCGAGCTTGTAGTGATGATCTCCTTTATAGCCGACCAGTTCAGCACCGGCGAGTGTCAGCATCGGGCGCATACGCTTGCCCCCGCCTGAAATCAGATGGCCGGCCAATGCAGGAATCAGCGGAATTTCGCTCTGCATTCTTTCAAGAATCACGGAATTGACCGCCTCCATGGAAGGGGCGGTCAGTGACAGGATCGGCTCCAGACTGGGCTGGTTTTGACGATCCTTCGTCTCAAGAGATACTGCCTCTGCGCTCATACATGCCGCAAATGGTCGGTATTGCCCCGCTTGGCAAGCGCGGAATAGATGCTAGCAAGGGTGATATGGCCAATATCGAAGACCAATCACCGCCCCGGACAAGCCCTGACAAGGTTCTCAGCGGCTTTCGCAAGAGCATCGACAATATCGATGCTGCATTAATTCACATGCTTGCCGAGCGATTTCGGATCACGCAGGCGGTAGGGGCCTATAAGGCGGAAAACAAGCTTCCTCCAGCCGATCCGGCTCGGGAAGAACGGCAGATTAGACGGCTGCGAACATTGGCAGAAGAAGCTGATCTCGATCCGGAATTCAGCGAAAAATTCATTCGTTTCGTAATTGAGGAAGTGATCCGTCATCACGAACTCGCTCGCCGTGACTGACCGGTAAGGACAATTTGCCTCACCTCATGCATGAGGTGAAACCGGTCATTTCCCATCCGACCCGATAAAACGTCTGGCCAGGTCGCCAGCCACGCGCATCGGGCGATGCGAAACCGAATCGAGACAACACCAGCAACTCGTCACTTCAGCCAGAATTTCCTCACCCCGGCGAAACAAGGTACGAAAAAAAGTCCGGGCGCCCTGCACTTCCTGCGCGATCACCTCTGCAATCACCTCATCGTCGAGGAAAGCCGGCTTACGATATGTGATTTCATGCTTAAGGGCGACCCACAGATGCGAGGCCTGCGCCTCTGACGGGGCGACCGCTTCCCAGTATTTCACGACTGCATCCTGTACCCAGCGCAGATAAACGGCATTGTTCACATGACCCATGTGATCAATGTCGGTCTGTACGATATCCGGCGCATAGCGAAACATGGCGCAATCCTCCTTATCTTGGAAGAATTTTAATTTACAGTATTGTTAACCATGCTGCAAGGCAGCATCATCCTCCGGCGCGCGGCAAGTCGAGCTGAACCAGCAACCCGCCCAGGTCCTCGCTTTCATGGAGGGAAACGTCGCCGCCATAGATATGAGCAACGTCGCTGACGATGGCCAGGCCGAGTCCGGTGCCTGGCTTTTCGGTATCGAGTCTTGCGCCACGGGCAAAAATACTCCTGCGGTCTTTTTCAGGAATGCCCGCACCATCATCCTCAACCCAAACACGGCATAGGCGTTTTTCAGGCGCGGCATCGACCGTAACAAAAACGCTTCCGCCGCCATATTTCGCCGCATTCTCGATCAAATTGCCCAGAATTTCGTCGAGATCCTGTCGCTCGATCGCCACCTCCGCATGGTCATTGCCATCGATATCGAAACGCACATTGGGGTAGAGTCGCGACACAGCCCGTTGCACCGCAACAGCACTGTCGAGCACATTAGCGCGTGCCTGCCCGACGGAACGCCGTCCGGCAGCCCGAGCCCGCGCCAGATGGTGATCTACCTGCCGCCGCATCGCCGCCGCTTCGCGCAGCACTGTCTCATCGAGATCCGGCGAATGGGCACTGGCTGCGTTGGTCAAAACAGTCAGCGGGGTTTTAAGCGCATGAGCAAGGTTCCCCGCATGGGTCCTCGCTTCTTCAGCCTGCTTTTCCGAATGGGCGAGCAGCGCGTTCAATTCCTCCACCATAGGCTGCACTTCCTGCGGCAACGGGTCGGTAACGCGATTGGCGCCAGCGGTGCGGATACGGGCAATAGCCAGACGAACCCGGCGCAGTGGGCTGAGACCATAGAAAATCTGCATGGTGGCCATCAGCAAAAGGCCAATGCCCAGAATGGCGAAACTCCAGATCAAGATCCAGCGGAACCGGGCAATCTGGGCATCCAGTTCTTGCCGGTCAGCCGCCACAAGGAAATGCCATTTCGTGTTGCTGCCGGGTAATATGATAGTGCGCTCTACCACCCGCAACGGTTCGTTATCGAACTGGCTGCTGTCATAATAATGTGGCTGATAATCCTCCTGCAGACCCCGCATTTTCAGAGTACGATCCCAGAGCGAGCGGGAGAGATAATCCTCATGCCCTTCCCCGCTAATTTGCCAGTAATGGCCGCTATTGGGCTCCAGAAAGCGCTGGTCACCAAGCAGGCGATTGAAGTAGACCTCGCCTTCCGGACCGATTTCTGCCGAGCCAATCATGGCTGTCAGCACATAATTGAGCTGATCGTCGAACTGGTTGGTCACAAGACCGGTCAGTGTGCGGTCAAGCGCTACACCGCCAAGCAGCAGCAGAATGGTGATCCACCCCGCCGCAATCAGCATCATGCGCCGGGCAAGACTTCCCGTATGCGGAGGCGCGGCACCGGCAGCGATAGCCTGCTCCTCCAGCGAGCCGTCTCCGCCGCCTGTCGACGGAACGGCCATGCCGGGGGAACCCGGCTTATTCGCGCGGGGCTGCGTCGGGGTCGTCGAGGCTGTAACCGAGGCCACGGATGGTTGTAATCACATGAGCACCCAACTTTTTACGGATGCGCGTTACGAAGACCTCGATCGTATTCGAATCGCGGTCAAAATCCTGATCGTAAATATGCTCGATCAGTTCGGTGCGGCTGACCACCTTGCCCTTATGGTGCATCAGATAGGACAGCAGCTTATACTCCTGTGCAGTAAGTTTCACCGGCTCACCGTCAAGCGTCACCCGTCCCGAACGGGTATCGAGGCGGACATTACCCGCCACCAGTTCGGAAGACGCATTGCCCGAAGCACGGCGGATCAACGCACGAAGCCTGGCGATCAGCTCTTCCGTCTGAAAAGGTTTAGCGAGGTAATCATCAGCCCCGGCATCGAGACCGGCAACCTTGTCCGACCAGCTATCACGCGCAGTCAGAACCAAAACGGGAAAATTCCGGCCTTCCTTACGCCACATACCAAGGACAGTAAGCCCGTCGATCTCGGGCAGACCGAGATCGAGAATCACGGCGTCATATTCTTCCGTACTGCCTAGAAAATGGCCATCTTCGCCATCTGTGGAAAGATCCACTGCATAGCCATTCTGCTCTAGCGACGATTTCAATTGCTGGCCGAGGGTCGGTTCGTCCTCGACAATCAGGATACGCATGCACTTTCCCCTGCGGTTAAGGCGGCCCGTGATGTGGGCTCTTCCATGGAACACGTCAACTGCATGACGGGTTTCCACTGAATGGGTTCAGGTGCCACTATTCAGTTCGAACGGCTGATAATTCGGCCCGATCGTGCATCCACATCGATAAACACGACCCGCCCATCTTTGATAAACTTCAGACGATAGGCTTTGGCTGCCGCATCATATTCAGGGCCGAGATATTCGTGCCCCTTCATTTGCGGAAGAACCTTGCGTTCAATATCACGCAAGGACTGGACATTGCCTTCACGGATGGCCTTGCGCACCTGCCCCTGTTCGTCACGAGACTGTTCAGCCGCAAACGAAGGTGCTCCCAGACACAAAAAGGCGGGAAGAATAGCAAGAGCAACAGTGAGTTTTCGCATTACGCTATGATGCCTAATAGCAAGGCATTGAACAATGACTGAATAATGTTTCCTCCAGAAAGGAGCAGACCGGCCGGAAATGCCGGTCTGCGCACATGATCAATTGGTCATTTCATACTTAACGGCAACGGTAACGCCTGTTTCCACCATACCCGGCTTGATGGGTGTGGATTCCGCCTGCGGGGCTGCAACCGCCATCATCCGGTCGCTCATAATCGGCTGACTGCGCGAAATTGCCTCGCTCACCTCCAGCAAACGTATGTTGGAATAGCCAGCCCATTGCGCATATTCCATGGCCTGCTTTTTTGCGCTGTCGAGTGCTTTACGCCGAGCTTCGGCTTTGACATTCTCGTCATTGTCCAGCGACCAGTTCGGGCCATTGAGATCTGTCGCGCCAGCGGCCACCAGTGCATCAAGCGTAGGCCCGACTTCATCAATGTCCCGCAGGGTGATATTCACACGGTTGCTGGCCTGATACCCACGAAAAATCTGTTTACGGGTTTGCTGGTCATAATCGTAACGCGCACTGAGATTGATCCCGGATGTCTGTACATCACGATCCTCAATGCCCAATGCGGTTATTCGCTTGATGACCGCATTCATCTGTTTTGCATTAGCCTGCATCGCTTCCACTGCGGTTTGCGCTTCAGTGGTCACGCCCGCACTCATATTGACAATATCGGGTTCGGCTTTGACCCTTTCATTCACATTCAGCTCGATTACCGGCCCAGTGGCCTGAAGATGCACTTCGGCAGCTATGGCCGGGCTGGCAATCGCGCTAGCGGCAAGAAGCGGCAGGGCATAACGGATCATAATCAAGCTCTCCTCGGTAGAACGCGCCTTTTTTGCGCCTGTTGGAATTACGCCCCGATGAACCTGGTGTTCCTTGCTACTTGGCGTAACAGTTCCTAATGGCCGCATATGGCTGAAGCACCGATTTTAAGTTGGGAGGGTCTGGGCCTCCATCAGGGTACAGGCTGGCTCTTCAAGGATCTCGACGTTAACATCGCCCCGCGCGACCGACTTGCGCTGATCGGGCGCAATGGTGCGGGCAAGACAACATTGCTCAAGCTCATTTCAGGCGAGATCGAAGCTGATAAAGGTACGCGCTCGGTTCAGCCGGGCACACGAATCGTGGTGCTTGAACAGGATCCCGACTTCACTGGTTGCGATACGCTGATGGACTATGCGCTGGGTGGAAAAGACGCCCCACAAAGTTTCGAAGTCGAAGCAATTGCCGGTCAGCTTGGAATCGACATGGAGCGCAAAGCGCATAGCGCGAGCGGCGGCGAACGGCGTCGTGCGGCTCTCACCCGTGCGCTGGCAATGGAACCCAATCTCCTGCTGCTTGACGAACCGACAAACCACCTCGATCTCGCCGCAATTGACTGGCTGGAAGGCTGGCTTTCCCGCTATAAAGGGGCCTTCGTCACAATCAGCCATGACCGGACATTTCTCCGTAATCTTACTCGCGCAACCCTATGGCTCGACCGGGGAAGTCTGCGACGCAAAGAAATCGGCTTCGGCGGCTATGAAGCATGGGAAGAACAGGTCTATGCTGAAGAAGCCCGCGCAGCCGATAAGCTCGACGCCAAGCTGAAGATAGAAGCACACTGGCTTCAGCGCGGCGTAACGGCCAGGCGCAAACGTAATCAGGGCCGCCTCGAAAAACTGCATCAGATGCGCGCACAGCGAGCGGCGATGACAGCACCGCAGGGCACTGCCAAGATGAAGCTGGCAAGCGACGATGTAAAAACCAAATCGGTTATCGTGGCCGAGAATGTTTCCAAGAGCTTTGGCGAACGCCCTATCATCCGCGATTTCAATCTGCGCATTCAGCGCGGTGACCGCATCGGCATTGTCGGCGCCAATGGCGCGGGCAAGAGTACATTGCTGAAACTGCTAACCGGTGAAATCGAACCCGATAGCGGCACGATAACTCTCGCCCAGACATTGAGCGGCGTAATGATCGACCAGCAACGCAGCCTGCTTTCACCGGAAAAAAAAGTCCGTGATATCATCGCCGAAGGCAGCGACTGGGTGGATGTGCGCGGCACACGCAAACATATCCAAGCCTATATGAAGGATTTTCTCTTCGATCCGTCGCTGGTCGAAGCCAAGGTCGGTACCTTGTCAGGAGGCGAAAGGTCACGCCTGTTACTGGCGCGCGAGTTTTCCCGCCTTTCCAACCTGCTCGTGCTGGACGAGCCTACTAACGATCTCGATCTCGAAACGCTCGATCTGCTGCAGGAAGTGATTGCCGATTATGATGGCACGGTACTGATTGTCAGCCATGACCGTGACTTTCTCGATCGCACGGTGAACGTCACTCTCGGCCTCGATGGTAGTGGCTATGTCGATATCATCGCCGGTGGCTATGAGGACTGGCAGGCCAAACGCACCCAGCGCAACCTTACTGGTACCAAAAGCAAAAGCGCCGAGGACACAAAACCCGCTTTCAGTCCCCCTCCGCCTAAGAGCAAGAAACTCTCTTATAAAGATCAGCGCGATTACGATTTGCTGCCGGGCCAGATCGAAAAGCTTGAGGCGCAGATAGTACGCGGAGAAGACGCACTTTCAGACCCGGAACTCTATACGCGCGATCCGGGCAAGTTCCAGCAACTGACCACAGCACTGGAAAAGGTTCGCGCTGAAAAAGATGCTGCTGAAGAACGCTGGCTGGAACTCGCCGAACTGGTAGAGATGGCGGAGGAATAAACGATATGAGGTCTCCGCCCTTTCTTGATCATTTCATTCGATAAAAATCGGCAACCCGGTCCAGAGCGAGCCTCAGCACCAGCTTGCCGCTGCGAGCAGGCCATTGAAGCCCTTTTTCCGCAGTTGTCAGCGTTTCTCCAGCACATACCACCCGCCAGAGAATGTCCTGCAACCCCCGACCGGCCACCGCAAGCGCACCGTCAAATCGCTCCTTGGCCGCCAATTGCCTTTCGGTCGGGGTCATACGCTGGCCGGCACCGCCTTTGATATGCACAGGCGTCCAGTTCATCGTGATGCTCGCAGAAAGTTGCGCGCGCTCATAGTCCCGACGCAATTGCTCGCCTGCGGCAAATAGCCGGTCATCGAGATGACCGTGTGCATGCAACCAGGAAAGAGGCGACTCCGCCAGATTAACCGTCGCCACTCGCCCTTTGCGCCCAACTTTGCCTTTTCTGCGCGGCCCTTCGCTGGTGAGCGGACAAATGGCATATTCGGCTCTCATAGTAGTCTCCTCTTAGCATCCTATAAACGAGACTTGCCAAATAGGGGTTCATGTAGGAAACATAAAAACCATATCGGTTATTTTGTAGAGGTGCAGATGATCAATCGCATTCGCGACATTCGCAAAAGCAAAGGCATGACGCTGGCTGAAGTGGCGGAAAGGTGCAGCCCTCCCACCACCGCGCAGACTATCGGCCGCCTCGAAACAGGCATGCGTAATCTCTCTCTGAGCTGGATGAATCGGATTGCCGCCGCTCTCGATGTCGAACCGGAAATGCTGGTAAAGGACGAAAGACACCCCACCGCACAGTTCGTCGCACGACTGACTGGAAACGGCGCAGAAACATTAGACAAGCCGCGCGATGCCATCCTGCCCGTTGAGCTCAACAACAGCGCCCCTTTGCTATGTGTCGACATTGAAGTTGCACAAGGTGAATATCGGGCTGGAGATCAGCTATGGATGCGCAAATTGCCGCCAGACGAAGCGCAAACCTGTATTAATCGAGACGTACTCGTCCCACGCAAGGGCGGGCGTTTTGCGTTTGGCCGACTGATCGATCGGCAGTCCAGACTGGTCGGAATTCTTCCACCGGGCATCGGACAGCGGCAAATCGTGGTAGATAATCCGTCATGGCTGGCCGTGGCAGAAATGCTGGTGCGTAAGTTGTGAAACGGGTTCTCTCGCTTTCCACACTCTATCCCAATATCGCAGCCCCGCGTTTCGGCACTTTCGTGGCACGACAACTCGAAGCACTCGCTGCAAGGGGAGACTGGGATGTCACGCTCATCAATCCCATCGGATTACCACCCCTCCCATTCGGCCGTTATCGCACGCTGGCAGCGGCCAGAGCGGATGGCGAAGAGCAAGGCGTACAAATCTACCGTCCGCGTTTTACGCTGCTTCCTAAATGGGGCGGCCCGATCAACCCCGCAATGATCGCACGCGCAGTCATTCCCTTGGCGCGCAATCTCCATACGAAAAAACCTTTCGATCTGGTCGATGCACAGTTTTTCTATCCCGATGGCCCTGCAGCCGAACGAATCGCTCATGCACTCGGTTTGCCGTTATCGATCAAGGCACGGGGAGCCGATATTTCCTATTGGGGCACACAGAGTTCACCCCGCAAACAGATGCTGGCCGCAGCAAAAAAGGCCGCCGGCTTACTGGCTGTGTCAGAACAACTGGCGGAAGACATGGCGGCCATGGGTCTACCGCGCGAAAAGGTTACAGTCCATTATACCGGGCTCGACCACAAACTGTTTCACCCGCTCGATCCGCAAGAAAGCCGCCAGCGGCTGATAGAACGATTTCAGCTCGCCATTCCTGAAAATGTTTCGCTTCTGGTGACCGTAGGTGCCTTCATTCCGCGCAAGGGTCAAAGATTGGTGATCGAAGCTCTGCTCGCCCGCAAGGACACACATCTGCTGCTGGCCGGTCAGGGCCCGGATGAGACGATGCTGCGCCAGATGGCAGGTGAGCTGGGCCTTGCCGAGCGTGTTCATTTCCTTGGCTCCCTGGACGACATAATGCTCCCGGTGCTGTTTTCTGCTGCCGATGCAATGGTATTACCGTCCGAGAGTGAAGGACTGGCAAATGTCTGGGTTGAAGCACTTGCTTGCGGGACCCCGCTCGTCATCACACAGGTTGGCGGGGCTGGTGAATTGTTGCGCTCTCCCATTGCCGGACGGATGGTGGAACGCAATACGCCTGCCATCGTCGAAGGGATTGAGGCGGTACTCACGTCTACTGCTCCGGCGGCAGATATCGCAGCGACAGTGGCCCATTTCAGTTGGGAGAACAACGCCGCGGAACTGGCGGCTTATTTTACGGAGATCGCGGACCGATAAGCCGGTCCGCGATCTTCATTACGATCAGCTCTCGCCTCGAGCAGCTTTTTCTTGCTTATCTACCTTGCTTTCCACCGGCACAAAGCTGTTGGAGCTTACCCCGAGCCAGATCAGAATCGGCGCCGCCATATAGACCGAGCTATATGTACCGACAAAGATACCCAGGGTGATTGCTGCCGTCAGACCGAACAGACTTTCCGGCCCAAAGAAGAGCAATGGAATCAACGCTACCAGCAGCGTCAGGGAAGTCATGACGGTACGCGCCAGCGTTTCATTCACCGACAGATCAAGCATTTCGACAATCGGCATCTTGCGATATTTCTTCAAATTCTCGCGAATACGGTCATATACCACGATCGTATCGTTGAGCGAATAACCGATGATAGCGAGGATTGCGGCAATAATCTGCAGGCTGAATTCGAGCTGGAACAGTGCAAACATGCCCAGCGTCAGCGAAACGTCATGGAACAGAGCGAACAGCGCGCCTACGCCGAACTGCCATTCAAAACGAATCCAGATGTAAAGCGCGATAGCCAGCATCGCGGCCACCAAGGCGTAAATGGCATTGATACGGAATTCGCCGGAGACTTTCCCCGACACAGTATCCACACCGTCTACCCGCAGATCGGCGTAGTTTTTCTGCATCGTAGAGACAATTTTCTGGGACATTGCCTCAGCAGCACCAGGTTTACCTTCCGCACTTTCCGGCAACGCCACCCGAATGGAAATTTCATTCGGTGCCCCGAAACGCTGAATGACAGGATCACCATAGCCAAGCGTACCGATCTGGTCGCGTAACTCCGCAATTGGCGCGTCCTTCGATTGCGTGAAAGTTGCCCGGATTTCCTGACCGCCAGCAAAGTCGACGCCGTAGTTGAGGCCCTTGGTCAAAACCAGCGCCCAACTGGCGGCTATCAGCAAAACGCTTATGATGTAGAAAGGCACACGCCATTTCAGGAAGTGGATATTGGTGTTCTCGGGGACGAGTTTGAGCAGTCTCATGATCCGGACCCCTTAAATATTCAAATCGTTCGGGCGTGCCTTGCGCAGCCAGCCAGCAACCCACATGCGGGTTAACGGAACAGCCGTGAAGACCGAAGTGAACAGACCGATCACCAGCACGACGGCAAAACCGCGGACCGGACCGGAACCGAACAGGAAAAGCAGCACGCCGGCGATAAAATTGGTGATATTGGCATCATAAATAGCACGGCTGGCTTCGCGATAACCGTTTTCAACCGCTGTAAACACTCGCCGCCCGCGCTTTCGTTCTTCGCGTATGCGCTCATTGATAAGCACATTGGCATCTACCGCCGCGCCGATTGTCAGCACGAAACCAGCAATCCCTGGCAGAGTCAGCGTAGTGCCTAGCACAGCCATGATACCCAGAATCATCAAGACGTTAATAACCAGAGCGCAAGTCGCGTAAATGCCGAAACGACCGTAATGCGCGATCATCAGCGCAATCACCAGAAAGGAACCGATGCCCATTGCAATCAGGCCCTTGCGGATCGAATCCGCCCCAAGATCGGGCCCGACCGTACGTTCTTCCACCACGGTCAGATCGACTGGCAGAGCGCCCGAACGCAATGCAATGGCAAGCTGGTTGGCCGATTCGACCGAGAAGTTGCCCGAAATTTGCGCGCTGCCGCCCAGGATCGGCTCGTTGATATTGGGAGCGCTCAGAACTTCGCCATCGAGAATGATGGCGAAAGGCTTGTCGACATTCTCACTTGTCAGACGGGCGAATTTCTGTCCGCCCTGCTGGTCGAAAGTGATCGAGACAACCGGACGGTTCTGCCGGTCGAAGGTCTGCTGCGCATTGGTAAGCGAATCGCCACGGATACCACCGAGGCGCTTGACCGCAATAGAGGTACCGGGTGTATTGCTGCTGGCTGCATAGGGCACGATTTCGCTGCCCGGAGGTGCGATACCCTGTTCAATATCGGAGGGCAGCGCGGTTGTATCGACAAGTTTGAATTCGAGATTAGCCGTCTGCCCCAACAGATCCTTCAGCGCCTGCGGGTTCTGCAGACCGGGAACCTGCACCACAATCCGGTTATCCCCCTGACGGATAATGGTAGGCTCCCGTGTACCGAGCGCATCGATACGTTTGCGGACAACTTCGGTAGCGCTGTCCATTGCCTGCGTGACTGCCTGATCCAGCCCGGCGCGGGTCTGCGTGATGACGAAACGCGTGCCGTCCACCACCCGAATATTCCAGTCCCGCTGTCCGGTGAGCCCGGCCCCCGACGTCAGCGGCTGAATCGCTTCACGCGCAGCATCGACCTGTCCTGCATCTTCCAGCAGAAAAGACAGGCGGCCATTCGCGCTGGAGAAATCACCATAGCGAATGCGCGGCTCGGCATTGCCTAATGCGCCTCGCACGGCCTCTTCCATGCTTTCAAGGCGCTGGCGCTCTACCTGATCGGGATTGGCTTCCAGCAAAATGTGGCTGCCCCCGGCAAGGTCGAGGCCGAGATTGACTTCAGGGTCGGGCAGAAAGTCCGGCCAGGGTTCCCCGGTTATGGAGAAGAGCGAAGGGATAGCTGCTGCAGCGATGACAAGCGCCACCATCCACAGCCAAATCTTTTTCCATCGGGGAAAATCGAGCATATCTGCGCAATCTGTCCTGTTATCAGCGTCTGGCCGACTGTGTTTCAGTCGTTAGCGGGTTTGCTTCCTGGCTCGATCACATCGCTAATCGTGCTTTTGACGATCTTGACCTTCACACCCTGAGCAATTTCCACATCGGCATAGTCATCATCCACCTTCATGACCTTGCCGACAAGCCCACCAGCCGTCACGACCTTATCGTTCTTGCGAATGCCAGTGATCTTCTGCTGATGTTCCTTTTGCCGCTTCATTTGCGGGCGAATAATCAGGAACCAGAAGATCAGCACCATGCCGACCAGAGGAAGAAAGTTGAACCAGCCGGGAGCACCGGCCCCGGAGGCACCGGCGGAAAGAAAATCAAGCATAGTGACGACTCATTCTATCGGGAATATCCGAAAATTCGTTGGGTTGAAGCCATGTAGCGCCTTTAGAAAACGTACACTTCCTCGTCCCGTGGCGCGCCGACTAGCAGCAAAGCACAGAAGTAGCAACGCAGCGGGTTGCCAAGGCAGAACACACGCCGTATAGGCGCCCCTCCACTGGCGGCGGGACGTAGCGCAGCCTGGTAGCGCATCACACTGGGGGTGTGGGGGTCGCTGGTTCGAATCCAGTCGTCCCGACCAGTGGTAAGCTCAACCCATGAGCCGAGAAAACGGGTGGCGTAAGCCGCCCGTTTTTCTTTTGTACCTTTGGCTTGTGGCGAAAGCCGCGCTCTCGAATCAGAAGATTTGCCACCTGACAAGACAGCACAAAGCTCGCCTGCCCCGTTCGGTGATGCCCGGCGGTTTGTCAGTCGATGAGCAAACCGACATCCCGCTTTCCTACACAAACCATATAGATTCAAAATCATCCACTCTAAAACCAGTGGAGATTACCGATGCCCCTGCTCGATTCGCTTATCGGCCCCCTCGCTTCGATCATCGACAAAGTGATTCCCGACAAAAACGCCCGCGACAGAGCCAAGCTGGAACTGCTCCGACTGAAAGGGTCACAGGAACTTGACACGATTGAAGCCCGTCTCTCGGCCATTGTGGCCGAAGCGAAATCTACCGATCCTTGGACCAGTCGTGCCAGGCCAAGTTTTCTTTATGTCATTTATGCTTTGCTTCTCTGGTCGCTGCCGATGGGCCTTCTGGCCGCTTTTCGTCCAGGTACAGCGCAGGACATCACACAAGGTATGAATGCTTATCTCAACGGCCTGCCTGAACCGCTCTACGCGCTCTTTGGAACCGGCTATCTCGGCTACACCGCAGCGCGGCAATGGGGGAAAATGAAAGGCTCCGACAAATAACAGGAAATGTGCTCCTGTCGAAAATGTCTTATCCGACCAGTACCCTTCTCATTATTACCCAATTTTAGAGGCGTTAATGAGAAGGGCTATTTTTCACCGGCACCGCAACCAAACGCCTATTCTCCGATTTACCCTTGTAAGACAGCCTTCTTGCCCTCACCTCGACGAGGCGTCATGGCTACAGGCAGATCAAATCAAGGGATATTCAATGTCCGATACAGTTTACGTCCTTAACGGCCCAAATCTCAATCTTCTCGGCGTGCGCGAACCGGAAATTTACGGCGCCGATACGCTGGATGAAATTGCAGGCGGTCTTGAGGACAAGGCCAAGGCTCTGGGCCTTGAACTTGAAGTGCGCCAGTCCAATCATGAAGGCCATCTGATCGACTGGATGCATGAAGCACAGGCAGAAGGTGCCAAGGCTATCATTCTCAATGCCGGTGCGCTTACCCATACGAGTCTTGCGCTCTACGATGCCATACGCGGCATTGCCCTGCCGGTGATCGAAGTGCATCTTTCCAACCCGCACGCACGCGAAACCTATCGTCATAAAAGCTTTGTCGGAATGGCGGCAACCGGCTCGATTTCAGGCTTCGGACCGCTCAGCTATGAGCTCGCTCTTGAGGCTGCAGCGAAACTGTAACATGTTTATCCGATGGGCCTGCTCTTGCCATTAAGGCTGTTCATCCGCATAGCGCCCGCATAATTCGATGACCCGTGAGGATTTTATGGGCGATAGCAAGCGCGACAACGGAATGAAAATTGACAGCTCTCTCGTCCGCGAACTGGCGGACATGCTGGCCGATACCGGCCTGACTGAAATTGAAGTGGAAGACGGTGATCGCAAGATTCGCGTCTCCCGGGGCGGTGGCTTGATGCCAGCTACCCAGATGGCACCGGCCGCACAGACAGCAGTTCCGGCACCTGCCGCAGCACCAGCAACCGCTGCAGAAGCACCGCCAGCCGATTCCGCGACGGATCTGGCGGGTGCGGTCAAGTCCCCCATGGTGGGAACGGCTTATCTCGCCCCTGAACCGGGTGCAGCGGATTTCATCAAAATCGGTGATTCCGTAAATGCCGGCGACACGCTTCTCATCGTTGAAGCGATGAAAGTGATGAACCCGATTACTGCCACCAGTTCGGGCAACGTGAAACAGATTCTGGTAGAAAATGCTCAACCGGTCGAATTCGATCAGCCACTGGTCGTGATTGGCTGACAGTATGGGTATTTCCCGCATATTGATCGCCAATCGCGGCGAAATCGCCCTGCGCATCCATCGCGCAGCTCATGAAATGGGCATTGAAACGGTTGCTGTTCATTCAACTGCCGATGCCGATGCCATGCATGTCCGGCTGGCAGATCACGCCATCTGCATCGGCCCGCCATCGGCCACGGACAGCTATCTGAATCAGGCTGCAATTATTTCCGCAGCCGAAATTTCGGGCGCCGATGCGATTCATCCGGGTTACGGCTTTCTTTCTGAGAATGCGCAATTCGCTGAAATCGTCGAAACGCACGACATTAAATGGATTGGTCCCAAGCCTGAACATATCCGCACGATGGGTGACAAGGTTGAGGCCAAGCGCACTGCAGGCGCGCTCGGCCTGCCGCTTGTTCCTGGATCGGATGGCGCCATCAGTTCGATCGAGGAAGCCGCAGAAGTTGCAGAGCAGATCGGCTATCCGGTTCTGGTCAAAGCCGCATCGGGCGGCGGTGGCCGCGGGATGAAGGTCATCCCGACTGCGGCGGATCTGGCAAGTGCTGTGGCGCAAGCCAAAAGCGAAGCCAAAGCTGCTTTTGGCGATGACACCGTCTATCTCGAAAAATATCTCGGTAATCCGCGCCATATAGAGTTTCAGGTTTTCGGCGATGGTAACGGTAATGCCGTACACTTGGGTGAACGTGATTGTTCGCTTCAACGACGCCACCAGAAAGTCCTTGAGGAAGCACCCTCGCCTGTTCTTTCACAGGAAGAACGGCAGCGAATGGGCAGCATTGTCGCCAAGGCAATGGCTGAAATGGGCTATCGCGGGGCCGGAACGATTGAATTTCTGTGGGAAAATGGCGAGTTCTATTTCATCGAAATGAACACCCGTCTGCAGGTCGAGCATCCCGTAACGGAAGCGATTACCGGGGTGGATCTGGTTCGCGAACAAATCCGCATTGCCGACGGAAAACCGCTCTCAGTCCAGCAGGACGAGATAGAGTTCAAAGGCCATGCCATCGAATGCCGGATCAATGCTGAGGACCCGTTCAATTTCATTCCCTCTCCGGGTTTGGTGACCACCTATCATGCAGCAGGCGGTATGCATGTGCGTGTCGATAGCGGTCTTTACGCCGGGTACCGAATCCCGCCTTATTACGATTCGATGATCGCCAAGCTGATCGTTTATGGCCGCACCCGCGAAGGTTGCATCATGCGCCTGCGTCGTGCGCTGGAAGAAATGGTGATCGAGGGGGTCAAAACCTCTATCCCGCTTCACGAAGCTTTATTGAACGAGCCAGATATTCTGGACGGGAATTATTCAATCAAATGGCTCGAAGAATGGCTCGGCGAGCGCGAAGCCTGATATCGTTTTGATACATTTGATACTAAAAGGGGCGGAACAATCCGCCCCTTTTTCTATTCCGAATCTGTCGCTCAGTCGCCCGAAGGATCGAGCGGTACGCCGGGCACCTGTTTCGCTGTCCGGATAGTGAGCGAGGTTTTGACACTCGCGACATTGGGCGCCGGCGTCAGCTTGCTCGTGAGAAATTCCTGAAAGCTTTGCAAATCGCGGCTGACGATCTTCAGGATAAAGTCGATTTCACCATTGAGCATATGACATTCCCGAACTTCGGGCAGCGTCAGAATATGATCTTCAAATGCACGCAGAGCCTCTTCGGCCTGACTACGCAGACTGACCATTGCAAAAACAGTGATTGCAAAGCCGAGCTTAGATGCATTCAGATCGGCATGGTAACCGCGAATGACGCCGTCATCCTCCAGTGCCCTCACCCGGCGCAGGCAAGGCGGAGCCGTCAGCCCGACGCGCTGCGCCAGTTCCACATTGGTGACTCGTCCTTCTGCCTGTAACTCGGCCAAAAGGCGGCGATCGATTTTATCGAGCGTAGCCATCGGTCTGTGCCCCGTATCTGTAAGGCGGGAACATCCCCCCTACCCGCAATTTCACGAATATCGCCAAAAGGATGCGATAATTTTATTATCTATGGACGCAATTGTCCCGCTTTGCAACGCAGGAACTGAATGGCTTTTATAACAATTTCGAACCACTAAGGCAGAACCCGCCGTGAACTGCCCGTTTTCCGCGACCGGAGTCTGAATGCATTTTGACGATCGCCTTGCTACTGTTCTGCGCGCCCGCAGCGGTAACAGGCATGCCGCATGCACTCAATTTAGGCAATTGCTCGACATACTCGGCTCAGAAACGCATATAATCGGAAACACCCAAAAGGATAGGGCGCTGGCAAGGCTGCACGACCTGACACAGAAGCTGCCCGCCTCGACACTGGAAAAGATTATCAGAACGCCGGGCACAAGACTGCGTAACCCTGAACTTCTGGCAACTTTGTGCGATGGAAATCCCAAACTTTCCGCCGCAGCCTTGTCCGTTGCCCGGCTGACTGAAGAGGAATGGGCAGATCTCATTCCGCAATTGCCCATTTCAGCTCGCGGCTTCCTGCGCCATCGCAGGGACCTGCCCAAAGCGGCCGAACGCATTCTTGCCGATCTTGGGGTGCAGGATCTGGTACTGCCCGGCCCCGTACATGCCGCAAATTCTTCATCCCTGGAGCCATCGGAACAAGTCACGGTGGATCATATCGGCGTCTCTCACGAAAGCGATATTTCCTCACTCGTCGCACGGATCGAAACCTACAGGCAAAGCAGCACTCAAGCGGACACTATACGATCCCGGCCCAAGCGCATGGCAGGCTGCGATTTTGCCACAGATCGCGCCGGGCGAATCAACTGGGCCGGAGAGCCAGCCACCTCCTTGCTGGTTGGTTTTTTTCTGCCCATTCATGAAGCTCTGACCGAAGGCCATGACCGTCAGCTCGGGGATCTGATTCGCCGTCGTCAACCTATCAGCAATATCCGCATCGATCTTTCCGGTGCCGAAGCCATAAGCGGACCGTGGAACGTCAATGCCAGCCCCCGCTTCGATAAAGAAACAGGACGCTTCATCGGATATGCCGGTCGGCTGAGCCGTCTTCCTGACAAAGATCTTCTGCCTGAAGATCCGGATACTGACAGTAAATCCGACAAGATCAGGCAGATGCTGCATGAATTGCGCACGCCGGTGAATGCCATTCAGGGTTTTGCCGAGGTTATTCAGCAGCAGGTTCTTGGCCCCGCACCTAACGAATATCGGGCGTTGTCAGCCGGAATAGCCGTGGATGCAGCGCGTCTTCTGGCAGGCTTCGAAGAGGTGGATCGACTGACCAAATTGCAAAGCGGTGCTATGCAGCTCACCGAAGGCGCATGTGACATGCGCGAGGTGGTGACCGACACGGTCAAACGACTTGAAGGTCCTTTACGCCCCCGCGGAGCCGCTCTCGGCCTGCATTGCAAGGATGAAACATATCCGGTGGCATTGACCGAAGAAGATGCGCAGCAAATGATCTGGCGTATACTTGCAACCGTTGCCGGCGCTCTCGCCCCCGGTGAAGTGATCGAATTGCATCTTAGCGGCGATAATATGACGCTTCAGCTTGCTGTCGATCTTCCCATGGCCATGCTCGATACAGAGGATCTCTTTGCCCCCTCTACAGAAACGCGAACGCGCCCCCTCTCTGCAGGCATGTTCGGACAAGGTTTCACACTTCGCCTCGCACGGGCGGAAAGCAAGGCGGCAGGCGGTACATGCAACATTATCGATGAGCGGCTTATATTAACCCTGCCCATCTTGACCGCAGACACACAGATTAATAGCCACTCTAATACAGAGGAAAATAGCCCTTCGCCAATTTGGCAATAGATCTGGGAGGCAGGTTGCCGATGCGCTCGATTATCGAACCTCCACCAGCTCATGCCATCGCCCGGTTCAGTGATGAATTCGGTCAGCGCTTTTTGTTGACTGTCGACACAGAAGAAGAGTTCGACTGGAATAAACCCCTGACCCGTGATGCCTATGATCTGCACCATCTGGTTCATCTGGGCAGGTTTCAGCAGTTCTGTGAGGAAGAGCAGGTGGCTCCGGTCTATCTGATCGACTGGCCAGTTGCCAATTCCCCACTGGCGGAAGAGATTCTGCGTCCGGCAGTCAAACGGAAGAAAGCCGAAATCGGCATTCAACTGCACCCCTGGGTCAATCCACCTTTTGAAGAAGAGGTCAATCAACTCAATTCCTTCGCCGGCAACCTTTCCCGATCACTGGAGCACAGCAAATTCCACCTGTTGCGCAATATGATTCAAGACCGCTTCGAAATAGCGCCAGTCATGTATCGCGCGGGCCGCTACGGAGCGGGACCTGACACCGCAAAAATGCTGCAAAAAGATGGTATTGCCATCGACAGCTCAGTGCGTGCACGCTTCAACTACAATGCTCAGGGCGGACCTAATTATCAGTCACATCCGCTCTGCCCCTACTGGTTGGACGATACTCACCAGCTGCTCGAACTGCCTCTGACAACAAGCTTTTTCGGTTTACTGCGAAAACAGGCGGACAGCATCTATCCGATGCTGCGGCGTTTTCCAGCATTGCGCGGAATCTTATCACGCCTGGGACTTATCGAGAGAATCCCGCTGACTCCTGAGGGCGTCAGCATCGAGGAAGCTATTCGGGGAATCGACATAGCGCTGGATGACGGCCTGCCAATGCTTGTCTTTTCTTTCCACAGCCCCTCGCTCGCACCGGGTCACACGCCATATGTTCGCGACGATAAGGATCTCGACCAGCTCTATGCATGGTTCCGGCACATTTTCGCCTATTTGAAGCAGCGCAAGGTACGGCCTGCATCGATCCGCTCCGTAATGGATGCGGTCATCCGCTAAAGAATGATCGTGGCGCTTGCCAGCCGCAAAAGGCCAAGCTAGGCACGGCTCCGCGCGAAGCGATAAGGGCCTGTAGCTCAGTGGTTAGAGCTGGCCGCTCATAACGGCTAGGTCGCGGGTTCGAATCCTGCCGGGCCCACCATCGCTTCGCGTTTTCCATTTTAAAGCAACATCTTATTTTTGGGTTAGCTAAACTTTATTTAAAAAAGTTAGCCAAACCCATTATCTCCATTGCACGATCAGCCATGGCTTCCTGCTCTGCTGCGCGGGTGTAACGGGACATTTCAGAATCACTTGTATGGCCGGTGATTGATTTGATGAACTGATTGCTCAGCTCCATTTCAGTCACTCGCCGGCCGGCCGCTTTGCCGCTTTGCGTAAGCCATGCATGCTGAAACCATCGAGCCCCGCATCCACACATCGATGAGAGAACCAGTTTCCAAAGCTTGCATCGGATTGATACGCCGCGCCTTTCTCTGTGGTCACAAAAACCCCGAAGACATTCGCCAATATAGCGCAGTGAAGCAATTTTTGCTATCACGTCTCATTATCGTTAATGAAATTGGCGATGCGCGAACTACTTATATGATGATGGAGATGGGCGCCGCCGCGTCAAAAGATCGAATGGACCAGAACGAACCGGAAACAGTTTCTCGTATCGAACAGATCGGCCGCGCCAGCGGGGTGGTATCGTCGATGCATGTGGTCAATTCTCCTAACGGAATTCTGCATCACACAACCGAAGTTCGAAATTATGAGAAACATTACAAGGCATCGGTCCCTGCCGGATTGCATTTGAGCTGCGGCATAGCCACTCTGCAAACCTCAGAAGCCGATTTTGGCACCGCGTCATTGGACGGTAGCGGTCTGATTGCGATGTATTGTGAGGAAGACCGGCCCCACTTCTCTACACGGATCGCTGCGGGGCCCACACGGTCTTGCGGTCTTTTTGTGCCGTTATGCGAGGGGTTTAGCTATCCGCAACTGGAAGAGATTGCCCGGCGCCTCACTTCTGCAAAAATGCATGCCAGCGAGGCGATACCGCCAGATCGCATAGCTGCATTGTGTGCACCAATCGATCCCTGGTTTCAGGGCGATGCACGCGACCTCATGATGGAGGCCCGCGAGATAGAACTTATTGCCCTTTTCTGGAACTGGATGGAGCAGCGCGCCGACAGCGAGCGCATATCAGCCGCACACAGCCGCTATGCACAAAAAGCCTGTGAATATATCGAAGCGCATTTGGCTAATCCTCCATGTCTGAGAGATTTGGCGCGCCAGGTAGGCATCAATGTCCGCAGTCTCACGACGGCTTTTAGGCAAACATATGGCATCTCGATCGCAGCCTATGTCACCAAAAGGCGCCTCGAGCATGCGGCTGAGTATATGCGCGAAGGGATGAGCGTCAGTTCAGCAGCTTATGCGGTGGGATATACGCCGGCCCATTTTTCCAACGCCTATATGCGACACTTCGGCATACGCCCACGTGAAATCGCCAATATCCGATTCCGGGGACCGTAATTCAAACGCCCAATGCCGCAAGCCATCATGATTGCGGGCTCGCAGGCCACTCCCTAGTTGCGAGTAAATCGCAACTAGGGAGTGTATATGTCTACCCGTTTCCGCTTTGGAGCATGTCTGGTCAGTCTTAGCTATGCCTTGAGTAGCACGACGCAGGCCTGGAGCCAGGACGCTGCTGAAGCACCCGCCGACACATCGGAGATTGTTGTTACGGCAACGCGCACTGATGAAACGCTGATCGACGCACCCATTTCGGCAACTGTGTTGACAGAAGACTTCTTGCGCGATGCGCGTATTCAGTCTCTGCGCCAGATCGACGACTACGTTCCCAATGTGCAATTCAATCAACTCGGCCAGGTCGGCGGCACATACATCACCATCCGCGGTATCGAATCCAACCCCTTCATCGTCAATCGCGCCGCAGTCTATATTGACGGTATCCCTTTCAGGCAGCCATCCGATCAGGCGCTGGGCTTCGCAGAACAGGTCGAAGTCCTTCGAGGTCCGCAAGGTACGCTCTATGGCGCCAATACCGAGTCCGGTCTGATCCTGATCCGTACACGCCAACCCTCCGACCATCCCGAAATCGAGGCAACCGCTTCTGCTTACAGATTTGGTCATGGTTCCGGCTTGCAGGGGCGCGCATCGATCGCCGGCCCCATTACGGCTGACACGCTGGCCGGCTCGCTGGTGCTGACACATGACACAGCTGACAGCTATGTTCGCAATCGAGCATCATCGATCGATGAAGAAGGCAAGATCCACAAGACCTTCGTGCAAGGCAAGTTGCGCTGGACACCCGACAGTGCGCTCACCGTCGATGTGATCGGCTATGCCTCGCTGCTGCGTGCGCCGGGTCTGTACGAGCAGGAATTTCTGCCGATGGACCGTGACCGTTACGACGCACTTTACGGCGCCTATAATGGAGGGCGCAGGTCGGGGCGTTACGACCTGTTCCATGATGCACCCAAGAGAACGCATGAAAACGAGTATGTGCTCGGCGCGAATGCCCGATACGAGTTTGGATGGGGCAACCTCGATACCAGCCTTTCCTGGCGGAAGGTAAGCGACACCAGCGTCGGTACCGATCTCGACATGACGGGGTCACCGGCAACGGCAGGGGGGCATGAAGACCGCGACCAGTACTGGAATTTCGAGGGGCGGCTATCCTCTCCAGCCGCAGCGGACGTGCAATGGGTTCTCGGGATCAATCATTATCGCGACAAACGCCGCAAGCGCCTGTCCACTCTTGTCGGAACCGGTGGCCTGGACGACTATAACTATGCACCGCCGCAAACCAGTCGGGCACGCGACACCGCCGGCTTCGCGCAGGTTACCGTGCCCGTCGTGCCGAATTTACGCCTCACAGGAGGCCTGCGGTACGAGCATGCGGCGCGCTACAAGGAGCAGGCAGAAGGCTCATTGAGCCTTGGCCCGGCGGGCGAATTTACTTTCCCGGCGGAAGAGCTTGAGGACAGTTTCGATGCGGTCCTGCCACGGGTTTCAATCGACTGGAAGCCCGTTGAGACGGTCACGCTGTACGCTTCAGCCGCCAAGGGGTGGATCCCAGGCGGCTTCAATCTCGCAGCGACCGGGGCAAACATTGAGGGCAACTTTTCGAGCTATGATCCAGAGCGTCTCTGGACATATGAAGTGGGCTTCAAGGCATCCTTGGCCAACAGACGACTGCTGTTCGGGGCAGCTCTCTTTCACACCGATGTCGACAACTGGCAGGAATACAATCTCCTTTACACCGACACAGGCCAGGTCGCCTCGACCACGCTCATCACCTCCACTGCGCGCGTCAGAACACGCGGATTTGAGGTCGAGCTAACCGGCAAGCCCACAAGGCGCCTGGATATAGCTGCTTCATTAGGTGTGGTGGACGCGAAATATCGTGAATATCAGTTCGGAATCGATCAGGATTTCGCCGGCAATCGAGTGAAACTGGTTCCTCGATGGGACGCCTCGCTCTCAGCGAGCTGGCGCCCTTGGAAAGGATTGTATCTGCGCGGTGAAGCGAACGGAACCGGAGCATCGTCGTTGCGGGCGGACAGTGCAGCATGGCAGGATGCTTACTGGCTCGCAAATTTGCAGATCGGCTGGGAAGCAGAGCACTGGGATTTGCGGCTCTATGCGGACAATTTAACCGACGAGCGCGCATTCGTCACCAGCGCCTATACCAACTCTCTCTTCGGCTATGATGGTACCTACTACGCTGGCGTTGGCGCCCCACGCGTGGTCGGGATCGAAATGGGCCTGAAATGGTAGGTGTTTTTGTCTAGATCCGCCAACATTGCTGTCGCCCGCTAGCTCATCTGGAGTTGTCGATATCCGCCATTCCCTCACCAGATGCATCCGGCTCCCCAAAGCGCAGGGAGCCGGACGGACTTTTACCGGTTTTGCGCCGGTCGTTTTCAGTTACTGCAAACTTCCGAACACCCTCTTCCGGCAGAAGCTGGTCAAGCGTGACTTCTCCGAAGCGCGTCATGAATAGCGCGGTTGCAGCGTTCAGCGTATCTGCCATCACCTCATTGACGCTACGCTCAATAAAGCACTCGGTCGGACGGTCCCGATTCCCGATGCGCACCGCTGGCTGACCCGTTCGGTCGCGTTTAGTCAGCACGGGGGAACCGATGCTGCAAAGAACGGGACGATGGCGAGGATGATGCAGGACCGCCTACCCCTCGGAACGCCTGACGAGGAGGAAGACCTGTTGCGTGAAGCCGGCTTTTCAGACGTGGAAATGTTCTATGCTGCATTCAGTTTTCGAGGTTGGGTCGCGTCAGCTTAGAAAGCGTAGTCAAGTCTGGCATTTACGGCTCATTGCCTGTTTGTCGGTTATGGGCGGATCTTCGGATGGTTGCCGTGTTCGCGCCGCTTCCGTTCGAGACTGGCCGCTCTGATTTCGAAACCATTGCCCAGTTAACCCGTTTCGCCGAATAACTGCGAAAAGGAATTTAGACGAATGGAACTGTACACCTGGAACACACCCAACGGACAGAAGCCAATGCTGATGCTGGAGGAAATCGGAGCGGAATACACGATTGTACCGATCGACATCACAGCCGGTGCACAGGATGAGGCAGCATTTCGTCAGATCAATCCCAACGGGAAAATACCCGCCATGCGCGATAGCGATCTGGTCATCTTTGAATCGGGTGCCATTCTGTTGCATCTGGCCGAACGCTCGGGCCGGTTCCTGCCCGAAGACCCGTCTGCCCGCATGACAGCCCTGTCCTGGTCTTTCTGGCAGGTTGGCGGGCTGGGACCGATGGCCGGTCAATGGGGCCATTTCACGCGCCGCGAAGAGCGTAATCCCTACGCAGAGAAGCGCTACCTCGACGAAACGCTGCGGCTGTTCGGCGTGCTGGAACAGGCGCTTGACGGAAAAGACTGGCTTGCCGGAGGCAGCTATTCGATCGCTGACATGATGGCCTGGCCCTGGGTGAGCGGAATTTTCGATATCTTTGCCGCCAATGGCGACAAGTGGGCGGAGGATTATCCGGTCGTCAATCGCTGGTGTGAAGCAATCGCCACTCGCGAGGCCACAATTCGTGCTCTGGAGAAGCTCAAACGTGCCGTTGAAGATTGATATGGTGAAACGAAATTGCGGTCATGAGAGCGGCTCGAGCCGCCCCATCGCACCGCTCCGATAGCGCATGGCAGCCTCGCCTATCTGTGCCTCGCTGTTCATGATGAACGGACCGTATTGCACCACCGGTTCGTTCAGCGCCTGCCCGCAAAGCAGAACGATACGCGCATCACTATCCGAACCAATTCGCAGCGAATCCGCCGCGTCGCTCACGCTAATCGCCACGGCATCGCCCGCCGTCAGCACACTTTCATTTGCTTTGGCGGTAAGGCGCACCTCACCGCTTTCGCAATAAACCAGCATGTTCCGGCCCGCCTCGAGCGGAAAGTCAAGGTCACTACCGGCGATGAGAGCACAATCAAGCAGATCGATGGAGTCTGCGGACTGAAGCGGAGATGCGATGCCCCGATAGCTGCCAGCCACAATGCGTACCGTGCTACCGCCGGGGACCGTACTAACCGGAACTTCGCTTCCGTCGAGACGCATGACCAGCGGCGGAGTGTTCTTGGCAGCAGCGCTCATATTGATAAATATCTGCAGGCCGTGGACTTCGCGTCCGGGCTTGGCAGGAAGTTCATCATGCAGCACGCCTTCCCCTGCCTGTGTCCAGACGATGCCGCCCGGCCCGACGACGAAATCGTTACCGAGCGAGTCCCGATTACGCAGGCCACCGGTACTGTCTTCGAACAAATAGGAAATGGCAGAGAACCCGGCATGGGGGTGCGGCGCAAAGGTTACCGCATTCATGCGATAGTGGTCGAACCCCATGATCGGGTCCGCCGCACCACCGAAACGACCCGGCTCCACTCTCAGGGCAGAAAAACCGGAGCCAAGCTCGGCCTTCTCGGCGGCAATCACGGATGAAAACTGAATAGTCATGTTAAGCGTATCCGTTAGAACGGCTCCCTCAGGCGGACGCAGCCAGATCCAGACCCACATCGATATTGCAGTGCATCGGAATGGAACGAAAACTGGGCCTGTGCCGTGATCGCTACAGCCGCGAATTGAACAGTTTCTAGATGGGTAGAGATAGAGCTTACGCAAGGTTTGTAGCCGCCACTACCGCCCTAATCGATTAGTCCTCCGCCCGCACCGCAACCGCTGCGCTGTGACCAGACCGGTCTCTAATCCTTGCATATGCCAAATGCACGGTTCGGGAAGCGCTGATTCTGCCGCAATGTTATGATTTCATGGCCGATAATCTTCACCCTCGATCCGTTCGGACCAGATAGACCGCGCCATTCCTTCTTTTTGTCTGCAAACCGAAAAGCGCACCGATCAGTTCCAGCGAAGCCATAGGCTCCCCCAGCCGGAAGCGGCCGCTAAATCGCAGATCGGCGAGTTTCGGATCGTCCAGTTTCAGCGGTGTCGCACTGTAACGTGCCAGCCGTTCGACCGCGAAACCGAGCCGCATGGAATCCGCATCCAGCCAGTCATTCTGCCAGTCCTGATGCATATCGGGATCGAAGGCACCGGTACGGATGGAAGCATTATTGACCTGCGCCCATTTCCGGGCGGGAAGGACCAGTTGCCCCCCGTCATGCGCATCAAGCTGCACCCGACCGGAAAATACCCTCAGTTCGCTCGCATCCGAAAGGTGATCGACACTGAAGCTGGTACCCAGTGCCGTCATATCGGCCATTGGCGTATGCACTTCGAAGGGGCGCTCAGCATCATGCCGGACATCGAAACGCGCCGCCCCATGCTCCAAAACGAGCCGGCGACGCCGATCGGAAAAATGCACGCTGACCGCTGAAGAAGCATCGAGCAGCAATCCAGACCCGTCTGGCAGAGTAAGATGGCGCCTTTCACCTACGGCACTGGCAAAATGCAGTGTCCGCTCCGAAGTCTCACTTCGATCCTCATGCAGGAGCCAGTAGCCAGCCAGTGGAACAGCCAGTGCACCTGCCAGTCCCGCAGCCATTGCCTGACGGCGGCGCAGCGGTCGTGCCATAATCGATGGTTGGCGAGAGGCGGAATGGCGTGGCGCTGCAGGGCGACGGAGCGATTGCTGCACCGGTTCCGGCTCAGCAGCATTCATATCCGCCATTTCCAGCGCTTCGGTCAGCGCCGTATCGCTTATCAGGCGACGCATCCGGTTAAAGGCCTGCGCGTGTTCCGGTGCGTCCTGTAACCATGTGACAAGCCTGCGCCGTTCAGCCTCGTTCAGCTCATCGAAGCGATCAGCCCAGTCGGCAGCAATTTCGAGTATGGCGAGCTGCTGCTTATCCATTATCTTTATTTCCCATTCCAACCGGTCCCAGATCGCCCTCCAGCGACAGAGTCAGGTCAGCCATGGCGCGCACGAGATGTTTTTTCACCGCTTCGATACTCAGATTCAGCTCTTGTGCGATTTCCTGGCGTGACTTGCCGTCAATATGTCGCATCCGGAACACGATGCGCCGCTGCGGCGTCAGCCTTGCCAGCGCAGCTTCGAACCGGGCGAGACGCTGCCGGTAATCGAGCACTTCGTCGGCCAGCGGCAATTCGCAAACCAGTTCGGGACCGTCCAGACCGGTTTCCCGCACAGATTTACGTGCACCGGAAAGGATCACCGAATCCGCCACTCTGAAAGCATAGGCCAGCGGTCGGTCGATCACCTGCCGTTGCTCCTGCTCCATCACTCTGACAAGCGTTTCCTGCACAATATCCTCCACCTGATCGGGATCTCGCATGCGCTTGCGGATGTAACTCTTCAGCCGGGTCATGCCTGCAGATAGCTGGAAGGCGGTACTGCTCATATCCATGTTCAGTATCCCGATCGTGCGGACATCCTGCCCGGCCATCCCGAACCTGCTCCTTTAAGAGGCACAAAGAACGGTTGCGGGGACAGGAGAGGGATTAAAAAAGACATCATGGTCAAAACCGAAACCGCATTCCGACGGAAAAAACGCGGCCGCTGCGGGTCTTTGCCAGCAACCGTCGGGCCTCCTGGCCAGTATATTGGATGACCGGGGCATTGGTGAGATTGCGCGCTTCGAAAACGGCTTTAACGCACGCGGCGAGACTGACATGCGCCGCGAAATCAAGCGTGACGCTGCTTTTGATCCACTCGCCCAGATTGCCATTATTGCCGAGACCCGACCGATACGTTCCCCGATAGGCCGCAGCAAGCCGCGCATCCCATCGCCTGCCGCTGTAATAAACGGTCGCATTGCCTGACCAACGCGACAAATCGATCAGCGGCAGATCCACGGCTTCGCCATTATAGGTCACATCGCTATCACCCGAAACGAAGGTCGCATTGACCTGTACGCCCAGTCTGTCGAGCGGTGCGGGCAGAAAGCGCAGATCCTGCTGAACAGCCGCCTCGATACCGAAAATAGTGGCCCCCTTCCCGTTTACCGGGCGGATGACATTGTAGAGGCTTGCCCCGTCTTGTCCGGGGTAGAGAAAGGCCAGCGGATAGCCCGTATCGGCATAAGCCATAAGGCTGGTTTCCGAAGTGATGAAAGAATCGAGATGTTTATAAAACAGGCCCAGCGAAACATAGCCGTCCCGATCGCTATAATGTTCCAGCGACAGATCGAGCGCATCCGCTGTAAAGGGCCGCAAGGCGGGATTGCCGGTTGTGATCGTGCCACCGAAAGGTGTGGCATTCACTTCGGCAGCGGTGCGCAGATCGGCGACGTCCGGCTGGCTGACATTACGGCTGGCAGCCAGCCGCAGCAACAGATTGCGATGCAATTCCAGACGTGCTTCGAATGAAGGCAATACAGTGCCATTGGAGCTGGTCTGGCTGACAGTGATCTGATTAAGATCATCACTTGCCTTACCGGTCGAATGGGTGCGAACATATTGATATTGCAAGCCGAATTCCGCCTGCACTGGCAAGCTGCCAGCTGTGCCCTCAAAAGCCACCAGAGCGAAGAGGGCCGATGTTCGCTCCGCGATACGATAATCGCCGCCCGGTATGTCATCAGCACCTGTCAGGACCCTGTTTTGACCGGTGGCGAGGAATGTCCGACGGACATCACCGACAATATAGGGTGCAAAAGACGGCCCGTCGAACAGTGACAGCACTGCATCGGGCGCAGCAGGATTCTGCTCATAATCGACCCGGGCACGCCTTTCGTACCCGTCATTTCCGAAAAAGCGATAGGCACTGCCTGCACGCAGTTCGAACCCCGGACTAAGCCGATGCGACAGTTCCAAACGGACCGTCGCATTCTCATTCACGATCGAATCTTCACGCGTATCCGCCCGCATAAGCTCCCAGCTGGACGGAGCGCTGGTATCGAAACCGTAAATATTGCGCGGGTGCGATCCGGTTGCCGTAAAGATGAAATCCCGCCCGGACGATTCGAGGAATACCTTGTCGAAGACCGGCTCGTCGAAGTCCGATCTGGCATAGCCTGCACGAGCTGTCAGCAAAGTGTCCCGACCGAGCGGATATTCGAGCGAAAGGACCGCCTGATCGAAATCGGTGTGGTCTTCGGTGCGTTTATGCTCAGTGCGCATATCCACACCGCTCAGGGCCGCCGTCACAAGCGTATCGCCGCTGATCGTCGCGGAACGGAGCCTTTGCGTGCCGGTCACATCGCCGGTGAGACCGTTTGTGCCGGCAGCGGCCAGGGAATATTCCTCCCGATGATTGCTGAGCCGCGCATGAAGGAGATCGACAGCCAGCTTGAAACCGCTATCCGCTTCATGCTGAATCGATGCCGCCATGTTCAAACGGTCAAAGCGATTGCTCCAGGTCGAATAAGTCTGCGCGCGCGCCATATAGACCGGTGCGCCTTCGCCAAGGAGACGGGCACGCTCCGCATCCGCAACATCAGGCCCGATATTGTCCGCTCCGAAAACAACCGGAACCCAGTCCCAGTTGCGATAGCCATATTCGGTGACCCGGTTATGACTATAGGAAACCGTTGCGAGAACGCCCCACCGGGCATTACGACGCGACAATTCGACCACCACCTGTGGTGTAAAACCCTCACTATTGCCGCTGGTGCGGGCCTGCCCGGCCACAAGCGTTGCGTCTCCCGGCAGGTCGAAGGGTCGCATGGTGCGGAGCGCCACTGTCCCGCCCACACCGCCGGCATCGCGATCGGCAGCCCACGATTTTTGCACCGCCACTTGCGAAAACAAGCTGGCATCGAACACCGAATAATCGAACCGGCGCTGCCGCGCTGCTGCACCGCGATTATCGAAACCCGATGCAGTCGTCGCGAGCGCTTCCATTCCGTTAAGTGTGGTACGGGTGAATAACGGCCCCAATCCGCGCAACGAGACCTGCCGCCCTTCCCCATTGTCGCGACTGATCGTCACACCCGGCAAACGCTGCAACGCATCGGCAGCATTGTGATCGGGGAAAGCGGCGATATCTTCAGCGCGGGTAATTTCCACAAGGGTTTTCGCTGCATGTTTAACAGCGGCGGCCTGCCGCAAACTCTCGCGATAACCGATAACCGTGATTGGCAAGTCGCTTATTTCCGGCACAGCAACCGGGGCGGATACAAGCCGGGCAACCGGGGACGATGCAGAAGCAGGAGCGGGCGAGACCGCAAAACCGCTTGTCATGCGGGTGATATGCACCGGCAGTCCCTGCGTGATGCCGGCAAGCATTTGCTGCACTGTGCAGCGGCAGCGAAAACTGCGGGTAATGCGCAGATCGGGGCTGATGGATGTGACGATCTGAATATCCGCCTGCCGGGAAATCGCCTGCAAGGCATCGATCAGACGGCCGGAGGGAATGTGAAAGGACACAACTTGCGCATCCGTCCTGTCCCGTGCTTCGACGGGCTGCACGCCAAACGACACAGTCAGGGTAAGACATGTGCAGAAGACAAGAATACGGCCCCATTCGCGCAAAGACACAAAGCGCCCTCCTGCGCGGGCGGCTATCAGCTATGCGTGACAGAGATATGACTGGCCAGAAGGGGATCGGGGGACCGAAACAGCCCCCCCGATCCTGGCATGTCCGTTCCAATCAGAACTCGAAGCGAACGCCGCCCATCAATGTCGTCCCTGAACGGGTATTCACATAAAGACGCTTGGTGCTGTCCGAATACTGCTTCTCATGCTGATTGGTGAGATTGATCGCATCCAGCGTGATCTGCACATTGTCGGTCAGCTTATAATGGGCGGACATATCCAGATAGATCGTCGGAGCATAGCCCGACAGGTCCTGATCCTGCCCGCCGCCGCTGGTGATCGGCGCTGCGCTGTAGACATAGCCGCTGCGGTAATTAGCCGAGACCCGCATGTCGAACTTCGTATCCTGATAATATAGCGTCGCATTGCCGTTATATTTGCTCAGACCTTCCAGCCTGGTATCGGCACCGCCGCTATAGATCGTCGAATAATCGAAATTCGAATCGACATAGGTGAAGTTGAGCGCCGTGCCGAAACGATCGAACGGAGCGGGCAGGAAAGTGAAATCGGTCTGCGTCGAAAGTTCAATGCCGTACAGATCGGTCTTGCCCAGATTGACCGGGTGCGAGAATGTCTGCACCGGTGTATCCGCCGTCAGGCCCGGTAGCAGATCGGTCGGCAGACCCGTCGCGCTGTAAGGCACATCGTTATCCGTCCGGGTGGTAATGAAGCCATCCAGCGTCTTATAGAACACGGCTGCGGCCATCGAGCCGACCTTGCCGAAATAATATTCGAGCGAAAGATCCAGATCGGTCGACTTATACGGGCGAAGCTGCGGATTGCCGACAGATACGCTATATTCGCCATTTTCTTCCGAAACGCTGCCATTCACCGCCATCGCGCCGAGCGAAGGCCGGTTGATGTTGCGCGCTGCAGCTGCCCGCAGCAGCAGGTCCGGATTGAGTTCAAAAATGAAATTCGCGGCTGGCAGAATGCCGTCATAATGGCCGTCCACCGATAGCGAACCGACATTGGCAATACCGGTCGAGGTAATGTCCGTACTGTAATAGCGCGCACCTATGTTGCCCCGGAATGGAATGCTGCCCAGATCATGATCCCAGCTATACTGGACGAAACCGGCAGCCGTCCGCTCTTCCACCGCGAAGACATTTTGCGGGTCGCTCAGTTGCGCCTGACGACTCACGCCAAGCTGTGAAAGCGCTTTACCGTAATCGGCCACCACCCAGTCCTGGCCGCTAAAGCCGGTATAGCTTGTGGCGTAGCCGGAGATATCGTCACTGACTGAACCGTCCTGAAAGCTGCTCCGCAAGACGTTATCGGCGGTTTGCGAATAGCCGCTATTCTTGAACCGGCGCCATTCGCCGCCAATACTCAGCGTATCGCCGGAAGAAACCTCATAATCGAGCTTGCCCTTGACGTTATCGAAAGCGGTATCCTGATAATTGGCAGACATGTCGATTTCATGCGCATGGTAATTCGCCGGATCGCCGGTATCCCAGCCAAAGCTGTTAACCAGTGAATAGGTGCCGCCACGATAGTCGGAAACGACATCGCCGAACGCTTCGGTATAGAATTTGTCGCTCAGCGGCATATCGTAACTGGAACGTTCGATACCGCCGAGCACTGTCAGTTTGAGCCGCGAAGTGAGATCGGCATCGCCATTGAAAACCACCTGCTTGAAGGTGTTCTTGGTATTCTGAATACGCGTTTCGGAAGCGGTATTGCCACCCGATACGTCCAGATATGTCACCTCGTTCTGGTCATTCCATTCAATCGCATTAATCGTCGAATTGGGATAGGTCACACCGGCATGGGTGGTACCGCCCCCCAGCCAGGTCGAACCGAAGGATGCGCGCGAAGCAAGATGGGTTTCGAAGCGGTCCGCCTTGAACTGACCATACAGGCCGTCAAGTGTGAGATGGACGGCATCGGCAGGATTCCACTGGATCGAAGCGGTCAGGCCAAAACGGTCCTGCTTGCTGTCCCATACGGAATAGCGATTGCCACGCGGGAAACGCAAACCGCCGGCATTGATGGCATCCTGCTCATCCTGGGTCAGGTTTGAAATGTCGCTGCCATAAGAACCGCCGCTGCCATCGGCTGGATCATAGGGCTCGTTCAGGCGCCAGCGATAGGTGTCGACACCTTCTTCGCGGGTCTTGCGATGGCTGTAAGCGGCGGAAACGAGGATACCGAAATCGCCCCAGTTCCTGGAAACGAGACCGGTCAGGCGCGGCTGGAAATCCTCCGTGAGCGTGTTGGTACCGCCCTGCGCCGAAACGACGAACTTGGTGCCGTCATAATCGAACGGGCGCGCCGTGTAGAGGCCGACAGTCCCGGCCAGACCGCCTTCGGTCTGTTCGGCTGAATAGGACTTCTGAACATCGACACGGTTGAACAGTTCGGCCGCGAAAATATTGAAGTCGAAGGCACGGTCACGCGAATTCTGACCGCGGCTGTCCTGCGGCGAATCCACATTGCCGAGAACTTCCATGCCGTTGAGCTGGACGCGGGTAAAATCGGGCCCGAGGCCGCGCAGACTGACCCGGCGCCCCTCGCCTGCCTCGCGATTGATTGCCACACCGGGCAGGCGTTGCAAGGCTTCGGCCAGATTGAGATCGGGAAAAGCGGCAATATCGGAAGCAACGATGGAATCCTGAATAATCGTCGCATTGCGCTTCACATCGCGCGCCTGTTCCAGACTGGCGCGATAGCCGGTGACGACGATAGTATTGTCCGGCGTTTCCGCAGTGCCTGCCGTTTCCGCCTGAGCGAAAGCGGGTTGCGCGACAAAAGCCATGGCCGTCGATACAAGCCAGAGGCTGTGCTTCATTCTCATGATAAGATCCCTCACTTCTACATCCGACACCCGTCCATCCGGGCTGTGAACGATGGTGAAGAGGGAAAGTCCGCTTTAACGGGGACAAATATTTTTGTTAAATTTCAAAGACAAATTGTGACATTTTAAAGAATTTAATTAAAAATGGGAAAATTTAATATTATTAAAACTTCTTTTTAAATTATTGCTTGATAAAAATTAGAAATATATAAAATATTATTTGAAATACGCTTTTTCGATGTTTTTAAAGAAATTGCTATCTTTCATCGGTACATTACCTGCACCGAAATCGGTATCAATCAATGCATCACGCGCTACGTCAGGTAGTTTTTCCCAGTGAATTAAAGGCTGTTCGGTTCCTTCAGAATCTGTCGAACCGAGCTGATGATGCGTGATACCATTCGTGTAATATTTTACCTTGGAGTGGAATCCATCGAGGGGTGGCGAGGTGGTGCTGGTGTACCCGCCATGAGCCGAATAAGACACGGCAACGATGTTGGCGGTTTCGCTGCAAGCGGAAAGCCAGACGACAACATTTTCCCAATCATGTCTGTGCCCGTCGCGAACCTGATCCTTGGGGAAATACCAGGCATACATAACCGCACACAGACTATCATAATGGTGGGCCCGCACATAAACCTGGCCGACACTGGATGCGCAGTCGCCATTGCGCGCACCGCTCGGTCTGAGACCGCCGCTGCTATTGCCATCGGCATCAACTGCCGGAAATGGAACGCACCCGTCTTCTACCTTCAGCTCAGGCTGGAACTTGAACAAATATTCCTGCGCTGCGGCAGAAAGAGGCTGAACCGTATCATGGGCAATGACAGCGGCACGGGCATTTGCGCCAAAACTGAAAGCCAGCGCCAGTGCTACTGCGAGCCAGCCGGTAAGGGACCGCATGGAAATGGTAAGATACATCGAAATCGTCCTTCCCTCGTGCCGCTGGAGCAGCAGACACACACGACAGAAGACACTGCAGACCCTAAAGCGGGGACAGGCCCATGCAAGAGTCCTGCATTAAAGCCATTTAAGAGGATCACCTGACGGATCGGGACGAACTGCAAGCCGTGTCTCGCCCGGCCATCTTTATTGTATCTCTATGCTATGCTTTTCAGGCTTGCGGAAGAAAGCTGTCCCCCCTAAGGGAGCCGTGGCTCGGGGAGTAGCGCAGCCTGGTAGCGCATCTGTTTTGGGAACAGAGGGTCGCAGGTTCGAATCCTGTCTCCCCGACCATTTTCCGTTATATCGCCGGAAACAGGCTCTTTCATCCGAAGCGACGGCTTTCAGATGAAGAACCGGGATTTCGTGCGTGACGGCAACGAAACGCCGGTCCCCCCTTTTTACACACCCCTTATCGTCTTAGCCCAGCATGACCTTGTCTACTGCCAGACAGAATTTTTCCATATCCTCGGCCGAGCCCACCGATACGCGCGACATTTTGGGGTAAGCTGTCCATGACCGGCCGATCTGGACACCTTCGGCCAGCAAAGCCGCCATCATTTCCTTGGGTGTCCGGTCTTTCCATTCGACCATGAACATATTGGCCCTGCTTCCCGGCAGAACCGACAGGCCGCGTTTCTTCAGATGATCGGTCGCCATTGTCCGTGCAGCGATCATTTCATTGCGGCGCGCCTCGATCTGCGCAGCCAGCGTCAGTGATGCCGTGCCGGCGGCTACAGCCGTCATCGGCAGCATATTGATCACCTGCATACCGTCATAGCGCATCATGCGTTCGAGCAACTCCGGGGCGCAGAAAGTCAGTCCCAGACGCATACCCGCCATGCCGAACAGCTTGGAGAAGGTCCGCATGACGATCACATCGTCGCGCTCCACTGCCAGCCGGGCGGCATTGGGCGCCCCCGCAAAGTGAATATAGGCTTCATCGACCAGGATGATCGCATCTTTGGGCTTATTCTCGGCCAGCCAGATGATATCCTCGATCGGCGTCAGCGTTCCGGTGGGGTTGTTGGGGGAGCAGATGTAATACAGGCCCGCCTGCGGGTCCGCCGCCAGCATGGCTTTCACATCATGGCGGTAGTCCGCTGTCAGCGGCACTTTGGTTACTTTGGCACCGATCCAGTCTCCGGTTCGCCAGAGCACTTCATAGGTTGGATCGGCGGTAACGATGCCGCGCTCGGGTGAAGCGAAAGTGACGGCGGTACGGCTGAGCGGATCGCTCGATCCCGGCCACGCCGTGATCCGGTCGATCGGCACGCCTTCCACCTGATTTACCGCTTCGAACAGTTTGGCGTGGTTATTATCGGGTTCGTAGCGATTGCCTTGCTGGACGATCAGCATCGCCGCTTCGGCTCCGGCGGGAAACGGTCCGGTCCAGCACTCATTTGAGCCGATACGCACGGCACCGACCACAGCCTTCGCGGATTGCTGTGCGAAAGCGGGCGTAATCGTCTGGGCCAGCGCCACACCGCCTCCCAATAATGTCGCTATACGGCCGAAATGACGCCGCGAATAACCGCGCGAGAGCAAGTCTCGCTGCATATCGTCACTGACCGGGCGGTCGAGGACCGGGTTTTCATAGTCTGCCATTGGTTAAACTCCTTGATCGGTTGGAGAAGCGACGGAGCGCCTGAAACGGCCCGGATCAGGCCGCATTGCGGAACATCACGAAAGCGATGACAATCAGATAAATTCCGAAAATACGTTTGAGGGTACGCGGTTCGAGCGCGTGGGCAGCGGCCACCCCGAGCGGCGCTGTCAGAATCGACATGGACGCAATGGCTGCCGTTGCCGGTATGTTGACGAAGCCGAGCGATCCCCAGGGCAGACCCTTTTCATGCAGGCCGATTATGGCAAAGCCGATGGCACTTGGCACGGCAATCAGCGTCCCCACTCCCGAAGCAGTGCCGACAGCGCGGTGGATCGAACGGCCGCACAGGGTCATGACCATAATCGCGATCGTACCGCCGCCAATGCCCAGCAGAGAGGAGAAAGTGCCCAGCCCTCCCGCGATGCCCACACGCGCAACGCCTGAGGGCATCTGATCGGTCAGCACACGATTGCCGAGCTGAGGCAGGAGAAAATTGAGCGACATAAGCAGAACGCCGGTGGCAAAGATCATGGTCAGCACGCGCCCGTCGACATGGCTGGCGAGCAGCACACCCACGCCATCGCCAAGGATAATCCATGGCGCCCAGCTTTTGAGAATTTCGAAATCCACTGCGCCGCGTTTGTGATGGCTCATCACCGAGCGCAAAGAGGTAATGATGATCGTAGCGGCGGATGTCCCGATGGCGACATGAGCATATTGCGCCGAATCCCCGCCCAGCAGCGGCATCATCAACAGCAAGGCGGGCACAACCACAAAGCCGCCGCCAATCCCGAAAACGCCGCCGGCAAAACCGGCGGCAAGACCTGCTGCCAGAAGTCCAAGAACAGGGATCAGCCAATCTATCGAATCTAGGTGCACAACTGTCACTCCAGTCACTGTCTATTGTGAGTTAGAAAAACGTATCGTCAAGCAGAGACACCGCCCGGAGCAGCACCGGGCGGTGTCGGGTTCATGATGTCAGAAGTCGAGTTTGATCCGGCCGTAATAATAGCCGCCATTTATGCCGTACGGAGAGTTGGTGGGATAAACACTGGTGGCATAACCACTGGATCCGGCAGCGAGATAGGCTGCACGAATATTGTCGTAGGATCGTTTGGTAGGATATTTATTGAACAGATTGTTCGCCCCCACCGAAATCGTCACCCCTTCGACCGGTTTGACCCCGATTTCGAGATCGGTAATGAAAGAGGCCTTGACGGGTTCCGTGATGTCCTGCCCGGCAACGGGGCTGCCGCCCGGTGCGGTGGTGAGCGAGGAGACTTTGGAATAGAAGCTCTCGCGCAGATTGACACTGAACAGGCTCGATTCCCAGAACATGCCCAGCGTAGCACGGAATTTCGGCGTGCTGTTTTCGAGCGTCCAGACCGTATATTTGTCGATCAGTTCGGTCGCTGCCGGATCGACCGAACTGGTATAAAGGGCCGAGGGAAGACCGGCGATTTCATCCACTTCATTTTCGTTATAATTGCCGGTCAGGCTCCAGTGAAGATCGCCAAAGCCGGTCGGCATGTCGTATTTGAGCGAGAGATCGACTCCGCGCGTGGTCATGTCCGCGCCATTGGCAAAGGTCTGGATCCGGACGGTACCGCTCATATTCCGGTCCCCGTTGACATCCATCAGGACATAAGCCGGAATCGTGCCGCCAAGGGCGGAAGAAACCGCATCGTAAACCGCCTGCTGGTTGTAGATGTTATAAGTGTCCTCGACATAGGGCACACAGCTTGACGCATTGCCGCCAGCATAGCCTGACGGGCAATACTGGCCGTAAAATCCGTAAAAGGAGCCGGTAATCAGGATGCGGTTGCGAATATCGATCCAGTAACCGTCCACCGTCAGGCTGACGCGCGGCGTGGGCGTGAACACGAAACCCGCGCTGAAGTTGGTCGATTTCTCAGGCTGCAGCCCGCCGAAACCGAGCGCCCCGGCAGCATCGGAATTGGCCGGCAAAACCCCGCCGACCGAATTCGGCCCAACCGAAATGCCCGAATAGAAACCTTCGCCCAGTGTCGGTGCGCGGAATCCGGTCGATACGGTGCCGCGAACGGCAAAGGCGGAAGAAATATCATAGCGGCTGGTCAGTTTGAAAACGGTCGTATCGCCGAAATCGCTGTAATGTTCATGGCGCACCGCCCCGTCGATCAGCCATTCAGGCGTCGGCTTTAACGAAGCATCGAGATATTGTGCGAAGTTCGTGCGATGATGATCGCCGGCATTTTCCGGCGCATAACCGAAGAAGGACTGCGCCCCGCTGCCATAATAGGATGCCGGATCGCCCGACACGATCCCGAACGTATCGCGCCGCCATTCCAGCCCGCCAGCCAGATTGACCGGTTCGGACAGGCCGATATCGAGCGGATAATTCAGATCGAGCGTATTGGTCCATTGCGAGGCTTTGAAGTCACCATTGTGGAACTCGGTCGGGGTGAAACCGGTATCGCGATAAAGCGAGGAGTTACCCGAATTCTCGACATGAACGTGAACGAGATCGTCCCCATAGGTCGAGGCCAGATCGAAACCCATTCCGCCGATCTGGCCCCGAAAACCACCGGTTACCGCATAATCCGTTTCCCTGACGGCTTCGAGCGGAGAAAAGCCCGAGGGGTAGAAGGGCTCTCCATTCTCATCCACGATAATCCCGGCGGTGCGATAGTTCTCATAGGCCCGCGCATATTTGTGGCCGTAACTGCCGAAACTGTAGAGTTCGAAATCGCCGAACTGATAGCCGGCATTATACATCACCGTCGTCTGATTGACGGACGGATCGCCCAGAATGCGGTTTACATAAGGGTAACCCGGCTGATTGACCGTATCCGGATATTGCGCGAGATTGGTTTGAGCGATTCCGTTATCGCCATAGACACGCGGATCGAAATCACCGCGGAAGCTGAAACCCTTTTTCTTCTTCTGGACCGAAATGTTGAAATAGGAATTTTCAATCGGGGCGAAACCGACATTTCCCGACAGGCTGTAAGTATCGCCACCTTCATCCATATACTGGCCGACCGTGCCGCTGATACTACCGCCGGCATCCTGATCCTTCAGAATAATGTTGATAACACCGGCAATCGCATCGGTGCCGTATTGTGCCGCCGCACCATCCTGCAAAACTTCGATATGATCGATCGCGCTGGGCGGAATGAAGCTCATATCGGGCGCGGCGCTGCCACCGTAAGGCCCCCCGGCAATCGAGATATTGGCGGTGCCATGCCGGCGTTTTCCATTGATAAGAATAAGCGTGTGATTAGGGCTGAGGCCGCGCAGCTTCATCTGCAGATTCATCGCCTGCATATCGCCGCCGAATGCCTGAGCCTGAACCGAAGGCAGCGACTGGGCGAGGCTCTGGATCAGATCGGGCTGCCCGGTACGCTCCAGTTCGGCACTGTCCATAAGTTGAATCGGCGCCGGGCTGTCGGCGGCAGTCATACCCGTCGTCCGTGTACCCGTCACGATGATGGCTTCGCCGACCACTTCATCCGCTGCTGCCGGAGGCGGAGGAGCCGCCGCATCCTCGGCAATGGCAGGCGATACCGATGTAAATAACGATGCACCAAGCGCAATAGCAGACGCTGTATTGATGAATTTCATTTATTATCCCCCAATAATAGAAACCCCCAATCAGGTACCCTCAAAACAGCACTGGCCAATTGTGATTACTTTTGTAATTTATTGAATATTGGCCTTATTCTTCCCTGCAACGGCCTGCGAAGATGCCATGCGATGGCAAACCTCGCCGCAGTCGCTGTATTCATTTTTTCGTCTTGCAGGATGAAACGTAAGCCCGGCGACCTGTCATCAATCTGTCAATAGCGCCGAAGAACAAAAGAAAATGCGCCTGCGCGACAGATTGATGACAGGTTCTTGCTGAAAACTGCCAATCTACTACTGGATACAAATATTCAGCAGGGTGACAGAGACGGCCAGCGGCGGACGCAAGGAAGCCGAGACAACTCGTTTTAGGGGAGTGAGCTGTTGCGCGTAATGATCGTGGAAGATGATCGCAGTCTGGCACGGGGCATGGAAGCCTCGATGTCCGCCGCCGGATTCGCGCTCGATTGCGTGTTCTCGGGGGAAGAGGCCATCGATGTACTGACTACCGAACCTTATAATCTCGTTATTCTCGATCTCGGCCTGCCGGGCATGGACGGTCTGGAAGTGCTGGGCTGCCTGCGCCGCAGAGAAATGCAAACCCCCGTTCTGATCCTCACCGCGCGCGATGCCGTCAATGATCGTATCGCAGGGCTCGATTGCGGGGCGGATGATTATCTGACCAAACCCTTCCATCCGCGCGAGCTGGCGTCCCGCGTTCGCGCGCTGATCCGACGCAGTCAGGGGACCGCCGATCCGGTGCTGCGCATCGGTGCGCTCACGCTCGACCGCTCTACCCGGACTGTCGAACTGAACGGCACCACTATCGATTTACGGCGGCGCGAGCTGGCTGTGCTCGAAACGCTGATGGGCCGCCCCGGCAAGGTAGTCACACGCGAATGCCTGATTGCCGAAGTGTTTAATTTCGCCGATGCCGTCGCGCCCAATGCACTCGATGTCTATGTCAGCCGCCTGCGCCGAAAACTGATGCCGGACGGGCCGGCCATCCGCACCATCAGAGGTCTGGGCTATATGCTCGAAGGGGAGTAAGCCCCGCCCATGACATCCCTGCGGGCCCGTCTGACAAGTGCGGTGATGATGCCTCTTCTCGCGCTGGCGATCACCTTTGGCGGAATCACCTGCTGGATGATCCACCGGACCTTTTCCATGACATCGGACCGGATACTGGTCGGTTCGGTCACCACGATCAGCCGGGCAGTGCTGGCCCGCGAATCGGCGGGGGTGGAGCTTCTGCCTTTTGCGGTTCACCTGCTCGACAATCCGACCACCCCGGTTTCGCATTACAGCGTTTTTATCGGTGACAGGCTCGTCTCCGGCACAGCCGGGCTGCATCCGCCCGGCGATTACGATCCGCAGGCCGGAACAAGGCAACCGCTCCATCCGCCGGCCCATTTCCCCAACAGTTTCCGCTACCCCCGTCTGACCCGCGGTTATGTCGATGCCCATGATGCCAGAGGCGTGCTTCAGCCGGCCTATCTTCGCTATACGACACTGGAAGGCCGCCCGGTCCGCGTGGCGACCGAAATCCGCCTGCTGTCGAACAGCGATGTGCCCGCCGTGATCCAGGTGGCGGATTTTCTTGATGACCGGCGCGCCTATGAGCAGAGCTATTTCCTGCGCGTTCTGAGCGCCGGCGTGCTGGTCGCGATGATTGCGCTCCTTCTGTTTTACGGAGCGATCACCTGGGGGTTGCAGCCCTTTGCATCGCTAACCCGCCAGATCGACGATGCCCGACGCCATCCGATCGCCAATATCCGCGTGGCGCTTGACCACAAGGCCCCGCGCGAAGCGCAATTGCTGGCCAATGCCTTCAACGATCTGATGGTGCGGACAGAAAGGGCCACCGAAAGCCTGCGCCAGTTCACCGCCAATGCCTCGCACCAATTGCGCACACCGCTGGCCATTATGCGTGTACATATGGATGTGCTCAGAGGTTACGGCGCCGCCTCGCGCGAAGGCACGATGGCACTGGCCGATATCGGCGCAGCGGTCGATTCGCTCGAACGGCTGCTTGCCCAGCTTATCGCCCTTGCCCGGCTCGACGAACAGCAGGAAGGCAGCGGCCAGCCCGGATCTTTCGATCTGGTACCGCTGGCGGCCGAGATCGTTGCGAACCGGGTGGCACAACCCGACGCCAGCACGATGGATATCGGGCTGGAAACACCCGAAGGGCCGGTGATGGCATTGGGAGAGGAATCGCTGGCGCGTGAAATGATGGCCAATCTGCTCGATAATGCGATTCGCTATAATCGGGCCGATGGCATGGTCACGCTTCGCGTCCTCCCGCAGAAAAGCGGGCCCGTCGTCGAAATCGAGGATGACGGCCCCGGTCTGCCCCCTGAGGAGCGCGAAAAGGTGTGGGAGCGTTTCTATCGCGTTCCCCGTGCCGATACACCACCGGGGCACGGGCTGGGCCTGCCGATCGTGCGCGCGCTTGGTGCAAAGATGGGGGCCGAAACCTTTCTGACCGAAGGAGAAAGAGGCCGGGGCCTTAAAGCCGTCATCACCTTTCGTCCGGCTCCGGCAGAAAACAGCTCCGGAGGAGAAATTCCTGCGGTTTAACCGCCGCCATGACAGCTTTCTGACAGACTTTTTGAAGCAGTTTCAGAATGCATCTTTCCGCTTTCTATCAACGGGGCAATCAGACCGCATAATGACGATAACCGTATGACATCAGCCGACAGTTCTTTCGGTAATCGGGGGTACAAAGGACAGGAGCAGTTGCCTCCCTCTTCCGGCAGCCGCTGGCCACGATTACGCTCGCATATGCTTCTGCTGGCCGGTTTCGTGATCGGTACAGGCGCCGGCACGCTGGTGGAAGTATTCTATCCGGACCATCCCCTTACGAGCCAGCTCCTCATCTGGTTCGTCCGCCCGATCGAACAGATTTTTCTCGGCACTTTGTTCCTGCTTATCGTGCCGCTGCTGTTTTCCGCCATCGTCAGCGGAGTCGCCCGGGCATATGGCAATGTCGGCATGCCGGGGCTGGTGTTCACGACACTCGCTTATATGCTCGCCGTATCGGCTTCGGCAGCGGTGATCGGGCTGGCCATGGCCAATCTGTTCCGCCCCGGTGACGGTATTCCTCTGGAAATCGGGCAGCAATTGCTGGGGGCCCGTTCCCAGTCGCTTCCGCAAAGCCTGCTCGGCCTCGCTCCGGCGCTCCGCTCGATCAACGGGGTGGTCGCCGGAATGGTGATCCTGTCTTTCACTATCGGGGGTATCCTCCCGCTGGTGCGCCGGCATAACCGGCGGCGACTGCTGACGGCCTGCGAAACGCTTTACGCTATCGGTATGCGCATTCTCGCATTGGTCACGATGTTCGCCCCGCTCGCCGTAGCCTGCTTTATGTTCGATCTGGCCGTGATGTTCGGCTGGAACCTGCTGCTTTATCTCAGCGCCTATGTCGGCGTGGTGATTGCGGCGCTGGCGCTCCAGATCGTGCTGAGCTTTTTCGCGGTCGTGTGGATGCGCGGAGAAATGTCGCCCTTTGCCTTTTTGCGCTGCGTCCACGAGGCCGCGCTGATTGCCTTCAGCACATCATCTTCCAATGCCACGCTGCCTACTGCGCTCAAGGTTGCGGAAACCGACCTTCACCTGCCCGACAAGGTAGTCCGCCCGGTTCTCGGCATGGGAACGGTCGCCAATCAGAGCGGAACGACAATCTATGTCGCAGTGACAGTGCTGTTCGTCGGGCAGTTCTTCGGCATGGATCTCACGCTCGACCGGCAGGCGCTGGTTTTCGTGGTGGCGACTCTGGCGGGCATGGGCACGATAGGCGTGCCGGCGGGCGGTCTGCCGATTGTCGCCACTTTACTGACGCTGACCGGCCTGCCGCCCGAAGGAATCGGGCTGGTGATCGGGGTGGACCGGCTGCTCGACATGTTCCGTACACTGGTTAATGTCGTGGGAGATCTGGCGATTGCCGTTGCGATCACCCACCAGTCGGTTGCCGCGACGGAAGAGCCCTCACCGGTCAGCCGCGATATGCGCTGATGGAATAGAGCCGCCCTGTTCAACCGTCCTGTTCAACCGCCCTATTCGACTGCCCTATTCGACTGCCACGCCGGCGGTATCCGTAGCGGCGATCTGCATACCTTCAGGCAGCAGAGGCGCGGGGCCGGGCTTTTCATTATAGATGAAGCCGTAAACCGGATTGGTGCGCCCGCCCAGCGCGTGAATAGGGGCATACCATACGCGCACTTCGCTCCAGTCGCCTTCGGGCGATACATCGACCGCCATGACATTCTTTTCGATCATGCCGGGGCGCGACCAGTTGGCATGGCTGATTTCGATATGGCGGTCATCGACGATCTGACTGACCACTGCAACATGACCGAGCGGCATGGCTCTGGTCGGTTCGAAAGCGATCACTGCGCCGATTTCAGGTGCACTACCGCGGCGATATTGCCCTTTGGCCTGCCCCCACCAGGTCCGGGCATTGCCATGAATGGAAATGCCCGAAAGCTCACGTGCATAGGGCACGCACTGGAGGGGCGAGGCCTGGGCCGGTGTGGTCACCGCCACCGTCATCGCCAGACCTGCTGCTGCCAACCAATGGCCACGTCCAAACACATTCGTTACGCATACAGCAAGCTGCCCAAATGACGGCATGAGAGCCTCCCTCTTTTCCGATCCGGGGAGGGAGATACATTATCTCATTGGATTGGACACTCCCCCCGACAGGCATCGGTCGCAGCGGACATTCATCCTGTCGCAAGCTTTGCAGAAAATGCGCCGGGAGGATATTTTCTCAGCGTGGAAGGTCCGAAAAATCGACCCCCGCAATGGAGGTCAGGATCGAATCCCGTATCGCGAAAGCCTCCCCCAGCGGTATGCCGGGAATCGACAATTTACCCCCGGCCAGCCCGAAATGGAGGGTGCCATATCCCAGCCATCGCCCGAGCGGCCCGCAGGCGATTTCCACCGACTGCAATTTTACCCTCTGCACCATGACCAGTTCGGGCGTGATCCACCCTTCGCGCACAAAAAGCTGACGCGGGCCGAGCGCATGGCGATGGCGCTTCCAGGCATAATATTGCCGCAAAGCGATCAGCGGAAGGCCGAGACAGGCCAGCAGAACACCCCAGACCCAGTGGCGTTCGACAGCGAGAAAGATCGCCCCGGCCAGCACCGGAATCGCCGCGATCACACCCAGCGCGAACCAGCGATCCGCCTTGGGCCTGTGCCACGCCAGATCGGCCGACGGCGGCTCCAGCCCGGCTTCGCGCGCAATCGGCCAGATTTCGGCCATCCTCGCGAAAGGCGCGACCACATGGCTCGCCGAACCGCTATCCTGCGCCAGACTGATAAAGGTCAGCCCGTGCCAGCCGAACAGGCGCCGCAAAATACCCGTATCGATGCTTGCCGCCTGCACGCGATGGACCGGCATCACGACATCGGTCCGGGTGAACAATCCACGGCGCCGGCGAAAACCGCGTGACGTTCGCTCCAGCCGGAAAGCCCAGTCGCGCGCAAATGTCCGCGCCAGCCCGGTCACAATGCCGAGCGACAGCACACCGGCCATAATGATGAGCGTAACGGTCAGCGAGACCACCGCATCCGCCGCCACCTGCTCATTGTCCCGCCACAAAGACCGGAGCGCCACCCAGTTCTCCGAATCCCACAGATCGAAAGGCAGGAGAAATTCCACCTGCTGCATCATGCCGAGCAGCACCGCGAAGATCACCAGCGAGAATTCGAACAGGCCGAACAGCAGCAAACGCTTCGGATCCATGGCAAACAGAAGACGCCCGCTCTCTTGCGGCAAAACCGGATCGTCCGCCTCTTCAGGCCCCGGCCCGGACGCGGCTTCGGATTTGGAATCGTATGCGAATGGCTGGCCGGGTCCGGCCTCTCGCCGCTCGCGCACCAGTTCGCGCAGACTTTCGCCTTCCTCATACGTGACGTAGGAAAGCTCCAGCTCATCCTTGCCCCCGGCTCCGGTTTCGAAACGGATCGTGGTGAGGCCGAACAGGCGCGGCAGCAATTTCTGTTCCAGGCTGACATCCTGAATACGCTCATAGGGAATGGAGCGTGCTTCGCGGCTGATAATGCCGCTTTCGACCCGGATATCCTCCGGCCCGACGAAATAGCGCCGCCGCGTCCAGCCCAGCCATGCCACACCGGCATTGAGGGTGATGATGATCAGCCCGATCGCAATGCCCAGTTCCAGCCCCCAGTCGCCGATCTGCCGTGTACCGAACAACACCGCAATCACCGGCAGAATAGCTTTGCGCACGCTTTCCAGTGCCTGCACCACAAAGCCGAGCGGGCTGGTGCGCTGCCCTTCCCCGGCCGGGATGCTTTGCACGTCCCGCTCCACCTGCGTCACAGCGTCTGGCGTTTGATATGGCTGCGGATTTCTTCGCGCATCGCATCGGCGGTTTCGCGTTTCAGCCCGGCAAGCGAAACCGAAGCATTATGCGTCCCCGCCGTATGCACCACCAAAGTGGCAAGGCCGAAAAACCGTTCCAGCGGCCCCTGCATGACATCGATATGCTGAATACGACCGAAAGGCACCACTGTATCGGAACGGAAAAGCAGCCCCCTGGCGATACGCAGGCGATCGGGCGCCATGTCATAACCCTTATGGGCATAGCGCCGCGCCGGGAGCCGGATAATCCAGAACAGCGCGAAGAGCACGGCAAGCGCCAGCGCATACCAGCGCAGCACGGGAAGCCCCTCCCCTATAGCAAGAGCCGCCAGAACGGCCGCTGCCGCCAGGCCGAAAGACTGGATACGCAGAACTTTCACATGATCCGGGTGAACCCTGCTCAGCGTTTCACCCTGCATATCGTCCATCGGCACCCCCTTTGAGAGAATAAGCGCCGCGCCAGCTCCCTGCCCACACAGCGCTTATCCTTTCTTTTATCACTGCGTTTTGATCGGTCCGGCTTCATTCGACAAAATGCCGACCACCTGCGTCCAGACGGCGACATTCTGTCGCAATTGCGCCGGATCGATCTTGTCCAGCGTATCGTCGGGCGTGTGGTGCAAATCGAAATAATGCGTGCCGTCCTGCGCCAGATCGACATGGCCGGTCTTCTGCTGGTTGATAACCGTCAGATCCTCGCCACTACCGGCTTCGCGGTTCGATCCTTCGACGCTGAACCGCTCGACCGCGCGCACCAGCTTTTTATGCAATTCGGCATTGCTGTCCGAAAAATTGGTCCGCAACTGCCAGATACGGTCAGCGCCGAAATCGCTTTCAAGACCGACCGCAAAAGGTTCGTCCGCATGGGCTTTCGCATAGGCTTTGCCGCCCCACACGCCGGTTTCTTCGGCGCCGGCGAACAGCACGCGGATGGTCCGCAATGGCTGGCCCGCTTCGGCCACATGACTGGCCGCGGCGGCCGCAATCGCACAGCCCGCGCCATCGTCGATCGCGCCCGTGCCCAGATCCCAGCTATCGAGATGGCAGGCGAGCAGCACCGGCGGGAGCGAAGGATCGCGCCCGACGATCTCACCGGTCACATTGCCCGACCGGGTCTGACCCAGATTGCGCGGGGTGAGCAGCAAATGGAGTTTCACATCGTCCGAACGCTCCAGCATCCGCACCAGATTATCCGCATCGGGATTGGACAGAGCCGCCGCCGGAATCGGCTTCACTCCCTCGGCGAATGTCGTGCCGCCCGTATGCGGCGTGCGATGGCTGTCGGTCCCGACCGAACGGATCACCACAGCTATCGCCCCCTTGCTCGCAGCGAGAGACGGCCCGGTCCAGCGCACCGGCCCGGCAAAGCCATAGCCCGAACCGTCCTGCGTGCGCTTCATATGATGATTGATAAAGGCGATCTTGCCTTTGAGGCTCCCCTCGGGCGCATCGGCGAGAGCGGCATAGCTGTCGAAACCGACAACCTGCGCCTTTATGCCCTCAGCCGGCGTGGCGGCCGAATTGCCCAGTGCCACCAGCGTGAGCGGCTGGGGGAAAGGCGAGAGGACCTGCGCCTTTTCCTCTCCGCGCACCCATGTGTCCATCATGAAGGGTTCTTCGGTGACATGAGCGAAGCCTTGCGCGGTGAGCCATTTTTTCGCCCAGTCGCGCGCCCGCTGTTCCGCTTCGGTGCCCGACTGGCGCGGCCCGACTTCGGTGGTGAGACCCTCGACGAAATCCCAGGCGATGGAATCGCTCTCCAGCGCTTTATCGGCCATTGAAGCGAGCCTGTCGCCGTCAGCGGCGTTAAGCGAGGATGTCTGAGCGGAAAGCGGCGCGGCCAGCAAGGCGGCTGCCGAAGCGAGAAGCAAAGAGAGTTTTGTCATGGCCGCCAAAGCTAGCAGCTGCGAGGCTGCTGCCAAGAGGCTTATAGCTTATCGAACCGAGCAATCCCGAGTGGCGCTCTCCTGCCTGCTGATTTCAGTTTCGATCCGCTATCCTAATTGGACTCCCGCCCTCGCGGGAATGACGGACTATGAATGGCTCAGACATCCCCGAGCTTCTGCTTGCCCCCGGCGGCGACACATCCTATTTGCGGGCGCAACTCTCAAACAGATACACAGATCGATCCGAAGGACCCCGCATGGCCGCCCAATACGCATATGTCATGAAGAACATGACGAAGACTTTCCCCGGCGCACAGAAGCCGGTTCTTTCCGATATTAATCTGCAATTCTATCAGGGGGCCAAAATCGGCATCGTCGGCCCGAACGGTGCCGGTAAATCCACCCTCATGAAGATCATGGCCGGAATCGATACCGATTTCGCCGGCGAAGCCTGGCCGGGAGAGAATATCACGGTCGGTTATCTGCCGCAGGAACCCGAGCTGGACGAAAGCAAGACCGTCCTCGAAAACGTCAAGGACGGGGCACGCGATATTGCCGATATGGTTGACCGCTTCAATGCGATCTCGGCCGAAATGGGCGACCCCCAGGACGATACCGATTTCGATGCGCTGATGGAAGAAATGGGCGAACTTCAGGGCAAGATCGATGCTGTCGATGGCTGGACGCTCGACAACCAGCTCGAAATCGCGATGGAAGCACTGCGCTGCCCGCCATCGGACTGGTCGGTGGACAAGCTTTCGGGCGGTGAAAAGCGCCGGGTCGCCCTCACTCGCCTGCTGATCCAGAAGCCTTCCATCCTGCTGCTCGACGAACCGACCAACCATCTCGATGCGGAAAGCGTCAACTGGCTGGAAAATCACCTCGCCGAATATGCCGGTGCGGTTCTGATGATTACCCATGACCGCTATTTCCTCGATAATGTGGTGGGCTGGATTCTCGAACTCGATCGCGGGAAATATTTCCCTTACGAAGGCAATTATTCGACCTATCTGGAAAAGAAGGCCAAGCGCCTCGAACAGGAAGAGCGCGAGGAATCGGGCCGCCAGAAATCGCTCAGTCGCGAACTGGAATGGATCCGGCAGACGCCCTCTGCCCGCCAGACCAAGAGCAAGGCGCGTATCCGCAAATTCGAACAGCTTCAGGATTCGCAGAGCGATCGCAAACCCGGCAAGGCGCAGATCGTCATTCAGGTGCCCGAACGGCTCGGCGGTAAAGTGATCGAAGCCAAGAATATCTCCAAGAGCTTCGGCGACAAGGTATTGTTCGAAGACCTCTCCTTCATGCTCCCTCCTGGCGGCATTGTCGGCGTGATCGGCCCGAACGGGGCGGGTAAATCGACCCTGTTCAAGATCATCACCGGCAAGGAACAGCCCGATAACGGCACGATCGAAATCGGCGAAACCGTCCATCTGGGTTATGTCGATCAGAGCCGCGATCATCTCGACGACAAGCACAATGTCTGGGAAGAAATTTCCGACGGGCTCGATTATATGAAGGTCAATGGCCACGATATGAGCACGCGCGCTTATGTCGGTGCCTTCAACTTCAAGGGGCAGGATCAGCAGAAGAATGTCGGCAAGCTGTCGGGCGGTGAACGCAACCGGGTTCACATGGCCAAGATGCTCAAGCAGGGCGGCAATGTTCTGCTGCTCGACGAACCGACCAACGATCTCGATGTCGAAACGCTCTCCGCGCTGGAAGACGCCATCGAAAACTTCGCCGGCTGCGCCGTGGTCATTTCGCATGACCGCTTCTTCCTCGACCGTCTGGCGACACATATTCTCGCTTTCGAAGGGGACAGCCATGTCGAATGGTTCGAAGGTAATTTCGAAGCCTATGAAGAAGACAAGCGCCGTCGCCTCGGTGATGCCGCCGATCGTCCGACACGGCTCGCTTATAAGAAGCTGACGCGCGACTGATCGATCGCGCGAAGAAGTCGGTTCTTTCGAACCCCGCCGGTCAGTTTTCAAAAAGCTGACCGGCGGGGTTTTGCTTTGCTGAAAACAGCACGGAGCGAAGTGAAGGAACTGGTTTTGCCCGAACGAAAAGCGGCAGGCTTCTCTTACAGGCCGTTCTGGCCCTGTTAGAAGCGTTAATGGCCCTGTTCGGAGCCTGTCAGCGCCCGCTCAATCCTCTTCTTTGTCGATTTCGGTGGTCTCTTCCAGCCGTTTTCCAGGTCGCAAAGACTTGTCGCCGCCCGGCATGAAATCCGCCGCCAGTGCATGATAGAGCCGGTGCTTGCACACCAGCCCTCCGGCCCAGTCGCCGATCAGGCAAGTGACGAAAAGCGGCAGAATGACATCGGTGGTTCCGGTCGTTTCGGACAGGATGATAACCGCTGTCAAAGGCGCCCTCACAACCCCTACGAAATAGGCTGCCATGCCCAGAATGATAACGGTACCAGCATGTTCTGCCGGGAAGAAGGGAGTCAGCAGATTGCCCAGCCCGGCCCCCACCGCAAGAGCCGGTGCGAAGATTCCTCCCGGCACGCCGCTCGCACTGGTGGCAATAGTGGCGATGAATTTGGCAGGGCCGAACCACAGATCGCCGTCATCGCCCTCCAGCAGAGCGCGGGTGGGTTCGTAACCGGTGCCCCATGTCGCACCATTGGTAGCAATGCCGATAGCGGCCACGATCAACCCGCAAACCAGTGCAGTCAGGAGCGGATTCTTCTTGAGAATCGGCCGCCAGGCGCCTTTCCCACCATTACAGGCAAGAAACAGACGTGAGAAAAACCCGCCGGCCAGACCGCCGAGCAACCCTGTCAGCGGTGCGACAACGATCAGAACGGTCAGCGGCAGACCCGATGTCGTTAATTGTCCGAAATAGACATAATCGCCCGCAATGCCCTGACTGGTGAGACCGGCAATCATCACCGCCCCCATCACGATAATGGCGACCCGCTGTTCATAGGCGACGGCCAGTTCCTCAATCGCAAAAGCGATCCCGGCCAGCGGCGTATTGAAAGCCGCAGCCACACCGGCTGCACCGCCGGCGATCACCACCCCGGGCGTGACCCGGACTCCGAACAGGCGATGGATTTGCACCATTACAGCGGCACCGACCTGCACTGTCGGCCCTTCGCGACCGACCGACGCCCCGCCGAACATCGCGCCCACGGTTAGCGTCAGTTTAGCAAGTCCGGCTCGCAGGGAAAGCAATCCGCGAGCCGTCAGCCCTTCAGGATCGCGACTGGCGGCAATAGCCTGAGGAATACCCGATCCGCGCGCCTCAGGAGCCACAGAGCGCGTGACAGCCGCTATGATGACGAACAAAGCAGGCGTGAGAATCAACGGGCTGTAAGGCTCGGCCTTCTGAATGCGGCTGAACTGAGTCTGCGCAAAATCCCCGGCCCAGGCAAAAGCTATGGCAATAAGCCCGACAAGCAATGCGCCTGCCAGTGTCGCCAGCCGCCTTCTCCATTCCTGCAATTTTTGCAAATCGGTCGGGATGGAATCGGCGATTTTTTCAAGCCTGCCAGAGAGAAATCTCATAACAGGCCTCTACCGGGCGAATCGGCAAAGGTCCACCAACTGCCGGTAGCCGGAGCATGAAATATTTCAGCGTGCTGCTACGCGATAACTCGCAGCCCCATTGTTCATAAAAACTACCGCTAATATTAACATTAAGATAAATGAGAGGTTCAGTGAACGGACAGGTGCCGCGCGATAGGTAATCCCTGTAGCCGGCCATGGATTCATGGCCTGAATCAAGGAGATGCCGCAAATGCAGCTCGGAAAACTCTTCAGAACAACGGCCTCAGCGACGCTTGTTCTTTCGCTTGCCGTCCCGGCGCTTCCGGCGCAGGCAGCCAGTGCGTCGGGATACAGCCAGCGCGACAATCATCGGGCGGAACGGCGACAGGGCCCTGCAGCCAGAGCAGAGCGACGCGCCCAGCGTCGCTCCGTCGAAAGAGCGCAAAAACGCAGTAAACGGCGCGAAGAACAACGCGAACGTGTTGCGCGGGTCAAAGCACACAGTCAGCGAAACACCGAGTCGGCCCGCCATGATGACCGGCGAACGAGTTCGAACTGGAATGATCGCAGACGCTCTGCCGAACGCAATCAGGTCGATCGAAACAGAGCCGAACGCGCCAGACATTACGAAAGAGACAAGCGCCGGGCCGAAGAGAGACGCGCCAGGGACATCCGTCGCGAACATCGCAAATGGCAAAAGGAAAACCGACGCGAACGCGAAAGGAGCTATCGCAAGCGCCAGTGGGAGCGGGAAAAGCACTATCGGGAGGCGCGCCGCGATTACCGGCAATGGAATCGCCGCTGGCGTTCCAACAACCGCTATAACTGGTATCGCTATCGCTCCTCCAATCGGGGGATCTATCATCGCGACCGTTATTATGCGCCTTATCGCGATTACCGGTATCGGCGGCTGAGTATCGGGATCAATCTGGGATCGCTGTTCTATTCGAACCGCTACTGGATCGACGATCCCTGGCGCTATCGCCTGCCGGATGTCTATGGCCCCTATCGCTGGGTCCGCTATTATGACGACGTTCTTCTGGTGAACACCTATACCGGCCGGGTGGAAGACGTGATCTACGACTTCTTCTGGTAAGATCAAAAGCCCCCGTCTCATGTGAGGCGGGGGCTTTTGCTCAGCTCAGCCGCGTGGTGTGCCGAAAGGTAACATGCGATACAGTTCACCATTACGATCCAGAATATGGTGCTTGAGCGCGCCCAGAATATGCAGTGCGATCAGTACCAGCATTGTGGTTCCCAGCAATTTATGGAGATCGTAAAGGGATCCGCCCATATCCGGATCACCCGCCACAGGCAGTGCCGGAATGGTGAAGAGCCCGAACATATCAATATCCCGCCCAAATGCCGAATTGGCCACCCAGCCGATCAACGGCAAAGCGATCAGAAGAATATAGAACAGCGCATGGACCGCTTTCGCCACAACCACTTCCCAGCCCTTCACCGATGCCGACATCGGAGGATGCGTGTGTGTCAACCTCCACGCAATGCGCAATATGGTGAGAAACAGAATGGTGATACCCAAAGCTTTATGCGTCCCCATTAGAGACATCGCCACTTCTCTGGACGCCCCCTCTGTCGCTTCCGCCAACCGCCAATTGGTAATTACTGCTATAGCAATCGCCCAGTGAAGAATGATCGCTCCGGTCGAATAACGCATTTGTTGCACGGCACACTCCCTTGCCAGCCGCCATTGACAGCGCCAGCGTAACGCACTGTCGCGGAACGGCAAGCTTCGCTTGCGATGAGTCTATCACGGCGGATAATAGCGGGTCATGTTTAAGCAGACGACCACATCTCCTGACACGATTCCCGATCAGGCCGGGCTGGCCGCAATCGGCGCGCAGGTCCGCCAGAGGCTGGACGCCAATCCACAGGCCTATCGCGTCCCTAACGATCATATCGAACTTTATGCGGTAGGTGATTTTCTGGATGCCAGGGAATGCGATCGCCTGATCGCCATGATCGATCAGGTTGCCCAGCCTTCGGCGACATTCGAGGATGGCAAATCGAGCCATCGTACATCCTATTCGGGCAATGTGAATCCGCACGATCCCTTCATTAAGAAAGTTCAACGGAGGTTTGACGATCTGCTCGGTATCGATCCGACTTTCGGTGAGACCATGCAGGGGCAGCGCTACGAACCGGGGCAGGAATTCCGCACGCATTGTGACTGGTTTTATCCGGAAGGCAACTACTGGCCAGCCGAGCAAAAACGCGGCGGGCAGCGCAGCATCACAGCCATGGTGTTTCTCAACGATGTCGAGGAAGGCGGCACCACCGACTTTCCGCATCTCGGTATTTCGATTGCACCGCAGCGCGGAGCCTTGCTGATCTGGAACAATGCCGATCGCGAAGGCAAACCCAGCACCTGGACAGCCCATGCCGGAACGCCCGTGGTCAAGGGCGTTAAATATATCATCACGAAATGGTATCGCACCCGGCGCTGGGGATAAACCAGCCGGCAGCCAGCCAGCGCCCTTCCGTTTAAATCGGTGGAAGGGCGCCGTCTGTCGTTCAGCGATTGAGCGCTTGGGCAATCAGCTTGCGCGTATTCTCTACACCGTAAAGCGCTATAAAACTGCCCATACGCGGCCCTTGCGAAGAACCCAGCAGTGTTTCGTATAATGCTTTGAACCAGTCGCGCAGATTTTCGAAACCGAATTCTTCTTTCTTGCCGATTTCGTAAACAGCCGTTTGAAGATCTTGTGCTGACGTTGTTTCATCGAACCCGGCCAGTGCAGCATCGAGCGCTTTCAAGGCTTCGGCTTCATGGGCTTGCGGCGCACGTTTTTGCAGCGTCGGCGCTACGAAATCCCGATTATAAGCCAGCGCACTCGTCACCAGAACATCGAGTTCAGGATGCGCCTCGGGAGACGGATTATCGATATAATTGCCGAGATAAGACCAGACCTGATCGTGATCGGCCTCCGCCCCCAGCACACCCACCAGATTAAGCAGCAGGCCGAACGTCACCGGCAGCGTATCGCCATCTCCGCCCTGATAGCCATTGGCCCGCAGCAAATGCCACACCGGATTACCTAGCTGTTTATCTGCCTTCTGTTCGGGAATCCTCTCGCGGAACTGCCAATATTCATCGACGGCCTTGGGAATAATCCCGACATGAAGCTGCTTGGCACTTTTGGGTTCGCGAAAAAGATAGAAACTGAGACTTTCTTCCGTACCGTAACGCAGCCATTCCTCAATGGTCAGGCCGTTGCCCTTGGACTTGGATATCTTCTCTCCCTTTTCATCGAGGAAAAGTTCATAGATGAGACCTTCAGGCCGGCGTCCGCCAAGAATCTTCGCAATTTTGCCCGATTGCGTACCGGAATCGGTCAGATCCTTGCCATACATTTCATAATCGACGCCCAGCGCAACCCAGCGCATCGCCCAGTCCACTTTCCATTGCAGCTTGGCCTGTCCGCCAAAAATGCAATGTTCGATTACTTCGCCCTCATCTTCAAAGCGAATAAGCCCGGCTTCGGCGTCCACAACCTCGACCGGAACCTGCAACACGATACCACTTTTCGGGCTGATCGGCAGAACCGGCGAGTAGGTCTGGCGACGCTCTTCGCGCAAAGTGGGCAACATCACGCCCATAATCGCATCGTAATGCCGCAGAACATTTTTCAGCGCATCGTCGAATGCACCGGAATTGTAGCGGTCGGACGCAGAGACAAATTCATAATCGAACCCGAAGCGATCAAGAAAAGCGCGCAATTGGGCGTTATTGTGATGAGCAAAACTCTCATGCGTTTCAAAAGGATCGGGAATTCGGCTGAGTGGCTTGCCGAGATTGTCATCCAGTACTGCGCGGTTCGGAATATTGTCGGGCACCTTGCGCAAACCGTCCATATCGTCACTGAATGCGACCAGACGTGTCGGCGCACCGTCCGTCAGCACTTCATAGGCTCGCCTCACCAGCGTGGTGCGCAGCACTTCCTGAAAGGTTCCGATATGCGGCAACCCCGAAGGGCCATAGCCCGTTTCGAACAGGACCGGCACGAGATTACCATCGGCATCGCGTTTCCCGTCCGGATACCGTTTGACGAGTTTCTGTGCCTCCTGAAAAGGCCAGGCTTTAGACACGCGGGCGGCGGTGATGATTTCTTCGTCAAACATGGCGGCAGCCTTTCGCCCAAGCGCCGCTTTTTCGCAAGTACCAACCATTCGCTAAACTGTGATAAGCGCCCTTTCATGGAACAAACGCCACTGTTCGGCGATTGATGACGCCCAAGCCGTTGGGGGAATAATGCAAGTGAATTATATCGAGACACTCGAAGCGCAGTTAGAAGGTATGGCGCGCAGCTTTATCGCCGCTTTGCCGAGTATTGCCATTGCGATCATCGTTCTGGTCGTAACATGGGTCGTCGCCCGGATTGCCGTCAGCATGATAAGCCGGATGGTCGGACGTGCCCGTGTCCGCGAAGATCTCAAGCAACTGGTGCAGACGCTCGTCAAACTCGGTGTATGGCTCACCGGTCTGATGATCGCCGCCACCATCATCCTGCCGGGTATGACAGCCGGAGGATTGATCGCCGGTCTGGGTGTCGGTGCCGTCGCCATCGGTTTTGCTTTTCAGGATATTTTCGAGAATTTCCTCGCCGGCGTGCTCATCATGCTGCGCGAAAAAATGCAGATCGGCGATATGGTCGAGGCTAACGGTATTCTCGGCAAGGTCGAAAAAATCACCCTGCGCGAAACCCATATCCGCCATTATTCGGGTGAACTGACAATTCTGCCCAACTCGATGGTTTTCAAGAATGCAGTTAAAATCTATACCGATGCGACCCAGCGCCGGAACGATATCGTGGTCGGGGTGTCCTATGATACCGATCTGGAAAAGGCTGAAAAAGTCATTCGCCAGGCGGTGGAAAGGATCGACAAGCTCGCCCCCGGTAAAGGGGTGGACGTCTATGCGCAGGAATTCAATTCAAGCTCTGTGGACTTCCTCGTACGCTGGTGGATCGACATCACCCAGCAGGACTTTCTCGGCGTAAAGAGCGAAGTGGTTTTCGCTATAAAACAGGCGCTGGACGATGCGGATATCGAGATCCCGTTCCCCTATGTCACCCATACGTTCAAGGAAGCCATTCCTCTGGCCCAACCCCGAAACGATGCGGCCTGAACAAGGCCTTTTTGCTCCACAGAGTTAAATGTTATCACTCTCCCGAACACATTTTGGGAGAGTGATATGCTTTTACGAACAGGGGTAGCATGGACCGGTCTTCTGGCACTGGCGGCCTGCTCTGCGCCACAGACTGAAATATCGGCACCCCTGCGCGAAAGCCCGGATTTCAGCGGCACCCGAACCGCCTCGGCCTGCTCTTCGATCAAAGCAAATGATTTCGGCGCCAAAACGCTCAGCACAAGCTGGGTCGCAGCGACCCCTTCTGCGAACCTTCCCGCCTATTGTGAAGTAACAGCTACACTGGCGCCTGCCGAAGGTTCGTCCATTGGCGTCGTCTATCGCCTGCCCGAAAACTGGAACGGCAAAATGCTCGGCCTTGGCGGCGGTGGATGGGCGGGGAATGTCACGCTCGAAAGCGCATCGCAGGGGCTGATGCGCCATTATGCCACGGCCCAGACCGATGGCGGCCATCCCGGCACAAATCCGTGGGATACGAGCTGGACAAGCAGCGCGCCATCGGTCACCGACTTCGCCTGGCGCGCAGTTCATGACATGACGGTGGCAGGCAAAAAGCTTGTCGCAACCTATTACGGCAATCCGCATAAAAGTGCCTATTTTCAAGGCTGTTCGACCGGCGGACGTATGGCGCTGATGGAAGCGCAGCGTTTCCCGGATGATTATGACGGCATTATTGCGGGCGCCCCCGTCTACAGTCTGCAAGTGCAGACCAGTGCGGTTTTGCGGAACAATTTATTTGCCCGGCCCGGCGCAGCTTTCTCACAGGCAGATCTGCAACTGGCGCAGAATGCGGCTCTGGCTGCCTGTGACAAGAAGGACGGGGTGGCCGATGGCGTGATCGCCGATCCGCAAAGCTGCCAATGGAAACCCTCTTCGCTGATTTGCAAAAAAGGGCAGACCGAACAATGCCTTGCAAAGCCTCAGGCCGAAGCGCTGGAGATCGCCTATCGCGGTATTAGAACCAGCGATGGAAGCTGGGCCATGTTTCCGCTCAGCAAAGGGGGTGAAGCGGGCTGGAGCACATTCAACGCAACCGACGGATCGGGTATGGATGCCACCGGCGGCGGCGGGATAACAGGTCTTACGCCTTTGCTTTTCGGAACATCGTCCTTTGATTACAATAAGATGAAGCCAGACGATGTGTTGCGAGCACGGTCCGGAGCCTTTGCCGATATGTATGAGGCCGATGATCCCGACCTCTCCGCCTTTTTCAGCAAAGGCGGGAAATTGCTGCTCTGGCATGGGGAGAACGATCCCGGCCCCAGTCCGGTCGGCACGGCCGATTACTATCGTGCAGCCTTCGCGCTTCACCCGGCACAAGCCACTGAAAATATGCGCTATTTTGAACTCCCCGGAGTCGAACATTGCCAGGGCGGACCGGGTGCGGACATGCTTGACAGCCTGATGGCTATGGACCGCTGGGCCTCAAGCGACCGGGCACCCGAAAGGCTGGTGGCGACAAAGGCGGACAAATCGATGATCCGCCCGCTCTGCGCCTTTCCGCAAGTGCCGCATTTCCAGTCGGGCGACCCGAACGATCCGCAAAACTGGGTCTGCGAAGCCCCTGCCCGGCACTCTGCCGGGTGACGGGGGCCAGACAAGCACATAACAGGGCCATAAACACCCCGAACAGAGCCTGAGATACACAGAAAAGCAGCCGGGGCGGCGTTTACTTTCGTCGCCCCCTGTCGCATTCTCCGGCCATGCCCGCTTTGCCTCTTCCCGCCCTGCATGCCAGCCATGCCGGCACCTGGCTGCGCCAGCCCAACGGAGCGGAGAATGCGACCCGTCCGGTGGCCAAGGGCGAGGCGGTGATGGCGGCGGCCGACACACCGCTGCTGCTTATCAATGCGCCGCTGCTGGCGACGCGGCTGGGCTATCCCGACCTTTCCGGGCTCGACCTGCTCGAACTGTATGCTTTCGTGCATCCCGCCCGCTTCGTCGTGCCGACACCCAAAGGGCTGGCCCATGCGCTGGGGCTGACCGAACCGGCGAGCGACGATGAAGTGCCGGCCCTGCTCCAGCAGGCTGCCGGTACATTGCTCGAAACCTGCGAAAGCGCCGACTGGGCAGAACGCGAAGGCGCCTGGAGCATTTTGCAGCCACTCACCCGGATGCGCTGGCCATGGGCGGGGATCCTGGCGCCGCATATAGCCCGGCCCGACCGCGCCGAACGCTGGCTCTTTTCCCGTCTGCCCGAATGGGAAGACGCACCCGAAAGGCCGCAGCCAGCACAAGTCCTGATGGATGAGCTGGAAGTGGAAGCCCGGCTCGAACATCTGACCGGCGAAGGTGCTGAAAAACGCGAAGGCCAGCAGGCCTATGCCCGCGAGGCCGCGCATGTCTTCGCGCCGCGCCAGACCAGCAAACGACCGCATGTGCTGCTGGCACAGGCCGGAACCGGCGTGGGCAAGACGCTGGGCTATCTCGCCCCGGCCTCGCTCTGGGCGGAAAAGGCGCAGGGGACGGTCTGGGTTTCGACCTATACCAAGAACCTCCAGCGCCAGTTGCGGCGCGAAAGTGCCCGGGCCTGGGGCGCGCGGCGGGCCGATGGCACCAAGCCGGTGGTAGTGCGCAAGGGCCGCGAAAACTATCTCTGCCTGCTTAATCTGGAAGATGCCCTGCAAGGCGGCTTCGGCGGCCGTGCGGCGGTGCTTGCCCAACTGGTTGCCCGCTGGGCGGCCTATACCACCGATGGCGATATGATCGGCGGCGATCTGCCCGGCTGGCTCGGCACGCTGTTCCGCAAGCGCGGGATCACATCGCTGACCGATCAGCGCGGCGAATGCGTCTATGCCGGCTGCCCGCATTACCGCAAATGTTTCATCGAACGCGCCGCACGCGATTCCGCGCAGGCCGACCTCGTTATCGCCAATCATGCGCTGGTCATGATAAATGCCGCCCGCGGGCGTGACCATGCCCAGCGCCCGACCCGCATCGTGTTCGATGAAGGCCACCATGTCTTCGAAGCCGCCGACAGCACCTTTGCCGCCGCCTTTACCGGCATGGAAGCCATTGAATTGCGGCGCTGGATTCTCGGCCCGGAACGCGGATCGAAAGGCCGCCGCCGGGGCCTTTCCGCCCGGCTGGCCGATGTCGCCAGCTATGACGAAGTCAGCAGCCGCTGCGTGACCGAAGCCTGCGAAGCGGCCGAAGCCCTGCCCACCGGCGGCTGGCTGCAAAGGCTCGCCGACGGCACGCCTGCGGGGCCGGTGGAAGAAATTCTCGCCGTGGTCCGCACCACCACCTATGCCCGCGATGAAAGCGGGGGTCAGGAAATGGGCTATGGGATCGAGACCGAAGCCGCCCAGCTCGAAGGCAATTTCGTGCAGCTTGCCGGGCAGGCGCAAAGCGCCCTCGCCGCGATCCGCAGCCCGCTGATCCGCCTTGGCGTCCAGCTCGAAGCGATGGTGGAAAATGCGCCCGACTGGCTCGATGCGCAGGGCCGCGCGCGGATCGAAGGGGTGCGCCATTCGCTCGCCTGGCGAATAGAAACGCTGGCCGCATGGGAAGCGCTGCTCGATCGGATGGGCGGCCCGGCCGATCCCGATTTCGTGGACTGGCTGGCGGTCGATCGCAGCGAAGCGCGCGAATATGATATCGGCATTCACCGCCGGTTTCTCGATCCGATGAAGCCCTTTTCGCAAACCGTTCTGGAAGGCGCGCATGGCGTGATGCTGACCAGCGCCACCCTGTCCGAACGGGGCGAGGACGGGATCGAATGGGGCACTGCCATCGCCCGCTCGGGCGTCACCCATATCGATGTCTCACCGCGTCTTTCCTCGGCGGAAAGCCCGTTCGATTATGCCAGTAATGCCGAAGTGCTGATCGTTACCGACGTGAAGAAAGGCGACCTGCCTGGCCTTGCCGGGGCCTATGCCCGGATCATTGAAGCAAGCGGCGGCGGTGTGCTCGGCCTGTTCACCGCTATCCGCCGGTTGCGCGCCGTGCATGGGCGAATCGCCGACCGGCTCGCGCGCAATGGCCTGCCCCTTTTCGCCCAGCATGTCGATCCGATCGATACGGGCACGCTGGTCGATATTTTCCGCGATGATCCGCGCGCCTCGCTGCTCGGCAGCGATGCCTTGCGTGACGGGGTGGATGTGCCCGGCACATCGCTGCGCTGCGTGGTGATGGAACAGGTGCCCTGGCCCAAACCGTCCATTCTTCACCGCGCCCGCCGTGCAGCGCAGGGCGGTTCGGCCTATGATGACCGGATCATCCGCGCAAGGCTGGCCCAGGCCTTCGGGCGGCTGATCCGCAGCAAGGACGATACCGGCCATTTCATCGTCCTGTCACCCGCCTTCCCTTCAAGGCTCCTCAACGCCTTCCCGGAAGGAACACCGGTCATCCGGCTTCCGCTTGAGGACGCTTTACATCGGGTGGCACTCGGTGTTTCTGGACAGGGCGCAAACAGCCCGGCCCCTCTGGCCGGAGCGAGCAAGGAAGGATGAGGGCCAAAGGTGATCGCAGCATGAAATGTCTCGGCCTGTTCCGTCATGCCAAATCCGACTGGGACGATCTCGCCCTGCGCGATTTCGACCGCGGACTGAATGACCGCGGCAAACGCGGCGCGGCGCTGATGGGCGACCATATCCGCAAGCATGGTATTAAATGGCAGACCGTGATTGCCAGCCCTGCCGCACGCGTGAAGCGCACGCTGGAATCGGCGCGGCTCGACATGCCGGTCACATGGGAAGAACGGGCTTATCTGGCGGATGAACAGACGTTGATGGATCTTCTGCGAGGAGTCAGAAACAATCCCGATACGCTGCTTTTGTGCGGGCATAATCCGGGCCTGCAACAGCTCATCTTCGAACTGGTCTCTCCCGATGCCCAGGGCGAATTATGCGCCATCGCTTCGGATAAATATCCGACCGCGACCTTTGCGGTGCTCGAACTGGATATCGATGACTGGGCCGATTGCACAGCGGGCTGCGGCAGGCTGGTTCATCTGGCGCGGCCGCGCGATCTCGATCCCGAACTGGGCCCGTTGCCGCATTCATAAGACCGGGATCCAGCGGCTGACCGGATAGCTACACGGGTAGCCGCGCCGGAGCCATAGCGAACAAAAGCACCCTCGAAACGGAGGCTGACTCGCAGGGCTTTATTGCGCCAGAGCGGTGGCCAGACGGGCGCGGATCTGGCGCAATTGCGGCAGGATATCCGCAGCGGCAGACGGGCTGACCGCGCCTGCGGCTTCGCTCTGCATTGCGGGCATCTCGCCCTTTTCCAGTGCCTGTTTTGCACCCTTGATTGTGAAACCCTGCCCGTTGACCATCGCATCGATGGCCTGAACCAGACGAATATCGGCGGGCCGGTAATAACGCCGCCCGCCGCTGCGTTTCAGAGGCTCAAGCATCGGGAACTGCTGTTCCCAATAACGCAGAACATGCTGCTTGAGCCCGAGCGCTTTGGCAACTTCCCCGATCGTACGCAGAGCGTCATCGGCCTTGCCGTCATCGAACTGCAATGAAGGGAAGCGCGTATCCATCAGGAGGCTGCCGAGATACGGTCTTTAAGTTTCTGGCTGGCGCGGAAGGTCATCACACGGCGCGGCGTAATCGGTACTTCCACACCCGTCTTGGGGTTACGACCGATACGTTCATTCTTATCGCGCAGCACGAAGCTGCCGAAGCCGGAAATTTTGACATTTTCGCCGCTGCTGAGAGCGTCGCACATTTTCGCCAGAATGGATTCAACCATATCCAGGCTTTCGGATCGCGAAAAGCCCATCTTGCGGTTGATCGTTTCGGCGAGATCGGCGCGTGTCAAAGTGCCGACGGATCGCATATTATCCATCTCTCTCTCATTCACAATTCAGAGGCGACCCAACGCGGTCTCTCTAGCCAGTTACACAGGAATTGCAATGAGACTGAAGAAAAGCTCCGTAAAGATTTTTACGACGAAGCGTTGGTTTACATCCTTACAAGACTTGCGCCCCAGGTGAAACCGCCCCCCATCGCTTCGAACATGACGAGCTGGCCCGGCTGGATTCGCCCGTCGCGCATGGCGACATCGAAGGCCAGCGGCACGGAAGCGGCCGAGGTATTGGCATGGATATCCACCGTCATCACCACTTTTTCCGGCGGCAGGTCCAGCTTCTTGGCTGTAGCTTCGAGGATCCGGCGATTGGCCTGATGCGGGACCACCCAATCGACATCGGCGGCAGAAAATCCGGCACTTTCCAGCACTTCGCTCAGCACTTCGGCCAGATTGACGACCGCATGGCGGAACACTTCGCGGCCTTTCATGCGCAGCTTGCCGACCGTGCCGGTGGTGGATGGCCCGCCATCGACATAAAGCATCGCATTATGATCGCCATCGGCATGGAGACGGGTGACGAGCACGCCCGGCCCGTCTTCGGCCACATCTTCGGCCTGAAGCACGATGGCTCCGGCGCCGTCGCCGAACAGCACGCAGGTTGCGCGGTCTTCCCAGTCGAGCAGGCGGCTGAAAGTTTCCGCCCCGATGACCAGCGCACAGCGGGCCATACCGCTGCGAATCATCGAATCCGCCGTTCCCAGCGCATAGAGAAAGCCGGAACATACGGCCTGCACGTCGAAAGCCGGGCCGCCATTGCAGCCCAGTGCCGCCTGCACCCGGGTGGCCGTCGCCGGGAAGGTCTGGTCGGGCGTGGCGGTGGCCACCACGATCAGATCGACCTGTGCGGCATCGATTCCGGCCGCGTCGAGTGCGCGCCGGGCAGCATCGGTGGCGAGGCTGGCAGTGGTTTCACCGTCGCCGGCAATATAGCGCTGCGTGATGCCGGTGCGTTCACGAATCCATTCGTCGCTCGTATCGACCTGCTGCGCCAGTTCGTCATTGGTGACGATTTTTTGCGGCAGGGCCGAGCCGGAACCCTTGATAACCGAACGAATCATTTACCGGCTCCCGAAGAATGTGTCTCGCGCAGCCGTTCTTCGCCCAGTTCGGCAAGGCCGGCGGAAATACGCTGTGTCAGATTGTCTTCCAGCAGCCGCGCGGTCACCGCCACGGCATTGGCGACCCCGGCCGCATTGGCGCTGCCATGCGACTTCACCACCACACCGTTCAGGCCGAGGAAAACCGCGCCATTGTGGTTATTGGGGTCGAGATGGGTGCGCAGAAGATCGGTCGCCGGACGGGAAATCAGAAAACCGATTTTCGAACGCAGCGAACTCATGAAGCTGCGCTTGAGCAGATCGCCCACAAAACGCGCAGCGCCTTCGACCGCCTTCAATGCGATATTGCCGGAAAATCCGTCCGTCACCACCACATCGACATCGCCGCGGCTGATCTTGTCCGCCTCGACAAAGCCTTCGAACTGCATGGCAAGGCCCGTCGCGGCGCGAAGCTGCGCGGCGGCATCCTGCAGGGCATCGGTGCCCTTGATGTCTTCGGTGCCGATATTGAGCAGCCGCACGCGCGGTTCGGCCTGCTGGGTGACGATCCGCGAATAGGCCGCGCCCATAATGGCGAACTGCACCAGATTGCGCGCATCGCATTCGGTATTGGCGCCGAGATCGAGCATAATCATGTCATGCTCGCCCAGTGTGGGCAGCAGCGCCGCAAGTGCAGGCCGGTCGATCCCGGGCATGGTCCGCAAAGCGAGCTTGCTCATCGCCATCAGCGCGCCGGTATTGCCCGAACTGACAGCAGCCCCGGCATCGCCGCGTTTCACCGCGTCGATAGCGAGGCCCATGCTGGTCGTCTTGGCACGACGCAGCGCCTGTGTCGGCCGCTCATCGCCGCCGACAACATCGTCACAATGCAGAATTTCGGACGCTTCGCGCATGTTGGGGTGATCGTCCAGCGCATGTTTGATGCGCTTTTCGTCCCCGACAAGCAGGAATTTGAACTGCTCGTGACGGCGGCGCGCCAACGCCGCGCCCGAGACCATCACGCGCACGCCCTCATCACCGCCCATCGCGTCCACTGCGATACGCGGCAGGCTCATGCGCTCATCCTCCGGCCCGAACGATCTGGCTTAAAGCCCGACCGAAAGGATTTCGCGACCGTTATAGTGCCCGCAAGCGGTGCAGAGATTGTGCGGACGCTTGAGTTCACCACAATTGGAGCATTCGTGAAATGCTTCGGCCTTGAGCGAGTCATGCGCACGGCGGTTGCCCCGGCGATGCGGCGATACTTTTCTTTTAGGGACAGCCATTGCGGCACCTGTTCCTTGAATAAAATACGGTTTCTGGTGGTCGGCCTAGGCCAAGCCCCCGCTCCGCGCAAGGGCGACGGCAAGAGGCCAGCCATCCGGTGAAGGCGCGCCATATAACGGTTTCTCGGCAAGTTGCAAGTCGCAGCAGAGCCTCAGCCCTGCCCTGCCCCCTGTTCGGCCATCACGGCATCGCTGACAAACATATTGCTTTCCCGCTCGCGCCCGAACGTGCTGGGCCGTCCATGGCCGGGTACGAAGGTAACCTCATTACCCAGCGGCCACAATTTCTGCGTGATCGAATCGAGCAGATCCTGATGATTGCCGAGCGGGAAATCGGTCCGCCCGATTGAACCTTCGAACAGAACATCGCCGACAAAGGCGAAGTGAGTCGGGCGGTGAAAAAAGACCACATGGCCGGGCGTGTGTCCGGGGCAGTGGATCACCTCCAGCTCCAGCTTACCCACCGTCACCTTGTCGCCATCCTTCAGCCAGCGATCGGGTTCGAAGATCTGCCCCTGAATGCCGTATTTCGCCCCGTCATCGTCGAGCCGGCTGATCCAGAAGCGGTCATCCTCATGCGGCCCTTCGATCGGCACATCCAGCTCACGCGCCAGAATGCCCGCCTGCCCGCAATGATCGATATGGCCATGGGTGATGAGAATTTTTTCCAGCGTGACGCCCGATTTGCCAAGCGCTTCGCGAATTTTGGGAAGGTCGCCGCCCGGATCGACCAGCGCCCCGCGCATGGTCTCGCTGCACCAGATCAGCGAACAGTTCTGTTGCAGCGGGGTTACGGGAATCAGCGCAGCGCGCATGGGCGAAGGGGTTGTTCCAGTCATAGGCCCGAATGTGGCCACGGCAGAGCCGGAATGCAATCGCGAGAGGCCGGACAGCGCTCCGTGACAGAAACAGACACACTATCAGCGGCTGGCCTCAGCCATCATCCCTGTCAGGACTGTCGGAGATACCCGAACTATCGGATCGCGGCGCAAAACGCGCTTCCCCCACTTCGATGCCGCTGGTCTGCAAATAGCGCAGACCGAAAAACACCGCCGCGACCAGAGCGACAAGAAAAGCGGCCAGAAAAATATTCCACAACAAATGGCCGGGCTCGTGAAATTCGACCCAGAGCGGAATGGCCAGCGCCAGGCCGACCCACAGCATCATATGCGCCACATAACGCTTCGTCTTGGGCACCGTGCCCATAAGCCTCTCCTGCCGATCATCGGTCAGCATAGGGCTTCAACCCGGTTTGACAAACCCTGAAGAAACGGGCGCAAGTCAGAACCATACGCCCCTATAAACGCCCGCTTTTCCACACCACACGACCGATCAGTTCGATATCCTCCAGCCCCACTTCGAAAGGAGCATAGGCGTGATTTTCGCTGATGAGCACGACTCGCCCCGGCGGCCCGGCCTGCACCCGCTTCACATGCAGCGCATCGCCGATACGCACCACATGAACACCTTCGCGAAAGTTTGACGGACTGTGATCCACCAGCACTTCGTCACCATCACGCAGCAAGGGCTCCATACTGTCCCCCACCACACGAATCGCGGAGAGCTTGGCCGGTTCGAATCCCTGCTGACGCAACCAGCGGCGTGAGAAACGGAATGTATCGAAAGGCACTTCCTCGGCCGGCAACTCCCCCGGTCCGGCCGATGCGCTGAGCGAAAGGCGCGGCACTTCGACCCAGTCTGCTTTCCTGCGAGACACAGGAATATCGTAGGATATTTCTCTACGTCCACCCAGTTCGCTTTCCGGCACGCCGAAAAATTCCGCCAGTTTCTCCCGATCCGCTTCATCCAGACGGCGCGGACTACCCTTGGTGATATATTGCTGGAGATAGCTCGCATTGCGACCGATCATCCGGGAAAGCGATGCCAGGCTGACGCCAGCTTCCTGCGCCAGTTCCGCCAGTCTTTCTCGCGGATCGCCAGTTTGTGCTCTGCCCGATGCCATCATGTGTCCCATTTTATCATAGGATTTTTCCTAGACAAGTAGGATTTCCTTCGCAATCTCTTTTTACCTCATTGATTCGGCCAGACTCACAAAAAGGCAGAAAGGGGGCCCACATGCTGATTCGAAAGATAGAGGTTTTCCTGAGACATACGGGAATGCCCGCAACCAAATTCGGCCGGCTTGCGGCGCATGATCCGCGCTTCGTGCTCGATCTGCGCAATGGGCGCATTCCGCGCAACGGCACGGAAAAGCGGATCGAACAATTCATGACAGACTATCGGGAGACGATCCATGCATCTTGAAACAGGCGCCATGCGCCCCACCAGAACACGGCGCAGCAATGCCGACCATTTGCGCGACGCGCTCGATGCGCTGGCCGGCGGGCAGGCGCAATTTTTACGGCATGAGGAGAAAAGCTGGGCGAGCATCACCTTTGCCGGAGCACGTCATAGCTGGCGCTTGCGCTTCGACGGTGCGGATGCCGTGGCAGCGGCGGAATATCTGATAGCCGAGCTGCCCGAGCATGAATTCACCATTCCCGGTCAGCTTGTGGCCGATGCCACGATCTGTGCCGTCGATCACACTATGCTGCCCGAACCGCATATGATCGTGGATCTCGAATTGCTGATGCTGGAAGAAAGCTGACAGCCTGCTCGACAAAAGCGAGAGGCTCACCCGCTCCACCGGTCAGTAACCGCGCTTCGGGTCGTAACGGCTTATCATTTTGTGGTCTTCCCCCGCCAGAAAGTGACGGCAGTTTTCCAGAAAGCGCTCCGCGGCGACCTGCCTGCCCTTGGTGTTGGACAGGCCCGAAAGATGCATGGAAATATGCGCATTATCGAGCGACCAGAGCGGGTGGTCCGCCGGCAGCGGCTCGGGTGTAGTCACTTCGCAAAAAGCGGCATGAATGCGCCTGTCGCGCAAAACGTCCACCAGCGCATCCTGATCGACAACATCACCACGCGCAATATTGACGAGCACTGCCTCACTTTTCATCGCCGCCAGTTCTTTTGCGCCGATCATGCCGGTAGTCTCATCGGTGGAAGGCACGGCCAGCACGATCCAGTCGAATTCATCCAGCCGCCCGCGCCATTCATCCGGCCCCAGCGCGCCGTCCTTCGCCGAATGGCGGACCGGCACGCATTCCACTCCGAAAGCGGTCAGTTGCTGCCCGATCAGACGACCGATCGTGCCATATCCCAAAATCAGAGCCCGGCTGCCGGCGAGCTGGCGTGTGCCCGGCGGTTCGCTCAGCCATTCATGACGATCCTGCGCCCGGACGATAGCAGGGTAATCCTTGGCAATGGTGAGCATTCCCATCAGCGCATATTCGGCCACTGCGGAGCTGTTGATCCCTGCCCCGTTGGTGACGATCAAACCTTCGCGTTCGAGCAAATCGGGAGGAATGAAATCCAATCCGGCAATGCCGGTATGTAGCCAGCGCATATGTTGCGCCTGCCGGATCGCCTCGATCATCGGCGGTTTATGACGCTGATCGAACCAGCCGATTTCGGCCTCAGGGGCCAGCTCCACCATCTCTTCGGGTGTGTCGAACCACAGCGGCTCTATCCCCTCGGGCAAACGGGCTTCCAACTGATCGCGTAAATCGGCGGACAGAATGGCAACGGGCAAAAGCACTCTCCGTGAAACGAACCTGACGGTCTACTTATGCAGCAACGCATAGCCGTGCAGCGCGTTTCCACCCGATATACGCTCAACGGCCTGTCCGGTTCTTACACCGCACGCAAATCAGCCCAGCGACCACTCCCAGCCCAGCGGATCGCCATCCATAACGTCCACACCCTGTGCCGACAGCTCATCGCGGATTGCATCGGATGCAGCAAAATCCCTGGCCGCACGCGCATCCTTGCGGCGGGTGAGCGCCGCTTCGATCTCTTCCTCGGTCATCGTCGCATCTCCGGGGCGCAGACGCAGATCGGCACGCCGCAGAGACAGCAGATCGAGCCCCAGCACCGCATCCATCCGCGCAATTACCGCGCGTCTGGCTTCGGGCGTCACTTTCTTCATCGCCAGCGCCTCTTCCATCGCGGTAAGCGCGACGGGCGTGTTGAGATCATCGGCCATGGCAGCATCGAACTTATCGAGCAAAGGTGCGAATTTGGGATGGATATCCGCTCCCTCCTGCGCATCCTGCACACGCTCGGCCACCATCACCATGCGCTTCAGCCGCGTGAGTGCGGCGCCAAGGCCGTCCCAGCTAAATTCCAGTTCGCTGCGATAATGCGCCTGAAGGCACATCAGGCGATAGGCGAGCGGGTGATAGCCCTTCCCGATCAGCAAGGGCAGGCGGAGAAATTCGCCTGCGGATTTGCTCATCTTGCCCGACCGGTCGACCAGAAAATTATTGTGCATCCATATGCGCGCACCAGAATGGAGCGGATCGTCCAGTCCGCCACAGCCGCAAAAAGCCTGATTCTGGGCGATTTCATTCGGATGATGGATCTCGCGATGATCGATCCCGCCCGTATGGATATCGAAGGGAAAACCGAGCAGCTTCCCGCCCATCACCGAACATTCGAGATGCCAGCCGGGCGCGCCTTTACCCCAGGGCGAATCCCATTCCATCTGGCGTTTCTCGCCTTCCGGGGTCTTGCGCCAGATGGCAAAATCGGCCGGATGGCGCTTGCCTTCCACCGCTTCGATCCGCCCCTCGCCTTCCTCATCGCTCTGTGCACGGGCGAGCCGGCCGTAATCCTCGACCGTCGAAACATCGAAATAGAGCCCGGAGGGCAGTTCATAGCAATGATCGGGCGCGATCTGCTTCGCAAAAGCGATCATATCGTCGATATAATCGGTTGCCACCGACCAGTGGGCGGGCTGCCGGATATTGAGCGCTTTGATATCGGCCCAGTAAGCTTCGGTATAATGTTGTGCGATATCCCAGATCGATTGCGCTTTGGCGGCGGCCGCCTTTTCCAGCTTGTCTTCCCCCGCATCGGCATCGTCGGTCAGATGGCCGACATCGGTGATATTGATGACATGGGTGAGCCTGTACCCCCGCGCGGTGAGCGTCCTTCCCAGCACATCGGCAAAGACATAAGCGCGCATATTGCCGATATGGGGATAGTTATAAACCGTCGGCCCGCAGCTATAGACCCGTGCTTCACCGGGATGGACAGGCTGGAACGTCTCCAGCCGGCGAGTGAGCGAATTGAACAGTTTGAGCGGGGTATCGGTCATGGCACAGCCATTGGCCCGAAGCCGGGCGGATGGTCAAGCAGAGCTTTGTGAGCGGACGGCCCTATTCCACTTCGAACAGATCGGCGAGCTGTTCGATGATCGTTCCACCCAGTTGCTCGACATCCATGATCGTCACCGCGCGCTTGTAATAACGGGTCACATCATGGCCAATCCCGATGGCGACAAGCTGGATCGGGCTTTTCGTCTCGATCCAGTCGATCACCTTGCGCAGATGCGTTTCGAGATAGCCCGCGCTGTTCACGCTGAGCGTGGAATCGTCGACCGGCGCCCCGTCTGAAATCACCATCATGATCCGGCGATCTTCGGGCCGGGCCAGCAGCCGCTCATGCGCCCAGAGCAGCGCCTCGCCGTCGATATTTTCCTTCAGGAGCCCTTCGCGCATCATCAGGCCGAGATTTTTGCGTGCGCGGCGCATCGGCTCGTCGGCCTTCTTGTAGATGATATGGCGCAGATCGTTGAGCCGCCCCGGATTGGGCTCCTTACCGCTATTGAGCCATTTCTCCCGCGACTGGCCGCCCTTCCACGCTCGCGTGGTAAAGCCGAGAATCTCCACTTTGACACCACAGCGTTCCAGCGTGCGCGCCATGATATCGGCGCTGATCGCGGCAATCGAGATCGGCCGCCCGCGCATCGAGCCGGAATTGTCGATCAGCAGCGTGACGACCGTATCCTTGAAGTCCTGATCCTGCTCGACCTTGTAGGAAAGCGAAGAACCGGGCGAAACGATCACCCGCGCCAGCCTTGCCGCATCGAGCAGGCCTTCTTCCTGATCGAAATCCCAGGCGCGGTTCTGCTGCGCCATCAGGCGGCGCTGCAAACGATTGGCGAGCCGCGTGACAATACCCTGCAAGCCGGTCAGCTGGCTGTCGAGATAGGCCCGCAGCCGCTGCAATTCTTCCGGATCGCACAGCTCCGCCGCTTCGACCACTTCGTCGAATTCCTCGGTGAAGACCGTATAATCGAAAGTGTCCGGGTCCATCGTCCAGGGGCGATTGGCGCGGACGGGCAGCATGCCCTCTTCCCCTTCTTCGCCGCCTTCACCATCGGCCATGTCCTCATCGCCGGACATTTCCTGCTCGGACTCGCCCTCGCTCTGACCTTCGGCACGCTCATTGGAGACATCGGGCGAAGGCATTTCGTCGCCTTCATCGTCCTGCTCTTCGGGCTGGTCCTGTTCCTGTTCGCCGCTTTCGCTCTCGCTATCGTCTTCCTCACCCGAATCCTCGGGCTCTTCCTGTTTGACGAGGTCGAGATGTTTGAGCATGTCGAGCGAGAGCGACTGGAAAGCCTGCTGATCGTCGAGCGATTGCGCCAGCCGCTCGAAATCGTCCCCCGTCCGGCTTTCGACGAATTCGCGGACCATCTCCACACCTTCGCGCGCACTTTCGGGGATCGGCTGCCCGGTGAGCTGTTCGCGCAGCATCAGCCCGATAGCGGTCTGCAGCGGCACATCATCGGATTTTTCGGCCCGGGCAATCGGGTCACTATCGGTGCGCTGTTCGATCGCACTGGCCAGGTTATCGCGAATCCCCGCATAGTGATTTTCGCCCAGCGCTTCGTAGCGCGCCTGCTCGATCGCATCGTAGCAGGCACGAGCCACCGGTTCGGTCGGCATGGCACGCCGATGCATGGCAGCATTGTGATGGCGCATCTTGAGCGCGAAACTGTCCGCCGCGCCGCGCGCTTCGCTCACCTGTTCGGGCGGCAGAGACCGCGCGGGCATAGGCACGCGCATGGACTTGCCGACATCCTGCGGCTTATCCTGGCTCCACGTCACATCCACTTCGGGATCGCGGGCAAGCGCGCGGCTCGCGCCGGTCAGCGCAAGCCGAAAGCGATCGAGAGGCGTTTCCTCGGACAATGGCTTACTTGAGGATGCTCTGACCGGTCTTGGCCCAGTCAGCCATGAAGCCTTCAATGCCCTTATCGGTCAGGACATGATTGGCGAGCGCCTTGATGACTTTAGGCGGCATAGTGGCGACATCGGCCCCGATCCGCGCGCTTTCCAGCACATGCGTGGCATGGCGCACCGAAGCGGCAAGAATCTCGGTTTCGAACATATAATTATCGTAAATCAGACGGATATCGCGGATCAGTTCCATACCGTCGAAGCCGTTATCGTCATGCCGCCCGATAAAGGGCGACACGAAAGTCGCCCCGGCCTTGGCAGCCAGCAGCGCCTGATTGGCGGAGAAGCACAAGGTCACATTGACCATGGTGCCGTCGGAGGTGAGCGCCTTGCAGGTTTTGAGCCCGTCAATAGTGAGCGGCACCTTGATGCAGACATTATCGGCGATCTTGCGCAGAACTTCGGCTTCTTTCATCATCGTCTCGTGATCGAGCGCGACAACTTCCGCCGAAACCGGCCCCTCGGTCAGGCCGCAGATTTCCTTCGTCACTTCCATGAAATCACGCCCCGATTTGGCAATCAGCGACGGATTGGTGGTGACACCGTCAAGCAGACCGGTTTCGGCCAGTTCCTTGATATCGGCGGTGTCGGCAGTGTCGGCGAAGAATTTCATGATGGCTCCGATGGGGCATTTGAGTCTGTTGGAGCTGCTATAAGAGCCATAAGCCCGCAGGGCCACCCCTCTTGCCTGCTTCTCGCTTCATCATTTCCGCCGGCACAGGAATTGCGGCAATCGAACGATCGGTGTTTGTTACCGCCCCAGCCCCTTTGCGCCGTTCAGAACGCTGATAAGCATCGGGTCATGCGTGCTGGAAGGATCGGCGCGGATGGCGGCTTCCTCGACACCGATCTGCTCCCAGATCACATTATCCACTTCACCGGCGAAGTGACGCGCTGCGCCGGCCATATCGATCCCGGTAAGCGCCGCCAGCGCCTGCCCAACCAGCGGATCGTCCGCCGCCCGCAGCGCATCGCTGACTTCGGGCACCATCGCTTCGACAAGGCTGGTGGGCATTTCCCGCCGTAGAAACGTCGTCGCCGCATTGGGGCCGCCATTGATAAGCGCCAGCGCATTGGCAATGCCGATTGTCTTCACCGCTTCGGTCACCACCGGCGCCGCGCGATAAGACGCATCGACGGCGATATCGGCAAAGGCGTCTTCCAGTCGCGATTTGAACAAAGCCGATGTCAGGATCGAGCCCAGCACATCGCCGCGCGCGCCAAGAAAGTCATTGAGATCGAGCCGGGCCACCGCATCGTCCCAATAGCCGCCTGGTGCTGTCAGCCGGGCAAAGGCGCGGTCGCTGGAAAGCAGCAGCATCCGGCGCACCGCTTCCGTCAGGCTGAAGCCGCCCATGCTCTGACAGGCGGGCAAGGCGAGCATAGTTGCGCCCAGCGCGCCGCCCATCAATGCCTTGCCAAGAAAATTCCGGCGCCCCAAACCGCTTTCGGAGACGGCGGAAACGGGGGGATTTTGCCTTTCCGCCGGCGTTATAATTTCACACATCGTTACGACCTCATTATCTATGCGCTTGCAGCGCCCTCTCCCCACCGCCCATATAGGCGGCATCTCATGAACCGCGTCCGACTTGTCATATTCAACGCCGCCCTCGGCCCGCTCGATTATCGTGTTCCCGAAACTATGCAGGTGGAACCGGGATCGGTGGTGGTCGCCCCGCTCGGTCCCCGGCAGATTATCGGGATTGTCTGGGAACCCGAACGGCTACCCGCAACCGAGGTTCCGGATTCCAAGTTACGGCCTTTATTGGGAAAATTGCCGGTTCCGCCTCTGAAAGCCGAATTGCGCCGGCTGATCGAATGGACCGCCGATTATTATTGCGCGCCGCTCGCTTCGGTGGCGCGCATGGTACTGGCGAGCGGCGGTGCGCTCAAAGGCCCGGCAACGATGACCGAATATCGTCTGACCGATAAGCAGCCCGACCGGATGACACCGCAGCGCGAAAAGGCGCTGGATGCGTTGCAAGGCGAACAGGCCACAATGCGCGAACTTGCCGAGCTTGCCGGAGTCAGCGTTGGCGTGTTGCGCGGGCTGGTCGGGCAAGGCGTGCTCGAACCGGTCGAGGTCGATTGCGACCGGCCCTATCCGCGCGCCCATCCGGCTCACGACGCGCCCGATCTCAGCGACAGCCAGCACGAAGCCGCGCAGCGTTTCATCACCGCAATGCGCAAGGGCGGCTTTGCCCCCTTTCTGCTCGATGGCGTGACCGGCTCGGGCAAGACCGAAGTATATTTCGAAGCTATTGCCGAAGCGCTGACCAGCGACCGGCAGGTGCTGGTGCTGCTCCCGGAAATCGCTCTGACCGAAGCGTTTCTGCGGCGCTTCGAAAACCGTTTCGGCAGCGCGCCGGTGGTCTGGCATTCCTCGCTCAAAAGCACCGAACGGCGGCGGGCATGGCGCGCTATCGCCACACCTCCCGCGCAGGGCGGCGCGCAGGTGGTCGTGGGTGCTCGCTCGGCGCTGTTTCTGCCCTATGCCGCGCTTGGCCTGATCGTGGTCGATGAAGCGCATGAAATATCCTTCAAGCAGGATGAAGGTGTGCGCTATAATGCCCGTGATGTGGCGGTCATGCGCGCCCGTTTTGAGAAAATCCCGGTGGTTCTGGCCAGCGCTACGCCCGCGCTGGAAAGCCTGCAAATGGCCGAAAGCGGAATTTACGAAAAGATCGACCTCGCCAGCCGTTTCGGCGGGGCGCAATTGCCCGAAATCGCCACCATCGACTTACGCGAAACCCCACCCGAACGCGGGCGCTGGCTGGCCCCGCCGCTGGTCGCGGAAATGACCGCCCGGCTCGAACGCGGCGAACAGTCGCTGCTGTTCCTCAACCGGCGCGGCTATGCGCCGCTGACCCTGTGTCGCCATTGCGGTTATCGCTTCCAATGCCCCAATTGCAGTGCCTGGCTGGTCGAACACCGCCTTTCCAGCCGTCTTGCCTGTCATCATTGCGGTTATGAGACCCCGCCACCGCCCGCCTGCCCCGAATGCGGTACCGAAGACTGTCTGGTCGCCTGCGGCCCCGGTGTCGAACGGATCGCCGATGAAGTGCGCGAAGTGCTGCCGCAGGCGCGTGTCGCCCTGGTCACATCCGACACGCTCAATTCCCCCGAAAAGGCCGCCGAATTCGTCCAGCTTGCCGAAGAAAGGCTGGTCGATGTGATCGTCGGCACGCAGCTTGTAACCAAAGGATTCCATTTTCCCGAACTGACTCTGGTCGGTGTGGTCGATGCCGATCTGGGCCTCGAAGGCGGCGATTTACGCGCGGCGGAGCGGACCTATCAGCAGATCGCGCAGGTTGCCGGCCGTGCCGGGCGCGGCTCCAAGCCGGGTGAAGTGCTGATCCAGACCCGCCATCCCGAAGCTTCGGTGATCGCGGCGCTGGCAGCGGGGGATCGCGATGCATTCTATACCGCCGAAACCGAAGCGCGCCGCCATGCCGGGGCGCCGCCTTTCGGCCGCTGGGCGGCGATTATCGTATCATCCGAGGATGAAGCCGAAGCCCGCGATGCAGCGCGCGCCATCGGCGGCTCTCGCCCCGAACTGCCCGATGTCGCAGTGCTCGGCCCGGCCCCCGCCCCTATGGCATTGTTGCGCGGGCGCTATCGCTATCGCCTGCTGATTAATGCGCGGCGCAGCGCACAGGTGCAGACGGTCATCCGCGAATGGCTCGGCGCGCTGGACTTTCCGCGCGGCGTGCGTGTGGGCGTGGATATCGACCCCTACAGCTTCGTGTAAGCGGCCCGGTCAGGCTTCCCGATTCTCGGCTACGCCGCCCTCGGCTTTATCCTCCTCAGCCTTCTCCGCACGAAGTTCGGCTTCTTTCTTCTCACTGAAATACATCAGGATGAGCGAGCCTTCGAACAGGATCAGCAGCGGCGCGGCGAGCAACAATTGCGTCACCACATCGGGCGGCGTGATGACGGCTGCAAGAACGAACACACCCACCACGACATAGCGCCGCATCGTCACCAGTTGCGCGCGCGTCACCAGACCGGCGCGATTGAGCAGCATCAGCAGCACCGGCAGCAGAAAGCTGATCCCGAAAGCGAGAATGAACTGCATGACGAGCGAAAGATAATCGCCCATCGCAGGGAGCGCTTCCTGTTTCAGCCCGCCCGACACACCTTCGAAGCCGAGAAACCATTTGAAGGCCATCGGCATCACCACGAAATAAGCCAGTGAACCGCCCAGCGTGAAGAGCACCGGTGTGGCGATCAGAAAGGGCAGAAAGGCTTTTTTTTCGCGGGCATAAAGCCCCGGCGCGATAAAGGCCCAGAGCTGATTGGCGATAATCGGAAAGCTGATGAAAAAGGCGGCGAAAAGCGCCACTTTAATCTCGACGAAAAAGGCTTCGTAGAGCTTGGTATAGACCAGCCGCCCCTGCCCCGGCGGAAAGGCCGACGTCAGCGGGCGTACGAGAATGCCGAAAATATCGTCGGCAAAATAGAGGCAGGCGGCAAAGGCGATACCCAGAGCGATCACGCAGCGCATCAACCGCCCGCGCAATTCGATCAGATGTTCGAGCAGCGGAGCCTGCGTATCGTCAATATCCTTGATTTGAAACGCCATCCGGGTGCTCACGAATTACGGGTTGCGCGATCGGCCGATGCCGATGGCTCGTCAGCGGACGTCCCGCTTATATCAGATGCCTTTGTCTCGCTCTCAGCGCCTGTTGCGGGGCGCTCTGCGCCTGCTTTGCGGCTCTCGGCACTGGCAGAATCGGCAGCGACATCGTCTGTTTCGGTCACCTTCAGATCACCCTCGCCGCCTGCACTTTCAGAAGGCGCAGGCAGCGCATCGGCATCCTCTTCGTTCAAGGGCGGGGACGGATTCTCAGCCATGATTTTGGCGTTCTGCTCCCGCCATTTCTTTTCCATTTCCTCCATTTCCGCCTCACGGACCATCGCATCGAGGCCGGTGCGGAAATGACTGGAAACGCGCCGGAACTTACCGATCCAGCGTCCAGCGGTGCGAAGAGCCAGCGGCATGTCTTTCGGGCCGATGACGATTACCGCCACCACCACGATCATCAACAATTCGCTGGCGCCGAGATCTAACATGGGCGGCGCTCGATCAGCAGATCAATGGGTGGTCTTGTCGGCCGGTTTCGGCTCGGAAGCAGCTTCGGAAGCAGGCTTGGCTTCATGCGAGGGCCCTTCAATCTGGGCCGGTTTCGATTCGGAAGAAGCAGCTTTTTCCTCTTCACTGAGGCCCTGGCGGAAGCTTTTCACGCCTTTGCCGAAATCGCCCATCATTTCGGATATCCGGCCGCGGCCGAACAGCACGAGAATGACGAGTGCGACAATCAGGATCTGAAACGGTCCGATATTCACAGGAAAACTCCAATTGCGTTAAACCCCTGTCTACTCGCTCTCTTCGGGTTTTTCCAGCACAGACCGCGCCTCATCATCGGAATCGCTCGAATTGTCCGACATATCGGCCTTTTCGCCGCTCTCACCCATCAGGGCGTCATAAGCATCTTCGACCGGATCGAGCAGTCCGGCAGCCTTCAATTCATCGATTCCGGGAAGATCGCGGCGGCTGGAAAGGCCGAAATGGGTAAGAAAATCGGGCGTCGTGGCATAGATGACCGGGCGCCCCGGCACTTCACGTCGCCCCGCGATCCGCACCCAGCCCGCTTCCATCAGCACGTCGAGTGTGCCCTTGGCCGTTTGCACACCGCGAATATTTTCGATCTCCGCACGGCTGACCGGCTCATGATAAGCGACAATCGCCAGCACCTCAGTGGCCGCGCGCGACAAGCGGCGAACCTGCTCACGCTCGGGCCGCAGGAGATGAGCGAGATCGGCGGCTGTGCGGAACTGCCAGCGCCTCCCCAGCTCGACAAGCTGCACACCGCGCGGTGCATAATGGGCCTGCAAGGCACGCAGAGCGGGCCGCACATCCGCACCGTTGAGATGGGTCGCAATCGAATCGGCGGACATGGGCTCTTCTGCCGCGAACAGGATCGCTTCCACCGCCCGCGCCAGATCATCTGGTTCGCCCCCCTCGCTCATCAGTTGAGCCGTCGCAGATGAAGCGGGCCGAAAGTGCTGTCCTGCCGCAGCTCCGCCTTGCCCAGCCGGGCGAGCTCGAGCGCGGCGACGAAACTGGAAGCCAGTGCCGATTTGCGCAGTCTCGCTTCGGCATCCACCGGCAGAAATTCCCGCAATTCAATCCATTTAAGCGTAACGCCCAGCATCGAAGAGACACGTTCCAGAGCGCTGTCGAGCGTCATGACAGGCCGTTCGCGTACCATATGCACAGCGGGCTGCGTGCGCGCCCGAAGCTGGCCATAGGTCTGGATGAGCGTGAACCAGTCGCAATCCCAGGCATTGCGTTTCAGAACGCGCAGCCCTTCTGGCGCACCGCGGGCGAACACATCGCGCCCCAGCCGGTCCCGCGCCATCAGCCGGGCCGCCGCCTCGCGCATCGCATGGAGGCGCTGGAGCCGCAATTGCAGCCGCAAAGCGAGTTCTTCGGGACTGGGATCTTCCTGCTCTTCCTTGGGCAGCAGCATCGCCGATTTGAGATAAGCCAGCCAGGCCGCCATCACGAGATAATCCGCCGCCAGTTCCAGCTTCAGTGCCTCTGCCTGATCGATATAGTCGAGATACTGATCGACCAGTTCGAGGATCGAAATCCGCCGCAAATCGACCTTTTGCCGCCGCGCAAGATCGAGCAGCAGGTCGAGCGGCCCTTCCCAGCCATCGAGTTCAAGATAGAGCTTGTCATCTCCGGCCTGCCCCGGCTCACCGGCGAAGCCGTGTCCGGAGCCGGTTGGCAGCGCATCTTCGGCCCGGCCGGGTTCGCTCACGCAGTTTGCTCCACCAGAGCGAGCAAAGCATCGCGCTTCGCCAGCAGATCGGCCTGTTCGCCCGCTGCCGCTTTACCGGCCACAGCGCCTGTCACAGCCAGCGCGCGATCGAGTTTCGCACGCACGGTATCGCTCATTGCCGGAAGGCACGCAGCAATACCTTCCATATCGTCCATCTTCGCCCAGCAGTTCAGCGCAATCTCACACCCTGCTTCCAGCGCCCGCACAGCGCGTTCGGGCACCGTGCCCGACAGAGCCTGCATATCGAGATCGTCGGTCAGCAGCAGACCCGAAAAGCCGATGGAACCACGAATGATATCTTCGATCACGCGCGCAGATTGTGTCGCGGGGTTATCACTGTCCCAGGCCGTATAGCGGACATGCGCTGTCATCCCCAGCGGCGTATCGGCGAGCGGACGGAAGGCGGCGAGGTCGCTTTCCAGCGCCTGCGCAGAAGCGGTCACGACGGGCAATTCCTTATGGCTGTCCGCCCCGGCCCGGCCATGGCCGGGCATATGTTTGATACAACCGGCAATACCCGCGCGCTCCAGCCCCTGAAGCACGGCGCGTCCCAGCGCCGCCACACGCAAAGGATCATGGCCCAGAGCGCGGTCTCCGATCACATCATGCGCGCCATCCTGCCGGACATCGAGCAGCGGCGTATAATCCACTGTGATACCCGCTTCGGCAAGATCGAGCCCCAGTGCATGGCCATTGGCTCGCGCCGCTTCGATGGCGCTGGCCGGAGCCAGATCGTATAACCGGTCGAACACCGCAGCAGGCGGGAAAGCGCGCCATTCGGGCGGCTTCATCCGGGCGACACGCCCCCCTTCCTGATCGATCGAAATGAACAGCCGCTCACGCCCGTGAATATCGCGCAGCGAATCGGTCAGCGCTCGCAGTCGGGTGCGATTTTCAACATTACGCCCGAACAGCACATAACCCGCCGGATCGCTTTCGCGAAAAAAGGCACGTTCATCATCGGTAAGAACAGGGCCGGACAGGCCGAAAATTGCTGGTGTCATACTGGCCAGATTCGCAGCAATCGACCCATTGCGCAAGGTGGGAGAGATGCCTGGTCATCACTCCCGAATTCCGCTGGATTATCATCCTGCGATGCAGGTTGACTGAACGCAGTGAGCCCTAGCGTTTAACCTGACAGGCGCCGCCCTGTGCCTTCAGCGCATTGCAAAGCGCTTTGGCTTCAGCGCGGGTAGCTGCCACTGCCTGCAAACGGAAGACATGGCCGATATCGGCCTGCCCTTCGACAATGCGATGCTTCACCCCGTCAAGCGAGGAATAGCGTCTTGTAAGCTCCACCCAGCCCTGCCTTGCGCTCTCTTTGCTGGTATAAGCACCGACCTGCACGCCCACGCCCGGACTCTGCCCCTTTTCAGCAGGCTGAGCGATCGCTTCGCGCTTGGTATCGGCCTGTGCAGCCTGTGCGCTTTTCTCCGGTTCCAGAGGTGTTTCGGCGACCCTGCCTTCGCGCGACTGGCCTTCGCCGACTGCAAAGCTGGTATCGCCTGTGCCGCGATATGTCATGCCGCCCGGATCCTCGGGCTTTGTCTTATACGGCCCTTCGGGTGCCGCAACCGTGCTGCCATCGGGCATCAGAGTCGTTTCATCGCTGGCATTGAAATACCACCAGAGGCCGCCGACAATCACCGCAAGAATAAGGAAACCGGCCAGTGCGAAACCGATAATGCGTGAAGAATCGACGCCTGTGCCGTCCTCTTCCTCATCCGCTTCCAGCCATGGCAGGCTTTCATCGTCGGCAAAAGCCGCGCCATCGCGTACCGGATCGCCGAGATTCATCAGGCCTTCGCTTGCGAAAGACCGTTTGTCCTCACTGCCCGTTCCTGCATTCATGACTCACAGCTCCTCGACAGCCTCCACACCCAGCAAAGCCAGACCGTTACGGATAACCTGCCCGATCTGATCCGCCATGAACAATCTGCTTTGCGTCAAATTAACCTTATCTGACAAGATAATCCGCTTGGAAGGATCGTCATTGCCCAGATTCCAGAAGGCATGGAAAGCAGCCGCCAGATCGTAGAGATAGAAGGCGATGCGATGCGGTTCGCGCGCCTGCGCAGCGGCTTCGACCTGACGCGGAAATTGCGCGGCCAGCTTCACGAGAGCGAGTTCCGCTTCGCCCAGCAGGTCGAGCGAATCATCTGCAGGATGGATATTTTCCGCCGCCGCCTTGCGCCGGGTAGAGGCGATCCGGGCATGGGCATATTGCACATAGAAAACCGGATTGTCTTTGCTCGCTTCCACCACTTTGGCGAAATCGAAATCCATCTGCGCTTCGGGTTTGCGGGTGAGCATGGTGAAACGCACCACATCCTTGCCCACTTCTTCCACCATATCGGCGATGGTGATGAAATTGCCCGAGCGTTTGGACATTTTCACCGGTTCGCCGCCGCGCAGAAGCTGCACCATCTGGACCAGCTTCACATCGAAGGGAATCGGTTTGCCTTCGCCCTCGGACAAGGCAGCCACGGCAGCCTTGATCCGCTTGACGGTACCCGCATGATCGGCACCCCATATATCGATCAGCTCGTCGGCCTTTTCAGCTTTCTGCATGTGATAAGCCAGATCGGCGCCGAAATAGGTCCAGTTGCCGTCGCTCTTTTTGATCGGGCGGTCCTGATCGTCGCCGAACCGTGTGGAGCGGAACAGTGGCAGTTCCACAGGCTCCCAGTCTTCGGGGGTCTTGCCCTTGGGCGCTTCGAGCACACCGTCATAGACCAGATCATGCGCCCGCAGCCATTTCTCGGCGGCTTCGGGCTTACCGGCCGCCTGCAATTCGGCTTCCGAAGCAAAGACATTGTGATGGATCCCCAGCATGGCGAGGTCGGCGCGGATCATATCCATCATCGCTGCGACCGATTTCTCGCGGAACAGGCCGAGCCATTCGCTTTCGGGCGCTGCAACATAGGCATCGCCGAATTCATCAGCCAGTTTCTGCCCGACCGGTTTGAGGTAATCGCCCGGATAAAATCCTTCGGGGATTTCGCCGATATCCTCGCCCAGCGCCTCGCGATAACGCAGATGCGCCGAACGGGCGAGCGTCTGCACCTGCGCCCCGGCATCGTTGACGTAATATTCGCGGATCACCGTATGTCCGGCATATTCGAGCAGCGCCGCCAGCGCATCGCCCACCACCGCGCCGCGGCAATGGCCCATATGCATGGGCCCGGTGGGATTGGCCGAAACATATTCGACATTGACCGTCCGGCCTGCTCCGCGCACGGAGCGGCCATAATCGCCTTTCAATGCGGCGATAGTGCCGATCTCGCGCAGCCAGTTAGCATTGGCGAGTCGCAGATTGATGAAACCCGGCCCGGCGATCTCCGCCGCATCGATCAGCGGATCGTCGGACAGTTTCTCCACGATCTTTTCCGCCAGCGCACGCGGATTGGTCTTCGCCTGCTTGGCCAGAACCATGGCCGCATTGGTGGCCAGATCACCATGCGAAGGATCGCGCGGGGGCTCCACCGTCACATTGCTTCGGCTAACACCGGCAGGCAGAACGGCTTCGGCTTCCAGCGCTTCGAGCACTGCATCGATCTTCGCGGCAAAAGCCGCATGGAGAGTTTGCGTTTCGGACATGGCCGCCCGTTAGCGGCAATTTGCCGCTTGGGGAAGACGCAGAAGGGCCCGGCGCTACATGCTTCGAATTTCCGGAGCTTCTCCGCCGACTGACCGGCCGTATCCGGCGCCTTATTTCGTGGCGTTATAGGCGATCTGCGATTCGCTGAGCTGGAAACCCACCAGAAGTTCGAAATTGGCGCGGTTGAGCGCGGCCCGCACTTCGGGATCGTTCAGCGGATCGACCGCCGCATCGGCATCCCCGGCCTTGCGCTTACGGGTAATGCGCTCCCGAATATCCTCGGGCAAAGTGGCTTCGGCCTTGTCGATATAGGCCCCCGCCTTCGCCGTGGTGTGGGCGAGTGCTTCGCCATCGGCAAATTGCAGCGTCACTGTGCCGACACGCTTTGCAACCACCGCGCTGGACCCGCGCATCACTGTGGAGAAATAGGGCAGTTCCACCGTGCGTGCGCCCTGCGTATGGGTGCGGCGGGCATAAACGTCGAAAGTCGCCGTGGCATAGACCTGATCGCTGCTATCGTCGCATTGCGACTGCACATTGGTAATATCCGCCACAAGGTCAATGGCATCGGCGGTGCGCGCATCGGCCGGTGAGAACAATGTGACATCGCCCGTATAATCGGGAACACCCACAGCCGGGCAGACAGAGCGCAGGGCCGTGATGCCCACCCCTTGTTCCACCACGAGATCGCCTTCCGAACGGCACCCGGCAAGAGCGGCGGCGGCAACGGTCGCAATCAGGAGAGGATGGCGAAATTTCATCAATATTCCCTTTCAAGGCAGTCGCGGCGGTCCTAGCCCTTTCGCCGCAGCCTCACAACCGCTAGAGACAGCCCCATGAACGCGCCCTTTCCAAATCCGCCCGCAAAAGGCGAAAAATCAGCCCTTACGCTCCTGATTGCCGCCCCGCGCGGATTTTGTGCCGGTGTGGACAGGGCTATCGAAATCGTCGAACGGGCGCTCGAACGCTACGGTGCGCCGGTCTATGTCCGGCATGAAATCGTCCATAATCGCTATGTCGTGGATTCGCTGAAAGCCAAGGGTGCGATTTTCGTCGAGGAACTCGATCAGGTACCCGATGATGTGCCGGTCGTATTCAGCGCGCATGGTGTGCCCAAATCCGTGCCCGCCGAAGCCGAAGCGCGCAAGCTGACCTATGTCGATGCAACCTGCCCGCTGGTCAGCAAAGTGCACCGTCAGGCCGAACGCCAGATCGAAGCCGGGCGGCATATTCTGTTTATCGGCCATCGCGGCCATCCCGAAGTGATCGGCACATTCGGCCAGGTCGATCCCGGCGGCATGACGCTGGTAGAAACGCTGGAAGATGTCGCCACGCTCGATTTCGCTCCGGAGCAGCCGCTCGCTTTTCTGACCCAGACGACGCTTTCGGTGGACGATACCGCTGCTATTGTCGATGCGCTGAAAGAACGGTTCCCGCATATTGTCGGCCCCAAGGCGGAAGATATCTGCTACGCCACCTCCAACCGGCAGGCGGCGGTCAAAAGCATCGCACCGGGCAGCGATCTGGTGCTTGTCATCGGCGCGCCCAATTCATCCAATTCGCTGCGTCTGGTGGAAGTTGCCGAACGCTGCGGCACCTCTGCGAAGCTGATCCAGCGCGCCAGCGAAATTCAGGAGGAATGGCTCGCAGGCGTGGGAACGGTCGGCCTGACAGCAGGCGCCTCCGCACCCGAAGAGCTGGTCCGCGAAGTGGTCGACAAACTGTCTGAATGGCGCGTGGTCGAAGAACATACACTGACTTCGGCCGAGGAAAAAATGGTCTTCAAGCTGCCGCGTCAGCTCGCCTGAGAAGGAAACCGCATGGCAGTCTATACGCATCTCTCCGCGGACGATTTCGCGCGTCTGCTCAGCCATTACGATGTCGGCGACGTCATCTCCTCCAAAGGCATTGCCGAAGGGGTGTCCAATTCCAACTGGCTGATCGACACGACCGGGGGGCGCTTCATTCTCACCATGTATGAGAATCGGGTGGAGCTGGACGATCTGCCCTTCTTTCTCGGCCTGCTCGATCATCTGGCAGCCAAAGGCAGCCCGGTTCCGCGCACCATCCACGATCGCGACGGTGCGCCCTATCGCATGATGGACGGCAAGGCCGTGGCGCTGATCGAATTTTTGTCCGGCGTTTCTATCGACACGCCCACCCCGGCGCAGGCCGAAGCCGTCGGCATCGCCCTTGCCGGGCTGCATATCGATGCACAGGACTTCCCGCAGAGCCGCGCCAATTCCATGGGGCTTTCCGCATGGCGCGATCTTTTCGGACAATGCGGCAAGGACGGACTTGCCAGTATCGATCCCGCCCTGCCCGCTCTGGTCGCAGACCGGATGGATTTCCTCGCCGTCCACTGGCCGGATCATCTGCCGCAATCGGTGATCCATGCCGATCTGTTCCCCGATAATGTGCTGATGCTGGGCGACGAAGTGCGCGGCCTTATCGATTTCTATTTCGCCTGCAACGATCTCACCGCCTATGATCTGGCTGTAACCCATGCAGCATGGTCCTTCACGGCGGACGGCACTTTCCGCGAGGATATCGCCACAGCGCTTATTGCAGGTTATCAGTCGCGCCGTCCGCTTACCGAGGAGGAACGCGACGCACTGCCCGTTTTGGGACAGGCCGCCGCCATGCGTTTTATCGCCACACGTGCTTATGACTGGCTCAACACACCGGCCGATGCACTCGTCACGCGTAAGGACCCGATGGATTTTGCCCGGCGTCTCCAGTTCTATGCACAAAATGGCGCAAAGGCCTTTCCCGGAGCCTTCCCTCCCGCCGCTGGCTAGGGCATGGAACATTCATGAAACGGGTAGAGATTTTCACCGACGGTGCCTGCAAGGGCAATCCGGGCCCCGGCGGCTGGGGCGTGCTCCTGCGCATGGGGCGGCACGAAAAGGAACTGTCCGGCGCCGAACCGGACACCACCAATAACCGCATGGAAATGACGGCGGTTATCAAGGGCCTCAATGCGCTGATCGAACCGTGCGAAGTCGATCTGTATTCCGACAGCAAATATGTGATCGACGGGATCACAAAATGGGTCCACGGATGGAAAAAGAAGGGCTGGATTACAGCCAGCAAGAAGCCGGTGCGCAATGCCGATCTGTGGCATGAGCTGATCGCCGCTGCCAAAGCCCACAAGATCGAGTGGCACTGGGTCAAAGGGCATGACGGCCATGAAGAGAACGAGCGGGTAGACCGGCTCGCCAGCGATGCAGCGGAAGCTCTGGCGCGAGGGGACTAAAACGCCCTGAAAGCAGGTTTTTCTCGCCCGACAGCCCGGCCAGAAGGCCGTCAGGCGAGCATTGTCATCAGCGGAAACGGGCCGGTGAATAGAGATCCGGCGTCAGTCCCATAGTCATGGCATCGCGCCCGCTATTGCGCAGCAGCTGGCTGCCGAGACGGGCCGCCGCCGGAGCGGTCTGAATGCCGAAACCGCCCTGCCCGGCAAACCAGAAAAACGCCTTATCTTCCGGGTCGAAACCATAGACGGGCAGGCGGTCGGGCGCGAAGCTGCGCAGACCCGCCCAGCGATGTTCGACCCGGTCGACAGTCCAGTTGACCGCCTGTTCGAGCCGGTCGATCGCCACGGCTACGTCCATTTCCTCGGGCGCGGCATCACAGGGTTCGGACGTGGTTTCGTCATGCGGACTGAGCCACAAGCTGCCATGTTCTGGCTTGAAATAGAAACTGCCATCGAGATCGAATGTGAGCGGCAGCTCATCCGCAGGAGCAGGATTGACCGCAAGCTGCACCATGGTGCGGCGATAGGGTTCCACCCCGATACGCGGCAATCCGCAAAGATCGGCCACCTTGTCCGCCCAGGCTCCGGCCGCATTGACGAGAATTTCGCAGGTAAACTGCTCGCCTGCCGCGGTTTCGATGGTCCAGCCGCGCTCCGTCCGCTCAGCCGCCACCAGTTGAGAACGGCAGTGCAGAGCGACGCCCTGCTCCTTGCCCAGTTTGAGATAATGCGCATGCAGCGCAGCGACATCGATATCGCTGCAATCGGGTTCGAACGCACCGAAGGCCCATTGTTTGTCGAGGCCGGGCACCATCTCCGCCGCCCGGTGGCGGTCGGTCCATTCGATCTGCACGCCAGCCGTTGCGAAACGGTGGACGAAATCCTCCAGCCCGACTTCCTGATCGGCCCGCGCGAGCGTGAGCGCACCGCGATTCCTGAGAAAGCCGCCATCGCGCAAAAAGCGCCCGGAAGCGGTGGTGAGCGGCTGAATCAGCGGACCGCCATAGCTCTCGGTCCAGAAGGCGGCGGACCGCCCCGTGGCATGATAGCCCGGTCGTTCCTCTGCCTCCAGCAGCAGGACCGAATCCGTATCGGACAATTCGGCGGCAAGACTGGCCCCGGCCATACCGGCACCGACGATGGCAATCCTGAAATGTTCACTCATGATGTCGGCAGCCGATCAAGGAAATCGTCCAGCGCTTCAAGGGCCCGATTGCGCACAGGGTCGATTTCCCGCAAAATTTCATGCGCGGCTTCCTGGCCGAAAAAGAGTGTTTCGCCATGCGGAAGGCGTGCACCGGCCCGCTCTATCGCCGAAAAACTGACCAGCTTATCCGCCCGCGTAGCCAGAAGAAAAACCGGAATTTCAATCGCTTCGAGAATGCCGGGCCGTTCCAGCAGGCGAATCGAAGCGAGCGCGCTGCGCACCCAGCCCCAGCTTCCCGGCCCCATCACCAGCTCAGGACGCTTATCGCGCCACCATTGTTCATCGCGATAGCGATCATCGTCATGGGTAAGCAAAGCTTCGCGACCGGTGGGCAATTCTCCCGGCTTCTCGCTCCATTTCCAGGCAGGCCGTTTCGAGTCGCCGAGCCAGTTCATGAACCGGGCTGCCTGATGCAGCACGATACTGGGCACCGATTGCGGCAGCACACCCAGCATCGGCGCCGACAGAATCAGTGCATCGGGCTGCACGGCACCTTCCGCCACCGCACGCAAAGTAAGATGACCGCCCATGGAATGGCCCGCCAGTACATGCGGCCCCGGCCTGTGAGACCGCCATTGCGCCCAGAAATCCCGTAAATCCGATACCCACAGGCCGAAATCGTCGGCATGGCCGGTCACCGGATCGGCCCCCAGACGGCCAGACCCTGCCTGCCCGCGCCAGTCCGCCGCACTGACCTGCCAGCCCTGCCGCGCCCAGTGATCGAGCGTTTCGAGATATTTTTCATAAGAATCGCCACGCCCCGGCATGAACAGCAGCGAGCCGCGCACCGGCCGGTCTGCCGGGGCCGACCAGTCTATCCGGCGGATCTGATGGCCATCCATGGCTTGCCAGTATCCTTCCCGCGCCTGGGCAGGAATGGACCGGCGATCGAAGGAACTGGCAGGCCGGGACATCATAAACGGACCACTCTCCTCACTTTATTGCAGTGTGATTACGATTCGGCTCGGTCTGGTTACCGTTTGGTAAGTCATGCTCGTTAACCATCGGATCGTCGCAACGCCCAAAGCAAAAAAAAGGGGCACCAGAAGTGAATGAGATGATCCAGTACGGGCTGCTTGCCGCCTTGGCAATTGCGCTCGTCATCGCCGCCATAACCGACCTGACATCGCGCCGAATCGCCAACTGGCTCAATCTGGCAGTGGCTGTCGGCGCCCCCCTTTTCTGGTTAGCCAGCGGAATGGATCTCTGGCCCGATATTGCCTGGCAGATCGGCCTGGCGCTGGTCACTTTCGTCGTTCTGGCAGGGCTCTTCGCGCTCGGCGGAATGGGCGGCGGCGATGTCAAACTGCTGACCGCGCTCGCTCTGTGGATCGAACCTGCGCTGTTCCTGCAAATGATCGTGCTCATGGCGCTGATCGGCGGTGTCCTGACCGTCCTGTTCGGCGGCTGGCATGTGATGCGCCGCAAGAAGACCAAAATCGCAATTCCCTATGGCGTGGCCATTGCGTCGGCGAGCCTGCTGGTGCTCGGCGCGCATTACCTGCCTGCGGCTTCATCCACTGCAGCCATCGCGGGTTGAACCAGATTTTAACCATTTAGCCGCCAGAAAGTCTCCAAAGAGATCAATGGGTTCGCAAAGGGGTGCTCAGCACCATGGATAAAAGAAAGCTCATATTGCTGGTGGGCGCGTTAATCGTCGCCATCGGCACGGCGCTCGCAGCGAGAAGCCTGTTAACCGGGTCTTCCGCGCCTCTGGCCGAAGCGGCCAGCACCGTACCGGCCGGCCCGAAAGTGCTGGTCGCCAAACGCGCTTTGCCTGTTGGCACCATCCTCACAGCCGAATCGGTCGCCTATCAGGAATGGCCGCAAAAACTGATGAAAGATGTCTATTTCACCGAAGGTGCGGACGACATGGCCGATCTGCTCGGCACGGTTGTTCGCTATCCGGTTACAGCCGGAGAACCGGTAACCAAAGGCTCGCTCGTCGCACCGGGCGATCGCGGTTTTCTGGCCGCCGCTCTCGGCCCCGGTATGCGCGCCGTTACCGTGCCCGTCTCGGAGAATACCGGTGTCGCCGGTTTCGTCTTTCCGGGGGACCGCGTCGATCTGGTGCTTTCGCAGACTATCAAGGAAGGACAGGGACAGGCTTTCAACACGGCGGAGACCATTCTGCGCAATATACGTGTGCTCGCCACCGACCGTTCTACCTCTAGCGGCAAGACCGAAGACGGAATGACCGAAGTGCGCGGCTTCAGCAATGTGACGCTCGAAGTGACACCGCGAATCGCGGAAAAGGTCGCCGTCGCGCAAAATGTCGGCACGATCACCCTGTCACTGCGCTCGATTGCCGACAACCAGTCCGAACTGGAGCAGGCACTGGCCTCGGGCGAAATCGAATTGCCGGCCGACGCCACACCCGAAGAAGAAGAAAGGCTGCTGAAAACAGCGCTGAGCTATCCGCATGACGGGCAGAGCAGCTATGTCACCGGGGGCGATATTTCGCGCTATCAGCCCAGCACAATGCCGGCCCCGGCTCCCTCACGTCCGCCGCTTCAGCCGGTCGTTATGGGCTCGCAGCCGACGAACGACACTGCCGCGCCCAGGATCAGCGGCCCCGTCGTCCGTGTCTCACGCGGTAACAACACGGTGATCGTTCCGGTCGGAAAGGATTCGAAATGACATCCCGTTTTTGCAAAATCGCGCTGGGAACGAGCTGCGCGCTGATGGGTCTCGCCATGCTGCCCGTTTCGCCTGCCGGAGCGCAATCCATCACATCCTCGGCCATCGCATCCTCGGCAATGGCATCTTCAGCCATCGTTTCTCCCGCGCAGGATATCTCCCTGTCGATCGGGCGTGGCCATCTGGTCAATGTGCCAGGCGCCATGGCCGATGTCTTTGTGGCCAATGATTCGATTACCGATGTGCAGGTCAAATCTGCGCGCCAGCTCTATGTGTTCGGCAAATCGGGCGGCGAGACCACGCTTTATGCTAGCAATGCGGCGGGCGATATCATCTGGTCGGCCAATATCCGCGTGGGCAATAATATTCAGAGCATCGATCAGATGCTCGCGCTCGCCATGCCCGAAGCGAAAATTTCCGTCGCCACCATGGGCAATAATATGGTGTTGCTGACCGGCACGGTCGCGCAGCCCGAAGATGCAGCCGAAGTCGAAAGGCTCGTCACCGCCTTTGTGGGGGACGGCACCAATGTGGTCTCCCGCCTGCGCACCGCCACGCCGTTGCAGGTCAATCTGCAGGTCCGCTTCGCCGAGGTAAACCGCACGCTGGTCCGCGCCCTGGGTGCCAATCTGCAAAGCCGCGATTCGACCGGCGGGTTTAAATTCGGCATTTCGCAGGGACGTGCCAATCTGGCCGTGAATGGTGACGACGTTTCGGTGAACGGCGTGGCCGATGGCACCACGATTGGCGGGTTCGGCAAATTTCTCGGCCTCGACCTTACGGGCGCGCTCGATCTCGCCGAACAAAACGGCCTCGTCACCACCCTGTCGCAACCCAATCTGACGGCGCTTTCGGGTGAAGCAGCAGAATTTCTCGCCGGCGGTGAATATCCGATCCCGGTCAGTAACGGCAATAATAACGGCGTTACCATCGAATATCGCAAATATGGCGTCAGCCTGCGCTATGCACCGACCGTGCTGAGCAATGGCCGGATTTCGATGCGCGTGCGCCCCGAAGTGTCCGAACTGACCAGCGAAGGTGCGGTCAGTATCGAGGGATTCCAGATCCCTGCGCTGACTGTCAGGCGGGCCGAAACCACGGTGGAGCTCGGCTCGGGCCAGAGCTTCATGATTGCAGGTCTGCTCTCCAACAGCTCGCAAAATATGATCCGCAAGGCGCCGGGCCTCGGCGATGTGCCGATCCTTGGCAATCTGTTCAAATCGACCGAATTCCAGAAAGGGCAGACCGAACTGGTTATCGTGGTCACGCCCTATCTGGTGAAACCGGTCAATGCGAATGACATCGCTTTGCCGACCGACGGATTCAAGGCAGCTACTGCGACTCAGCAGTTTTTCGGCGGAGAAACCGGCTCGACAACGGAAGAACCGCGCCCTGTGCCGCGCCTTGCCGCACCCGAGGACGGGCAACCCGCCCGCAGCGGAGCGACTCCGGACGATCCGCGCAACCGCGCTCAGGATACACCAGAAGAGACAGCCGAACCCGGCTTCAGTTTCGAATGAGAAAGGCTTTTCCGATGGCTCCTTGCACCAAAGGCGCGCTTGCCGCGGTCTTCCTCCTCTCCGCCGGAACCGCGCTTAGCGGCTGCAACAGTGCCGGTCCGGCCAATCGCACGCTCTATTCTGCCCGCCAGCCGGTGGTCGAACGGGGCAGCTATGCGCTCGATCTGCGCGCGGGCACCGGCGGCCTCACCGCCCCCGAACGGCAGCGGCTGGCCGGCTGGTTCGCCGCCATGGATGTCGGCTATGGTGACCGTATCGCCGTGAGCGATCCGGCGGGCGGCGGGGCTGTCGCCAGAGATGTCGCTGCGCTGGCAGGCCGTTATGGCCTGACGCTGAGCGAAGCGATGCCCGCCAGTGCCACGACCATCGAACCGGGCATGGTCCGCGTCACAGTGATGCGCTCGAGCGCGCATGTGCCCGGCTGCCCGGACTGGAGCGACGACGATTCCGCCCATTACAGCAATGAAACCGCGCGCAATTTCGGCTGTGCGACCAATGCCAATCTCGCAGCCATGGTGGCGGACCCCGAGGATCTCATTCGCGGGGCAGAAGATCCGGACAGCACCCGGATCATGACATCGAACAAGGCCATCGCGGCCTATCGCAATCAGGCGGCCACCGGTGCCACGGCCAATGAGGATCTCAATTTCCTCAAAAATGGCTCGGCCTCGGCCACAACGGAGGAGGACTGAACCATGAATGCACCATGGAAAGGCTCTCTGCCCGCCAATCGCGACCCCTTCGCCGCCTTTATCTGCGACGAACTGACGGTGGATGCCATCCGGCCGATGGCGGTGGAAATGGGCTGGGCCCCGGAAAAGGTCGCCAAAGGCGGTCTGCGCAGCGCCGTCCAGTCGCTGTCGATTGCTTCCAGCCCGGCAATTTTGATGGTCGATCTGTCCGAATGCAGCGATCCGCTCAATGAGATCAACGCACTGGCCGAAGTCTGCGAACCGGGCACGGTGGTGATTGCGCTTGGCACGGTCAACGATGTGCGGCTCTATCGCGATCTGCTCGCCAGCGGGATTCACGATTATTTGCTGAAACCGCTCCAGCCGAGCCAGATACGCGATACGCTGCAGCAGGCGCAGGCAATCTTTACCCAGCCGCGCCCGCAGGAAGCGGATAGCCCCGTTCGCCATATCTGCACCGCCATTGTGGGGACCCGCGGCGGTGTCGGTGCCTCCTCGCTGGCAACTTCGCTCGCCTGGCAGTTCAGCTCCGAACACAAGAAAAGCACCGGCCTGCTCGATCTCGACATTCATTTCGGCACCGATGCGCTGGCGCTCGATCTCGAACCGGGCCGCGGGCTCGCCGATGCGATCGACGATCCCAGCCGGATCGACGGATTATTTCTCGAACGCGCCACGATTCAGGCCAATGAACGTCTGTCGATACTCTCGGCAGAAAGCCCGATCAGTTCTCCGCTGCTGACCGACGGTTCCGCCTTTATCCAGCTCGAAGACGAATTTCGCGACGCTTTCGACATGATGGTGATCGACATGCCGCGCAGCATTCTCATCAATTTCCCGCATGTGCTGGAACGGGTCGATGTGGTGGTGCTGGTGGTGGAAATGACGCTCGCTTCGGCGCGCGACACGATCCGCCTGCTGGCATGGCTCAAACAGAATGCACCCGGCACGCAGATCGTGCTCGTCGCCAACAAAATGCAGGGCACGGGCGGCGAAATCAGCCGCAGCGATTTCGAAAGCTCCGTCGAGCGCAGGATCAATTATGCCGTACCCTATGATTACAAAGCCGCAGTGAATGCCGCGAAACTGGGCCAGACGCTGGTGGCGGCCAGCCCCGCCAGCCGAACCACCGCGCCGATCCGCGAAATGGCCGCCACGCTTGCCGCCATCGGCAGCGATGAAGATGTGAAGCTGGAAGAAAGCGGCCCCGTCTCGCTGCTCAGTAAATTCGATCTCAAATCGCTGCTGATGAAGAAAGAACCGCGCCGGGAAAAGAATGAAAAGGCAACTGCCGGAGCGCGCAGCTAAGCGCGCCCCGAAGGCAGCCGGGAGACGATATCGATGGAGACCATCCAGCTTATCCTGATCGGGCTCGGCCTGCTGCTCGGGCTGGTGCTCGTCTATCTTCTGCTCGGCACTTCTTCACCCGACAAGGAAAGCCAGCGCCGGCTGCGGAATCTGCGTATCCGCCATTCGGACAATCCCGAGGAGAAGGTGGAATCGCAGCTCAAGAAAGCCATCGCTGCGCGGCGCCCGAAACGGCATCATGCCGCCGGGCAAAGCTCACGGCTCAAGGCCCTCGAACTGCGCTTGCAACGGACCGGCAAAGGCTGGTCCTTGCAGCAATATTTCTACGCTTCAGGGGGGCTCGCCCTGGTCGTGATGCTGCTGACCTATTTCGAATCGGGTGCCTTTTTGCTTTCGCTGCTGCTCGGCGTTCTGATCGGGGCGGGCCTTCCCCATATGGCGGTGGGCTATTTCATCAATAAGCGGGTGACCGATTTCATCGTCAAATTTCCCGACGGGATCGATCTGATCGTGCGCGGGCTGCGCGCCGGCTTGCCGGTAGCCGAAACGCTGACATTGATTTCGCACGAAATTCCCGGTGCCGTGGGCGAGGAGTTCCGCGCTGTAAGCGAACGCATCCGGATCGGCCGCACCATGGAGGAAGCGCTTCAGGAAACCGCCACCAAGCTCGCTTTGCCCGAATTTCAATTCTTCGTCATCACGCTGGCAATCCAGCGCGAAACCGGAGGCAACCTCTCCGAAACGCTGAAGAATCTGAGCGATGTGCTGCGCAAACGGTCGCAAATGAAGCTCAAGATCAAGGCCATGAGTTCGGAAGCCAAGGCCTCGGCCTATATTATCGGCGCGCTGCCCTTTCTCGTCTTTGCCATGCTGATGACGCTCAACCCCGAATATATGACCGGTTTCTTCACCGACGACCGGCTGATCCTCACCGGGCTGGGCGGCCTTACCTGGATGGGGCTGGGTGTTTTCATCATGTCCAAAATGGTCCGGTTTGAGATCTGAGCGGGAGGAAAGACGCAATATGACTGCCAGTTCCGGCCCCACTCTTCTCGGTATCGATGTCGTACTGATCGGCACCGTTCTGGTCGGCATCGCCGCTGCAGCGGTGATGCTGGCGATCTATGCGGCGATTACTGTGCGCGATCCGATGGCCGACCGGGTCAAGGCGCTCAATGCCCGACGGGAGGAGCTGAAAGCCGGTATCGTCGCTCCCCCGTCCCGGCGGCGGCGCCTGATCCGCCGTAATGACACGACCGACCGGCTGAAGGAATGGCTCGAAAAGCTCTGTGTCCTTCAGGAAAGCCAGCTTGCCGAAATTCAGCAAAAGCTCGCCCATGCGGGCTATCGCAACAAGGAATGGGCCGTTGCGGTGATCTTCGCACGGATGATGCTGCCGATCACTTTCGGCACGCTGGGCGGGTTGTTTCTCTACGGTTTCGATATTTTCCCCGACTGGGGTGCGCTCAAGCGTTTTCTGGCCTTCGCCGCATTGCTGATCGGGAGCTATAAAGGCCCGGAAATCTTCCTCAAGAACAAGACCAGCAAACGAACGGACGCCATTCGCAAAGGTTTGCCCGATGCGCTGGACCTGCTGGTGATCTGCGCCGAAGCGGGGCTGACAGTCGATGCCGCTTTCAACCGGGTGGCGCGCGAACTGGGCCGGGCCTATCCCGAACTGGGCGATGAATTCGCTCTTACCTCAATCGAACTGTCCTTCCTTACCGAGAGGCGGCAAGCCTTCGAAAATCTCGCTTACCGGGTCGATCTCGACGCGGTACGCGGTGTGGTGACGACCATGATCCAGACCGAGCGCTACGGCACTCCGCTTGCTTCGGCGCTGCGTGTGCTGTCGGCCGAATTCCGCAATGAACGCATGATGCGTGCCGAGGAAAAGGCCGCCCGCCTGCCCGCGATCATGACGGTGCCGCTGATTCTGTTCATCCTGCCAGTGCTGTTCATCGTCATCCTCGGCCCTGCTGCCTGCTCTCTCTCCAGCGTCTTCGCCGAAGGCGGCGCGGCGGCAGGGTGATTGCGGGAAGGAAGCTTCCGGTTATGGAATCAGCACAATGTTGCCAGTAGTCTGCCCCGCTTCAAGATCGCTCTGTGCTTTTGCCGCAAGGCTCAGTCTGTAGCGGCGGTGTGTAAGCGGCAGGATACCGTCGGCCATGGCGGCAATCACTGCCTGCGCGGCAAGGCGATAGGTCGCCCGGTCCGCCATATAGGCCATGATGCTCGGGCGTGAGAGCGACAAAGAGCGTGCCGGGCCGAGAGCCTCGACCGGCACAGGCGCAATCGGCCCGGCCACCTGTCCGATGGACGCGACCATACCGAAAGGCCTGACACAGCCCAGCGTACGGGGCAAAGTCTCTCCGCCGATCCCGTCTATTGCGTAATCGACCAGACGGCCGCCGGTCAGCCGGCCGATATCCGCCGCAATATCGGCATCGCGCCCGATCACGACATGCTCCGCGCCATGCGCGCGCGACATTTCCGCTTTTTCCGGGGAACCGGCGGTCGTGATGACATGCGCTCCGATCCGGGCGGCCCAGCGGGTCAGCGCCGCGCCGAGTCCGCCGGCACCCGCATGAACGAGCAAATGTGTACCCTTCGCCACCGGGTAAATCCGGGTCAGCAGCATATGCACGGTCATCCCGCGCAAAAACGCGCCGCCGGCCGCTATGGGGCTGACATTATCGGGCAATTTGATCGCCCGCCAGCCGGGCAGCAGGCGGGTGGTGGCATAAGCGCCGGGAAGGCCTGCATAAACGATGCGGTCTCCCGCTTCGACATGGCTTACCTGCGCGCCCACCGCTTCGACGATACCGGCCCCTTCCACCCCCGGAACCGCAGGAAGCGGCAGAGGATAGAGCCCTGTCCGGTGATATATGTCGATGAAATTAACGCCTATAGCCTCATGACGGATGCGCAATTCACCGGGGCCGGGTTGTTGCGGCTCACCAGGAACCACTGCCAGCCCCCCGACACCGCCCACTGTCTGCAATTCCACTTTTCGATCCATCACCTTTCTCCATTTCCGGGAAAGGCTCTGCGCCATCGACAATAGTTAGAAAATTCCCTAAAAATTTACCTTTGACGTTAAAAATTTAACCGAACCTGCCTATTATGAACTGGGACGATCTTCGCCATTTCGCTGCACTGGCTTCCGCCGGATCGCTTTCCGCTGCCGCCCGCATGCTGGGTGTCGAACATGCGACCGTGGCCCGGCGCATCGCCTCGCTCGAAGCCAGTCTGGCTATCGCTCTGGTCGATCGGCGCGGACGACGCTGGAGCCTCACAGCAGACGGCGAGAGAATCGCTGCCATTGCCTCTCGCATGGGGCTGGAAGCGGAAGCCGCGCGGCGAACTGCCAGAAATGCGCAGTCGGACCTTTCGGGCACGGTCACCGTCAGCGCGCCACCGCTGCTGGCTGCGCAGCTTCTGGCCCAGCCGCTCGCCCGGTTTCAACAGCAGCATCCGCAACTCGCCATCCGGGTTCTGGGAGAAACGCGCAAAGCCTCGCTCGACCGGAGCGAGGCCGATCTCGCTATCCGGCTAAGCCGTCCGGAACGCGGTGATCTGACGATTGTCCGGCTCGGGCAGATCAACTTCCATCTCTATGCCACGCCCGACTATCTCACAGCGACAAAGGAGGAGGACTGGCGCTTTATCGGCAATGACGGCGATTTGCGCAGCGCTCCGCAACAAAGCGCGCTGGAAAATGTCGCAAAGGGGCGCAATTTTGCCTTTTCGGCCAGCACGATGGAAATTCAGCGAAACGCGGCACAGGCCGGGGCCGGTATCGCCGCCTTGCCCGATTTCATGATGTCGGATGAGACAATGCTGATCCGGGCAATGCCCGAAAGCGTGCTGCTGTCACGCGAAATATGGCTGGTAATTCATTCGGATCTTACACGGTCCGCACCGGTCAAAGCCGTTGCCGCCCATCTGCGCGGGATTTTCGCAAAGGCTTTCGCACATGCCCCGTCCGGCAGAACCGATTAAGGCAGACCACCTTGCGCACCGTCGGCTAAGCCGGTTCAGCGCACGCCGAAATTGCCGATAAACAGATCTTCCGTATCGAGCCCGTCCGCCTCATGCCACACGCGGTCGAGCATTTCGCGAAAAGTCTGCAACTCGGCATCGCTGAAATTGGCGAACAGGCGCTTTTCCATTTCCTGCGCAACGGGCATGATCTCATCATGCATCCGGCGCCCGGCGCGAGTGAGTTCGAGCAAATGGGAGCGGCCATCCTGCTCATTGGGCTTGCGCGATGCAAGACCGCGATCTTCGAGCACTTTGCAGGCCCGGTTGACGGCCACCTTATCCATCACGGTCAGCCGGGTGAGGTCACGCTGAGTCAGCGACCCTGCATCGCCCAGCACCGCCATCACACGCCATTCGGGCACTTTGAGATCGACCTTATCGTGATATTCCACAGCAATCCGCGCGCTCACGGCATTGGACGTGATCGAGAGCAGATAGGGCAGAAAATCCGACAGACGGTTATATTCAATCATTATGCCTATGCTCTGGGTCAGCAAGACAATGATTGCAAGACAATATTATTTCACGTGCAACTTAATTTGCAGCTCTTAAACTGCGCGGAACAGCCTTCCGGCTACTGCATCCAGTCGCGCAGCGATGTCAGGCTTCCAGAACCGGCGCGGTGTGATGATGGCATTGTCGAGCGCCCGGTCGATCGCATTGGCCGGCCTTTCGGGTGGCAAGGACGAAGCGAGTTTGCGCAGAGAGAGGCGCGCCTTTGCGGCATTTTCTTGCGCCACTTCCAGCACCTGAGCTACATCCACCGCCTCGTCATTTTCGCGCCAGCAGTCGTAATCCGTCACCATACCGAGCAGCGCATAGGGCAGTTCGGCCTCACGGGCGAGGCGGGCTTCGGGCATTGCCGTCATTCCGATCACATCGGCGCCCCATTCGCGATACATATGGCTTTCGGCGCGGGTCGAAAATTGCGGCCCTTCAATCGCGACATAGCACCCGCCGCGATGGGTCGGCACACCGGCCTGTTCCGCGGCATCGACCACCCGCTCCGACAGGAGCGGACAGGTCGGATCGGCGAGACTCACATGCGCGACCAGCCCTTCACCGAAAAAGCTGCGTTCGCGCAACACAGTCCGGTCGATTAGCTGATCGATAGCGATGAATTCTCCGGGGCGGATCGGTTCGCGCAGAGAACCGATGGCTGAGAGCGCCACAATATCGGTAACGCCGCAGCGCTTGAGCACGTCGATATTGGCGCGGTAATTAACGGTGGAAGGGGACAGGCGGTGGCCTTCCCCATGGCGGGCCAGAAAAGTGAACCGAATGCCATTCAGCGAGCCAGTCGTGACCGGACCGGAGGGTTCACCGAAGGGACTTCTGACGGAAATGGACTGTTCGTCATCGAGGCTTCCCGGCGCATAGAGCCCCGATCCGCCTATAACGCCGATATGCCAGCCCTGTTGCGCCATTATGGCCCCTTTCCATGCGTCTGTGGCTCCGTTCGGTGCCGTTATGGCCCTCTTCTCCCGGCACCATAGCCGAACGGAATATCCGCCCGGCTATGGTCGGAAAAAGAATCGATCAGGCAACAGCGATATTCAGCTGCCCATCGCCTTCATCGATATGAACCGTCGATCCATCGGGCACATCGCCAGCCAGAAGTTTCTCGGCCAGCGGGTCCTGCAGATAGCGCTGAACCGCGCGTTTGAGCGGCCTTGCACCATAAACAGGATCGTAACCCACCCGGCCGAGCCAGCGCCTTGCCGCCTCGGTCAGATCAAGTGTGATCTTGCGGTCGCTGAGCAGCTTCTGAACACGATCCACCTGGATATCGACGATCGGTGCCATATCGGCCTGTCCCAAACGGTGGAACAGAATAACTTCATCCAGACGGTTGAGAAATTCCGGCCGGAAATGCGCCCGGACCACATCCATCACCTGCGATTCCACATCGGCCACATCCTGCCCTTCATCGAGATTGGACAGATACTGGCTTCCCAGATTGGAGGTCAGAATGATGAGTGTATTGGAGAAATCAACCACCCGGCCCTGCCCGTCGGTCAGACGGCCATCGTCGAGCACCTGCAACAGCACGTTGAACACGTCGCTATGGGCTTTCTCGACCTCATCGAACAGGATCACCTGATAAGGACGACGACGCACGGCTTCGGTCAGCACACCGCCTTCCTCATAACCGACATAGCCCGGAGGGGCGCCGATCAGACGGGCAACCGCGTGTTTCTCCATGAATTCACTCATGTCGATCCGCACCATCGCGCTGTCATCATCGAACAGGAATTCGGCAAGCGCTTTGGTCAGTTCGGTCTTGCCGACACCGGTCGGGCCGAGGAACAGGAAGCTGCCCAGCGGCCGGTTCGGATCCTGCAAACCCGCCCTTGCGCGGCGCACTGCCTTGGAGACGGCTTCCACCGCCTGCTTCTGCCCGATTACGCGCTGACCGATCACTTCCTCCATTTTGAGGAGCTTTTCGCGCTCACCTTCGAGCATTTTGTCGATCGGAACGCCGGTCCAGCGGCTGACCACAGAGGCAATATCCTCTTCGGTCACTTCTTCGCGCAGCATGGCATTGGAAGACTGTTCATGTGCGGCCGCCAGAGCCTTTTCCAGCTCGGGAATCTTGCCATAAGACAGTTCGCCCGCTTTGGCGAGATCGCCGCTACGCTGCGCCTGCTCCAGCTCGATCCGCGCCTGATCGAGTTGTTCCTTGATCTTGCCCTCGGACGCGATTTTGTCGCGTTCGTTCTGCCAGCGTGTGGTCAGTTCGGACGATTGCTGCTCCAGATTAGCGAGTTCCTCGCGCAGATTGGCCAGCCGATCCTTCGACGCATCGTCGCTTTCCTTGCTCAGTGCGGATTCCTCGATCTTGAGCTGGATAATCCGGCGATCAAGATTTTCGATTTCCTCAGGCTTGGATTCCACTTCCATCCGGATGCGGCTGGCCGCCTCATCCATCAGGTCGATAGCTTTATCGGGCAGGAAGCGATTGGTGATATAGCGGTTGGACAGCTGCGCGGCAGCGACAATCGCTGCATCCGTGATGCGTACACCGTGATGCAACTCATATTTTTCCTTGAGACCGCGCAGGATCGAAACCGTATCTTCAACGGTCGGTTCATCCACGAAAACCGGCTGAAAACGCCGCTGCAAAGCTGCGTCTTTCTCAACATATTTCTGATATTCATCGAGCGTGGTTGCACCGATACAATGCAATTCACCGCGCGCCAGAGCCGGTTTCAGGAGGTTGCCTGCATCCATCGAACCTTCGGACGCGCCCGCCCCTATCAGCGTGTGCATCTCGTCGATGAACAGGATAATTTGCCCGTCGGAATTTTTGACTTCATCGAGCACGGCTTTGAGCCGCTCTTCGAACTCACCACGATATTTGGCGCCCGCAATCAGCGATCCCATATCGAGCGCCATCAGTGTGCGATCCTTAAGGCTGTCAGGCACGTCGCCATTGGCGATACGCAGTGCCAGCCCTTCCACTATAGCGGTTTTACCGACACCGGGATCGCCGATCAGCACCGGATTATTCTTGGTACGGCGCGCCAGAATTTGTACCGTACGACGGATCTCCTCGTCGCGACCGATCACCGGATCGAGCTTGCCCGAACGGGCCGCCTCGGTGAGGTCACGAGCATATTTCTTCATCGCATCATAGCTTTCTTCAGCGCTGGCTGAATCCGCCGTGCGGCCGCCACGCAATTCCTCGATTGCCTTGTTAAGGCCTTCCGGCGTCACATTGGCAGCAGCCAGAGCCTGCCCTGCCTTCGTCGTCTTGGCGAGCGTCAAGGCCAGCAGCAAACGCTCGACAGTGACGAAGCTGTCACCCGCTTTGGTGGCGATCTGTTCCGCCTGATCGAGTACGCGGACTGCATCATTATCGAGACCGGGCGTCTGCTGTGCCCCGCCGCCCGATACGACAGGCACTTTTGCCAGGGCTGCGTCGACTTCATCGGCCGCGAATTTGGCATTGCCACCCGCCCGCTGGATCAACCCGGCAGCCATACCTTCATTATCTTCAAGCAGTGCCTTGAGCAGATGCTCAGGCGAAATCCGCTGATGGCTCATGCGGATAGCAACAGTCTGCGCCGACTGGAGAAATCCCTTGGCGCGGTCAGTGAATTTTTCGAGATTCATGTGATGCCCTCATTCCTTTCCCGCTTGAGATAGTGTTGCATTTCAGCAACACAAGACCCCATTCAATCTTTTCCGATACAGGTCATGCAGAGAAAGCCGCGATCCCCGGATAAATAGGGGGCGCGACTTTCGTTGCAAGATCGCGACACTGCCTGAAACCTCATTCCGCCAACCGGAAATTGCTGAACAGCAAACGGGCTCCATGCCGTGTCCGGGTCGGCGCACTGATAAAGAAATATTTGGCCGGATTGTTGTCGAACAATTTGGCATCGGCGATTTTCTGCTGATCGAAATAGACCTGCATCATATCCCCGTCCACAGCGATAGAGACGTGCATGGTCCGGTTCGCATAATCGCGCAAATCCAGCTTGCTGGCATGGTAATAGCCCGTCGCGCTGCTGCTGACCGACGTGCTGCCTGCAAAATTCGCATTCACTGCCGCAATACCACCATCATTATGCGCATCCATCACGTAGCTTTGTACGCTGTTATTGCGGGTGAAACCGAAATAGAAACCACCTGCATCGCGGGTCGTGTCAGCTGCGATCACCATATCGAATTCGACTGTGAAACTGGCCGGCAATTGCGGTGCATCGGTGAGCTTATAGGTGGCGAATGGCTGAAGGGCGAGCCAGTTGCCCGGAATGCCGCCGACACTGACGACCGAGCCGGAACCGTTCGTCTTCCATTCTTTCGGCATAGCGCCAATTGGCGTATCCGAAAAATCGTCCTGCACAATGGTTCTTGCGCCGGCCCTGAAATCGAAGCCCTCATTGATCTGCAGGCTCTGCCCATCGGCATCGTCGATCCGCCCGTCATCATTGCGCACGTCACCCCGATCACCCCGCACCTGCCGGTTGACTTCCTGCTCCACCCGGTCCTGCACCGCTCCGAACAAGCCGCCCAGCTGGGCAGAGGCAGGCACCGCAAGCACCATCAGCGGCAGGGCAAAACCGGCATAACGAAGCGGACGGGAAAGCGAATGCACCATAATAACTCCTGAGAACATTTATCTGCCCGGCTTTCTGCCGGTGTCTGTCTTCTGCGACCGTTTAGAATATTCCCGAAGCGATCATGCAAGCCATTCGCGAACAAAATTTTCACTCATCCCCATTCATTCTGACAAAACGGTCAGTTGCAACGGATATGCTTTGCAGATGAGAGGCTCATGCTACAATGGTATCTTTGATTCCACCTTTCGGGAACTGCTATGCGCTACCTGCTTGCTTCCGCCATACTATCATTGACATTCAGTACCTGCGCTATTGCGCAATCAGGTCCGATAGCGGAAGCAACAGCGTCGGCATCCTCCGAAAACCAGTTTCAACCAGCCACTCTCGCTTCGCTGGTCGATGAAGTCGATATTCCCTATGAAACCTTCACGCTCGAAAACGGTTTAACCACAATCGTTCATACCGACCGCAAGACTCCGGTTGTTGGTGTGACGGTTTATTACAGGGTGGGCTCCAAGAGCGAACCAAGGGGCAAGACCGGCTTCGCGCATCTTTTCGAACATCTGATGTTCGGGGGCAGCGCCAATGTGCCTAATTTCGATATTCCGCTAGAAGCGGCCGGCTCCACCAGCACTAACGGTTCCACCTGGTATGACCGGACCAATTATGTCGAAACGGTGCCGACCGGTGCGCTCGATCTGGCGCTTTTCATGGAAAGCGACCGTATGGGTCATTTGCTGCCTGCAGTGACGCAGGACAAGCTCGATAAACAACGCGGTGTCGTTCAGAACGAAAAGCGGCAGGGGGATAATCAGCCCTATGGTCTGGCCGATTATGCGATTGGCGAAGGATTGCTCCCGGTGGGGCATCCCTATCGCCATTCCACCATTGGCTCGATGGCCGATCTCGATGCGGCGAGCCTTGCCGATGTACGCAAATGGTTCATCGACAATTACGGGCCGAATAATGTGGTGATCGCACTCGCCGGCGATATTGATGCGGCAACGGCGAAAAAGAAGATCGAACACTGGTTCGGCGATATTCCGCGCGGCCCCGATATCGCTAAGGTTTCCGCAGAACCGGTAACTCTGGCCGCACCGGTCAGCCGGGAAATGACCGATCAGGTTCCGGTCACGCGGATTTACCGGGCCTGGAGCGGACCGGCCCTTACCAGCCCGGACTCGGTACCGCTGGCTATCGGGATGCATGTTCTGGGCGGGCTGGCCAGTTCCCGGCTCGACAATGTGCTGGTGCGTGATGAACAACTTGCGGTGAGTGTTGCTGCTTATGCTCAGCAGCATGAGCAGCTTTCTTTCCTTGAAATTCAAATGGATGTGAAGCCCGGTATTGATCGGGCTGTGGCCGAGAAACGGCTGGACGAAGTGGTCCGGCAATTCGTGAAGCAAGGGCCGACACAGGACGAGCTGAACCGTGCGGCGACCGAAATGGTTTCTCAGCAGATCGGTGCACTGGAAGTAGTGGGCGGCTTCTCCGGCAAGGGCGCGACCCTTGCTGAGGGGCTGCTTTATGCTGATAATCCAGCGCTTTACAAGGATCAGCTCGATCAAATGGCAAGCCTCACCCCGGCGCAGGTTACCGCGGTCATGCAGCGCTGGCTGTCGCGGCCGGTTTACCGTCTGGCAGTGATTCCAGGCGAACGAAGCGAAAGCGGCGCCGCGATGGGCGGTTGGGGTGACGAAGATACTGCACAGCAAATATCGCCGCAGACACGGGGCGCTGACAGCGACACAACAGGGCCAGAGGCCGCGAAACTGGCAGCAGAAACCGAAGCCCAGGCGGCAGAACCGCGCACCGCGCCGGAACTGAGCCAGACACGCGATCTCACCTTCCCGGATATTCAGCACGCCACCTTGTCCAACGGTATGGCAATATCGCTCGCCCATCGTGACGCTATTCCCAAAGTCCTGATCGCGATGGAATTCGATGCCGGCTATGCGGCGGACGGTTCCGCCGGGGCTGGCAAGCAATCGCTGATGATGGATATGCTCGAAGAAGGCACCACCCATCGCGATGCCATCGCTATTGCCGAAGAGCAGGAGCGGCTCGGCGCGACGATCTCGACCGGAACCTCGCTCGATACCTCGTCGGTCATGCTCTCGGCACTGACCGCCAATCTTGCCCCCTCACTCGATCTGATGGCGGATGTCATCCGCAACCCGGCCTTTACGCAGGAAGATGTCGCACGGGTGAAAGGGCAGCGTCTGGCCGATATCGCGCAGGCCGAAGCATCGCCTTTCGGTATTGCCCGAAGGGCTATCGAGCCGATCCTTTACGGGCCGCAGCATCCCTATGGCTCGGTCGGGGCGCTCGGCACGACAGCGGTCGTCGAACCGCTCACCCCTGCCGATCTGCGCAGCGAACACAGCCGCTGGCTACGCCCCGACCTCGCCCGCATCACCGTGGTGGGCGATATCACGATGGAGCAGCTCATTCCGCAGCTCGAACGGGTTTTCGGAGACTGGCAGGCCCCGGCCGCACCCGCGCCAGGCAAGGACCTCACCACGCCCACCCCCAAAGGATCGGCGCGGATCGTCGTGATCGACCGCCCCAATTCGCCGCAAAGCGCCCTGATGTTCGGCAAGGTCCTGCCGCTTACCGGGCAGGATGCAGGGCAGGAACCGCTCGATCTTGCCAATGAGGTGATCGGCAACGGTTTCCTCTCGCGCCTCAATACGGATCTGCGCGAGGATAAGGGCTGGACCTATGGCATTCGCACCAGCCTGTCCGATGTCAAAGGGCCGCGCAGCTTCGAGGTGATGACACCCGTTCAGGCAGACCGCACGGCGGATTCCATAAAGCTGATCCTCGCTGATATGAAAGCCTTTCCCACCGCCAGGCCGGTCGACGATGTGGAATTGCAGCGCGTAACGCAGGGCAATATTCGCGGCCTGCCCAACCGGTTCCAGACCAATGCGCAGGTGCTGTCGGGAATTATCGCCAATCAGCATCTGGGCCGCCCGGACGATTATTACGCCGATCTGGCCGATATTTATCGCGCGATTGACGGCAAGGATATCGACGAGGCCGCCGCTTCCTATCTCCAGCCCGACAATATGGTGATCGTGGTCGTCGGAGACCGGAAAGTGGTGGAACCCCAGCTGGCAGATATCGGCCTGCCGGTCGAATATATCGACAGCGCCGGAGAATGACGGAAACGCAAGGGGACAGCGCCGGCTGGCCCCTTGCACCGCCGCAGGCTCAGTGCCCGTGCGTGAATGTCTGGCGCTGTTGCTCCTTGCTGGCATCGGATTGCTCACCGCTTTCCGATTTGGCGGTGGACCCGTTGCCCACATCGTCCCGCGGCTTGCCGTCTTCGGTCTTTTGCGCCGAGGCTCTTGCGCCTGAAAGAACCGGTTCGCATTGCGCTGCCTTGGCATCGCCCGGATCGATAAAAGCGAGCAGGCCTGCTACCGGTGTAGCTGCCACGGCGAGCCCGAGACCCGCCCCGGCCCGGCCGACCAGATCGCCGCTGATCGGATTGATCCCCGGCGCGCCGAAATAACCGTTTACGCCCACCGGAGACTGTCCGGAAAACAGGCTGAAGGTCTTGGCATCGGCGCGCACCGCCATGTCGAGCGCTTCGCTTTTAAAGCTGAAGCCGCCCCGGCCGAGAATGACATTTTTCTTGGTGTCGATCAGAATGGGATCGGCGGCGGCCACACCATCCCGCACGGTAAAGGCGATCAGGCCGCAATTAATCTGCACCGGTTTTTTGAGCTTATCTTCGAACATCTTCTGCACGAAGGTTCCGATATCGAGTTCGACAAGCTGGATATTGCGCGTCCAGAACGTTCCGGCAGGCATGATGAAAGCCATCCGCCCGTTGGAATGGGCCAGACTCTGCCGCAAACTGTCACCCGTACCGGCAAGCTGGATACGGGCCGAAACCGTGCCGCTGGTGCCCGATCCATCCGCCCCGAATGTCGCCAGAAGCTTGCCCATATTGGTCGGCGAAAGGCGAATATCATATTGGGTTTTCACAAGAGGTGCGCGCGCATCCAGCGTGATATCCGACGTAAGAGTGCCGCCTGCGACCGTGGCTTTGAGCGGTGACAATGTCAGCAGTGAATGATCGAGACCCAGCGTCAGATCGATATTGCTGACCGGAAAACTTTCGGCTTTCAGTGTCTTGACCGTATAATGAACATCGGCATCGAACTGGCCGATCGCATCCATGCGCAGCGTGGCATCGGGCAGCACACGGGGATGGCCGTTGACCTGCCGGATCGCTCCCGATTTGCCCATCGCATCGAGCCGTTCGGGATCGTAACCGATAAAGGGGCCGACATCGATCACGTCGAGCGTGTCGGTGGCAAGATCGGCATCGAGTTTCAGCCGGTTATCGGGCATGGCAATGGTCATCGACCCGCCAATGTCGCTATCGCCGAAAATTCCGTCGAGGCCGGTAAACTGCCATTCGCTGCCCGTATAAGTGAGCGCGCTTTTCAGGCGATAGGCACGCGTATTGGGCACCGCAATGCCGAGAAAATCGAACAGATTGGCGACATTATAGCCGCGCACGGCAAAATTGAGATCCGCCCCTACAATCTGCGTAGCACCGGGCAATGTACCCGAGACATCCAGCTTCGTGCGCGCTGCTTCGGCATGAATTGTAAGCTTGTTCCGCCCGCCGGCCAGCGTCTGATTGGGGCTCAGCAAACTGCCCGAAAGCGTAAAGGGTTGCTTGCGCATAGTGCCTTCGCCTGTGAAGCGAATATTGCTGTCGAATGCCGTATCTTCCGCTTTCACCGTATCGACACCGATATCGGCATTGAGCTGAAGCCCCGGATCGCGATAGAAAATCGTGGTGCCGGTGATGGCGGCCCGCTCGATAGCAGGGAGCTGGAAGGGTTCCGCGGCGGCATCGGGATCGCCGAAAGTCCAGCTATTGCGCGCCCTTTCTTTATCCCATTCCAGATCCACCGTCCCTTTATCGAGCACCAGTGAGCGGATATTGCGCTGCCCGATCAGCAGCGGCAGCGTGCTGATCCGCATATCGATTAGCCGGGCAGCGAAAAAATCATCCTTCCCCGCCCATTCGGGGTTGGTGACACGCATATTCTCGGCCAGAAATTTCACATTGAACGGCGCGAAATAGAGGTTGAAATCGCCCTTCACCGTCACATCGCGTTCCATGATGGAAGATGCGATGCTTTCGAAAGGATGCTTCAGAAAGCGGCCTTTGGTGATGAACAGAACCAGCCAGATGGTGAACAGCACCAGCACGAAAATCGCCACGGCCCGCGCGGCAATACGCATCGGCCGGGGACGCTGCTGAAGCCAGCCCGGCGACCAGGCCCTGCCGGCATAATTGCGCATATGCGCTAGGGAACGTGTCATATCCATAAGAGGAAAAACCTCTTTGGATTGAGAGGGTTCCGGCACAATAATTATATTGCTAGCGGAATAGTCCGCTTTCAGACCATGCAGCCTTCAGGGCCGGTACTGCCCTCGCAAGGCCTGATAAGCGACCGCCGTGGCCGTATTCGCCAGATTGAGCGAGCGGATTTTATCCGAGCGCATCGGCAGATGGAACAGCCTGTCCCGATGCGCTTCGATAATCGCTTCGGGCAGGCCTTTGGTCTCGCGCCCGAAGACGAGACAGGCATCCTCGGGATAATCCGCTTCGTAGAAGCTGCGTTGCCCGAATTCCTCGAACAGAAAGAGCTGATCCGCACGCGGGGCACGTTCGGCCATAAAGGCCTCCCAGCTCGCAAATTCAGCGAGCCGGACATGCTGCCAGTAATCGAGCCCGGCGCGCTTCAATTGCTTGTCCGACAGGACGAAACCATAGGGCCGGATCAGCACCAGCTCCATGTCGAGCGCCACACAGGTCCGCCCGATAGCCCCCGTATTATGGGGAATTTCGGGCTGGACCAGCACGATAGACATGCCGCTCTTGCCGGAGGGCGCGCGCATCCCGGAGATGTCAGCCGAGCTTCTGTTTGAGAATCTCGTTGACCACCTGCGGGTTGGCCTTGCCCTGCGTCGCCTTCATGGTCTGCCCCACGAAGAAGCCGAAAAGCTTGTCCTTACCGCCGCGATATTGCTCGACCTTGTCCTGATTGGCAGCGAGCACTTCGTCGATCTTGGCTTCGATGGCACCGGTATCGGACACCTGTTTCAGCCCTTCGGCATCGGCAACTTCTTCCGGATCGCGGCCGGTCTTCAGCACGATCTCATAGATCTCCTTGGCCTGACCGCCCGAAATTTCGCCCGCATCCTGCATTTTCAGGATCTTGGCCTGCGCTTCGGCCGTCGAATGGGCAGGATCGGCCTCTTCACCCAGCGATTTCAGCACGCCCGGCGCGACGGAAAGCGACCAGTTGGCGACCTGCGTCGCCAGTTTCGCCTCATCCTTGCCAAGAGCTTTCGCAGTTTCGGCCAGCAGCGTTTCGAAGCGCGCGAAGGTTTCGACCTCTGCGGTCAGTTCGCGGGCATTATAGGCCGTCAGCCCCAGTGTTTCGACATAACGCGCGCGCTTGGCATCGGGCAGTTCGGGCAGGCTTGCCTTGCATTCCTGCAAAAACGCATCGTCCAGTTCGACCGGCAGCAGATCGGGATCGGGGAAGTAGCGATAATCATGCGCATCTTCCTTGCTGCGCATAGACCGCGTGGTGCCGCTGGTGGGGTCGAACAGGCGGGTTTCCTGTACCACCGTACCGCCATCCTCGATCAGTTCGACCTGACGGCGGGCCTCCACTTCGACCACCTGCATCACGAAGCGGACCGAGTTCACATTCTTGGTTTCGGTACGGGTGCCGAAAGGCTCACCCGGACGGCGGACGGAAACGTTCACATCGGCCCGCATAGAGCCCTGATCCATATTGCCATCGCACGATCCGACATAGCGCAGGATCGAACGCAATTTGGCAAGATAGGCCCCGGCTTCAGCGGGCGAAGTCATATCGGGGCGGCTGACGATTTCCATCAGCGCCACGCCGCAGCGATTGAGATCGACATAGGACATGGTCGGATGCTGATCGTGCATCAGCTTGCCCGCATCCTGTTCCACATGGATACGCTCGATCCCGATCACCTTATCTTCGGGAAGACCGGCCTTCTCATCCGCTTCGATCAGCAATTCGCCCTCGCCCACGATCGGGTGATAGAGCTGGCTGATCTGATAGCCCTGCGGCAAATCGGCATAGAAATAATTCTTGCGGTCGAAACGCGAATATTTGTTGATCTGCGCGTTGATCGCCATGCCGGTGCGCACAGCCTGACGGATGCATTCCTGATTGGGAACGGGCAACATGCCGGGCATGGCCGCATCGATCAGCGAAACCTGCGTGTTCGGCTCCGCCCCGAAACTGGTGGAAGAGGACGAAAACAGCTTCGCCTCCGACGTGACCTGCGCATGAACTTCAAGGCCGATCACGACCTCCCACTCACCCGTTGCGCCCTGAATACGATAGTTGCTCATCTTACCACCACTTCTGCGGCTTGGCTGTAAAGCCAGCGCGTTCTTCAAGGGCGAGGCCGGCGTTGAGTACGCCCTGCTCGTCGAAAGGCTTGCCGATAATCTGCAGGCCGAGCGGCAGGCCCTCTGCATTGAGGCCCGAGGGTACGGACATGGCCGGAAGACCTGCCAGCGAAGCAGGCACGGAGAACACATCGCCCATATACATTTCCAGCGGGTCGCCGGTCTTTTCACCCAGCGCGAAGGCGGCTGTGGGGGCTGTCGGCGCGAGGATCACGTCGCATTGTTCGAACGCATTCGTGAAGTCGCGCTGGATCAGCGTGCGGACTTTCTGCGCCTGATTGTAATAGGCGTCGTAGAAACCGGCAGACAGCACATAAGTGCCGATCAGAATACGGCGCTTGACCTCATCGCCGAAACCGGCGGCGCGGGTGGCGGCGTACATGTCCTGAAGATTGGCGCCTTCGGGCAGATCGCGCAGCCCGTAACGCACACCATCATAGCGCGCGAGGTTGGAGGAGGCTTCGGCAGGCGCGATAATGTAATAGGAGGCCAGCGCATATTTCGTATGCGGCAGGCTGATCTCCACCACTTCGGCACCGGCATCTTTCAGCCATTGCACGCCATCGTCCCATGCCTTCGCGACATCGGCGGAGAGCCCGTCCATCCGATACTCTTTCGGGATGCCGACTTTCTTGCCCTTGAGATCGGCGCTGAGCGCTGCTTCCCAGTTCGGCACAGGCATATCGAGGCTGGTCGAATCCTTGGGATCGAACCCGGCCATGGCTTCGAGCATGATCGCGCAATCGGTCACATCCTTCGCCATCGGCCCCGCCTGATCGAGCGAGGATGCGAAGGCGACAATGCCCCAGCGCGAACAGCGGCCATAGGTCGGCTTGATACCGGTAATGCCGGTAAAGGCCGCGGGCTGGCGGATCGAACCGCCCGTATCGGTGCCGGTGGCAGCAGGCGCAAGGCGCGCCGCAACGGCCGCGCTGGACCCGCCCGAAGATCCGCCCGGCGCCAGCTTCGCATCGGAGCCCTGTTTGCGCCAGGGGCTGACCACTTCACCGAAATAAGAGCTTTCATTGGAAGAGCCCATGGCGAACTGGTCAAGATTGACCTTGCCGAGCATTCCCGCACCCGCTTCCCACAATTTGCGGCTGACGGTGCTTTCATATTGCGGCGTAAAGCCTTCGAGAATGTGGCTCGCAGCGGAGGTTTGCACGCCTTCGGTGGCGAACAGATCCTTAATGCCCAGCGGCACGCCGGCCATCGAGCCCAGCGCCTTGCCGGCCGCGCGATCAGCATCCACTGCGTCAGCGGATGCGAGCGCCTTTTCGGGCGTGGCGGTGATAAAGGCATTCAGCTTTTCCGCTCCGGCGACGCTGGCATTGAAAGCCTCTGCCACTTCGCGGGCGGTAAAGTCACCGGCTTTCACGCCTTCGCGGATCGCCTTGATGCCCAGTTCTGTAAGGTCGGTCACACTTCGTGTCCTGATATGAGTGTCGTGATGTCCGCCCAGGCGGGAATTCGGAATGAAACCCTGCGCGCCCTGCCTCCGTTTCCCGCCTTTACGGGCATAGCGGCGGAGTCGGCGCAGGCCATCGTCATTCGATAACTTTCGGCACACCGAAAAAGCCGTGTTCGGCCGCGGGTGCATTGGCCAGCACCTTGTCGCGAATATCGCCGCCGGTCAGCGGATCGGCATTCACCTTGTCTTCGCGCAGACGCTGGTGATTGGGGATCACCGATGTCATCGGCTCGACGCCTTCGACATTCACTTCGCTCAGCTGCTCGACGAAATTGAGGATATTATTGAACTCGGGCACCAGCGTGTCGAGATCCTCTTCGCTCATATTGATCCGGGCCAGCGATGCGATCCTGGCCACGGTCGCTCTATCGACGGACATAGCGTCTGCGCCTCTTTTTCAGAAAAAACCTGTGATGGATGCGGGGTACCAGCCACAGGGGTGCGCTTCAAGCGGCACCCCTGCCGGCAACCCGTCTTACTGACCCGGTGCCGGAGCGCCCGGTGCCCCCGGCGCGCCGCCCTGCATACCCTGCAATTGCTGCATCATCTGTTGCTGCTGCATCATTTGCTGAATCTGCGCCTGGCTCATGAAATCGAGCAGCGTCACTTCAAAAGTAAGGTCGCTATTGGCCGGGATCGGGCCACGGTCCTTATCGCCATAACCCTGATCGGCGGGAATATGGACGCGATATTTGCCACCCTTCTGCATTGCCTGCAAAGCGGTGGAGAAACCGGGTACCACGCCGTTTACGGCAAGCGGTGCGCGTTCATTCTCATCGAAGACGGTTCCATCGTCCAGCGTACCGCGATAATTGACCAGCGCCATATCGGTCTTGCCCGGCGAAACGCCAGTGCCCTCTTCCAGAACCTGCAGCGTCACGCCATTACCCAGCTTCTCGACATGAGGAGCGGCGGCATAGGCAATGGCCGCAGCGGCCAGCAAAACGACAGCAACACCGATCCAGAGCTTCGTAAGCGAGCCCTTCCTGATCGGCTGCAGCGGAACACGGGTGATTTCAGTCATAACACTATCCTGAAAAGCAAAAGGCGCGGGATTTCTCCCGCGCCCCTTTGGCCTAACCCGGCTACGGGTTCAAGCGAGTCTTGTGAATTGGACGCCTTACTTGGCACCGTCACGTTCGGCGCGCTTACGTTCCAGCTTGCGTGCACGACGCACGGCAGCAGCCTTTTCGCGAGCGCGCTTTTCGCTCGGCTTTTCGTAATGACGACGCAGCTTCATTTCGCGATACACGCCTTCCCGCTGCAACTTCTTCTTCAGCGCACGAAGAGCCTGTTCCACATTGTTATCGCGAACCATGATCTGCATAAACTAAATCACCTCTGGAAATCCGATCAAAGAAACCTGCCACGCCGGCCGGCTTTACCTTGTAAGAATCAAACGAAAAAAGCGCCGACTCCAATCAGGGATCGGCTCTAACCGGCGCGCCTCTAAGCCAAATCGATCCGATTGGCAAGCAGTTTGGCGCAAAGGCTGTTTGCCGCGCACCGGCGGTTACGTATCGAATAATATGGGGGTATTGCCGGAAATTACAAGTTTTTCCCGGCCACCGGGTGACAGGACAATGTTTCCACAGCGGACGAATCCCTCTAAGGGGCACAGCCATGGCAACTCCTTCTCCTCTTCCCGCTTCGCTGCTGGTCGCCTGCGGCGGCGGTATCGGCGCAGTCATGCGCTATCAGCTCGGCCGCTTCATGACCCATCTCATGGGCGTGCAGGCCGTCACCACATTCCCCTGGGCGACGCTCGCGGCGAATATTCTGGGCAGCATGGCGATGGGCCTTCTGGCCGGTTTCCTCGCCCGGCACGGGCATGGCGGGCACGAATCGACCCGACTCTTTATCGGAGTCGGCCTGCTGGGCGGCTTCACCACCTTTTCTTCCTTCAGCCTCGAAATGATGCTGCTGGTCGAACGCGGGCAAAGCGCCATGGCGATCACCTATGCCGGTATTTCGCTGCTGGCCGGTCTCGCCGCGCTCTATATCGGCCTTATCGTGATGCGGGTGGCAGGATGAGCGATCAGGTTCGCCAGTTCACCATCGCGCGCGACGATGACGGTATCCGTCTCGACCGCTGGTTCAAGCGCCATTTACCGCAAATCGGTTTCGGCACCGTGTCCAAATGGGCACGCACCGGCCAGATTCGCGTGGACGGCAAGCGAGTCAAACCCGATGACCGGCTGTCCAGCGGGCAGCTTCTGCGCGTGCCGCCGGGCGGCGACTCGACCCCGAAGCCGCGTGCCATGCGCGAGCTGACGCAGGAGGAGCGCAATCAGGCGGAAGATATGCTCATTCGCCAGACACGGTCGGCCATCGTCATCAACAAGCCGCCGGGCCTTGCCACACAGGGCGGCACCAAAACGACGCATCATGTCGATGGCCTGCTCGATGCCTATGCCGGAGAAGATGAACCGCGCCCGCGCCTCGTCCACAGGCTGGACAAGGATACGTCGGGCGTATTGCTGGTTGCCCGCACACCGGGCAGCGCCGCGTTCTTTTCCAAGCGCTTTTCCGGACGCTCGGCCAAGAAGATCTACTGGGCGCTGGTGGTGGGTGTGCCCGATCTGTCGGAAGGCACGATCGATGCCCCTCTGGCCAAGCAGCCGGGTTCGGGCGGCGAGAAGATGCATGTCGATATGGAAGGCGGCCAGCCGGCCAAAACGCTCTATCGCGTGGTCGAGCGCGCGGGCAACACCGCAGCCTGGGTCGAGCTGCAACCGCTGACCGGGCGCACGCATCAGCTGCGCGTTCATCTCGCTGCGATCGGCCATCCGATTGTCGGCGATGGCAAATATGGCGGGCAGGAAGCATTTCTCACCGGCTCGATCAGCCGCAAGATGCATCTTCATGCGCGCCGCCTGATTATCGATTCGCCCGATGGCAGCACACTCGACGTGACGGCCAATCTGCCTGAGCATTTCGCGGCATCGATGGAACAGCTCGGTTTCGATCCCACGCTCAGCATGGCCGAACCCGAACAGGGGCCGCCTCCACCGAGCAGGGAAGACAAGAAACAGGCCGCGCGCCAGCATGCCAAGCAATATCGCAAAGAACGGCGCGGGGAACGGCGCAAACGCGCCACCGGCCCCGGCAGCGATCGCCCGGTGAAGAAATCGGGGCCCAAAAAGGGCAAAGGCAGCCCGGTGCCCAAATCGCAGCTCAACCGCAAGAAGCCGGTCCGCGGAAGCGGCCCGAAGAAAGGCAAAGGCTAGATCATGAGCATTCGGCTCGCGGTGTTCGATTGCGACGGGACTCTGGTGGACGGACAGGCGGCTGTCTGCACGGCGATGGAACGCGCCTTTGCCGATAATGCCCTGCCCGCGCCCGACCGCCACGATATTCGCCGGATCGTCGGCCTCAGCCTGCCGCAGGCGATCCGGCTGCTGGCTCCCTTTGCCGAAAGCGACACGCAGGCCAATATCGTCGAAGCCTATAAGTCCGCCTTCCGGCAGGCGCGGCTCGACGGATCGCTGCGCGAACCGCTTTTCGACGGGATCGGTGAATTGCTGCGCGATCTGCACAGGACCGGCTGGACGCTGGCCGTGGCGACCGGCAAGTCGGATCGCGGCCTCAAAAGCTGCCTCGCCAGCCATGGGTTGAGCGACCTGTTTACAAGTCTGCAAACCGCCGACCGGCACCCGTCGAAACCCAGCCCGGAAATGCTCGAAGCCGCCATGGCGGATGGATTTGCCGATGCGTCCCAGACGGTGATGATCGGTGACACAGTTTTCGATATGGAAATGGCCCGCGCAATCAATGTCCGCGCGATCGGCGTTTCCTGGGGCTATCACGAGGCCAACGAATTGCTGCATGCGGGAGCCGAAGCCGTGGCCCGCAATGCCGCCGAACTGGGAGAATTGATCCGTGGCTGATCCTGCCAAGGGCCGTTTTTTCATCATCGCACTGGTGCGCCTTGCCGGAATCGGCATGATTCTGCTGGCGCTGATGATCTATTACAAGGAAATCGCGGCGCCCGAAATCGTCGCCGGGGTGCTCGCCATTCTCGGCCTGCTGACCATGTTCGGCGGCACGCGCTATCTGGCGCGTAAATGGCGCAGCGGAGGCAGTTGCTGCGAATGAAGCGGTTCTATAGCGATGTGAACGTTACACCGGCGCCGGGTGGCTTTCAGGTGACGCTGGACGGGCGCGGAATCAAAACCGCCAAAGGCGCAGCGCAGATCGCCCCCTCCCGTCCGCTGGCCGACGCCATGGCAAAGGAATGGGCACAGCAAGGTGAGGAGATCGAGCCGGGCCGCTTCATTCTGCGCGACCTTGCCGATTATGCAGTGGATATTGTCGCGCCGGAGCGTGCGGCAACACAGGCCGGAATCCTCGCTTTCGGGGAAAGCGATACGCTGTGCTATCGCGCCGATCCCGGGGATGCTCTGTTCGAGCGGCAAAGCGAGCTGTGGGAACCGTTGCTGAGCGAAACCGAGCAGCGCCATGACATCCGTTTCGAACGAATCAGCGGGATTATCCATCGCCCGCAGCCTGCCGACACGCTGGCAGCATTGCAGCGCCATCTGGGCGCGCAGGACGATTTCACCCTCGCGGCCCTGCAGACCTGCACATCGCTTGCCGCCTCGCTCATTATCGGCCTTGCCGCCATCGCACCGGATGCCGATGCGGAGGGCCTGTTTACCCTCTCCAATCTCGAAGAGGACTGGCAAGCCGAATTATGGGGCTGGGATTCCGAGGCCGAGAAAGCCCGTGCCACAAGGCGCGACGCTTTCTGCCATGCGGTGCATTTTGCAAAGCTTGCCCGCCAGACCGGTTAAACCCGCCGGTCAGCGCCGGCGGTCTCTGATCGTAAAGCTCGCAATCCACAATATCAGCGCCACACCGCCCGCTGCACCTCCGAGCGAAAAGAGCTTTTGCCCGTCCTCCGGCGTCAGCTTATCTCCCACCCCGACCAGCGTCGGTGCGGTAAAAGCAGCAATCGCCACAATCAGCCCGATCGTACCGAAATAACGCAGCAAAAACCGCTTCTTCTCCGCTTCTGTTCGATTACGTCTGCGCATGCTTCCGTCTGTCACGATCCCCGGGAGCAGCACAAGACAAAGCCTGCCGAGACGAATGATAGTTCCGGCAGGCTGCCTCTGGCATAAGCCGCTATTACGATATGCGGGCGGGCCTATCGCATGGCCTGTCGAATAGAATGACCGTTCAGCCGACCCATTCCGCAACTTGCCCGGCTATATCGTTCGCCGCATCATTAAGCGCAGGACCGACCTGATCCGCTTTGGCCGAAAGGCCCGGCTGCACACTTTCGAAACGGCGGGTCAGAAGCTGGCCGTCGGGCAGTTGCAGCGTGGCATCGAAGCGCATGATGACGCTCTGCGTCGGCACATCGAAGCCCATTTGCGTAATCCGGCCCGACAGGCGCGTAGCTGCCATGGTCTGTAATTCGGCATCGTCCACCACCAGCCGGGTGCCGGAGGAGCGGATTCGTTCGCTCAGCAAACGGGCGAACAGTTCGGCCGGTTTATCGACCCAGAACGCATCCTTGAGGTAAGCGAGGCTGGAATCGTCCACCTGCACCGGCACGCGATTGACATCGAGAGCCTGCGTGGCGGTGATCCCCATGATCGCAAGCGCAGCTTCGCGCGTGCCTTCCGCAGCGGCACCCGCCGGTGCCGGGCTGCTCGGCGTGAGAGTCAGCAGCCGGTCGGGCGGATCTTCCCCGAAACTGATACAACCTGCCAGCGCCAGCGCAGCCGAGGCCATCGCCGCGCCGCGCAGAGCGCCTCCGATGCGTTTCCTCCCGATCATGCCCCGTATCCTTCTCATTTCTCGTAATCCGGCAATTTGGTGCCGCCGAGCAGCGAACCCGCGCCCTGATGGTTAATCTTGTCGGTCACCTTACGCAGCGCTTCGCTGGTTTCGCGAAGATCGCGCAAGGTCGCCTCGGCAGCCGGCAGCGTATCGTTGTTGAACTGCTTTGCTGCCGGTGTGGTTTCGTTCAGCGTCTTTTGAAGAGCTTCCGATGTCTCGCGGGCGGAAACCAGCGTCTTGCGCAATTCATCCGCCAGAGATGGCCCTTCCTTGTCGAGCATATCGCCAGCATCGTTGAGCGTGCTTTCGAAAGCCGCCAGCGTCCTGGTCGCCTGATCGAGCGTCGTCTGCAATTCGCCCAGTGTCCGGTTCACTTCAGGGGCCGTATTGGCCAGTCCTTCAGTGATCCGCGCCGTATTGGCGAGGATTTTCTGGATCGATTCCTGATTGTCATCGGACAGAGTGCGCGTCAGCCTTTCGGTAAGCGTCGCCAGTCTTTCGAGCAGCAGTGGCGCACTGGCGAGAATTTCGCCCAGTCCGCCCGGCTTGGTCGGGATCACCGGCACCCCTTCCGGCCCCGGTTCGATAATCGGCGGAGCGCCCTTTACCGCACCATCGAGCAGAATGGTCGAAACGCCGGTAAAGCTGGCCTGGATGCTGGCCGTGGTACCCTGAACCACCGGAATTTCCTTGCGCACGCTAATCCGCACGCGGACATATTCCGGATCGGTTTCCCACAGATCGATTTCCTCGACCTCACCTGCCGGAACGCCGGAAAAGGACACGTCCGAGCCCTTCGCAAGGCCACCGACCGATTGCGAGAAGAAAATATCGTATTCCTTGCGATCCTGTGTGCCGAGCTGCGCCAGCCACACGATGAACAGCGCCAGAGCGGTCAGCAGCAGCAGCGTGACAGCGCCGACCCATATATGGTTTGCCCGCGTTTCCATCAGCTTGCCCTATGCCTTTCCGCCATCATCTTTGTCCATGGCCTCCCGGCCCGCATTCTGCGCCAGATCATTATCGCGTCCCCTGTTGCCCTGCACAGTATCGGAAGCATTGCCTGACGCATCGCTTTCGGCCCGGCGGGCATCCTTCTCTATACCACGTTTATGGCTGGCAGCCGCAGCCCGGCTGCGCGGGCCATTAAAATATTCCTGAATCCACGGATGCTCGCTTTCGAGCAATTCGGGGATCGTGCCGACCGCAATCACGCGTTTATCGGCCAGCACCGCCACCCGGTCGCAAATCGCATACAGCGTATCGAGATCATGCGTAATCAGAAAGACTGTAAGCCCCAGAGTGTCGGTCAGTTCCCGGGTGAGCTGATCGAAATTGGCCGCGCCCACCGGATCGAGTCCTGCCGTCGGCTCGTCGAGGAACAACAGCGCCGGGTCGAGCGACAATGCGCGCGCGAGACCGGCGCGTTTGCGCATCCCGCCCGATAATTCGGAAGGATATTTGCTCGCCGCATCGGCCGGAAGTCCCGAGAGGACGACCTTGTAGCGGGCGATTTCCTGTCGCATTTCGGGCGATAATTCGGGGTAAAACTGTTTGAGCGGAACCTCGACATTCTCCTCCACAGTGAGCGTGGAGAACAAAGCGCCGCCCTGAAACAGAACCCCCCAGTGCGAGCGCACGCCGATCTGTTCGTCGGGCGCGGCTTTGGTAATGTCCTGCCCGAACACTTCGACAGTCCCTTCATCGGGAATCTGCAAGCCGATGATAGAGCGCATCAGCACCGATTTGCCGGTGCCGGAGCCGCCGACCACACCGAGAATCTCTCCGCGCCTGACCTTGAGCGAGAGATCCTCATGGACGACCTGCGACCCGAAACTGTTGCGCAATCCCTCGATCACAATGGGGCAATCGCCTTCATACTCGTTGACGAGTTCGGGAAGCGCTTCTTTTTCGACTTCGTGCTTAATGGCGTTTTCGTCACTCATCCCCAGCCCACCTCGCTGAAGAAGACGGCAAAGAAAGCATCGAGCACAATGACCATGAAAATCGCCATCACCACAGCCTGCGTGGTGCGGGCGCCCACTTCCTCTGCATTGCCTTTGACCTGAAGCCCCTGATAGCACCCGGCCAGCGCCACGATCAGGCCGAAAACCGGCGCTTTGGCCAGGCCGACCCAGAGATCGTGGATCGGCACCACATCCTGAATACGCGACAGGAAGGTGAGAAAGGGAATGTCGAGCGTTATGTCGGCAATCACCGCCCCGCCGATAATCGCGATAATCGACGAGTAGAAACCGAGCAGCGGCATCATGAACACGGCCGCCAGAATGCGCGGCAGGATCAGCGCTTCCATGGGCGAAACCCCGATAGTGCGCATCGCGTCCACTTCTTCAGTCAGCTTCATGGTGCCCAGTTGCGCGGCGAAAGCCGATCCGGAACGGCCCGCTACCATGATTGCGGTCATCAGCACGCCCAGTTCGCGCAGAGTGAGCCGCCCGGTGAGATTGATAGTATAGATTTCCGCCCCGAACTGACGAAGCTGCGCTGCGCCCTGCTGTGCGATCACGACGCCGATGAGAAAGCTCATCAGCCCGATAATGCCGAGCGAGGAAACCCCTACCAGTTCAATCTGACGGACCAGCGCTTTCAGCCTGAGGCGTGAAGGATGGCGGATCGTGTTCCCGATCGTAATCATCACCGCACCGAGAAAGCCGATCACGCCAACCGCGCCATGTCCCATATCGACGACCTTGTCGCCCACGGTTTCGGGCACGCGGATCAGAGTCTTGTCACGCGGCGCGGTGATCGGCTCATCGCTGTCGCATTCTTTCACTGCAGCAATCAGCCTTTCGGCCTGTTCGCTCGCATTGATAATCTGGGCGTCCTTTTCGCGCGCGAAACGAACCACCAGCCATGCCCCGACCGTATCGATCGTTTCGACATCGGTGAGATCGATCTGCTGCACCGAATCCGCATAGTCACGTAGCTGACGGTCGAGCATCGCCACGCTCGACACGAGGAGCGGCCCCTGCAACGCGATCGTCTCGCGCCCGCCGCCTTCTTTCACTGTATATTCAGCCCATTCACGCATTGTGCATCGCTATGTGAGGAAAATGTGGCTTCGACAAGGCAAACAAGTTGCCCTTGGCTTTGGGCGCTGGCAAAGGCCAGCCTGTCATGACAAGCCAGCTCGATACAACATTCGATCCCGCCGCCATCGAAAAGCGGTGGTATGCCCATTGGGAAGAAAACGGTCTGTTTCGTCCGGAACGCCCGGATGCAGAACCTTTCACGATTGTGAACCCTCCCCCCAATGTGACCGGCTCGCTTCATATCGGCCATGCGCTTGATAACACACTACAAGACATTGTGATCCGGTATCAGCGCTTAAAAGGTAAAGATGCCCTCTGGGTGGTCGGCACCGATCATGCCGGTATCGCCACGCAGATGGTGGTGGAGCGCAATCTCGAATCGCAGGGTATCAAGCGCGCCGAGATCGGCCGCGAGGCATTTCTTCAGCATGTCTGGGAATGGAAAGAGCAGTCCGGCGGCACGATCACCCGCCAGATGCGCCGCCTCGGCTGTTCGATGGACTGGAGCCGTGAACAGTTCACCATGGACGAGCATTTTTCCAAAGCCGTCCTCAAGGTTTTTGTCGACCTTTATAATAAGGGCCTGATTTACCGCGATAAGCGTCTGGTCAACTGGGACCCGAAACTGAAGACTGCGATTTCCGATCTCGAAGTCGAGACAAAGGATGTGAAAAGCGGCTTCTGGCATTTCAAATATACGCTGGCTGACGGTGTGACCTTGCCCGATGGCCGCGATTATATCGAAGTCGCCACCACGCGCCCTGAAACCATGCTGGCAGATATGGCCGTGGCCGTGCATCCCGATGATGCGCGCTATACCCCGGTTATCGGGAAGGACATCCTTCAGCCGATCACCGGTCGCCGTTTCAAGATCGTGGCGGACGAACATGCCGACCCGGAACTGGGCTCGGGCGCGGTGAAGATTACGCCGGGGCATGATTTTAACGATTTCGAGGTGGGCAAGCGAGCCGGGATCAAGCCCGCCAATATGCTCAACATGCTCGATCAGGATGCTGCGGTGATACAGACCGCTGACGGTCTGGTGCCGGAAGAGTTTATCGGGCTCGACCGTTTCGATGCGCGCAAGCTGGTGGTCGAACGGATGAAGGAACTGGGCTTCCTCATTCCCCACATCACCAAAAACAAGGATGGCGAGGAAGAACTGCTGGACGCCGAACCGCGCACCGTCGCCACACCTTTCGGCGATCGCGGCGGCGTGGTGATCGAGCCATGGCTGACCGATCAGTGGTATGTCGATGCCGAAACGCTCGCCCAGCCGCCGATGGAAGCGGTGCGCAAGGGCGATATCGAAATCATCCCGAAGACATGGGAAAAGACCTTCTTCAACTGGATGGAGAATATCCAGCCCTGGTGTGTCTCACGCCAGCTCTGGTGGGGGCATCAGATCCCGGCATGGTATGATGCCGATGGCAAGGTCTATGTTGCCGAAAGCGAGGACGAGGCACAGGCGCAGGCCGGTGACGGAGCCACCCTTACGCGCGATCCCGACGTGCTCGATACATGGTTCTCCTCCGCTCTGTGGCCCTTCGGCACGCTGGGCTGGCCGGACGATACCGAATTGCTGCGCAAACATTATCCCAATGATCTGCTGATCTCCGGCTTCGACATCCTGTTCTTCTGGGATGCCCGCATGGCGATGCAGGGCATTGAATTCATGGGTGAAGTGCCGTGGAAGCGGCTTTATCTCCATGGGCTGGTGCGCGCGGCGGACGGGCAGAAAATGTCTAAATCGAAGGGCAATGTGGTCGATCCGCTGACCCTGATCGACAAATATGGCGCCGATGCGCTGCGCTTCTTCATGGCCTCGATGGAAAGTCAGGGCCGCGATGTGAAGATGGATGAAAAGCGTGTCGAAGGTTATCGCAACTTCGCCACCAAACTGTGGAATGCCGCGCGTTTTTGCCAGACCAACGGCATCGTCGCGAGCGATAGCGTGGCCGCGCCGGAAGCCAAACTGGCGGCCAATCAGTGGATCATCGGCGAAGTGACCAAAACCGCCGAAGCGCTCGACAAAGCGATGGGCGATTTGCGTTTCGATGCGGCTGCCAGTGCGATTTATCAGTTCACCTGGGCGACCTTCTGCGACTGGTATCTCGAACTCATCAAGCCGGTTTTCCAGGGCGATCCCGATGCCATGCCGGCAAAGGAAACCCGCGCAGTGGCCGGCTGGGCACTCGATCAGATTCTGGTGATGCTGCATCCCTTCATGCCCTTCGTCACCGAAGAATTGTGGCATGCGCAGGGTAAACGCCCCTATGAACTGATTCTCGCCCAATGGCCGCAACCCGAAGCCCGCATCGATGCTTCGGCCACCGATGCGATAGACTGGGTGATCCAGCTCACCACCGCCATTCGTGCGGCGAAAAACGAACTGGGCATTGCCCCCGGCGCCAAGCTGGCCGCTTATTGCCCCGCCCCGTCCGATCTCGCCAGACGGGTGGTGGAGCGCAGCGCAGCAGCCATCGAACGGCTTGCCCGGCTCACTCCGGTCGCCTTTAACGAAGCCCCGGCAGGCGCCGCCATGCAGGTGATGGCGGGTGAGGATGTGTTCATCATCCCACTCGAAGGCGTGATCGATGTGGAAGCTGAAAAGGCTCGCCTCGCCAAAGCCAAAACCGCTGCGGAAAAAGAGCGGGACAGCCTCGCGAAGCGGCTCGACAATCCCAAATTCGTCGAGAAAGCCAAGCCCGAAGCGGTCGAAAAGGCCCGCGCTGACCATGCCCATCACGCTGCCGAAGTGACCCGGCTCGACGCGGCGCTGGCGCGTCTGGGGTGATGGGTTCGCCCCGGCCCTCCCCTTTCGTCATTCCTGTGCGAGCGGGAAACCGAAGCGGATGGCGCTGGTCTTCGCCGGCGTCCCCCCCGCGCAGGCATGGCGATAGGAGCGGCATAAGGAGCGCGAAAACGGGGCAGTCATGCCGCTGACTCTGGCCACGACCACACCGGGCGAGCCGGAAATCTTCGCTTCGCTGCAGGGCGAAGGGCCGAGCATGGGCAAGCCATGCACCTTTATCCGCCTGTCGCGCTGCAATCTCGCCTGCGAATGGTGCGACACGGCCTATACCTGGCATTTCGAGGGCGATAATCGCCCGCATCGCCGCGATCCCACCTATCCGCGCGCCGCCAATCAACTGACGCTGAGCGAGGAAGATGCCGCCCGGCAAATCGCGGCATTCGGGCAGGACCGGCTGATTATCACCGGCGGCGAACCGCTGCTGCAAGGCGCCGCACTCGCCCGGATGCTGGGGCATCTGCCCGGTATGATCGTGGAGATCGAAACCAACGGTTCGGTGGCACCGCATCCCGCGCTCGACCCGCTGGTGAGCCAGTATAATGTCAGCCCCAAACTCGCCCATTCGGGCAATCCGGCCGATCTGGCGCTCAATCCCGAAAGGCTCGCCCACTGGACGCAGGAACCGCGCGCGACATTCAAATTCGTGATCGCCGAGCCTGCCGATGTGGACGAAGTCCTCGCGCTGCAAAAAGCCCATACCATTCCATCCGCCAAAATCATGCTGATGGCCGAAGGGACCGAAGCCGACGTGCTGGAACAGCGCGAAAGCTGGCTGGCGGAAATCTGCATTGCCCAGAAATTGACTCTGTCCAAAAGGTTGCACATTCGGCTTTTCGGAGACACTAGAGGGACATGAGCGAAAACGCCTCTTCCAAACCCATGCGCGGCGATCTGACGCAAGGTCCGATTTTCCGAACGTTGATTCTGTTCAGCCTGCCCACTCTGCTCAGCAATTCGCTGCAATCGCTGAACGGGACGGTCAATTCCATCTGGGTCGGACGGCTGATCGGCGAAAACGCCCTCGCCGCCACGGCCAATGCCAATATCATCATGTTTCTGGTGATGTCCGCCGCTTTCGGTTTCGGAATGGCGGGCACGGTCAAAATCGGTCAGCGCTACGGCGCACGCGATATTGACGGAGCAAGGCGCACTTTTGGAACCGCCGTAGGCTTCTGCTTCCTGATCGCTCTGGCCGTGGCCATGATCGGCTGGTTCGGTGCGCCGTGGCTGCTCGATGCGCTGGGCACACCGGGCGGCGCATGGCAACTGGCGCTCGATTATCTGCGCATGGTCTTCATCGCCATACCCTTCGTCATCATCTCGGTCATTCTCACCATGGGCCTGCGCGGCGCGGGCGATGCGCGCACACCGCTTATTTTCATGGGGCTGACCGTACTGCTCGATGTGGTGGTGAACCCGCTGCTCATCACCGGCTGGGGGCCGCTTCCCGAACTTGGCATTACCGGTTCGGGCCTGTCCATGCTGATCGCCAATCTGATCTCCTTCGCGGCGATGATCGCCTATGTCTATGCGAAGGATCTGCCGCTCCGGCTGCGCGGCGCGGAACTGGCCTATCTCAAGCCCAGCCGGGACGAACTGGGCTTCATCATCGCCAAGGGTCTGCCGATGGGCGCGCAGATGCTGCTCATGTCGGCCGCCGGAATCATCGTGGTCGGTCTGGTCAATCGCGAAGGCCTGCTGATGACCGCCGCCTATGGCGCCGCCATGCAGCTTTTCACCTATATCCAGATGCCCGCCATGGCCATTGGCGGCGCGGTCAGTGCAATGGCCGCGCAATATATCGGCGCACGTCAGTGGCACCGGCTCGATGCGCTGACCCGCAGCGGGATCATCATCAATTTCGCCATGACGGGTTTTCTGACCGTCGCGCTGCTGCTGTTCGACAAGACGGCGCTGTCGCTCTTTCTGGGTTCGGACAGTGCCGCCGTGCCGATCGGGCAGCATATCCAGCTTCTGGCGAGCTGGAACTTCATCCTGTTCGGCGTGACCATGGTCTATACCGCCACGATGCGTGCGGGCGGTGTGGTGATCGTGCCGCTGATTATTCTCGGCATCGCGCTCTATCCGGTGCGGCTCGGCTTCTACTACCTGACATATGACTGGCTGGGTTCGGATGCGATCTGGCTGTCATTCCCGGTCAGCGCTCTGGCGGCTTTCCTGATGGCATGGTGGTATTATCGCCGTCCCGGCTGGCGCAAACGGGCGATTGCCGAAAGCGAAGCCGAAGCGCGCGAGCAGGCCAATACGGACGGCGACCCGGCAGGCCGTTTCGCTCCCAATGTGTGAGAGGATTGAGATTGGGAAAACGAACGTGAGCGACCACTCCGCCCGTCTCTGCACCTACTTGCTCTGACTGCGCCAGCGCTGAACGATCCGGTCCAGCATCGCCGGATCGATCGCCATATCGCGCCAGGCTTTCGAAAAGCTCGGATCGTCCGAAGCCGGCCGCCGGGACTCTTCCAGTTCATCGAAAGACACACGCACCGGCACGGTCACGCCTTCACCGCAAATGATGCATTCACGATTACGCAAGGCAGCGATGGAATCGAGAAAACCGCGCGCACCTTCAGGCATGGCCGCCCGCACGAAAGCCTGATCGCGCTCATTATTGAGCCGCATGGACAGGATCGTGCCGCATTGCGACAGAACGCCTTCGGCAAGATCGGAGGGACGCTGCGTTATCAGACCCAGCGAAACGCCGTATTTGCGCCCTTCCTTGGCGATTCGTGACAGGACACGGCCAACCGAACTGCCATCGGCATTCTTTTCATTGGGAACGTAGCGATGCGCTTCCTCGCAAACGAGCAGCAGCGGGCTCGTCGCTTCGGTGCGCCCCCAGATGGCGAAATCGAACATCAGCCGACTGAGCAGCGCCACCACCGTCGCCGTGATATCGGACGGTACGCCTGAGACATCGATGATCGAGATCGGCTTACCCTCTCCCGGCATACGGAAAATCTTGCCGAGAAACTGCGTCATCGTGTCGCCCACCAGCATTCCGGAGAACATGAAACTGTATCGCGGATCGCCTTTCAGATCCTCGATCTTGGATTTGATACGGATATACGGGATCGAGGAGGTTGCCTTGTCGAGCTGCCCCATTTCATCCTGCAATGACTTGGTGAGATCGGACAGGAGATAGGGGATCGGCGAGTCCACCGTGATCTTGCCGAGACTTTCGGCAAGCCGGTTCTTCGAGCGCGCTTTCAGCAGGCATTTGGCCAGAATATCGGCATCTTCCTGCCGGGAATCGCCGGTCGAGGTGAGGAACGCTTCGCAATGTTCCTCGAAGTTCATCAGCCAGTAGGGCATCTGCAGATTGCCGACATCGAAAATCTCCCCGCTATCGCTGAACGCGGCGGCATATTCGCCATGCGGATCGATCATCACGATATGCCCTTCGGGCGAAGCATCGCAGATCCGGTGCAGGATCAATGCTGCGGCGGTCGATTTGCCGGTGCCGGTCGAACCCAGCAGCGCAAAATGCTTGCCCAGCATGGCATCGACATAGATCCCGGCACGGATATCGGCCGTCGGATAGACCGTGCCGATCTGAATGGCGGAGCGCCCGTCCGAGGCATAGACCTGTCGCAAATCGGCATTTCCGGCAGGATAGACCGGCGATCCGGCCATCGGAAAGTGGGTGACACCCCGGCGGAAACGCTCCAGCTGGCCCGGTATCTGCCCGGCATCGCCTTCGCCCATGAAATCGATATGGGCGAGTATGCCATGGCGGCCGTTATGCGTGCCCTGCGCCTGATCGCGCAGATTGGCGAGCACCCAGCCCGTGCTACTGCGGATTTTGACCTGACTGCCGACCTGCCCGGCCTGCGCCACGCTTCCATCGCTATCCACCGCACATTCGCGCAGCCGCTCCATATCGAGGAATATGCGCGAATCCGATCCGGAAACCTCCAGCACCGCCCCGATGGGCGGGCCGGGATCGGCCGCCGCAGGCTCAGCTTGCACAAAGGTGGAACCACTCGCTTCGAACGGGCGATGGTCAGCAGCCTCACCCGGTCCGGGTCGTTCAAAATCGGTCATATCGCGTCCCTGTGTTTTTGTTGCCGGTTACCGGCAAGTTACGGGGAACATACGAGTATCTGCGTTAAAAAGCGGTCAATGCCGGTGTGCAGCTCATGTCAGATGAAAGAGAAGAGCCGCCCGGCCAGCCAGCCCATAAACACAGACAGGAACACTGCGAAAAGGCCGTAAAACAGCGAATAATCCTGCGCATATTGCGCGACCAGCCCCTCGAGACCGGCCTTGCGCACATCGACATCCGCTGTCGCCGATGCGATGACACGCCCCTTGGTGATGGCGAAGGTCTCCGCTGTGTAACGCCCCGTCTGCACATTGGATGGCAGCTTGATCCGTGCCTGATACAGCACGCCTTCGCTGATCGTCACACCTTGCATATCCTGCTGATACAGCCCCTGCCGCTCCCGCAGATCGACCAGCCCGGCCTTGAAACGTGTCTGCTCTTCGGGATCGATCGCACCGATCGGCGAAAGCTGCATGAATTTGAGGCCCAGCTCATAAATCGCCGCTGTGCGCTCATCGACGATTTCGTCGATCGGGCGCGAACTTGCCACGGCGAAATAAGACGGGGCAGAGCGAAAAGCCGTATTGTTGGCATTCACCCAGATGCCGAACACTTTCTGCTTTTCACGCAGCCGGATCGCATCGGTCGGCCCCTTGAGCACCACGACGATATCGTATTGCGAGGCGGCGCGGCTGCCGCTCGGATCGAGAATGGCGCCGTAAAGCAGCAATTCTGTGCCGGTGAAGCCCTGTCGCACTTCGATATCGTGCTGCGAAACTTCGGGCACCAGAATCGGATCGCGCTGCGCTGTCAGAGCGAAAAAGGCCAGCAACAGGAAAGTCAGCCGCTTCACAGCGGTACCACCGAATAAACCTCGCTCGGCCGAATTCCGAGCCCGAAAGCCATGCGCAACGCCACGGCAAGAACGATCAAAGCGAGAATCAGGCGGAGAAATTCGGGCTTGGCTTTCTCGGCGAATTGCGAACCGAGCTGCGCCCCCGTGACCGAGCCGACCAGCAGCAACCCTGCCAGCACCACATCCACCGCCTTGGTAGTCAGCGCGTGCATCATGGTCGTGACCATGGTGACGAAAAGGATCTGGAACAGCGAAGTACCGACCACGACATTCGCACTCATGCCCAGAATATAAAGCATGGCGGGAACGAGAATGAAGCCGCCGCCGACCCCCATCAGCATGGTCAGAACGCCCACGCCCATGCCCAGCAGCAGCGGCGCGAGCGGTGAAATATAAAGGCCCGAGCGGTAGAAGCGCCAGCGCAGCGGCAGGCTGGCAACGATCGGGTGATGACGCCGCCTGGCCGCTTTGCGCGGACCTTTTCCCTTGCTCATCAGCGTTTGCAGGCTTTCGCGCCCCATGAGCGAGCCGATCGTGCCCAGCAGCACGACATAGAGAATATTGATCGTCGTATCGATCTGGCCGATCGCTTCGAGCAGGTTGAACAGGGCCGCGCCGATTCCGGTGCCGATCACCCCGCCCACGACCATGACCGAGCCCATCTGATAATCGACTCCGCCGCGCCGCGTATGCGCGAAAACGCCCGATACGCTTGCCCCGGTCACCTGGCTGGCAGCCGATGCCGCAGCGACGGTGGGCGGTATGCCATAGAAAATCATCAGCGGTGTGGTGAGAAAACCGCCACCGACGCCGAAAATTCCTGACAATATGCCGGTTGCCGCACCCAGCAGGATGATGACCAGTCCGTTGACCGCAAGATTGGCGATGGGAAGGTAGACATCCATATCTTGCGGTTAGCCCAGTCCGGAGCGAGAGGAAAGCGCTCAAACGCGTTCGATCACAGCTTTCACCCGTTCAAAAGCCAGCAGATACGGTCAGCACCGGACCGGAACCCGGCTCCGCATTGCCGGCAACACGAAACCGCCAGTCTGCGGCGAACCGGGCCATGGCACGGCCCAATTGCAGATTCATCAGAAGGCCGGGGCCAAAATCGACCCGCGATGTCCCCTTCTGCGCTCCGCCCCACAGCCCCACCCCAAGCTGGAAACCGGCCGGTCCGAGTGTCCCTGCAGGCCGGTCTATGCGCGCCTGCCCGTCCACAAAGGGGGTTTTCCACCGGCCGCCGACATATCCTCCCTGCAAATAGACTTCCGCCCGGCTGCCTAAAGGCAAAGCGAAAGGAGGAAACTCGCTGACCGCAAAAATCGAAGGGCGCAGATCGTAAGTAGCGCCGGCCTTCGTCACGCGCGCTTCGGCCGACAGCGCAACCGGTATATCGGGCAGGGGCCTCACCGAAAGGCCCGCCGCCGCTTCGCTTTCCTGCACACCCTGCAGGGCCTGCGAACCGCGGATATAAGCCTGAGGGCGATGACTGCTGCCCGGCGTCAGCTTATAGCGCAGCACGGCGCCCATCTGACTGCGCCCGTAAGAGGGTTGAGACGGGGCAGCCTGCGTCTCGTCATCAGGGCGGAGCAACAGCCAGCCATCGGCAGACCAGCGCGAACCCGTTTCCCCTCGCGCATCCTCGGGCACGGGCGCGGTTAGCACAGCGTCGGACGGGTCGAATGCAGGGCGTGCCTCCTGTCGCCGCGGCGCAATGGCACGTCTGGCAGTATGCGGGGCCGACAAGGTCATTCTCTGCTCCTGACCGGCCGCATGAGCGAGCGGCGGCAATTCCTGCCCGTAGCGGGAAGCCGCAAGCGGGCGGGTGACCGGGGCCGGTACAGATTGCATCTTCTCGGCAAAGTCGTTCTCCGAGCCCAAATCGCGCCGCTCCTCCTCCGCAACCGCCGAAGGTCGTTGCCCATAGGGGCTGCCCCCGTTTACCGGTCTGACAGGCGCAAAGTAGGAGAGAGCCCGGTCAGACCCTGCCCCTAAGACGCTTTCCTCGGCACGCAGACCTGCACCAGGCTCTGCCTCTTCCGCGCGGAAGAGCTCTGCTCCCGGATCGTCCTGCCGGATAGTATCCAGCACGAAAGCGCCATCCGTTTTTCCGGCATAAGAAGACGATTGTGAAGAAAATCCGGAAAATTCCGACATATCATTTACAGAATAAGCACTAACCGGTGCATTATTATAATATGCAAAACGATATATAACCCACATTAAAAGAATAAGAACGATAATATAAATCGGGCTCCCACTCTTTAATGATTCCGTTTTCATTCATCCTTTTTACAGTAATTTTGCGTAGGATGAGCATGATGAATAGTCTTGTCCCATTTTGGCGCAACGCCTTTCATGCTTTTTACATAAGCCGTCAGCGCTCGGCGGCCTGCCAGAATGGCAATCAAATTGGCTACAGGAATCCGAAAAATCGCCAGAATGCCTTGTCCCCAGCCATATTCCCGGGCGGTAAATGCAAAACGCATCAGCACGCGCCAGCCCAGCCCGATAATATTGGCCGCAACCAGAAAGCGGATCAGCGGTCTGGCGGGAAATGGCGGCAAGGCCCCCGTCCAGCGCAACAGGCCAAGCCCGATAACAAGAATCAGCAAAAGATAGCTGACCGCCAGAACGATCGCCGCAAAAGGGCCGCGCCGGTCACGCAGGCGCATCCACATTTCCAGCGGATCGCCGGTCCAGCCGAGCCGGTCCCAGCCTTGCAGCGCGATTCCCTGAATCCAGCGTGCTTTCTGGCGGATCGCCGCTTCCAGCGTGTCAGGGAAATAGGCTCTTGTGGCCACCAGCTCACCATCTTCACCGCGCGCCCGCAGAAAGAGCGACCGCGCGCCGAACTGTCTGACCCGCAGGCCCAGTTCGTAATCCTCGGTCAGCGATTCGGAGGAAAACGGGCCGGTAGCACCCTCTCCGGCAGCTCGCGCCCGCTGTGCCATCCGGTCGAGCAATCTTCGTGAAAAAGCGCAGCCAACTCCGGCAGCAGGCAATCCGGTGCCCAGCGCCTGCCTCACCGGCAAGGCCTTGCCATGCGCCTCGGCAAATTCGTCGCAATAATGGCCGCTGACGAACGGCGATGCCGGATGCGGCTGAGGCAGGACCGGGAGCTGAATGAAATCAGCATCTTCCAGCGCCCGGTCGCATAAAGCGAGCGCTGCCGGATCGACCATATCCTCGGCATCGTGCAACATGACCATACGAAAGGCCTCGCCGCGCAGCCCTTCTTCGAGCGACAGAACGGTCAGCAGACGGTTGAGACAATCCGCCTTGGTGGTCGGCCCGTCCACCTCATGCACCACCACTTTCACGCGCGGATCGCCCTTTGCTGCCTGCATCGCCGCTGCAATCGTGCGTAAATCGTTGCGATAACAGCCGATGAACATCGTCAGCCGTTCCTGCGGCCAGACAGCACGGGCATGGCGGATCGTATGGCCGATTACGCCGTCTTCCTGCCATGTGGGAATCATCAGCGCTGCAGGCCCCAGCAAAGAAGACTGCTCGGCAGCGAGACGCGAAATGCGCCTTGTGCGGATACGCCCGGTCAGCCGCATCCAGAACCACAGCAGATCGACCGCCAGTTCGTCCGCCACACCGATCAGCAGAAAGATGCCGGCGAAGAGCAGCAATTCCCTTTCAGCGATCAGCACCCATTCGAGAAGCGGAAATGCCCCCATTTCCATCATGATTCCCCCAAGTCCCCGCAGGTCAGGCTATGCCGAATGTCGATTTTTGGCAATTGTTCTCCAGCAAGGCTTGCAAGAGCGCGTTAATTGCGAAATGGGAAACATGATGTCTCAGCCCACAATCATCTCCGCCGCCGCCCGTCCGTTTAAGGCGCTGTTCAACAGCGATGCCTTTGAAGGGGTGCTGCTCATCATCGTCGCGCTGATTGCGATCCTGATCGCCAATTCACCGCTCGCGCATGATTACCATTCGCTCTTCCACGGAACGCTTAGCTGGACACCGATTGCCAAGCTCGACAATCTGCATCTGTGGATCAATGACGGGCTGATGGCGATCTTCTTCTTCGTGGTCGGCCTCGAAGTGAAGCGCGAGATTATCGCGGGCAACCTCTCGGACCCTGCGCAGCGTCGCCTGCCGGTCCTGTCTGCCATGGCGGGTATGGCGGCTCCGGCGCTGATTTATTTCCTCCTCGCCGGGAGCGAACCCAATCTCAGCCGCGGCTGGGCGATTCCGGCAGCAACCGATATCGCTTTCGCCATGGGCGTGCTCGGCCTGCTCGGCAATCGCGTGCCCGGCCCCCTGCGGCTGTTTCTGCTGACGGTAGCGATTGTCGACGATATCGGCGCCGTACTCATCATCGCTTTGTTCTACACCGCCAATATCAAACTTGCCTGGCTGATCGCCTCGCTAATCGTTGCAGCGATCATGTTTGGCATGAACCGGTTCCGGGTGGACCGGATCTGGCCCTATATTATCGGTGCGCTGATCCTGTGGTTCTGCGTGCTCAATTCGGGCGTTCATGCGACCATCGCGGGGGTCGCCGCCGCGCTTACCATACCGCTGCACCGGCGCGACGGACACAGCCTGCTCGAAAATATTGAACATGGGCTGGTGGGCTGGAACGCTTATCTGATCGTGCCCCTGTTCGGCTTTGCCAATGCCGGTGTGGAACTGGATGGAATCGGGCTGGACGGGGTATTCGCACCGTTACCGCTCGCCATTGCGGGCGGCCTCGTCATCGGCAAGCAGCTCGGTATTTTCAGCAGTATCGTGATTGCCGACAAGCTGGGCTTCGCCAAACGGCCCGAGAATTCCTCCTGGTTGCAGATCTGGGGCATGGCGGTGCTGTGCGGGATCGGTTTCACCATGAGCCTGTTTATCGGCGCGCTCGCTTTCCCGCGCTATCCGCTGCTGGTGGAAGAGGCCAAGATCGGCGTGCTGGGCGGCTCGGTCATCTCGGCACTGCTCGGCTATATAATCCTGCGGCTGGCCCCCACCAGAGCGAATGCGGAGAGCGAAGAGACCGAAAGCGCGGCGGACTGACTGACGCCTTTCTCATCCATCGAAACCCAAAAGGGGCGGCTCCGCAAAGAGCCGCCCCTTTTTGTGTCGCTCCGGCAAAATGCGAAAGGCTGGAAGATCTTACCAGCTTCCGGTATTTTCCATGCTTGCCCAGGGTTCCTGCGCCGGCAGCGCGTCGCCTTTCTGAAGCAGTTCGATGGAAATACCGTCGGGCGTCCGGATAAAGGCCATATGCCCGTCACGCGGCGGTCGGTTGATCGTCACGCCATGATCGGCGAATGTCTGACACATCGCGTAAATGTCATCCACTTCGTAAGCGAGATGGCCGAAATTGCGCCCGCCTGCATAGGTTTCCGCCGGGCTGCCATCTTCGGCGGGCCAGTTATAGGTCAGTTCCACTTCGGCAATCCCTTCCTGCCCCGGCGCGGCAAGGAAGATGAGCGTGAAGCGTCCGGCTTCGACATCCTTACGGCGGACTTCTTCGAGCCCCAGCAGATTGAAGAAAGCGATGGTCGCATCCGCATCGGTTACGCGGATCATCGTGTGGAGAAATTTGGTCATAAGATGGGCCTCCAGAGGGTGAGAGTGCATCGCACCTGCCTCTAGGGTCAGGGCTCCTCCGGCACAAGAAAAAGCCCGCCCTGTTGCCAGAGCGGGCTTTTCCGAAAAGACGCAGCGCTTTTTAGAAGCTGGCGCTCAGCGTGGCGACAACCGCATCGTCGGTGAAATCATAGGCACCCGGCGCATAATCGCCTTCGGCCGCGACATAAGACACACCCACGCTGATATTCTGGGTCAGCGCATAATCGGCACCGATGGACCAGTCGAAGGCATTTCCGTCATTGGTATAGGTCAGGAAATTACCGTCGGTGTAACCGAGATGAGCGGACAGTGAGACCGGCGTATTCGGCACGCCGAGCCCCAGATCGGTATAGACATACAGATTGTCATTATCGCCGAGCGAATTCTGTTCCGGCGCATAGGCCACCCCTACCGTGGCGCTGGCCGGGCCCATCGCGAAGCCGACCGAACCGTACATTTCGATATAGTCGTAATCGACCCCCGGCGCGTCCGGCGCATTGGGATAAACATAATAGATAGCGCCGACATCGACACTGACCGTATCGGTCAGATTACCGCTCCAGCCGCCATAAAGGTCGAGTTCGGTATGGCCGTAACCCACTGTGTCTTCATCGAGCGAAGACCCCCAGGTTCCGATATAGATACCGCTCGAATGGCTGAGATCGACACCACCCTGAATCGCAATATCACCACCCGAATAATCAACGCCGCGGAAGCGGTATTCGCTGACGATCGCCGTATTGGCGGACAGTGAAAAATCTGAATCCTGTGCCATGGCCGGAGCAGCCGCGAAACCGGCACCGGCAACAATAGCAGCAGCCACAAGGCTGCGGACGGACGTAAGCATATGGCAATTCCCTCAATTGCTGAATTTCTGCCTAAGTCCCACCTGCGCGCTCAGGGCCGCTTCTTTATCGAGCGATCTCCGTTGAGCACGTAATGAAAATGCCTTTCCATGCGTGTTCAAACAAGGATTATTGCGCGATAATCCCATTATTCCGAATTGTGTGGACTTTCAGCACCACATTCAGCTTCTGTTTATGCTGAAATCGCCACACTAAGATATTTCCTCTTCTCAAAATCGGGGCATACTGAGACATCGTCTTCATGCGGAAATTTTTCGATAAACTGCTCGGCAAGGCATCTGCTGAAACCGTTGCGCTCGGCTCTCATGCGGCTGTTCCCGGAGGCCGGCGGGTCTATGCGGTGGGCGATATTCACGGGCGGCTCGATCTGTTCGAAGCACTGCTTGCGAAGATCGATGCGGATGACGCAGCGCACGGTCCGGCGCAGACCACGCTGATCCTGCTGGGCGATCTGGTCGATCGCGGGCCGGACAGCGCGGGTGTCGTGCGCCTCGCCCGCAAGCTTCAGAGTGAGCGCGACATGCATATTCTGGGCGGTAATCACGAGGAAATGTTTCTGCGCGGCTTCGAGGAAACCGATGTTCTGCGCCCCTTCCTGCGCCATGGCGGCAAGGAAACCCTGCTAAGCTTCGGCGCCGATCCGGCCGCGCTGCGCCGCGCCGATATCAAGGAGGCGCAAAAGCTCATGCAGCAGACGGTTCCGCAGGAGGACCGCGACTTTATCGCCGGTTTCGAAGAGCATGTGGTGATCGGAGATTACCTCTTCGTCCATGCCGGGATCGAACCGGGCACCCCGCTCGACGAACAGAAGAGCGAGCATAAACGCTGGATCCGCGAACCCTTCCTGTCGCACCCCGAAGAGCATGAACATGTCGTCGTGCATGGCCATACGATCACCCATGACGCGCAGGATCGCGGCAATCGCATCGGGATCGATACGGGGGCTTTCGAAAGCGGACGACTGACCGCGCTGGTGCTGGAAGGGCAAAATCGCCGCTTTCTGCAAACGCGCGTGGAAGGCGATGACGAAATTATCTGCGACGCCTGGATACCGGAACATTTCGAAGCGGCCTGAGGCAGTCCGAAACCCGCCCCTTTCGCTTTTTCTGCGAAACGGTACGCCAGAGGGTCTGTAAGCCGGGTTCTGTCAATGCGGCCCGTATCCCGAAGGACGCAGCCGCAAAGGGCAACCATTCATCTTGGCGACGCATTGCTGCGTGCGCTCCAGCAACCAACCCGGGCGTCCTCGGTCCGAAACAGACCTGCCGATAAATCGGCGCGGCGCCCCTATTCGGTTTTGCTCCGGGTGGGGTTTACCATGCCGCTTCCGTTGCCGGTCGCGCGGTGCGCTCTTACCGCACCCTTTCACCCTTACCGTGAGGCATGAAGCCTCTTTGGCGGTTTGCTCTCTGTGGCACTTTCCCTTGCCCCTTGCGGGGCCGGCGGGCGTTACCCGCCACCCTTGTTTCGTGGAGCCCGGACTTTCCTCGGCGGGTGCGAATGCCCCGACGCGGTTGCCCAACCCTCTGGCGTAAAACGCTACCTAGTCTTTCCGCGGTCACGATCAAGCAGCAAGGCGAAAAGAAGTGCCCCGATTTCCAGATCGATCTCCCCATCGATCCGTTCGGGCCGCCAGCGCCGCTGAAATGCGGTAACAGCGGCGCGCCCGTCGGAAATATCGTAACCGAAGCGTTCGAGCGCGAGATAGAAGGCCCCCTCATTGGGGAACGGATCGCCCAGCTTCACTTCGGGCCGCCCCAGCGCGAGCCGGTGGCGGGCCAGCCGCGACCAGTCGAACAATTCGCCCGGATCATCCTTGCGTGCGGGCGCGACATCGGAATGGCCCACCACATTGGCGCGCGGAATATCGTGTTTCCGCACGATCTCCCCGAGCAGCGGCAGCAACGATTCCATCTGCGCTTCGGGAAAAGGGCGATAGCCCCATTCATGCCCCGGATTGACCAGTTCGATCCCGATACTGGCCGAATTGACGTCACTTTCACCACGCCAGTAGGATCGCCCGGCATGCCAGGCACGCTTATCCTCGGCCACCAGCCGCGATACGGTGCCGTCTTCATCGATCATGTAGTGGGCCGAGACTTCTGCCGCCGGATCGCACATGCGCTCCAGCGCCTCGGCCGCGCTTCTCATGCCGGTATAATGCAGAACCACCATCGAAACGGGGGCCTTGCGCTCATTGAAATTGGGCGAAGGCGCCTCTCGATGGATCAGTTCCTGCATATCAGACCTGTGGCAAAACCGCGCCCAGAATCAGCGCATCGTCCTGCTGCATATATTGCACACCGCCACCTGCATTGTCAGCCAGCAGATACATCATATAGGCGGGCGCCGTCCGCGCGGAAATGCGGCTTTCGTCGAGCGATCCGTCCAGCGCTTCTCCGATCGTCGGATCGAAAGCGATTCGCGTGCCCGAGGCACGCACCACCAGTTCGGTCGCCTGCTCACCCCTTTCGCCCGCAATATCGAGCTTGCCGCCGCGCGGCAGCGCATCCATGCCGATGGCCGCGAGATTGAGCAGCATCTTCACCGCCGGTCTCGCCATCTGCGTACCGCCGACCTGCCAGTCCAGCGTGATACGGCCATTATCGCCTGCCAGTGCTGCAATCAGCGCGCGCGGCTCTTCCAGTGAAACCATATCGTCCGCGTGCCCTGCCCCGCCATAGGCCAGACGGAAGAATTTAAGCTTGCTCGCACTGATATGAGCGCTCTGTTCCAGCAATTCGAAACAGCGCTGCCGCATATCGGGGTCCTGCTCTTCGGACAGCAGTTCCAGCCCGTTGGTCAGCGCACCGACAGGGCTGAGCATGTCATGGCACAGGCGGGAACACAGAAGGGAAGCAAGATCGGCGGGGGAAACTGTCATATAAATTCCGGTACTGTAATTCTCGGGGAAAACCCGGCGTGATAAAAGAATGTCTGAACAGGCTGCGACAGAATGCGAAAACCAGTCCGGCGCGAATCGGCATACAGGCCGCTGCACACCGTTCCGCTTTCCCATTACAGGCAGCCATGCTTTTGCAATCCTTAGCTATCTGTAATGCGATAAGAAAGCTCCGCAAAACCCTCAGGATCGTCCGTCCAGAACGTTACGTCGTCTTTCGCTATAATCGCCCACACCTTTCCATCGCCTGACGCCCTGGCCCGATCGGTCGGCGAAGGGGCCGCCCGACCCACCGGATGCGAATGGAAATAACCGATCAGCTCCGGCCCGCCCTGTCGTTCGGCCCGATGGGCATCGATCAGCGCCTGCGGATCGATTTCGAAATGGCGCAGCGGCTCGGCGGCCACATTGCGGACGGGCACGGCGCGGTCGATTATACCGCTCGCCCCCAGCAACAACCCGCAAGCCTCCTGCGGCAGAGCGTCCGCGGCAGCCATGCGCATGATCGCCAGCGCTTCTGAACTGATACGGACAGATGAATCGGTGATAGGCGCTCTCCTTCACTTGCCAGGCGGCGCAAGCTTACCCATTTCATAGGCATGGGGGCGACAAATACCATCCGGGGTGTGCTTGCAAGCGACGGTCAGCGGCTCGACAAGGCGCTGAGCGATGCCACCGAACTTTCGCGCGAACGGATCAAGGCGCTGATTGCCGAAGGGCAGGTAACGCTCGACGATGCGCCCCTTACCAACGGCAAAGCCAAAGCCCGCGCGGGCAGCCATTTCACTATCGATCTGCCGCCCGCTGCCGAGCCCGAAGCGAAGCCGCAGGATATTCCGCTCACCATCGCTTATGAGGATGCCCATCTGATCGTGGTGGACAAGCCCGCCGGCATGGTCGTGCATCCCGCAGCCGGCAATCCCGATGGCACGCTGGTCAATGCGCTGCTTTATCATTGCCGCGGCCAGCTTTCGGGCATTGGCGGCGTTGCCCGCCCCGGTATCGTCCATCGGATCGACAAGGATACGTCGGGCCTGCTGGTGGTGGCGAAAAGCGATGCCGCCCATGAAGGGCTGGCGAAGCAATTTGCCGATCACTCGCTCGAACGCGCTTATTATGCCGTCACCAACGGGGCTCCGATACCGCCATCGGGTACAGTCCGCGGGCGAATCGGGCGCTCGGATACGAATCGCAAGAAAATGGCCGCGCTGTCCGACGATTCGACGCGCGGCAAACATGCAGTGACGCATTATCGCACACTGGAGCGGCTCGACCATGCCGCGCTGATCGAATGTCGCCTCGAAACAGGGAGAACGCATCAGGTACGCGTTCATATGGCGTCAATCGGTCATGCGCTATTAGGGGATCCTGTATATGGACGCCCCCATGCCCGGATTCGCCCGGTTTTGAACCGACTCGCATTCCACCGTCAGGCCCTGCATGCAGCCATTCTCGGTTTTGTCCATCCGGTCAGCGGAGACCGGCTGCACCTCACAAGCGACATGCCGGAAGATATGCGGGAACTGATCGACGAAATCGGTCATTTAAATCGATGAAATGCGAACAATACCGTCCGAATTCGTGTATAAGGATGGGCAGATACGTGGCCGCACCCCGCTGATGCCCGGCAGGGGTCAGCAAATCGCGGTCGACGCAGGAAAGGTTTGGGTATTATGAGCAACACAAAAAAGAGCACAGCGCTGACTGTTCCCGCCCTGGGCGGTGAAAACAGCCTCAACCGCTACCTCACCGAGATCAAGAAGTTCCCGGTCCTGAAGCCCGAGCAGGAATATATGCTCGCCAAGCGTTATCAGGAACATGGTGATCCCGATGCGGCAAAACAACTGGTGACGAGCCATTTGCGACTCGTGGCGAAAATCGCCATGGGCTATCGCGGTTACGGCCTGCCGGTGAGCGACCTCATTTCCGAAGGCAATGTCGGCCTGATGCAGGGTGTGAAGAAATTCGAGCCCGATCGGGGTTTCCGCCTCGCCACTTATGCCATGTGGTGGATCAAGGCCTCGATGCAGGAATTTATCCTGCGCAGCTGGTCGCTGGTCAAAATGGGTACCACTGCCGCGCAGAAAAAGCTGTTCTTCAACCTTCGCCGGATGAAGAAAAATCTCGAAGCCTATGAGGATTCGGATCTCAGCGCCGAAGATGTCGCTCAGATCGCTACCGATCTGGGTGTTCCCGAACAGGAAGTCATCAATATGAACCGGCGCATGATGATGGGCGGCGATGCTTCGCTGAACGTCTCCATGCGCAATGATGAAGAAGGTTCGGGCCAGTGGCAGGACTGGCTGACCGATGATCGCCCCTTGCAGGACGAAACGGTCGCCGATGCAGAAGAAGCGTCCTATCGCCACGACATGCTGATCGAAGCGATGGACAGCCTCAACGATCGTGAGAAACATATTCTCAGCGAACGGCGCCTGACCGAAAATCCGCAGACGCTGGAAGAGCTTTCGCAGGTTTACGAAGTCAGCCGCGAACGGATCCGCCAGATCGAAGTGCGCGCTTTCGAAAAGCTGCAAAAGGCGATGCAGCGTATCGCCGGCGACAAGCTGCTTCCCGCCGAAGCCTGAAATCAAAGGCTGCCAGGCCGGGCGAACGGTTCGAAAAGCCCCGGAGCGCCAGATGCTCCGGGGCTTTTTCATGCCTGTTTTATGCAGGCCGGACAGAGCGACTGCGGAAAATGAATATGCGGCGCATATCCGGGAACAGTCCGATTGCGCAGCGATGATGCAGCGGATAAATCGGCGGGATCATGCTTCTTGCCATCACCCGCTTCATCGCCTGGATCGTCGTCTGGTTCTGCATTATCAGCGTCGGGCTCGTGCTGCTGTTCCGCTTCGTGCCGCCGCCGGTGACGGCAACCATGCTGCTCGACGATAATGGCTATACGAAAGACTGGGAGCCGCTCAGCCGGATAGACCGCAATATGGTCAGCGCGGTGATCGCGGCCGAGGATTCGAAATTTTGCAGCCATGACGGATTCGATCGCGAGGCCATCGAAAAGGCGATCGAACATAATGCGCAGGGCGGCCGGATTCGCGGCGGCTCGACCATTTCGCAACAAACCGCGAAGAATGTTTTTCTGTGGCAGGATGGCGGTTATGTCCGCAAGGGCCTCGAAGCCTGGTTCACCCTGCTGATCGAAAGCATCTGGGGCAAACGGCGGATCATGGAAGTCTATCTCAATGTCGCCGAAACCGGAATCGGCACTTACGGCGTCGAAGCCGGTTCGCAGCGTTATTTCAAACATAGCGCCGCGCGGCTCTCGCGTTCGGAGGCGGCCCGCATGGCTGCCGCCCTGCCCCTCCCCAAAAAGCGCGGCGTGGTTCACCCGACAGGCTTCACTCGCCGCTATGGCAACACCATTCAGGCACGCATCGGCGTTGTCCGGCGCGATGAGCTGGACGCCTGCATCTATCGGTAGGAAAAACGCGCGCTGCGGAAGCGAGATGCCGGATCATGCAATGTCCGGTCGTTCGTTGCCCCCGCGGCAGGCGATATGGTTCTGTTAATGCGGTTTATGGCCCCGATAGAGGCGCTTATGGCCCTCATCGGAGCCCGTCTGCGCCCGCTATAGTGGTAAAAATGGGGTCAGTCGGGCTTAATCATCTGCTTTGGGCGTCACCCAGACATCCACCGGCGCAATGAATTTGCCCGGTGCCGGTTTGCCGACATCGACCCTTTCGGCATTCACCAGTTCGCCGGTTTCAAGCGTAAAAGACGCCCAGGGTTTGGGCATCCGGCCGAATGTCATCTTCTGGATGGGGCGGCCGGTACGGGTGTTCATGATTGTTGCGATAATGCTCATGGCACTGCGGTAATCGGCCCGGCCAGGATTCGGAATATGGCCTGCAGGATAATTGTGGATTGCCCGGCAAAGGCAACCTAATATTCTGAAAACAAACAAAAAGGCGCGGAAGAGTTCCCCCTCCCGCGCCTTTGTTCGAGCTATGCCCGGATTGGCTTAGTAACCGATAATCAGCGAGATGCTGGCTGCACGCGGCGGGCCGATCTGCACATATTCACTCGTCGAAGCGAGGCCGGAAGTATAGTTGCCGACATAGAGATTATCGAACAGGTTGGTCACATTGACCTGCACGGCCATATTGTCACGGAAGTTATACCGCGCATCGAGATCGACCAGCGTGTAACCGTCAATCTTGATGGTGTTGATATCGTTCAGATAACGCGAGCCGGTATACTTAACCTGAGCACCCAGCTGGAAGTCACCGAATTCAACCTGTCCGCGACCGCCAACACTCCAGCTCGGAGCGCCGCCTTCACGCTTGCCACCAGTAGCGACGAAGAACTGATCGCCGACATTCATGCAGGGGTTTGTCGCATCATCGACATTATCCTGGTCACAAATGCCACCCAGAATGTCGTTCTTGATTTCGGAGTCGTTCCACGAACCGAACACATAGAGCATCGTCTGCTGGGTCGGCTTCCACGCGACCGAGCCGTCGATCCCCCATTTGTTCACCTTGCCGAGGTTACGATAGATCGATTCATCGAGCACCGGATCGTAGGATGATGCCAGACGATCCTTATACTGAGTGAAGTAACCGGCCAGCTGCGCCTGAATCGTGCCGCTCTGATAACGGGCACCGAAGTCGAAACTGTCGGTCGTTTCCGGAGCGGGACGCGCTTCTTCCGCATCGACGAAATAGAGCGAGTCATACAAAGGATCGGTACCGGGGACCGAAAGGCCCTTGGCATAATTGAAGAAGATCGATCCGTTTTCGACCACATCAAGCGTGAAGCCCACATTCGGCAGCAGCTTGTCATAGGTGTATTTGCGCGACAGCGGGGCCACAGCATTCGGATTGGCAGCTTCGTAAGCCGTCGGATCCTGCGTACCGATGCAGTCCACATAACCGCTGGCCGAGGTCGTGTAGCAATACTGATTCAGTTTGCGAGTAAAGAAAGGAGCGCGCAGGCCGAGGTTAACTGCGAGCGGACCGAAATTACCGCTATATTCACCGGACACCTGATTCAGGATCGCGAAGGATTTACGGTTACGCTTGTTCAGCTCGAAACCGTCCGCCGTAACCAGCGCATCATCCATCGGGAAAACGTCAGCGATTTCGCCATTGGACCGCATCAGCGATGTCTGGCCAGTCTGGCGATGGCGGGCGTGATCGAGCGTATAGGCGATACGAACGCGGTGGTCGGGATTGATCTCGTAAGCGAGCGAAGCGATCAGGCCATAACGGCGAGTGCGCGTCTGGCTCGGATCGTTACCGTTCACTTCATCAAGCATGTCCCCGTCACCATTGAGGTCCATGCCGTAATAATAACTGCCGCGAATAAAGCCGGTATATTCGACACCGCCGACATTGCGCGTCCCTTCCAGCAAAGTCTCATCGCCGCCGCCATTGGCCTTGACCCACTGGAAGCTGGGATCGACCGTCAGAATGAGGCCATCGGAAAGAGTGAAGCGCGAAGAACCGCGGATATTACCCGTATTGGAGGGGTTATAACGGCGATCGAATTCCATGCCGCATTCATTCGGCTGATCGGCCACACCGGTAACCGCACCGGGAATGGTGCAAGGGTAATCGATGTCGTAAAAACGGTCAGCCTTGGTGTCGGGGAATTCGTCGGTCGTGTCCCCTTCGCCAGTGAAGCGCTTGGAACCGAAGAAGTTGTTGCGATTGACGTTCACATGCGCAGCAAGCGACATGAAATCGCCATTGTCGCCCAGCGGCTGATAGATGCGGCCGTTAAACTGGGTCTTCTTGTTTTCGCCGTAATTGTTGAACGGGTTGTCATAGTTGAGCGTGCTGGCCGAGATGAAGGCACGCAGACCGCCATCGGTCAGGCTACCCGTATCGACCATGCCGAAAAACCGGTAATAAGGGCGATTACCCGAATGGTTGGCCAGAATGTTACCGTAGCTGGCAGAAGCCATCACACCGGCTTCTTCATCGGGAACACGGGTAAGCAGGTTCACCGTACCGCCCACTGCCGAAGCCGTCGGGCTATCGACGTCGGTGGTGCCCAGATTGACATTCACTTCCTGCAGGATTTCCGGATCGACCTGCTGGTTCGTGTACATGGCGTAGTTGCCGGAATCGTTCAGCGGAACACCATCCAGCGTTTGCGATACGCGGTCTGCCGAGAAGCCGCGAATGGTGAAGCCACCACCGCCCGACCCCCAGGGATCGTTGTTCTGGAAGCTGACGCCCGGAACGAGATTGATGATATCGTTGACCGTCTGCCCCGGGCGCTGTGCGCGAATAATTTCTTCGCCCAGTACCTGCTTGGCTTTGGGCGTGTTGGGAACTTCCACACCACCCACTTCGTTCTGCCACGCACCGGTGACAACGATTTCATCTTCCTGGAAGTCGATCGACCCGGTCGATTGTGCATGAACCATGGCGGGCATTGCCAGCGCCACCAATGCACTACTGCGAAGGAGCATTTTCTTCATTATGCTGATCCCTTGTCTGTCTCAGACACGAATATGGATGCGGTGACGCTCTAATTGATATTTGGCGCCTGCCACTGACGCGCGCCTTAGCCCCGGAAATATGACCAAGAGAAGACAGTGCGCAAATTGCCTTCAAAATCGGAGATTTTCACTTAATATATTGATATTATTGTATTTTATTTCCACCAAAGGCTCTGTTCAGTATAAATCGGTATTCAAATTCATACTCCGACAAGACGTTTATCGCCGCACTGCGGCATTTTTGTCACGTAAACAAACCGTCTTGTTGCAACAAAGATGCAATAAAGCGTTCAATTCATAAGCTTGCGCCATTGTCGCTCCGGCGTTGCTTGTTTAGTCAGGCAGTATGGACACAAAACGGGAATCGCTCGCGACGGGTAGTGGTGATGCTCATGCACATCATCATGGACATGGGCACCATCATCACGGTCACTCCCATGCGCCTGCCGATTATGGTCGCGCGTTTGCTATCGGGATCGCCCTCAACACGTGCTTCGTCATTGTAGAAGCCTCTTTCGGCATTATTTCCGGCTCAATGGCACTGGTGGCGGATGCAGGGCACAATCTTTCCGATGTACTCAGTCTGCTGATCGCCTGGGGTGCCAATATCGCCAGCAAGCGCCCGCCCAGCGCACGATTCACATATGGTTACAAATCGAGTTCAATTCTGGCGGCCATCGGCAATGCCGCCCTCCTACTGATCGCGCTGGGGGCGATTCTCTATGAGACGATTCATCGTTTCATGAGCCCCGCCCCGGTCGAAGGAATGACGATGATCGTGGTCGCCGGAATCGGCGTGCTCATCAATACGGGAACGGCTCTACTCTTCATGCGCGGACGCAAGAACGACATCAATATTCGCGGCGCTTTTCTCCATATGGCAGCCGATGCCCTTGTTTCGATCGGCGTAGTAGCAGCCGGCTTACTGATTATGGCAACCGGCGCGCTGTGGATCGATCCCGTAACCAGTCTGATTATCGTTCTGGTGATAGCAGGCGGGACCTGGGGTCTTTTAAAAGACAGTGTCAGGATGGGGCTGCTCGGCGTACCCGAGGGAATCGATGAGCAGAAAGTATCCGCCTACCTTGCCGAACTCCCCGGAGTGGACGCTATCCATGATTTACATATCTGGCCTATGAGCACGACCGAAACCGCGCTAACCGCCCATCTCGTCATGCCACAAGGGCATCCTGGTGACGCATTTCTCCATCACCTCGCTCATGAACTGGAGCATCAGTTCGCGATTGGCCATACGACCGTCCAGATCGAACAGGCGCTTGGCGATTGCAGCCTGCAAGATCGTCATACGGTTTAGAATGTTCCCGTGAAGAGCATTGCGACATCACAGCGAGCATAGCGTGCGCCATAGCGCTCCATTATTCCTGCATCGTGGCTGAAACCCAGTTTTTCATAAAGGTGAATGGCTGGCTGGCAGGCGCTGTTGGTTAGCAAATAGAGTTCCTGTGCGCCAATTTCTCCGGCTCGACATATAGCTGCTTGGAGCAGAAATTCTCCAGCTTTCAGTCCGCGCGCAGTGGATCTGACGCCCATCTTGGTCAATTCAAAACTGCCCTGCCCCGTCTTGCGTAGCGCGCAGGTTCCGATCACCCCCAAATCGGGCGATTCGACAAAGAGAATCTCTCCTCCCGGCTGGATTATAGCCTCTTGCGGATGATCGAGCACTTCAAGATCGGCATCTTCAACCACGAACATGTCATCAATCCATTCCAGATTGATGTCACGGAAACAGGCAGCCACCGATTCTTCATAATCGCGTATCTGCAAAGCCGGTCTGTGGGTATGCGGGCCATATTCGGCCAGCCTTTTTTCCGCCAGCTTTGCTTCAATGGCTGCAATCTGTTCACAAAACAAATCGGGCGAGATCGGGCATATTTCTTTTACGGCTGCATCGAGCCGCGGCCAGACAAGAGCTCTGGCACGCACCATCATCGCTTTACCCGCAGGTGTCAGCGATGCCAGTCGGCGTCTTTGATCCTCAGTACACTGCGTTTCCGCCAGTCCCAGTTCAACCAGTTGCGCGACACTGCGTGTAACACCCGGCTGGCTCATCCCTACCGCTTGGGCAAGCTGTCCGATCAGCATATTTTCCCGGTCGAGCGCCGCCAGCACCGGCATATGCGAGGGCTGAACACCCAGCTCAGCTTCGGCAAGAACTTCTGCGGCCCCCGCTTGCAGGCGCTCTGCAAGGCGCTTCAACCGGCTGCCGAGAAAGACCGGACCAAGATCCTCAAGAATATCCATAAGCGACTCCATAAAGTGTTATATAACAAGTTATGGATATTGCCGATTATAGCAAGAGCCGCGTTAGATTTTCGGCAAAACAGATCCCAAAAAGCGATCGCCCGCTCGTCCGGTATGGACGGGCGGGCGATACGAGCCAGTCTCGGTTGGAAGGAGCGACAACCAAATGAGACCGGACTAAACGCTTTCGGTCAGGCAGCTTCTTCCTTCTTCTTTTCGCTGCCCAATACGCGAACGGGTTCCTTGCGGCCTTCGACCACTTCACCATCCACGACCACTTCTGAAACGCCTTCCATGCTGGGCAGATCGAACATCGTATCGAGCAGCAGCCCTTCGACAATGGATCGAAGCCCGCGTGCGCCGGTCTTGCGTTCAATCGCCTTCTGGGCAATCGCCACCAGCGCATCATCAGTAAAAGTCAGTTCCACATCTTCGAGATCGAAGAGCTTTTGATATTGCTTCACCAGTGCATTTTTGGGCTCCCGGAGAATCATAACCAGCGCATCGACATCAAGATCGTTCAGCGTGGCGATCACCGGCAGACGCCCGACAAATTCGGGAATAAGTCCGAATTTCAGCAAGTCTTCCGGTTCGCACTTCTCAAGCAGTTCCCCCACCCGGCGTTTATCGGGATCGGCCACATGTGCACCGAAACCGATCGAACGCTTCTGCAGACGATCCGCAATCACTTTTTCGAGCCCTGCAAAAGCACCGCCGCAGATAAACAGGATATTCGTCGTGTCGACCTGCAGGAATTCCTGCTGCGGATGCTTACGGCCGCCCTGCGGCGGAACCGAAGCCGTAGTGCCTTCCATCAGCTTGAGCAGTGCCTGCTGCACACCCTCACCCGATACGTCACGGGTGATGGAAGGATTTTCCGCTTTACGGGTAATCTTATCGATCTCGTCAATATAGACGATACCGTGCTGCGCCTTATCGACATTATAATCGGATGCCTGAAGCAGCTTCAGGATAATGTTCTCGACATCTTCACCGACATATCCAGCTTCGGTCAATGTAGTGGCATCGGCCATAGTGAAAGGCACATCGAAAGTCCGTGCCAGAGTCTGCGCGAGAAGCGTTTTCCCTGAGCCGGTCGGTCCGACGAGCAGAATATTGGACTTGGCCAGCTCTACATCGCCGGATTTTCCGGAATGCTTCAAACGCTTGTAGTGGTTATGGACAGCCACGGAAAGCACCCGCTTGGCGCGATCCTGACCGATCACATAATCGTTCAGCGTTTCGAAAATATCCTTGGGCGTAGGAACGCCGCCTTCTTTCTTACCGGCAAGCCCGCCCTTGGTTTCTTCCCGGATGATGTCATTGCACAGTTCAACACACTCATCACAGATGAAGACGGTCGGGCCGGCGATGAGCTTCCTTACTTCATGCTGCGACTTGCCGCAGAAACTGCAGTAAAGGGTACTCTTGCTATCCGATCCACTCAATTTGGTCATGCCTTTGTCCTATTCCCTTCACACGGGATTCGCGGAAAGGAAAGGCAGAGTGTAACTCCGCCAATTTCAATATCAATCAGGCTAACCTTAAAGATTCAAGCTTTCGCGAGGCTGAAAAGACAAGGTTGCCAAATTACTACAGCTTCAAGTGGCCATTATAGCCCTCTGGCGCAACCCCCTGCATTATGCAGGAAATCACCTGAAACATGCAGCATACAGGCCCGGCCTTCAAATGGCCGGGCCCTGCAAAATCATTCGGGCGCACCACCCGAACCGCTTTCGTCGCCAATCTGGTCAGCATCGGGACGGGTTTCGAAAACCTTGTCCACCAGACCGAACTTCATAGCTTCGTCAGCTTCGAGAAAAGTATCACGATCCATCGCCTTTTCGATATCGGAAAGGCTCTGCCCCGTATATTTCACGTAGAGATCGTTCATCCGCTGACGGATACGCAAGATCTCCTTGGCCTGAATTTCGATATCCGACGCCATGCCCTGCGCACCGCCCGAAGGCTGATGAACCATGATACGGGCATTGGGAAGCGCAATGCGCATACCCGGTTCGCCGGCGGCAAGCAGGAAGCTGCCCATCGAAGCAGCCTGTCCCACGCACACTGTAGAAACACGTGGTTTGATATATTGCATCGTATCGTGAATCGCCATTCCGGCCGTCACTACCCCGCCAGGCGAGTTAATATACATGCTGATAGGCTTGGACGGATTTTCCGACTCGAGGAACAATAGCTGCGCGACGATCAGCGACGCCATATTGTCTTCCACCTGGCCGGTGACGAAAACGATACGTTCACGCAGCAGGCGGCTAAAAATGTCAAAACTGCGTTCACCGCGGCTGGTGCTTTCGACAACCACCGGCACGAGAGCGCCTGTTACCGGGTCACGCGTAAACTGGCCCTGAGTGCCGTGAATTTCGCCCGAAGAGCCGAACAGATCGATCATGTAATTCCTCATCTTTGAAGGTCGAATGCCTATGTCGCGTCTATGGTGAAGATGTTCAAGAGCATTAACCTCCGCTATGGTGAATACTCCTCGGCCCTCATGGGAAGGATTATCTCCATGCCCCTTTTTCTCCCTATTGCAGCCGTTCTGACAGCCAGCGCTACAGCTAATGCGCCTTCACGCTGCACCGGAGAGACAACGCTGGAAGTCAACGCCTGCCTCAACGAACAGCTTGGCGAAGCAAATGTGGAAATGGAACAATACGCTGAAACTGCCCTCGCGATCATGGAAAGGGACGCAAAGGACGAATTTTCCGACGCGCTTGAAAAGGACGCTCCCGATGCATTTCGCAGGGCGCAAAAAGCGTGGACTGATTATCGAGAAGCTGAATGCGAAGCGCTTTACGACAATTGGAGCGGCGGCACGATTCGCAATGCCATGACCATTTCCTGTGAAATTCGGATAACCCGCCAGCGGACACACACGATCTGGGAAAACTGGCTCACTTTTATGGACAGTACGCCGCCAGTCCTGCCCGAACCTTCGATTAAACTTTAAGCCTGTTTGCAGGCTGCGCGGATCTTCCTCAGTTCCCGCAACGATTGGATAAACTGCTGTACGGCAAAGAAAACGGGCGTCTTCCACTCAGTGAAAACGCCCGTTTCTGTTTCGAAGCTCTGTCCCACGACATAGCGCCGCCGGACCAACTATCGATCTTATTCCTTATCTGCCGCTTTCTTGGCCGGAGCCTTCTTCGCAGCAGGTTTCTTCGCCGGAGTCTTCTTGGCAGCCGACTTCTCTTCACCTTCAGCATCAGCTTTTTTAGCAGGCGCTTTCTTGGCAGGTGCTTTCTTCTTCGGTGCAGCTTTCTTGGCAGCCGGCTTCTCTTCACCTTCCGGCTCGGCATCGGCTTTATCGTCAGCCTTGGCCGTAGTCTTCTTAGCCGGAGCTTTCTTCTTCGGTGCTGCCTTTTTTGCCGCAGGTTTCGCTTCTTCGCCTTCCTCGGCTTCGATAGCGGCTTCGAGCTCTTCACGCGTTACATCGCGTTCGGTAACTTCAGCCTGTTCGAACAGAAAGTCGACAACCTTGTCTTCATATAGCGGCGCGCGAAGCTGCGCCTGAGCCATCGGTTCGCGCTGAATATATTCGAAGAAACGCTGACGATCTTCCGGACGATATTGCTGAGCAGCCTGCTGCATGAGCATCTGCATTTCCTGCTGTGTCACTTCGACACCGTTGGCCTGGCCGATTTCGGACAGAAGCAGCCCCAGACGCACGCGTCGTTCTGCGATCTTGCGGTAATCGTCCTTTTCGGATTCGATTTCCTTCATCGCTTCCTCAGGATTTTCCTCACGTGAGGCTTCCTGCTGAAGCTGCTGCCAGATCTGGTCGAATTCCGCATCGACCATGCTCGGCGGCACAGGGAAATCGTGATCCGCTGCCAGCTTGTCGAGAAGCTGCCGCTTCATCTGCGTGCGGGTAAGATTGGCCGTTTCCTGCTCAAGCTGGCCGCGCAGAATATTCTTCAGCGTTTCGAGATCGTCGACACCGAGATTCTTGGCGAAATCTTCGTCAATCTTGGTTTCTGTGGGGACCTTGACCTGCTGAACGGTGATGGCAAACTGCGCATCCTTACCCTTAAGATGTTCTGCCGGATAATCCTCCGGGAACGTCACGGTAATAGTCTTTTCCTCACCGGTCTTGGAACCGACAAGTTGCTCTTCGAAGCCTGGGATAAACTGGCCTGAACCGATAACCAGAGCGGCGCCTTCAGCCTTACCGCCTTCGAATTCTTCACCATCGATGCTACCAGCGAAATCGATGATGAGCTGGTCGCCGTCGCCAGCCTTCTTGGTCTTGGCAGCATCGCGATAGCTCTTCTGATTTTCAGCGAGCTTTTCGAGCGCTTCGTCCAGCGCTTCGTCAGCCACAGGCACATTCAGCTTTTCCAGCTTCAGGCCTTCGATCGACGGCGCTTCGATTTCCGGAAGAATTTCCAGTTCAACGGACAGCTCGGCATCCTTGCCCTGCTCATAATCCGTGCCGAGATCCACCTGCGGTTGCAGTGCAGGACGCAGCTTCTTTTCGCGCATCAATTCATCGACCGATTCGCGCACAGCGTTATTGAGTGCGTCGGAATGCAGGGCTTCGCCATGCATCTTGCGGACGAGATTTGCCGGAACCTTGCCCGGACGGAAGCCCGGCATACGGACCTGCGGAGCGACCTTCTTCACTTCGCTGTCAATGCGCGCTTCGATGTCGCCTGCCGGAATGGTCACCGTGTAACCGCGCTTCAGGCCTTCATTGGTGGTTTCAACGATCTGCATTAAATGCCTTCCAAACTCTACCTGGCCCCGGATGCCAGTACTGGTGCGGGCGAAGGGACTCGAACCCCCACATCTTTCGATACTGGAACCTAAATCCAGCGCGTCTACCAGTTCCGCCACGCCCGCGGCTCATGAACTTTATACAGGCTCATCACCTGTGAAACAGGGAGAGGCCCTTATAAGGACATGGCGAAAAGGGCAAGCACAACGGCAATTTGCCTGTTTCGCTGGAACATAGGATGCTATTCTACCGTTGTGCTCATGTCACGCCCCTATCAGGCCAATACGCCGGTTTCTCCGGCGGAAAGGACATCCGATGGACCGCAACGACTATTCGGAAAAAGATTATCACGAACCCCATGTTCCGCCTGCAACACCACCGGCGATCGATCCGCATGCCGATCCCGAAGAAGCAGCGAAGCTGGCTATGGACAACGGTGACAGCGACTATCCCGGCTCGCATGAAGCCAGTTTCGATCGCACGCTGGAAGATGATAACATTAATCCCGGGGATCATCCCGATGAAATCCGGCCCGATAAGGGCGATACGATCAGACCGAAGGCTCCCGATGAAGTGGGACCGGATCACGAGGGAGAAGAAAAGCCGGCTCCTGACACCGAAACACCAGAAATCAAATCTCCTCCGGATTGATTTTTGCAAAACTCCGTGGCTAAGCGGCGAACATGACTGAAGAAACACAGAACAACACAGCGTCCAGCGCATCTTCTAGCAATGCTTCGGACGTTCCACCCGACCGGATCGCCATCAATCCGCGCAGCGATTATTTCGATGCAGAGAAGTTGCAACGCGGCATCGGAATCCGTTTCAAGGGTGTGGTTCGGAACAATGTCGATGAATATTGCATATCCGAAGGTTGGGTGCGCGTTCAGGCAGGCAAAACTATGGATCGCAAAGGCAATCCACTCACGATCAAACTGAACGGCCCGGTCGAGGCGTGGTATGAAGATCTGGGCGAAAACCCGCCTGTCGCCAAGGCTGGTTAAACAAGCAGACTGATCGCCCCTGCAATACCGTCATGCCCGACACAGGTCGGACAAAGGAGGTTCGGGGGCGAACTGTCACGAATCCTTTCGCCCTCAAAAATCTCTGAAAGCTGTCTGAAAAGCGTTCGAAGGCATTTGTTGTGACGTCGGTGCCGTTGCCGGAGGATTACGGCGAGCCGGAGCCCGTGCGATCTGCGTCGCGGGCATAGCCTTTTCTGCGATTTTCGGTTCAGATAACGGCTTCCCGCCATTATAGATAAAACCGTAAACCGGCCAGGCTGTCGCACCCAGATCATTATTCGGAGCATACCAGACGCGCACCGCGCTCCAGTCATTATGCTTCGATACATCCACCGCAAGCACGTCCCTCTCGATCTGTCCGCGTCGGCCGTTAATGGGTGACCAGTTCGCATGGCGGATGAGGATATGGCGCTTATCGATTACCCGGCTGACCGTGGCGACATGACCGAGCCGCAGATTGCCATGCGGCTTGAAAGCCATCACCGCCCCGATCCGGGGCGTATGTCCCCGTTCATAGCGATAGGCAGCCTTGCTCCACCAGGTCATTGGATCGCCGTAAATATCGACTCCCGATGTCTGGCGGGCATAATCCATACTGCGGATATAAGCCGGCAATTCACCGGCCTTATAATGCGCGGCATATTGTTGGCCTGGAACACTCGCTGCACCGGCCAGAGCCGGAGCTGGAAGTGTTATCAACGCAAGAGCGAAGGGCGAATAAGACAGAGCCTTTTTCATCATGCCCGGATATTGGGCGCGCGAATCTTAGTTCAGCCTATCAGGCTTTGGTAAATCTGATTTTAACTATAATTCCCGTTTTTTGCCGATCCAAACATAGCGTCACCAGACTGCATCATAGGGAGCGGGAAGCACATTCCTGCCCTTCATATTACCGCTTTGGCTTGCCAAGTGCCCGGCAAGTCGCCACCTCCCGAATCGCCATGAAAATGCATCAAACTCCCCAGGTCATCATTATCGGCCGCCCGAATGTCGGTAAATCGACCCTGTTCAACCGGCTTGTCGGCAAACGCATCGCGCTGGTTGACGATCAGCCGGGCGTCACGCGTGATCGCCGTTTCGGTGAAGCCGTCCTGCTCGGTATGGAATTCACCGCTGTCGATACTGCCGGCTGGGAAGATGAAGACCCAGGCTCACTGCCCGGCCGGATGCGCGCGCAAACAGAAGTTTCCCTGAAAGGCGCAGATATTGCCTTGTTCGTAATCGATGCAAGAGCAGGTGTTACGCCGCTGGACGAGGAAATCGCCCGCTGGCTGCGAGGTCAAAACGTGCCGGTGGTGCTGGTCGCCAACAAAGCCGAAGGACGCGCCGGAGAGCCGGGGCTGCTTGAGAGCTACTCACTCGGCTTTGGCGAACCTGTTGCCCTCTCCGCCGAACATGGCGAAGGGGTTGCCGATCTGTTCGAAGCCTTGCAGCCGCTTATTGAAAAGGATGAGAGCGGCGATACTCATTTAACCCCGGAAGTGAATGTTCCGGTGGAACTGGATGAGGATGGCGAAGTCATCGAGAACGATCTCTCGGCGGCACCCTTGCATCTCGCCGTGGTCGGTCGGCCCAATGCCGGTAAGTCCACTCTTATCAACCGCCTGCTGGAAGAGGATCGTCTGCTAACCGGCCCGGAAGCAGGCATTACCCGCGATTCCATCGCTGTCGACTGGGAATGGACCGATCCCAAATCCGGCCAGCTTCGTCCCGTACGACTGGTCGATACGGCGGGGATGCGTAAAAAAGCCAGGGTGATCGACAAGCTTGAACGGCTTTCAGTGCTCGATGCACAGCGTTCCATTGATTACGCTGAAGTGGTTGTGTTGCTGCTCGATGCGACGCGCGGCCTCGAAACACAGGACCTCAAAATTGCCAATCTCGTGCTCGAAGAAGGCCGGGCGCTGATTATAGCCATCAACAAATGGGATGTGGCGCAGGAGCCCAGCTCATTGTTCAACGGGATTCGCGCAGCGCTTGAAGAAGGACTGGCCCAGTTACGCGGTGTACCGCTTATTGCTGTCTCGGCCGTTACCGGTAAGGGGCTGGACAACCTTCTCAACGCCGCTTTCGATGTGCGGGAAGCATGGAGCCGGCGTATTCCCACCTCGGCTCTCAATCGCTGGTTCGATGATGCCTTATCCGCCAATCCTCCACCTGCGCCGGGCGGCAAGAGAATCAAGCTGCGCTACATCACGCAGAATAAGACACGGCCACCCAGCTTCGTCGTGTTCGGCACACGGCTCGATGCCCTGCCCAAAAGCTATGAGCGCTATTTGATGAACAGCATTCGCCGCGATCTTGGCTTTGGCGCCGTGCCTGTACGCCTTGCCCTGCGCAGCCCGAAGAACCCTTACGCTTCCTGACAACACACCTTATATACCGGGTATGGAACTGCATCCCCTGCCCGGCCCCTCGGGGTCAGAAATCGAAACATTGGCCTTTCGTGTTTTTCGGGCCATCCCGTCCCCTTTTGCAGAGCATCTGATCGATATCGAAGTCCGGGTGGAAGAATTTGCCGATCAGGAAGCCTTACATGCGGTCGGGCTCGACAATCCCTGGCAACTCGTAGGGCTTTATCAGGGACATCCGATCGATAAGCAGTCGGTCTGGGCATCAGGTGATCTCCCTCCTCTGATCCGTCTGTTTCGCAGTCCGTTGCTGCTTGAATGCCGGGAGAGGCAATGCAGTCTCGGCGAGATGGTGCGCCATGTGGTGGTCCATGAAGTTGGTCATCATTTCGGCTTTTCAGACGATGATATGCATGCTTTGGAAGATGAGACGGACTGAGCACTGAGTTCGAATGACCAGGTCGGCGCAACACACGTTGAAATTGCGGCTTTTCAAGATAGTGTTAACCGACTTTGCTATGGGAACGGGAAGAGTCTGAGTAGCCCTGGTATATACAAGGACCAGCAAAGGAATCCTTTTGCCATCAGCACAATCATCTACAGCACCCGGCCCAGCCTTTTCCGGTTATGCAGATCCGGATGTCACCACTATCATTGCCTGCGTAACAGCACTGTCTGCAGTCATTTGTCTGATTTCCGCTCTGTTCTGGCTTAAGGAAGGACGCCATAGGAATCAGTTCTGGTATGTAGCGCCTTTCGCTTCCGGCGTAATTGCCGGAATCATGCTAGGTTACCCTGCCATGTTCAGTTATCTCTGGGCACTGCGCATCGGCCATACAGCGGTCATTTTTAGCTATGGTGCCGCCTGGCAAGCCAGTCGGGTCCTGTGTAGCCGGCCGACACGGCCTGTTCCCGTGATCGTAACTTGTGCACTCTGGTTCATTTATATGCTGTCATATGTGCACAGCACCTCGTTATTGACGATAGCGCCGATGATCTACGCCGTGATTATCGGTGGGTTCAGTGCACTCGCAGCGATGGAGTTTCGTCAACTCGTCACGCCACGCCTTCCCTCTGCGACTATGCTGTTCTGGATTTTCGCAAGTTACGCGGCAATCAATTTTATCCGTGTTCCACTGGCGTGGTTCCTCCCCGCCCCTCTCGGACCTTATCCGCCAACCTGGTGGTCTATCGCCATTTTCGCGCTGCTGGCAGTCATGCATGGTATTCTGACCACTGCCTTCATGATCGCTTTCGCACGCGAGAAACTGGCCGCAGAAAATTATCTGTTAGCTCTGATTGATCCGCTTACCGGAGTCGGCAATCGCCGGGCTTTGAAAGAATGTACGGAAGCGCTGACTGCACACTTGCCCGAAGGCAGCCTTGTCGGTTGTATCACTTTCGATATTGATCGTTTCAAAACTATCAATGATCGCTTCGGACATGATTTTGGCGATAAAGTGATTGCGCTGGCCGCTAAAATTGCCTGCCGTACCGTGGGAAGCGATAATGTATTCCGCACAGGTGGAGAAGAATTTGCCTGCATTCTGTGCGGCCCTCACCCCGAAGACGGTATCGCCGCAGCGGAACGCTTACGCAGTGACTTCGAGCACCAGGCGCAGAATATCGAGGGGGTCGATATCTCAGCGACGATCAGTGTCGGCGTTGCGATCGGAAATATAGGAAGGGAATGGGGCGATCTGCTGAAACAGGCAGATACCGCGCTTTATGAAGCAAAATGTTCGGGGCGCAACCGGACAATTCTGGCGAAGGAGGATAATCCGGTCTTGGATAATCTATCGATTTTCCCGGCCCAGACTTCCCGCCCGACCGGATAATACGGTGATAGTTTTAGAAGATGAAAAGGCGGCGCCAACTTTATGTCAGCCCCGCCTTTTTCGAGCAAATCCGACAGAGAAACTCAGTCGCCCGTACCGCCACCAGCAGCATAATTGCTGTTGAGTTGCACATAGTTCTGAAGCCCCATCAGTTCGATCTGGTCGAACTGGGTTTCGAGGAAATCGACATGCTCTTCCTCACTGGCAAGAATGTCTTCAAAGATCTGACCGGAGGTGTAATCCTTGATTTGCTGGCAATACTCCGCCGCTTCGCGCAACAGGGGAATGGCTTCCATTTCCATTGCCAGATCGGCTCGCAAAATTTCCTCGACCGTTTCGCCGACCTTCAGCTTGTGAAGTGCCTGAAAGTTCGGAAGACCTTCAAGGAACAGGATACGTTCGGCCAGCGTATCGGCGTGCTTCATTTCATCAATCGATTCGCCGCGTTCATAAGCAGCAAGTTTGTGCACACCCCAGTGATTCAAAGTGCGGTAATGCAGCCAGTACTGGTTGATCGCGGTCAGCTCATTTGTGAGCGCCTGATTGAGAAATTCGATGACTTTCGGGTCGCCCTTCATAAATCTGTCCTTATCCAATGACTGGCCGCTACATGGGACAAACTGACCCATGCTGGCAAGTAGAAGGAAAGAAATGAAGGCTTAAAAAGCGCAGAAATCCGCGCTTCTGAGAATGCTTAGCAGAATTACACCGCGTCAGGCGGCGAGCGTCTCCTGACCAGCCATATCGCGTTCTTCAAGGAGAATGTCTTCGGCCTCTTCGAGACACTGACCACATTGCGGTTGCTTGCCCAGACAGGAATAAACGGCATGAGCATCGCCGGGATTGAGCCGGGCAGCATGGCGCAGTTCATTTTCCCGGATCACATTGCAAACGCATATAATCACATCGAATCTCCTTGCCTGAAAAGCAAGCTAATGCGAATGGGTTGCAGTATCAAGCATTAATGCGAGAAATTATCAATTATTTTTGCGCGCTTACCGTTTGATATTAAAGGCTTTTCCGTAAGCGAGGCAACGCCAGAGCCATTCGAGCGGGCCGTAGCGGAAGGTGGTGAGCCATGATTTCGACCAGCCGAGCATGGCGATCCAGCCGAGCAGGACAATCGGCAGCAGCGCCATGCGATGCAAATCGCCATACAGCCCCCCTGCCCATCCCTGAAAAATCAATAACATAAGCGCTGATGTACCGACATAATTGCTGAATGCCATACGCCCTGCGGCAATGACGCGGCTGCCCAGCCAGCTCCTCGCACAAACGGGCGCCCACAGCGTCAAAAGCCCCGCCATACCCAGACTTACGGCGAGTCGCGGGAAGGCCGAGGGGCCGTTGAACAGGAACTGGGTGAGGAAAGGCGGAAATCCCGTTTCAATCGCCCAGAGCCCCAGTGGCAGCGACAAAAGCACCCCGCCTATAAGGGCCACAACGCTCCATAAGAGGCGCTGAGACGAGTCTAGCGGGGCCATAAAGAAGCCGCGGCGATACAAAGCCATACCCAGCACCATCAGGGGCGCGGTTTCGAACAGGACCACGATGAGCAGCTCGGCAAGCTGTCCGCTTTGCTCGGCAAAACGGAACGCAACAATGTCCCCGTAGCTGCCTTGCTGCATGACCGATGTTTCACGCGCCGCTTCGTCGATCCGGTCCTGCCAGCCCGCCATCATCGTCTGCCACTGATCGGGCGCCGCTGCCGGATGAGCTTCGATCACCGCCGGCATGGCGAGCAGCCCGGTCAGGATCAGCGCACCCAGCAAATACCAGACCAGCCCCGACCAGAACTGGCGCTCTGCACTCCAGCACAGCATTGGCAAAACCAGCAAACCGGCTATCGAATAGAGAAACAGAATATCGCCGACAAAGAGCAGATAGAAATGCGCAAGGCCGAACAGCATGAGCAGGAACAGGCGCCGGGCCTGCAACCAGCGCGAACCGCCCCGCGCCCAGACACGCTCCATGAACAGCATCATGCCCGCACCGAACAGCAGTGAGAACAGCGCGCGGAACTTGCCATCGATAAATACGAACTGGAACAGCCAGATTGCATCGTCCGCCAGAGTCGCGCCGCCCGGCAGCGCATCGGGCCAGGAATAAGCGAGCATCGGATGCGCGAAGGCGGTGATATTGGCGAACAGAATGCCCAGCACAGCAACGCCGCGAATAAAATCGAGCGACACCAGCCGCTCCGCCCCGCGCACCGGCCTTTCGGGCAGCGTATCATCCTCGCTCATATCGAGCGATTGTTCCGGACTGGTCATACAAGCGCCCCGCCATCATTTCACGCGCCTGTTGTGAGAGCTTTAACGCGAAGTCACAAGACAATCCTGCCCGCCCCGTTTCAACGCCCGGCACGCCGCATCGGCAGAACTCCGGCTGGCAAAACCGCCCGCCTGCAATTTCACGACCCGCCCTGCCGGAACATCCATACGCGGATGGCCCTTCAATTCGGGCCGGTCCTTCAGTCTGGTCCATAAGCGGTCGGCATTTCCGGCGACCGAAAATGCACCGATCTGGACCCGCCACGGACCGGATGCTGCAGCAGCCTGTCGGGTCTCCGTCTGCGCCTTATGATCGGCCTGTGCCTTACTGTCAGACTGTGCCTTACTGTCAGACCGGGGCTTATCGATAGCGGAAGGAGTCTCCACGGCAGAAGACGCAGCGGGCGCCTTCCGGCCCGTTCCGGCCTGCGGCATGGCACTGCGCGAAACGAAAGATGCGCCAGCCTGCGCCGGGCTGTCCGTACCGGTCGCCTGCCGCGCCTCAACCAGCGCAGCGCGAGCCAGTACGGCACCCTCGCCCTTATCCGGGGAAACAGTGCCGACTGTCCGCGCAGGATCGGCCTTTGCGCTAACGGCAGCGGGAGCGGTCGCGGGCGGTGCGGCACCGGCCATGCCCGCTTCGTCATCACCCGCTGTCAGTTCCGCCGCGGCCAGCACCGTAGCGCGTTCGCGTTCTGCTTCGGCTCGCATGGACGAGGCCAGCCCGGCGGCTTCCTGCCGCTGTTCCAGCGGAATATATTCGTCCATCTGGGCAATCGCCGGAGCCGCCTGCGGCAGGCTCTCACTATGGGCCAGCGTCATCAGCGCATAGGCGCGAACCCAGTCTTTCTCGACAAAATCGCCATTGAAATGGGCGATGCCGAGCAGATATTCGGCCCGTGGATCGCCCCGCCGCGCCGCCGCTTCGACATAAGGCAGCGCTTCTGCGCGCCGTCCATCCTGAAACAGCATCAGACCATAGGTATCGGCGGCACGAACATGGCCTGCGGCAGCGGCCTGTTTGTACAATTGCTCGGCCCGCGCTTTGTCCTGCGGCACACCCTGCCCCAGCCGGTAGGCCTGCCCCATATTGAACAGCGCATCGGGATCGCCTTCGGCAGCGGGCCCCTGCCATTCGCGAATGGCAGCCGCATAATCGCCCCGGCTCCATGCATCGACACCATCCTTGACCGTAGCCATGGCCGGTACGGCAGCCAGCAGTGACAAGCCCATTACCAGGCTCCGTCCCAAGATAGTCCACCGCATTCCGTTCACTTCCTTCCGCATGACAGCTTTGCCGGATAAAACGGACCGGCCCGACTGAATGATCCCACGCATTGGCATAGTGAATAACCCGTTAGCAAAAGCTTTCCCCCGATCGTTCTGAAGCGGGGCATTGTTTCTATCATGCCATCTCGCCGCTTCGCCATTAAGGATAATTTAGGGATGAGTTGCCAGAATTGTGACACCGGAAAGGCTGACGATACGCAGCCGTCCGGGCGGGCGATTGCGCCCCGGGGTTCGCAACAGAAAAGGCCAGAATAATGGGCATGTATATTTTGGGATCGCACAGGGCTGTGCCACTTCGCAGACGGCAGTTTTCCGGGCATCGGCGCTAAAATCATTCCATGTTCCAATCGGGTCCCTCTCTCATGAACCGCCTTTTTCCCGCCAAAACCTCTTGCCATCTCGCCCTTACCGCCTGTGCCGGACTGGCCCTGATCGGATGCACCACGCCCGAAAAACCGGATAGCGGGATTCGCAGTGCGGGTGCTTCGGCCCATAAGGCCGAAACGCAGCCGACAGGCAGCAAACATGACAAGACCATTCGCCAGGCCGAATCGGCCGTGCAGAGCGATCCGCGCAACCCAACCTATCGCGCTGCCCTGGGCTCGGCCTATCTCGATGCCGGGCGCTTCGCCTCGGCAGCGACAACATTCAACGATGCCGTCCTGCTCGGCGATCGGAGCGAACACACTGCGCTGCAACTGGCGCTGGCGCTGATCGGCAGCGACCAGAAACAGGCTGCGGCAGACCTGCTCGATCACCGGGCCGGGAGTATGGCACCAGCCGATGCCGGGCTCGCCTTTGCCCTTGCAGGCGACACGAGACGCGGCATTGCCATTTTATCCGTCGCGATCCGCTCGGGCGATAACACTATGCGTATCCGGCAGAATCTGGCGCTGGCCTATGCTCTGGCCGGACAATGGCGCGAAGCCAGAGCCATGGCGGCGCAGGATATACCGCCTGCAAAACTGGGTGATCGTATGGAGCAATGGGCACAAATGGCCATGGCGAAGAAGGCTGCTATTCCGGTTGCCCGCCTGCTCAATATCACACCCGCAGGGCAGGATTCAGGCCAGCCTGCCCGTCTGGCGCTCAACACCGTTGCTCCTGCCATGCTGGCGCAGGCAGCCGCGCCGCTTCCGGCCACTTCCCTCTCCGCCGGGGCTGCTGCGGCAGAATTGCCGCCGCTCGCTCTGAACACCGCCGCGCCCACCGAAAGCCAACATTATGCGCGCCGCAGCATCGCTCCATCGGGGCAGCGGACATCCATTTCCTTTGTCGCTCCGGCACCTGGCCCTGTCGGCAGCGAAGATATGGAAGCCCAGCTCGCTTCGGCCACAAGCCTGCCTTCCCCGGCTGCCATAGCACCGCAACCGCCTCACCGGCTGGTCGAAACACATCTGGTTCAGCTTGGCAGCTTTGCCAGCGAACAAGATGCCCGGCGGGCATGGACGATCTATCAGAGTAAACTGCCATCGCTGGACGGGCACCGGCTTATCCTCACCCGTGCACGTGTCAAAGGTCGCATTTTCTGGCGCGTGGCGGCAGGCGGTTTCGACAAGGCCAAAGCAATCTCTGCCTGCGCCGCCTTTAAACGCACCGGGCAGGGATGCCTCGCTTATGCCAGCAGCAAACCCCTGCCCGGAACGCTTGGCCCTGTCACACAAATGGCCTTGCGATAGAGGGGAACATCCCCGCGAGCGAACGCGCTGCGCCGGAGGTCAATCGACCTCCACGCCGCCCTTCCACAAAGCTGTGACCCGCCCCTGTGCAGGCTGTTTGTCGAACGGCGTATTGCCGGCGGCAGCTTCCATTTTGTCCGAATCCACGATCCACGGTTTTTCAGGATCGATCAGCGCAATATCGGCTTCCCAGCCTTCGACCAGAGCACCCGCCTGAACGCCCAGCAATTGTGCCGGATTGCGCGCAATCAGATCGAAAGCGCGTTCCATGCCGATGGCGCCGTCGCGCACCAGCGTCAGAACCATGGCCAGCAGCGTTTCGGCCCCGGCCATGCCGGGCTCGGCATCGGCGAAAGGCAGGCGTTTATCTTCCGGTCCGCGCGGATCGTGGCCCGATGCGACGATATCGATCGTGCCATCGGCAATCGCATCGATCACCGCCAGACGATCCTCATCTTCGCGCAGCGGTGGGGACAGGCGAGCGAATGTGCGGAAATCGCGGATGGCGAGATCGGACAGCATGAAATGCGCCGGTGTCACACCCGCTGTCACCGCTACACCGCGCTTCTTGGCCGCACGCACCAGATCGAGCGCCGCAGCCGTCGTCACCTGTCGGAAATGGAGCCGGGCACCCGCCATTTCGGCCAGCGCAATATCGCGCGCCACGGCCAGTGCTTCGGCTTCGGCGGGTGCACTGGGCAACCCCAGACGCGTAGCCATCAGCCCGGCCGTCGCCACCGCATCGCCCGCAATGCCGGCATCCTCGGCATGGGCGATCACCACCATATCGAGCATCGCGGCATATTGGAGCAGGCGCAGCATAGTGCCGCTATCGCCGATCCAGCGCCGCCCGGTCGCCACCGCCTTCGCCCCGGCATCGCGCATCAGTGCCAGTTCGGCGAGGTTTTCGCCTTCCAGCGCCAGTGTCGCTCCGGCAAAGGGATGGACCCAGAAATCGGGCTTCCCGCTCTGTGCCGCAAAGCGCACGCGCGCCGGATGGTCGAGCGGCGGCGACTGATCGGGCATCAGCCCGGCACGGGTGATACCGCCGAAATGGAACGCTGGCTTGTCGATGGCAAAGACACCGAAATCGACCAGACCGGGCGCCACCAGTGCGCCTTGCGCATCGACCAGCGCATCGCCTTCCTGCGGAGTGACATCGCCGACCGAAACGATCCGCCCGGTTTCACAGCGCAAAGACCCGGCTTCGATACCGCGGGGCGTGACGAGGCGACCGCCGGTAATAACGAGAGGACGCGGCTGTTTCATACCCACTGGCCTTTCTGAGCCGTCGCATCCCAGCCGGGCACACCGCGTGCCCTGCGGGTCAGCACATCGAGGCAGGCCATACGAATGGCAACGCCCATTTCCACCTGATTGGTGATGATCGACCGTCCGGCGAGATCGGCGACATTGCTGTCAATCTCGACCCCGCGATTCATCGGCCCCGGATGCATGATGATGGCATTCTCGCTCGCCTTCTCCAGCCGCTTCTCGGTCAGCCCGAAAAGATGACGATATTCACGCGGCGAAGGAATGAACTGGCCCTTCATCCGTTCGTTCTGGAGGCGCAGCATCATCACCACTTCGGCGCCGTCCAGCGCCTTGTCGAAATCGTGACAGACCGTCACACCCATCTCCTCGGCTCCCTTCGGCATAAGCGCCGGCGGGGCGCAGAAACGCACTTTGGCCCCCAGCGCCTGCAGGCACAGCGCATTGGAGCGGGCCACGCGGCTGTGCAGAATATCGCCGCAGATCACCACTTCGAGCCCGTTAAATTCCTCCCGCCCGCTTTCACGCAACCGGGTGCGCAGCGCCAGCGCATCGAGCAACGCCTGCGTAGGATGTTCATGCTGCCCGTCCCCGGCATTGAGCACCGGGCAGTCCACCTTGCCGGCAATCAGCGCCACCGCTCCGCTGGACGCATGACGGATCACGATCGCATCGGCGCGCATGGCGTTGAGCGTCACCGCCGTATCGATCAGCGTTTCGCCCTTTTTCACGCTGGACTGCGCGGCGTGCATATTCACGACATCGGCGCCCAGCCGCTTGCCTGCGATCTCGAAAGACAACAGCGTGCGGGTGGAATTTTCGAAAAAGGCATTGATGATCGTCAGTCCGGCCAGCGCATCGTTATGCTTGGTCGGCTGGCGATTGAGGTGGACCCATTGCTCGGCCTCATCGAGCAGATAATGGATCTGGTGCGTTTCGAGCTGACCGATCCCGAGCAGGTCGCGATGGGGAAAGGCGAGCCCGCCAGCCGGATACTGGCTATCCGGATAGTGCTTATAGGGCGAATTGTCTGGGGTGTTGTTCATCAAAGCCATGCCCTTAATCAAGCCCGGCAGGTCGCTCAAGCGGTTTCGGGTGGAACATAACGCCATACCCGCCTAGAACGCACAGGAATTATCGGGACAATCATTTTGCGAGGCGGTTCTCTCATGGCATTTGCAGGCAAGGTCTGGCGTCTTCTGGTCGGGATCAAGGATGCGCTGGCGCTGCTCTTCCTTCTGCTTTTCTTCGCTCTTCTTTTTGCCGCGCTGAGCGCAAGACCCAGCCCCGCCTCGGTGCATGACGGCGCCTTGCTGCTCGATCTCGACGGGCGCGTTGTGGAAGAACCCGCCCTGATCGATCCGCTCAACGCGCTTCTGTCCTCCGCCGCCCCGGTTCATGAATATGCCGCGCGCGATATCGTCCGCGCGATCGACACGGCAGCAGGCGATGACCGGATCAAGGCTATTGCGCTCGACCTGTCCAAATTTACCGGCGGCGGACAGGTCCATATGCAGAGCATCGGCGCCGCGCTTGACCGGTTTCGCCAGACCAAGAAGCCAGTTCTCGCCTATGCCGTGGCCTATACCGATGACTCGCTGATGCTGGCCGCCCATGCCAGCGAAGTCTGGGTCGATCCGATGGGCGGCGCAGTGATTTCCGGCCCCGGCGGCCAACGCCTCTATTACGGCGCATTGCTCGACAAGCTGAAAATTCACGCCCGCGTCTATCGCGTAGGCACCTATAAGAGCGCGGTCGAACCCTATATGCGCAGCGATATGTCACCCGCCGCGCGCGAAAATGCGCAGGCGCTTTACGGCGCCTTGTGGGAAGAATGGCAGGCCAATGTGAAACAGGCCCGCGCCAAGGCCGATATCGGCATGGCGACCGGCAATATCGACCAATGGCTCACCGCCAGCAAAGGCAATCTCGCGCAGGCGGCCCTGGCCGCCGGCCTCGCCGACCGCACCGGAACCAAGGTCGAATGGGGCAAACGAATCGCACAGGTCGCCGGGGATGATCGCTGGGGCAAGACGCCCGGCAGCTTCGCTCATACCGATCTCGACACCTGGCTCTCCGCCAATCCCGTTTCCACCAAGGGCAAACCCATCGGCGTTATCACCATTGCCGGTGAAATCAGCGATGGCGAAGCCGGCCCCGGTTCGGCAGGCGGTGAACGCATTTCCCGTCTGCTCGACGAAGCGCTGGACAAGGATCTGGCCGGTCTGGTGATCCGGGTGGATTCGCCCGGTGGCACGGTCACCGGCGCCGAAGCCATTCGCCGGGCCATTCTGCGCCAGAAAGCACGCAATATTCCGATTGCCGTATCGATGGGCAATGTCGCGGCGAGCGGCGGCTATTGGGTGTCCACTCCGGCCGACCGCATCTTCGCCGAACCTGAGACCATTACCGGCTCGATCGGCATTTTCGGGGTAATTCCCACTTTCGAAGATGCGCTGGCCGAATGGGGTGTCACCACCGATGGCGTGCGCACCACCCCGCTATCGGGCCAGCCCGATCTGTTCGCCGGTTTCACCCCTGAAACCGAAACCATGATCCAGTCCACTATCGAGGATGGTTACGATCGTTTCCTCACTCTGGTGGCCCAGTCACGCGGTAAGACCAAGGCCCAGATCGACGAGATTGCGCAGGGCCGTGTGTGGGATGGCGGCTCGGCCCGCCAGCTCGGCCTGGTGGATGAATTCGGCGATATGCACGCCGCGCTTGCCTGGGTGGCCAAACAGGCCAAGCTCAAGGATGGTGACTGGCATCCGCTTTATCTGAAAGAATCCATCGATCCCTATACGGAAATTCTCCAGCAGCTTCTGAGCAGGGAATCGGAGAAAGCTTCGACCGGCTCAACCGATATGGTTGGCCTCTTCGCCGGTCGCGAGGAGCGTCTGACCGGACAGGTCATGGCCGATCTCGACAATCTGCTCTCGGTCCGCGGTATGCAGGCACGCTGCCTCGAATGCGCCGCGCCCGAATACGCCCCGCCCGCCCGCACTCAAAGCAAGCCGGCAGGGTGGCAATTGCTGATGACGAAAATACTGCTGGACTGAACACCGGGCAGGAATCCGCAGCGCGTAAACTGAAAAGCAAGGGGGTATTTCCCCCTTGCCTTCACACCACAGCCATGGCAAAGGCGCGCCCCTGCCGTGAACGAAGGGCTCTTCGTCAGCGAGCGGGCGCGTAGCTCAGTGGTAGAGCACACCCTTCACACGGGTGGGGTCGCAAGTTCAATCCTTGCCGCGCCCACCATTCCTGCAGAAATATCAAACTCTCCGGCCCTCCGCCGTTTCAGGCCATCACACCCGTTTTGGCCAGCCGGTCCATCCGGTCTTCCAGCGGGATACCGAAGCTTGTTATGTAGTCGTTCAGTTCGTGCAGCACCTGCCCGGCGGACAGTCCGAATTCTTCCAGACTATATTGATGGGGATGCCGCTTATAGATCGCCGTGCGATCCATATAATGTTGCATCGCCGGCAGGCTCGGTTCGATATCCATGTCGAGAAATTCGTAGATCCGCCGCATCGTGCCGCGCCAGTCGCGGTCCATCTCGTCATAGCGAACGTCGATAATCCTGTTGCCCGGCACCATTTTGCGCGCCTGACGCATCCGTGCGATCTGGAGATTCGTCTTGCGCAGCCATTCCTTGCCGATCCGCTCCGGCTGGGCATGATCGGAATAGATAATCGTCTGATTCCAGGCGAGCGAGGCAGCGCTGCCCACCACTGACAGCGGGTCTCTATGGGTGAAAATCAGCCTTGCATCGGGGAAAACCTTCATAAGCGCAGGCAGGTCCATCATATGCTGGGGAGTTTTCAGCACCCATGGCCGCAGGGAGGAAACCTGTTGCGACCAGCCGACCAGTTTCAGCAGACGTGCCATCTGTCGATAGGCAGGCACCGCATCTTCCCTTTCGCACCATCGGCCATAATCGGGCACCCACCACTGGGCTTCGTGCTTCATACCCCAGAAGGAATTGACCAGCAGACCCAGTTCTTCTTCCGGTTCATATGGCCCGGTCGGGTGGATGGTCAGCGTACGCGGATTGGCGAAGCGCGCCACACGCATAATACGTTCGGCCAGTCTGACACGAGGATCGGGCTTGCCCGGCACGAAGCCGGGGCGCGGGACCGGTGAAATCGTTTCGAAACTGCGCATATGCGAGAAACGGTGATCGGCTGACAACAGGCGATGCAGGCGAGTCGTTCCCGAGCGCATGGGCCCGACGATAAAAACCGGCCGGGGAAGCGGGCGGCCAAGAATTTCGGGATGCTCCCTGAACCACTGTTCGGCCCAGAGCCGGTCATGCAGAACCTTTTCGAACTGCTTCTTCGCAGCCCATTCGCCCGCCGCATTCAGGCGAGCCTGATCGTGCAGATTTTCAAGCAGCCGATCGAGCGGCTTGTGGAACCAATCATCGCCAAAATCGGAATAGCCGGTAAACCGGGCCGCGTTATCCATCAGTGCCGATTTACTGAGATCGGGGGCTTCCATCAGCCCTTTGCGGCGGGCAAACCCCATACCGGCATTCAGCATATCGATGAAAGCTGTGCGCGATGGCGGAGAGAAATCTGACGCTTTCTGCAAAGTCCCTGCAATCCGGTTATTATTTGTTAAGTGGGAAAGGCATTTCCCGAGAAGATACGGTAAAACTACAAATCAACCATCAGGGCGTTCCCTGTCCAGTAACGGATGATCGGTTTTGGCGCGATCGCTACTGGACAATGGCAGGTTCGAAGGGGCATAGCGCGCGCCATGCACGACCTGCGATTTATCCGAGAGAATCCCGAAAGCTTCGACGAAGGGCTGAGAGCCCGCGGAGCGGACCCTGCCGCGCAGGCTGTCCTCAGGCTGGACGAGAAGCGCCGCGCCCTCACTACGCGTGTGCAGGAGGCTCAGAGCCGCCGCAACGAAGCGTCGAAAGCGATCGGCAAGGCCATGGGTCAGGGGGACACGGAAACAGCCGACAGGCTGAAGGCCGAAGTTACCGAACTCAAACAGACGCTGCCCGCTCTGGAAGAGGAAGACCGCGCCCTTGCCACCGAACTGAACGACCTGGTGGCCCGTCTGCCCAATCTGCCCGCCGCAGGTGTGCCTGAAGGCGCGGATGAAGACGATAATCAGGAAGTGGAGCGCTGGGGCAGCCCGCGCGAATTTTCTTTCGAAGCCAGGGAACATGCCGATATCGGCCCGGCTCTGGGGCTCGATTTTGAAACCGGCGCGGCCATTTCCGGTGCGCGTTTCACTTTTCTGCGCGGGCAGATGGCCCGGTTCCAGCGGGCCATTGCGCAATTCATGCTCGATTTTCAGACGGTCGAGCGAGGCTATATGGAATGCGCCCCGCCGCTACTGGTGCGCGATGAGGCTGTGTTCGGCACCGGACAATTGCCGAAGTTCGCCGAAGACCTGTTTCGTACGACCGATGGCCGCTGGCTGATCCCGACCGCAGAAGTCAGCCTCACCAATTCGGTGCGCGAACAGATTATCGAGGATCTTTCCAGCCCGCTGCGGCTCACCGCTCTGACACCCTGTTTCCGCTCGGAAGCCGGGGCGGCCGGCCGTGATACGCGCGGCTATATCCGCCAGCATCAGTTCGACAAAGTTGAACTGGTGACGGTTTGCCGTCCCGAAGACTGGCAGGCCGAGCACGATCATATGGTCGCTTCCGCCGAAGCTATCCTTCAGAAGCTGGACCTCCCCTATCGCAAAATGCTGCTATGCACCGGCGATATGGGCGCCACGGCAAAGAAAACCTATGATCTCGAAGTCTGGCTGCCCGGCCAGAATGCCTATCGGGAAATCAGCTCCATCAGCTGGTGCGGCGATTATCAGGCACGCCGGATGAATGCCCGCTACCGACCCGAAGGCGCGAAGAAGACCGAATTCGTCCATACGCTGAACGGATCAGGTCTCGCCGTTGGTCGCACACTTGTCGCTCTGCTTGAAAACGGCCAGCAAGCGGACGGATCGGTATGTATTCCCGACGCCCTGAAACCCTATTGCGGCGGACTGGAAAAACTCGAACCCGTCACCTGACAACCCATCCCATTTTCCGATAAAGGCACCTATGCGCATTCTCCTTTGCAACGATGACGGCATCCACGCTCCGGGCTTTGCGGTGCTCGAAAAAATCGCCCATGCCCTGTCGGACGATGTGATCGCCTGCGCACCGGCGGAGGAAAATTCGGGGGCAGGCCATTCGCTCACCTTACATCACCCGGTGCGGTTGAAGGAATTCGGGGATAAGCGCTATGCCGTCACCGGTACGCCGACCGACGCCGTCAATCTGGCGCTGCGCAAACTGTTTCCCGATGGCGGCCCGAACCTTATCCTTTCAGGGGTCAATAATGGCGAGAATCTTGCCGATGATGTGACCTATTCGGGCACTATTTCCGCTGCTATGGAAGGCGCTCTGGCGGGTATTCCGGCCATCGCTCTCAGCCAGGCGATGCGTGAAAGCGCTGCCGGCTTCGAAGCGGCGGAGCAATGGGCCGCGAAAGTGCTCAAACCACTGATCGAAGCTCAGCTTCCCAAACGGACCGTCGTCAATGTGAATTTCCCCGCCCTTCCCGCCAATGCCGTGAAAGGCATTCGAGTCGTACGGCAGGGCTTTCACGATTATGCCCGCGGTTCATTACTCGAAGGCACCGATCCGCGCGGACGGCCTTATTACTGGTTCGGCCTCGACGATATCGAACATTCGCTCGATCACGGAACCGATCTGGAAGCGATTTCGGAAGGATATATTTCGGTCACACCGCTGCAGCTCGACCTCACCCATCACGCATCGCTCGGCAGTCTGGCAGAAAGCTTCGATACGTGAAATCCCGCAGGTTTCTCGCCGTCATATGGGCGCCCTGCGCGCTTTTGCTGATAGCGGCGAGCGACCCGGCAACCGAGACACACCATGTCGTGCAACAGGGCGAAACGCTGAAAGGCATCGCCAATCGCGCAGGCGTGGCGCTGATCGTGATTGCCGAAGCCAATGGCATTCCCGAACCCTATGCCATTCGCAGCGGGCAGAAACTCGTCATTCCGCGCCAGCAAAGCCACGTGGTGCAGTCGGGCGAAACCGCTTCCGGTCTCGCCGAAAGCTATGGCGTACCGTATTCGCTTCTGGCGCTGGCCAATAACCTGCCGGACAATGGTGCTATCCGGACCGGCCAGCGGCTGATTATCCCCGCCCTGCTCCCCGAACGGGCTCTGTCTGGTGCCCCGCGCAAGCCGCATTTTCAGAGACCGCATGACGGCAAAATCGTGCTGGACTGGCAGAAACGGCCCGATGGGGGCGGGCATGACGGGCTCGATTTTGCAGCCCGCCCCGGCGATATGATTCGCGCCGCATCTTCGGGCACGGTCACTTTTGCAGGAGAGGAGCCCAAACGCTTCGGGCGGCTGGTGATTATCGATCACGGCAATGGCTGGCAGAGCGCCTATGGCCACCTGTCCCGCATTACAGTGAAAAAAGGCGATCCCATCACCACCGGGGAACGGCTCGGACTGGCGGGGCAGGCAGGCGATGCGGACCGCCCCGAACTGCATTTTGAAATAAGGCATGATGGAGAAGCTGTTGATCCGGCGCCCTTTCTCGGCTTGAAGGGCTGAATTATGGCCAGATCGCATCGCAGCAAGAAACAGGCAGCGGAATTAAGAGCCCGCCGCTTTCGTCCCCTGCGCCGCGCCATTAAGGTGCCGGTCTGGGCCGATATCGGCATCCGGCTATCTGCCGCCCTCGGCCTCGTCTTTCTGGTGGTGATGGTCCACTGGTGGGACCGCAGCGGTCTGGTGGACAATCTGGATGGCGAAGTCAGCTTTCTGGACGTCGTCTATTTTACCATGATCTCGATCACGACCACGGGATTCGGCGATATCGCCCCGATCAGCGATCGTGCCCGGCTGGTCGAAGCGGTGATCGTGACACCGATCCGCTTCGCCGTGATTTTCATTTTTGTGGGCACAGCCTATAATTTCATCATTAAGCGCAGTTGGGAGAAGTTTCGCATGGCCCGCATTCAGGACCAGCTGTCCAACCATGTCGTCGTGCTGGGCTTCGGCGTGTCCGGTTCCGAAGCCGTGGGCGAACTGATCGAACGCGGTACGGACCCATCCTGCATCGTGGTGATGGATACCAGCTCAGATCGCCTCGGCCAGGCTGAAGCTCTGGGCTGCAACGTGATCGAAGCCGATGCCACACGCGATGAAAGTCTGATAGCCGTACGTATCGCAGAAGCGCAGACCGTGCTTGTCTCCGCGGGGCGTGACGATGCATCGATTCTCATCGTGCTGACCGTGCGCCATCTGGCGCCCAATGTGCCGATCAGTGTAGTCGTGCGCGCAGCGGATAATGAAGTGCTCGCCCATCAGGCTGGGGCCGACAATGTCATCAACCCTGTGCGCTTTACCGGCCTGCTGCTGGCAGGCAGTGCGCAAGGGGCGCATATCGCCGATTATCTCGCCGATCTCGCCTCGATTACCGGCCGGGTGCAGCTGGTCGAACGGTCGGTCCTGCCGGAGGAAATCGGCAAACCGCTCAGCGAATTATCGACCGGAGGACGGGGCCTGCGTGTTTATCGCGGTAATGGTGCCCATGGATTCTGGGAGGACGAAGCCGGCACTTTGCAATCGGGCGACATTGTCGTCGAAGTACGCCCCACGCGCGATCCCGTGACCGATGACGAATTTTCGACCTGAGCCCGGCTTCGTTTAACGAAAGGCCAGAAAGACCAGCCCCATAGCCGTCATGCCGACAATCAGATGACCGGCATCGATAGCGAAAAGTTTCCATGATTTACGCTGGAAAAGATAATTGATTCCGATGGCTGGCGCCATGATCGTCGCTCCGAAACCGGTCGCAATCATCATGAGACCGCGCGGGGAGGGATTTGTCCGGGCATATTGATGCCCGAGCATCAGAGCGATCAGCAATTCGAACAGGAAGGCGAGCACGAAAATCAGTGCCATATTGTGCCCTCTGGCGATGGTCCCGTCGGTAATCCCCGCTTCGCGCTGCCAGATTTTGCCGAAGAGCAGGCCGTACCACACCATTCCGATGACAAAGAACGCCAGTGCGGCCAGAAAAATGGCCAGCATATTGATTTCGCCCATGATCCGTCCCATGCTTTACTTGCGCGAGATGCTTTTCGCGCGTGACTTCGTGACATTGAATAGCTAGGGGCGCGGCTTATGGCCACCCGCATTCCCGATCAACGCCGCGTCGGCATGGTCAGCTTAGGCTGTCCGAAAGCCCTCGTGGATTCAGAACGTATCCTTACCAAGCTGCGTGCCGACGGTTACGCGATGAGCCCCGACTATGCCGGGGCCGATGTGGTGCTCGTCAATACTTGCGGCTTTCTCGACTCCGCTAAGGAGGAAAGCCTGTCCGCGATCGGAGAGGCGATCAAGGAAAATGGCCGGGTGATCGTCACCGGCTGCATGGGAGAGGAAGCGGAAACGATCCGCGCCAAATTCCCACAGGTTCTCGCCGTCACCGGTGCGCACCAATATGAGGATGTGGTGAATGCGGTGCATGACGCTGCCCCGCCGAGTCAGGGACCGTTTATCGATCTGGTGCCGCAGCCCGATATCAAACTGACACCGCGCCATTACAGCTATCTGAAGATTTCCGAGGGCTGCAATCACTCCTGCTCCTTCTGCATCATTCCCGATCTGCGTGGCAAACTGGCGAGCCGCCGGGTGGATGCCGTGCTGCGCGAGGCCGAAAAGCTGGTCGCGGCCGGAACGAAAGAATTGCTGGTCATCTCGCAGGATACCAGCGCCTATGGAGTCGATACACGCCACGATGTGCGGCAATGGAAGGGTCATGATGTCCGCGCGCATATGACCGATCTCGCCCGTGAGCTCGGCCAGCTTAAAACACCCGACGGCCGAACGCCCTGGGTAAGGCTGCATTATGTCTATCCCTATCCGCATGTGGATCAGGTGATTCCGTTAATGGCAGAAGGGCTCATCACGCCCTATCTCGATATTCCCTTTCAGCATGCTGCACCTTCCGTGCTCAAAGCGATGAAGCGCCCGGCCAATGAAGCCAAGGTGCTCGATCGACTGAAAAAATGGCGGGATATTTGCCCCGACATTACGATCCGCTCGAGCTTCGTGGTTGGCTTTCCCGGCGAAACGGAAGAGGATTTCCAATATCTGCTCGACTGGCTCGATGAAGCACAGCTCGACCGTGTGGGCGGCTTCCGCTTCGAACCTGTCGAAGGAGCGGCCGCCAACGATCTGCCCGGCGCCGTGCCCGAAGAGGTCAAGGAAGAACGTTACGTCCGCCTGATGGAAAAGACCGAAGCGATCAGTGCCGCAAAGCTCGGCGCGAAAATCGGCACGATGCAACCGGTCATCATCGACGAAATGGGCGAACCCGATGAAGATGGCGATATCGGTGCAACCGGCCGCAGCCGGGCCGATGCTCCCGAAATCGACGGTGCGGTCTATCTGCGCAATGTGCCCGCAAATGTGCAGGAAGGGGATATTGTCGATATCATGGTCGAAGATGCCGATGCCCATGACCTTTTCGGCGTGATTGTCGAAGATTGAGCGCTGCGGGCCAGTGAGCGGCCCGGCTTTCGGCATAGTGCCGGGTTGTGCTCGCCAATACCCTCTGAAAGCGACACGGAGCGTTTTATGCGACAAATGCACACGACACTCACTGTCTCTACCCATGGGCAGAGCCTGACCGAATGTACGCACGATATCGCAGAATGGATTGCCGATAGCGGCATTGAAGAAGGTGTTTTGACAGTCTTTTGCCAGCACACATCGGCGTCATTGCTCATCAATGAAAATGCCGCCCGCGAAGTGCCGGGCGACCTGCTGCGCTGGCTCGACCGGAGCGTGCCTGAAGGTGACCATTATGCGCATGACGATGAAGGGCCGGACGATATGCCCGCACATATCAAATCCATGCTCACCGGGAACAGCCTCACCATTCCGGTAATCGGCGGGCGTATGGCTCTGGGCACATGGCAGGGCGTTTTTCTGGCCGAACATCGCGCCATGCCGCAAGGCCGGCGGATCGTATTGCATCTTCTCGGGGCCTGATCGCCACTTTCACGAAACAAGCATGGCACGAAACAAGCACGGCTTCCATGCGTTCGCATCATATGACCATCGAGATATCCGCGCATTTCACTTTTGAACTGGACGGGCCGACAGATATTCTGCTGCAATATGAAGCGGCAGACATTCCCGAACAAAGCGTGCTGTGGACGGACAGCCGGATCGACAAATCGGATTATTTTGCACGCGTAGCGGCGCAGGACGAGATCGGCACACGCATCTGGCTGCGCAAGGAAGGCCATTGCGAAGTGGATTACAAAGCCCGCATCGCGATTCACCGCCTCACAGCCGACCTCTCTGCCCTGCCTGCGATGCAACAGCATGAACTTCCCGGCGAAACTGTCCAGTATCTCTTCGATTCACGCTATTGTCCGGCCGAACGGTTTCATTCCTTTGTCCAGGAAGAATTCGGTACGATTGAGGGCGGCGCCAAAATCGTTGCCATGCGCGACTGGGTGGCCGATCATATGAGCTATGAGCCCGGCAGCAGCCATTCGAACACTACAGCGCTCGATTCTTTCGTCGAACGACGCGGCATCTGCCGGGACTATGCACATGTCATTGTGACCATGGCCCGCGCCGCAGGCATTCCAGCCCGCTATGTCAGCGTCTATGCGCCCGACGTGGCCCCGCCCGATTTCCACGCCATTGCCGAAGTTTTTCTGGCCGATCCGGACGGATCAGGCAGGGGGACATGGCATATGGTTGATGGCACATTCATGGCCGATCCCGAGCATACGGTTAAGATCGGTGTTGGACGCGACGCCGCGGATGTCAGTTTTCTCACCAGCTTCGGTGCATGCGATTTCAGGGAGAAGACTGTGCGAACCGAGATCGTCAGCGATTGACAGCGCAAGCCAATTGCGCGAACGGGCTTTACGTATTGCGGCCCGATCGCTCTGGAAAGGTAATGACCGGGCTGTTAGGCTCTTTTGCACCGCAACAATATTATAAGTGCTCTATATGCGCGACACATATAGATTGAGATAGCTCCGGGAGATTATCTGCACATGACTTTCACTGCCGACCGACTGCTCCTCTTCGGTGCGACCGGTGACCTTTCGCAAAGAATGTTGCTGCCATCCCTCTGCGCACTGGATGCCGATGGATTGCTCGCCCCGGATCTGAGGATTATCGGCACGGCGCGTTCTGAACTGAGCGATCTCGACTTCCGTAACTTCGCACGGGAAGCACTGGAAAAATATCTTCCGGCCGACCGCCGCAGCGGACTGGCCGATTTTCTCAACCGGCTGAGTTTCCAGCCCCTCGATGCGACCGATATGGCAGGTTATACTGCACTGGCTGAAAAGGTCGGCACACCGCAACACGGCCTCGCCATCTTCCTTTCGACGGCGCCCAGCCTGTTTGAGCCGACCATTAAAGGACTTCAGCAAGGCGGCCTTGCCGGAGAGAATGTGCGAATCGGGCTGGAAAAGCCGCTCGGTGTGGATCTCGGTTCAAGCTGTGAAATCAACGATGCTGTAGCCGCAGCTTTTCCCGAAACGCGCACCTTCCGCATCGATCATTATCTCGGCAAGGAAACGGTGCAGAATCTGCTTGCCCTGCGCTTTGCCAATATCCTGTTCGAACCGCTGTGGAATGGCAATTATATCGATCATGTCCAGATTACGGTGGCGGAAACGGTCGGACTGGAAAGCCGGATCGACTTTTACGACGATGCCGGCGCGCTGCGCGACATGGTGCAGAACCATATGCTGCAACTGCTCGCGCTGGTGGCGATGGAGCCGCCGACCAGTTTCGCTGCGAGCGGCGTGCGCGATGAAAAGGTAAAAGTGCTGCGTGCATTGCGCGATATCAGCGCGAATGAGACCGTTACCGGACAATATCGCGGCGGTGCGGTCAACAGCCAGATCGTTCCCGGCTATGATGACGAGCTGGGGCGCAACAGCAGTACGGAAACCTTCGTCGCGCTCAAAGCCCATGTCGATAACTGGCGCTGGCGCGGTGTGCCCTTTTATTTGCGCACCGGCAAAAGGCTGTTCCGGCGCAAAACCGAAATCGTAGTGCAATTCCGGGAGGTACCGCATTCGATCTTCGCCGGGGCCAGAAGCGTTCCCAACAAGCTGGTGATCGGTATTCAGCCGGAAGAAAATATTTCACTCAATCTCATGGCCAAGGTTCCCGGGCTCGATCGCGAAGGGCTGACATTACGCTCGGTTCCGCTCGATATTGCCATGCCCGATGCCTTTATCGGCGCTCATCGCCGGATTGCCTATGAACGGCTGCTGCTCGATCTGATCGAGGGCGACCAGACGCTGTTCGTTCGCCGGGACGAGGTGGAGGCGCAATGGTCATGGATCGACCGTATTCGCGACACATGGAACAAGGAAGGCCAGACGCCGAAGGAATATAGCGCAGGGAGCTGGGGCCCGAGCGCAGCCATCGCACTGGCCGAAAGGGACGGAGTAAGCTGGCATGAGTAAACTCAATCCGGTGGTCGAGCGCGTAACTGCGCGGATCATCGAGAAATCGAAGGATAGCCGCGCGGCCTATCTGGAACTGATGCAGCGCGAAAGCGATACCCATCGCGATCGCAATGTAATGCCCTGCTCCAATCTCGCCCACGGTTTCGCGGCGGCAGGGGAAGACAAGGATTCCATCGCCTCCCGACGCGGCCCCAATATCGGCATTATCAGCGCGTATAATGACACGATTTCGGCCCATCAGCCCTATGGCGCCTATCCGCCGCAAATGAAGATCTATGCCCGCGAAGTGGGCGCCACCGCACAGGTCGCCGGCGCGACTCCGGCCATGTGTGACGGCGTGACGCAGGGACAGGACGGGATGGAACTCTCGCTCTTCTCCCGCGATGTCATCGCTCTCGCCACGGCCGTCGGGCTTAGTCATGCCATGTATGACAGCGTGGCCCTGCTCGGTATTTGTGACAAGATCGTGCCCGGTCTGCTGATCGGTGCGCTGCGTTTCGGCTATCTTCCCGGCATCTTCGTTCCGTCGGGCCCTATGCCTTCGGGTATCGCCAACAAGGAAAAGCAGAAGGTTCGCCAGCTTTATGCCGAAGGCAAGGCAACCCGCGCCCAATTGCTCGAAAGCGAAAGCAAGAGCTATCACTCCGCCGGAACCTGCACTTTCTACGGCACGGCCAATTCCAATCAGATGATGATGGAGCTGATGGGGCTTCACATGCCGGGCGCTGCCTTCGTTCCGCCCGACACGCCCTTGCGCAAGGCTCTCACCCGCGGTGCGGTGCATCAGCTCGCCAGAATTACCCGCGATAGCGAGGATTACCGCCCGCTGGCGCAGTGCGTGGATGAAAAGGCTATCGTCAATGCCGTGGCGGGGCTGCTCGCTACAGGCGGATCGACCAATCATGCAATTCATATTCCGGCCATGGCCCGCGCGGCCGGCATCAAGATCGACTGGAGCGATATTGCCGAACTCTCCTCCGTCACCCCGCTATTGTGCCGCGTCTATCCGAACGGCTCTGGCGATGTGAACCATTTCCATGCAGCTGGCGGCATTGGCTTCGTCATCGGCGAATTGCTCGATAACGGCCTGGCCCATCGGGATATCATGACTGTCGGCGGACAGGACCTGTCTTCTTATGCGCAGGAACCCGGCTTCGATGGCGACAATCTGATCTGGCGCGATATTCCCGAAAGCGGCGATACCGAAATGGTCCGTCCGGTTGGGAAGCCTTTTCAGGAAACGGGCGGTATGCGGCTTGTCGAAGGCAATCTCGGCCGCGCCTGTTTCAAGACCAGTGCAGTCGATGCGGAACGGCTGACAATCGAAGCACCCTGCCGCGTCTTCGAACATCAGGAAGAAGTCTCAAAGGCTTTCTCCGCCGGTGAACTGGATAAGGATGTGATCGTAGTGGTCCGCCATCAGGGCCCTCGCGCCAACGGGATGCCCGAATTGCACAAGCTGACCCCGCCGCTCGGCGTGTTGCAGGATCGCGGTTACAAAGTGGCGCTGGTAACCGATGGCCGCATGTCCGGGGCCAGCGGCAAGGTTCCGGCAGCCATTCACTGCACGCCCGAAGCCCTGGGCGGTGGCCCGCTTTCGCTGGTTCGCGATGGCGATATTATCCGCCTTTGCGGCAAGACCGGTACACTGGAAACCACGGCAGACCTTTCTGCCAGAGAACCCGTTCCCGCTCCGGCTCCGCAGCAGGGCATGGCCCGCGAATTATTCGGCATGTTCCGCGCCAATGCTGATAGCGCCGAGCTGGGCGGCTCTGCGATGCTTGCCATGGGAGGTCTGTAAGCCATGCAGGGTCATGCAAGCGATCTCGTCGCCATGGATATCGGCGGTACGCATGCCCGCTTTGCGCTGGCGCGTTTTACCGCGGATGGTGGCATCGAACTCGACGAGCCCGTCACACTCAAAACCAGTGACTATGTCTCTCTTCAGACCGCGTGGGAGGAATTTGAACGGCGGGTCGAGGGACCAGTGCCGCGCCGCGCTTCTCTCGCTCTGGCGGCACCGATCCAGGGTGAAACGGTGCGTCTCACCAATAATAGCTGGGTCATTCATATCGGTGCACTCGATACGCAGCTTGGTCTTGAGAAGGTTACCGTGCTCAACGACTTCGCCGCCGTTGCGCATGCCGTGGCTCGCGCACCCGAAGATCAGTTTCTGCATCTGACGGGCCCTGATAAACCCTTGCCCGAAAACGGCACAGTCAGCGTGATCGGCCCGGGTACCGGCCTTGGCGTGGCGCAGTTCTACCGGGTCGATGGAACCTATCACGTACAGGCTTCCGAAGGCGGCCATGCCAATTTCGCACCGGTCGATCATATCGAAGACGAGCTGATGAAGCGCCTGCGCCATCTGCATCGCCGGGTATCTGTAGAGCGAGTGGTTTCAGGCCCGGGCATCGTCGGCATATATGAAACACTCGCTTCGCTCGAACATCGCAGTGTCGAGAAGCTCGATGATCGCACCATCTGGGAACGCGGTCTCGATCGCAGCGACATGCTGGCAGTCAATGCGATAGAACGGTTCTGCATGGCTCTGGGCAGCGCCAGCGGTGATTTCGCTCTCACGCATGGCGCCAGTGCCGTCGTAATGGCCGGCGGACTCGGCTATCGTATTCGCCACGTGCTGCATTATGCCGGATTTGGTGAGAGGTTCCGTTTTAAAGGCCGGTACGAACCGCTCATGGCCAGTATCCCCGTCAAATTCATTACTCATCCTCAGCCCGGCCTGTTCGGCGCGGCTGCCGCGTTTCAGCGTGAACATCTTTCGGAGAAAGCATGACTACGACCCCCGCCCCCATCGAACAGATCATGCTGACGGCCCCGGTCATCCCGGTGCTGGTAATCGAGGATGCGGCTCATGCCCTGCCGCTCGCCAAGGCACTGGTGGCAGGCGGCCTGAGAGTGCTCGAAGTCACACTGCGCACCGAAGCGGCGCTTGAAGCGATTTCCATCATGAAACAGGTCGATGGTGCGATTGTGGGCGCCGGAACTGTGACCAATGTAAACGACTATCGTGCCGCCATGGAAGCAGGCAGCCAGTTTATCGTTTCACCCGGTCTCACCAATACTCTGGGTGAAGCGATCCAGGCGGACAACACACCTTTCCTTCCCGGCATCGCCAATGCAGGCGATATTATGCGCGGGTTGGAACTGGGGCTTACTCATTTCAAATTCTTTCCGGCCATGGCGAATGGTGGCATCCCGGCGCTGAAAGCGCTCGCCGCTCCCTTCGGCCAATGTAAATTCTGCCCCACCGGCGGTATCAGCGCACAAAATGCGTCCGAATGGCTGGCACTCGATCCGGTCTTGTGCGTCGGTGGAAGCTGGGTCGCGCCAAAGGGCGAGCCCGATCCGGCTCATATCGAAAATCTCGCCCGCGAAGCGTCAGGATTGCCTAGATGAAAACAGTCGGAGAGCTTCTCGATCGCCTGCAGGAATTGCGCGAGCGGACCAATGAAACGCCGCTTTTCAATCCTGTCTTTCAGCTATCGCTGGACCTCTCCCGACTGCTCGAATCCGGCGAACGAAGTCTCGACGATTTCGAAAGCTGGATTGCCGAGCTCGAATGCGATGCGCTGCAAAGCCGTGCAGCCCATTTACGGCGGCTGGTTCAGCCCGTTTTACCCGAAGACAATCGCGCCGGCTTTTCTGCCATGCTGGATAAGGAACCGGGTGATTTCGCAGCCTTCCGCCAACGCTGGGAGCAACCGCAACTCCATGCGGTCTTTACGGCCCATCCTACATTCCTGCTGACACCGCAGGAAAGCGAAGCCGTTGCCACCAATGCCGCACAAGGCGGAAAAATCGACGAAAGCGCCTGCCCGGTACCCGGTAAAAGGCCGGATATTACGCTCGATTATGAACATGGCCGGGCAATGCGGGCGATCACCCATGCGGCTGCGGCACGTGACCAGCTGGTAGGCTTGCTGCTCGAAAAAGCGCAAAAGCAATGGCCCGATCAATGGCATGATTTTGCCCCGCTCCCGTTCCGCTTCGCAAGCTGGGTCGGTTATGACATGGATGGCCGAACCGATATCAAATGGTTTGATTCCATCGGTTTCCGCCTAGCCGAAAAAGCAGAGCGACTGGCCCACTATGTGACCACGCTGGAAGAGCTGGATACAGATCATCCCTTGCTGCGCGAATTGCGGCCGGCCACGGACTGTGCGCAGGAGCGAGCGCAGGATTTTGCCGCCGATCTGAGCGATCCGGCAGCACTTTCGGTCGCCGCCAACCGCCTTACGGCCACCGATCCTCGCAAACTTCTGTCGCTTTCCGGTACTATCGACCGGCTCGATGCGGAAGCACGTGATTGTGACGATCCTGCCAGAGCTGTGAAACTTAAGACACTTGCCGCTGCAATGCGTGCCGATGGTCTGGGCATGGGCTGGATCCACTTTCGGGTGAATGCCAAACAGCTTCACAATGCTATCCGGCGCCGTCTTGATGACGGGCATGGCAGTGAGCTTAACCTCGCCAGCAAAGGAGCCCTTGCCCGGCTGCGAAAGGCCGTGGAAGACGTCCGCCCGCTTCAGACCAATTTTGCCGCGCTGGCCATCGAAAGCAGCACGGCTATCCGCCAGTTCATCGCCATAGCACAAATCCTGCGTCACGTGGATGCGGATGCACCGATCCGCATGCTGATTGCCGAATGCGAAGAACCGGCGACAGTTCTGGCAGCTCTTTATTTCGCCAAATTATTCGGCGTCGAAGGGAAGGTAGACGTTTCTCCACTCTTCGAAACGGAAACTGCGCTCGAACATGGCGGCCGCTTCCTCGATGCGCTGCTGGCCGAACCTGTCTATCAGGAATATGCACGCAACCGCGGCCATGTAGCGATTCAAACCGGTTTTTCCGATGCCGGGCGTTTTGTCGGCCAGATTCCCGCAAGCCTTGCCATCGAGCGTCTGCAAGGCCGGCTGGCTGATGCGATGAAGGAAAACAATCTCAACGACACTGCTGCGCTAATTTTCGATACGCATGGTGAAAGCATGGGCCGCGGTGCCCATCCCGACAGTTTCGAAGACCGGCTGGCCTGGCCGCTCAGCACATGGTCGCGTCGGCGCTTCATGCGAGCCGGTATCCGGCTGGAACCCGAAGTCAGCTTTCAGGGAGGCGATGGCTATATGTTCTTCGCCAATCCCGAGCTGGCCCTGGCGACACTCACTCGCATTGCCGAGATTCGTCCCGCCGAAACCGATACAGATCTGCCGCCTGACCCATTTTATCGTCGCACGGACCTCAGCCTCGATTTCTATCGGGCGATCCGCGACCATCAGCATGGCCATCTGGAGAGCCGTACCTATTCGCGCGCAGTCACCGCTTTTGGCCTCGGTATGCTCAATTCTACCGGTAGCCGCGTATCGCGGCGCCAGTCGGATTTATCGGCGGATCGGGAAATGAGCCTGCGCCAGATTCGCGCAATCCCGCATAATGCTATTCTCCAGCAGCTCGGCTATCCGGTAAATGTCATTGCCGGGATCGGCAGTGCAGCCGACGGCAAGTTCGAAGAAATGGCGCAGTTGCTGCGCGACAGCGAGCGCGGCCGGCAGTTGATTCGTCTGGCTCGTGCAGCCAATGCTCTGGCCAGTGTAAAAACGGTGGCAGCCTATGGTGAGCTGTTCAACTCAGCCTATTGGGCCAGCCGCCCTTATCGCGGCACAGAAAGCCACCTGTCCGAACCGTGTCAGGCGCTGAGCGAATATCTCGTGAAAGATGACCGGATGGGCGTATTCCGCCGCCTTGCTTCGCGCCTGCGTGTGGACGCCCTAAAGCTTCATCGTCTGCTCGAACTGATCCCGGTGGAAAGCTCACTGGCAGATCGCGAACCGATCCGCCGTGCCATCGGTGTGTTGCAGGCCGTGCGCTTCGCCTTATTCCAGCACATGTTCATCCGTGTGGTGTCGATCCCGGTTTTCAGCCGGGCAAACGATATCAGCCGCGAAGATGTGCTGGAAATGGTCTTCACCCTGCGCGTCGATGATGCTCTTGCCCAGTTACGCCGCGCCTTTCCGACCGAGTTCCCCCGAATTGACGATTTCGATCTGACCGAAACAACCGAATATCCCGATGGCGGCGACGCCGGTTACGACACGATCCGGCGCGATTATATCGATCCGATCGATCGCGCTTATGCCCTGTCTCGCAGGATTACCACGGCAATTGCCAATGAATTCGGGGCGCATGGCTAACGTTAAACCGTCTCACACAGGGACCATGGCAGCATGATAGCTTGGCGAAAGTGCTGCAAACAGCAATAAAGCAGCCATGGACAGAGCGGTGAAATGGATACTCGGCGCAACGCTGGCGGTTATGTGCGCCATTGGCGCAGTATTCGCAGCCGGTCAGTGGTTTGCCGAGCCTGACGGGCCAGCACAGACTGCCCAAGCCGACATCCAAAATAGTAATGATGTGCTGACGGCCAGCATGACCCGACCCATAGGGACCACTTCTGAAACCCCGAGCAATCCAAAACCCGACCCTGCACCGGATACAGGTAGACCCTTCGTCATCAAACGCATCCTGCCTATCGAAGGGCCCATCAAATATGGTGAGTGGTATTGGGACGATGATGGTGTGCCCGACGGCCCTCTGGTTATGACGGTGGACCTAGATGCCCGCGTCCTGTCTGTCTTTCGCGATGGTTATGAAATCGGCGCAACGGCCGTGCTGCTCGGCACGCAGGACCATCCTACCCCGCTCGGTACTTTTCCGATTCTGGAAATGAAGAAGGAAAACTACTCCTCTATCTATGACAATGCGCCGATGCCCTACACAATGCGGCTAACCTGGGACGGTGTCTCGATCCACGGGTCACAGGTGGAAAATGGCTATGCCAGCCATGGCTGTATCGGCGCCCCCAATCCCTTCGCGGCAAAGCTCTTTGCGCTGGCCAGCAAGGGAGACAAAGTTATCATTACAAGAGGAAAGATGGCCGATATCGGCGATCCGCTGATTATTCAGTAGAATCTGGATCGAAGCTTTACGAAGGGCCGGAAATGCGTCGCGGTGGTTCCTTGCGGAAAACCCAGACACCATGGTCACTTCGGGCGATGACACCACTCAACGTCGAATCCTTGCCATTTTGCAGGCGCATGATGAGATTGGCCACCGCCCCGCCCCGGGGGCTGCCGCCCAGCATATTAATAGCACGCAATACCACGCGCATGACCACCAGCTTGGGGCTGTGCGGCCGGTAACGGATCGCGCCGTCTTCCCCCACGGTGACCCGTTCCTTCCATTCCCGGTCCGATGCCCAGGCCAGCACTTCCTCCGCATCGGCCAGATGGCTGGCACTGGCTGCCAGAGCCTGCGGCTCGAGCCAGTCCGCCTCGGCCAGTGCCTGCCGGATACGCACGCGGTCAAAGCGCGGATTGAAATTACTCGGATCGTGTACCGCCTGAAGCCCTGAGCGTTCGACAATCTTTGCCAGATCGGAGCGACGCCAGCTGAGCAAAGGCCGCAGAAGAGCCAGTTTAGTTCCCGGCACCATGCCTCGCGGACGCACGCCGGCCAGCCCGTTGATCCCGCTTCCGCGGTTGAGCCGCATCACCAGCGTTTCGGCCTGATCGTCCGCATGATGTGCGGTCGCAATTGCTGAGAGGTCCCGCTGCTTCATCCATTGGGCAAAGGCAGCATAACGCGCCCGCCGGGCCCGGTCCTGCAAATTGCCGGACGGGACAGTGACCCGCGCCATTTCGCAGGGAATATTATAGGCCGCGCACAGCTCTTTCACCATCGCGCATTCGCCTGCGCTTTCCGCACGCAAACCGTGATCGACGGTTATGACTTCGACACGTCCCGGCAAAGCCACCCTGGCAAGTAACAGCAGGGCAAGACTGTCAGGCCCACCCGATACGGCTAGTCCGAGCCGGTCCCCATCAGGCCATAACCGTGCGAGATCGCCCGTAAATCGGGCGATCACATTATGCGGTATGGCTTCACTGACAGGTGACGCTGGAACGGTTGCGTTCATATTGCTTCTGTAAACGGCCTGTCGCCAGAGCCGGATAAGTGTCGCCAAATTCCGCCAGAGCGATACAGGCGCGGTTTGTATCGCCCATCTGAATCATGGACTCCGCCAGATATAAAAGGCTGTCAGGCGCGCGAACACCCTGCTTGTCAGACTGATAGTTCTGCAGAAAATAAGGTGCTGCTTCACGCGGCTTACCTTCATCGAGATAGGCTCGGCCAAGCAGATTGCGGCCATAACTCACCCGCCAATGCGAAGGATATGCCTTCAGAAATTTAGCAAGCTGCTGTTCGGCTTCCGGATAATAGCCTTCGTTCCACAGACGATAGCCATAGACATATTCATCATCACCCGCATCATCCGTAGACGGTTTGGTAATGGCCTGCACCGCTTCCACCCGTGCCGGGCTGGGAGCCGACCGGGATACGGAAGACGACGAAGCCGGAGCAGGTGTTGGTGCCGGACTGCCCGAATTACCGCTGGAAGATTCCGGCACGGGAATGAAGCCGCTCGGCCCGGAAGTGGTTGCTCCGGATAAAGGAGCCGCAGAAACCTGCTTCAGCTTCTCTTCAAGCTGAGCAATCTTGTTGCTGTTTTCCTCGCTCCTTGCAGTCAGCTGCCTAAGCTGGCCTTCAAGCGCATCGAGGCGCGACAGAATATCCGAAATAGCCGATGTGGAAGGCGTACCGATTGTCTGTGTCGGCGGCGTCTGCGCAGTATTCACTTCCGGGGTGAAGAAGCGGCCATCGCTGTTGGGAAAGACTTTTCGCTGCAAGGCTTTCACTTCTGCCTCGATCTTACGCAACCGCGCATCGGCATCCTGTGCGTAGGCAGCAGATGGCAAGGCTACGCCGCCTATCGCTGTTACGGCCAGGACAGTGGCCAAAGCACGCGGCTTCGCCCATCCGGAGATATTCACTGGCATACCCTCCTGTAATCGGATCAATGTGGAATCCCGATACATATCCGGCCTGAAACAACGGCTGAACATGACGCGGTGCAATAGTGTCAATCAGCGATACACTTGTCGACCCGCTGTTAACCTTATTGTGACGGTGAGGCGCTGTTATCCGCATTGTCACGCGCCAGCAAGGCCGCGGCGCTGATTTTCATATCACGGATAACCATATCGTCATCCGCCAGACGCGGCACGTTCTTACCGCCGATCGTGATAGACAGCGCATCGGGCCGCCCGGTCCATATTTGCGGGTCTTCGGCGTCGGCAGGCACGGTGTAGCTCTCACCCTTGCTCATGATCTTCTGCATGAGTTGCTGACCGTCACCATCGTAAAACTTGACCCAGACCTGATCCTCCATGGCAGTGAAGACAACCGGGCCTTGCGCCGCAGAACCGTCTCGCGTCTGTGTCGCAGGCCTTTCCGCAGATGCCGTTGCGCGTTGCTCCGCCGCCTGTTGCGCCTGTTCCTGCTCGGTCAGAGAGGGCAATTCACCCGAGGGAGCATAGATCGGCTTGAGAAAAACAAAGCCCGCAATCAACAACGCTATAACGACGACAACGGCGAGCCAGCCCAGCCTCGCCGATGGCACACGCGCGGGATCGCCTGGTTCAAAATTAGCCGGTCTTGTCGGCTTATCGGGCTCCTGCGCATCGAGTTCTGAATGGACCTGCTCCACAAACTCATCCTGGTCGAGCCCGAGTAGCTTGGCATAGCTTCGCGTAAAACCGAAAGCGTAAGTTCGACCGGGCAGATCTGCGAATTTATCCGCTTCCATAGTTTGCAAGTGTCGCAGAGGAATCCGGCTTTCCTTGGCGACATCCTGCAACGTCAGCCCCTGCTTCTCTCGTTCGGTGCGCAAGCGCTCACCAACATTGGCCAGTTGCAATTCAGGTTCTGCCTCAGGGTTTTCGTCTACCATTCCATATCCGCTCGCGGTGTCTGACCCGGAACAAGTCAGCGACCTGCAAAATGAAGAGACGGTTCGGCCTGTCAAGCCGTTCCAGCTTTACTATAGACTTGTTTGACCGGTCATTCAGTCAGATAAGTCCTAATCCACATCAATGTTTCGTTCTTCGGCCCATCGTTGCAAGGTTTCGCGCATATTGGCCGGAGGATAAGCCAGCCAGCCGCGCATGGCTTCTCCGATTTCCTGCGTGTCGATCTTGCAAACCAGTTCCTTGATCGGACCAACCGCCGCCGGGGTGATCGACAGGCGCCGGATACCGAGACCGATAAGTGCCAGTGCTTCAAGACGACGTCCACCCATCTCTCCGCAAACGCCCAGATCGATCGGATAATCCCGTGAAGTTTCTACAATCCTCTGGAGAAAACGAAAGATGGCAGGGCTGAGCCAGTCATAGCGTTCAGCAAGCTTTGGATTGGACCGGTCTGCCGCAAACAGGAATTGTGTGAGATCGTTGGTCCCGATGGACATAAAAGATAATTTCGGCAGCAGATGGTCCAGCATTTCTGCCAGAGCGGGCACCTCCATCATCACGCCATACCGGATCGCTTCGGGCAATTTGCGCTTCTGCCCTTTTAGAAAAGTGAGCTGTGTTTCGAAAACCTGCCGGACAGCATCGAATTCCCACGGTTCGGACACCATCGGGAACATAACGTTGAGTGTGCGGCCACCGGCAGCCTCGATCAGAGCACGGGCCTGCACCTTGAGCAGCGCTTCACGCTCCAGAGCCAGACGCAGCGCACGCCAGCCCATAGCCGGATTTTCGTCCTCGCGTGAGGTTTCGTTGCGCAGATAGGGCAGAGATTTATCCCCGCCAATGTCGACCGTGCGAAAAATGACCGGCTTATCGCCAGCCGCTTCAAGCACATCGCGATAAAGGCGCATCTGCCTGTCACGCGCGGGCAAAGCCGCCGAGACTAGAAACTGAAATTCGGTCCGGAAAAGGCCGATTCCATCTGCTCCTGTCAGGCTGAGCATCGGCGTATCGTCACGCAGCCCGGCATTCATCATAACCTGAATACGCTGCCCATCGCGCGTGATCGGCTCAACATCGCGCATCTTGGCATATTCGGCCTGCCGTTCCTGCGAACGGGCGAAACGCATATCGAAAGCTTCGATGGCATCGGAAAGCGGCCGGACAACCAGCGTCGCCCGCGTTGCATCGAGCAGCACATCATCCCCTTCACGGATCAAAGCCCGCGCATTGCGGACCCGCCCGAGCACCGGCACTCCCATCGCCCGCGCCACGATCACCACATGGGCCGTAGGCGAACCTTCTTCCAGAATCACGCCTTTCAGCCGCCGCCGGTCATATTCAAGCAGTTCGGCCGGGCCGAGATTTTTGGCAATCAGTATGGCATCGCCATGCAGACCGAGACTGGCCGCCGTGCCGAGCTGCCCCGACACGATACGCAGCAACCGGTTCGCGAGATCTTCCAGATCGTGCATCCGGTCAGCCAGCAGCGGATCGTCGATTTCGCGCATCCGCATACGGGTGCGCTGCTGCACACGCTCAATCGCGGCTTCAGCTGTGAGCCCGGAATCGATCGCTTCATTGATGCGGCGAGACCAGCCTTCATCATAAGCGAACATCTTGTAGGTTTCGATAACCTGTTCATGTTCACCATCGACGCCGAATTCCGCCTGGTTGGACATATGCTCGATCTGCTCGCGCATTTTGTCGAACGCCAGATAAACGCGCTGTCTTTCAGCTTCGATATCTTCCGCCACGGTCTGTTCGATCGTAATGCGCGGCTGGTGAAACACCGCCTGTCCGCGGGCGAGCCCTTTCACCAGCGTCAGGCCTGTCAGCAGTTCTTGCCCGGAATGGGCCACCGATTGCCCATCCATATCCTCATCGTCCACCAGACCGGCATTCTGGATCATTTCCGCCAGAACCATAGCAACGGTCTGCAAGGCTTCGATCTCGACATCCTCATAGCGGCGCGGATCGAGATGTTGCACAGTCAGCACGCCGATAGCCCGCTCCCGGCGGACGATCGGCACACCGGCGAAGGAATGGAATTTTTCTTCGCCTGTTTCTTCGCGATACTGGAATTCGGGATGCGCTGCCGCATGAGCAAGATTTAGCGTTTCGACATTGCGCGCGATCGTTCCGGTAAGCCCTTCGCCTACGCCCATCCGCGTCACATGGACGGCGCTCTGATTCAGGCCCCGCGTCGCATAAAGCTCGAGCATCCCTTCACGGAGAAGGTAGATCGAACAAACTTCACTATGAAGCGCTTCACCGATAATATCGACGACCTGATTGAGTTTGCCCTGCGCATGCATGCGCGAAGCCATCAATTCATGAAGCTGTGTGAGAATAGAGCGGGCGGCAGCGGCGGCTAACATAATCATCGCCTATAACATGACGAAAGCTTTGGGAATAATTACCCGCTGCCGATTTGAGAAATTCTTGCGACTTACATCGATTTCAAGAAGGAATATCCCTGTATCACGATCAAAAAACGCAGCCCCAGAATAAAAGAGCGCCCGACAGGCCAATGCCTTTCGGACGCTCCGAACATTCAGGCTGCTCACTCAGTGCAGCGCAATCTCTTCCTTGATGCGCAGCTTCTGTTTCTTGAGCGTCTGAATTACGGTCTCATTGGGCGATGGTCGGTTCCTTTCATCGCGCAATCTTTGTTCCAGGCCCCGGTGCTTGGCATTCAAAGCATCAATATGAGTCGTAATCATACGCTTCTCCTTGGGTTGGGTTGCTCCCTCGTTTAAGCCCGAACGCGACTCACTTTACCTCTCTTCGAGCCGCGTAATTGTCATCAAATCATAATACTCCTAAACCAGCAAATCCCATCGCGCTGAATCGGGCATGATGGGCGATATTATGTCTCCATGTCTGCAAACGGATTGAGGATCGAACAAAGCGGTGACCGAAGATGAGATGCGCAAGCGGCTGGCCGCGCTCATGATAGAACATCGTGATCTTGATGCTGCAATCGACGCGCTCAGCACCGCCGACAGCAAAGATCAGTTACAGATTGCCCGTCTCAAGAAACGCAAGCTGCGCCTGAAAGACCAGATTTCGATAATTGAGGACTATCTGACACCCGACATCATCGCGTAATTCATCACCTTAAGCCTCTGCAATAATAGGAAGATGTCTGGACAAAATAGGCATTCGCCCCGGATTGGGACAAGCGCCACAAGTGCTATATTTCTACGTGGAAACACTCTGGTTTCCCCTACCCTAAAAATATAGCGGGCCGCACAAATGACAAAGCAACTATCCAATATCCATCCAGCGATCATCGAATCGCTGTATCAGCAAGCGCTGGCACTGGCCGAAGAGGTACGTTCTGCATTTGGCGGGGACGATATATCGCCCCCGCCAGCTCCCCCTTCCATTGCCGGCAACAGCACTGAGGACATTCCCGCTCTGGCGAGATTTATCGTCGCCCGCCAGGCCACACACAGCACCGCCGTTCTGATGCATATTCTGGCCTGGACGCTCAATCAGCGTGCCTTTCTGGAAGGTACCTTGAACAAAGCGGAATTGCGCCGCCATTGCCGCTTGCCGCAGCCGGTTCTTTCGGCCGATGACCTTGAGGAACGCGCGCTTTTGCCGGATTCGCTGCGCGATCTCGTGGAGCGTATTCATGCCTTTCATGCCCGCATTTTGCGGCTTGATCGGCAGGCGAAACGGCCAGCGCCAGTGCCAGAAAGGGTACAGCACGAACCACCAGTTTCTGTTGGTGCATTGCAAGCGATAAGCTGAAAAAGCGCCGGAAACAGGGCTTCACGCTCGACTTTACGGCTGGCTATCCCCATATGGCCAGCCTATGGCATTGCCTCCAAAACCCTGGCCTACAGGCCTTTGCGAAGAGCTCGAACCACTGGTGCGCCGGGTGCTGGCACCCAATGCTTCACCCTATACGTTCACAGGAACACAAAGCTACCTGATCGGCACCGAACAGGGCCTGACAGTGCTCGATCCGGGGCCGAACGACCCTCAGCATCTGGCTGCACTCGAACAGGCGATCGGTTCTGCTAAAGTCACTGCCATTGCCTGCACGCATACTCATCGCGATCATTCCCCGGCCGCCGCACCGCTTGCGCAATTAACCGGCGCGCCGGTCATCGGCTGTGGGGCGGTGATTATCAAAAGCGACGAGCCGCGCGCCGATGCGCCCTTCGATCTCGACTATACGCCCGATCATGTGCTGGAGGATGGCGAATGCCTCGCCGGGCCCGGCTGGACGCTGACAGCCATTGCCACGCCGGGACATACATCGAATCATCTGTGTTTCGCGCTGAATGAAAGCGGGGCATTATTTACCGGCGATCATGTGATGGGCTGGTCCACCAGTGTCGTTGCCCCGCCCGATGGCGATATGGCGGATTATCTTGCCAGTCTCGACAGGCTCTATCAGCGCGACGACCGCATCTATTATCCCGCACACGGCCCTGCCATCACCAAACCGAAACAACTGGTACGCGGTATGATCGGCCATCGCCGCCAGCGCGAAAGACAGATCATGCGTCTGCTGGAACAGGATTCGCATGAATTGGCGCAAATGGTGACACTGATGTATAAGGGATTGAACGAGGGGTTGATCCCCGCAGCGTCCCAGTCGGTCAAGGCGCATCTCCTCGATCTGGAACAGCGTGGCCTTGTGGCTCGTTCAGGTGACATATGGTCGGCAATATGAACTCATCGGAAACACCTTCTCCTCGTCCCGATCCGGGCAAGCAAAAATCGCTGGCCCGGATTCAGGCTGTGCCATGGCTGTTGTTCATTGCAATGCTGGCGCTGGCCGCTTTCTTCGCATGGCGTGCCTATGGGCCCGACGATCTGGGTGATCCGCTTTCGACCAGCGTTACCGCTTTCGAAAAACAGAATTCGCTGACTGTCTTTTCGGCTCAGTTATCGCCTGTTGTCGCTTCCACCGACAGCCGCCTGTTCGGCGCCATTCAAAGCCGGCAGGTCGCAGTTATCCCGGCACGAGTGAATTATACGCTCGACCTTTCGCAGGTCGATGCCAGCCGCCTTGCATGGGACGATGCCAACCGCACACTGCATGTCCAGCTTCCACCGGTACAGGTCGGCAAACCCAATCTGGACGAAGCCCGGGCTCAATATCTGCGCGAAGGCATCTGGATCAGCCGGAATGCGCAGGACAAGCTGACTCGGGACAATACCCGCCTCGCCGAACAACAGGCAGTGGAACAGGCCACCAATCCAGTCTTGATGGACCTTGCGCGAACTGCTGCTAAGGAGGCGGTGGAACAGAATCTCGCCATTCCCCTGCAGGTTGCAGGCTATGGCGATGTCATCATCAAAATCCGCTTCGACGGGGAAGAAGAAAATACACAATGAGCGTCGAGACCACACTTCCGACCGGCACCGATCTGCGCGCTGAAATCGAGCGACTGCGCAAGGAACGTAATGCCGTCATCCTCGCCCATTATTACCAGAAACCCGAGCTTCAGGATCTGGCCGATTTCGTAGGCGACAGTCTGGAACTGTCGCGCAAGGCCGCCGAAACCGATGCCGATGTGATCGCCTTTTGCGGGGTGAAATTCATGGCCGATACGGCCAAGATTCTTTCTCCCGAAAAGATCGTAGTCCTGCCCGACATGGATGCCGGATGCAGCCTGGAAGACAGTTGCCCGCCCGACAAATTCAGGGCTTTTCGCGAGCAGCATCCCGACCATATCGCACTGACCTATATTAACTGCTCGACCGAGGTGAAGGCGCTCAGCGATGTGATCGTCACCAGTTCCAGCGCCGAAACCATCCTGCAGCAAATTCCCGAAGATCAGCCGATCATTTTCGGGCCTGACCGTCATCTGGGCGGCTATCTCAACCGCAAGTTCAATCGCGACATGCTGCTCTGGCCGGGTGTATGCATCGTGCACGAAGCCTTCAGCGAAAAGGAGCTGATGAAGCTGAAGGAGGAATATCCCGACGCGCCGGTCGCGGCCCATCCCGAATGCCCGCCGCATATTATCGATCATGCGGATCATGTCGGATCGACCAGCGCCATCCTGCAATTCGCCAACACTTTCGACGGCGATACGCTGATCGTGGCCACCGAACCGCATATTATTCACCAGATGCAGAAAGCCTTGCCGGAAAAGAATTTCATCGGTGCGCCGGGTGCCGACGGTAACTGCAATTGCAACATCTGCCCCTATATGGCGCTCAATACGATGGAAAAACTCTATACGTGCCTGCGCGACCTGGAGCCACGGATCGAGATTGCAGAGGGTTTGCGCCTGAAAGCCAAGCGCAGTCTCGATAATATGCTCGATATGGCGGCGGGTACGATCGGCAAGGGTGATCTCGGCCGCATCAAGATCAGCGGCGATCTGTAAGCACTTTTCGCTCCTGTATTGTGCGGTTTTCATCGTGCAAAAATAGCTTCTATAAAGGCGGCCACCCATTCGGTTCGAACGGATGGGTGGCCGCCGGCCGCAGCGCTCGCCTCAGGCTAAAGGATGCCGGGCATGCGGCTTGAGAGCGCTGCCATGCGCTGACCAATGCCGGGAGGCCATGCAATGCTGACGCAAATTCGGGAAATCTGGCGGCGGCTCAATGCAAGCTACTGGTTCTATCCCGCTCTCTTCGCTATTTCCGCCCTTGCTCTCGCCATTTTCACAGTCTGGATCGACCGGACGGGGCGCGCCGACTGGATCGGAGATCTGACAGCGGTCCATATTGCGCGACCGGACGGCGCCAACACGCTGCTCAGCGTTATTGCCAGTTCGATGATCGGTGTGGCGGCCACGGTCTTTTCCATCACCATTGCCGCGGTGGCTTATGCCAGCGGCAATTACGGCCCGCGGCTGCTCACCAATTTCATGGAAGACCGGGGCAACCAGCTCAGCCTTGCGACCTTTATCGGCACATTCGTCTATGCGATTACGGTGCTGCGCACTGTCCGCGCCGAGGATGAAAGCACCACTACCGGTATTGCCATGGCCGGTCACGACACCCTGCCTGGTTTCGTGCCGCAGCTATCTTTGCTCATCGCTTATGCGCTGCTGGCCATTGCGATTATGGTGCTGGTCTACTTCCTTAATCACATTCCCGCTTCGATCCGCGTCAACACGGTACTGGAAGGGATTGGCGAGCGGCTGCTTAAAGGCATTGTCAACCGCTTTCCCAATGACAATGTCGGCCAGCTCCCCCTTACCCGGCCGGAAGGTCATCCGATCTGCGCCACGGGCACCGGTTATGTTCAACTGATCGACTTCAACCAGTTGCATAACATAGCCGAGCGCAAAGACGGCAAGCTGATGCTGGGGATACGCCCTGGCGACTTCGTCCATCCCGGCGTGCCGTTATGCTACTGGTACGATGTCTCGATCATCGAAGAATCGCCCGACGAAGAAATTCGCGGCGCATTCACACTCGGCGGTATGCGTACTCCAGGGCAGGATATTCAGTTCCTGATCGATGAGCTGGTGGAAATCGGTTGTCGTGCTCTTTCGCCCGGGATCAACGACCCCTTTACAGCAGTCACCGCTATACACTGGCTGGGCGCCGCCATCAGCGAACTTGGCAAACGCGATTTACGAATGCGTTTCGGCGACGCAGTGCGCCCGGAAGACGATTTCCTATATCTTCTCGACGATGATTACGACCATTTCCTGTTTCGCGGCTTCGGCGCTATGCGCAATGCCGTGGCGGGTAACCGGATCGCCTGTCTGGTCACTTTCGACACGCTGTATAATGCCTCTCTCTCGCTGAACGACGATTCACGCAAAGCCCAGATCAGGCAGGAAGGCGACCGTCTGGCGGAACAGGCCCGTTGCTTTCTCGAGGGGCCTGCGCTGGACGATGTCGAAGCGCGTTATGTCAGCTTCTGCCATAAGATGGAGGGCCCCGCCCTACCCCTTGGCGATAATGGATGAAGCACGCATAGGTCATGCAAATGTAATACTGTATTCGAAAAGACACCAAACGGAAGTAACCAAGTCATAATCCGTCCCTAGGGCGCCGTCAGACACTTACGGGTCCAGGGAAAATTCATGACATCGAACATTTACCGCCTCGCTGCGGCGCTTCCGCTTATTTACTGTTCACCAGTTCTGGCACAGACAACCGACACCGCATCGGCAGCCAGCGGCCCGACCGATGCGGGCCTTGGTCAAACCATTATCGTCACGGGTACGCGCGAAGCGACCCGTACCCAGTTCGATACGATGGCGCCGGTCGACGTTCTGAGTGATGCCGCCGTCGATGCCAGCGTTTCGGACGATCTTTCCGACACGCTGGCGCAGCTCCTGCCCTCCTTCAACGTGCAGCGCCTTCCGGCTGCAGATGGTGCGGCTTTCGTGCGTCCGGCCACATTGCGAGGCCTCTCGCCCGACCAGACTCTCGTACTGGTGAATGGTAAGCGCTATCACCGCTCCGCCCTGCTGGGCAATCGCGGGGCGCAGGCAACAGATCTGGCTTCGATCCCCAATTCCGCCATCAAACGTATCGAAGTGCTGCGCGATGGCGCCTCGGCGCAATATGGTTCGGATGCGATTGCCGGGGTCATCAACATCATCCTGGACGATCAGCCGGGCATCAATGGCTATGGGCAAATCTCGCAATATTATAAAGGTGACGGCGAAACCTATCAGGGCGGGCTGCAAGCCGGTTTTGCTCTCGGCTCGCGGGGCTCCGTGGTTTTTTCGGGCGAATATAACAAATCCGAAGCCACGTCTCGCACGCGTCAGCGCCCGGATGCGATTGCTCTTCAGGAAGAACATCCCGAACTCGACATACCCGATCCGGTACAACGCTGGGGCCAGCCCGAACTCGAAGCGGTGCGTGGTGCGGTCAATGCCGATTACGACATTACCGACAGCGCCGAACTCTATGCCTTCGGCACAATCAATGACGGCGACGGCGTCACCGATTTCAACTGGCGTAACCCGGAAACCACCGGCAACGTTTTCAAGAATACGAGCGTTTTTCCGGATTTCAATTTCAACAGTATCTATCCAACCGGCTTCACCCCGCGCTTCGGAACGGATTATAACGATATCCAGTCTGCCGGCGGATTGCGCAGCGCGGATCGCACAGCGGATTTCACCTATGATCTGAGCGCTGGCTGGGGCCGCAGCCGGATCGAATATAATATGACCGAATCGCTCAACGCCTCGCTCGGCCCGAACAGCCCGACAGACTTTTATCTCGGTCGGCTCGAACAGCGCGAATTCAACCTGAATGCCGATTTTGTCTATCGCCTCGATGCGGGCGGCTATGCACCGGTCAATATCGCTTTCGGCGGGGAACGGCGTGTGGAAACCTATCAGGTCTCGCCCGGCGATCCCGCAAGCTATGCAATCGGACCGGGCGCTGCCGAAGGGCTGGCCGCCAATTCCAACGGCTTCCCCGGTTTCAGCGATCAGGTGTCCGGCGAATGGGATCAGACCAGCTATGCCGGCTATGCCGATCTGGAGTGGCAACCGGTCGAAATGCTGACGCTCGGCGCCGCTGGCCGGTACGAGGATTTCTCCGAATTTGGCGACAAATTCACCTATAAGCTCTCCGCCCGCGTCGCACCGACCGATGGCTTTGCCCTGCGCGGCACATTCGCCACCGGTTTTCACGCACCGACACCCGGCCAGCTCAACACGTCCAAGACCACGCAGGGTCTCGACACCAGCACGATGACTATCTTCACATCGGGCCGTCTCTCACCCAGCGATCCGATTGCCGTGGCGCTTGGTGCCGAACCGCTGAAACCCGAAACGTCCAAATCGCTGACTTTCGGCTTCACGGCACAGCCTGCCCGCGGATTATCGGCCAGCGTCGATTTCTATCGCGTGGATGTGGATGACCGCTTCGGCCTCTCGGCCAGCCAGTCAGTGCCCGAAGGTGTCGCCAACCCCAACGGTTATACCCGGGTCAATTACTACACGAACGACTTCGCGACCCGCACGCAGGGTATCGATGTAGTCCTGAGCTATCAGTCCCAGCTTGGCAATGGCCGCCTGTCAGCCAATCTCGCCTATAATTACAACGATACCAACGTGCGTAATGGTCTCTCGGCTACGATCGGCAATGAAGATCAGAAGGAGCGGTTCGAAAAGGCCCTTCCTAAACACAATGCTACGGCGTCGCTGGGATATGATATTGGCCGGTTCGGGCTTCTGGCACGTGGACGCTATTATGGGTCGTGGACCGATTATTCGGACAATGCCGATGGTCAGATCTTCCAGGATTTCGGCTCTATGATACTGGTCGACCTGTCGGTCAGCTATGACGTGACCGATGCTATTTCGATCCGTGCCGGAGCGGAAAATCTGTTCAACTCTTATCCCGACGAGGCCACGTATCAGGCCGTGCGCGGGCTGATCTATTCGCGTAATGCGCCCTATGACACCGATGGCGGCCAGTATTATGTCCGTCTGGGCTTCAGCTTTTGAGGATGCGGATTTGACACTTGATCGCAGAATGTTCGTGAAAGGGGCGGCACTGACCAGTGCCGCCCTCACCCCTTCCGCTCTGCAGGCCCGCCCGCCCGCCAGTCTGCCGACAGATGGGAAAGCCGCGCCCGACGATGAAGCCTATTGGGCCCGGGTTGCCGCGCAATATGATGTGACCCGCGAAGTCATCCAGCTCGAAAACGGAAATTGGGGCATGATGGCCCGTCCGGTGCTCGAGGCCTACAAGGCGCATATCGAACGCGTGAACCGCGATACGAGCTATTACACGCGCCGCCTGTTCGGCCGGGACGCAATCGACGTGCAGCTCCGGGTCGCTGCCAAATTGATGGTCGATCCGAACGAACTCGTCTTCACCCGCAATGCAACCGAAGCGCTCAAAAGGCTGATTACCGGCTATAATCGCCTCGGTTCTGACGATGCGGTGCTCTATGCCGATCTCGACTACGATTCGATGCAGGCAGCCCTTGTCAGCCAGGCCCGGCAAAAAGGCGCGCGCATTATACGTATCGCTCTGCCCGAACCCGCCAGCCGCATGGCCGTTCTGGATGCTTATCGTCATGCTTTCGAAAGCAATCCCGATCTCAAACTGGTGCTGCTCACCCATCTCAGCCACCGCACCGGTCTGGTTATTCCGGTACGCGAAATCGTCCAGCTGGCCCGTGAGCGGGGAATCGATACGATTGTCGATGTGGCCCATAGCTGGGGGCAGCTGGATTTTTCCTTACCCGATATCGATGCCGATTTCGTCGGCCTCAATCTGCATAAATGGATCGGTGCACCACTGGGCGTCGGCGCGCTCTATATCCGCCAGTCTCACCTGACGGCGATCGATCCGGACCCCGCCGATACAAGCGGCGACCTCGACGCGACCTATTCGCGCGTTCATACCGGAACGACCGATTTCGCGGCTCTGCTATCGGTACAGCAAGCGCTCGATTTTCGCGAAAGGCTGGGCGATGCGCCCATTCGCCGGCGGCTCCAATATCTGCGCGATCGCTGGGTGAAACAGGTTCGCGATATACCCGGCCTCACCGTGCTGACGCCTGACGATCCGCTCATGCATGGGGGCATTACATCCTTCCGTTTCGCCGGAAAAACGAGCGTGGAAGATAACAAAGCCATCGCCCGGGCATTGCTGGAACGGCACCGGATTTTCACTGTGCATCGCGATGGCGTGGAGAAGGGTGCCTGCTTGCGCATTACACCGGCACTGCATAACAGCATTGCAGACATGGATGCGGCGGCTGCGGCGCTGAAAGAGCTGGCTGGCAATATGCCGGTCTGACATCCCTCCGGCTGGCGACGCTCCGTCCGTCTCAAGGACAGGCGGAGCGCCGGTTCGATCAGTCGATCGGCAGATCGAACAGTAATTCACGCACATATTTTACCGGTGGCGATCCATGGCTCAGCACCGCATCGTGATAGCGCCTTAAGGTAAAATCCTTGCCCCAGCGCCGCTCAGCCTCATGTCGCAATGCCCAATGCTCCTCATAGCCGGTAAAGTAGCTCAGCAGCTGCACTGATGAGAGGTTAGCGCGCACCCATTTGCCCGCGGCTTCGCGTTCCTGCTGGAAAGCGCCCTTCATCATCAGATCCATCGCTTCATCGCGCGTCATACCTTCGGTATGCACACCAATATCGAGCAACGTATTGGTAACCGCTCGTAACCGCATCTTGAGCACCGATATCTGAAGCAGCGGATCGTTATCCATATAGCCGAGATCGACCATCACTCTCTCGGAATAATTGGCCCAGCCTTCCACGAAAGGCCCGCTCATCAATACAGCACGCAGAATATCCTTATTGCGATTGGCATGATCGAGCTGGAGATAATGACCGGGCACACCTTCATGCATCGACAGATCGTGCAGCATGTAGAGATTATATTCCGACAGGAAGCTTTTAGCCTGTTCGTCGCTCCAGTCCTCGGGCACAGGTGAGATTGCGAAGAAGTTCGGCAGATCGCTTTCCAGCGGCCCCGGCGGATCGTCATAAGCCACCGCATTGCCTTGCAGGAATTTGGGCACGGTGATGATCTTCACTTCGCCGCGTGGCATATCGACAAAGCCCTTTTCGCGCGTGAAAGCGGTGGTCTGGGTCAAAGCATCCTGCGCCGCCTCGACCAGCTTGTCGCGCGGCGGCCTGGCATCATAAGTATATTGCAAACCCCGTTCGATTACGGATTGCTGCGTCGCCTGATCGGGATTTTCGGGCAAATTTTCACCCTCACGGTCCCTGATGATCTGGCGGGAAAGATCATACATTTCCGAACGGATCTGCGCTTTGGCTCTCAATGCACGCTGCTTCAGTTCGGGCCGTGTCATCCGGCTCATCAAAGCGAAACGCATCTTCTGATCGTAAAGTTTAGCGCCCAGACGGAAATCGCCCTTCGCATTAGGTACCAGTTGTTCATCCAGCCAGCGCTGCTGTTCAGCCACCGCCTTTTTCAGATTGGCCAGCGCCGCATCGAAACGCGTCCGGGGCACGCCGCTCTTCTCAACTTCAGGCAGCAACACGGCATTGATGATTTCCAGAATGCCCTGATTCTGCTTGGCAACCGTCTCGGCGTAGATTTTCGGTACTTTATCCGGATCGAGCTGCTTGCGCGCTTCGGCCAGAAAGGCGGGCAGCTTTTCCATACGCGCGACGATAGACTGGAACCGCTCAGGCCATGGTGCGAAATCGCGCTGCACCAAACTATAAAGCGAATAGCTGGCTGTATCGTTATAATATTGCGGATTCCATTGCCATTCGCGCAGCACTTCGTCCTGCCAGATGGCATATTCCAGTGCATTTTCGAGCAACTTGTAATCGACCTGATTGTCGCGACTGAGCTGACTGAAATCGATTTCATGGACAGCCTGTAATAGCGCCTTATTCGCGGTCAGTCGGGCATTGCGTCCCTCTGCATCGATCCTTGGCAGCAGGTCATCATTCTCATGCGCGCCAAGCTGCGTACCAGCAACCGGATTGAGCCGGGTCAGGGTCTTGATATATGCATCGGCAATGCGGTCGAAAGCCGTATCCATCGGGCTTTCATCCGCTTCACCGCCCGGGGCATTCTCCATCGCTCCATCTGCAGGCGGCGGACTGGTTTCCATCGGTGCCGGGCTGGTGGCACATCCCGCCAGCGCCAGCCCCGTCATAACCCCGATAAGCCTGCGCATTGTCATCTCCTGTCTTTCCGATCATCCGGCACTATGCTTCTGTGCGAAGAGACTGTTACGCGGAATATTATACGAAACAAGGTCGCTGATTGGTGGAACGCCTCGCTTGCGCTATCTTTTCAATACAGAAGAGAACAATGGAGTGACATAAGATGCGGTCCTGGCTGTTTGCCCCCGGTGATAGCGCAAAGAAACTGGCCAAGGCCCCTTCAAGCGGTGCCGATGTAGTCATCGCCGATCTGGAAGATGCGGTGCCACTCGATGCCAAGGATCTGGCACGCGCGCAGGCAGCTGAATGGCTGGCCGACAATGAAACCGGCCCTGCGCGATGGGTTCGCATCAATGCTTTATCCACCCCCTTCTGGCGCGACGATCTGACATATATTATGCAGAGCCGCCCGGCTGGTATTCTGCTGCCCAAAGCCAGCGGACCGGACGAACTCGCTATTCTCGATGCCGAGATAAGTGCCTGGGAACAACGCATCGGCATTCCTTCAGGGCATACGCAGATCATGCCCCTGGTCAGCGAGACGCCGCGCGCTGCACTGACTATCCCTGCTTACGGAACCACCGCAATAGACCGATTAACAGGCCTCACATGGGGATCGGAAGATCTGATGACCTCGGTGGGTGCCAGCCGCAAACGGGACGGCTCGGGACAATGGACCGACCTGTTCCGCATGATCCGGGCGCAGCTCCTGCTCGCAGCACACGCGACGGGCGGGTGGGCTATTGATGCGCTGTACAGTGATTTTCGTGATCCGGACGGGCTGGCACGAAGCGCAGCCGAAGCCGCAGCAGATGGCTTTACCGGAATGCTGGCCATTCATCCTGCACAGGTGTCCGTTATCAACGAGGCGTTTCAGCCCAGTGCCGAAAAGCTCGCTCAGGCACGCGCCATCGTAGCCGCTTTTGCCGCCAATCCCGGTGCAGCCGTGCTGCAGCTTGATGGCCGGATGATCGAGACACCGCATCTGAAACAGGCGGAGAATCTGCTGCAGATGGCGGGATAGGCGGGGTTTTACCCGCGGCTGCGGCTGGTAGTAAAAATTCTCTGAACCCTAATCGTCGTTTTCGGTGGCGGATTCCGCTCCCTCAGCCACTTCGGCTGCTTCAGCCGCACTATCGGCGGCCGCGGCAGCCGTTGCATTCTCATCCGCCGCATCACCCTGCGACGCCGATCCGCCATTTGATACCTTTACTTCCAGATGCGGGGGCTGAGATGTAAGTTTATCGCTGGCAATCATCGAATCGCTGATCGTACCTTCCAATACTTCGCCCGATGCCGTGCCCTGCGTCTCCTCAGAGGAGGGCTTGTCACCACAGGCGCTGAGCCCCGCAAGCAAAGCTGCGGCGATACAGAAGCGTGTTGTCATTCCCGGCATTTTCATCTCATTCCTTACCCGTCAGCGCAGCGAGAAAACCTCCTGCCCGACGCTCCATGGCCTCATCCCATTGTTCGAGCGAAACATCCAGCCCCAGCCGTTCCAGACTGGTGACACCGAATTCGCTGATCCCGCAGGGTACAATACCGCCGAAATGGTCGAGATTTGGCGCAATATTGACCGAAAAGCCGTGCATCGTCACCCATTTGCGCACTCGCACTCCAATCGCCCCGATCTTGGCTTCCGACCCGTCAATATCGCGTGTCCAGATACCGATACGGCCTTCCGCACGCCAGCTTTTCACTTCGAAATCGGCCAGCGTGTCGATCACCCAGCCTTCAAGTGCATGAACGAAACCCCGCACATCGCGCCCGCGCTCCGCCAGATTGAGCAGGATATAACCAATCCGCTGACCCGGTCCATGATAGGTATAACGCCCGCCACGGCCTGTTTCGATCACATCGAATTGCGGATTGCGCAGATCCTCAAAAGATGCGCTGGTCCCTGCCGTATAAACCGGCGGATGTTCCAGCATCCAGATCAGTTCGCGCCCGGTTCCGGCGGCAATGGCGGCATTGCGCTCTTCCTGCTCCATCAGTGCAGTACGATAGGGAACCGGTGCGGCATCGTGGCGCCATTCGACATTTGTATCGGCTTCGAGTGCATGTATGTGCGACATGAGAATTGCGTGAAACCTTCGCAGCGTCTTATCAAGTCCCAAGCCACAACAAGGGGGATGAAAATTGAAATTCGATATGAGCACGGCCTGGCGCGATGCGGTTTCGATGCTGAATGCCAATCGTGAAGTGATGCTGATCGTGGCGGGAATTTTTTCCTTCCTGCCCAGCCTGGCTGCCTCCTTCCTCGCCCCTCCGATGCAGATAGCGCCGGCCGGTATCGGTGACACCGGTGAAGATGCCGATCTGATCATGCAGCAACTGGTGCAGGCCTATACCGATTACTGGTGGGTTTTCGTCCTGATGATGCTCGCACAGTCTGTAGGGTTCATCGCCCTGCTTGCATTGCTGCGCGACACTAAACGACCCACTGTTGGGGAGGCCCTGAAAATCGGCCTCTACGGCTTCATCCCCTATTTCGTTTCTTATATGCTCCTTTGTCTGGCTCTGGGCCTGGCGATAGGCATTGTCGCCACAATCTTTTCGCTGACCGGTGTCATGGCACTGGTCGGACTGGCTTTTGCCGTCGGGTTTGTGGCGGCAATTTACGTCATGGTGAAATGTTCGCTGACCCCGGCCATTGTCGCTATTGAAAAGGTCTATAACCCGATCGCCATGCTGGTGCGGAGCTGGAAGCTGACCAAGGGCAACAGTTTGCGCCTGTTTGGCTTCTTTGTCCTTATCGGCGTTGTCTATCTGGTGATTTCAATGATCGTCGGCATGATCGTACAGGCGCTCTATATCGCTCTGGGGCAGGCCTCTGTCGCCGCACAGGTAGTGAACGGTCTTGTCAACGGACTGGTCGGCGCAATTGCAACCATGGTCTTCGTGGCTGTTCTGGCGGCTGTGCATCATCAGCTTGCCGGCCCTTCCACCGAACAGGTCAGCGAGACTTTCGAATAGGCCGCTTTCGAACATCCCATACAAAAGGGCCCACTTCCCTGACGGAAGCGGGCCCTTTTTATTGCCGTATATTCTCAATTGAGAATGTTCAGTCTTTCCAGCCCCAGGCCAGAACGCAAGGCGGGACATTCTTCCATTCGAAGCCCTTATCGACCCGCTCGAAATGTTTCGCGGTATAGTCACGCGCCACGGTGCTGAACTGATAGGTCAGGAACGCACCGCCTGAACGGATCACCCGGTAAGTCGCTGCGGCAATGGCCGGAGCGACGCCTTCGGGCAAAGTCGAAAAGGGCAGGCCGGACAGGACATAATCGGCATGGTCGTGTCCACATGCCTTGACGATCTCTTCCACATTCTCAGCCGAACCGAGAACGGGCCGGAAGCGACTGTCGGTAATGGTGCGCTTCAGAAAGTCGATAAAAAGCGGATTAGTGTCGATCACGATCAGTTCGCCATCGCGGGGAAGCCGATCGAGCACAGGCTGGCAGAAAGTGCCGACACCCGGACCATATTCGACAAACACCTTGCATTCATCCCATTTCACCCGATCCAGCATCTTGCGGATCGTGTAACGCGATGACGGGATGATCGACCCGACCATTACGGGATGTTCGACAAAGCCACGAAAAAATACCCCTGCCGGCCCCAATGCACGGGAAATTTTTTGTTTCAGCTTCACGCCCTTACGCTGGCCGACCAGCTCACTTCCGTTTACCAAAACACATTCCTAATATTGCACCCTCTTCCAGCGAGGGCCGGTAACCGAGACAGCGGCACTCGCAAATATGCCGCTTATTTGCAAGGACAGGGTCCTGCAAAAGCTATGAATTGCATTGAACTATTTAGAGAATTTCCTGAATTTTCTCTGGCGGACGACATAGGCGCACGCCTTTTTCCGTTTCAACCAGAGGCCGTTCGATCAGTTTAGGTTCCGCCGCCATGGCATCGAGAACAGTATCGTCATCGGCATCGGGCAGGCCGCGTTCTTTCGCATCGGTGCCCGTCAGACGCAGACCTTCGGCAGGTGAGAGGCCGGCATCACGATAAAGCTGGGTAAGCTTCTCACGCGAAGGTGGATTTTTGAGATATTGCACGATAGTCAGTTCGATCCCGTCCTGCTCCTGCAAAGTTGCAAGCGCAGCGCGGGATTTGCTGCAATTGGGATTATGCCAGATCGTGGCTTTCATCGAAACGCTTTCTCCTGTGTTTCACGCAAGGGGTTAGACCTTGCCAGCATGTAAGTGCAAGGCATGTCAGTCGGTCGCCTCATCCTGTCGATCGGCCTCTTCCGGAATGACCCGCATGGCCGGAACCGCACGCGCCGCATCTCTGGCATCGATACCGGGTGCAGGCGCAGCACTGATTCGCTCCTGCCGCGATGCGACCCTGCCCGCCCGCTGAATGGCACGAACGAGCCGCGGATAAACACCGCAGCGACACAGATTGGGAATGGCAGCGACAATCTCTTCTTCGCTGGGAGAGCGATTCTTTTCGATCAGAGCGGCCCCTGCCATCACGATACCGGGCGTACAGAAACCGCACTGAATAGCCTGTTCCGCCACCAGTGCCTGCTGCACAGGATGCGACCGATCCCGTGCCAGACCTTCGATCGTGGTAATGAACCGCCCTTCGGCTTCCCCGATCGTCACCAGACAGGACCGCAGCGCTTCCCCGTCCACCAGAACCATACAGGCGCCGCAATCACCCACTCCGCAGCCATATTTGGTGCCGGTAAGATTGGCGGCATCGCGCAGAGCCCAGAGCAGAGGCGTATCGGGATCCATATCGAAACGGACCGGGCGCCCATTGACGGTCATTCCTGGCATGGTTTGCTTCTTAGCGGTTCCATCGGGACTGCGCCAGCACGCACATTGCCTATGATACCATCTGGCCTGTTCTTTGCCTCAGTCCGACCGTTGCATCAGTCGGAAGAGCTTGCGACGCAGCGGCGCAATCCATAGTCTGCCAAATGGAACAACAGAGACGAATCCGTGCAAAACGGCGCTCTATAAAATGGGAGAATATCTGTATGGCTACCATGACGGCTCCTCCGTCCGACAAAGCGGAAATTGTCGATGTCCCTTTCAATCATCGCGGACTGGTCGAACGCCTTTCCCCCGGTGGACGTTATATCGATGCACAGAGCGATGTGGACAGCCCATGGGTCCCCTTCGGCGACAATGCCTGCATCAAACATCTTGCTTTCGATGTCCGGCAAAATCTGTTTTCCAATATCTTGTGGATCAAAAGCCCCGGTGTCATCGGCACACATCTTCACCGCGGCACGATCACCATGGTCTGCCTCGAAGGCAGCGTGCGCTATCTCGAATATGACTGGGTAGCGACGCCCGGCGGCCTGATTCTCGAAGTGCCGGGTGAAAGCCATACGCTCGTCACCGAACATCCCGAAGGTTGCAAGCTCTTCGGCTGGATGCAGGGGCCGATCGAATTTTACGATTCGGATGCCAACTTCGTCGAAACCACGGATGTGTGGTGGTATATCAACCACTACGAGACTTACTGCAAAGAAAACGGCATCGCTATCAATCCCAAGCTCTACGTCTGAGGAGGCGGACCATGGCCAGCATGACCGCACCGCCTTCCGGCGCGTACAAGATCGTCGATGTGCATGAACCCTTTCGCAGCCTGATTGGCAGACGTGGCCAGGAGGGCACCTATATCGGTGGATCGGAGGAAGAAAGCCCCTGGGTTCCCTTTGGGGATAACGCCGCTATCCGCCATCTCGCCTTCGATGTGCGGCAGAATGTCTATTGCAACATTCTGTGGATCAAAAGCCCAGGTGTCATCGGCACGCATAAGCATCGCGGGCCGGTCTGGGCTGTGGGGCTGGAAGGGTCTTTCCGCTACCTCGAATATGACTGGGTCTGCAAACCGGGTGAATTCATCACCGAAACGCCGGGTACGGCACACACGCTGGTGACCGACGATCCTGAGGGAATGAAAGCGTTGTTCTGGATGCAGGGTGCCAATGAGTTCTATGACGAAGATGGTACATTTGTCGAAACGCTCGATGTCTGGTGGTTCATGAATCACTATGAAACCTATTGTCGCGAGCATGGCCTCACACCCAATCCGCAACTTTATATCTGATAGAAGAAGGAGGTTCTGGTCCGGCCTCCTCCCTTTTTTCTGCCGCTAATTTTTCAGTGGGAGGCGTTATGAAAACGCTCGATCAGTTTGACCTTACCGGCCGATCCGCCCTCGTTACCGGAGCCGCTTCCGGGATCGGCCTCGCCTATGCGGAAGCCGCCGCGGAGGCGGGCGCCTCCGTTACGCTCACCGATGTGGACGGTGATGGTGCCGAGAGAGAAGCTGCCCGGCTACGCGATGAAGGCTTCGTCGCTCGCGCACAGAGCTGCGATGTGGCACAACTCGATCAGGTAGCCGCCGCTTTCGACGCGCATGTCGAGACTTTCAGCGGTTGCGACATCGCTTTCGCCAATGCCGGATGGGACGCCGGAAATGGGTTCTGGACGCCCGAAGGAAAGCGCAATCCTGACGGGCAAATCGACAAATACGATCCCGAGCGCTGGGATCGTTCTATCCGGATCAACCTTACCGGCGCTTTCCATACAGTTCGGGAAGCGGCACGCGTTATGAAGCAAAATGCAGAACGCAATGGCCGGCGCGGTGGCTCTATCGTCATGACATCTTCCAATGCGGCAGAAGTCAATGAAGCAATTGTCGGCGTGCCCTATATGCCTGCAAAAGCCGGTGTAAAGCACTTCATGCGTCACATGGCCTATGAGCTGGCTGCCTTCGGTATACGGGTCAACGCCATAGCGCCGGGGCCCTTCGTCACCAATATCGGGGGTGGATGGCTCAAGAAAGATCCGGCTGCACGGAAGGCGTGGGACGAGCTCGTTCCTGTCGGTGCAGTAGCGGAAACCTATCAGATCAAACCGCTCGCATTACTACTGGCATCGGATGCCGGGAGCTATATGACGGGTGCGCACGTTATGATTGATGGCGGTATGCAGCTTGGGCCTGTCAAACCGCTTGATTTTTGATCTGGAGGATAAATTCATGGCCACAAAGGCACGCGCCGCCATTTGTCACGGCAATTCGGAACCCTTCAAAATCGAGGATGTAGAGCTTGCCGCTCTGCGCCCCGATGAATTGCGCATTCGCATTGTCGCCTGCGGTATCTGTCATACCGATATGGCTGTGCGCGATCAGCAATTGCCTGTTCCCCTGCCTGTTGTGCTCGGTCATGAAGGAGCCGGAATTGTCGAGGAAACAGGAAGCGAGGTAACTTCGGCCAAAGTCGGAGACCGCGTGGTCATGAGCTTCAACAGTTGCGGCCATTGCCCGAGTTGCGATGCGGATGCCCCAACCTATTGCTACAATTTTTTCCCGGAAAACTGGTCTGGAGCGCGCCCGGATGGCAGCGCGACATTGCTGAAGGATGGCGAGAAGATGAATGCCAATTTCTTCGGCCAGTCGAGCTTTGCCACCCACGCCATTGCGCATGATCGAAATGTGGTAAAAGTTCCCGATAGTGCGAAAGATCTGCCGCTCGAACGGCTGGCCCCGATCGGCTGCGGATTGATGACCGGAGCAGGCGCGGTGCTCAATTCCATGAAAGTCCGCAAGGGCTTGCCGATTGCTGTAGTCGGCGTGGGCACTGTGGGCCTCGCCGCCATTATGGCAGCCAAAATCGCCGGCGCCGATCCGATCATTGCGGTCGACATGCATGAAAGCCGGCTGGAACTGGCCAAAGAGCTGGGGGCGACACACTGCTTCAATGCAAAGGATGATGCGATGGGCAAGATCAAGAATCTTGTCCCCCAGGGACTGGGCTACGCTTTCGATACGACAGGGATCAATAAGGTGATTCAGGATCTGTTCGGCCTGCTAGCCCCGATGGGCATTGTCGGCATGGTCGGCGCTTCCGACCCGGCCGATCTCATCCAGTTCAACGAAGCCGAATTTATGGGTGGCGGTCGCCGCGTCATGGGCATTCTCGGCGGAGATAGCGACATCGACCATTTCCTGCCCGAGCTGATCGAGTATCATTTGGAGGGCCAGTTCCCGTTCGACAAACTGATCGGCTATTTCCCCTTCGAAGACATCAATGAAGCCATCGAAGCAAGCGAGAGCGGCAAAGTTGTGAAACCTGTGCTGCGCATCGCGGAAGATGCCTGATATGCGCGCGGCCGTCATGCAGGGTCTGCACCAGCCGCTTGCGGTAGAGACTCTTCCAGACCCCGTCCCTGCTGAAGGAGAGGTTGTAGTGCATGTCGGCCGCTGCGGCATTTGCGGATCCGATCTGCATATGACCGAGGATGCGGCTTATGGTTGCTCCAAAGGCGATGTGCTTGGTCATGAATTTGCCGGCGAAGTGGTAGCAACGGGCAAGAATGTCGCCGGGCTGCAAAGCGGCGATCTGGTCTCGGTCATTCCGCTGATGAGTTGCGGCCATTGCGAATATTGCCGCCGAGGCGAAGTGCAATGGTGCGGTAATTTCGGGTTACAGGGCGGTGGCTATGCCGAATATGCGCTGACCCGCCCCAATCAATGCGTAAAACTGCCGCAGAATGTCTCGATTGCCGACGGAGCCATCATTGAACCGCTTGCCGTCGCGCTGCACGGCGTCAATCTGTCGGGCCTGAAAACCGGAGACAAGGTGCTGATCCTCGGTGCGGGTCCTATCGGTCTGGCGGTTGCATTCTGGGCTAAACGTTTCGGCGCTGCCTCTGTGGCGGTACAGGATCTGACTGACTATCAACGTAGCCGTGCGCTCGATATGGGCGCCGATATTTTCGTGGTCGATCCGGAAAACCCGGTCGCGAGTGCCGAACAATGCCTGGGTGGCAAAGCCGATATCGTCTTCGAATGTGTCGGTGTGCCCGGCCTGATCGCGCAAGGTGTTGAGCAGGTGAAACCGCAAGGTACAATTTTATTGCTCGGCTTGTGCACGAAGCCCGACACATTCAATAGTTTTGCCATGCTGAGCAAGGAAGTGCGACTGGTTACCAGCGCCTTCTTCACACGGCAGGAATATGAAGCCGCGCTTGAAGCGCTCAGCCAGGGTGCCATGCAGCCACGTCTGCTGGTAAGCGATACGGTCACGCTCGATAACACGCCCGAAATATTTGAAAGCCTCAAGCAGCGCACCGAACAATGTAAAGTGCTGATCGCACCCTGAAAATCGGACGCTAAATCAGCGCCAGACGATGCAATTCGTTCAGTAATTTACCGGGTATGACATCATCGCCCACTGCTCCTGAAGGCAAATCGCGCGGTGCATCCCTGGCTTCGAGATAGCGCCAGCCCTGATGAGCCCGTTTGGGCTGACCTTCAACCGGGATCAGCTCCGGATCGAGCCGGATCCACCAGCGCCCATCCTCCTTGCGCTGTTCGAAGCCGAGGATGGGAGAGCGCGCCACCAGCACATGATCCATGATCCAGTAGAGCGAACCGTCGAGCATTTCTTCATGACGCTTGGGGAGATAGCGCGTCACAATCCGCGCTTCGCCACCCCACTCCTGCGCCCGCATGGCCAGCCGGTCAGCCAGTTCCTGAGGATGGTCGATCCCGTAAGCGATCTTGGTCATGTGAAGAGGCATGAGCAACAGATAAGGGGCCTGCACTCAGCTCTCAAGCACCGCAGGCAGGCTTTTGGGTGTCTGCCGGTCATCCAGCTCGAACGTGACATCCGCCCGCCCCGGCATTTCCTCCAGCATAAAGCGGGTCAGCCGCTCATAATGGCTGATAAAGCGCAGCAGTTCCTCCTCACCCATAATCGCCGTACCGTCCGGACTACGCTCCGCCAGTTTCTCTTCCTGCCGTCGGCGATTGGCGCGAACATGTTCAAAATCGGGCACCCTGAACATGATGAGCAGATCGATCATGCGGAACAGACGGGCATATTCTCCCGTCAGTTCCTCATTGATCTTGTGTCGCCAGATACTATCGGGATCCTCCTCGGCTTCAAGGCGATTAATCGGTTCGGCTAGGCTGATGTCGGGCATGGGGCGAGCCCCCACGCACCACCCCTCGAACAGCACCACATCGACCGGGCCCGAAACCGGAACGCCCTTTTCCGCCCGGTCATCCATGCTCTTGTCGAAACGCGGCAAGGTCACTGATTTGCCTGCTAAAAGACCCTTCAGCACTGCCGTTCCAAGCGCCACATCATGCGTACCGGGCACACCCCGTGTGCGGAAGAGCGGGTGAACGCTGCGCGCCATGGCTTCACGCTCTGCCCGCGTTGCATAGAGGTCGTCGAGAGAAAGAATAACGGTTTTCAGCCGGTGCCGTTCTTCGAGAATATGCTGCAAAAACAGGCAAGCGGTAGATTTGCCCGCGCCCTGGGCGCCGTTTATTCCGACCAGCAGCGGGCCATCGTTTTCCGCTCTATCAGCAATAAAACGCGCCAGCGGACGCCAGAAGCGATCGACAGTTTTCGCATAATCGGCGGGCAATCCTTCGCTCTCTATCAGCCGGGCGACAGTCTGTTCGATCGTCGGCCTCATGATACGGCATCCGGGAGATTCTGTCCGGTCGCCCAGGCATGAATATTGGCTATCACCTTGCGCCCCATGGCTTCACGGGTTTCGCGGGTGGCACTGCCAAGGTGCGGCAGCAGCACGACATTGGGAAGCGCCAGCAGCCTTTCGGGTACTTTGGGCTCCTCGGGATATACATCCAGCCCTGCACCCGCGAGATGCCCGCCGGTCAGTGCATCGGCTAATGCCTCATGATCGACTACTTCACCGCGGGCCGTATTCACCAGATAGGCCCCTTCTCGCATGGCCTTAATCGCCGCAGCATCGATCATATGGCGCGTTTGTGTCCCGCCCGGCACATGGAGCGAGACCATATCGGCAGCGCGCAGCAACGCATGGAGATCGGGATAGAAATGGGCATCCAGATCACAGGCGCATTTGGAGTCCGCAGGATGACGCCCGTAATAGGCGATTTTCATGCCGAAAGCCCGTGCCCGGCAAGCCGTGGCTTGTGCAATCCTCCCGAAACCGACCAGTCCCAGCACCTTCCCATGCAATGAGGAGCCGAGCAGATGCGTGGGCCGCCAGCCAGTCCATTGCCCGGCGCGCACTTCGCGCTCCCCTTCTCCGCCACGCCGCGTTGCCATCAACAGCAATGTCATGGTGAGATCGGCTGTGGCATCGGTTAGCACGCCCGGTGTATTGGTCACCGCTATGCCTTTTGCACGCGCTGCTTCGAGCGCGATATGATCGAAACCGACCCCATAATTGGCAAGCAGTTTCACACGATCGCCCCCGGCAATAACATCCGCATCGATCCGGTCTGAAACAGTGGGGCACAGCACATCATATTCGTTCATCGCACTGGCCAGTGTCGACTGATCGAGCGGTTTGTCACTTTCATTGAAAGTGACGTCATAATCCTCCGCCAGTTCCTGTTCGACAGCTTCCGGCCAGCGACGGGTCACAAGGATACGGAGCTTTGCCACACATATTCTCCATCATCTGCCGCACCGGTTTGGAGGCACTAACCGGGCAAAGTCAATCGCTGTCGGCGTTCGCCTTGCTGACAGAAGTGAAACCGAAGCGCCGAAACACAGCCTGCCCCCGCTGCGAGCCGAGATAATCGAGAAAGCCGGATACGTCGGGATGAGTCGAGGTGCTCAGCAGCGCGGCAGGGTAACGGATAGGTGGATGACTGGAATCGGGAAACGTCGCCAGCACCTGTACCGCGTCACTCGCCGCCGCATCGGTAGCATAGACGACACCGAGCGGAGACTGACCGCGCTCGACCAGCGCCAGTGCCGCGCGGACATTTTCGGCGCTCGCCACTTTATCGGATACGCTGTTCCACAAGCCAAGACTCTGCAGACCGGCCTTGCCATATTTGCCCGCCGGAACCGCATCGGGATTAGCCATAGCCAGCCGCCCGCCATTCAGCGCAGCAAGCAAAGCATCGCTGTTGTCGAGCAATCGGTCATCCGGTTCCCCCTTTCCCGCCGGCCCGATCAGCACAATCGCATTGCCCAATATCGTTCGGCGGCTGGCGAGCTGAATATGCCCGCCTTGCTCGACATTATCCATCCAGTCCTGATCGGCCGAAACGAAGACATCGCCCGGCGCACCGCTATTTATCTGGCGAGCGAGAGCGGAACTACCGGCAAAGGACAGGATAGGACGAGAATGGCCCTGTGCGGCCCAGTCATCCGCCGCCGCTTCCATGCTTTCCTGCAGACTGGCCGCCGCCAGAACGACCGGCCCCTGCGCATCGCCCCCGGAGTCCCCGCTCCCGCTACAGGCAGCCAGCAGAGCGCACAGCCCGGCCAGCAACCCGATGATAAGCTGACGGTTTTTATTGATGTTACAGCTCTGCCTGACAGAGATATTTGACATTCAGATATTCCTCCAGCCCGTGATGCGAGCCTTCGCGCCCGAGGCCCGACATCTTGACGCCACCAAAAGGCGCGAAAGGCGTGGAAATGAGGCCGGTATTGATGCCGACCATACCGCTTTCGAGCCCCATACTGGCCCGTTCGATAGTCTTCGGATCGGAAGAACACAAATAGGCGGCAAGGCCGAAAGGCGTGTCATTGGCAAGACGCAAGCCCTCTTCGAAGCTGGAGAAAGTGATGACACCGGCAAGCGGTCCGAAAGTTTCCTCACTGGCCAGCTGTGCATCCTGAGGCACGTCGCCAAGCAGGGTCGGCTCGAACAGCAAGCCGCCCGGTTCGCCGCCGCCGGCCAGACATTGCGCCCCGCCTTTCAAGGCAGAATCACGATGCGCCTGCACTTTGGCGAAACCGTCGGGATCGATGAGCGGACCGACGTCAGAGGCTTCGTCGAACCCGTCGCCTGCCTTCATGTCTTTTACCTTCTCGGCGAAGGCGGACAGGAAGCGATCCTTGATGCCATCCTGCACATAAATCCGGTTTGCTGCCACACAAGTCTGCCCGCTATTGCGGAATTTGGCGACCATCGCCGTATCGATTGCGGCATCGAGATCGGCATCGTCGAAAATTAGCAGCGGCGCATTACCGCCCAGCTCCATACTGATCTTCTTCATCGTTTTGGCGCAGGCTTCATACAATTTCACCCCGACTTCGGTGGAGCCTGTGAAAGTCAGCTTGCGGACCAAAGGAGACGATGTCAGCACATCGCCCAGCACCGAGGATTTACCTGTAATGCAGTTGAATACGCCTTTCGGCAGGCCAGCCTCTTCACCCAGTCTGGCGAAAGCAAGTGCGGTGAGCGGCGTCTGACTGGCCGGTTTGGCAATCATGGTGCAGCCTGCCGCCAGCGCCGGACCGACCTTGCGCGTCAGCATGGCGAGGGGAAAGTTCCACGGAGTAATCGCAGCACAGACGCCTACCGGCTGCCTGTCCGCCTGCATTCTGCGCCCCGGCTGGTTGGCCGGGATGATTTCACCCATCATCCGCGTGGCCTCTTCGGCATAGAACTGGATGAAACCGTTACCATAGGCAACTTCGCCCTGCGCTTCCTTGAAAGTCTTGCCATTTTCCAGCGTCATTAGCCGCGCCAGATCATCGGTATTTTCGTCGATCAACTCAGACCAGCGACGCAAAATCGCACCTCGCTCCGAAGCCGTTTTTGCTGCCCAGTCGGGAAAAGCACGATGCGCAGCATCGATAGCGCGTCTGGCATCATCCTCATCAAGCGAAGGGACAGTAGCAAAATCTTCCTGTATAAAGGGATCATCCACCGTAATCGGTTCGGCTGAACCGATTACCCACGTCCCGTCGATCAGCGCCTTTTCCAGCAACAGATCGGAATTGGAGAGGTTTACGCGCGGACTGGCCATGGGGAGTCTCCTTGAATTGGTAGTTTGTTACACCAATGCGTGAGAAGCAAATTCGTGGCCCGTATCGGCAGAGAAACCTCTTTCCTGAATGATTGCGGCTAAACTCGGCCTCTGACATTCCGAATGCAGAGCAGGAGAAACGGAATCCAGCTCCCGTTTCAAAGAGCGCAGCTTCTATTGCTGCGCCACCCACCAGCGAAGCATATAATGCGCAATCGCCTGAGCCGGCGGCGCAATAAATGCATTATCCTCATGATCGCCTGCCAGGGCAGCCTCGATTTCGTCCTTCGTAAACCAGTCTATATCAGCCAGTTCGGTTTCATCGCGGGTAATATCTTCATTGATCGCCATGGCGTGACAGCCCAGCATCAATTGCGAAGGAAAGGGCCAGGGCTGGCTGGCAATATACTTTACATCGCGCACGCGAATGCCCGATTCCTCTTCCACTTCGCGCGCCACGCATTCTTCAATACTTTCGCCCGGCTCGACGAAACCGGCCAGCGCCGAATAGCGTCTTTCAGGAAAGTTCAGCCCCCGGCCAAGCAGCAGACGTCCTTCATGCTCGACCAGCATGATCGCCACCGGATCGGTGCGCGGGAAATGCGAAGCGGCACAATCGCCATTGCTGCAATCGCGCTGCCACCCTCCCTTCGCCGGGCGGGTAGTATGGCCGCAAACCGCACAGAAACGATGCCGGGCATGCCAGTCCACCAGACTGCGTGCCGTTCCGTAAGTCGCCAGATCCTCCGGCTGAAGCAAGCCTATCGCTTCCCATATTCGGCGATGAGCATAGGCCGGATCGGGATCGCCCGCTTGGGGCACCATGGCCACATGCGCCATACCGTCTCGCATACCGAGAAAAACCAGTTCGGCATCACCCGGCGCTTCGGATAAGGCACCCCATATCAGTCGATTATCGGCATCGAGAACAGGTGCAAGGCCATCCAGCTTCAGCAATCGCGCCGATGGCAGCATAACCTTACGCAAACGTTCAGGATCGTTGCGAATATGATCGGAACGGTCGATCGACGAGCCAGAAAATAATGGCCCGGCAGCAGATAATGTCATGAATAATGGCTCAATTCTGAGTGGCAACGAGATCGGCAGCGACGGCCTGCGGAAATTCCTCCTGAACAGGATAGGTCTCAACCGGCATATATTGCGTATAAAGACTATGGCGCAAACCGCGCTTCATATCCACAAAACCGATCGTCCCGGCAGCCCCCATCCAGCCGTAAATACCTGCCTGAGCCCCTTTACCGACACGCCCGCCCGCGCCAAATCCGTAATTTTGCGCAAAGCTGTCGGTCGGGGCCAGCGTATCGGGCAAAAGATCGGAAGTGCCCAGCCGGACTGCCGCAGGGCTCATTACCCGCTGCCCTTCGATTTGCCCCTGCCCACCGATCATCTGGAGGAAGCGATCGTAATCGCGCGGGCTGCTCACCAGCCCAGCACCGCCGAAAGGAAAAGGCGGCTTATCACTGTAAACGGAATTGTCGGGCGTATCGATCGGAAGAAGCACCCCGCCCAAAATACCGTAATTGGTCGTCAAACGATACAGATCGTCGGGCGCGACCATAAATGCGGTGCTCGTCATACCGCAGGGATCGAAGATCCGCTTCTGCAAGAACGCATCGAATGCTTCGCCGGAAACCACTTCGATAATACGCCCCATCAGATCGAGACCGACCGAATAGCTCCACCGCGTACCGGGCTGATAGACAAGCGGCATTTCGGCCAGCCTGTCAGCGAATTCAGCAAGGCTGTTCACCGGCTCTCCGCCGAAAATCTGCGGAACATCGAGCTTCGTCACTTCGCCCGGAATAAGGCCGTTACGCATATAGGCCTGTGCCAAAGGCCCTTGCTGTACGAAATTATACCCCAGGCCCGCAGTATGAGTGAGGAGATGGCGAATGGTAATCGGTCGCTCGGCCGGTTCCAGATTGTCCGGAGTGATCGGCCCGTCATAGACTTTCTGCACCTGCATATCGCGGAATTTAGGCAGAAAATCGGAAATCGGCTGGTCGATTTCCATGAGCCCCGCATCGATCAGCATCATGGCCGCCATGCCCGTCACGGGTTTGGTCATCGAATAGATACGATAAAGACTGTCCTGATCGGATCGCCGCTGGCTGCGCAAACTATCCGTTCCCTGCGCAAAAATCTGCGGAGCATCCTGCCCCCAGCCCAGCACCGCAACCATGTCGGCCAGCTTTTTAGGCTCCACATATCGGGTCATAAAATCCTGAACATGTTGCCATTTTTCCGGAGTGCGCGCGAAAAGCGAATGGCCCGGAGCCAGGCTTGCCAGCGCCCCCGCTATCGCACCGCTGCGCAGAAGGGTCCGCCGGTCAAACATGGATTTTGCACTCATTTCACGATCCAGCCCTTTATCGATGTAAGGTCAGTGGGCACGTTAAGCCTGTTTGAAGGATAGACAAGCCCGCCCTGTCGGATCGAACGGAGCTTGCCTTATTCCAGTGTATTATCTATGTAATACACATGTTCAATCTACTCTCCATCCTGATCGGCCTTGTCGCCTTAATTCTCGCCATTCCCTCCGCTATTCCCTTTCTGGGATGGGGCAACTGGCTGGTCCTGCCCATTGCGGTCGCAGGTGCAGGAATCGGGGCATTGTCCCGCTCGGATGGCGGGCGCAACTTCTGTCTGATCGTTTTCGTGATCGCCACGGTCAGGCTGGCGCTGGGCGGCGGCATTATCTGACCGGATGTGCGCTCACACTCACCGCGCCAGAACCAGAGTAGCAGCCCGGGCAAAAGCGGTCGGCAACCCAGCTTCCTCAAGCTGCGCCACAGGCCACCATTCGCCCTCATCCTCGGGCAACGGGCCATTAGCCAAATCGCGATGCAGTTCCAGTGTGAGTCCGAAATGGGTGAAAACATGGCGGATAGCGCCGCAATTCTCCCAAGTTCCGGCGAAAGGCGGATGGCCATGACCGTCCGCACGGGCAGACCAGCCATCATCGGGTAAGGCCCGCATCCCGCCGAGCATGCCTTTGCCGGGCCGCCGGATAAGCCAGACCCTGCCATCCCGCTCGATCCAGAAAGCACGGCCACGACGCTCGGGCCTGGCTTTCTTCGGAGCCTTAACCGGCAGGCGCGCCGGATCACCCTGCGCCCGGCCTGCACAATCGGCGGAAAGCGGGCATAGCAGGCATTTCGGATCGCGCGCTGTACAGATCGTCGCGCCCAGATCCATCATTGCCTGTGCAAAATCACCGGCCCGCCGGTCGGGCGTAATCCGGTCGGTTGCCGCACGAATAGCCTTGCGACCGGCGGGGAGCGGTTCGTCGATGGCAAAAAAACGCGCCACCACCCGCTCGACATTGGCATCGACGACCACGGCACGCTTGCCGAAAGCGATCGCAGCGACCGCAGCAGCAGTATAGGCCCCCAGCCCCGGCAGCTTGAGAAGCGCCGCCTCTTCCTCCGGAAAACCGCCCATTTCCGCGACTTCCCGGGCGCATTTGACCAGATTTCTGGCACGCGAATAATAGCCGAGCCCCGCCCATGCCGCCATCACATCCTCCTCCGGTGCAGCAGCGAGATCCTGCACTGTGGGCCAGCTTTCGGTGAAGCGGATGAAATAGGGTGTGACCGCCGCCACAGTGGTCTGTTGCAGCATCACTTCGGACAACCAGACGCGATAGGGATCGGGCGCTGCTTCCCCCGGCAGAGCGCGCCATGGGAGCGCCCTTGCGGATTTGTCATACCAGTTGAGAAGCTGTGCCGAGACCCTATCATCCATGCCCGGCCTATGGCATGAGCGCAGACAGGATGGAACGCAAACCGCATAATTCGGCTTCGGGCGCCCCGGCAGAAGGGGGCCAGAAAGCGACCAAGCAGGGCCAGAAAAGCACTGCGAAGGGCCAGAAGCGAGCCGGGACAAAGCCGAAAACCTATGAACGTCCGCGTGGCGGCCCGGCCCGGCAGATTGCCGATCTGATGCCGCAAATCGGCCGCATGGCGTTTCGTCGTTTCGGATTTGTCCAGTCGAGCGTGGTGACACGCTGGCCGGAAATTGTCGGCCCGCGTCATGCTGAAGTCTGCGCACCCGAATCGATCCGTTTCCCGCCCGGCGAAAAAAGCGAGGGCATTTTGCAGCTCGTCGTGCGCCCGGCCCATGCACCGCTGATCCAGCATGTGATCCCGGAGATTATCGAGCGGGTCAATCGCTTCTTCGGTTATAGTGCCGTGTCGCGAGTCAAAATCCGGCAAGGCGAGGTTCAGGGGCCATCTGCTCAGAAGCCGGCGGAAACGCCGCCATCCCTCAAACCGATCCCGATTGAGCTGGGCGATTCCCTGCGCGATATCGGCGATCCCGAATTGCGCAAAGTGTTGGAAGGATTGGCGCGCAGTCTTGGCGCGCAGGAGGACCAAGGAAAATGAATCGCCGCATTCTGGCTGCCGCGCTGGCAACCACCGTCTCGCTGGGTATGGCCGGCACGGCTCTGGCACCGGCACAGGCCGCTTCGGGAAAAGACTGGACGCAAACCACATCGCAAAGCGAGGATGGCGGCCACTGGATGGGCAATCCCGATGCAGAGCTGCAGTTGCAGGAATTCGTCAGCTATACCTGCATTCACTGCGCGCATTTCACGCAGGAATCCGACGTGGCGATGCGGCTCGGCTATGTTCATGACGGGAAGGTCCGCATCGAAGTGCGCCATCTGATCCGCGACCCGATCGATATGACTATCGCGCTGTTGACCAATTGCGGCGATCAGACAAAATTTTTCGGCAATCACCGCGCCTTCTTCAATCGCTATGACGATTATATGGACAAGGCCCGCGCCGCGACGCCCGATCAGATCAAGCGCTGGAACGATGCCCCGCTGGATTCGAAATTCAAACTGATTGCAGACGATCTGGGGCTTTACGGCATTATGGAAGCACGCGGCTTCGCCCGGGCCCAGCTCGATCGCTGCCTCAGCGATGAAGCCAAAACGCGCGAGATCGCCCGGCAGTCCGCCGCCGGCATGAACGCGTATAAGATCAAGGGCACGCCCAGTTTCGTGCTCAACGGAAAGCTGCTGCCCGACGCACATAGCTGGGACACGCTGAAGCCCGAACTGGACGATACGCTCGGCCTGTAAAGGCGGAGCGGTTCCGCTTGGCGGAGAGAGCGGACCGGTATTCGCCCTCTCCGTAAATCCCTATGGCTTTGCTATCGCATTCAGTTGCGCTAGCTTGTTTCTTCAATCTTTCGACAGACGGATTTCATCATGACCCTGTTTCGCTGTGCTTCTCTGGCCCTGCTGGCCGCACCGCTCACACTCGCTCTGGCTTCCTGCGGATCGGGCGACGATGCCGGGGGAGACATTACCGGCGATGCGATTGCCGCCATTCCGGCGCCCGAAGGCCAGAGCTGGCTGGAAACGACCACGACCACACCCGAAGACGGCTATGTTCTGGGCAATCCCGATGCCCCGATCAAGCTGATGGAATATGCCTCGCTCACCTGCCCGCATTGCGCCGATTTTGCCGAGGAGGCATCCGGCCCGCTGACAAAATATATCGAAAGCGGCGTGGTCAGCTACGAATTGCGCAATCAGATTCACGATCCGCTCGATCTCACCATGTCGATGCTGGTGCGCTGCGGCTCGGATGAGAGTTTTCACCCGCTTGCCGAACAGGTCTGGGCCAATCTCGAACAGATCGTGACATCGGCGCAAAGCAATAGTGATGCGCTGAACAACGCGATCAAGGCCGATGCCGATACGCGTTATCAGAAAATCGCCGAGGCTGCGGGCCTGATCGATTTCTTCGCCGCCCGCGGGATCAGCCGCGATCAGGCGATGCAATGTCTTGCCGATAGCGACGAAGCCGAAACGATCGTGACGGATTCGGAAACCCAGTCCGACAAGCTGGACGTTACCGGCACGCCCACTTTCTTCCTCAATGGCCGCAAGCTCGACAGCAATAGCTGGGCACAGATCGAACCGGCTTTGCAGAAGGCCGGCGCCCGGTAATACGGGCAGCCTTGCCCGGGCTCCACGATGCAGTTTCGGAAGCTCAAACTTTCCGGCTTCAAAAGCTTCGTAGAGCCGACAGAATTGCATATTGAAGCGGGGCTGACCGGAGTGGTCGGCCCCAATGGTTGCGGCAAGTCCAACCTGCTCGAAGCGATGCGCTGGGTGATGGGTGAAAACTCACCCAAAAGCCTGCGTTCGGGCGGGATGGAAGATGTTATCTTTGCGGGCACCGCCCAGCGCCCGCCACGCGATTTCGCCGAAGTGGTGCTCAACGCCACCGACAGCGAAGGCGAGGAATTGCAGGTCACGCGCCGGATCGAACGCGGCGCGGGCAGTGCCTATCGCGTCAATGGCCGCGATGTCCGGGCCAAAGACGTCGCACTGACTTTTGCCGATGCTGCCACAGGTGCGCATTCTCCCGCTCTGGTCAGTCAGGGGCGGATCGCGGCGGTCATTGCTGCCAAGCCTGCCGAAAGGCGGCAGATGCTCGAAGAAGCTGCCGGGATCGCCGGGCTGCATGTCCGGCGCCGTGACGCGGAAAGCAAATTGCGCCAGACCGAAAGCAATCTTGCCCGGCTCGACGATCTGATGGCCGGGCTCGACAGCCAGATCGCATCGCTGCGCCGTCAGGCGCGGCAGGCCGAACGCTACAAGGAATTGTCGGGCGAAATCAGACTGGCCGAAGCGCGGCTGCTCTATGCCCGCTGGCGCGATGCCGCCGCCGCTGCGAAGGCAGCGCGTGCAGAAGCCGGAGCCTGCGATAAGCGGGTCACCGAAGCGCAACAGCGTACCAGCGAACTGCAAAAGACCCAGCATCGTCTGGCCGAAGAGCTTGCCGCCGCGCGCGATATTCTGGCCGACCGGCGTGACGATGCCCATGCACAGAGCCACCGGCTCGCGACGCTCACCAGCCAGCTCGAAGCCGCCGAACAGCGACTGGCCGATCTCGACCGGCAACAGCAAAGGCTCGAAGAAGATCGCGGCGAAGCAGACCGAATCACCAGTGACGCCGCCGAACAATTGCAACGGCTCGAAAGCGCGCTGGCCGCCAATGAAGCCGCGCTGGCCGAGGATGAAGCGGCCCGGCCCGGTCTTCAGCAGCAGGCGGAAAAGGCCGAGCAGACAGCACGCACAGCGGAACTGGCGCTCGCCAGAGCCAATGCCGATCATGCCGGTGTGGAGGCTGAATGGCGCGTGGCCGAAAGCGAAGTCGCGCAGGCCCGCCTTCGCCGTGAGCGGCTTCAGGCCGAAGCGGCAAAGCAAGCCTCCTTGCGCGAAGCGCTGATGGCCGAAGACGATCCCGAAGAAGCCCTTGGCCTCGCCCGTATAGCGGTGGAGACAAGCGCCACGAAGCTCGCCACTGCGCGCGATACGCTCGAAAAGCAGCAGGCCCACAAACAGGCGCTGAACGAAGAACGGGATGACGCCGCCAGTGCGCTGGCTGCTGCGAAAGCCGATCTGGCGGGAATGGAACGCGAATATCAGGCGCTGGCGCGAGACCGCGAAGCACGGCGCAAACAGGCAAGTAACAAACACGGCCTGCCCCCGGCGATCGACCGGGTTCGCGCCGCCAAAGGCTATGAGCGGGCACTGGCCGCCGTGCTGGGCCGCGATGCCAAAGCGCCGCTCGGGCTGCCCGAAGGGGCTGCGGAAGGCCGTTTCTGGAGCGGCAGCGAGGCCCCCTCTCCTCTGGCCGACAGTCTGGCCCGGCATGTGCCCGACTGCCCGGACCAGCTCGCGGCAAGGCTCGCTCTGGTCCATGTGGCCGACACGGATGACGGACGCGCGCTGAAACCCGGCGAATGGCTGGTGACGCTGAAAGGTGCGCTACGTCGCTGGGATGGATTTATCGCGCGCGGCGAAGGCGCGGCCGAAGCGGCGCGGCTGGAAGCGGAGAACCGTTTCACCGAACTGGAAGCCGCCCTGCCGCCTTTGCGCGAGGCTGTGCAGCATGCCGAAGCCCGCCAGAGCGATGCGCAGGAGAAACTCAATACATTGCAGCGGGATCTGGTGGCGATGGAACGCGCGGTGACGCAGGCTGCCGAGGAGGAGCGCCAGGCTTATCGCGCGCTCGATCAGGCCGAAGCGGCACGCGAACGCTTCACCCGCCGCTTACAGGAGCTGGAACAGGCGGCCGACGATCTCGCGCAGCAAAGCGAGCAGGCACAACAGGATGTGGCGCAGGCCGAAGCGCGCAAGTCGGCTTTGCCCGATCCGGCCACCGGCCGCGCCGCGCTGGAAACCGCGCAGGCCAGACATGAGGCGGCGCGTTCGGCGATGCAGGCGGCCGCTGCCGGTCTGGCCGCGCACGATCAGGCGCTGGCCGTCGCCCGAGAGCGGACCGTGACTCAGCGGGCCGATATCAAAGGCTGGCAGGGCCGCGCCGGGGATGCGGCGAGCCGCCTTGCCGAGATGGGCCGCCGGTTCGATGAAATCGCCGCAGAGCGCGCACTTGTCGCAGCCAGACCCGAAAGCCTGATGCGCGATATCGAACAGGCCGAAGCTTCGCGCGACAGGCTCGGTAAGGAATTTGCGGCAGCCGAGGAAAAGCTCGCCGCCATCACCGAAAGCTCTCGCTCTGCCGATAACGCTCTTGCCGAAGCCAATGAAGCACTCTCCTCCGCCCGCGAAGCACGCGCCGGGGCCGTCGCGCGGGCCGAGAATGAGGAAGCGCGGCGTGAAGAGCTAGCCCGCGAATCGGGTGAGCGTTTTCAGTGTCCGCCACCGATCCTGTGCCGCCAGTTCACCTTCGCGCCAGAGGATATTGCGGCGACGGGCACCGAGAGCGAGGCGCTCGACAAGCTGGTCGCCAGCCGCGAACGGATCGGGCCGGTTAATCTGGTGGCAGCCGACGAGCTGGCCGAAGTCGAGGCACGCCATGGCGAAAGCGCAGCGGAACAGGCAGAACTGGCCGAAGCGGTGCATCGTCTGCGCGGTTCGATCGGCAATCTCAATCGCGAAGGGCGCGAAAGGCTGCGCGCCGCTTTCGAAGCGGTGAACGATCATTTCATGCGGCTGTTCACCCGGCTCTTTCAGGGCGGGCAGGCGCATCTGGCACTGGTGGATAGCGACGATCCGCTCGAAGCGGGTCTGGAAATCTATGCCCAGCCGCCGGGTAAGAGGCTGCAATCGCTCTCGCTGCTGTCAGGCGGCGAACAGGCGCTTACCGCCTGCGCACTGATCTTTGCGCTGTTCCTCACCAATCCGGCGCCGATCTGCGTGCTGGACGAAGTGGATGCGCCGCTCGACGATGCCAATATCGACCGCTTTTGCGATCTGCTCGACCAGATGGCCCGCGAAACCGCGACGCGTTACCTCATTGTCACGCATAATGCAGTGACGATGAGCCGGATGCATCGCCTGTTCGGCGTGACTATGGTGGAACAGGGTGTTTCGCGCCTCGTCAGTGTCGATCTGGGCGGCGCGGAAGAACTGCTCGCCGCCGAATAGATCAGGCCGGCTCCAGATCGACATGCGGCCCCGGCCCCTGATCGGCCGCGCGGTCACCGGGATTGAAAAGCTGACATTTCGTCAGGCTGAGGCAACCGCAACCGATACATTGATCGAGCCTTTCGCGCGTCTGGCTGAGCAACGCCATCTGATCGTCGATCCGCGCGCGCAGATGGCTGCTGATCTGGGCCCAGTCCTTGACTGTGGGCGTGCGCCCCTGCGGCAAACTGGCAAGCTCCCGCTCGATCTCTTTCAGTTCGAGGCCCAGCTTCTGCGCGATCAGGATAAAACTGATCCGCCGGATATCCGAGCGCAGGAAGCGCCGCTGATTGCCCGCGCTGCGAAAGGACCGGACCAGACCCTTTTCCTCGTAAAAGCGAATCGCCGACACGGCGACACCGGTACGCCGCGCCAGCATGCCGATAGGAATTGTCCGGTCACCTTCAGTTTTTGTTGTCATGGACTCACTCCAGAAAATCCTTGACCTAAAGTTAGCTTGAGATCGTAAGGAATGCAAACGGGGTTTCACCCGTCGCGGCGCAGGGGAAATGTGGCGCGTTATACGACTTTAGCGGAGGGCATCATGGCTACGGCACGGCTTGAACATGTTAATTTGCGCGTCAGCGATATCGAGCGTTCGGCGGCGTTGTTCGAAAAACTCTGCGGCTGGCACCAGCGCTGGCGCGGCGCGGCCATTCATGGCGGAGAGACGATCCATTGCGGCGAGCAGGAAACCTATCTGGCACTATATAGTAAGAATGAATCGCTGGAAAGGTTCAAGAAAGGCGAGCCACTGATGCATGTCGGCATTGTTGTGGATGACCTCGACCATGCGGAGAGCGTGGTTTCCGATGCCGGGTTGCTGCCTTTCAATCATGGCGATTACGAACCGGGACGGCGGTTCTATTTCCTCGACTGGGACGGGATCGAATTCGAGGTGGTCAGCTATGAATGAGATTATTCCTCGCGAACCGCTTTTCGGCCCGCCCGCATCCGCGCCCAGGCCGGCCAACAGACCCGGCTGGCTCACCGGCGCCATGAGCAGGCTCACCTGGTTCCTCAAAGGAGGCAAGCTGTCTTATGCTCCGGCCTGAAACCCGCACTATTCTCCCGGCGCTGGCCATTATTCTGGTCGGCATCAATCTGCGCCCTGCTCTCGCTTCGGTCAGCCCGCTGCTCGACACGATCCAGCACCATACCGGGCTGGGCGATAGCAGCGCGAGCCTGCTGACCACCCTGCCGGTCCTCCTAATGGGCGTTTGCCTGCTCGGCACGCGCAAACTGTTTGCCAGAATAACACCGGATCGCGCCATTCTCGCCAGTCTGGCGCTCATCGCGGCAGCCTGCGCCGCCCGCTTCCTGTGGCCCGGCGCTGGCAGCCTGCTGCTTACAGCGGTGATCGCCGGGATCGGGATCGCCATAGTGCAGGCGGTGATCCCGATCGTTATCCGGGCACGCAGTGGCGATGCCGCCAGCCGGATGATGGGGCTTTATTCCACCGCCATTATGGGCGGCGCGGCGCTCGCCAGCGCAGCCACACCGCTGATTGCGCAAGACGGGCACTGGGCCGCCGGGCTCGGCATATGGAGCATTCCGGCGCTGCTGGGTATGGCCGCATGGTTCATCGCCAGCCGCAACAGCGCTCCGCTCACCCCCGCCGATTCCGCTCTAACGGTATCGGCTCATCCCCGCGCCTGGCTGCTTATGGCCTTTTTCGGCCTCGGTACCGCCGCCTATACACTGGTTCTCGCCTGGCTGCCGCCTTATTATACGCGCATGGGCTGGTCCGAAAGCGCTGCGGGCGCGATGCTTGGCATAGTCACGCTGGCCGAAGTCGGTGCGGGCATTCTGGTCTCGGCGGTGATCGGCCGGTTCCGTGACCGCCGCCCGGCCCTGCTCGTCGCGCTGATGGCCCTGCTGCTCGGCCTGCTATGTCTGACGCTCGCTCCGCGCGGATTCCACTGGCCGGCGATCATCCTCAGCGGCCTTGGCATCGGGGCGCTGTTCCCGCTCTCACTAATCCTCGCCATGGATCACGGGCGCAATGCTGCCGAAACGGGTGTCATCATCAGTTTCGTGCAGGGCGGTGGTTATATTCTCGCAGCATTCATGCCTTTCGCGGCGGGCATCATTCGCGAAAACATGGCCGGTCTCGCCCCGGCATGGGGCCTGATGGCCGGGCTGACGTTTATCATGGTGTGGATGCTTCACCGCTTCGCACCCGGGCAATTGCTGGATGCTTCGCCCGGGCGGCAAACCAGACATTCACAGCGCGATCGGGCACAGTCACCCTGCCGGTGACAGCCCGATACGGGAGCGGTTTTTCTCCAGTTTTACGATCCCTTCCGTCCCGGCAGGAAAACCGCACCGGGGCGGGCTGACATTTACGAAATGCCGGTCCGCCCTACCCTTCGAAACCGACCCCGACACTGGCGCGCGGCTGATCCAGTTCGCTGCTCGCCACCGGATAGGCGCAGTAATCGGCGGCATAATAGGCGGCGGCGCGGTGATTGCCCGACAGGCCGATCCCGCCGAAAGGCGCCGCCGAAGAGGCACCGTTGGTGGGGCGGTTCCAGTTGACGATCCCGGCCCGAATATTACCCCAGAAGCGATTATATTGCTCTGGCGACCCGCCGACCAGCGAAGCCGAAAGGCCGAAGCGGGTATTATTCGCCTCGGCAATCGCCTCATCCAGCTCATCCACCCGGATCACCTGAAGCAGCGGACCGAAAATCTCCACATCGGGCCTTTCGGGCATAGCGGTCGTATCGATCAGACCGGGCGTGACGAAAGGCAGATCGCCATAGGGACGCCGCATATGCGCCAGCGCTCTGCCGCCATGGGACATCAGATAAAGAAAGCTCTCGGTCAGTTCGTCCGCCATATTGCGATCGATCACCGGCCCCATAAAAGGCTGCGGATCGTCGAAGGGTGCGCCAATCACCATCCGGTCGATCAGCCGTATCACCTCCTCCACCACCGCATCATACATGGCGGATTTCACGATCAGCCGTCGCGCCGCCGTGCAGCGCTGCCCCGCCGTGGTGAACGCCGATTGCACAACCAGTGCCGCGACATCGGCCAGCTTGGGCGTATCCCAGACGACCAGCGGATTATTACCGCCCATTTCCAGCGCCACGATCTTGCCCGGATTGCTCGCCAGCCGCCGGTTGATCGCAATGCCCGCCTGCGCCGATCCGGTGAACAGTACCCCGTCAATATCGGGATGCGCCACCAGCGCCTTACCTTCCTCGGCCCCGCCAACCAGCAATTGCAGAACATCCCCGGGCACACCGGCCCGATGGAAACAGCCGACCAGAAATTCACCCACGGCAGGCGCTTTTTCGGAAGGCTTCACAATCACCGCATTGCCAGCAATCAGCGCCGGAACGATATGGCCATTGGGCAGATGTGCGGGAAAATTATAGGGGCCGAGCACCGCCATCACGCCATGCGGCTTGTGACGCAAAGCCGCTGTTCCCTGCAAGGCACTGTCGAGCCGCCGCTGGCCGGTGCGTTCTGCGTAAGCGCGGATCGAAATCTCTACTTTGGCGATAACCGCAGCGACTTCGGTTTTCGCTTCCCACAGGGGCTTGCCCGTTTCCCGTGCGATCAGTTCGGCGAAAGGCTCTTCCTGGCGGCGTACTTCATTGGCGAAACGGCGCATCAGTTCGATCCGCCTGGCATGGGGCTGTGCCGCCCAGTTACCCCAGGCGCGCCGTGCCTGCTGGACGATATCATCGACATCCTGCACTTCTGCGCTCCAGAAGGGCTGGCCTGTCGCCGGTTCGATCGAAATAATCTTCGTGTCGCTCACTCGAACATTCTGCTCTCATCTGCGGATCGGCAAGAGTGATAGCCGCTTGCCCGCAGCCGCGCCAGAGTGCGCGCCCGGCCCGTCCTGTCAGCCGGTGGAATGACCTGCCGGAGCCGGCGCCTTGCCCAGCGCATCGCCCATCCGGCGCAGCCCGACGATTTTCTCTTCCAGCGGCGCCCAGTCATCGCGTTCGGCGATGGCGCTCCATAGCGTCTCGACTTCCTCGATATGCATCGATTGCACCGCTTCTTCGGACCAGTATGGATGCGTATCGTCATCCGTCGCCCTGTAAGCCTGCAAAGCCTCGCCCAGAGCGCTGTCGGCATTCCGGCCACCGCGATGGCGATAGAAGAAATCGTCCGGGCTCATCCCGCCTGCCACCATGGCCTTTTCCGCCTGCTGGATCAGCGCGAAATCGGATTCCTCACCCCGGCTTTCCACACCCAGCCGCCAGCAGAAACGCCGCATGGTTGCCTGTTTGTAGCATTCGCCGAAACGGTCGAGTGCCGCCACCAGCGGGTCCGAATCGCAAACGCGCCGCAGAGCAATCGCCAGTTGCGCGCAATTCCAGCGAATCGCCTCGGCCTGCCGCCCGAAAGCATAGAGCCCGTTCCGGTCGAAATAGGCCGCCACGAAGCCAGGCTGCCATTGCGGTGCCCAGCGCCAGGGGCCGTAATCGAAGCTTTCCCCGGTAATATTCATATTATCGGTGTTGAGCACGCCATGCACGAAACCCGATACCATATAAGAGGCAGCGAGATCGGCCAGCCTCTCGACCACCTGATGGAGCAGGATCGCCGCCGGCTCTTCACGCCCCGGCGCCTCTGCGGGCGGGAGCGGCCCCGGAAACTGTTTGAGGCAATAATCGATCAGCGCACGCATATGATCGTCTTCTTCCAGCACGGCGAGGCGCTGGAAACTGCCGATCCGGATATGCGAATGCGAAAGACGCACCATCACCGCCGAACGGGTGGGGGACGGTTCGTCCCCGCGCCACAATTCCTCGCCCGTCTCGACCACGGAGAAAGTCTTGCTGGTATAGACGCCCTGCGCTTCGAGCATTTCGGTAGCGAGAATTTCGCGCACCGCACCTTTCAGCGTCAGCCGGCCATCCCCCGTGCGGCTATAAGGCGTGAGCCCGCTTCCCTTGGTCCCGCAATCGAGCAGCCGCCCTTCCCCGTCACGCATCTGGGCGAAGAGAAAACCGCGCCCATCGCCAATGTCAGGATTATATACGCGAAACTGACGGCCGTGATAACGCAGCGCCAGCGGCTGCGGCAGATTGTCCGGCAAAGGCTGGAAGGCGGCGAAATGGTTTAACCATTCCTCCTCGCTCAGATCATGCAGCCCCACAGCCCTGTCCCACCGGCGATTGCGGTATCGCAATTGCCGTTTGGGGAATATAGCGGCTTCGACAGGATCTCCCAGCCATTCGGCGATGGAAAGAATTTGCGGGTCCGCCCGGTAGGGCGCGTCTTGCGGTTCGGCTCGCATATGGCATTAGTGGGGTGCTAGCGCAGACAGTGCAAGGCAGGCGGCAGGGAAAAGCGGGTGATTCGCGCTTTCGCTTCCTGCTTCGAACGCAAATAAAGAGGCCGCACAAGATTCACGACCGCATGAGCGAAACGACTTTCACCCATGGCACCTGGCTAAGCGCTGACGGGCTGTCTCTTTCCTACAGGGATTATCCCGGCAACACGGATCGCCCGCCGATTCTGTGCATTCCCGGCCTGACCCGCAATGCCCGCGATTTCGAACCCGTGGCGGATAATTTCGCCGGGGAATGGCGGGTGATCTGCCCCGACCTGCGCGGCCGGGGGCTGAGCGATTATGCCAAAGATCCGGGCAGCTACATGCCCGAAACCTATGTCGATGACATAGAAGCGCTGCTTCAGCAGCTCGGGCTGGAAAAAGTGGTGGTGATCGGCACCTCGCTCGGCGGAATCGTCACCATGATGCTGGCCGCCCGCAATCCTGAACCGCTGGCCGGTGTGGTTCTCAACGATATCGGCCCGGTTATCGAGGCTTCCGGGCTCGAGCGGATCAGCGAATATGTCGGACAGGGCCGAACCTTCCCAACCTGGATGCATGCAGCAAGGGGATTGAAGGAAATTTCCGGTGCGGCACATCCCGATTTCGAATTGTCCGACTGGCTAACGCTCACCAAGCGGCTGATGTGCCTCAGCGGCAATGGGCGAATCACTTTCGATTACGATATGAAAATCGCCGAGACATTCGCCACACCGCCCGACAGCCCGCAGATCGATCTGTGGCAGGCCTATCGTGCGCTGAGCGGGCGGCCCGTTCTCGCTTTGCGCGGCGAATTATCGGATCTGCTTTCGGAAACGACGCTGGCGCGTATGGCGCGCGAGATACCCGGTGCCGAGATCGTCACTGTTCCGCGTGTCGGGCACACCCCCACTCTGGCAGAACCCGCTGCTCAGGAAGCTATTGCCCGCCTGCTGGCAAGAACGCTTCAAAGCGCGCCTGCCACAAGCTGACACTTTTCATCCCTTCACGGATTTTATGGCCAAATCACCTCTTCGCCCGCGTTTCCTTCACCTTCATTCGACCTTCGATGCCGGAGGGAAGGAATTGCGCTGTGTCCGGCTCATCAACGCCTTCGGATCGGCCGCGGACCATGCCATCGTGTCTGCGGAGCCCGCGGCGATGGGGGCACAATCGCGCCTGTCGCGTGTCGCCAATTGCCGGTTTCCTGAATTTCCTTCGCTCAAGGGCAAGCCAACACCCGGACGGCTCAAAAAGATCGCCGCCGCCATGCGCGGTTACGATCTTATTCTGACCTATAACTGGGGCGCTATGGATGCGGTAATGGCGCATACGCTGTTTGCCGATGTCTATCAGTTGCCGCCGCTGGTCCATCATGAAGACGGATTCAATGCGGATGAAGCGGTGAAGCTGAAAACCAGCCGCAACATCTATCGCCGCATCGCGCTGGGCCGCAGTGCCGCGCTGGTGGTGCCTTCCAGAAAGCTGGAGGATATCGCACTTAACATCTGGCAGCAGCCCCGCAGCCGGGTCCAGCGCATCGCCAACGGTATCCCCACCCAGCCCTTCGGCAGAAAACCGAAAGCCGATGCGCTGCCCAGTCTGGTCAAACGTAATCAGGAATATTGGGTCGGCACGATTGCCGGTTTGCGCGCTGTCAAAAATCTCCCGGCGCTGGTTCGCGCGATGGATGGCCTCGGCGATCACTGGCATCTGGTGATCTGTGGCGAGGGGCCGGAAAAAGCCGCCATCATCGCCGAAGCCGAAAGGCTGAATATGGATGACCGGGTGCATCTGCCGGGCCATATTGCCGAACCGGAAAAGGTGATCGGCCTGTTCGATATTTTCGCGCTGTCATCGCAAAGCGAGCAATTTCCGATCTCGGTGGTCGAAGCCATGGCAGCCGGGCTTCCCGTTGTCGCGCCCGATGTGGGCGATATTGCCGACATGGTTGCGCTGGAAAACCGGGATTGCATAACCCCGCCGGGCGATGAAGACGCGCTGACCGAAATGCTCCAGCGCCTGGCCGCGGACCCGCAAAGCCGCGGCGCCATCGGCAAAGCCAATCGCGAAAAAGCCCGCACGGAGTATGACGAGAAACAGATGATTGCGCGCTATCGCTCGCTTTATTGGGGGCTTATGGGGCGCAACGCATTGCGTTCGGAGCACAAATAATGCTTCATTGCCCATTCACCCGAGACAACGCAGGGAACAATCATTGATTGAATTGGCTGGTCCATGCGTTAAACAGCCGCCGAAATCGGATCATTCCAAGTCGTGCAAGGAAGCGCCTTAAATCGTGGCTCTCAGACCCAATCGCAATCAGGACCCGGCCGATAAGGCAGCCAATCGTCAGGCAGCAGAGCATGAAGTGCTCATGCGCGAAGTGGACGAGGCTGTCCGGCAGGATCAGATGGCCGATATCGGCCGCAAATATGGCCTGCCCATCATCGTCATTATCGTCGTTGCCCTGCTGGGCTTCGGCGGCTGGCTATGGTGGGATTCACATCAGGAAGGCGGGCTGGAAGCCGATTCCGAACAATTGGTGAAAGCGCTCGACAATATCGATGCGAATAATCTCGATGAAGCGGACGAAACGCTGACGCCCTTGTCGCAAGACAGCAGCAAAGGCATGACGGCCGCAGCCGACATGCTGCGCGCCGGGATCGCCATGCAGCAGGACAAACCCGCAGAGGCGGCCAAGCTGTTCGACGCGATGGCTGCCGATGACAGCCTGCCGGAAATCTACCGCAATCTCGCGACGATTCGTTCGGTCAGCATCACATTCGACGATATGAAGCCGCAGCAGGTGATCGACCGGCTGAAGCCACTGGCCGTACCGGGCGAAGCCTGGTTCGGCAGCGCTGCGGAACTGGTCGGTATGGCCTATCTCGAACAGGGCAAGAAAGACCTTGCCGGACCGCTTTTCGCTTCCATCGCCAAGGATGAAAACGCCCCGCAGGGCCTGCGTTCGCGGACCCGTCAGATGGCCGGCATGCTCGGCTATGATGCGGTGGAAGATGTAGATGAAACCCTGCAGCAATTGCGCGAAGAAGGCGGAAATACACCCGCTGGCGCAGCCGCAGCGGCGCAATAGGAATTAGCTGAATGACGAAGCCGTTCGACACTCGCCGTCCCGCTCGCCATGCGGCGCGCTTTCTGGCCCTTCCCGCGCTGATCGGTGCCAGCCTTGCCCTGTCCGCCTGCGGCGGCAAGGACCGGCCCAGCACGCCCACCGTGGGTAAGCGCGAACCGATCCTGTCCCGCATCGCCTCGCAGATCGAACCCGATCCTGCACTGACCTCCACATCGGTCGTCGTTCCGGCTCCGCACGAAAATGACGAATGGTCCCAGCCGGGCGGCAATGCGGCCAATAATCCGGGCAACCTGGCCTTCACCGATACACCCAGCCGCGCCTGGACTGCCAAAATTGCCGGGTCTTCTAACAAAGCCCGCCTGGCCGCCGCCCCGGTGATTGCCAATGGCATGCTCTTCGTGGAAGACACAGATGGCGTAATCCACGCCTTCAATGCGCAAAATGGCGACAAGATCTGGTCGCATAATTTCGCCGGCAAAGGTGATAAACGCTCAGTCCTGTTCGGCGGTGGCGTGAGCTATTTCGAAGGCCGCGTTTACGCCACTAACGGGGCGGGCGAAGTGGCCGCACTGGATGCCAAGACCGGCCAAGAAATCTGGAAAGTCCAGCCGGCCGGCCCGCTGCGCGGTTCGCCGACGGTTGCTTTTAACGCCATCTATGTGATGACGCAGGACAATCAGATCCTTGCACTCGATATGAAAGACGGTTCGGGCGTTTGGCAGGATTTCGGCGCTTCGGGCCAGTCGGGCGTGTTCGGCGTGGCAGCGCCGGCTGCCGGGCAAAGCACCGTTGTGGCCGGTTACAGCACTGGCGAGCTGGTGGCCTATCGCTATGAAAACGGGCGCAATCTGTGGTCCGATGCACTGGCCCGCACTTCGATTTCCACCGAAGTGGGCACGCTGACCGATGTGGATGCCGATCCGATCATCGATAATGGCCGGGTCTATGCGCTGGGTCAGGGCGGCCGCATGGCAGCCTATGAGCTGGTCACCGGGCAACGCATCTGGGAACTGACCATCGCGGGTATTTCCACCCCGGTCGTAGCCGGTGAATGGATCTTCACCCTCACCGATCATGCTCAGCTTCTCGCGATTGCGCGGTCGAGCGGCAAAATACGCTGGATGACCGAACTGAAGCGCTGGAAAAATCCCGATAAGCGCAAGAATGCGATTTTCTGGACCGGTCCGGTGCTGGCGAATAACAAGCTGTGGGTCGCGAGTTCGCGCGGCGAAGTGATGACGGTGGATATCGCTAACGGAACTGCCACCCGTTTCACCGAGCTGGGTGACGGCGTGTCGCTGCCCCCGGTTCTGGCCAATAAAACACTCTATATTCTCGACGATGGCGGGACGATTACCGCCTGGCGTTAACCGCCGGGGCGGACCGGCTTTGCCGCTCCCGTCCTATTGCCGGACACACGGCTCTTCTCTATCCCCGGCCTGACCCTTTCGGTCTATCGCCGGGGCTATGGAGGCGAGCAGTTTGACATCCGATCACACTTTCGGCGCCGGAAATACAGCCGAAAACAACGACAGATCCAGCGCCAGCCGCCCGCCGAGTGACGTGTCATGGGCGGTCGGATGTGCCGGTCTTACCACCTTACTGGGCTGGATCGTTGTGTGCCGCGCCTGGCCGCATATTGCCGATGCTCTGGCACTGAGCGGGCCGCATCGGCCGATGAACGGCCCGCTTTCCGCTCTCACGGCTATGGCGCTGGCCGGTCTCGCCATGGGTTTATGGTCGGTGCTGATCGAAAAAGTCCATCGCCGCCCGTCTACCGGAATAGACTGGAACAATCCGCGCCCGCTTTCCGCTATTGCCGAGATTTCCGTGACCAAGCTCGCCGGGCTGTGGGCCACCTGGGCGGTTATCGGTATGCTCTATTGCCTCGCGCGGTGGTACTGGCAGGGACAATATCTCTTCGCGATGGACGTACTCGCGACGGCAGCTATCCCGCTTTTTCTCCTGTCGATTCCTTATGTCCTGTGGCTCGACCGGGTGACGATCGAACCGCGCGATCATAGCTGGCATTTCGGCGCCATGCTGATCGGTCGCGAGCCATGGGATCGGGCACAGGTGGCAAAGCACTCGCGAGCATGGATCATCAAGGGCTTTTTCGGCGCCTTCATGATCTCGATCCTGCCGCCCGGTTTCGCCTTTATCGTCAATGTCCCGCTCAGCGAAATCTGGGGCCACCCGGTGCGTTTCGGGCAAACGCTGTTCCAGCTTCTTTTCGTCATCGATGTGCAGATCGGCACTGTCGGTTATCTTCTGACCCTGCGTCCGCTCGATGCGCATATTCGCAGCGGCAATCCTTTCGTTGCCGGCTGGCTTGCCGCGCTGTTGTGCTACCCGCCTTTCGTCAACGGTCTGCTCGGACCCGGCGGAGCGATTGCCTATGAAGTGAATACGGCAGACTGGGGTTTCTGGCTGCACAATCACACCGCCCTTGCCTGGATATGGGCCGGCGGCCTCGGCCTTCTCACCGCCATTTATGCCTGGGCCACGGTGGCTTTCGGCATTCGCTTTTCCAATCTGACCTATCGCGGGGTCATCACTAACGGGCCTTACGCCTTTTCCCGCCATCCGGCCTATCTGTCGAAAAACCTTTTCTGGTGGGGGTCGGTTCTGCCCTTCTTCGTCACCAGCGGCAATCCGGTCGACATCGTGCGCAACTGCTTCTTTCTCGGCTGCGTCAATGCGATCTATTTCTGGCGCGCGAAAACCGAGGAAGCGCATTTACTGCGCGAGGACATGAAATATCGCGCCTATCACCAGTGGATGGCGCAGCACGGAGCGATCACCAGCCGGTTGAACCGGCTGGCCCGCCTGCTGACACGTCACCGGGCAGGCCTTTCTTCATCCGGCACTTAGCCGGCAAAGTGGTCTGCCCAGGGATCAGAAGCTGTATTTATAGATCCGGCTGACATCGCCGGTCCATTCGCCATGATATTTGTCGAGCAGGCGCTGCGCCGGAACCTTGCCGCTTTCGACGATCTCGCCCAGCGTTTCGAGGAAACCGGTCTCATTATCGCCGCTGGCATTGAGGCAATTGCGCGCGGACAGCCCCTTATGCGCGATATCGAGCACTTGCCCGGCAATATCGTGCAATGTGCCCCCGCCGGGCAAAGGCGCATCGAGCGCGAGTTCGGGCACGGCGTTACGCAGCGCCTCACGCTCTTCCATGTCCCAGTCTTTCACCAGATCCCATGCCGCATCGAGCGAGGATTGCTCATAGAGCAAGCCGACCCAGAAAGCGGGCAGCGCACAGATCCGGCTCCAGGGGCCGCCATCGGCACCGCGCATTTCGAGAAAGCTCTTCAGGCGTACTTCGGGAAACGCGGTCGAGAGATGATCCCACCAGTCGCTTTCACGCGGCTTTTCACCGGGCAGAGCAGGCAGTTCCCCTTTCAGGAAATCGCGGAAGCTCTGACCCGCCGCATCGATATACCGGCCATCGCGGAAAACGAAATACATCGGCACGTCGAGCATGTAATCGACATAGCGTTCATAGCCGAAATCCTCATCGAACACGAAAGGCAGCATACCCGTGCGCGCCGGATCGGTGTCCGACCAGATATGGCTTCGATAAGAGAGATAGCCATTAGGCTGGCCTTCGGTGAAAGGCGAATTGGCGAATAGCGCCGTAGCAAGCGGCTGGAGCGCCAGCCCGACACGGAATTTTTTCACCATGTCGGCTTCGCTCGCATAATCGAGATTGACCTGAATCGTACAGGTCCGCAGCATCATATCGAGCCCCAGCGAACCCACTTTGGGCATATGGCGCTTCATAATGCCATAGCGCCCTTTGGGCATGGTCGGCAGTTCGTCACGCGCCTTATCCGGCCACATGCCGAGTCCCAGAAAACCGACACCGCAGGCTTCGCCGATCTGCTTTACCTGATCGAGATGACGCCCGGTTTCGGCGCAGGTCTGATGGAGATTTTCCAGCGGCGCGCCCGATAATTCGAGCTGACCCGCCGGTTCGAGACTGACTGTCCCGTCCGGCCCGCTCATCGCGATAACTTTGCCGCCTTCCTCGACCGGCTCCCAGCCGAATTGCTGCAATTGCAAAAGCAAATCGCGAATTCCGCCTTCCTCTTCATAAGAAGGCGCATGTTTGTCGCTTTTCTTATAAACGAGCTTCTCATGTTCGGTTCCGATCCGCCAGTCGGAACGCGGCTTCTCCCCCGCCTGCATCGGCGCCACAAGCTGATCGCGGCTTTCAATGACGGGATCGTTTTCGACGGAATCCTTACGCGTGCTCATAAAAGGCCGTTAGATAGGATTTGCTCGTCACGCCAGCGCAAATTTGCCAATTTTGTTGACTATGTCTGCGTATATTCCTGCCGCCAGTCACCCGCCAGCCCCATCCACAGCGCAATGGCCGCAATAGTCGCGGTTTCGCCCCGCAGGATACGTGGCCCCAGACTTATGGGCTTTGCACTGGCAAGAGAACGAATGGCTTCGCGTTCCGCATCGTCGAATCCCCCTTCCGGGCCGACCAGCAGCGCCGCCGCTCCGGATTGCGTTGAAAAGACTTTATCAACCGGCTCACCGCCCATTTCATCGGCAAAAAACAGCATACGATTGTCCGACCATCCGCGCAGCAACGCATCGAGTTTCACCGGCTCGGCCAATGTCGGCAGCGCCGTGCGGGCGCATTGTTCGGCCGCTTCGGTTATCGCATGGCGGGCGCGGTCCATATTCAGCTTATCGGCCACGCAACGCCGGGTGATGACTGGCTGAATATGCCGCACACCCAGCTCGGTTGCTTTTTCGAGCACCAGATCGAACCGGTCTTTCTTGAGCAGCGCGGCGCACAGGGTGAAATCGGGCACCTGTTCACGGTCACGCAGATGGTCCACCGGGCGAAGCGTGCAGTCCCGTTTACCGGCAGCGGTGACTTCCGCCGCCCATTCGCCGGTTGCGTCATCGCATAAAATCACTGCATCGCCTTCCTTCACCCGCATTACGCGAAGGAGGTAATGCGCGGACTGCCCGTCGAGCCGGACGTCGCCATTCACTGCCAGCGGCCCCTTCACAAAGAGACGCGGCGCGCTGCGCGGGGGCCATGCGGGAGTAGCAACCATGGCTTTCCCCTAGAGCGCGACCGGGCTAGGAAGCAAGCCATGACAACGCATGATGCCAGCCCGGCCAGTACCGCAGATAATATTGTCCCCGACAGCGAACATCGCGGGCTCGTCGCAAGACTGCCTCAGCCTTTACGCGATTATGCCATGCTCGGCCGGTTCGACCGCCCGATCGGCTGGTGGCTGCTGTTCTGGCCCTGTGCCTGGGGTGTGTGGCTCGCCGGTACGGGCTGGCAGCCGGGGCTGATTGCGTGGATGTTTCTCGGTTCGGTCGCGATGCGCTCAGCCGGCTGCGTTTATAATGACATCGTCGATGCCGATCTCGACCGTAAGGTCGCGCGCACGGCAGAGCGTCCGGTGGCAAGCGGCCGGGTCAGCAAGAAAGCGGCCTGGCTCTGGCTGCTGATCCTATGCGGCGTGGGGCTGATCGTGCTGCTGCAATTGCGCCCGGTCGCGCAGATCGTCGCGCTGGGCAGCCTGGTGCTGGTTGCAGCCTATCCTTTTATGAAGCGGATCACCTGGTGGCCGCAGGCCTGGCTCGGCCTGGTCTTCACATGGGGGGCACCAACCGGCTGGGTCGCCATGCGTTCGGATCATTTGCCTACCATGGTCGCGCTTTATGCCGGCGCTTTCTTCTGGTGCATCGGCTATGACACGATCTACGCCCTGCAGGATCGCGAAGACGATGCGCTGGTGGGGATCAAATCGAGCGCCCGGCGGCTGGGTAATGCGGTGAAGCCGGGTATTTTCGTGCTTTATGGTGCGGCGCTGGGTTGCTGGGCCCTGAGCTTCTGGCTGCTGCGCCCTGACTGGCTGGCCCTGCTCACGCTGCTGCCCGTGGCCTTGCATCTGCTGTGGCAGGCAGCGACACTCGATCCTTCCGACGGGCATAATCCGCTCGCCCGCTTCCGCTCCAACCGAATGGCTGGCTTACTGCTCGCAGCGGCCTGTTTCGTCGTTGGCAATGCCTGAGAGCGCGATGTGGAAAGATCAGCAAGTCAGCCGCCGCTGGTAATCAGATCCACTTCGGTCGTCCCGCCTTCCAGCTTGCGGGCATAAACCACATAAGAAGATGCGCCTTTGACGCCACCCAGCACATCCTCGCGCCCGTCGCGCACATGCTGCGCCGAAAAACCCGCATTGGCAGCGCGCGTGTAGTAGAAATTCAGCACATCGGTGAGCGGCACGGCGGTCTGGAAATTGACCACCCGCAGCGAACAGCGCCCTTCATCGGTTCCCGCCGCTTCCTGCACCGACCCGCGCGGATAGACAGGGAAGGTTTCAGGCAGTTTTGCAGCCCATTGCATCGTATAGCGCGCTTTCTTCGCACAATCGCCCTGCCCGGCAGGCGATGCTGCCGCCCGTGCCGCCGCGGTGAGCGTGGCGCTTGCCGGCAATTGCCCTGCAACCGTTTCGGCCTGCGGAACCACTTTCATCCGACTGGCCCCGCCGACCATTTGTTGTGCATCGGTTCGCGCCAGAGCGATAGCCTGCGCCCCGCGCGCTTCGGGCGGTAAAGCATTGCTCGCCGGGCGCGTCGTCGCAGCATTGGCCGCTTCATTCTGGCCAACAAGATCGGGATCGACCGTGATCTGATCGCCCAGCGCGCCGCTCAGTCCCGGGTCTTCGTCACCTGCAGGCTTTTCCGCTGCACTGTCCTTCCCCCCGCTACAGGCGGTCAGCAGGATGGCGGGTGATAGAGCCACCAACAAAGCAGCATAGGGGACGCGACGGATCATGCTTGGCCTTTCCTCACGCAGAACAATCTCGTGACCTATGCCATCTATCGCGATTTTCGAAAGGGCGGGAAAGCAAATGCCCCCTGTACCACTTCGGGAAGGGCCATTTCGGGAAGAGTGGCTTTTCGGGCGAAGGCCGCTCCATTTTGCAACACAGAAAACGCCGGGAACAGGTGCTGTTCAAGGCGCCCATACGGCACGGAACCGCATGAGCGCCTTGGCACGACCCTCTCTATGGAGTTGCGACCCGAGGGTCGCGCGATGTCCGGGGCTCTAGAGCAGAAATCCCGGACACCAAAGCACTGATTTTCAACAATTAGCGGCAACGCGCATCGGAACGGTCGATTTCACGGCCCAGCAGACCGCCGCCCACTGCGCCGAGGATCGCCCCCAGCGTCTTGTCGCCACGACCGGCAATCTCATTCCCGGCCAGACCGCCGACAGCAGCACCGATCAGAAGGCCGGTCGTGCCGTTATCCTTCTTGCAGCGCCAGCGTCCGTCACGGTCGCGCCAGACGCGCGTATTACGGGTCACACGATCACCGCGATAGCGGCTATGGGAATAATACCGATCACGATTACCGCGACCGCGATACCAGCCTTCATGCCGGCCACGATCACGCCCGTGGTTCCAGCTAATTTCCGTCGGAGCGGCATGAGCGGCTCCGACAGGGGCCATTTCGATTGCCGCTGCGGGCATCGCCGTAGCGGTCATACCGCCGGCTGCCAGAGCAAAGATCGCGGCCTTGAGTGTCTTTGTCATATCTAATCTCCTATCGCACCCCTCTAAGACGGTTAAGACTTAGCGTTGGTTTCCTGAACACAGGACAACTTTGCGATTTCCCGTAAAATCAGCGACAGGCCGAGGCCCGCGTTGCGACGAAACGAAGCTTGTGACCGCCATGCGCATGGCATACCTGCGGATTATGAACGCAGAATCTGCCCCATTGGATCGCACAGCTCTTTCGAGTGCCCTGCTCGCTCATGCTTTCTGGGGCACGATGCCGCTCTATCTGATGCTGGTGCGAAGCGTCCCGCCGGTGGAATTCGTCGCCTGGCGAGTCGTGATGTCGCTACCCTTTTGTTTTGCGATCGTCTGGGCCCGCGGCATGATGCCCGAATTCCGTGCCATACTGCGTAATCGCAAAACCGTGCTGACGCTGGTGGCCACTTCGCTTGCCATCGGGATTAACTGGGCGAGTTATGTCTGGGCGATTCAGACCGATCACGTCTATGCGGCCAGTATCGGCTATTATATTCTTCCGCTGGTCATGATGGTGCTGGCCCATTTCGTGCTCGGCGAACATCTGACGAAGCGGCAATGGATCGCTGCGGGACTGGCCGGACTGGGCGTAGCGGCGCTGATCGGCGGCGCGCTCAGTAATCTGTGGGTCAGCCTGGCACTGGCATCGACCTTCGCCTTTTACGGATTGATGCGGAAAACCGTGGCGGCGGGCGCCATGGTCGGGCTCGCCCTCGAAACGCTGCTCTTGCTGCCGATCGCAGCAGGGGTTCTCATCTGGTATAGTATGACCGGGCCCGGAATCAGTTTCGGCAAAGAATGGGGGACAAGTGCCGCCATCATGCTGAGCGCACCGATGACCGCGCTGCCGCTGCTGTTCTTTGCCATAGCGGCGCGGCGGCTGCCTTATTCGCTGATGGGCTTTCTTCAGTTTCTTTCCCCGAGCATCATTTTCCTGCTCGGGCTCATCATTTTCGGAGAGAAGCTGGCAGCCAATCAGCTTGTCAGTTTTGTCCTTATCTGGACGGCGGCGGCCTTGTTTCTGCGGGAAATGCTGCGCCGCCGCCCGAAACCGTCAAAGGCAGCCGGCAAAGCGTAGCGGTTCGCCTGTGGCGCTTTGCGGCAGCTCGCTTTCCCACATAACCTGCTGACCGCGAATGATAGTGCCGATCACCCGGCCATCCAGCTCCATACCGGTAAAGGGCGACCAGCCGGCCCGGCTTTGCAGCCACTCCTCGGTGATCGTAAACCGGCCCTTGCGGTCGATAATGGTGAAATCGGCATCGTAACCGGCAGCAATACGCCCCTTGCCCACCAGACCGAAAATACGCTGCACGCCAGCGCTGGTCATATCGATCAGCCGCTCCATGGTCATATGCCCTTTCAGCACATGATCGAGCATCAGAGGCAACAGAGTCTGCACACCGGGCATACCACTGGGACTTTGCGGATAGGGTTTGGCTTTTTCCTCCGCCGTATGCGGCGCGTGGTCGGAACCGATCACATCGGGCACCCCGGCGCGCAGCCATTCCCACAGACCCGCACGATGCGCTTCGGACCGGATGGGCGGGTTCATCTGCGCATAAGAGCCGAGGCGCGGATAGGCATCCTCGGCAGGGAGCGTCAGATGCTGCGGCGTCACTTCGCAACTGGCGACATCGCGATGCTGCGAAATCACTTCCAGTTCGGCAGGCGTGGTCACATGCAGAATGTGAATCGGCCGCTTTGCTTCGCGCGCCAGTTTCAAAATGCGCTGCGTGGCCAGCATGGCGCTTTCATCGTCGCGCCAGACCGGATGGCTGGACGGATCGCCTTCCACTCGCTCACCCTTGCGGGCATTCATCCGCTCTTCGTCTTCGGCATGGATCGCCACACGGCGGCGGCCATTGGCAAGCACCCGCGCCAGTTCCTTATCTTCGGCCACCAGCAGGCTGCCAGTGGAAGCGCCCATGAAAATCTTGACGCCTGCCGTGCCGGGGATGCGTTCGAGATCGCCCAGTTCTTCGGCATTATCCGCCGTTGCTCCGACATAAAAAGCATGATCGCACCACATCCGGTGATAGGCCCGGTCGAGCTTGTCATGCACGCGCATAACGCTGTCCGTATTGGGATTGGTGTTGGGCATTTCGAACACGGCGGTAATTCCGCCCATCACGGCGGCGCGGCTGCCGCTTTCCAGATCTTCCTTATGTTCGAGCCCCGGTTCGCGGAAATGAACCTGGCTGTCGATCACACCCGGCAGAATATCCAGCCCGGTACAATCGACGCGTCTGGCCGCATCGGGATAAGAGCCGACACCGATAATCTTACCATCGCGCATGGCCACATCGGCCTGCACAACACCCGATGGTGTATGGACCGTGCCGCCGGCAAGAACGAGTTCAGGGGATTGCGTCATGGAAGGGCTCTCTCGATTCCGCTTATGTGAATAGGCTAAGCCCATGCCACAGCCGCACGGCTTCGTCACCTGCTGCGCCGGAGATGGCAGGGGCTTGCCGCAAACAGGATCGGGAAATGCGACCGGCTCGCAAGGAAAGAGTTGATTCCCGCGCGGTAAGGGCCAATTTGGCGGCATGTCTCAAACACGCCTTTTCACCCGCGCCCTTATTCGCGTTCACGCTCCGGACGATACAGAGGATGCAGTTACCTTTCTGCAAGGCCTCGTCACCAATGACGTGCTGCATGGCCTGCCTGTCTATGCCGGATTGCTAAGCGCGCAGGGCAAGACCATGTTCGATTTTATCGTCTGGCCCGCCGGACAAGGCGGCGTGCTGATCGATTGCGAAGCTGATCTGGCGGATGAACTCGTAAAGCGCCTTTCGCTCTATCGTCTGCGGCGCAAGATCACGATCGAACGCGACGATTCTCTGGGCGTTTACTGGAAAGCCGAGCTGGGTGACGGAGGCGTGCCCGATCCGCGGCTGGCCGATCTGGGCGAACGCTGGATCGCCAAGGCATCAGAGGATGACGAATCGGCTGACGATCTGTGGCTGAAACATCGCCTGTCGCTCGGCGTGCCCGAAGGGCGGGCAGAACTGGGCGATATTCTGTGGCTCGAAACCAATGCCGGGGAGCTTCACGGCGTCAGTTTCAACAAGGGGTGCTATATCGGGCAGGAAAACACTGCCCGGATGAACTGGCGTCAGAAAATCAATCGCCGCCTGATCGTGGTGCCTCTCGCAAAGTCCGAGGAAAAACGGTGCAAGGCCGCTTATCCCGATTACGGCTTTGCCGTGGATCATCTGCGTGTAGCCAATATCGATCCGGCGCTACTACCAACCTGGCTATCACTCGAAACCGAAGAATAGCGGAAAACGAGCGCGGCTGGAAAAGCGGTCGGGCTGTCAGCCCGCCTGGCTGGCCAGTTCCCGGACACGGGCATCGGGCACAGCCTGTTGCAGCATATGCTCGGCCCGCTCACGCGCCGTACTGCGATCAAGATCGAGCGACGCAGAAAGCTGGCTGCCTAGCAACGCATCCCCCAATGCCATCAGAACCAGTCCCAGTGTAACTTCCCTGAGATCATGCGCTGCTTTTTCCGGATCGTCTGCCGTGGTCGGGGCGAATTCGTCCATGAGAGAATGGATCGATTCGACGATCGGATTGAGCGCATCCTCATTCCCCGAAACCAGCATCCAGCTGGCGAGCTGGCCGCCGCCTTCCCGGTCGAACGCGTCGAAAGTGAGATCCACCACTTCGCGCGCCGAAGACAGGCCCGCCCGACGGGCACGCATTGCATCGGCAATGGTAGCACAGACCGTTTTGGCGAGATGCTCGGACAAAGCGCTCTGTAAGCCCGCAGCCGAACCGAAATGATGCAGCAGATTTGCATGAGTCCGGTCGATCCGGGCAGCGACGGCTTTCAGCGTCACGCTTTGCGGTCCGCTTTCAATCAGCAAAGCACGAGCGGCTTCCAGCGCGACCATACGGCTTTCTTTGGAGGAGAGGCGTTTTCTGCTTAACATGGTGGCGACCCTTGTTTGTATCTGCCTTTATCGACAGTTTTGTAGAGTCATTTTTGGCAGGCAAAAGACGGTATCACAACCCATTGATTATACGCAGAGCACCTTATTTTGTCCGGAAATTGCACAAAAGCTCCGGTTCGCAGCGAACCGGAGCTTTCTTTACACCACGCATTTCCTTTCAGGCGGCTTGCATTTCCGGGTCCGGCACATCGGAGATATCCGCTTTCGCGCTGCCCCCGGCCAGCTTACAGACATAACGGCAGGTAAGGACCGCCTCGCCGCCACGGCCTTTGCTGACAAGCCGGCGCACTTCACCGGTGCGACGGAAACCGAGCCGCGTCAGAACACGACCCGACGCGGGATTGTCGAGATAATGCCCGCCATGAATCTGCTTATGGCCCAGCATCCGCACGACTTCGAGAAATCCCTTACCGGCCTCGGTGGCATAACCTTGGCCCCAGCGATCACGCCGGATCCAGTAGCCGATCTCCGGCCCGTCCTCATGGCAATTGAGCCCGATCTGGCCGATCAGCGGTGCGCCCTTCTCTCCCGGTATGGTAATGGCAAAACCGGGCAGGAACGGATTCTGCGCCCGGCGCACGAATTCGCGGGCATGCGCCGGCTCATAGGGCCAGGGCGCGTTGGCCAGCATCCGCACCAGGTCGCGATCATGCAGACCCTTGTAAAGGGCCTGCCAGTCTTCCTCGAAAACGGGCCTCAGGAACAATCTGTCCGTGCGAACAAACATCGCTTCGCCTCCTTCACCCCTCTCAACCGCGCCTCTAAACGGGCTTCGTGACAGGGTTATTGCGCCCGTGGCGGGATTGCCGCAGCGCTTTGGAGGGAGACATGAAAAAGGGGAGACGGGGTGGCCCCATCTCCCTCTTTGGCCGGATTTTCAGCTCCGGCGGGGCCATCCCGGTGGATGACCCAGACTGTGAATCATCCGATTATTCGGCAGCTTCCGCCATGGCGTCCACGGACACATATTTGCGACCGAGTTTACCGTCATGAAAGCGCACGCGACCTTCGGTCAGGGCAAAAAGGGTGTGATCCTTACCCATGCCGACATTCACGCCCGGATACACTTTGGTACCGCGCTGACGGATAATAATGTTGCCGCCGATCACTTCCTGACCGCCGAACTTCTTGACGCCGAGGCGACGGCCGATCGAGTCGCGGCCGTTGCGGGATGAACCGCCTGCTTTTTTATGTGCCATTGCGAATTACTCCAGAATCTCTCGGCTTACTTCGAATCGCCGACCGACAGGATGCGAAGCAGTGTCATCTGCTGACGATGGCCCTGCTTGCGGCGATAATTGTGCCGACGACGCTTCTTGAAGACGACGACCTTTTCGGACTTCGCCTGAGCGATGATTTCGGCAGAAACGGTCACCTTGCCGGCGTCCTTCAGTTCGCCACCGTCACCGGCCAGCAGGACGTCGCCCAGCGTGACCTTTTCACCGGCTTCGCCAGCCAGCTTCTCGACAGCGATCTTGTCTCCTTCGGCGACCCGGTATTGCTTGCCGCCCGTGCGCACTACTGCGAACATGGTATCATCCATCCAATCTAAAGCTGTGCCGCCCCGCCTGCGCTATCCGGTTCTGCCTGACGAAAAGGCAATGCCGGACAATAGGGCGACGCGCCGTGCGCCCATAAGAGCGCCGGAAGAATGGTTGCCGTTAAGCCAAAGCCCCCGTGATGTCAACGCTGCTGCGCTTCGATCCCGGAAAAAGAAAGCCCACCACAGACACGATGCTTATGCCGGGCAAAGCATGTGCTGGAAAGCAACCGGAGAGCGGGCTATGGCCGAGGAGATGAGAAAACGCAATGCAGCTCCGCCTCTTCCCCTGTGGATCGCCGGTCTCGGCCTGCTGGCCCTGTCCGCCTGTTCCACAAGCGGCGGCTATCCTAGCCTCGCTATTCGCGAGGAAGAACGGGTCAGCGGTTCGATGGAGCCTGTGGCACCCGAACCCTATATACCGCCGAAGACGCAGCCCGATCTTCTCGATGAAATTGCCAGTTTGCGCAATCAGGCACTCGATGCGCACAAACAGTTCACCGCCACCAGCGAAAGAGCGCGCCGTGCCGCCAATGCCGCGCGCAATGCCAAAACGGGCGGCGAAAACTGGGCGGTGGCGCAGGTTGCGCTGTCGGAACTCGAATCGAGTCGCAGCCAGACCATGTTCGCGCTGGCCGATCTCGACCGCATCTATGTGGATGCCGCCATCAATGCCCGCGAGCTGGAACCGGCCGCCAGCGCACGCAGCGAAGTGATGGCGCTGGTGGAACAGGAAGACACGGTGATCGGCGAGATCGGCGCACTGATTCGCTGACTGACCGGTTCACCCGACCGGCTGCCAAAAAAAGGGGGCCGGCGAACCGGCCCCTTAAGAAGATTGGGAGAATGCCTGAGCGTCAACACATAACGCAAAGGGTCGGCCGGATGACACGGAGCCCCAGTTTGCGGGACGTGCAAGGTACGGAGAGAGGCCAGCAGTGACTGGCCTCCGGGGTCCGCCTCATCCAGTCACCATCTTATTGAACCGAATCGGCGTATCGCGCTTTGACACGGGTCAATCTTGCTCTGTCAGAATGTCCCACCGGGAAAGATCGTTATGATCCTGCCCGCGCGGTTCGATCCAGTGCCAGCCATCGCTGCGCCTTTCGCGCTTCCAGAACCAGGCATCGCTTTTCAGATGATCCATCGCGAAATCGACCGCTTCGAACGCATCGCGCCGATGGCGGGCACCTGCCGAGACCAGCACAATGGGTGCACCGGGCTGCATAATGCCGACGCGATGCCAGATCATCAGCCCGTCCAGCGCCCAGCGTTCGAGCGCCCGATCGGCCAGCGCCTCCATGCCGGGCAGAGTCAGTGGTTCGTAATGAGATAATTCGAGTGCTTTGACATCCTGTTCGGCGCGCACTTTTCCAACAAAGCTGACGATACCGCCGGCATCGGGAACGGCCTGCGCGAATCGCGCCAGCCCTTCTCCGGCCGAAAAGCCTGTATCGAACAGCCGCACATCCTTCATCGCCTCAGCCTCCGCTGACCGGCGGCAAAAGCGCGATTTCGCTTCCGTCCTCCGCCTGCAAGGCCGTCTTGTCCGCCAGCAATGTGCCATTGAGCGCAAGCCGCACTTTTTCGCCTTCCACCAGCGCCTTCGCTCCGGCGGGCAGGTTTTCGAGTAACCCGGCCCAGTCGAGCGGCGCATCCATGTCACGCTCAGCCCCGGCCAGATCGGACAATTTGCCGAGGAATAAGACCCTGACGCTCATACTTATCCTATCCGCCGGTCATCGACATATGGCGCGGTTGCGCCGGAGCGGCTCCGCGCTCATCGATCCGGAAATGATGCTTTTCGGGTTTGATCCGCATTGCTTCATCAAGCGCTGCGGCCAGCGCGTCATCGGGTGTATCCGAACGCAGAGCGGCACGCAGATCAACCTTTTCGGCTCCGCCAAGGCAGGCATAAAGCTGCCCCGTTGCCGTCACCCGGATACGGTTGCAGCCGGAACAGAAATTATTGGTCAGCGGTGAAATCAGGCCCAGCCGACCGCCGGTTTCCTCAATATCGAAATAGCGCGCCGGCCCCCCGGTGCTGGCCGCGGAGGGTGTCAGCGTAAAGCGCTGTTCGAGCCGTTCGCGCACCGCAGTCAGCGGCAGATAGTGATCCACGCGATCATCCTCCACATCGCCCAGCGGCATCACTTCGATCAAAGTCAGGTCATGGCCTTCGCCATGCGCCCAGCCGATCATTTGCGGGATCATATCTTCATTGATCCCTTTCAGCGCCACTGTGTTAAGTTTGACCCTGAGCCCCGCTTCGCGTGCGGCGGCAATACCTTCCAGTACCGATTCGAGCCGGTCACGGCGCGAAAGAGCGGCAAAAACATCCGGGTCCAGCGTATCGAGTGACACATTCACCCGGCGAATTCCGGCAGAGGCGAGATCATCGGCAAATTCGGCCAGCCGGGTGCCGTTGGTGGTCAGCGTCAGCTCTTCGAGTGCACCACCAACATGGCGGCCCAGTGCGCGCACCAGATCGATCATATCGCGGCGAACCAGCGGCTCCCCCCCGGTCAGGCGGATCTTGGTAATACCCCGCTGCATCATGCCCAGCGCCAGCTTGTGCAGCTCTTCCAGGGTGAGCACATCCTTGCGCGGCAGAAACTGCATTTTCTCGGGCATGCAATAAGTGCAGCGCAGGTCGCAGCGATCCGTCACCGAAAGGCGCAGATAGCTGATCCGACGATTGAAGGCGTCGACTAAAGGTCCGGTCCCGCAACTCATATGGCTATAATGCCTGAATTTCCTGTGCGTTTCCAGCAAAGCGCAGCAATTGCCCGGTAATCCCCGGCGCCTGCTCCAGCCAGCGCGCCATATCCTGTGCGGACCGGCCCTCCGGCCCGGCCATCGCATTCACGCGTTTGGGCGTGCTGGCGCGGGCAAGCGACTGGATTGCCGCCAGTTGCCAGCCGCGCTGATCGTTCTGCGATTCCGGGAAATGGATCACCAGAGCATCCGCCGGACCGGCCAGCATATGGCGTGCCTGCGGCAGATAATCCGCATAAAAAAGGCCAGCCGCATCCAGCGGATTCTCTGGCAGATCCATAACAGGCAGGACGGCCTGTGCCACAGTCAGCGCCTTTCGCGGCGAAGCGTGATGCCGATTTTCTCATTTCGCTCGCTCAATGCGAGCTTGACGATCTTCACCGTCACCGCCGTCACCCGGTCATCCTGCATGAACAAGGTGTTGCAGACATGATCGGCCACCGCTTCGATCAGCTTGAAATGCTGCCCTTCGGGAAAGGCTTCCGAAGCGGCAAATTTCAGATCCATATAATTCTTGCTCGCATCGAGCGGCGTTTCCGGATCGTAATAATCGATCGGCTTGAACTGCACGGTGATCGTAAAGCGCAAGGGCTGCGGCTTGCCGGTTTCTTCCGATAATATCCCGGTCAGGACATCATGTTCAAAATCGGCCATTTCAAGTGTCAGACTGTCAGCCATTCATGGCTCTCCCAATATTACCGCCACCCGGGGGCGGCGGCTTACATCCTATCCGTTCGACCAGCGCGCGAAAATCGCGGTCGGCAAGAGACGTCCGTCTGCACCATCTTCGCGCACCGCCAGATCGCCATGTTCGATCGTGCCGGGCAGATCGTGGAACAACTCGGCCAGCAGACCGCCCAGCGCCAGGCTGGACATGCGCACAGCATAGACGGTGAGAAACAGAAACCGGCTTTCCGCATCGAGAAGCTGGCGGCAATCGCTCACCAGATCGGGCAGGCCCTGTTCGATTCGCCAGGTTTCGCCCTTGGGGCCGCGGCCGAATTTGGGCGGATCGAGAATGATCCCGTCATAGCGGTTGCCCCGGCGCACTTCGCGCGCGGTGAATTTGCCCGCATCGTCGATCAGCCAGCGAACCGGGCGATCCTCCATGCCCGACAAGGCGGCGTTATCGCGCGCCTGTGCCACCGATTTCTTGGACGCATCGACATGCGTGACCTTGCCGCATTCGCTCAGTGCCAGCGTGCCGACGCCGGTATAACCGAACAAATTGAGCGTGCTCGCATCCGGCTTTCCGGCAATCCGCTCACGCATCCAGCTCCAGACCGGAGCCATATCGGGAAAGAAGCCAAGATGGCGGAACGGGGTACATTGCGCCGTGAAGGCCACTTCGCGCCAATGCAGCTCCCATCCCTCATGCGGAACCTGTCCGGAATAGTGCCAGCGCCCGCCGCCATCCTCGTCCGAACCGGGAATGAATTCGCCATCGGCCTGCCAGTCGCCATCATCGAAACGCGGCATCCACAACGCCTGCGGTTCGGGACGGATAAAGCGATAGGGGCCATAACGTTCCAGCTTGCGGCCATGCCCGCTATCGACCAGACCATAATCGGCCCAGCCCTGCCCTTCGAGGACAATCGGCTGCTGCGCCAGCTGTGCCATCAGGCCGAAGGCGTCGCCCGTTCGGCGACATAGGCCGCGACCGCATCGTAATCGCCGGGCAGACGATCATAGCGTTCTTGCCGTTCGAACAAATCGCCCACTCGCGCCGGCAAGGACGCGCGCTTGCCGGTAGCGGTTTCTACCGCATCGGGGAATTTGGCCGGATGCGCCGTGGCGAGCGTCACCACCGGGATAGCGGAATCGATCCCTGCCGAACGCGCGGCATGGAGTCCGATGGAAGTATGCGGATCGATAATTTCACCGCATTTTTCAGCCGCCCAGTGCATCGCGGCCTGCATATCCGACCGGTCGGCGCGCGCGCTGGTGAACAGCGCTGCAGCGCCTTCGCGCTGCGCATTGGTGAGCTGCATCGCCTTGCTCTGTTCGAAGCCGCGCATCTGGTCTGCCAGTGCCGCGCCATCGCGTCCGCCCGCAAGGAACAGCAGGCGTTCGAAATTGGAACTAACCTGAATATCCATCGAGGGGGCATCGGTGGGCGTCACGGTTCCGGCAGAATAATCGCCGCTCGACAAGGCGCGGTGGAGAATATCGTTCACATTGGTCGCCACGATCAGCTTTTCGATCGGCAGCCCCATTTGCGCCGCAACATAGCCAGCGAAGACATCGCCGAAATTGCCGGTCGGTACGCTGAAGGCGACTTTGCGATGGGGCGCACCGAGCTGGAGCGCGGCGGCGAAATAATAGACCACCTGCGCCATCAGCCGCGCCCAGTTGATCGAATTGACCGCGCTGATGTGAAAGCGCCCGGTCATCGCTGTATCGCCGAACATGCGCTTCACCATGGCCTGTGCATCGTCGAAACTGCCGTCGATGGCGATATTATGCACATTGGGTGCCAGCACGGTGGTCATCTGGCGACGCTGCACATCGCTTACCCGCCCATCGGGATGCAGCATGAAGACATCCACCCGGTCGCGCCCGGCTACCGCGTCGATGGCGGCAGACCCGGTATCGCCACTGGTCGCCCCGACAATGGTCAGGTGATCGTCACTTCGGGACAGGAATTCCTCGAACAGACGGCCGAGCAATTGCAACGCCACGTCCTTGAAAGCGAGCGTGGGGCCGTGAAACAGTTCGAGCAGCCAGTGCTGTTCGGTGAACTGGGTAAGCGGGGTCACCGCATCATGGGCGAAACTGCCATAGGCGCTTTCGCATAGAGCGCGCAGCCGGTCTTCGCTCAGGCTTCCTTTCACGAAAGGCCACATCACCCGCGTGGCCAGTTCGGCATAAGGCAGGCCCCGGAATGCGGCGATATCCTCCGCCGAAAAGCGCGGCCATTCGCGCGGTACATAAAGACCGCCATCGGAAGCCAGACCGGCGAGCGTTACGCCTTCGAAATCAAGCGCCGGAGCGCTGCCACGTGTGGAGATATAATCCATGATGGCCCGCGCGTTAGCCCGCCCGGCGCTCTGGTGCAATATAGGGTGACGATTCGCCTTCAGGAAATGGCGCTTACGCCACCCGGCCGTTGTGATCGCGCCACTTGCGCCGCAAAGCCAGCGCATAGATGACGAGCGCGGTCAGCGCGAAGAAGAACCACTGCACGGCATAGGACATATGATTGTTGGGCAGATCGGCCGGATCGGGCCGGGCATTGGCCTCCAGCCCCGCCAGCGGCGGATCGGCGATCAGCCGGGCTGTGCCGCCCCGCCCCGGCCCGATCACCCCGCGCACCGGGCCGCCTGCCCATGTGCCTGTCTCCGGACGCCGTTGCCAGCCGAGTACCAGATCGGCTTCCCCGCCCGCTGCCAGACGGCAATGCACGCTTTGCACCCAGCCGCTGCGCCCTTTCGCATTGCGCCCGGCCATTGCATCCTGGCTCAGCACCTGCGCGCATTCCACCATGCTGCGGCGATAGAGCACATCCTCCACCGCATCGGGGTCTGTCGGGAATGCCACCGGCGGGAGATTTTCCGCCGCCGCATAGTGATCGAGCAGAGCGGCTTTCCACTCCGCGCGGCGCAATTGCCAGATACCCAGCGCAATCATTGCTGCCACGGCCAGCCCCACGCACAGGGTCGGGACGAAAGGCAGACGGTGTTTCATGCAGGCCCTCCTTCAGCCCCGTGTTTCGGCCCTATGCAAAAGGGAAAAGCGGCCGCGCCGCATCCGGCAGGCCGCCTTTCCCTTTGTCGCAAGCGCATCGCGAAACGGTGCCAGCGCCGGCTGCGAGCCGGATCAGTGAATCTCGGCGCCCCAGCCACCCCAGATATAGACGGTGATGAACAGGAACAGCCACACCACGTCGACAAAATGCCAGTACCAGGCGGCGGCTTCGAAACCGAAATGTTCGCGCGGGGTAAAGTCGCCTTTATAACTGCGCACCAGACAAACGATCAGAAAGATCGTGCCGATAATCACATGGAAGCCATGGAAGCCGGTCGCCATATAGAAGGCCGAGCTATAGGTGTTGCCGCCGAAGGCGAAAGGCGCATGAGCATATTCATAAGCCTGAATGGCACTGAACAGGATGCCCAGCAAAACGGTGGCCCACAGGCCTTGCTTCAATCCTTCGCGGTCCCCATGGATCAGCGAATGATGCGCCCAGGTGACCGTGGTGCCCGAGCAGAGCAGGATCAGCGTATTGAGCAGCGGCAGATCGAACGGGTCCATCACCGCCTCGATCGCTTCAGGTGGCCAGACCCCGCCGATCACATCGGTCATATCGGTGGGAAACAGCGCAAAATCGAACCAGCTCCAGAACCAGCCGACAAAGAACATCACTTCGGAGGCAATGAACAGAATCATCCCGTAGCGCAGATGGAGCTGGACGACCGGCGTGTGATAGCCTGCGCGCCCTTCCTGAATGATCTTGCCGAACCAGCTGAAAAAGGTTGCGATCAGCCCCGCAATGCCCAGCCCCAGCACCAGCCAGGCCATCGCCATTTCGTGCATGAACAGCACCATGCCGCTGGTAAAGGTCACCGCCGACATCGAACCGATAAAGGGCCAGATATCGGGCGGGAGAATATGGTAATCGTGGTTCTTTACGCCAGCCATGGTTTTCCGTCCTGTTTTTCAAGCATCGACCCTCTGCGGGACTGATAGCGTGTCAGCCGCTCAGGAGGTCGGGTCCTCTGCCTCGTGAAATGTATAGCTCAATGTAATCTGTTCGACATCCTTCGCATTCTCATCGTCGAGAATAGCGGGATCGATATAATAAAGCACCGGCATTCTGACCTGCTGTCCCGGCTGCAAGGTCTGCTCAGTAAAACAGAAACACTGGACCTTGTTGAAATAGGCCCCGGTCTGTTCGGGTTCGACATTGAAGGTCGCCGTGCCGGTAATCGGCCGGTCCGAATTATTGCGCGCGGTGAAGATCGCCATGTCGCGCTGGCCGATCGTTACCGTATCCTTGACCTGCACCGGCGCGAAATCCCACGGCATGCCGCGTTCGACATTGGCATCGAAACGCACCGATATATCGGTGCCTCCGGCGCTGCGGGCGAAGCGCGAAGCGAGATCGGCATCGCCCTGCGTTGCGCGTTGCGTGGTTCCGCCGAACCCGGTGACCGAACAGAACATCTGATAAAGCGGCACGGCCGCATAACCCAGCCCGAGCATGCCGAGCGCCACCACCGCAAAAAGGATCGCGATACGGCGGTTCTTCTGCTGGAGCGGGGCAGTGCTCATATTATCCTCCCAGCCGGGCTATGGTGATAAGATAAAACAGCAGGACGAAACCTGCCAGCGTCAGGCCCAGCGCAATATTGCGTGAGCGGCGCCGCGCCTTATATTCGCGTTCTTCATCCGGCGTCATCACAGAGATAACCCTCCCCCGAGAATCAGGCGATCGGCCACCAGCGCGCCGAACAGGATGAACAGATAGAGAATCGAATAGCCGAACAACCGCTTTTCAGGCTTCATCCTGTCATCATCGCCGCTCTTGCGCCGAAAGGCCACCGGCAACGCCTGAACCAGAAACAGGCCCGACAGAACAAGCGCTGACAGGCCATAGATCAGCCCGGTGCCGCCGATCCACCAGGGCGTAAGGCTGAGCGGCAGAAGCACGATGCTGTAAAGGAGAATCTGCCGGCGTGTCGCGGCTTCCCCCGCCACCACGGGCAGCATCGGAATGCCCACCTTGGCATAATCGGTCTGCACGAACAGCGCCAGCGCCCAGAAATGGGGCGGCGTCCAGAAGAAGATAATGGCAAAAAGCAAGAGCGGCATGGGCGTGATATGCCCCGTCACCGCTATCCAGCCGATCAGCGGAGGGAAAGCGCCGGCCCCGCCCCCGATCACGATATTCTGCGGTGTGCGCGGCTTCAGCCAGATCGTATAGACCACAGCATAATAGAGGATCGACACGGCCAGAATGGCCGCGGCCAGCCAGTGAATCGCCAGCCCCATGACCAGCACCGAACCGACCGACAGCATGATACCGAAATCGCGCGCATCGGTGCGGTTGAGGCGTCCCTGTGGTAGTGGTCGGCGCGATGTTCGCTTCATGCCCGCATCGATATCGGCTTCCCACCACTGATTGAGCGCCGCCGCGCCGCCGGCCCCGATGGCGATGCACAGGACCGCGGTAAAACCGAGAATCGGATTGATCGATCCGGGTGCCGCAAGCAATCCACACAGGCCGGTAAAGACCACAAGGCTCATCACGCGCGGCTTGGTCAGCGAGAGAAAATCGCGCCAGTCGGCAGGCAGCCTTGTCGTGGCAGGGGCAGTGGTTGGCATAGGTCCAGTATCGATTTCAGCAACGTCCAGAGGCGCGCCATACCGGAAGCGGGGCGATAAAGGTAGGGGCGCAGCGCTCACGATGCGCCTCCCGCCATTTCGGGCCTCTCGACACAGGGCACGCAGGCGCCCATCCGCTCAGGCGTGCGCCGGAGCCGCACCGCCGCCATGCCGGTGCGAATCCGCCCCGTCATCGATCACCGGCAGCGTTTCGAACTGGTGATAAGGCGGCGGGCTGGACAGTGTCCATTCCAGCGTGGTCGCCCCTTCGCCCCAGTAATTGGCCGGGGCCTTTTTACCCGCCACCAGACTGTAACCGATATTGATGAAGAAGATCACCATGGAAGCGCCCATGATTTCATAGCCATGCGTGGCGACCGAATTCCACAGCTCGAAAGCCGGGGTATAATCGGGATAGCGCCGCGGCATACCGTTCATTCCGAGGAAATGCATCGGGAAGAAAATCAGATTCACGCCGATGAAAAACACCCAGAAATGCAGATGGGCGAGGAATTCATTGTGCATGCGCCCGCTCATCTTGGGGAACCAGTAATAGAAACCGGCGAACAGAGCGGTCACGGCGCCGAGCGACAGCACATAATGGAAATGGGCCACCACATAATAAGTGTCGTGCAGATTATCGTCGATCCCGCCATTGGCGAGCACCACGCCTGTCACACCGCCCACCGTGAACAGGAAGATGAAACCCAGCGCCCAGACCATCGGCGATTTGAAAGTCAGCGAACCACCCCACATGGTCGCGATCCAGCTGAAAATCTTGATGCCCGTAGGCACCGCGATCACCATGGTGGCCGCAGTGAAATACATTTTCACATTCACGCTGAGGCCCACCGTATACATGTGATGCGCCCAGACCACGAAACCGACCAGACCGATGGCGACCATGGCATAGGCCATGCCGAGATAGCCAAAGACCGGTTTGCGGCTGAATGTCGCGATGATCTGGCTGATCATGCCGAAACCGGGAAGAATCATGATGTAAACTTCCGGATGGCCGAAGAACCAGAACAGATGCTGATAGAGCAGCGGATCGCCCCCGCCCATCGGATCGAAGAAGGTCGTTCCGAAATTGCGGTCGGTCAGCAGCATGGTGATGGCGGCAGCCAGCACCGGCAGCGCCAGCAGCAGCAGGAAAGCGGTCACCAGCACGGACCAGACGAAAAGCGGCATTTTATGCAGCGTCATGCCCGGTGCGCGCATATTGAAAATGGTGGTGATGAAATTGATCGCCCCCATAATCGAACCGGCGCCGGCCAGATGCAGCGAGAAGATCGCGAAATCGACCGAGGGCCCGGGAGAGCCCGATGTCGAAAGCGGCGCATAAGCGGTCCAGCCGATTCCTGCACCATTGCCGGTGCCTCCCGGCACGAAGGCCGACAGCATCAACGAAATGAACCCGGCGAAAGTCAGCCAGAAAGACACATTGTTCATGCGCGGAAAGGCCATATCCGGCGCGCCGATCATCAGCGGCACGAACCAGTTGGCAAAACCGCCGATCATGGCCGGCATGACCATGAAGAACACCATAATCAGGCCATGCGCAGTAATCAGCACGTTCCACAAGTGCAGCGTCTGGTCGAAACCGGCTTCGCCGCCCATGAACTCGACCCACCAGCCGAGATATTGAATCCCCGGCTCTTTCAGCTCGAAACGCATGATGCCAGATATGGCGCCGCCCACGACCCCCGCGAAAATCGCGAAGATCAGGTAGAGCGTACCGATATCCTTGTGATTGGTGGACATGAACCAGCGCGCGAAGAAGCCCGGCTTATGGTCAGCCTCGTGATGATGCTCTTCGGTATGAGCCTGGAATGTATCTGCGGTTGTGACCATTGTGTCGGACCTTGTTCAGTTCAGCTCAGCGGGCTCAGACTTCCGCATCAGCGGCGGGCGAATCGAGTTCGGTCGGGGGTGCACCGGCACCGGGCGCCCCTTCAACCGAGCTTTCGGGTTCCTGCAAATCGGCCGGTTCGGCCATATCGGCCTCTTCCGCCTCTTCGCCGATCGTTCCGCCCTGCGCGCGGACCCATGCTTCGAATTGCGGACGGGGCAGTGCTTCTATCGCAATCGGCATAAAACCGTGGCGCACACCGCACAATTCGGAACATTGCCCATAATAGATGCCGGGCTCCCTGATCGTCAGTTCGCGCTCATTCAGACGGCCGGGCACCGCATCGAGCTTGAACCAGAGCGATGGCACGGCGAAGGAATGGATCACATCGGCGCCGGTGGTCTGTATGCGGATCGGCTCGCCTGCAGGCACCACCATGCGGTTATCCACCGCCAGCTTGGGCGGCAGGCCACGATCCAGCGCTTCGCCGTCTTCCAGCATGTTGGAAATGACTTCGAAGCCGCCATTATCGGGATAGGAATAGCCCCAATACCACTGATAACCGGTCACTTTCACGGTCAGCGCATCTTCGGGCGGGCTGTCATATTGCCGTACCAGCAAAGTGATGGACGGCACCGCGATGATGAACAGGATCACCACCGGTAAAACGGTCCAGATCACTTCGATCAGCGTATTATGGCTGGTGCGAGAAGGGTCGTTATTGGCCCGGCGATTATAGCGCGCGATGACCCAGAGCAGCAACGCCAGCACCAGCAGCACGATCACCGTGATGATCGGCAGCAGCACCACATTGTGCATCCACAGGCCATATTCGCCAATGTCGGAATATTGCTTCTGAAAGCCCAGCGCGCCCGATTCCGGCTGACCTTTGATCCATTCCGGGCTCAGCGGCTGATAGGCATCGGCCCCGACGGCGGGATCGGTGGTCTGTCCCTCGGCCGCCTCTTCAGGCGGCAGGGAATCATCGGCTACATTGGGCGCGCGGGCATCCGCTTCGCCGACGCTCATGGTCTCGGCAGCAGGATTTCCAGCCTCCTGCGCCCGCCCCATTTGCGGGGCAAGAGCGGCCCAGAAAACCGCCATTGCCGCCAGGAAAGCAGCCATTCTTTTAAATTTTACCCGCTTTTCAGCGACATCCCCAAAATTCATATGTCTCACGCTTTCCCATTCGAAAACTGAGGCGTAGACATGTCCCCGCATTTCGGGAACTGCCCCCTATTATGGCATGAGGTATACGCGTGCTTGCCCCTCGCCTCAAGCGCTTCTAGGGAGTTTTTCGAAAGATTTGATCCCGGCCAATGTTCGACGGGGTTCTGGAAACAACAATCAAAGGTTTGATTTCATACGATGACCGAAGACGAGGTGCTCGCGGAATTTCGCGCCAGTCGCGCCCTTCTGGAAGGACATTTCAAACTGTCCTCGGGGCTTCATACCGCGCATTATCTGCAATGCGCACGCGTTTTGATGGACGCGGAGAGGGCCGCGAAACTGGCGATTTCGCTGGTTCACAAGATTCCCCGCGATCTGCGTCACTCGATCGACAAAGTGATTTCGCCGGCCATGGGCGGGATCATTATCGGCCATGAAATGGGCCGCGCGCTGGGCAAGGAAGCGATGTTCGTCGAACGCCCCACCGGCACATTCGAACTGCGCCGCGGCTTCACACTGACACCGGGTGAAAAAATTCTCGTGGTGGAAGATGTCGTCACCACCGGCCTGTCCTCGCGCGAAGCGATCAAGGCCATCGAAGAGGCTGGCGGCAATGTCGTCGCGCTGGCTTCGCTGGTCGACCGGTCGGGCGGCGAAGTGGCTTTCGATGTGCCCTTCTATCCGCTCGTCGCGCTGAATTTCCCGACCTGGCCTGAAGATCAGATCCCGCCCGAACTGGCGGCAAAGCCGGTGGAAAAGCCGGGGAGCCGCAAAAATTGAACGATAGCGGGCAATCTTCCGGCAAGCTGCGCCTCGGCGTGAATATCGATCACGTCGCCACGATCCGCAATGCGCGGGGCGGCGAACATCCCGATCCTGTGCGCGCGGCAGAAATCGTCGCGCAAGTCGGCGGGGACGGGATCACCGCCCATCTGCGCGAAGACCGGCGCCATATTCGCGATGCCGATCTCAGACGCATCCAGCAATCGACCGATCTGCCGCTCAATCTGGAAATGGCGGCGACCGAGGAAATGCTGGCTATCGCCCTTGCCCATAAGCCCCATGCCGCCTGTATCGTGCCCGAAAAGCGCGAGGAGCGGACCACGGAAGGCGGGCTCGATGCCGCCGGGCTGCATAATCAGCTCGTCCCCGTGGTCGGTCGCCTGCTCGATGCCGGTATCCGGGTCAGCCTGTTCATCGCACCCGAGGAACGCCAGCTCGAAGCGGCCATGCGGCTCAGGGCCCCGGTGGTCGAATTCCACACGGGCGAATATGCCAACAGCACCGGCGAGGCCTGCGCCGCGGAACTGAAACGCATTGCCGATATGTCCGCCCTTGCCGCGAAGAACGGTATCGAACCGCATGCCGGACACGGCCTTACCTACGATAATGTCCAGCCGATCGCCGCCATTCCGCAGATCGCCGAACTCAATATCGGCCATTATCTGATCGGCGAAGCGATCTTTTCCGGCCTGGAAAGCGCCGTGCTGCGGATGCGCGAACTGATGGATGCGGCGCGGTGATTATCGGTCTGGGGTCCGATCTGTGCAATATCGAGCGGATCGCCGCCGCGCTGGCGCGCCATGGCAACCGCTTCGAACAGCGCTGCTTCACCGAAGTGGAACGCGCCAAGACCGCCCGCCGCCCGCATACGCAAGCCGGTACCTATGCCAAGCGCTTTGCTGCCAAGGAAGCCTTTTCCAAAGCTGTCGGGACCGGATTCAAGCGCGGTGTGTTCATGAAGGATATCGGGGTCGTGAACGCTCCCTCCGGCGCACCCACCCTCGCTCTCGAAGGCGGGGCCAGGGCGCGGCTGGAAGAGCTGACACCGCCCGGCCATGAGGTCACCATTCATGTGACACTCACGGACGATCATCCATGGGCACAGGCCTTCGTGATCCTCGAAGCCCACCCCATCAAGACGCTGTGAGCCTGTATTTTGGAAAGAGAAGAACCCGCCGGCATGACTGCTTCCCACAGCAAGGACACCAGCAAGAAGAAAGTGAACTGGTTCGCGGAATTGCGCGGGCTGGCGCTGATGCTGCTGGCCGTGCTGGCCTTCCACACTCTGATTGCCAAGCCCTTCTATATCCCCTCCGCCTCCATGGTCCCCAATCTGCTGGTGGGCGACCGTCTGGTGGTCAGCAAATATCCTTATGGCTGGAGCTGGGTTTCGGCCTCATTCCATCTGCTGCCGCGCAGCGAGTGGCGCATCGCGCCCAGCACACCGCAATATGGCGATATCGTGATCGCCGTGCCGCCGGACAAGAATGAGGATTATATCAAGCGCGTGATCGGCCTGCCGGGAGACCGGATCGCGCTGGTCAACGGCCAGATCATTCTCAATGGCGAGCCCGTGCCGCAGCAGGTCGAACCGCCGGTACGCATTCCGGTCTCCGAACAGCAGATGTGCAACGGCATACACTGCCTGTCCGATTTCGAGCCCTATCGCACCCGCCTGCCCGATGGCTCGCAGGTTTACGAACCGCCGACCTATCGCGAAACGCTGCCCAACGGCGCGACCTATCTTATCATCGACCATATGAAGCAGCCGCTCGACAATATGGCGGAAATCACCATTCCCGAAGGCCATGTCTTCCTGATGGGCGATAATCGTGACCATTCTGCCGACAGCCGCGCACCGGCCGGGCCTTTCGGCAACGGTCTTGGCGGGCCGGTGCCGATTGCCGATGTCGGCGGACGGGCGGAATTCATCACTTTCTCGCTCGATGGCAGCGAGAGCTGGAACCCGCTGAGCTGGTTCTCCAGCCTGCGCCCCGGCCGCTCCTGGACCTCTCTGCGCCCCGCCCTTGTTACAGAAGGGGATACGGAAGGAACGGGCGATGGCGCGCAATGAGCATGACAAGGACGATCTCGACCGGCCCATCGGTGTAAGCCCGACTTACATCACCAATCCTGTTTTGCGTCAGGAAGCGGGCAAGGCGCTGGTCTGGGTCCTGATTGTCGGCCTTGCCATCCTCACCGTCTATATTTCCCAGTCTTTGCTGGTGATTTTCGGCGGCATGGTCTTTGCCTCGATCATAGACGGGGGCGCCCGCCTGATCGGCAAATTTGTGCCGATCAACCGCCCGACCCGCATTCTGATCGTGCTGCTGCTCGCCATCGCTTTCCTTCTGTGGCTGGGTTATTTCGCCGGCTCGCAAGTGGCGCAGCAGGCAGCCGCACTGCCCTCGATCATCGAATATCAGGCCAATCGCGCGGTAGGCTGGGCGCAGCAGAACGGTTTTGCGATCGAGGCGCGCAGCATAGAAAGCATTGCCGGGCAACTGATGAACGGTGTCAGCACAGTCACCCGCGCGCTGACCGGCGTGGTGGGCGGTTTTACCACTTTGTTCCTGATCCTCATCATCGGCATTTATGTCGCATTCGAACCGCGCCTTTACGAACGTGGCGTCGCGTGGATTCTGCCTGCCCCGCGCCGCACATCCTTCCATCTGACGATCCAGCGTATGGCCGAAACCATGCGCCGCCTGATGGCCGGGCGCCTTCTCGGCATGGTGTTCGAAGGCATTTTCACCTATATCATGCTGGCGCTTTACGGTGTGCCCATGGCCGTGCTGCTGGCCATTCTCACCGGCGTTCTGGCCTTCATTCCCAATATCGGCGCGGTGGTATCCGGCGTGCTTATGGTTCTGGTCGGCTTTTCCGGCGGAACCGATATGGGGCTCTACACGATCTTCGTCTATGCGCTGGTGCAGACTTTCGACGGATATGTGGTGATCCCGCTGATTGCCAAGAAAACCGTCGATCTGGCCCCTGCACTGGTGCTGGCCATGCAGCTCGTGATGGGCATTCTGTTCGGCATTCTCGGCCTGTTTCTGGCCGATCCGCTGCTGGCCATGATTAAGGTTGCCCTTGAGCGGCGTTCCGAAATCCATCGGGACTGGCAGGAAAAGATGAAAGCCAAGGATGGCGCGTAAATTTCTTTATATATTTGCCTTTCTGATCGTTTTGACACTCGGCGCGCTGGTTGCGATGCGCGTCTGGTCGGACGAACTGACCCGGCTGGCCTTTGTCCCCACGGCCGAATTTGTCGAACAGGCACCTCTTGAGGAAAATGCCTATCAGAACCCGGATATGTGGTTTGCCCGGCCCGGCATGGAGCAGGGGCAGAATCCGGCGCGCTGGCAACCCTCTTTTATAGAAGCGAATGCGGAGGATGACGGAGATCGTAATCGCGATGCGCTGAAGCTTCAGGAAGCCGCCGCGCAGAATCAGGACATGCCGGAGGATGAGAGTAAGGGTGGTACGGCAATGGCCGCTGATGGGGCCGAGCCCGCTCCTGCGGCAGCCGCCACAAGCCCCGCCCCTGCCACCGATGCGAAACCGCCGCGTTTTGCAGTCTTCTTCGTGCATCCGACCAGCTATCTCGAAAAGAAACACTGGAACGCACCGCTCGATGACATCAAATCGCAGCAGCGCGCGCAGATTTTCGTGCGCGGCCTTGCCAGCCCGTTCAATCAGGCGCGCGAAATCTGGGCTCCGCGTTACCGTCAGGCCGCTTTCGGTGCCTTTCTCACCGATGCTCCCGAAGCGGGGCAGGCCATCGATGCGGCCTATCAGGATGTCGAGCAGGCTTTCGATTATTTCGTGCAGAATATTCCCGCCGATATGCCGATAGTGCTGGCCGGGCACAGTCAGGGCTCGCTCCATATTCTCCATCTGCTGAAAGACCGGATTGCCGGCACGCCGCTGCAAAACCGCATCGCCATGGTCTATCCCATCGGCTGGCCAGTCTCGGTCGAACACGATTTGCCCGCACTTGGCCTGCCCGCTTGCGAAACCCCCGATCAGGGCGGCTGCATCGTCACCTGGTCGAGCTTCGGCGAACCGGCCAATCCCGGCCCGGTGATGGATATTTACGGCGAATCCCCCGGCTATGACGGGCAATTGCGCGGTGACAGCCCGATCCTTTGCGTCAATCCGCTATCGGGGACGCTCGATGGCGATGCGCCGGCCAGTGCCAATGTGGGAACGCTGGTGCCCAACGATGCGCTGACCTCGGGCGAACTGGTCGCCGGCGCAGTCCCTGCCCGCTGTGACGGGCAGGGCTTGCTGCTGATCGGCGATCCGCCCGATCTCGGCCCCTATACGCTGCCGGGCAACAATTATCATGTTTATGACATTCCGCTGTTCTGGATGAATCTGCAGCAGGATGTCGCAAGACGGGTGAGCGCATGGGCCAGAACGCATTGATTACCACCGGCACGCTCGATTTCGGCGATGCCCTGCCCGATGGCGGCGTGCTGATGGCGCTCGATCTGGGCACCAAAACCATCGGCACCGCTTTTTGCGATGCCGGGTGGCATTTCGCCAGCCCGGCCAAGACACTGCCGCGCGGTAAATTCACGCGCGACAAGGCAGCGCTCGAAGCGCTGGTCGCTGAACGGCAGGTCAAAGGCATCGTGATCGGCCTGCCGCTCAATATGGATGGCAGCGAAGGGCCGCGCGCCCAGTCCAGCCGTGCCTATGCCCGCAACCTCGCCCCGCTCGGCCTGCCGATCCTGATGTGGGACGAACGCTGGTCCACCGCCTCGGCTGAAAGCGCGATGATCGCGCAGGATATGAGCCGCGCCAAACGCGCCGACAAGATCGATGCCCATGCTGCGGCGGTGATCCTGCAGGCGGCCATCGACGCGCTGGCCGGAAGCGCGTTCTGAAAATGGCGGGGGCGAACTTCTCCCTGCGGTCTCTGCGTCTCTTTCCGGTTGCCCTGCTTGCGCTCGCTCTGGCCGCCTGCGGCGGTGGCGTGCATTACCGGCCCGTCAGCGATACGCCGGTGCGGATCGGTCCGCCTTATACGGTGCGCGGCACGACCTATGTGCCTGCCGCCGACCCGTCTTACGATGCGGTCGGCTATGCAAGCTGGTACGGATCGGCATCGGGCCATCAAACCGCCAATGGCGAGAAATTCCGCCCCGACGGAGTCAGCGCCGCGCATACCACGCTGCCCCTGCCCAGCTATGCCGAAGTGACCGACCTCGATACCGGGCGCACCATTCTGGTGCGGATCAATGACCGGGGACCGTTTTCGGGACGCGGGCGAATCATCGATCTGTCCGAAGGCGCGGCTCAGCAGCTCGGCATTCGCCGCAAGGGAATCGCCCCGGTGCGGGTCCGCGCGGTCGAGCCTCCAAACAAGGATCGCAAGCGGCTGCGCGATGGCAAGGAAGCGGTCGAGCGGCCCCGCATGTCGCGCCGCGAACTGGCCGAATGGCGCGCACGACTGGGCCTTTGACGCGCTTATCCGGCCGACTGGCTCCGTAAAATCACCGTCAGGCCCCGCTCAGCAGCTTTCTGGCCCTGTTCTGTGCCGTTCTGCCCCCCTTTGCCCAGGGCAATCCGCCTTGCATCGGCCCTTGCACGGTTCAAAATGGCCTGCGGCACCTGCTCGTCGAACAGGATAATGTCAGCGCTGCCCAACAGCCGAATCTGGCGCAAAGTCAGCTCTTCGGGATCATCCGACAGCAGGCGGATTTCCACTTCTCCGCCCACCGGCTTGCTGCCCTCGGAATCCAGCCAGACCTGTAACCTTCGCACACTATTTTCATCGAGCGGATCGAGCATTCCGCCCTCCCCCAAGGCCTGATCGAGCGCTTGCCTCCGGTCACTGGACAAAGGGAATTTCTGGCGGATTTCCGCCCTTTTTTCCTGCAATGCAGCAGCCAGCCTGCCGAGCGACTGGGGCAGCAGCGCTTCCAGCCGCAAGCGCAATTGCTTGGCCAGACCCGCCGAAGCCCCCGAAGTGCCGATGGCCAGCAGCACCGGATCGCGCTCCAGAATGCTGGGCGTGGTAAAATCGCACAAGTCGGGCCGGTCCACCACATTGACCAGCAGCCCCGCTTCCTTCAGTTTTTGTGCCGATTTTTCGCAGTTTTCCACGGATTCCAGCGCCACGAAAGCCAGCCGGGCACCTTGTGCAATACCCGCCTCGATATCCGCCACCGCGACAGCACCGGCCCGCTCGACCAGCCGGCGTTTGGGCTCCGCCATCGGCCCCTCTCCCAGCACAATTACCGGTTCTCCGGCAATCCGATGGAAGAGCGGCAGACTTCTCATTTTTCCCTCAATCGAGCCATTCCGGCACTCTTTCGGCGGCGAAGATCGTCTCCGGTTCCAGCCGGTCCGCAACAATCGCCCATTTATCGCCATCGACCATCACTTCAGGCACCAGAGCGCGGCTGTTATAGGTATTCGCCATGGTCGCACCATAAGCGCCCGCCGTCCGGAAAATCGCCAGATCTCCGGCCTTTACTGTATCGATTTCACGATTTTTGGCAAATGTATCGGAGCTTTCGCAGATCGGCCCGACAATATGCGCCACCATCTTTTCACCAGTGGGCCGCACTGCCAGAAAATCGTGCCAGGCATCGTAGAGCGAAGGCCGCGCCAGATCGTTCATCGCCGCATCGACCACCACGAAAGGCGCATTCACCCCGGGTTTCACACGAATGACTTCGGTCAGCAAAACTCCCGAATTTCCGGTAATGACCCGCCCCGGTTCGAACATGATCGTCGCATCCCAGTCACGCGTCACCTCTTCCACCATAGCACCGTAATCGGCCGGCCCCGGCAGTTCTTCACCCAGCCGATAAGGCACACCGAGCCCCCCGCCAAGATCCATATGGGTGACGGTAAAGCCCTGTTTACGGAGGGTTTGCATCAGTTCACCCATCTTGAGAAAAGCCTGACGCGAAGGTTCGAGATCGGAAATCTGGCTGCCGATATGAACCGCCAGACCGCGCATCGTCAGTCCGTCCAGAGCCGCAAGGCGAGCGTAAATTTCGGCTGCATCGCCATACGCCACACCGAATTTATTATCCGCCTTGCCGGTCGAAATTTTGGCATGTGTCCGCGCATCCACATCGGGATTGACACGCAGCGTAGCGACAGCCTGCATGCCTTTGGAAAGAGCGATATCCGCCAGTTCAACGCCCTCTTCCTCGCTTTCGAGATTGAACTGACCGATCCCCGCATCCAGCGCCGCAACCAGTTCCCGCCTGCTTTTGCCAACCCCGGAAAAGACGATATCAGCCGCCGGTATACCGGCAGCCAGCGCCCGCTTCATTTCACCTTCGGAAACCACATCGGCGCCATAACCTTCCTTTTTCAGCAGGCTCAATACGGCGAGATTGGGATTCGATTTGACTGCAAAAGCCAGATGCGTCCGCGCAATGCCCGCCAGCGCTTCCCGGAAAACCCGGGCATGACGTTCCAGCGTCGCACGCGAATAGATATAAACGGGCGTGCCCACTTGTACGGCAATCTCAGCCAGCGGCACATCCTCGGCGCAGATTTCACCGTTCTTCAGTTCAAAATAATCCATGGTTCACTCAATCGTCGGGTGGCAGGTCGAATGGGTCGTCTTCACGTTCTTCCGAACGTTTTCGCAATTCGACGCTGCGCTCAGGGGCCGCCTGTGTCCTCAGTTCCAGCAACTCTTCCGCAGTTGGCTTCTCTTTCTGCCCATAGGGGGCCTGCGGCAAATCATGCCCCGGCAAAGGCTTGAGATCGGCCGTCTGCCCGCAAGCAGCGAGCAGCAAAGGAGAAAGACAAAGACAAACCGATTTGCAATGCATCACACGGTAATTCCCAGTTCCTGCGCCGCCGCAGCCACTTGTCTGCGCACCTGATCGGGAGCCGTGCCGCCAAGGCTTGCACGCGCAGCCACCGATGCTTCGACAGACAAGGCAGGATAGACGCCTTCATCGATCCTGCTGTCAATCGCCTTCAGCTCCGCCAGCGACAGTTTTTCGAGCGCCACGCCTTTGCTTTCCGCCAGCTTCACCGCCGCCCCCGTAATGTGATGGGCTTCGCGGAAAGGAATATCGGCTTCACGTACCAGCCAGTCGGCCAGATCGGTTGCGGTGGCAAAACCCATTTCCGCCGCCTGCCGCATTTTATCGGTGCGGAAAGTTGTATCGGCCACCATTCCGGTCATCGCAGCAATCGACAGGCCCAGCAGGCCAGCCGCTTCGAAAACCGGCGGTTTATCGTCCTGCATATCCTTGGAATAAGCCAGTGGCAGCCCTTTCATCGAGACCATCAGCGACGTCGCACATCCAATGATCCGTCCGGCATGCCCCCGCACCAATTCGGCTGCATCGGGGTTCTTTTTCTGCGGCATGATCGAGCTGCCGGTGCTGAGCGTATCGGGCATACGGACAAACCCGAAGGGCTGGCTCGCCCAAATAATGAACTCCTCGGCCAGACGCGACAGATGCAGTGAACATTGCGCCGCAGCCTGCAAGTAATCGAGGGCGAAATCACGGTCCGAAACAGCATCCAGACTGTTCCGCGTCGGTGTATCGAAACCGAGCGCCTGTGTGGTCATCTCGCGATCGATCGGAAAGCCCGTTCCCGCAAGGGCCGCAGATCCCAGCGGGTTTTCATTGAGACGTCTGCGCGCATCCTGGAAGCGCGACCGGTCCCGCCGGATCATTTCATAATAAGCCATCAGATGATGGCCCAGCGTTACGGGCTGCGCTGTCTGCAAATGGGTGAATCCCGGCATGATCGAGCCGGCATGTTCGGAAGCCTGCGCCACCAGTGCCCGCTGCAGGGCCGCGAGGCCCGCATCCACTTGGTCGATAGCATCCCGTGTCCAGAGCCGAAAATCGGTCGCCACCTGGTCATTGCGGCTACGCGCAGTATGGAGGCGGCCCGCCGCCGGGCCGATCAGTTCGGCAAGCCGGCTCTCGGTGGTCATATGAATATCTTCAAGGTCCCAGTTTTCAGGGACTCCATTGGTTTCATATTCACCAGCGATGCGATCAAGCCCGTCTTCAATCAGTCTGGCATCCTCCACACTGACGATGTCACAGGCTGCCAGCATCGCAACATGCGCCTTGCTCGCAGAGATGTCCTGCCGCCAGAGCGCCTTGTCGAACGGGATAGAGGCGTTTATCTCGCGCATAATTGCACTCGGGCCCTCGGCAAACCGCCCGCCCCACATCTGGTTGGAGTTCACCCCCGTGGCCAAACTGCCCTCACCTGTCTTGTCCGTATCGCTCACGCTCGCCTTTGCCTCCTTGCTTTCGGCTTGCGATAGGCAAAGCACGGAGCCTGCGCAACAGAAGGAAGAGACCGTCAAGGATTTGCCCGATGGAACGAGCGGCACGGTAAGTCGGAATCATGCCGGGGAACCGCTCCCGGACATTACGGTAAGCGATCCATCCGGCACAACGCTGGATCTGACGGCTCTCAAAGGAAAACCGACCCTCATTAATCTCTGGGCGACCTGGTGCGCCCCCTGTATTGTCGAAATGCCGCAGCTCAACACGATTGCAGGAGAGCGTAAGGATCACTTGCGTGTTCTGACTATCAGTCAGGACTTGCAGGGTGCAGAAAAAGTCGTGCCTTTCTTTGAGCAAAAGAAATTCACCAATCTGCCGCGCTGGATGGATCCGGAAAACGATCTGATCTTCGCCTATCAGGGCGGGGAATTGCCGCTCACCATTCTCTATAATGCGAAAGGCGAAGAAATCTGGCGCGTCACTGGCGGTTTCGACTGGAGCGGCGAGAAAGCCACCAGACTGATCGACGAAGCTATCGAACCTCAGCCAGCCGCATCCTCTGCGACATAGCGACAACTGCACTATTCAATCGGCCTTTTTTCCATAAGCAGGCCACAGATAAAATGTTTTGGATGGTGGGCGGTGACGGGTTCGAACCGCCGACCCTCTCGGTGTAAACGAGATGCTCTACCAGCTGAGCTAACCGCCCTAAGCGTAAATCCACGCTTGGAGAGCCGCGCTAATGGTTGATTCTTATCGGCTGGTCAATGGGGAAAATCGGAAAAGTCCTCCAACCAGCACAGCGCCATTAATTGTGCCCTGCCAAACCACAACATCTACACTTTGCAACAAGCCCTTCCGTCACGGGTCCTAAGCGTAAAATCAGCGGCAACGGGGTGAAGCGCTTTTCAAGGCTGCACCATCGTGCTCTTCCGATGAAAAAGCCGGGCCTCATAGCGCGAAGCCCGGCTTTTTCAGAGATACGCAAATTAAAAGTCGTTTGATTTAAGAGAATGAACCATCTGCATTGGACGCCTGGTCCATCGCATATTCCGCCAGCATGGAAGCGGTCATATCGGCCACGGCCAGCGGCGCCTCCACATGATCTGCCTGTACGAAACTCGTGGACGGCTCCATCGCTGCAGCAAAGGCTGAAAGCACAGCCGTATCGCTTGTTGCACTATCGAGATCCACGCTCTCTGCTGCCGACAGATTCTCCGTCTCAGCTGTCAGGCCAGTTGGGAATGTGCCGTCATATTCTTCAATCAGCAGGTTAACCGATCCACTTTCATAAAGATCGTATGTACTGCCATTATATTCGATCTGCCCACTGGCTGTATATTCCGCCAAATTCAGGACGCTGTCGCCACTTCTGAGGCTGACGATGAGCGAGGCTTCACCGTCAATTCTCAGATCGCTGACCGCGGATATAAAATTGGCTCCTACTACCAGTTGTACCGGGCTGCCCGGCGACGCTGAATTAATAGTCGCGATCCCTTCAATCGAACTCACATTATAAGGAGTGGCGTGGGGAGCCAGCGGACCATCATAGCGAAAATCATAACCGGTTCCGTCGATAACGAGGACATCAAAGCCACTCCCGCCATCGACATCACCGAATGCACCGCCGGTGACAATCATTCGGTCATCGCCGGCGCCTCCGCGATAAATATCGTCAGATCCGCCACCTTCGAGAACATCGTTACCGCTGGTGCCGACCAGCACATCTGACCCGGCAGTGCCGGTTATAGTGGTGCCCGTTTGCCCATCGCCTGATCCATATATAATGTAAGACTGGCCTGCCTCAGCACCGTCTCCCGTTGTATGGGGAGCACCGATGAGCAAATCGTCAAAACCATCGCCATCCACATCTCCTGCCGCGGAAACAGAATAGCCAAAAAGAGCGTCCGCTTCTTCCCCAATGACTTTAAAGCCATCTTCCGTACCGAGAGTACTCACATCAAGCAGGCGCCCTCCGCTGCCGTCATCAGTACCGAACCCGTCAGCACCGCCGTAAATCACGTAGACCAGCCCCGGTGCGTCCCCTTTCTCCGCCTGAGTAGCGCCCAGAACGATATCCGCATAGCCATCACCGTTCATGTCTCCGGCCGAAGATACAGACCAGCCCAGGCGGTCCTGCTCTGCCTCCCCTCTGATCGTGAAGCCCTCTGCAGCGTCAATGGAAGCTACATCGATGATTTGTCGTCCTCCGGAAGCCGTTCCGAAAGAGCCATCGGTTCCAAAGATGACGAAGGCATCGCCAGTTGCATAATTTGTGGCATAACCTCCGACCAGAATATCGTCGAAGCCATCGCCATTGATATCGCCGGCATCCGACACAGACCACCCAAGCATCATCAGCGAAGCATTTTGGAGGACAAAACCTTCACTCGCATCCAACGTCGCCAAATCGACAGTTTGAATGCCGGATACTGCAGTTCCATAAGTCTGATCGGAGCCAAAAATCACATAAGCTTCTCCGGCATAACTGTTGGCGTATCTTGCACCCACAATGAAATCCGCAAAGCCATCACCATTAATATCGCCCAGCGTCGATACAGAGGCCCCGAGAGAGCCGTCTGTCGGGCCGCCATTCATCAGGAAACCCTGCCCGGCTGACAAAGTCGCTAAATCGATAACCTGCCGCCCGGCGCCATCACTCGTCCCAAAAGAACCGGAACCGCCATAGAGCACATAGGCAGAACCATCGCCCTGTTCAGCACCAAGAAGGATATCATCATAGCCATCACCATTCACATCGCCTGCCGATGACACAGAATATCCCAGACGCTGATCGGAACCCGCCCCATGGATCATGAAACCATCGCTCGCAGAAAGCGTGGTAACATCGATATCGGCATGGCTTGTGCCTTCTTGCCCGAAAATCACATAGGCCGCACCGGAGGCGGGCCCGCCGGTATCTTCATTATAAGCACCGAGAATGATGTCATCCAGACCGTCACCATTGATATCGCCTGCTGACGAGACCGACCAGCCCAGAAAATCGAGATCTCCTTCGCCCTGAACGATATAGCCGTCAGCGCTGGAAAATGAGCTTAAATCGAAATTGGCTCGCGTTGTGCCGGACAGGCTGTCCGTCAGGCCGTTTCCGCCATACACCACATAGACCATACCGGCTCTGTCACCGCCGGTACTGTCAAAGGGGCTCGCCAGAATGAAATCTCCCCACCCGTCACCATTCACATCGCCTGCTGCACTTACCGAATAGCCAAGCTGGCTTCCGGGGGTGCCGGAAGGAACGACGAACCCATCTTCTGGTGGAAGATCGGAGGCTTCGAGATCCGCGGAATCGGTGACGGTGATTTGCAGGGTCTGGTATGTTGTATTGGTTCCGTCAGAGACAGAAACTTCCACCTCATAGACATTATCTTCATCGGCATCACCCGGTGCCTCATAATCAGGCGCGGCGGTGAAAACCAAAGCCCCGGCTCCGTCGAACTCAAAAAGAGCCGCATCGGCACCACCCGTTATGGCATAGTTCAAGGTCCCGCCCTCGGGATCAGCCGCCGCCAAAGTGACTGCGGTGGTTTGATTTTCCTGAATGGCAATGGATGACGCATTGGTGAAATACGGGCTTTCATTGCCTGTTTCGTCTTCCACTGTGACAGTGACAGACTGTGAGCTGGAAGTAATCCCGTCGCTTACCGATATGGTGAGATCATAGACATTATCGCCTCCCGTATCCTGAGGATTTTCATAATCCGGCGCAGCATTGAATGTCAGTTCCCCGGTGGCTGCATTGATTGAAAACAGGCTGGCATCGCCCCCTGCCTCAATGCTGTATGTCAGCGTTTCACCATCGCCTGCTGTGGAGGTAATCGTGCCGATATTAACGTGATTTTCCAGCACCGTGAACGCATCGGCACTGGTGATTTCAGGCGTTTCCGTAACATTGCTCACGGCAATAGCCACGGCCTGTGTGGTTGTCGTGGTACCGTCGCTGGCAGCTACGATCACGTCATACACATGGTTGGCCCCGGCATCTCCCGGATTTTCATAATCCGGGGCGGAAATGAAGCTGAGTTCCCCGGTCGAAGAATCGATCTGAAACAGAGCGGCATCCGCCCCTCCGCTGATGGAATAGGTGATTGTATCGCCATCGGCATCGTCGGCAGCCACGGTCATAACAGCGCTTGTGTTTTCCTCGATAGTCGCCGTGGCAGAGCTGGTAAATTCGGGAGCGGTATTCTCATTGGTCACCGTAATGGTGACATCCTGACTGACCGTGCTGGAACCATCGTCCACGGTCACAGTCACCTCATAGACATTATCGCCGTCGCTATCGCCGGGATCGCCGTAATCAGGGGCTGTTTTGAAAGTGACGACACCGGTCGAACTGTCGATCGTGAACAAATCCGCATCCGTGCCGGAAAGACTGTAGGTCAGCGTGTCCCCGTCAGCATCGCTGGCCACTGCGCGATAGGCACTGGTCGAACCGTCCGTGACCGAAGAAGAGGCAGAGCTGGTGAAAACCGGCGCATTGTTTTCAGAGCCCGGCTCGTCACCGCCTTCATCCCCGTCGGGAATAGAATCCCCATCGGCATCAACGGCATCTGCAACTGCAAAACCCGCTACACCCAGCCCGACCGCGCCCAGCCCGATCTGCGCTGCGCCCAGCCCGGCGCTGGAAGCGGCGGCTGCGGCAGATGCCGCTTCCATACTCGCCATGGCCGCTTCGGTGACGAAGATCTGCCCGTTCACCGCTGTAAACTGGCCGGGCGCCACTGTTACGGTCTGGCCATTCGCCATCGTTACTTCCAGAGAACCATCGGCCAATGTCTGCCAGGAGTTCACATTATCGATCGTTCCAAGGGCGATACTGGCATCCGCACCGGTCTGAGCATTGGCATGGACGGACAAGCCCATACCGATTGCGCCCATCACCGCAGACAGCCCTTTGGCCGAACGAATTCGTCTTTTCGTCATGAAAGTTACTCCTTCGATAGTTCCTTTTCTCTGCCGAAAGTCCTCCATCATTCTGGTGCGATCAATTAAGGGGCCGTACCTAAGGAATTGGCAAGGCCGCAAAACCATTTATTTTTAAGAGAAAACCACCCGATAAAACCAGCGGACAGGGCAATACTCACTTTATTACTTATGAGCGTGGCCTGCTGATTTCATCAATTCGCGGCTTATAAAGAAGAAGAGAGCCCAGGGCGCATAACCCCGGCTCTCTTTCTCCATTTCCTGCGATCCTTTTCAGCGGATCATGACACGATATCATCCGTATGGGAGGGATCGTGCAACCCGGCCAAATCCGTATCCATATGCGTATCGGTGGCCGGATCGCCGGTCGCCGCCGGCTGATCGCCCGGCATTACAGAAGCAGGGCTCCCCATATCCAGAGCGGAAGAGAAACCGGCCAGCACAGCCTGATCTTCAACCGGTGCATCGAGATCGGCTGCGGTATCGGTGGAATAATCCTCCACCGACAGGCCATAGGCATCTGCCGATGCCGCCACCGGAGCCATGGAGGCGAGCGTTGCCGCCATATCCTGGCTGACCAGCAGATTGGCATTGCCGCTTTCATAGAGATTATAGGTCACGCCATCGTTCACATAGGTGCCATTGGCCGTGAAGCCTGTGGCGGTGACGGTATCCCCGGCATTGCCCTCCACGATCATCCAGGCTTCGCCACCCATGCGCCAGCCGCTGACATCGAACACAGAGGCAGCATCCACGATCAGCGTATTATTGCCTGTACCGGTCAGGTCGATCACTTCGACAGACTGAATTTTGGCGGGCAGCGTTGTGGTCAGGTCCAGCGTTGCGCCGCTGGCGGTGACACCCAGCGTATCCATGCCCCTTCCCCCATCGATTTCGAGGAAAGACAGGTCAGCTACCGTTATCAGATCATCACCCGCCCCGCCATGCAGCGAATCCGCACCACCTGCCCCGATCAGCGTATCGTCACCATTGCCGCCGACCAGAACGTCACTCGTCACCATGCCGTTGAGATACCGGCCCTCTTGTTCACCCTGCTGGCCATACAGGGCACTGCCATACAGCACATAGACTTCCCCGGCATCCTCCCCGCCATCGTCACCATAAAAGGCACCGACCAGCAGATCGTCATAGCCATCGCCATCGATATCCCCGGCTGAAGAAACGGTTCTGCCGAGATTGTCACCTGCCATATCGCCCTGGATGATAAAGCCATCGGCGGCGGTAAGAGTATCGAGATCCACCGTGCCGAAGCCCGAGGCCTTGCCGAAAATCACATAGGCCGCTCCGGCATCGCTACCGCCAGCGTCGTTCTGATAGGCCCCGATAATCAGATCGGCATAGCCATCGCCATTCACATCGCCCGCAGAGGACACCGAATAGCCCAGATAATCATCCACAGCCGCGCCCATAATCTTGAAGCCATCACTGGCACTCAGCCCGCTGCCCAGATCCACTGTGCCAAAGCCCGAAGCCTTGCCGAAAATCACATAGGCTGCGCCTTCATCATCGCTGCCACCATCGTCGTTGGCATAGGCCCCGACAATCACATCAGCATAGCCATCCCCGTTCACATCGCCCGCAGAGGACACCGACATGCCCAGATAATCGTTAGATGCGTCACCTGTGATCTTGAAGCCATCACTGGCACTCAGCCCGCTGCCCAGATCCACCGTACCGAAGCCCGAAGCCTTGCCGAACAGCACATAGGCCGCACCGGCAGCACTGCCACCAGCGTCATTACCATAGGCCCCGACAATCACATCGGCATAGCCATCCCCGTTCACATCCCCCGCAGAGGACACCGACTGGCCCAGATAATCGCTATCATTATCACCATAGATTTTAAAACCATCCGAGGCGCTGAGCGAAGACGATGTATCCACCGTGCCAAAGCCCGAGGCTTTGCCGAACAGCACATAGGCCGTGCCTGTATTCGTTCCGCCATCGTCATTGTAATAGGCCCCGACAATCAGATCGTCATAGCCATCTCCGTTCACATCCCCCGCCGAAGACACCGAATAGCCCAGACTATCGCCAGATGCGTCGCCTATGATCTTGAAGCCATCACTGGCGCTCAATCCGCTGCCCAGATCCACCGTGCCAAAGCCCGAAGCCTTGCCGAACAGCACATAGGCTGCTCCGGCATAGCCGCCGCCCTCATCGTTGCGATAAGCTCCGACGATCACATCGGCATAGCCATCCCCGTTCACATCACCCGCAGAGGACACCGAATAGCCCAGATAATCATCGGTATTTTCACCCAGAATGGCAAAACCCTGCGAAGCGCTGAGCGAAGACAGATCAATCACCCGGCGGCCCGTCGCATCCGGTGTTCCGAAACCGCCCGCTCCGCCGAACAGTACATAGGCTGCACCTGTATTCGTTCCGCCCTCGTCGTTCTGATAGGCCCCGACGATCCAGTCATCATACCCATCGCCATTGACATCGCCCATATTCTGCATCGAACGATAGCCCAAACGATCATCCGCTTCGTCACCCTGGACGATAAAGCCGTAATGTTCCTTGAGAATGCTCGTATCGATCACCGGCGCAATGCCGGCGGCATTATTGGCGACCGCCACATCCTGCGCCACCAGCAAATTGGCATAGCCGCGTTCATAGAGGTTGTAGGTCACACCCTCATAAATCTGCGTGCCGCCATAGGTGAAGCCCTGCGTCACCACGCTGTCCCCGGCATCGCCGGTCACCAGCATATACGCCTCACCATCCATCCGCCAGTCACTGATATCGAGCAGGTTTTCCCCGCTGATCGTCAGCACATTGTCACCGCTGCCGGTCAGATCGATCGCTTCCACAGAGCGCAGATCGCCCGGCAGAATGGCGGTCAGATCGAAATTCAGCCCGGCTCCGTCCAGCACCAGACTATCGAAACCGCGCCCGCCATGGATATCTTCAAAGGTGAAATCGGTGAGTGTGATGCGATCGTCGCCGGCGCCGGCGCGGATTACGTCCAAACCGCCGCCTCCGGTTATCACATCATCGCCATTACCGCCGATAAGGATATCCGCAGAAACCGTGCCGGTCAGCGATTGCGCAGCCTGTTCACCCTGCGCCCCCATTTCGGCGCTGCCGTAAATCACATAGGCTTCCCCGGCATTACTGCCGCCATCGTCACCCAGATAAGCGCCGACCACGATATCGCTGTAGCCATCGCCGTTGATGTCTCCTGCCGAAGACACGGCACGGCCCAACCCGTCACCGGCCACATCGCCCAGAATGGCAAAGCCCTGATCGGAAGACAGACTCGTGACGTCAACTACCTGCTGACCATCGATTGCCGTCCCAAAGCCTTGATCCGAACCGAACAGGACATAGGCAGTTCCGGAATCCACTCCGTCAGAATCGGCCAGATAGGTGCCGACAATCAGATCCGCGAAGCCATCGCCATTCACATCACCGCCTGAAGATACGGCATAGCCCAGCCCGTCATCGCCTGTTCCCGTCAGCAGAAAGCCCTCTGCAGCAAGCATCGAGCCAAGCCCGATCGTCTGCCGCCCATTGGCATCCAGTGTAACGCTTCCAGAACCGTTTTTGCGCCCGAAAACGACATAGGCACCGCCTTTCGCGCCGACAATTACATCGTCATAGCCATCGCTGTTCACATCGCCGGCATCGGAAACGGACATGCCCGCTTGCATGGCCGCATCGCCCTGAAGCACAAGGCCGAGATCGCTCGTTAGCGAACCGACGCGCAGGACCTGACGGCCGCTCACATCGATACCGAAACCGGAATCCGTGCCGTAAACGATATAGGTCTGGCCGCCATCGACCCCTGTATCGTCACCGTAATTGGCGCTAATCAGCAGATCGTCATAGCCGTCACCGTTGAAATCCCCGGCGGAAGATACGGAATATCCAAGCCGGTCGCCATTGGCGCCCCCTTCGATGATAAAACCTTCGCTGGCCGTCAGCGTGGTGACATCGATCACCTTACGGCCACTCTCTTCATCGCCCATCAGGGCTGCGCTGCCGAAGACGACATAAGCTTCACCGGCATTGGAGCCGCCATCGTCGCCACCACGCGCGCCGACAATCAGATCGTCATAACCATCGCCATTGATATCTCCCGCGGAAGAGACGGAAAAGCCCAGCGTGTCTCCTCCCGTATCGCCCTGGATAATAAAGCCCTGCGCTTCGCTGAGCGTTGTGAGGTCCAGAACCCGGCGTGTGCCGGTCAGCTCACCGAAACCGGACGCATTGCCGAAGACAACATATGCCTCACCGGCATCGACACCGCCATCATCTCCCTGATAGGCCCCTACGATAATATCGGCAAAGCCATCGCCGTTCACATCTCCGGCGTCGGAAACGGAGTAGCCAAGCTGATCGCCTGCCATATCGCCCTGGATGATAAAGCCCTGCGCCGGAGTAAGGGTGGTAAGATCGAGAATCCGCCGGCCGGCCAACAGAGTACCGATGCCGCCTGACTGCCCGAAAATAACATAAGTCTCGCCCGCATTAAGGCCGCCATCATCACCGTAATTGGCCCCGACCAGCAGATCGTCATAACCATCGCCATTCACATCGCCCAGCGAAGAGACCGAATAACCGGTGCCATCGTCGATCGTATCGCCCTGAATGATGAAACCCTGCGTTTCGGCCAGAATGCTCGTATCGATCCCTTCGACCGCATCGGTCACATTGATCGAAATCGCTTTCTGGACGATATCGGTGCCATCACTGACTTCAATGAGCAGATCGTAAAGATTGTCACCATCGGCATCGCCGGGATTCTCAAAATCGGGGGCTGCGACAAAAGACAATTCTCCTGTCGTCGCATCGATGCTGAACAAAGCGGAGTCCGCACCCCCTGCGATGGCATAGACCAGCGTATCGCCATCGTCATCGCGGGCTTCGATCTGAAGCGTGGTTTCATTTTCGGCCAGATCGAGAATGGCCTCGCTGTCGATCACTGGAGCGTCCTGTGCGTCCGTTATCGTGATGGTCAGCGCCTGTTGTGTTCCTTTCAGGCCATCATCTGCTTCGACGATGATCTCATAGATATTGTTACCGTCAGCATCGCCCGGATTCTCAAAATCAGGAGCGGTGAGGAACGACACTTCACCCGTTATCGCATTGATTACAAACAGATCTTTATCCGCTCCTCCGACGATAGAATAGCTTATAACATCGGAGTTCGGATCAGTTGCGGCAATGGTTGTCACAACCGTTTCATTTTCCGCACTGCTTACCGCATCACTGCTGCTAAAGACCGGCGGATCGTTTGAATCTGTAATTGTAACCGTTACATTTTGTTCAGTAATGTCAGTTCCATCACTGACACTGACGGTCACTTCATAGACATTATCGGTATCGGCATCGGAAGGGTTTTCGAAATCCGGTACCGAAATGAAAGACAATTCCCCTGTCTGGGCGTCTATAACAAACAGCGCAGAATCGGCGCCGCCAGCAATAGCATAAGTCAGCGTGTCATCCGTATCAGCATCCTCAGACGTAACCTGAACAACCTCAGTTTCTGCTTCAGCCAGCGTAATCGCCGCATCACTGGTGATAACCGGCGCTTCATTTGCATCCGTCACCGTGATCGTCACCGCCTGCTGAACACTGGCTACGCCATCGTCAACTTCCACAATGATTTCATAAACATTGTCCCCATCGCTATCGGCAGGGGCTTCAAAGTCAGGTGCTGTAATAAAGGATACTTCACCGGTAACCGCGTCAATCGTAAACAGTGCGGCATCATCTCCGGCAATAATAGCGTAGCTCAACGTATCGCCATCATCATCGTCTGCGACCATATCAAAAGAAGCAGCCTCATCCTCTGCCAGCGTTACATCGGCATCGCTTGTAATAACCGGTGCATCATTTGCATCTGTTATCGTTACCGTGACCTCTTGCTCTGTCGTATTGAGTCCATCGCTAACGCTGACAATAAGCTGATAAACATTGTCCCCATTTGCATCCGTTGGGTTCTCAAAGTCAGGTGCAGTGATGAAAGACAGTTCTCCGGTAGCGGCATCGATTGTAAACAGTGAGACATCGTCACCACCTGCCAGAGCGTAGACAAGTGTTGACACATCGTCATCAATATCACTTGCAGCAACTGTCGAAACTGAAGTAATATTTTCATTTAAAGATATATCTGCTTCACTGGTTATCAATGGCGGGTCATTTGCATCAGTTACTGTAATAGTGACATCTTGTATTACCGTTTCACTGCCATCGAAGACGCTTACAGTTAAAACATAAATATTATCGCCATCAGCATCGCCTGGCGCTTCAAAGTCCGGCGCAGTAATAAAGGTCAGCTCACCCGTATCTGCATCAATGGCAAACAGCGAAGCATCATCGCCGCCAGCAATTCCATAGACAAGCGCATCACCATCAGGATCACTGGCTTCTACAACAGCAGCTATTTTCTCATTTTCAGCAATAGTAATGGAGCTGTCACTCGAAATAACCGGAACTTCATTTTCATTAGATACGGTCACCTCTATCAATTGTTCAACGATATTGGATCCATCCGTCACCGTCACCATCACTTCATAAATGTTGTCTCCATCCGCATCTGATGGGTTTTCGAAATCCGGTGGTGTAATGAGAGACAATTCACCTGTTCCGGCATCAATCGTGAACAAGGCACCATCATATCCAGAGGCGATACCATAGACCAAGGATGCCGCGTCATCGTCCGGATCCGCCGCAGCTACAGTGGTCACTACAGTGTCACCTTCACGCAGAGTGACAACAGCATCACTGCTTATCACTGGCGGATCATTTGCATCCGTGATCGTGATCGTAACGTCCTGTGTCACAACATGCGTGCCATCGTTCACCGACACTGTAAGCTGATAGATATTATCTCCATCGTCATCCGCCGGAGTTTCAAAATCTGGCGGCGTGATGAAAGCCAATTCACCGGTCGTGCCGTCAATCGTGAACAAGGCAGCATCCGCACCACCCGCAATCGCATAGATCAGATCATCTGCAGGGTCCGTATCGACAGCTTCAATCGTTGAGACATTTACACTATTTTCAGCCATCGTAATGGCTGCCTGACTGATGATAACGGGGGCATCATTCTCGTTGAGAACGGTTACGGTTATATTCTGCAGGACTGAGCCGCCATTGCCATCATCAACCTGGACTCTCACTTCATAGACATTGTCCTGGTTGAAATCCTCGGGATTTTCGAAATCCGGCGGCGCAATAAAAGACAATGCACCGGTTTCGTTATCGATTGTGAAAAGACGGAAATCGACACCTCCGACAATTTCATAAATGAGCGCATCGCCGTCATCATCCGATGCCTCGACAGCTGTAATTGCCTGGCGCTCTTCCTGAATTGTGAAGGCAGATTCACTCGTGATAACCGGAACATCATTTTCATCTGTGACAGCAACACTAATCGCCTGTTGGGTAGTTCTGGTGCCATCACTGACTTCAACGATTATTTCATAGATATTGTCCCCATCGAAATCGTCAGGATTTTCGAAATCTGGTTCCGAAACGAAAGATACCGCTCCGGTTGATCCATCAATGACGAAACTGTCTCTGTCTGCACCGCCAACAATGGTCCAGGAAAGAGTATCACCTTCATCGTCAGTTGCTTCGACAAGGAATGCTCCAAGCTCGTTTTCTCTGACTGAGAAAGAATCAGTGCTGGAAATAAAGGGTCCTTCATTGGCATCGCTGACTGTCACCAGAACGGTCTGGCTCGCCGTCCCGCCATTCCCGTCCGATACTTCCAGCACCACTTCATAGACATTATCGCCATCGAAGTCGGCAGGCGCTTCAAAGTCGGGCGCCGCAATAAAGCGCAGCGCGCCTGTCGTCTCGTCAATTGCGAACAGGGCCCCGTCAACACCGCCCGCAATCGACCAGGCAAGCGTATCGCCATCCGCATCGCTCGCAGTGGCGACAGACACACTGCTCCGGTTCTCCTCAACCGTCACCGCAGCACCGCTCGTAATCTGCGGAAGATCGTTGCTGTCACTCACCGTCACACGCATCTGACGGATCGTGCTCACCGTCCCGTCCGATACCGTGACTTCTACCTCATAAACATTGTCTCCATCATCATCGCCCGGCGCCTCATAATCCGGCGCAGCAACAAAGCGCAGCTCCCCGCTCGATCCATCGATCGTGAACAAAGCCGCATCCGCGCCACCTGTCAGACTGAAGCTCAGCGTATCGCCATCATCATCATCGCTGGCACCAACCACTCCGGCCAGCGTCACTCCTTCCGCCAGCGTAAACGTCCCGTCCCCTCCAATCTCCGGCGCATCGTTGCTATCGGTCACGCTGACCGTCACATTTTGCTGCACGGTGCTCACACCGTCGAAGACAGAGACAATCACTTCATAGACATTATCGCCATCCGCATCGCCCGGCGCTTCAAAATCCGGCGCATCGCGGAAGGCAAGCGCACCGGTGGCGTCGATCGTGAACAAGGCGCCATCCGCACCTCCGGCAATCGCATAAGTCAACGCATCGCCATCCGCATCGCTCGCCGTCACGCTCAGCACCGCCGTGACATTCTCACCGAGCGTAATCGTATCCCCGCTCGTAATCACCGGCGCTTCATTCGTGTCCGTCACCGTAATCGTCACCGCCTCGGTCACGCTCTTACCGTTCCCGTCCGACACAGTGACATTCAGTTCATAGACATTGTCGCCATCCGCATCCGCAGGTGACCCGTAATCCGGCGCGCTCACAAAGCTGATCGCTCCCGTCCCCGCATCAATCGTGAACAAACCCGCATCCACACCTCCGGCAATCGACCAGACAAGCGTGTCTCCGTCCGGATCGCTCGCCGCAATCGTCACCGGCGTCACATCGTCTTCCGCCAGCGTCACATCCAGCGCACCGGTTATCACCGGCGCTTCATTCGCATCGCTCAGCGTCACCGTGATCGTCTCGCTGGTTACAACCGTCCCGTCCGAGACCGTCACTTCCAGTTCATAGACATTGTCGCCATCATCATCGCCCGGTGCCTCGTAATCCGGCGCAGACACAAAGCGCAGCTCTCCGCTCGACGCATCGATCGTGAACAAACCCGCATCCACGCCCCCCGTGATCGACCAGGTCAAAACATCCCCATCATCGTCAGCGGCATCCAGCGTGGTCACAAGGGTCCGGTTCTCCGCCAGGGTGATCGCCGCATCGCTCGTGACAACGGGGGCTTCGTTCTTGTCATTCACCGTCACCAGCACGTCCTGCGTGCTCGTGCTCGTGCCATCCGACACCGATACTTTCAGACGATAGACATTGTCCTCATCCGCATCGCCCGGCGCCTCATAATCCGGCGCAGACACAAAGCGCAGCGCTCCCGTCGACCCATCGATCGTGAACAGCGCTGCATCCACACCGCCCGCAATCGCATAAGTCAGCGTATCGCCATCGCCATCGCTCGCTTCCACGCTCATCACATCCGCGCGGTTCTCGACAATCGTCACACCCGCATCGCTTGTGATCACCGGGGCTTCGTTCTTGTCCGTAATCGTGACCGTTACCGCTTCGGTCACACTCTTGCCGTTCCCGTCCGACACGGTGACGCTCAGCTCATAAACATTGTCACCATCGCTGTCGGCAGGCGCCTCATAATCGGGCGCATCCACAAAACGCAGCGCTCCTGTCGTCTCATCGATCACGAAGAGCGAGGCATCCACGCCGCCTGTAATCGACCAGTTCAGCACATCTCCGTCGCTGTCGCTCGCCGCAAGGGTCACCACAGCCATGCGGCCTTCCCCAAGGCTAATCGCCCCACCGCTCTCTATCACCGGCGCTTCATTGCTGTCGGTAACCGTCACACTCACACTCTGCGTGACCGTGCCGCCATTCCCGTCCGATACTTCGACCAGCACTTCATAAACATTATCGCCATCGGCATCTGCCGGGCTCTCATAATCGGGCGCAGCAACAAAGCGCAGCTCCCCGCTCGACCCATCGATCGTGAACAAACCCGCATCCGCACCGCCCGCAATCGCATAAGTCAGCGTATCGCCATCCACATCGCTGGCTGCAATCACCGTCGCCAGGCTCTGGTTCTCCGCCAGCGTGACCGCCGCACTGCCCGTCGCCGTCGGCGCTTCATTGGCATCGCTGACTGTCACCAGAACGGTCTGGCTCGCCGTCCCGCCATTCCCGTCCGATACTTCCAGCACCACTTCATAGACATTATCGCCATCGAAGTCGGCAGGCGCTTCAAAGTCGGGCGCCGCAATAAAGCGCAGCGCGCCTGTCGTCTCGTCAATTGCGAACAGGGCCCCGTCAACACCGCCCGCAATCGACCAGGCAAGCGTATCGCCATCCGCATCGCTCGCAGTGGCGACAGACACACTGCTCCGGTTCTCCTCAACCGTCACCGCAGCACCGCTCGTAATCTGCGGAAGATCGTTGCTGTCACTCACCGTCACACGCATCTGACGGATCGTGCTCACCGTCCCGTCCGATACCGTGACTTCTACCTCATAAACATTGTCCCCATCATCATCGCCCGGCGCCTCATAATCCGGCGCAGCAACAAAGCGCAGCTCCCCGCTCGATCCATCGATCGTGAACAAAGCCGCATCCGCGCCACCTGTCAGACTGAAGCTCAGCGTATCGCCATCATCATCATCGCTGGCACCAACCACTCCGGCCAGCGTCACTCCTTCCGCCAGCGTAAACGTTCCGTCCCCTCCAATCTCCGGCGCATCGTTGAGATTGGAGACAGTTACAGTGACATCCTGTTCAACGGTTACATCTCCGTCATTCACCAGGACGATTAATTCATAGACATTATCGCCATTTGCATCTGCTGGATTTTCGTAATCAGGTGCTGTCACAAAGGACAGTTCTCCGGTATTCGCATTAATTGTGAATTGCGCAGAATCAGGGCCACTCAGCGCATAGGTCAGTGTATCGCCATCCGCATCGCTCGCTGTCACGGACGTGACTGCAACTTCGTTCTCAGCCAATGTGATCGCTGCGTCGCTCGTAATCACCGGAGAATTATTTACATCGGTGACCTCAACAGTCACCGCCTGCTCATCAGATTCACCGTTCCCATCGCTCACCCGGACAGTCAGTTCATAGACATTGTTGCCATCCGCATCCTGGGGCGCATCATAATTTGGTGCTGTTTTAAAGGATAACTCACCGGTCACTTCATCAATTGTAAACAACGCTCCATCACCGCCTGCGACAATCGTATAGACCAATATATCGCCGCTATCTGCGTCCGTTGCATTGACATCCAGCGCCGCCGCCTGGCCTTCCTGCAGACTGATCGAGCTGTTGCTGATTATTACAGGAGCCTCATTTACCCCGGTCACCGCCACGCTCACAGGGACGGCCGTTACGCCACCTTTTCCATCACTTACAGAAACAGTCAGTTCATAAATATTGTCACCATTCGCATCGGATGGATTCTCGAAATCAGGTGCATTCCGAAATGACAGCTCACCCGATGCATTGATCGTGAAAAATGCGCCATCACCGCCTGCCGCAATCGAATAAGCAAGCAGATCAGCCTCATCATCGGCTACCAAAAGCTGGCCTGCCACACGGCTGTTTTCCGAAAGTGTGAAGGAATCCGTCCCAGTCAGAACTGGCGCTTCATTCCGATCTGCCACAATGATCTGCACATCATGCCGAACTATATTCGAACCGTCAGTTACGACTATGGTCACATCGTAAATATTGTTTTCATCAATATCCGCAGGGTTCTCATAATCTGGCGCCTCAATGAATGACAGCTCACCCGTTCCACTGATCGTAAACAGCGCTGCATCAGACCCTTCAAGACTATAATTCAGCGCATCGCCATCACCGTCATAAGCATCTGCATTCATTACTACACTGCGATTTTCCACCAGGGTAATAGCAGCGTCGCTCTCGATAATGGGTGACTCGTTGCGGTTCGTTACCGTCACAGTCACCGTTTCAGTTATAGAGTCTTGCCCGTCGGTTACAGTAACCTGAAATTCATAGACATTATTGCCGTCTGCATCGGCAGGATTTTCAAAATCGGGGGCATCGCGAAAACTGAGTTCGCCCGTCTGACCGTCAATTATGAAAAGAGGCGCATCACCACCTGAAATGGAATACGTAACGCTTTCTCCGTCACTATCTATAGCGATAACAGAACCGAGGTGGGAGCTTTCTTCCTGAACCGTAATATTAAGATCGGAAGTAATTTCGGGAACTTCGTTCTGATTGGAAACCGTTACTGAAATATCCTGGACAGCCATATCTTTGCCGTCCGATACCCCGATTTCCAATTGATATATGTTGTTACCATCGGCATCTTGAGGGCGTTCAAAATCAGGAGAAGACTTAAAAGATAAAAGCCCTGTATTTTCATCTATAACAAAATAATCGGCATCGTCGCCACCCTCAATTGAATACGTTAAATTGTCTCCCTCTGCATCATCAGCATTCAACGTCGTGACAGTTTGACGGTTTTCTATAACTGAAAAAGCAGCTTCGCTTGTAATAACGGGTGCCGAGTTATCCGAAGTGATGCGTATGTTAAATGTGTGGCTATCGACAAATGAACCATCTGTAACCTGAACGGTCACATTATAAGTGTTATCCCCATTCTCATCTTGTGGATTGCTATAGTCTGGCGCACTTAAAAACGATAATTCGCCAGTATCAGCATTAATCTCGAAAAGATCAGAATCCCCGGAATTGGAAAGAGACCATATTAAATCATCATTGTCGGAATCTTCTGCCTGAACAGTTAAAACGGAAATACTTCCTGCAGAAAGTGTCAGATCGGGGCTGCTAATGATTCTAGGTCGCTCTTCAACATCGAGAACTGTTATAGAAACCATCTGCGTAGTGGTTACTTCTCCATTACTGGCTTCCACAAGGACCTGATACAGATTATCTCCGCCAAAATCCGATGGGTTATCATAGTCCGGGGCAGATTTGAAAAAGAGGGCTCCAGTATTGGAATTAATACTAAAAAGATCTTGATCGACACCACCCGCAATTGCGTAGGTGAGGCTCGATCCATTTCCATCTTCTGCAGAAATCGCCAGAACATCAGTGACGTTCTCATAAACACTAGGCCCTGTTGACATAAGATTTCAGCCACAGGCGCACTGAAGCGAGATTGAGGAAGCTTGCGAAGGACAGGGCGGTCTTGTCGTAGCGGGTGGCGATCCGGCGGGCCTGCTTCAACTTGTTGAACAGGCGCTCGATGCGGTTTCGGTCGCGATACCGACGGTAGTCGGGGTGCTCGGGCACCTTACGGTTCGAGCGGGGCGGGATGATCGGCAGAATGCCGCGGACGAGCAGGCTTTCCCGAAAGCGATCGCCATCATAGCCCTTGTCCGCCAGCAGCCCCTTGGGCGTCGTGACAGGGATCGCCATCAGCGGCTCGGCGGCGGTGTAATCTGAGGCCTCGCCGCCGGTCAGGATGAAGCCGAGAGGGCGTCCTTTATTGTCGCAGCGGGCGTGGATCTTGCTCGTAAAGCCGCCGCGCGATCGACCAAAAGCCTGATTATGAGTCCCCCCCTTGCGCCGGCGGCCTGCGAATGGCCCCGGACACTGGTGCTGTCGATCATGTGCTGCCAGTCGTCGGTAAGTCCCAGATCGACCAGCGTTTGCAGTAGCGCATCCCATACGCCCTGTTCGGCCCAGCGTCGGAAGCGCACATAGACCGAGTTCCACTTGCCGTAGCGCTCGTGCATGTCGCGCCAGGGGCACCCGACCCGCAGGACATGGAGCATTCCGTTGAGGAAGCGCCGGTTATCTCCCGCCGGCCGTGAATGCCTGCCTCGCTCAGGCGGCAGCAACGGACCAATCACCGCCCATTCCTCGTCCGTCAGATCTCCGCGCGCCATAGCAGCTCCCGTAAAAAGCAGCTGTGAATCAGAGATCAGCCTGTTTGGGAATCCCTTTTGTCAACAGGGCCTAACAGATGAATCATTAGCAAAAACTAAAGGCTCACTTTCATCTGTAATATTAATATTTAAATTTTTGCTTATTACTGAAACGCCATCAGATACAGAAACAGTGATATTATAGACATTATCCAGATCAGCATCGCGCGGATTTTCGTAATCAGGCTCCGAAACAAAAGATAATTGGCCATCCGAATTTATAGAAAAAAGATTAGCATCTGAACCACTAATAGAGTAGGATAGAATATCGCCGTCTCCATCATATGCCATAATGGTTGTAATATCCAGACGATTTTCCTTCATATAAATATCGTCATCTACAGATATTACTGGCTTTTCATTAGTGTCTATTATAGTTACAGACAATAATCTTGTACTTATTGCACCATTTGAGTCACTTGCAGACACTTCTACTTCATAGACATTATCGCCATTACTATCCGCAGGGTTCTCGTAATCCGGAGCGTCCACAAATTCCAGAGCACCCGTATTGCTATTTATTTTAAATAAAAGGCCATCATTGCCGCCGGTAATAGCATAGGTAACTTGATCATTTTCCAGATCAACACCCGATATATCCGCGACAACATTACGATTTTCGATCAAACTTATTGTTTGACTTGTTAATATTTGTGGAGCCTCATTAATATTGTCTACTGTTACAGTTACATTTTGCCTGGCAAAAGCTTCACCATCACTGACCTCCACCACGACGTTATAAATATTATCGCGATCAAAGTCCTGAGGATCTTCATAATCCGGTGCATTCTTGAAAGATAAGGCACCAGTACTGGTGTCGATTGTGAACAAATCCCTGTCCACACCGTCGACGATTGACCAGTTTAACGCACCTCCCTCCACATCAGAGGCCGAAATTACAGTTACCGATGTTCGGTTTTCATATATGCTAACAGCCTGCTCTGGTAATAATTGAGGCGCCTCGTTTATGTCATTGACGATAACCGTATAAGCTGGACACCCGCAATAACCATGGTTTCGCTGTCACTTTTATGAAGGGCGACGACCTTGCAAGCAGATCGGCGATCTGAGCGCCTGATTGGCGGGGCCTGTCGGTTAGGTTCTGGTCATTTCCTGCCTCGCCCGTAGTTTCCGGGCGTACTTATCCTGTGTCGGCCCTTTGTTCGTGGAAGATCAGGCGGTCGAAGTTATAGGCCAGATTGGCGAGCGTGAGTTTGGCCTGAGCCCTGGCGAGGCCGATGGTGCGGATGAACAGGCCGTAGCGCCCCTTTTGGTGTGCGAAGACATGCTCGACCCTTGCTCGCACGGCGGACTTGGCAGCATTGGCCCGTGATGTGCGTTCGGGCATCGGCTTGCCCTTGGGCTTCCTGCGATGGATGCGGCTGGTGAACATATGCCGGGTGAGCCATATCTCATTCTTTCGGCTGCGATAGGCACTATCGGCCCAGACATCTGAGGCGGTGTTGTGCGGGTCCACCACATGGCGCAGTTCCCGCCCGTCGCTATGGGCTGCCGAAGTCACCTTGCCCTTGCGGATAAAGCCGAACCGCCGGTCGATGCTGATATGCGACTTGTATCCGAACACCGGGGTCGCGATTTGCGGTAAGGGCGTTCCATCGGGACGATAGCGGATCTTGCCGCCGACCTTCACCGTCCAGCGCGCATCGACATCCTTTTGGTGCGCCTTGTTCGGCTTTCCCGGCCAGATCTTCTTTGCTGATTTGCCCGCCTTAACCGCGACCTTCTCTTCCTCGGTATTGCGCTGCTTGGGAGCGGGAACCAGCGTGGCATCGACGATCTGACCGCCCATGGCGAGATAGCCGCGTTCGCGCAGTTGCTGTTCAAAGGCCTGCATCAGCGCATCAAGCGTCCCGCTCTCGGTCAGCCGGTTGCGATAGTGGCGGATGGTGTTCTCGTCGGGCATCGTGTCGCCCAGATCAAAGTCGAAGAAGCGCATCCACGAAAGCCGGTCGCGGATCATGAACTCCATGCGGGCATCGGACAGGTTATGCTGTGCCTGCACCACCAGCACCTGAAACATCGAGACCGGGTCGAATGGCGGCCTGCCGCCCTTTGCTCCATCGCTGTATCCCAACCCCTTTACCAGCAGCGGACGGAAACGCTCGAAATCCACGGCCTCGCCCAAAACTTCAAGCGGGTCGCCATCCCGGCTCAGCCGCTCCAGGTGCTCCGAAAGCGAAAACAGGCTCGATGGGTGCATCACCGTTATCTCCTCGCCAACGCTGAATCATATCAGCACCGGAAATGCGAGGGGTTATTGCGGGTGTCCAGCTCGGGAAACACTGCTTCCCTGGTTGTCGCTAACCGTAACAGTGAATGTATATTCATTATCCTCATTGAAATCTTTAGGATCTTCATAATCCGGCGCATTGCGAAATGTGATCGAGCCAGAAGAACTGATCCGAAAAAGGGATGCATCATCTCCGCTCAGGGCATAGGTAAGTGAACCACCTTCCTGATCGGTTGCCAAAACGCGGCCGACAGCAAGCTCCCCCTCAGCAACCATTAAAATGTTATCGCCTTCGATAACAGGCGCATCATTTTTATTCGATATAATGACTGACATCGAAGCTTGTGAAGCAGTCGTTCCATCGTCAACAACTACAACTAAATCATAGCGATTATCTGAGTTAAAGTCGGCTGGGTTTTCATAATCAGGAGCATTACGAAAAGAGAGGTTGCCGCTCGAATCTATTTCGAAAAGGGCAGCATCATCACCGGTCAGTGAATAGGTGAGCACATCGCCATCAGCGTCTGTCGCGCTTACTTTGGTAACCGGTATCGTGTTTTCAGAAATTGTTATGTCAGAAATACTAGTAATTACAGGAGCAGTGTTTTGTTCACCCTCAATCACATCGAGAACACTCACCTGAATGGCTTTTGTAACAATAGACTGGCCGTCACTGATCGAAATGTTCAGTTCATAAATGTTATTCCCACCCGCATCTTGAGGGGTTTCATAATCAGGGGCTGAAACAAAATTTAGCGAACCAGTTACCGGATCTATTGTGAAGAGGGCAGCATCGGCTCCACCAGCAATGGAGAAAATCAAATCGTCGCCATCATCGTCCCGAGCCTGAATAATAGCTACAGAAACATTCCCTTCCACTACTGAAAAGGAGTTTTCGCCCATGAATTGGGGTGCGGTATTTGTACCTCCCGTACCATCGTCGATAACTTGTAGCGTGATAGATTTGGATGAAGTGGAAGAACCGTCGCTAGCTATTACTCGAACATAATACGATCCCTCCGTAATCCCCTCAGGATCATTGATGGTGACCGCACCGGTCGCTGAATCGATTGTAAACAAGCCTGAAAATAGCCCAGGCTCGATTCCAAAACTTATCTGATCCCCATCATAGTCAATCGCCTTTACAGCGACTGGCGACTTCCCGCTGGTGTACATCGTCAAGACTTCACCAGTGGTAATCGACGGAGCACCAGCCGGGGACGCAGCTTGAGGCATTACAGAAGCCGTATGGACATTGTCTGCAATATTAGCGGGCGAATGCTCTTCACTTGGAACATCCGGACTTTCCGCTTCAAATGTCTTGGAGTTTAGAAAGCTACCTGAAACTTCTGTTTTTGCGTGATCCAGTCCCTCAAGAACACGCTCCGGGATCAGGATCTTTTCGTTGAAACTCCGAAAAGATCCTGCGGGGATGGTCAAAAAAGCACCATCTTCCAATTCCACATGTGCTGAGCCATCTAAATTCTCTTCCCACCACCGCACATTATTCAAAACCTGGAATTCAGCTTTTTCTATCGCATCACCTTTAACCGAAGGCGTTAAATCGCCGCTTTCAGTGACTGAGTCTGCATTCGGGATGGACGAGCGCGACTTGAAGGACATGCAAAAGCTCCTGTGACATAGTTACCTTATGGTATTACGTCACTGGTCCCTTATATTCCTCAACAGTTCAATAAGGTATATCTACTTAATAAGTATTATATATTGAAAATAAAGAACCATTAAGCGATATCACTTAATTTTTACAATTCCAAAATTGAAATTCGATAATGCACACTTCAGGTGCAAGCGAATAGCGGTGAGCTGGACACCGGCAATAACCCCTCGCTTTGAGTAGCGGATTGTGATTCTGTGGAGGCATTGGATGGAGAGTTTCGATGCAGCCACGCAGCCTGTTTTCTCTGACGGAGCACCTGGACCGGTTGAGC
>NZ_RAPF01000034.1 GCF_003610805.1 Altericroceibacterium spongiae | reverse complement strand
TACCAGCGGACCGCCCATAGGATGACCTCGCCGGTAAAATGCCGCCCTTTGAAATCGTCCATCACAACCGACCTTACCAATCCAAGGGCCCAACCTTGGCAACCGCATCAGAGTTTGCAACAGAGCCCATGACGATGCGATCCGCGCGATCAGCCTGCGTTTGGCAGAAAAGCACGAAGCGAGGTTCTATTATGGCCAAGTTTGACCCTAAAATTCACGACGACAACCCACCGATGGATGCCGCCTTCATGGCCGGGATGAAGCCGTCCCGGCGTGGGCGTCCCAAGTCGGAAGACCCCAAGGTCGAGGTAAAAATCCGCTTGGATGCAAAGACGGTCGAGCATCTGCGCGACAGCGGCCCCGGGTGGCAGACCCGTGTAAACGCCCTGCTCGGTCAGCTTGTAGCGGCGGGGCAAATCTGATCATAGACCGCACGCAAGCCCGCGAGAGCTTCAAAGCCGAAGCCCTCGCCTCATGGGCCGAATATCAGGAAACAGGGCTGCACCTGACCGGCGAGGAAGTGGTCCACTGGCTCGATAGCTGGGGCACTGCTGGCGAGAGCGAATGTCCGCCCTGCCACCTGCGCGAAACCGAAAGCCCCTGATTTTGCCCTCTGGTGCCCGTTAGGGCACCGCCAAGCCCTTGGATGGCGAAACCTATCCCCAAGCGCCTCCCTGCGCTCTATGGGCTGGAAATCGCCTCCTGCACCTTTTGATAGCCAATTGCGACCTTGCCGCGTGCGCAACGTGGAAGGGATGCGGATTCCTGTCCGTCATGCGCCTAACGCGTGCGGCGACTAGCGGCACTCATCACTACCGCCGAAGGCGGCCTGATTAGCGAGTTACCCACCCCCCGCCGCCGCCAGCTTTTGGATAGCGCTATGGCGGGGCATGGATAACTCGCAGGGCTCTGTTGCAAACTCTGATGCGGTTGCCAAGGTTGGGCCCTTGGATTGGTAAGGTCGGTTGTGATGGACGATTTCAAAGGGCGGCATTTTACCGGCGAGGTCATCCTATGGGCGGTCCGCTGGTA
>NZ_RAPF01000033.1 GCF_003610805.1 Altericroceibacterium spongiae | reverse complement strand
CGGCACCTATGACTTCACATCGATGTGGAACCAACTTGGACTCAGTGACCTCCGGCGGTAACAGCCCTCACGCCATTCTTGATATGTTCTCGCTTAGCGTCGTCTGGCGTACTGGCCACGTTATGCCCGCTACTGCGCCCGAGTGGTGTCGGGCCACATCGTCGATCTTCGGAAGTTTGTAGCAAAACCACCTGAATCAATGATTGGGTCAGCCGCCAAGATAACCCACTGATACCACTAAACTTAATTTCGGATCAGACTCTAAGACAACCAAATCCGGTTCAGGCGCATTCGCTTCGATGCCGAATGAAACCAGCCAACCTTCATTCGCAAGTTTGGCAGCGGTGAAGGCGACTTCGGCAAAAGCACCAGGGTCGCCGATATGATGATCACTAGGGCAAACGAGCATTATAGCATCTTCAGACAGACTCAGCGCAGCGAGAGTTATGGCTGCGGCTGGGTTGCGGACGCTCGGCTCGACGATCACACGCGCCTTTCGCCCTTCTTCCTGTGCAAGCTGCGCTTCAACATGCGCGAGATGAGCCTTGCCGGTGGACAACTAAGGGGGAGCGAAACCTTTGGTGGCGGGGCACCTTGCCAGAGGTGCTTTGAAGAGTGTGTTTTTACCAACGAGAGGCAAAAAAGGCTTGGGTTTGCTGGCGCGACTGCGCGACCAAAGCCGCGTACCACTGCCGTCACACAGAATCACGGAAATGATTTTGGACATGCAGGCTCCATAATGCTACGATTACGAAGTAAATAGGCGAATACCCTTATTGTACGTCGAGGGGTGTCCATATTTTCGAATGTTTTGAAGAATAACTAAGCACCATGGATAATCAACCAAACGGGTAGGGTGTCAGCGGTTCCGGTCGTCCAGATGCATGCCGCGCAGCATGGCCTGCTCCACAATCCAGCCACATTGCAGTCTCTAAATAGGACTAAGAATTCATATGCCGCACTAGGGTCTGTGGGGATTCACAAATCAGTATCGCTGTGATTCATGCTTTGGATGGATCGCTTTGTACTGACAGACGCCCAATGGGCGAAGATAGAACCGCACTGCCTTGGTAAGCCGACGGACCCTG
>NZ_RAPF01000032.1 GCF_003610805.1 Altericroceibacterium spongiae | reverse complement strand
GGAGGAGTATCCGTCTTGGGCAAGTGCCATATCACACCCATTCTCGGTTTTTTCGTAAGAGCGCGTTCGCCAATACAATGAGCTTGCGCATAATAGCTGTAAGGGCGACCTTTTTCTCCTTTCCGGCAGATATGAGCTGCTGGTATTTGGCTTTCATATCCGGATTGACGCGCGTCGCGACCAACGCTGGCATATAGATTGCCCGACGCAGCATTGCCCGTCCTCCTTGGATCCGTTCCTTACCTTGCCATTTCCCAGAGCTTTGGGAGACGGGTGCCAGCCCTGCGAGGCTTGCAACCTGCTTGTTATCGAGCGTTCCAATTTCTGGCATGTCGATTAAGATTGTTATGGCCGTGAGCACACCGATGCCTGGAATACTTGTTAGGATTTTCACCTGCCGTGACATGGTGTCGTCACTTGATGCGCGTGCCAACATCTCTCTATTAATTTGCCCGATGTCGCATGCGATCTGTGCCAATCGATTCTTCAACTGTTGCTTGATCAAAAGTACATCGGCGGTTGCCAGGCGTGTTCTTGCTGCTGTTTGATCCTTGATTAATGCGCGGCGTGAGGAGAGCAAGTCTCTGAGGTCATACAAAGATTTTCGATGCGGTTGTTGTGGCGTCAAATTCAAAGCAAGGCCCATTCTCGCCAACATTGCGGCATCAACACGGTCCGTTTTTGCTAAACGTCCGGTAGCTTGTGCGAAGCGCCGAGCCTGCTTGGGATTAACCTTCACAAAAAGTGATGACGCTCCAGCCAAGGCAATTTCAAGCTTTCGATGATAGGCTCCGGTTGCTTCGAAGACGATCAGGGTATCGAGTTCCTTACCAATCCAACGCAGCAACGCCTGATGTCCTTTGGCATCATTGGTCACTTGGACATGTTGCCCATCAGGTAAGTTGAAACCATCAAGTTTGTCTTTAGAGACATCTATGCCAATTATTTTTTGCATGTGCCTTTTCCACCTCGTCTTGTCATACGGGCCCGCAGCCCAAGTATCCGTTCAGGTCGACAAAAAGAGCGACGGTGACCCTACTCCTCCACGGTCCTTCAAGACCCAGAGGGAACCGATCCATCCGCCGCCTGCTCAGCACGGCATTAATGCCGTGCTGAGCAGTAGCTCCAGTATCGCACCAGAGCTTGAGAAGTTTAAGACAAGAGGGA
>NZ_RAPF01000031.1 GCF_003610805.1 Altericroceibacterium spongiae | reverse complement strand
AGCTGGACACCGGCAATAACCCCTCGCTTTGAGTAGCGGATTGTGATTCTGTGGAGGCATTGGATGGAGAGTTTCGATGCAGCCACGCAGCCTGTTTTCTCTGACGGAGCACCTGGACCGGTTGAGCAAGGACGGCGATCCGCTCGAGGTTCTGGCAGGCACGGTGGAGTTCGAGCATTTCCAGCCGCTATTGACCCGCGGTCTTGGATATAGCGACGGAGTAAAGGGCGGTCGGCCGCCCTTCGATCCGGTCGCGATGTTCAAGGTGCTGGTGGTCCAGGCGCAGCATAATCTGTCGGATGCGCGCATGGAGTTCATGATCCGCGACCGGCTGTCGTGGATGCGCTTCTTCGGCTTTGATCTGGGCGGCTCGATGCCCGATGAGAACACCATCCGTCACTATCGCAATCGGCTCACCGAGACCGGCACGCTCGAGGCGCTGATGCAGGCCTTTGAACAGCAACTGCGCGAGGCTGGCTATCTCGCCATGGGCGGTCAGATCGTCGATGCAAGCCTGGTTCCTGCGCCCAAGCAGCGCAACACCGAGGAAGAAAAGGCCGCCATCAAGGCGGGCAAGTCGGCAAAGCAGATCTGGCGTGGCAAGCCCAGCAAGGCGCACCAGAAGGATGTCGATGCGCGATGGACGGTGAAGATCGGCGGCAAGATCCGCTACCGTCCCGACGGAACCCCGCTGCCGCAAATCGCGACCCCCGGTGTTCGGCTACAAGTCGCATATCAGCATTGACCGGCGCTTCGGCTTCATCCGAAAGGCGGCGGTGACCTCGGCTGCAGACAGCGACGGGCGCCAGCTGCGCCGGGTAATCGACACCGGCAACATGCCGGCGATGTCTGGGCCGACAGCGCTTATCGCAGCCAGAAGAACGAGGCCTGGCTTGCGCGCCATATGCTCAAAAGCTGCATTCATCGCAGGAAGCCAAAGGGCAAGCCCATGCCCGAGCGCACATCGTGGGCCAATGCTGCAAAGTCAGCCGTGCGGGCCAGCGTTGAGCACGTCTTTGCGCACCAGAAAAAACCGCTACGGACTATTCATCCGCACCATCGGCCTTGCCAGAGCACAAGCCAAACTGACGCTCGCCAATCTGGTCTACAACTTTGATCGCCTGATCTTCCACGAACGGCGTGCAGCCACTGGATAGCTGCGCCTGAAATCAGCCATCAGCCTGAAAAGCGATGAAGAAGGACCTGTGAAAGCCCGCCGCC
>NZ_RAPF01000030.1 GCF_003610805.1 Altericroceibacterium spongiae | reverse complement strand
TCTCCGTGCCTGACGCCGTCGCAAACGGCGGCCTCAGACCGCTACGCCAACCTAATTCCGAATGGGACTTTTGAAAGGAAATAATGCCCCTTACGACACTTTCCTGTTCCGCTCAGCCGCACGACCCTTCTTCGGCGCGGTGCCGCGCTCGATCGTCTATGACAACGACCGCTGCCTTGTGGCGAAGATCCTGCCAGACGGCACGCGCAAGCGTGCCACGCTGTTCAGCGCTTTCCTGTCGCATTACGTGATCCGCGACCGCTATGCCCGCCCGGGTAAGGGTAACGAGAAAGGCAATGTGGAAGGGCTGGTTGGCTACTGCCGCCGCAATTTCATGGTGCCGATCCCGAAGTTCCCGACCTGGGAGGCCTTCAACCTGTGGCTGGAGGAACAATGCCGCAAGCGCCAGCAGGACAAAGTGCGCGGGGAGAGCGAGACGATCGGTGAGCGCTTGCAGCGCGATCTCGCGGCCATGCAGCCTTTGCCCGCTACACCCTTCGAGGCCTGCGATCAGACCGGCGGGCGGGTCTCCTCGCAATCCCTGGTGCGCTACAAGACCAATGATTATTCGGTTCCGGTGGCCTGGGGCCATCAGGAGGTCTGGATCAGGGCCTATGTCGATGAGGTGGTGATCGGCTGCCGCAGCGAAGTCATCGCCCGTCATCCTCGTTGCTATGCCCGCGAGGAGGTTATCTTCGACCCGCTCCATTATCTCCCGCTGATCGAGCAGAAGATCAATGCATTCGACCAGGCCGCCCCTTTGCAGGGCTGGGATTTGCCCGAAGCGTTCACGACACTGCAGCGGTTGATGGAAGGCCGCATGCACAAACATGGCAGGCGTGAATATGTACAGGTGCTGCGCCTGCTGGAAACGTTCACCGTCGCCGATCTCCAGGCGGCGGTGGAACAGGCCATTGATCTTGGCGCCATCGGCTTCGATGCCGTCAAGCACCTCGTCCTGTGCCGGGTCGAACGCGTACCGCCCAGGCTGGACCTGGACGTCTATCCCTTCCTGCCACGCACCACGGTCGAGAAGACTTTTGCCAGAGCCTATCTGAGCCTGCTCTCCGACCAGCAGGAGGCCGCATGAGCGATCAGGCCCCGGAGCTTCTTCTCGCTCACAATCTCAAGGCACTCAAGCTGCCTACGTGCCTGCGAGAGCATCACAAGCTCGCGCGGCAATGTGCCGCAGAAGGCGTCGATCATATCCGCTTCCTCGCCCGTCT
>NZ_RAPF01000003.1 GCF_003610805.1 Altericroceibacterium spongiae | reverse complement strand
CCTCCACGGTCCTTCAAGACCCAGAGGGAACCGATCCATCCGCCGCCTGCTCAGCACGGCATTAATGCCGTGCTGAGCAGTAGCTCCAGTATCGCACCAGAGCTTGAGAAGTTTAAGACAAGAGGGAAGTGTTAAAAAAGGCCACACAGTTCTTCGCAAGCCAAAAGCCGTGAGGTTCGCTTTCGTGCACAGCTTGCGGCCCACTGGCCGATAGAATTGATGTGCCGTGTCTTGCAGATCAGCGAGCGTGGTTATCGTTTATGTCGCTCGCGCCCGATCAGCCATCGGGAGCGAACGGACTGAAGGTGCTGGCGCATATCCGGGAGCAGTACAGCCTGAGCCCCTTGGCAGCTATGCCCCCCCGCATGACGATGGAACTGAAGGAGGCTGGTCTCGATGTCGGCGAGCGTCGGGTTGGCCGGCTGATGGCCGTCAAAGGACTGACAGACGACGAGATCGCCCGGATTATTGGCTGGACCACGAAAAGAGTTGCCTCAATTCGAGCGCGCTATGTTGACGAAGCGAGAGTGGTGATTGCACTTATCGAGCGGCTCAGCGCGTGAAAAGTTTACAGCAGTTTGCAAACCGTTCCGAGGCGCACTCGCTAAGTCATTGAAAAATGGTAGCGGAGGAGGGACTTGAACCCCCGACACGCGGATTATGATTCCGCTGCTCTAACCACCTGAGCTACTCCGCCCCGTTTCGGGCAACGCATTTTCGCGCTGGTGAGGCGCGCATTTACGGCGGGGTTTCGAATTGGTCAACCTCGAAACGACCAACTTTTTACAAACTGCCACGGCCCACCGCGATAGATGTGAAGACAGAGTCCGGAGAAGGCAAAGTTTACAGGCCACATCTGGTGTTTAAGCTGAGTCTGAAAGCTCCGTGCTTCTTTTGTAGAAACCTTATTTTGCACAGTGATATGTAACTTGGGCCTATGCCAATCCTGATCCGTCAACAAACCATGAAACGATCAGCCAGCCGGTCCCGAATAGACAACATATCCGGGCTGATTATTTTTAAGGCAGTTCCCTGTCTCAAAGACATCACACCATCGAGATGTGCCATCGGTTTCGAATTATCTGTCGCACATTGAGCCAGACAACTCCTGATTTCAGGTTCAGCACTAGGCGACAAAAAGTAAAAAGCGTGACGTGGGCATCGAAGAAATCGCACTAAAACGGGAAGTATGTTCGACGCAAGTCATTCGCCCAGGAATGTAGATCAGAAGGCAAACACGCTGTTATTATATAGGAGCCACTCCACTGGGAGAGTTCACAAACTTGCCTCCAGATCGAGTAAGAGTGGAACTAATATGTTACATTTCGCCACGCTTGCGACGTATTTCAAACCACTTCTCAACATTGCGATTATGTTCTTCAAGCGTAGTCGAAAACACATGCCCTCCCTTGCCGTCAGCCACCATATAAAGCGCATCTGTATTCGCAGGATGAAGCACAGCTTCAATCGATGCTCGTCCAGGGTTGGTTATCGGCCCTCTGGGCAATCCCGTACGTGTGTAGGTATTATAACCGTTCACTGCGGCAATTTCAGACTGACGAATACGGCGGCCCAATGGTTTACCCTTGGTGATAGGGTAAATAATAGTGGGGTCGGCCTGTAGCAACATACCCTGTTTGACACGGTTGGAATAGAGGCCTGCGACCATTCTACGCTCTTTGGAAATGCCAGTTTCTTTCTCGACAATAGAAGCCAGAATGACTGCCTCTTCGGGAGCTTTAACTGCGATATTTTTGGCTCTTTCTGGCCAAAGTTCGGCCAGAGTATCAGTCATAGCCTGCTGCATGCGCGCGAGAACATCTGCTCGCGCCTCTCCGCGTTCAAAGTCGTAACTCTCAGGCAGAACCGAACCCTCTGCAGGAACATCGATATCTCCAGTCAGCAACTTTTCCGACATGAGCCGCTCATAAACCATGATAGAAGGCATTCCCTCCGGAATGGTCACAAACCGCCGAATTACATCGCCGTGCTGGAAAGTATCAAGAATAGTGGCCGGACTTGCTCCGGCCGGAAGCATAAATTCCCCTGCCTGTATCGGATCACGACTACCCAAAAACTTCGCCCGGGCCAGAAAACCATCCGCAGAATCGATCACACCCTGTTTTTCCAGCTCGTGCGCGACACCCGTCAAAGTTGAACCCGACGCAACAATGAAAGGTGTGTCCTCCTCCAGATTGGCAGGTACCCACCAACTATAGGTGAACAGCGCCGTGGCTGCCAGGCCGACAAGGCCGATAATGACGACCAGCAGGCAACCGAGACGGCGCATCACATCGTCCTCAGATGACTTTCTTCATGACAAGGCTGGCATTGGTACCGCCGAAACCGAAACTATTGTTAAGTACAGCGTTCACGGTGCGCTTCCGCGCCCTATGCGGGACAAGATCAACGCCTTCTGTCCCTTCATCCGGGTTGTCCAGATTAAGAGTTGGCGGCACGATCTGATCACGCATGGAAAGAATACAGAAAATAGCTTCAACAGCACCGGCACCACCCAAAAGGTGACCGATGGCAGATTTAGTTGAGCTCATCGACATAGTGCCAATGGCATCACCAAATAAGCGACGTACGGAAGCCAGCTCGATCGTATCGGCCATAGTCGATGTGCCATGTGCATTCACATAATCGATATTGTCCGGCGTCATGCCAGCTTTTTTCAGCGCCATTTCCATCGCGCGATAGGCCCCAAAGCCTTCAGGATGCGGTGCTGTAACATGATAGGCATCACCTGAAAGGCCATACCCCACCACCTCAGCGTAAATTTTAGCGCCTCGTGCTTTGGCATGTTCATATTCTTCCAGCACGACCACACCCGAGCCATCTCCCATAACGAAACCGTCACGATCCTTGTCATAAGGGCGACTGGCCTGTTCTGGTCGATCATTAAAAGAGGTATTAAGCGCGCGCGCCTGCGCGAAGCCCGCCACACCAAGCGGATTGATCGTACTTTCAGCGCCGCCGGCGAGCATCACATCGGCATCACCGTCTTTTATCATGCGGGCTGCATCACCGATCGAATGAGCCCCGGTAGAACAAGCCGTCACCACAGCATGGTTAGGCCCCATCAAGCCATATTTGATCGAAACCTGACCTGATATGAGATTGATCAGGCGACCATGGACAAAATGCGGGCTGACACGGCCCGGGCCTCTTTCGTGCAATACGATCGATTCTTTCTCGATGCCTGGCAAGCCGCCAATGCCCGACCCGATCGAACAACCAGCGCGTAATTTCAGATCATCGTCCATGTCATCGAGCCCAGCATCTTCAAGAGCCTGCCCGGCGGCATCTATACCATAGACAATGAATGGATCGACTTGACGCTGAATTTTCCCATCGACCCGCTTATTCGGATCGAAACCATATTCATGGTCAGCCGGTTTGACTTCACAGGCGATCTGGCACTTCTGATCCGATGCATCGAATCGGGTAATCGGACCCGCTCCGCTCTTGCCGGCAAGAAGATTTGACCAACTCGTTTCAACATCACCACCCAGCGGTGTCACGAGGCCCAGTCCGGTTACGACCACACGGCGCATACTAACTCTCCGAAATTACGAAAGGCTCAGCCACCATGGCTGAGCCTCTCATAGCCCTGCCCCGCCCAGTCAGCGCTGGCGGCTGGGCCGGTCGCGGCGGGGCTAGTGGGCTTAGCCCTTGTGCTCTTCAATATACTTGATCGCATCGCCGACAGTCGCAATCTTTTCAGCTGCATCGTCGGGAATCTCAACACCGAATTCCTCTTCAAATGCCATAACAAGTTCGACGATGTCGAGACTATCGGCACCAAGATCGTCGATGAAGCTGGCGTCAGGTGTAACTTTGTCAGCTTCTACACCGAGATGCTCAACAACGATCTTCTTAACACGTTCGGCGGTATCGCTCATCTTTTCCCTCTCAAACTTGGGGGTTAGCAAAATTGGCTTTCGCCCTAATCAATGGTCGGCAAGCTGGCAAGTGCAATACGAAGCTCTCTCACCAGCCAGCCTATTAATGCATCAATCGCCGATCTGGTCCGTGCGTGTTTTTTCTGCTCCGCTGACTTTGGGTGGTTCAATTGTCCGGATGTGCAATTCACGAAGCTGCTGAGGACTTGCGACAGAGGGCGCCCCCATCATCAAATCCTCGCCTTTTTGATTCATTGGGAAGGCGATGACTTCACGAATATTGGGTTCATCGGCCAGCAACATGACAATACGATCAATCCCCGGAGCGGAGCCGCCATGCGGCGGCGCGCCAAGCTTGAAGGCCTCAATCATTCCACCAAAATTGGAGTCGACATCCTCCTTACCGTAACCGGCAATTTCAAAAGCCTTATACATAATATCCGGGCGATGATTCCGGATAGCACCGGAAGACAATTCGTAGCCATTGCAGACGATATCATATTGCCAGGCCAGAATGTCGAGTGGATCCTGATTTTCCAGCGCGTCCATCTCACCCTGCGGCATAGAGAAAGGATTATGGCTGAAGTCGATCTTCTTCTGATCCTCATCATATTCAAACATGGGAAAATCGACAATCCAGCAGAACTTGAAACAATTCTGCTCGATCAGATCAAGTTCCTGACCAACCCGGATCCGGGCAGCCCCAGCCAGTTTAACGGCTTCCGTTTCCTTGCCTGCAGCAAAGAACAGGCCATCATCATTGCCGAGCCCTAATTCCTCGTAAAGCGCGGCCATTTTTTCGGGACCGTGATTCTTGGCTATCGGACCACCAAATTCGCCGCCCTTACGTGTAACGTAACCTAGTCCGGCGTATCCTTCATTACGAGCCCAGCTGTTCATGTCGTCAAAGAACTTGCGGCTTTTATCTGCTGTTTTGGGTGCCGGAATTGTACGAACGACACCGCCTGAACCGACAATCTTTTCGAACAATCCAAAGCCGGATTTTTCGAAATGACTGGTAACATCTGCGATGATTAACGGGTTGCGAAGATCTGGCTTGTCGCTGCCATATTTAAGCATGGCTTCCTTGTAAGGAATGCGCGGGAACGCTCCTGCTGGCGTAACGCTCCTGCCATTGGCGAATTCTGCGAAAGTTCCAGCCAGAACAGGTTCGAGTGCCTGGAACACATCTTCCTGCGTCACAAAACTCATTTCGAAATCGAGCTGATAGAATTCGAGACTACGATCAGCACGCAGATCTTCGTCGCGAAAGCACGGAGCAATCTGAAAATAGCGATCAAAGCCCGCCACCATCATCATCTGCTTGAACATCTGCGGAGCCTGCGGAAGTGCATAAAACTTTCCTGCATGCAGGCGGCTGGGCACAAGGAAGTCGCGTGCACCCTCAGGACTCGATGCCGTAAGAATCGGCGTCTGAAATTCGGTAAAACCCTGTTCGACCATCTTTTGCCGCAGCGAGGCAATCACCTGACTGCGCAATATAATGTTACGATGCATAGTTTCACGACGCAGATCGAGAAAACGATATTTCAGACGGATATCTTCCGGATACTCCTGTTCACCCGCCACAGGCATAGGCAATTCGGCCGCAGCCGATTGAACACTAACAACACGGGCATAAACTTCGATATCACCTGTCGGAAGATTCGGATTGACGGTAGCGTCTGATCGGGCTTTGACTTCGCCGTCGATAGTGACAACACTTTCGGTCCGCAGGCGATCCAGGGTTTCAAGAGCAGGGGAATCTTCATCCACCACGATTTGCGTCATACCAAAATGATCGCGCATATCGATGAAGAGTACTCCGCCATGATCGCGCTTGCGATGCACCCAACCGGAAAGTCGGACGATATCGCCGACATTTGCCTTACGGAGTGCGGCGCAATTGTGGGTACGGTAAGCGTGCATCGAGACTCTTTCCATTAGGGGAGCTATGAGACATTGAGAAAAGGCGCGCTAACACGGTAACACTGCCAGATTGTCAAGCCCGTGCCATGACGACACCTGAAGGTCGATACGAAAAAAACGAATGATTATACACCCGCTAATTACCTCAACTGATGAACTCGTCGATCTGTGTGATCGCCTTGCAAGCTCCGATTATGTCTGCGTGGATACTGAATTCATGCGGGAAAACACATATTGGCCTTTATTATGCTTGGTGCAGATCGGTAATCAGGAAGAGGCAGCAGCCATCGACCCTCTGGCCGAGGGAATCGATCTTTCTCCACTGCTTGAATTGCTGACCGAAAATGAGGACGTCCTCAAAATCTTCCATGCTGGCGGTCAGGATGTCGAAATTATCTATAACTTGACCGGCAAAACACCTCATCCGATTTTCGACACTCAGATTGCAATGATGGCGATCAGTCAGTCTGAACAGATCGGGTACGCCAATCTGGTGGAAAGCTGGCTCAACAAGACAATCGACAAAGGTGCCCGTTTTACCGACTGGAGTCGCCGCCCGTTAACTGACCGGCAGATCGAATATGCCATCGGGGATGTTACGTATCTCGCCGAAATTTTTCCAAGAATTCTCAAAAAGCTCATTAAGACGGGCCGAGGAAGCTGGCTCGATGCCGAAATGGAAAAGCTCGCCGATCCCGAGCATTATCGTAATGACCATAGTCAGGTATGGAAAAAAGTCCGCGCACCTTCGCGTAACGCCCAGGTGCTGGGGCGTTTAAAAGCACTGGCAGCATGGCGTGAAATGGAAGCACAGGACAAAAACATTCCACGCGGTCGGATCATGCGCGATGAAACACTGGCTGACCTTGCCGGGCATCCGCCAAAAAGACAACCAGACCTCGCCAAAGTACGCGGTCTGTCTCAAGCTTGGAAGGATAATGACATTGGCAAACGCTTAATGCGTGTGCTCGACGAAGCAAAACCCTTGCCGAAAAGCGAAATGCCAGAAAAACCCAAACGCGGGGCTCCGCTGGGCAAAGAAGGTGCGCTGGTCGCTGATCTACTGAAACTACTGCTTAAGATTCGCGCTCGTGAGATCGACATCGCTTCACGCTTACTCACCCGTTCGGACGAACTGGAAGCTCTGGCAGCCGGAATCCGTGACCTTCCAGTCCTTCAAGGCTGGCGTTATGATGTTTTCGGCAAGGACGCGCTCGATCTGGTAGAAGGTAAACTTGCTTTCGCTGTCGAGAATGGCCGCCTGAAAATGACTCATATGGATGATGAAAATAGCGATGTGGTCCAGGCCATAAATGCGGAGCCGGCTGAAGGATGAGCACCTATCTGCCTACGATCAAGCAGCTGCAATATCTAGTCGCACTGCATGAACATGGGCATTTCGGCCGAGCAGCTGAGGCTTGTTTCGTTTCGCAATCGACGCTCTCCGCAGGGATTCGCGAACTCGAATCACTACTTGGGGTGATCCTGGTTGAACGTAGCCGCCGTGTCGTTCGCTTCACGCCACTCGGCAATGCGGTGGTTGAAAAGGCTCATCGCCTGTTACGGGAAGCCGAAGAACTCTCAGAGCTGGTGCAGTCTGCTGGCAAACCGCTTTCGGGCGAGTTGCGGATGAGCGTCATCCCAACCATCGCACCTTTCCTGCTCCCGCGCATTCTGCCACGCCTGCGTAAGGACCGGCCCCAGCTAAAGTTATTTCTACGCGAAGAGATCAGCCAAGATGCTGTTGAATCATTGCATCACGGTCGAGCTGACTGTGTGTTGTTAGCCCTGCCTTTTGCTACCGGAGAAGTGGAAAAAGAAACGATTTTTCAGGATGAATTATTCGTGGCTTTTCCAAAAGATGATCCACGTAATCCGCCTGATCGTATTCCACCATCCATGATTGATGAAGGGCGCCTCCTCCTGTTAGAAGATGGACATTGCCTTAAGGAACACGCCTTGGCGGCCTGTAACCGGCCTGAATTGCGGGCCAGCGCGACCATGATAGGCACAAGCCTGCACACACTGGTTCAGATGGTCGATAACGGGCTTGGTCTTACAATGCTCCCCAAAATGGCCATTGAGGCTGGTATTCTCGATGGTACCAATGTGGTTGCGCGACCACTGAAATCCACTCAGGCAAGCCGTGAAATCGCTCTCGTCTGGCGCAAAAACTCTCCTCGTGAAGAAGAATTTCGTATGTTAGCAGATGAATTGCGTGCAGAGAAAGCAGACGCAGATCGTTAATCAGGCAACTTCGCACTCCTTGCCAGTTATCGTTTCCACATTGACCGCTGAAACATCAGGGTGTTGACGAGCTGAAAGGTGTCCTCCCCGTCCGTTTTTCTTGACAGCGTAAAGAGCGGCGTCAGCCTCTTCGAGGACTGTCATTACATCACCCGCGTTATTCTTGTTCCACACCGAAAGCCCAACGCTGATTGACATGTAAACCACTTCTTCCCGCCAATTCAGAGGCGTCTCAGCCACTCGCTCGACCAAATCGCCCGCCAGCAAGGAAGCTCCAGCGATATCTGTGTCTGGCAAAAAGATACAAAATTCATCACCGGCAATACGCGCAAAGACATCACTGCGACGTAAACGTGAACCGATAATCCCGGCGATATGCTGCAAACAAACATCTCCCGCCGCATGACCATAATTGTCATTGACCATTTTGAACTTGTCGACATCGACCATCAACACGCTGGCGCCATCAGCAGCCTCCTGAGGTACGATACGCCCATTGCTAAGACCGTCTACGATAAAACGGCGATTCGCCAGACCAGTTAACGTATCTTCATACGCCAGCTTGGCGACTTCTCCACGCAGTCGGTCCACCGCCATGACGATCAGGCCAAAATTCCAAACCATCGCACTAAAAAGCTGCACCAACAGCGAATTGGCTGCCACAATGAAATAGATCAAGGACCCTCGTTCAATATGGGCCACATAAAGCACATTCATAATGAACCAAGCGAAGATCGCTAACAGATTGAGAGCTATCCCTACAGCGGCAATGACACTGCCCGTGGATACAGACCCCCGCTTCAGCAACAAAATCGCCGCAGCGCATAACGGTACGGAAAAAGAAGCCAGATAGACCGGATTTCTTCCCATCCAGAAAGGATAAGACACCAGCATGCAGGCAAGACTGACCGCCATGAAGATGAATGCATTTCGGTAAACAGAATGCAGTTTGTAAAAGAGCCGCACACCGATGTAAATTTCGGTAAAGCCGGCCAGCATGAAAGCGTTACCCGCCAAGCCGACGGCATAAGATTGCAAAGGTTTTTGGGCGGCGAGAAGCAGTCCTCCTATTAGCCAGAAAACAGCAGACAAACACCAATGCCTAGCCGCTATCATATCGCGATAATTCCAAGCGATCACGGCCCAGATTACGCTCAGGGCGATCGAATCGAGAAAGGAGACGAGATAAAGTGTGGTGAAATCCACATCGATGTACCAACTCGTCGTCATGAGGTTGACTTGCGATGACCTTCTGAAAAAACCATTAAGCCCATACGCATTATTGCGAATGCTTGGCCAGCGCGGCTCTTCATTATGTCTCACTTCTGCGCGGTATTTTTGACAAATGCTAAACCGCCTTGCAGAGCTTACACATCATTCGACAGGTAAGCTCTGCTCCATCATCCACACAGAGGGAATAAAAATGGCCGATCCGATGACTGAGGGCGACACTGCGCAGGATCGACAATGGCCACGCCTCAGCCCCCTGCAGACCGGTATTCGCGGCCATTGTCCACGCTGTGGCCAGGGCCAGCTTTTCAAAGGCTTTTTGGCTTTGCGAAAAAATTGCGACCATTGCGGACTATCTTATGCATTCGCCGACCCTGCAGACGGCCCTGCCTTTTTCGTAACGTGTTTCGGCTGCATTCCGGCAATTGCTCTGGCGCTGATTTTGCAGGTAAAGTTTGATCCGCCCGTCTGGGTGCATCTGGTCGTTTCTTTACCGATTCTAATTATCACCTGCGTAGCGCCATTGCGGCCACTGAAAGGGTGGCTGACATGCAGCCAGTATTTCTACAAGGCGGGCGAAGGCAAACTGCGCAACTCGATCGATTGAACAACCGGCACGCTCAGTCCATATGCTTGATGCCAACTCGCAAATAATCCCAGCCGGTAATAAGCGTAAGGACAGCCGCTCCCCACAAACAAAGCAATCCGACAAGATGTACAAAAGTATATTGCGGTAAACCTGAGCCGAGAATGAGAGCACCCAACGCAATTAACTGAAAAGTGGTCTTCCATTTTGCGAGTTTTGATACAGGCACTGAAACCTGAACCCCCGCCAAGAATTCACGCAAACCCGACACGGCAATTTCACGCAACAAAATGATAAGTCCTGCAATCACATTCCAGTTATCAATGTCACGATTGGCAACAAGCATCAAAACCACAGCAGCCACCATGATTTTATCAGCAATTGGATCGAGAAAAATACCGAGCTTAGAAACAGTGCCACTCGCTCGTGCCAACATACCGTCAAAATAGTCGGTGATACCCATCAGACAATAGAGCGCAAAAGCGAATAAGTAGCCCCAATCCCAATGCGGCCACCACAGAAGGGCTATCAACAAAGGAAGCGCGACGATACGCGAAAGAGTGAGAATATTCGGCAGGGTCAACATGGCAAACAATGCCCTAGCGCCGAAAACCGATTGGAAAAAGCGCTTACTGCCCTTGTCCCGCACAAAAGCCACGTTAATGGTCTGACCCAGACCCAAGGCAGCACAGGCCGACAATTTTGACTTCCATCCAATTGCTGAAGAAACGTAACTTTCTGCCGCTGTTTGTCACGCAACTGCTTAACGCCTTCAACGACAACCTGTACAAGAACGCGATGGTCCTGTTCGTCGTGTATCAGGTCTATAATTCAGCAGAAGCTGAGGCCCAATTTAGTGCCGTTGCCTCCGGCCTGTTCATTTTGCCCTTCTTTCTTCTTTCCGCTCTTGCCGGACAACTGGCAGATATGCGTGACAAGGCGAAGATTATCCGATGGGTCAAGGGGGCTGAAATCGTTATTATGACCTGCGGGGCAACGGGTCTTTATCTTGCATGGCGAGCAATGCTGATTGAGTCGCTCGCTATTCCTCTCATGCTTCTGGCGCTTTTTGCGATGGGCATTCATTCAACGTTTTTTGGTCCGATCAAATATGCAATTCTGCCTCAGCACCTTGATCGTGAGGAGGTTCTCGCCGGGACAGGGCTTGTCGAGGCAGGAACCTATATCGCAATTCTAGCAGGAACAATTCTAGCTGGCTGGGTGCCCGTTGAAGTGGCTGGGATAATCGTTGTGATTATGGCTGTTGTCGGTTTTCTGACCAGCCGACAAGTACCTGCCGCCCCTCCGCTCGAAACGGGACAAGTCATCGATCTGCATGTCATCCGTTCATCCATCACCCTCATTCGCAACACAATGAAGGACCGTGAAGTCTTTTACGCGATCATGGCCATCAGCTTCTTCTGGACGATTGGGGCGGTGTTATTCATCCAATTCCCGCCCCTTGCAAAAAATGTTCTGTTAGCAAGCAAAGAGGTTGCAAGCTTGTTCCTTGTGACCTTTTCCATCGGTGTTGCCATTGGTTCAGTATCGATCAACACGCTGCTAAAAGGTAAGGTCTCAGCGCGTTATGGTCCAATTTCTGTTCTCGCTATGGGCGCATTTGTCGTACTGTTTTATTTCGTATGTCGATTGTGGTCGCAAAATGTGTCGGGCGATCTGATGGGCGTAGGCGAATTTCTCGCTCAGCCCCTTGCCCCGCTTGTACTTGGCACTTTGATGTTGATCGCCATTTCCGGCGGGATGTTCGTTGTCCCGCTTTACGCATTTCTCACAACCAAAGTTGATCCGGGCCAGGCCGCCCGTACGGTTGCTGCAAATAATATAGTCAACTCAGGTGCGATGGTGGGCGGCTCTTTGCTAGCAGCCGGATTAAGTGCTGCCGGCATTGCGCTAGTCGAACAATTGCTTCTGAGCGGCGGTATGTGTCTGATCTCCGCGTGGCTGGGCGCATTGCTGCACCGGGCCGAAAAGCATGCCGCGAAACAATAAGCTGAACCGCCGCACGTTTGCCGGAGGCCTTTTAGTTTAAGTTATGCTGTCATGGGCTGTTATCCAGCATTGCATCATATTGCTCTTCAGCCCCAACAGGCAGAATATTGCCGATAGGTTCCAGCAGGCGGCCATTATTGAACCAGTCGGCCCATTAGCGTGGCGTATTTGGCGGCCGAACGACCGTCACGGACCTCGCCTGTGGATCACCTCAGCCTTTTAGAGGCTATAAATGGTCTCGGCCAAAGCGTTGTCGTAACTGTCGCCCACGCTACCCACCGACGGTTCGATTCCGGCTTCCATCAGACGCTCGGTGTAGCGATTAGACACATATTGAGAGCCGCGGTCGCTATGATGCACGAAGCCGCTACGATGATATGGGCACTTTTCGTGAAGTGCCTGCTCCAAAGCGTCCAGCACGAAGCTTGTGTGGGCCGTCCGACTTACTCGCCAACCTACAATCCGGCGGGCCGTAGGTGTCGATGACAAAAGCCACATAGACGAAACCCGCCCAGGTGAACACATTAGGCATAATCTGAAACCCACAGCATGTTTGGTGCAGGACCCTAAAACTACCGGTTCACATGATCGAGCGGACATGGGGCCAGACTTATCGCTCATCGTGGTACGAACAAGCTTACCCGGATCACTCCCAGAACACCCAAAAGTCGCGCATCAGCCTGGCCATCGTCGATCGGGCAACAAGATAGCTTTCGCGCTGCATTTACCGTCAATCCTTGCGGATATCGTAGACGCCAAAGTTCTCCAAAAACACGCGCAAACCTTCAGGCTTGAGCGCATGGTTACGCTTCATACGAGCTGATAGTCGCGCTGGATAACCGTGTTGCGCTATACGTTCCCAGTAGGTGGATGAACCCTGTAGATCGGCTCAACCTCATAAACATCCCTATCTTCATCGATGAAGGCGATCATTTGCGAAATGGCGGTCGAGTGTCCGTCTTGGTCAAGGGCGTGCAGGCTGCCAATCACGCTGTTCTCGCAGCAACGTGTTCGCCAAGATGACCATGCGTCGCATGACAGCTGCAATCGCAACTTTCTTCGCCTTTCCAGCTTTCAAGAGATGCTGGTACGCCGCTTTAAAATCCTGATTGAAGCGGATGCCCAACTACGCGCCCTGCCCTTTGATCGATTGAAAATTGACCGGAGTTTTGTGCTGGAAATCGCTCACAATGGAGGTCGCTCAAAGCTGGTCAAAGCAATTATTTAGCTTGATATTGGATTTAATCTTCCAATTGTTGCGGAAGGTATTGAAGACGAAACCACACAGGCGGCCTTCCGTTCATTTGGAGCGATGGAGGGCCAGGGTTTCCTCTATGGTCGCCCGCAAGATGCGCGGCCTACATATGAAATGCTAATGGGCATAGGCTTAACACCCGCCCCTTTCGATAAGGGTTCAGCCTCCAATTTAATGTCGAGCGTGGTCGGCGCTTCAGAGGATACGGTTCCGCCTGATATTTCTTCGATCAAAGGGATTGGATAAACGGATTGCTGCGTTGCGATTGCTTTCATCTGCGCCTAGGTGACGAGAATGCGTGTTTCTTTCACCAAAATGCACGGATTGGGCAATGACTTCATTGTGCTTGATGCACGTGAAGCTGAACTGCCACCAGTCGATGCCTGCTTTGCCCGCCAAATCGCAGACAGGCGCACAGGCGTCGGATGTGACCAGCTTATTCTACTGAACCATTCCGATTGTGCCGATTTCCGTATGCGGATTTTCAATTCTGATGGCAGTGAAGTGGAATCCTGCGGGAATGCCAGCCGCGCCGTTGCCCTGCTTCATGGAAAACCTGCTTGTATCGAAACCGGCGGAGGCCTGATTTCCGCTCATCTTTCCGGACAGGACGTTGCAGTAGATATGGGTGAACCACAATTTGAGTGGGACGCCATTCCTCTGGCTTTTGCAATGGATACGCTTTCGATGCCCGTTGGCTGGGAGTATCTTGAAAATCCGGTTGCTGTAAATGTCGGAAACCCGCATGCTGTTTTTTTTGTAGATAATTGCGATGCAGTAGATCTAGCGCGCCTTGGCCCGCTGATTGAAACCGATCCGGTCTTTCCCAATCGTGTAAATGTGAATGTCGCGACAGTCGAAAGCCGCGCAGCAATTCGTTTACATGTATGGGAGCGCGGAGCCGGACTTACACGGGCCTGTGGCACAGGTGCCTGCGCAACGGCTATTGCAGCTATGCGCCGAGGTCTCGTTGATCGTACCGCCAATATTACGCTTCCTGGTGGCACACTTACAATCGAATGGGGCGAGGATAATCGCATCACGATGACCGGCCCCGCTACCATTGCTTTTACGGGAAGCTTTGACTGGGATCAGTTTGCATGAAGGTAGCGCCGGCTCCTTCCAAAGCAGAAGTGATTTCCCTTGGCTGTCGACTAAATATTTCCGAGAGCGAACAGATTCGCGCTCTGCTTGCCGACGAGAACAATGTGGTGGTCATCAATAGCTGTGCCGTCACCAGCGAAGCCGTGCGTCAAACACGTCAAGCCATTCGTCGCGCTCGTCGCAACCGCCCCGATGCTCGCCTTATTGTGACCGGGTGTGCCGCTGATATCGAACGCGAACAACTTAGTGCAATGCAAGAAGTGGACGGGCTGATCGCCAATACGCAAAAGCTTGACAGTCGAGCCTGGAATGTTCCGGCATCGTCAAGACCTGTTCTGGCTCAGCATACACGAGCGTTCGTCACAGTTCAAAACGGGTGTGACCATGCATGTACCTTCTGTATCATCCCTAAGGGCCGCGGAAGTAGCCGATCCCTAACGATTTCTGAGGTTCTGAGCGACGTAGAGCATCACCTCTCACAAGGTGCCGCAGAAGTGGTGTTGACCGGTGTGGATGTAACCAGCTGGGGCCATGATTTACCGGGGCAACCCTCTTTAGGACAATTGGTTCACGCCATTCTGGAGCGTTTTCCAGAGCTTTCTCGCCTGCGTATGTCTTCTCTCGACGGAGTCGAAATCGATACCGATCTGTTCGATCTGTTTGCTGGCGAAGAACGAGTGATGCCTCACCTGCATTTGTCCCTCCAATCGGGCGACGATCTTATCTTAAAGCGGATGAAACGTCGCCACAGTCGTAAAGATGCTGTTGATCTCGTTAGGCGTTTGCGCAAATACCGCCCAGATCTTGCCATTGGTGCAGACATCATTGCCGGTTTTCCTACAGAAACCGAGGACATGCACGCTCAAAATAAATCGATTATCACTGAGCTTGGTATCGTGCATGGCCACATATTTCCCTATTCACCGAGACCGGACACCCCCGCAGCACGCATGCCTCAAGTGGATCGTGCGATTATCAAGCAACGGGCGGCCGAACTACGTGCTGAAACGCAAAAGTGCCGTGATCGCTGGCTGATCAACCTGATCGGTACAGAGCAGCAAGTACTCGCAGAAAAGGATGGTACGGGTTACGCGCCTTCTTTTGCGCGTATACAGCTTCCTGAAGGAACACCTGCGGGACGCATTTTAAACGTTAAACCGAAAAAACTGGAAAAAGGGTTGCTGAAATGAGCGACACTGGCTGGTCTGAAAAGCTGTTCGGCGGCTTTCGAAAAACATCTGAGCGGCTGTCGCATAATCTGACCGGCGCAGTTGGCACGGCAAAACTTGATGACGAGACACTGGACGACGTAGAGGATGCACTGATCCTCTCTGATCTCGGCCCAAGTGCCGCAGCGCGTATCAGAGCAAAACTCTCGGAAAAGCGCTTTGGCCTGACCATTACCGAAAAAGAACTCAAAGAAGCCGTAGCGGAGGAAATTGCTGCTATTCTGCGTCCGGTAGCCAAGCCGCTTGAAGTCACAGCATTCCCCCGACCACAGGTAGTGTTGGTAATCGGAGTCAACGGATCAGGCAAAACCACTACGATTGCAAAGCTGGCGCATCTATTTCAGGAAGATGATTACGGGGTAATGCTCGCGGCAGGCGATACATTCCGGGCGGCCGCTATCGGACAGCTTAAAGTTTGGGCAGACCGGTTAGGCGTTCCAATTGTGACTGGACCGGAAAAAGGTGATCCGGCCAGCATTGTATTCGACGCGGTCAAATCGGCCACGGAGACTGGCATTGACGCTCTGGTGGTCGACACCGCAGGCCGCCTTCAAAATAAGCGCGAACTGATGGATGAGCTAGCCAAAATTCGTCGTGTGCTTGGCCGTCTCAATCCTGAGGCGCCACATGATGTAGTGCTGGTTCTTGATGCCACCAATGGTCAGAATGCTTTGTCACAAATCGAGATATTCAAGGAAGTCGCTGGAGTGACCGGACTTATTATGACCAAACTTGACGGCACAGCACGCGGTGGCGTGTTGGTAGCAGCTGCTGAGCAATATGGTTTGCCAATCCATGCTATCGGAGTGGGTGAAACGATTGAGGACCTGCGCCCCTTCGACCCTGATCTGGTTGCACGTGTTATTGCCGGAGTAGCCTGACATGGGCAAGGATGGTGCCCCAAAGAAAGCCAGATCGAGCTGGATAAACTTGTTGGTCGATTATGGGCCACTACTGGTTTTTCTGGCTGTCTATAAACTCTCATCCCCATCCAATGATGTGTCAGGAGTGGGAGCCATTGTCGCCGTCGTCAAAAGCACTGGAGCTTTTATCATTGCAGCTCTTGTTGCTTTAATCATCTCCAAGTGGCGCCTTGGCTCTATTTCCCGAATGCTGTGGCTTTCCACAATCCTTATTGTCGGCTTTGGCGGACTGACTATTCTTCTACGCGATCCCTTCTATGTGCAGGTCAAGCCTACCGCTCTCTATATCTTTTTTGGTGTTGTACTGCTTGGCGGTTGGCTGAAAAGAAAAGCTTTTCTGCAATGGCTGCTCGAAGCGGCCTTTGAAGGTTTGAACAAGGAAGGCTGGCTCAAACTGTCGCGCAACTGGGGATTTTTTTTCCTGTTCCTTGCCGTGCTCAACGAAGTGCTGCGCCACCAGCTCTCCTTTGGAGACTGGCTGGCAACAAAGTTATGGGTCTTTATGCCGCTTTCTTTCCTTTTTACCTTCACGCAATTGCCCATGCTGCTCAAACATGGACTATCCGTTGCAAGTGAAGAAGAAGTGGTGAAAAATCCACCAACTGACTAAGCAGCGATAGCAATTGCAAGGCGGCGGTTTTCAGCTGCTCTTTTCATATTGGACTCTATATTCCGTTCTCACAAATCGTTATCTATACCCAAACGATTGTAAGTAGTATCCAAATAACTGGATGGGGATGAAAGGGGCAGCGATAGCACGAGCCTACCTGACTATTTGCGGGTAGCCGGTGACGACAGCGTTGTCGAAACAACAGGTTGCGGCACAACTTTCGGCGTAAGCATTACGAGCGTATTGAAGTGGTCCCAGCAGATACTGTTGAAAACTGACTGACCGCAACTTGTCAGTGACCATGCCACACTGATCGGTCACTGCTGCGTAAGGCAACCGCCGTAACGCATCGGACAACTGCTCGAACCCGCTTGCCCCCAGGTATGGGAAACCACTTCGGGAACAGCGGATCATTAGAACAAATCTAGATCGCTATCTGGCTTCCCAGCTCCACTACACGATTCGTCGGCAAGCGGAAGAAATCCATCGGTGTAGCGGAGTTTCGCATCATCCACGCGAAGAGCTTTTCACGCCAGATCATCATGCCCGGTTTCTCAGCTGCAAGCAAAGTCTGCCGTGACAGGAAGAAGCTGGTGTTCATCATGTCGAACGGCTCACCACACATATCGATATGAGCCAAGGCTGCGGGAATATCGGTTTCCTCCATGAAGCCATAGCGCAGTATCACGCGATAGAACCCGTCCCCATAATCCTTCACCTCAACACGATTATTCGGATCGACATACGGAATATCGCCAATCGAAACAGTCAGCACCACCACACGTTCATGCAACACTTTATTGTGTTTGATATTATGCAGCAGAGCAGAAGGCGTACCGCTGGAACCGGAATTCATGAAAATTGCCGTACCTGGCACACGTGCAGTGCTGTTCCGACCTGATTTGGCAAAAATATCAAGCGGCAGCCCGACTTCCGCCATTCGTTCACGCATCAGTTTGCGGCCCTTGGCCCAAGTCGTAAGCAGCGTAAATGCGACCGCACCGACCAAAAGCGGAAACCAGCCACCATCGGGTACCTTAGTGAAGTTTGCAGCGAAATAAGCACCGTCCACGATGAAGAAAACCAGCATTACAGGAACTGCATACCACCAGCGCCACTTCCACACGGCCATCAACAGCACAGCCATCAAACAGGTATCAATCAGCATCGCACCTGTCACCGCGATACCATAAGCCGATGCAAGGTTGGACGAGTTACGGAAGAAAAGAACGAGAATGATGACCGCAATCATCAAAGCCCAGTTAATCAGAGGAATATAAATCTGCCCCTGCTCGGTCTCAGAGGTATGCAGAATCGACAAGCGCGGAATGAAGCCAAGCTGAATCGCCTGGTGCGTGATCGAGTAGGCTCCTGTAATAACCGCCTGACTGGCAATGAATGTAGCCGCTGTCGCGAGCAGAACCAGCGGCAGTCGCATCGCTTCCGGAGCCAAAAAGAAAAACGGATTTTCGATGGCTTCGGCTGCGCCGGCATCCCCGAGACTAAGGATCATCGCTCCCTGCCCAAAATAGTTGAGCAACAGACAAGGCATCACGAAACCGAACCAGGACAACCGTAACGGCCCACGACCGAAATGCCCCATATCTGCATAAAGCGCTTCAGAACCCGTAACTGCCAACACAACGGAACCCAACGCCAGAAAGCCCAGCACCTTGTCGGTCATGAAGAACTGGATAGCATACCAGGGATTTAGGGCGATCAGCACAGTCGGCATCTGGAAAATATGAATGATCCCCAGAACCGCTAGCGTAACAAAATAAATGATCATTATCGGCGCAAACAAAGTGCTGATTCGCGCAGTCCCTCGTTTTTGCAGAACAAAAAGCAAAACCAGCAGAATCAAGGCGATCGGGATAACAAGCGGGGAAAGCCGTGATTCAACCACTGTCAGGCCCTCCACGGCTGACAGCACCGACACCGCAGGAGTAATCATCGAGTCGCCATAAAACAATGCAGTCGCAAAAACGCCCAGCATCACGGTCAGCCAACCGTAGCTAGATTTCCTGATATAGCGTGAAATCATCGCAACAAGTGCAAGCGTGCCACCCTGACCTTTATTGTCCGCACGCATGAGAATAGCGACATACTGAATCGACACGACCAAAGTCATGGACCAGAATATTAGACTAACCACACCGAGAACGTGCAGATCATCGAGCGCCAAGGGATGCGGCCCGACAAAAGTTTCCCGGAAGGCGTAAAGCGGGCTCGTGCCGATATCGCCAAACACGATGCCGACAGCAGCAGCAGCCAGCTTCACCTTCGCAGACGGGCTGCGTTCGGCATCAAGGCCATGCGGAGAATATTCGGTATTGTCACTCATCGGGAAGAAAAGTCCCTTCTTGCAACTGCCAGCAAGAGCAGCGCGCTTAGCAACGTGTCAGTGTCCGGGCAACATGTCGCATTGCAGCACATCATTCTGTACCACCTTCGGGCATATCAGCCAGGCGTTTTAGGAGTTCATCAAGCCGATCGAGCCGCATCTGCAACTCGTTACGCCACCACGTTTTTTCGGATGCTTTTTCAAGTGCCTGAGCCCAGGTTTTACGTCCCTCTATCAACTCACCTTGTCTCAGATGGGTTGCTCCGATAAAAAACGCCGGAGCTAGGTTTTCAGGATCAACTTTCTGTGCATGCTCGAAACTGACTATCGCTGCCGGCGTCAAATGCCCTTCTGCCTGTTCTACCAAAGCATTGCCGAGCGCCACCCAGCCTTCAACATCATTCGGATTGTCTTGAACCAACCGCTCAAGAACCGCAGCGGCATTAGCGTACTGCCCCTTACGCATCAAAGCATCAGCCACCAGCATATGATTGTTTGCAGACTGATGGGCTTCACCAATTACCTCTTTACGCGCTTCCACTAAGGCCCAGCCATCTTCCGGTGCAATGTCGCGATAAGGAGAAGGATAGCCCCGTTCATTGGGATGTCCTTGAAATGCGTAGCCGGCAAGACCAAGCATCAGAGCCGCAAGAATTGCGCTCCAAACCATACGCGGCAAATGAAACAGAAATATCATCGCCACAAATGACATCAGGGCCAGACCAATGGCCAGAATCCAGCTCATTCATCCCCCTTATAGTTTTGACGACGCCCGATTCTGCGCCAGACAGCCAGACCGGCGAGAAGTAACACTATGGCCGGAATAGCAAAGAGTGGCCAAGTGACAGAATTCACGCGTGGCGTATAACTGATATAATCTCCGTAGCGATCCATCAGCCATTGGCGTATTTGAGCAGGTTCCTGTCCAGCGGCAATTCGCGTACGAACCTGATGACGCATATCGCCAGCCATCGGTGCATCGCTATCAGCTATAGATTGGCTTTGGCATGTCAGGCAACGTAGCGTCTCCATCAACTCACGCGCTTTGCGCTCCTGTTGCGGATCGTCAAGCTGACGATAGGCGTAAGGGGCTGGAGGCATATTATCCTGCGCGAAAACCGACAGAGGAAATGCACAGAAAGCCATCATGACCATCCCGATAGCGATCAAAGCTTTCACTTGGCCGCCTCATTCAGCTTTTGCAGCAATAGGGGAACATCGTCTTCCCGGATATCGCCGATATGCTGGTAACGAATAGTGCCTTTGCCATCGACGATAAAGGTTTCGGGTACGCCAGAAGAACCAATATCGATCTGCACTTCGGACAGGTCATCACCGCCAATCCGGCTGTATGGGTCGCCGTAAAAGTCCAGAAATCTTGCCACGTCTTCGGGGCGATCCCGAATGGCCACACCCACAATGTCGGCACCATGCGCTTCCAGCTCAGCCAGTTGCGGCGCTTCCGCAGCGCAAGGGACACACCAGCTTGCAAAGATATTCAACAGTTTGGGCTGGCCGTCTTTTAAATCGGCACTGGTAAGACCTGGCCGTCCCGCCACAATCGGTTTTAGCGCGAATTCGGGAACAGGTTTGCCAATCATCCGGCTTTCCACCGAATCATCCTTTGGTCGCGAAAGCTGAATAGCAAAGAGCGCAAACAGGCCAATCACAACGGCAACAAGTGCCCATAAGCCGATGCGGAGATTTCTCATACCGCACCTTCTGCCTTGCGTTCAGCCACTCGACGGGTCGCATAACGACGCCTAAGGTCCGTTGAAATGCGCCCCAACAGGGCCAGAAAACCTCCAAGAGCTACCAGAAGGCCACCGTACCAGATAAAAGTAACAAATGGCTTCCACCACAACCGCAATTGCCAGCGGCCATCTTCAGTTGCACCGCCAATAACCGCGTATAATTGTCCGTTCCAGCGCGTCAGCAATGCAGATTCACTGGTCTGCTGAGGCGGCGCCCAAAATGTGCGCGATTGCGGAGCAATATGATGCTCAACACCTCCACGATAGGAGGCTGACATTTTGCCTTCCAGCGCTGTCCAGTTGGGGCCCGCTACCGGATCCACGGAATTCAGCGTCACGGTCCACGGGCCGACTACCGCCTTATCGCCCGGGGCGGCAGCAATGAGAGTCTGTTGCGTAAAAGCCGTATCGGCGGACATGCCGAACAAAGCGACCGCGATGCCGAAATGCGCCACCACCATTCCCCAAACAGTAAGAGGAAGCCGACGCAATGAGCGCCCCTTTAACGGCATGACGCTTCCAACCGCTATGGCAAGTGAAAGCACCAGACCGAGAAAAGGCAGTAACTCGACACCGCCAATGGCAAAAACACCAATCGCCCCCGCCAATCCGGCAAGGAAAACTGCAATAATGGGCTTCTGAATACGCGCGAGCCTATCCCGCCGCCAGCGCAGCAGAGGCCCTATTGCCAGCACAACCAGCATAGGAGCCGCAAAGATGGCACTCACCGGATTGAAATAAGGTGGGCCAACCGAAACCCGAACCCCGAAAGCCTCGGTCAGCAGCGGGTAGAGCGTACCCAGCAGAACAATTCCAAGAATAGCAGACAGGGCAACATTATTGATAACAAGCGCGCCTTCACGGCTGACAGCAGCGAAGTGTTTGCCTTCCGACACGGTCCCGGCACGCAGCGCAAAGAGTATCAGGGCAGCACCGATATAAAGCGCCAGCAGAGCCAGAATGAAGCCGCCCCTTTCCGGGTCGACGGCAAAGGCATGAACGCTTGTCAAAATACCCGATCGGACCAGAAATGTACCGATCATCGACATAGAAAAAGCCACCACACCGAGCATGATGGTCCATGTGCGCAAAGCATCTCGCGAAGCCAGAACACTGGCCGAATGAAGCAAAGCGGTAGCGGCCAGCCATGGCATCAGCGAAGCATTTTCTACCGGGTCCCAGAACCACCATCCGCCCCAGCCCAGCTCATAATAAGCCCAATAACTTCCGGCGGTAATCCCAACCGTGAGAAATATCCAAGCCCCGAGTACCCATGGACGCATCACACGAGCGAATTCAGGCGTCACATTGCGTGTCAACAAAGCACCGACAGCAAAGCTGAATGCCACCGACAGTCCCACATAGCCGAGATAAAGCGTTGGAGGATGAAACGCGAGACCGATATCCTGCAACAGAGGATTGAGCCCCATTCCTTCCTGCGCCGGTGGAGAAAGACGCTCAAACGGATTCGAGCTAAACAGCAGAAAAGCGTAAAAGCCGAGACCCACGAAAGCCTGCGATGCCAGGGTCGCCAGCATGGTCCGTTCAGGCAAGCGTTTCTCAATCAAGGCAATCAGGCCACCAGCAAGCGACATCACCGTCACCCAAAGCAGCATCGAGCCTTCATGATTGCCCCATGCACCGGCAATCTTAAAAACCATCGGCTTGGCCGCATGCGAATTCATCGCCACAAGGAGCACCGAAAGATCGGTTCGCGCAAAAAGCAGCAGCAAAGAGCCGAACGCCAGCGCACAAAGCACAGCCTGAACCACCGCCACCGGACGCACAACCGCTTCGAGCCCGGCCCCCTTCTCCCCGAGAGCGAGAATCCCGGCCAGAAATTGCAGTGCTGCCAGTGCTGCTGCAAGCCACAGCGCCGCGAGACCGAACTCAGCGATCATTCGGAGGTTTCCGAAACGGTTGCCCTGGCCTGTGCATCGGTCATATCGTCGAGTTCACGCGGCATATAATTCTCGTCATGCTTGGCAAGAAGATTACTGGCCACGAAAGTACCGTCGGTTCCCATTTTGCCTTCTGCCACCACGCCGGAACCTTCAACGAACAGATCCGGCACAATACCGGCATAAACGACAGGAACCGTCACTTTCCCGTCACTGACCACAAAATGAACCGTCACACCATCATCGGCCGTCTTTATCGATCCGACCTGTACCATGCCCCCCAAGCGCACAGCTTTATCCGGCGCAGGAGGCTCGGCCACAATATCGCTAGGCACATAGAAATAGCTTGCCTGATTGCGAAGCGCCCATGCCGCCAGCAATCCGGCACCGATCAGGGCAGCCACCGCGATCACAAGCAACACCAGGCGCTGGTGCTTCGGCTTCATTCCGCTCATTTACGACGCACCTTTTCCCGGCGCTTCTCAGCGCGGCGCATGGATAGCCAGCTCCAGCCGACCATAGCCAGCGTACCGATAATTCCCACTACATAGGCCGCGACCACGAAGTGCCATTGATCGAGTGCTTCGCGCATAAATCCGCCTTAGGCCGATAAAGCCTTGCGCCGCAAGCGTGCTTCTGTCTGAATATCCGCCAGAATGGCACGCATCCGGGCCAGGATCACTCCCCCGAAGATGCAGGAAAAGCCGAGCATGGCAATCAATAGCGGCCATAAAAAAGCGGGATCGATTGCCGATTTGCCCATTGTGATACTCGGTGGCTGGTGAAGCGAATTCCACCACACCACCGAGCGATTGATGATCGGAATATTGATCGCTCCGACAATACCGAAAATCGCCGGAATACGGCTCGAAGCCCCTTCACGATTTACTGCACCAGCAAGTGCGATGTAACCGAAATAAAGAAACAGCAGGATCAGCATCGAGGTCAATCGACCATCCCAGACCCACCACGTTCCCCATGTGGGTCTGCCCCAGATCGATCCGGTAATCAGACAAATCGCCGTAAAAACCGCGCCGGGCAGCGCCGCAGCACGGGCAGCAATCGTTGCCAGCGGATGCCGCCAGACCAGTTCCACCAGACTGGCAATCGCGATTGTGGTCCACCCCCCCATCCCCAGCCATGCCGATGGCACATGGATATAGAGGATGCGAACGGTATCGCCCATTAGCCGGTCAGCAGGCGCGAAGAACAAGCCATAGGTCAGCGCCCCGGCGGTAAGGACAAGCCCAACCACCAGCAGTAGCGGAGTCAGCCAGGTAGCGAGCCCCAGAAATCGTTTAGGATTGGCAAAAATGTGCATTATCAAACACCGCGCTCCGCGGCTCCTTTGGCAGGGCCTGTCCCCTCCCGCAAGGGCTGAACCGGATCGCCGGGCTCCATTACACGGTTTTCTGCCAAATCTCAGCCACGGCCGATCAGCTTTTGCGCCATTCTATCGGCTACTATGTCAGAGGACAGGCCGCTTTCCTCGCTTTCATTCCATATCTCTCGGAGCCGAACCGGAATCTGCTCGATCCGCTCACGAACTTCATCGATATCGCAAGGTTTTCCTTGCTCACGCGCGAGATATTCCAGCGCTACATCGATAATCCCGCCTGCATTGATGACATAATCGGGTGCATAAAGGATGTCCCGCTCGGCAAGCATTGCGCCATGCCTGCCATTTCTGAGCTGGTTATTCGCCCCGCCTGCCACGATAGACGTGGACAGTTTGGCAATACTTTCATCATCGAGAATCGCGCCCAATGCGTTGGGACTCAACACATCGCACTCGACAGAAAGAATATCATCGGTCGAAACGGCGTCTGCACCAAGTGCAGCAGCCAGTGCCTTAGCTCGTTCAGCGTTGATATCGGCCACCGTCAAACGCGCCCCTTCGCTTGCCAGCAAACGCGCAACACCGCTGCCCACATTACCGCAACCCTGCAAAGCGACATGAACGCCCTCAATGTCATCCTTACCCAGACGATGCGATACAGCCGCTTTGATACCCAGAAAGATGCCCATGGCAGTATAAGGACTGGGATCACCCCCTGCATCGCCTTCAGCGGCGGGTAATCCACAAACATGGCGGGTGCGTTCGGAAATGGTCACCATATCCTGTACCGACGCGCCTACGTCCTCAGCCGTCACATACGCCCCGCACAGCGCATCGATGGCGTCGCCAAAGGCATGCAGCATTTCCATTGTCTTGGTGTTCTTGCTGTCCAGCAGCATCACGGCTTTCCCACCGCCCATCGGCAAACCGGCCATGGCATTTTTGTAACTCATGCCGCGGCTCAGACGCAAAGCATCATGCATGGCAGCTTCCGCCTGCGGATAATGCCAAAAGCGTGTGCCACCCGCTGCCGGCCCCAGATGAGTCGAATGGACGGCGATAATGGCTGTTAATCCGGATTCGCGATCATGGACGAACTCAATCCGTTCATGCTCATCATAATCCGCTTCAGTCCAGAAAGCCGTCATCTCATCCATACTCCAAACAAAGGGTATTCATTGCGACAAGATGTGAGGGAAGTGGGGCGACTAACGGGGTTCGAACCCGTGACCTCCGGTACCACAAACCGGCGCTCTAACCAGCTGAGCTATAGTCGCCATAATTACCTGACATGCTTGCCGTGAGGCGCGCTTTCAGGCTTCATCGCCGCCCGGTCAAGAGCCGATTGGCGCGGGGCCGTGCCTGTTGCACAAGAAGGCCTAGTTGAAAAGCAAAAACTTCATCAGAATTGTAATTCGGCAAGATTATTTCCTGCCCAACCTCCCTTGAATCGCTCCGGCATGCGATTATCACGCCATTCATGACAAATCCCGGTGAAACTTCGGCAGAGATTCTCCTGGCCCGGCCGGGTGTAAGACGCGTCCCCTCCCCCAGGCTCGAACTTTTTTATCAGCCCGATTTTCTTTCGCTGTCCTTGTGTGATTCGCTGATGGAACTGATCGATCAGAATCGCCGACCTTCGACCATTGCCGACCCCAATGGTGACAATTATTTCCGCACCAGCGAAACATGCGATCTCGATCCTGAAGCTGAATCCGTGAAAGCTCTCGAATCGCGCCTCTATGCCCTCAACGGTATTGCCCCTGCGCATGGGGAGCCCGTTCAGGGCCAGCGTTATTCTGTGGGGCAGGAATTTAAGGCTCACACCGATTATTTCGAACCCAACGGCGCAGATTTCCAGCGCTTCTGCTCAGTGGCCGGACAGCGCACATGGACCTTTATGGTCTATCTCAACAATGTCGAAGCGGGAGGTGGAACCCGTTTCAAGGTTCTGAAAAAGACCTTCCAGCCACAACGCGGCATGCTGGTTTGCTGGAACAATCACCGTGCCGATGGCAGCCTCAATCCCGCCTCACTTCATCACGCCATGAAAGTCCGCAAGGGTCTCAAATATGTGATAACAAAATGGTATCGGGAGAAACACTGGGGGTAACATATGAACGGAAGCGATCGTCTGGGCGGGTGCCATTGTGGCGCCATTCGCTTTTCCGTCATCTTCCCAAAAGGGCTTACAGGAAGCCGATGCAATTGCTCAATCTGCTCCATGAAAGGCTATGTTGCCCTCTATACACCTGTTGCCAGCCTGCAAATTGTACAAGGTGAAGATGATCTCGCCATGTACAGTTTCCATAGCGGCGTCGCCCGGCATTACTTCTGCCAGAATTGTGGTATTCACTGCTTTCACCAGGCGCGAAGCGATCCCGATCTCTATGGCGTCAACGCAGCCTGCCTGGACGACGTGTCACCCTTCGACTTTACCGAAATCCCCGTCGCTGACGGGAAGAATCATCCGCGGGACAATGATGGAAAGCGTCGGCTGGCCGGCTGGCTGCGATTTACCGCTGAGGCAGATTGAACCATATGGATACTGGCCTTCAGAATTTTACCGGCACTGAAAGCTAAGCCTGCCTTGGCCAGTCATTCAGCCTGGCTTCGATCAGCCACGTATATGGGGAGAGGAATAGTCCTCAGTAACGCCCATCACTACCCCATTATGCCCCAGCAGGATCAGACCATGATTCGACAGTGCGTGTAAAATGCGTGCGATATTGGTGCGACGTGCCGAGATATTCGAATCATCGCTCTCCAGCCGCCTGATCGTAGAGCGGGAAATATCGGCTTCCTCCGCCAATTTCTCTGCCGACCAGCCCAACATGGCACGAGCGGCCCGCAATGCCGCAGGGCTGATATCGTCAAATGTATCGGCAATCGGCTCCTGCTGTCCGAAACGGAATGATCCGGGGATGGACAATATCGCTCCGACCCATCGCAAAATTTCTCCGTCAGTGCTCAAAATAGGCACTGCACGAGCGTTGAACCAGCGATAGATGCCATCGGCGCACCGGACCCGGTAATCGGTGTTATAATTGGTGCCGTGCATGACCGCCGTCTGCCAGGCTGCTTTGGCGCGCTCTGCATCACTTTCATGCAGGGCCGACATCCATCCTGCCCCGCGCGCCTGTTCGGCCGTTTGCCCTGTCAGTCGCGTCCATTCGGGCACATCGACAACGTAGCCCTCTGCCGTAACCGAGAAAGTTGCAGCAACAGTGCCTCTGATAAATCGAACAAGCCATTCATCAGGTATATCGGTTCCGCTCATAGGGCGCCTTGTAACGTCTGATGCACAAAAGTGCACATATATTTGCACTTTATATCAATACGATCCATTTCTTTCACATATAAACTTATAATGATGCAATTTGATCCATTGACAACGGAACTTTGGCGACATATAACTCAATTATGACGAAAGAACTCTTCAAATGCACAAATGAGTTCCTCGGATTGGCCGACTGTTCCGCAGTTCGGGTCGCAACAGGGGAGCCAGATAAGGAGTAACTCCCTCCTTTTTCCGGCTCCCCGTCTTTTTCTGAATTATGCGAAAATGCCGTTCGGCATAGCAGTATATATGTTGCTCCGCCTCAAAGCGGCTTTTGCAACTGATACTGTCTGACCAATAAAAAAGGCGGCCCGACGGGCCGCCTTTTTTCATCGATATGGTGTCGCTCATTTCTTTTTGAGCGAAAGACCACCGAAACGCTTGTTGAACTGTGCCACACGGCCACCTTCCTGAAGAAGACGCTGGTTACCACCGGTCCATGCCGGATGGCTTGTCGGGTCGATTTCAAGAGTGAGCGTATCGCCTTCACTGCCCCAAGTCGAGCGCGTCTGAAATTCAGTACCGTCCGTCATCTTGACAGTAATCATGTGGTAATCGGGATGTGTATCGGCCTTCATGGCATATGCTCCGTCTTTGTGCGCCGGTACCGACCGGCTGCTTCGGATAATTCAAGAAAGCGCGGCGCTTAGCTGCACTGCGCTGATTTGGCAAGTCTTCAACTCTCTGCCGGCGGATCGGCAACCATAGCAGTAAATTCCACCTCACACGTTATCTTCCCGGCGACGCTGGCTTTACCCCAGAACTTGCACACACGCGCCCGCTTCTGAACAAAGCCGACATTAAGGTCGAGCAAACAGCCGGGCTCCACAGGATTACGAAATTTCGCGCCGTCAATCGCCATGAAATAGACAAGCTTACCGGAATCCGAAAGTTCCAGTGTTTCAATGGCGAGAATCGCAGCTGCCTGCGCGAGAGCTTCGATTTGCAAAACTCCGGGCATGATCGGCCGCCCTGGGAAGTGGCCCTGAAAGAATTGCTCGTTGAAACTCACCGCTTTTACAGCATGAATTTCTTCGCCCACTTCGAGACTTTGAACCCGATCCACCAGCAACAGCGGATAGCGATGCGGCAAAGCCTTCAGGATCTTACCAATGTCGTAGGCGGGCGCCCCCTGATTGTCACTCATGCCCGAACTTTCCATTCATTTTCTAACAGGAACCGAACCCAGCCTTAACGGCCAGGCGCAGCTGCCGGTTGGGTTTGCTGCTGCTGAGCCTGTTGCTGTTGTGCCTGCTGCTGACGCATACGGCGCGGCAACCAGCCTTCAGGCGGAACGACCTGCACGCTGGGAAGCAGCGCATTGAGTTCATTCACTGCATCCTGCGTGATGTTATAAGAGGCTTCAGCATAAGCGACTGCACCTGAAGTGGCATCAAGAACCAGAGTCACATTGCGCTTCTTGGCCGCATTTTGAACCGCTTCCATAAGCTTATCGTTGATCTGTTCTTCAACATAAGCCTGCGAAAGGCTGTAAGGTGCCAAAATTTGCTGCAATTCGCGCTGACCGGCCTGTTCCTTCTGCTGAATCGTTGCAGCCTGCTGCTGCAACGCCTGTTGATTGGCGTTAGCAGCCTGACTGTCAGCCTGAAGTTTCTGGATCAGTGGATCCAGCTCAGCCTGAATCTGATCTCGGCGTTGTTGTGCCTGTTGAATCTGTGCCTGATAGGTCGTCTGACGCTGCTGCTGGGCTGCCTGATAAGCAGCGGAGTTCGTCACCACAGCATCGGGATTGACCACACCTATGCTCTGGGCAGCCTGCGCCGACGCCGGAGCGACAGCCATAGGTGCAGTAAGCGATGCGATGGCGATTCCCGCAGCAAAAGCAGGTTTAAAAATATGCTTCATCAGAATTGTGTCCCCACATTAAAGGAGAAGGTTTTGGTATCATCACCTTCATATTTCAGAAGTGGATAAGAAACGTTGATGCGGAAGGGCCCAAAGGGTGAATTCCAGTCCACACCGAAGCCAACAGCAACACGCGGCTTGGCCGTATTGCCGACAAACACTTCCTTGAACGGGCTTATATTTCGTCCCAATGCCGTCACACCATCGGGCAATTGACCGCCGTCAGGAACACTGGGGCAGGTAACAACGCTGCTTTCATCGCCGGACGTTTGCTGACACAAAGCCGCACCATCCGAATTGCGCGTAGGGATGAAATACCCGCCCGGCTGATCAACCAGCGGCCTGGGAGCTTTCAGACTAAAAACAGAACCTGCATCGACAAAGATCGACGGCCGCAGCCCCATTTCCCGCGCACCGGAACCGAGTGGAATTTCCAGCTCAGCCCGCGCCATATAATAGGCGTTACCACCCAGAGCATCATCGGTTACCGAATTTGCATCATAGTCTGCGAGATACTGATTGCCGTCCTCATCCGTCAAATACGGTACGCGCAGAACGCGTGGGCCAATACCGCGAATATCGAAGCCACGTATCTGAGGTTCACCAAGGAAAAAGCGGTCAGTTAGCAGAACATCATTCTCGCCTTCACCACGATCTTTCAGGCCTTTAATATACCCGCCCTCACCAGTGACGGAGAAGATAAAGCCACTGCCAACATTCCAGTATTTCGCAGCGTCACCGCGAATACGGGCGTAGCGGACATCTCCACCCAGCCCTGCGAAATCTGCACTCAACGTCGCTCGCTCACCGCGTGTCGGGCGAACACGGCTATCGAGATTGCTGTAAATCAGCGAAGCACCGACCATAGATGTCGTGCGTTTGCCTACTGCTTCACACAAATACCTGCCGGCCAGAATAGGATCACAGGTGAAATCCCCATCACCATTGACCGTGTAAAATGTATTCTCATCGAGAGAAATATCATCAAAATTGAGCGTGTAACGCCCAAGTACCGAAAGATATTCGGTTAATGGGACACCAACTCGAGCCTGAAAACCGGTTGTCGCGCTGGAATATGTCTCATTATCATTATTGTAATAGTCATTATCATATTCCCGGCGATAGATATCGATCCCCGTAGAAATATTTTTATCAAACAAATATGGCTCAGTGAAACTTACTGAAGCGCTCCGTGAATAGCTCGAGAAGTTGGCACTAAGGCCCACTGTTTGCCCTCGGCCTCGAAAGTTCCGCTGACGGATAGACCCCGAGAGAATAAAACTCTCAAGACTGGAGAAACCAGCCGAAAGCGTTAGTTCACCGGTAGGCTGCTCCTGCACATTGGCTTCCAGCACGATACTGCCTGGATCATCACCCTGCACCTGATTGATTTCAAAATTCTCCTGGAAATAGCCCAGGGAATTAATGCGCGCCGTGGAGCGTTTGACGGCCAGCGAATTAAAGGCATCGCCTTCCGCCACACGAAATTCGCGCCGAACCACTTTATCCTGCGTAAGCGTGTTGCCATTCACATCGATGCGCTGGATATAAACGCGCGGTGCTTCGGCAATCGTAAAGGTGACATCCATAGTGAGATCGTCACGATTACGCGAAAATTGCGGCTGCACATTCGCAAAAGCATAACCATAAGCGCCAGCGGATTCGGTCAGACTTTCAACCGTATCTTCAACTGTTTTCGCGTTATACCAGTCCCCCTTATGCATCGGCAAACTGGAGGTCAGGCGATCACTGTCGAAATCGCGCAACTGGCTTTCGACCTTCACATCACCGAATTTGTACCGTTTGCCTTCCTCCACCACATAAGTGATGATGAAGTCCTTCTTATCCGGCGTCAGTTCCGCCACAGCCGATACAACCCGGAAATCAGCATAACCCTGAGTCAGATAAAACTGGCGCAACTGTTGCTGGTCGGCCGCCATACGGTCGGGATCATAGCTCGTATTAGAGCTAAATATTTTCAGGAAACCAGTTTCCTTGGTGTACATCTCACCTTTGAGATCCCCATCGGAAAAAGCATCATTTCCGATAATGTTGATCTGACGAACTTTGGATTTCGGACCTTCCGTAATCTCAAAAATAATATCGACACGATTCTGGTCGAGCATAACCATTTTCGGCTCAACCGTTGCGGCGAAACGTCCCTGCCGCTTGTACAGCTCGATAATACGGGCGACATCGGCCCGGACTTTTGAACGCGTAAATATCTGGCGTGCAGCAAGATGGATTTCAGGAAGGATTTTGTCATCCTTCAGCTTTTTATTCCCTTCCAGCACGATCCGATTGATGATCGGGTTTTCCTTCACCTCGATCACAACATTGCCATTATCGTTACGAATCGAGAAATCGGAGAATAGCTCTGTCGCGGAGAGGTCCTTGAGCGCCTGGTCGGCCGCTGCAGCTGTATAGGCTCCCCCAACACGAAGCTGGATGTAGCTTAGTACCGTATCCGGTTCGAGACGCTCTGCTCCTACCACAGTGAGCGAGCGGATCGTCTGCCCGGCCTGTTCGGACGAAGTCTGGTCCGGCGTGTCCTGAGAGGAAGCTCCCTCCGGTGCGGCAGGATTCCCCTCTGCCGCTTCGTCCTGAGCATAAGCTGCGGCCGGAACACCGGCCAGCATTGTGCAGCCCATCAGGGCTGCCGCGAATTGCGAGGCTGCAATGGTTGTCGTCGCCTTACGGCTCATATTCCGTCCAATCTCTGACACTGCGTGTCTCGTTGCGCAACGTGCCAACACTGTTTCCCTTCTCACTTCCCTGCCGCAGGACATTTCCTTCGCAAGACAAGCTGTCGCCATGTGCCTGAAGCTGACAGGCCAATCAAGCAACCATGATGCAATTCAAGGGATTGTTCAGCGCGGTCCGTCCTTATTCCCAAAGCTAACTGCCGAAAATCGGCAGTGAGATGATATCGTTGATCGTGACGAACAGCATCAGTGCGAGCACAAATGCCATGCCGGTGCGGAACGCCCATTCCTGACCACGCTGCCCCACTGGCTTACGACGAACCGCCTCAGCCGCGTAGAAAGCCAGATGCCCGCCGTCGAGCACTGGGATTGGCAGGATGTTAATGAATGCCAAGTTAATCGAGATAAGAGCCACAAATGACACGAACTGATGCCATCCAAGGCTCAACTGTTCCCCTGAATATTTGGCGATCTTGATCGGCCCGCCAAGCTCGCTCACCGGACGGCGACCGGAGATGATCTGCCATACACCATTGACCATCATTTTCATGATGCCCGCTGTCTGGACAGTCGCGAGGCCTACCGATTCAAGCGGCCCCACAGGAACGACCTCCCCTGATGGCGAAGCCACCCCCAAACGCCCGATGCGAAATTCATTCCCGAACCGGTCTCGTTCGACAATCATTGGAATTGTGAAATCAAAATTGAGTGTTTCGCCGTCGCGTTCAACTTCAAGAGAGAGGTTCGATCCCGGATTCGGGACAACCAGATTGCGCAGAGCTTCAAAATTCTCGATAGGTGCACCATCGGCAGATACAATCCGGTCCCCCTCGCGCAAGCCCGCTTCAGCCGCAGCGCTATTTTCACTTACAGCTGCAATGACGGGAGGAATTTCCAGCTTGCCGTAAACCAGATTAAATGTTGCAAGAATCGCGATCGCGATCAGAAAATTGGTGAACGGCCCGGCCGCGACAATGAGAGCTTTTTGCCATAGAGGTTGCGCCGGAAAGGTTTTTTGCCGTTCTTCCTCAGGCAAAGCCAGCCATTCCGGGCTGGGTTCGCTTGCCGGGTTCATATCACCTGCAAATTGAACATAGCCGCCCAATGGCAACGCCGAGAGCTTCCAGCGTGTACCGCGCTTATCGGTAAAGCCAGCTATTTCCTTACCAAATCCGATGGAAAAAGCGTCCGCCTTCACTCCAAAGAACCGACCAACAAGATAATGGCCCAGTTCATGCAACGTCACCAATGGACCGAGAACCAGCAGGAACCCGACAATCCACATCCAGAAAGGGGGGGAATCAAACAAGTCAGGCATGCTCCAGCATTCGGGCCGCATAAGCCCGCGTTTCGGCATCTACTGCCAGAACCTCTTCCAGTGACATCGGCGCTGCCGATGCATTTCGATTGAGGACCTCTTCTACCAGTGCAGCAATACGGGTGAACTCTATCTGACCGGCGAGGAAAGCTGCCACGGCAACTTCGTTGGCTGCATTGAGAATTGCCGGTGCAGCTCCACCGGTATGTGCAGCCTCACGCGCCAGACGGGTCGCCGGAAACCGATTTTCATCGGGTCCAAAAAAAGATAATTCGCCAATACCTGCCAGATCCAGCGGATTACAGGGTGTTTCCATGCGGCGCGGCCACGCCAGTGCTGAAGCAATCGGCACGCGCATGTCGGAAGGGCCCAGTTGAGCCAACGTTGACCCGTCGCGATATTCGACCATGGAATGCACTATGGATTGCGGATGGACAATAATTCGCAACCGATCCAGACCGACCGGGAAGAGATGGTGAGCTTCGATGAATTCGAGCCCCTTATTCATCATCGTCGCGCTATCGACACTTATTTTAGCACCCATATCCCAGTTTGGATGCGCCACCGCCTGTGCGGGTGTCGCTGCTCCGATCTGCTCTGCACTCCATGTACGGAACGGTCCGCCACTAGCTGTCAGAGTGATCCAGCGCACATCGCTCATAGCATTGCCCTGCAAGCATTGGAAAATCGCATTATGCTCCGAATCGACAGGCAGAAGGGTTGCCCCATGACGCTGCACGGCTTCGGTCATCACATAACCTGCGGAGACCAGTGCTTCCTTATTTGCCAGAGCAATCGTGCCTCCCTGCTCGATCGCCGCCATTGTCGGCCTGAGCCCGGCACACCCTACAATCGCTGCTACGGCAAGATCGACGTTTCGCGACGCTGCTTCGCAAAGAGCGTCAGAGCCCGCCGCTGCCTTCACACCACTATTTCCAAGTGCCTGCCGCAAATCAGCCAGTTTGCTTTCATCAGCCACTACAGCAATTTCAGCACGAAACTCACGCGCTAATGCAGCCAGCTCATCGGTACGACTATTGGCGGTCAGCGCTACTACACGCCACCTTTTCGGCTCACGCCGGATTAAATCGAGCGTGGACGTGCCGACTGATCCGGTAGCTCCGAGTATCGAGATAGATCGCATCGTCATACGCCGGCCCATCCGGTCAGCAGGCCAACAATGATTGCAACTGGCAACAAACCATCCACCCTGTCCAACACCCCGCCATGGCCGGGAATAAGATTAGAGCTGTCCTTCACTCCAGCCTTGCGCTTAAGCCAGCTTTCAAGGAAATCGCCTGCTTGTGCCGCAATCGCCAGCATCGCGCCAATAGCCAGGGCGAACAGTAGAGTCTTGCCTTCCGGAGTTGTGTCGGTGGATGAAGCGAGCCCCCTTAAAGCAAGGCCGATAAAGCCAACCACGATCATCAGCCAAATACCGGCAGCGATCATCCCTCCGAACAGTCCGGACCAGGTTTTCGAAGGGCTAATACGCGGTGCAATCTTAGGGCCTCCTAATGCGCGGCCGGTAAAGTAGGCTCCTGTATCCGTCAGAATGACGGTCACCACCGTAACGATCTGGATGAAGGGTGCCATATTCATCAAAAGGATTGCGGCGATACCGATATAAAAAGTAGCGGCTAGGATCGCTGCCAACCGGTAAGGAATATTATCCGTCGCCTTGATGATAAGCCTTACGAACTCACCAAAGCCGATCACAGCAACAATGCCGATAAAGCCTTTGAGCCACCACCCGCCGGCAGCCACGGCACCAGCCGCTATAGCCAACATCACAATGGCCGAAGCCACGCGTTTCGGAAGATCGGATGTCCGCACCCCCAAGGGGACCGACATGTATCGCTTCAAACGGTCCCGCTTACGCTGCCTAATCGCTTCCGATTCAATTTCAGCGCCCGCCAAAACGTCGCTCCCGTTCCGCAAAGCTGCTCAAAGCATCATCAAGGTGAGCCGGCGTAAAATCGGGCCATAACACAGGTGTAAACCACATTTCTGCGTAAGCCACCTGCCAGAGCAGAAAATTGGACAAACGCACTTCACCCGATGTCCGAATCACCAGATCGAGAGGCGGCAAATCTGCGGTGTCGAGATGGGCAGAAATGGTTTCGACCGTTACAGCACCTTCTTGTGCAGCCTTCGCAGCAGCGCGGGCGATTTCCTGCTGTGAACCATAGTTCAGCGCCACCGCAACAGTACGTTTACCGTCAGCTGTCCGCTCCAAAGCATCTTCGAGCATTTCCACAATATCCGCATCCAGAGCTTTATAATCGCCGATTATTTTCAGGCGGACATTATTGGCAATGAATTCTGGAAGATCGCTTTTGATGAAGCGCCGCATCAGTTTCATCAGATCCGACACTTCTTCTTCAGGCCGTTTCCAGTTTTCACTCGAAAAGGCGTATAGCGTCAAACATTCAAGTCCGCTGGACGGCAATGAGCGCACCAGCTTTCGAACGGCCTCGACACCGCGCTGATGCCCCATCAATCGGGGCAAATGGCGTTTCTTTGCCCATCTGCCATTACCATCCATGATAATGGCCACATGCCGGGCACCGTGATTTACAGTTTGATCCATCGTAAAATCCACACCCCGTCCTGCCTTGCCGACACGATCAGCGTCCTCGGCAAGTTCATCCATAAACGGGGGTGCTTCATCACTCACTGCGTCAAAATTTCCTTTTCCTTGGCTTCCGCAGCGGAATCGGCTTCGGCGACATATTTGTCGGTCAGCTTCTGAACCTCTTCCTCAGACCGCTTCCGATCATCTTCGCTGATTTCCTTCTTCTTTTCGTCGGTCTTCAGAGCTTCCATGGCATCGCGGCGAACATTGCGAATCGCAATACGTGCTTTTTCAGCATATTGGCCGGCCAGTTTAGCCAGTTCCTTGCGACGCTCTTCGGTCAGATCGGGAAGCGGCAAACGGATGGTTTGGCCGTCCGTCATAGGATTGAGGCCAAGATTCGACTTGGCGATTCCTTTTTCGACGGCATTCACATTCGCTCTGTCCCACACTTGCACCGAAAGCATGCGTGGTTCTGGCGCAGAAACGGTCGCAACTTGTGAAATCGGCATCATCGAACCATACACTTCGACCTGCACCGGATCGAGTAATGCGGTATTCGCACGGCCGGTACGCAAACCGGTCAGATCATGTTTGAGGCTATCCACCGCGCCAGTCATACGGCGCTCGATATCGGCCTTGTCATATTTCGCCATTATTCGGCTTCCTCTTGCACAACGGTCTGCACACCTTCGCCAGCCAGCACACGCGCGAGATTACCTTTTTCCCGAATCGAGAAAACCACGATTGGAATATTATTCTCACGACACAATGCGACAGCAGCTGCGTCCATGACCTTCAAATTGTCAGATAGTACTTTTGAATAAGTAATTGTCTCAAAACGAGTCGCATCAGGAAACTTCTTTGGATCGCAGTCATAGACACCATCCACACTAGTCCCCTTGAACAGGCCATCACATCCCATTTCAGCGGCGCGCAAGGCGGCACCGGTATCTGTAGTGAAGAACGGATTGCCAGTGCCTGCTGCAAAAATCACGATACGCCCCTTCTCCAGATGGCGTTCTGCACGGCGGCGAATATAAGGCTCGCAAACCGAAGCCATCGGAATGGCCGATTGCACGCGTGTCTGCACACCCAGTTTTTCGAGCGCGTTCTGCATTGCCAGTGCGTTCATCACAGTGGCAAGCATCCCCATGTAATCGCCAGTGGTACGATCAAGCCCTTTAGCCGCCCCCGAAATACCTCGGAAAATATTGCCGCCACCTATTACGAGACAGACTTCGAAACCGGTATCTTTTGCCGCCTTCACTTCCTCAGCGAGTCGGGAAACATAGGCCGGATCAATCCCGAACTGCTGCTCGCCCATGAGAACTTCACCCGACAATTTAAGAAGGATGCGCTTAAAGCGAGTTTGCGGCATAAGGACCTTGCTCCGGCTATAAGGTGGCTGCCCGCGTCCTTAGCGCCTCTGTCAGCTCACGCAAAGGGAAAGGGAACGCAAATGCGGTGCAAATCGTTATTTTAAATGCGCCACAGCGAACCTGGAAAACAAACCTCTATCCAGACCGAATATCTCTCTTTTCCCGTACCACGGCAGGGCTTATAACCTTGGGAATGCTACTGATTGTTGGTACAGTTCGATTGCCTGCAGAGAATTTCGACAGGGCGTTACCCGCTATGCGATCCATGATCGAAGCGAGCCGTAACGAAGATGGTTGTCTTAGCTACAGCTATGGCCAGGATGTGCTAGACACTGGCCTGATCCACATAAGAGAATTATGGCGAGATCAAACTGCACTTGATTTGCATTTTGCCAGTAAACACATTTCAGAATGGCGTAAAACTTGGCCTCAGCTAGGCATTGGAGATCGAAATTTGCAAGTCTATGAGGTTAACGAACCACGCCAGACCTAAAATATCCATCATGAAAAGAGCCACCACTTCAAATGAAGTATAATGGCCCTTTTCTGAGTTCCGCAGGCAGCAATCAAATTTTCGGCATCGGGCCAATTTTTACCGGCTCGCCAAAATCCGGCGTTCCATCTTCACGATATTTAATCAGTTGCACCCGCGTGTGGCGGTTGGGATCGAATAGCGGGTCGCCTTCAATATCCTTGTAGTTACGTGCATGATAGACGAGCAGATCGCGCCCCTGCTGATCTACCGTAAAGCTGTTATGCCCCGGGCCATAAACTTTATTGTCTACTGATGTCTGGAACACAGGCTCCTGCGACTTCCTCCAGCTTTCCGGATTCATCAGATCTGCGTCTTCATCTGCTGTCAGCATACCCATGCAATATCGGGCATCGGTTGCGCTGGCTGAGTAGGTGAGGAAAACTTTCCCATTGCGGTTTAGATAGGCCGCACCTTCATTGACCTTATAGCCCTGAATTTCCCACGGCAGTGTCGGCATTGACAGACGCACTGGTTCAGCAGCGAAAGTCAATGGTGTATCAAGTGGGGCAAGGTAAAGATTACTATTAGTATCGATGCCAGGTTCGCGCTGCGCCCAGCACAGATAGCGCGTTCCCTTATGCTCGAAACTCGTTGCGTCGAGATTGAAGCTGTCCCATGGCGCGTTCAGTTCACCAAGGATGGACCATTCCGCGACCATCGGATCATCGCCATCAGCCTGAAGTACATAAGTACGAATGCGGAAGGGGTCTTCCCCATCACCTTCGCCTGCAGCGAAATAAATATTCCATTTACCACCGAAAAAATGAATTTCCGGCGCCCAGACATTTCCAGACATCCGGCCGCTTTTTGGGGCCCGCCAAAGAACACGCTCCTTCGCTTCCCCCAGCCCGGCAACGGTGTTCGCTTGCCGTAGAATGATCCGGTCATATTCAGGAACAGATGCCGTGAAATAATACGCCCCCTCTTTCCGATAAACCCATGGATCGGCGCGCTGTAAAATCAGCGGATTAATAATACCATCTTCAGCCGCTTTAGTATCAGCTGCAGGATCGGTTTTGTTGCAAGCGGCCAGCGGCAGCGAGGTCGCTACAGGAACGCCAAGGCTAGCCGCCAGAAATCTACGGCGCTCAATTGTAATATTGTCTTTCATGCAGCCTTTCCTCTCACGATTGAGATTAGCCTGATAATAACTCAGACAATACAAGGCAACTCCGACAATCAAAAGGATCGATTGGGCACAAAAAACCGCCGCTCCTCATATGAGGAACGACGGTTTTTGAAACCGGAAAAAATTCCGGCCTATATATAAAATGATGCGTTCAGCCTTTGACTGCGGCGGCCACTTCAGCCGCAAAATCGCTTTCTTCCTTCTCAATACCTTCACCGAGCTGGAAGCGGATATAATCCTTAAGCACAATCGGCACACCTGCGTCTTTGCCGGCCTTTTCAACAACCTGTGCTACGGGTGTTTTGTTATCCATTACGAATATCTGGCTCAGCAGGGCGTTTTCCTTGGCGAACTTGTTCACCGCGCCTTCGACCATCTTTTCCTGCACATTTTCAGGTTTGCCGCTTTCGGCAGCCTTTTCAGAAGCAATAGCCCGCTCACGTTCGATCAGAGCAGGATCAAGCCCTTCAACGTTCAGCGCCTGCGGGAAAGCGGCAGCGATATGCATCGCAAGCTGTTTGCCAAGCGGTTCGAGAACATCCGCCGGAGCTTCACTTTCAAGAGCCACGAGCACACCGATCTTGCCCAACTCGGGTGTTACCGCATTATGCATATACGGGACGATGACACCCTTGGACACCTCAACCGTCTTCATGCGGCGAATCTGCTGGTTCTCACCGATCGTGGCCACATTGTTGGTCAGCGCATCAGCAACAGTACCGCCCTTGGGGTAATCAGCAGCCTTCAGGGCCTCCACATCGTCACCAGCGACATCGAGCGCCTTTTCGGTAACATTCTTGACAAAGCTCTGGAACTGATCGTTCTTGGCAACGAAGTCCGTTTCGGAATTAACTTCCACGGCCACACCCTTGGTGCCGGACACAGCGACACCCACCAGGCCTTCAGCAGCCGTACGGCTAGACTTTTTCTGAGCGGCAGCAAGGCCTTTGGCACGCAAAGCATCGACTGCGGCCTCAACGTCACCATTGGACTCATCGAGAGCCTTCTTGCAATCCATCATGCCCGCGCCGGTTTTTTCGCGCAGGTTCTTCACGTCAGCGGCAGTATAAGCAGCCATCGGTTTGATACCTCTTGAATAGATGTAACGGCGCCGGGCCGTTCGATTTTCGCAACGCCCGGCGCCTTAAAAGCAGTTGGTGACGAAGCGATTACGCCTGAGCGGCTTCGGTTTCAGCTACAGCAGCTTCTTCCGGCGGTGTTTCCATTTCGCCGATGTCAGCACCCGAATCGGCGACACCTTCGCTGGCGCCTGTAGTGGCGGCCTGAGCAATAGCATCGCAATAAAGGCGTACAGCACGGCTAGCGTCGTCGTTACCCGGTACCGGAAATGCAATGCCAGTCGGGTCGGTGTTGGTATCCAGAACGGCAACAACAGGAATACCCAGCACATTGGCTTCCTTAATAGCCAATTCTTCCTTGTTGGCATCGATCACGAACATTACGTCCGGAATACCGCCCATATCGCGAATACCGCCAAGCGAAAGTTCCAGCTTGTCGCGTTCGCGCGTCATCTGAAGAACTTCCTTCTTGGTGAAGCCCGATGTATCTCCGGCCAGCTTTTCCTCAATAGTCTTAAGACGCTTGATCGACTGGGAAATGGTTTTCCAGTTGGTCAACATACCACCGAGCCAGCGGTGATTCACAAAGTGCTGTCCTGATGCACGAGCAGCCTCAGCAATCGGCTCCTGAGCCTGGCGCTTGGTACCAACGAAGAGAACTTTACCACCAGCGCGAACGGTTGCATTCACGAAATCGAGAGCCCGGGCCATAAGTGGCACCGTCTGCGACAGATCGATAATGTGAACACCATTTCGCGCGCCGAAGATATACGGCTTCATCCGCGGATTCCAGCGATGGGTCTGGTGGCCAAAATGAGCACCAGCTTCAATGAGCTGCTGCATGGTGACGGTAGGTGCCGCCATAAATAAATTCCTTTCCGGTTATGCCTCTGGAAAGCATTGGGACCCAGGCGGAGATCCCGCCAGGAGCACCGGTGTGAAGTGCTTTCCATGTGGATTTGTCACATTAGACAAACCGATCACAGAATCGGCTATCAAGCGACATTGCGCGCATAGCGAAAGCTCTCGGAAGAATCCAGATGAAATTCCTTTATTCAGACCTCCGGGGGCGTAAGCGCCAGCCCAAGCTTATCCGGCACTGATCCACAACGGAGGAAATAGCGCTTGACGGACGAGAACAAATAAGGAACATTCGTTCTCGAAGAAACATTCGGACCGGAACTCCCTCAACATCTTCATTTTTCCTCCGGCCACATCAAGAAGCAAGTCCGATTTGCGGGCTACAGGAGACTTGGCAAATGACGGCATTTTTTCTTGGGCTGCTCTTCATTACCTCCGGAATGGCGGCAATTATCATCATCACTCAGAGCATCTCTCGAGCAATAGAAATCGCGCGCTTCCTCCGCCATGATCTGGCATTTCTCGAAGCTGCAAAACAGCTCGATCTAAAAGAAACAAGTATCATACAGTTTCCTGCCGAATGTCGCAGCAGCCACGGCCATTCGTTGCGCCCATGCACGCCCGAGAGAAAAAGCCGCTGGAAACGGCTACACTTCAGGAAATCTCGCTGGCAGAAGCGGCATTACGCTGCCGCCTGACTTTCGCATAGCTGTATACCCCATAAGGCATCAACAGCAGATAAATGATCGATAAGACAGCAAGTGTCCACCAAGGCTCAGTCAGCAAAGAGGCAAAGACCAGCCCAGCCACAGCAATTGCTTCCAGGCGAATAGAACGCCGCGGACGAATCGAAGTCCAGCTTAACGTAGCCAGGTTGGAGATCATCAAAAAAGCCATCACAGCCACCCACACAGCAACGATGATTGGCTCGCGGAAAATTGGTTCGCCACTCGCGATCCAAAGGTACATGGGTAAAAATGCCAGTCCTGCCCCAATAGGTGCTGGCACACCGGTAAGGAAACCAGCCGATTTATGCGGTTGTTCGTCCATATCTATCTGCGCATTAAAACGTGCCAGACGCAACGCACAACAAATTGCAAAAGCAAGCGAAGCAAACCAGCCAAAACGTGGCAGATCCTGTAAAGACCACAAGAAAAGCACCAATGCTGGCGCCATACCAAAGCTCAGTGAATCGGCAAGGCTATCCAATTCTGCACCGAAACGGGATTGGGCTTTTAACAAGCGCGCGATGCGCCCATCGATACCATCCAGCATGCCGGCAAGAATAATAGCAAAGACGCAACGCTCCCAATCACCGATTATAGCGAAGCGTATTCCGGTAAGCCCCGAACATAAAGCCGCGGCCGTAATCGCATTGGGCAGAACAGCGCGCAGGGACAACCCGCTTCCTAAGCGTCTCCCATCAGTCACAACCGAAATTTCATCCTCACTTGCTCTTGGCCCCAGCGGCCCCTGTTCGGGTTCGACGCTCACTGGCTGACACCTTCAATCAGGCATTGCCGATCGATTTCCGCGAGCACAGTTTCTCCTGCAATGACTTTTTGGCCCAGTAAAATCTTCGAATCCGTGCCTTTGGGAAGGTAAACGTCCACCCGACTCCCAAAGCGAATCAAGCCGATACGTTGTCCCACTGCAACAATATCGCCCGGTTTAACAAACGGCACAATTCGGCGGGCCACAAGGCCAGCGATCTGCGTACAGCCAATCAATTCGCCATCCGAGCGTTCGATCAAAACATGTTGTCGTTCATTTTCTTCGCTCGCCTTATCAAGATCGGCATTCATAAATTTACCGGGAATATAATGTACCCGACGTACGATACCACCAACCGGAGCCCGGTTGATGTGCACATCGAAAACCGACATGAAGATCGAAATACGAGTGACTGGTTCGGTACCCAAACCCGGCAATCCTTTAGAATCAGGAGATTGCAATTCCAGCGGAGGCGGCACCTGACTGATCAGCGTTACCAATCCATCAGCAGGAGCGATGATCATGGCATCGCCTTGAGGAACGACCCTCTCTGGATCGCGAAAAAAAGCGAACACACCCGCAGACAGAACCAATAACGGCCAGCCGACGATCTCCCAATCGAGCAGCAAAAGGAAGATCAGACTGATACCGATAGCGATCAGTCCAAATTTGCGTCCTTCAGGGTGGATAGAAGGCCAGCTCCAAGCTGCCTCCCCTCTTCCCCTATTATCAAGTAGATCTCCGGCCATTCCGCTCATCTAGAGTTTCCCTCGCGCGGTCACAAGCCGAAAGCATACCCTATCAGGGTTAAGCGCTGAAAAACGCCTGATTGCGAAGCGTTTATAACGCTGAGGTCCATTTTACTCGACGGATCTAGAAACCAAAGCTTCTGTTAGAGCCGCTTCAAATCGTTCGGGTGCCTCCACTTGTGGAGAATGCCCCAATTCTTCAAAAGCAATCAATGTTGCATCAGGCATTCGCGAAATCGCTTGCCCGACAAGATCGGGAATCGGTTTGAGACGCTCTTGTACATCAGCTGGCGCCTGACCTTTGCCGAAAGTGGTTGTATCTTTCATCCCGACCATCAAGGTCACTGGCATCGTCAACCGATCCAAATGCTGTGAAATAGGTTGCGTCAAGATCATCTCGCTAAGCTTAGCTTGTGCCAACGCCACTTTGTCACCGCCGGAACCGGCATATTGTCCTACCAGCATTTTCACCCACCGATCATAACGCGATTTCCAGTGGCCGTGATAATAAGTGTTCAGCTGGTATGAGCGGATGGAATCATAATTCACCTTTCTCTGCGCGGCATACAGCTCTGATAGGGGTTTATACGGCACACCTTCAGCCATACGGTCGGTCAGCCCAAGCGGGTTGATGAGCACCAGATGCCTAATCAGCTCTGGATACATATAAGTAATATGCATCGCCAGCATGCCACCGGTTGAATGACCAACCAGCGTCACCGGCCCATTGCTGTTCTGCTCGATCAGTTGTCGCGTAAAGTTGGCCAACATTGCAAAGGTGTACTGGGCATCTTGCGGCTTGGAGCTTTTGCAGAAGCCCACCTGATCGGGGAGGAGAACCCGGTAACCATCGCGTAACAGCCTATTCGCTGTATGCTCCCACGTAGCACCACAGAAGTTCTTCCCATGCAACAGCACTACAGTTTCACCGTTCGATAGATCGGGTTGCGGAGCCATGTAGGACATTTGGCCTTGCTGCGAGCCAATCTGGACGGGCATTTGCCTGACCACCCAAGGATAGTCGAACCCTTCCAGATTTGCCCCTAACGGGGTGATGCTATCATGGGCCTGTGCAATGGAAGGAAACGACAAAAGCATACTTGCCGTTATCACCATCAAAAATTTTCGATTTATAATTTTCATAAACAGCCCATCGACAGCATTCGAAACAATATTCTCATGCATTAACAACAGGCCAATCAGAAAGGTTCAGAAAAACTTCCAACTACTCAATTAGCACTCAAGCACAATTCGCTTTACTACCGTAATAGCCCCTTAACTATTCATAAGGCGGCTTGTGCATACCCTTAGGACTTTCGGTGAAAATCTCATGCCCTGTTTCGGTAATGCCAATCGAATGTTCGAATTGGGCCGTGAGCGACTTATCGCGAGTGACCGCCGTCCACCCATCGTTCAACAACTTTACCGCGGGTTTTCCGAGATTAATCATTGGCTCGATGGTGAAGAACATACCAGACTTGAGTTCTGGCCCGGTTCCAGCTTTCCCTGCATGCACCACCTCGGGTGAATCATGGAACAGACGGCCTAATCCATGACCGCAAAACTCACGCACGACACCATAGCGATGGCTTTCAGCGTGCTTTTGAATTGCAGCAGAAATATCCCCGAGACGAATGCCCGGTTTGGCCATATCCACACCAATCATCATACATTCATATGTCACATCGATCAGACGCCTTGCTTTGATAGACGCCTCCCCTGCCACATACATACGACTTGTATCACCATGCCAGCCATCCAGCAGAGGGGTGACATCGATGTTAAGAATGTCCCCTTCTTTTAAAACTTTGCTGGAAGGAATGCCGTGACAGACTACATGGTTGATGGAAATACAACAGCTATGCGTATAGCCACGATAACCAAGCGTAGCAGGAACCGCACCAGCATCGAGCGTCATTTCACGCACCACTCGGTCCAGTTCGGCTGTAGCCACACCCGGCTGCACCATAGGGGCAAGGGCATCGAGGATTTCTGCGGCCAGACGACCAGCTTTGCGCATTCCTTCAAAGCCTTCCGGCCCATGAAGCTTAATCGTTCCATCCCGCAGGACGGTCTCGGTTCCATCGACATGCTGATATTCGGTCATTCACTTCATGTAGCGACGAAACCTGACAATTGCGAGGGTCATTTACCCAGAACAAAGCTGCTCCGGAATTCTGGTTTCACCATTGTTTTGATTTCGGCAGTAACGGGTAGCGTGACTTCATATTCCCCTTCTACATAAGGGCCCGCATTGTAAGGCGGGACAAGAAAGCCGATGCGATCAAAGCTTTGACCATCGGACGACCCCAAAATGATTGTCGAATTTTCCACCGGGTCGATACATTCAGAAAATAGTGCGTCCGGATCACGCCTCACCGGCTCGCCCCGTTTCTTTTCACGTTCTTTATCCAGCGCATCGCAGAAAGCCTTTTCAGTAACTTTGGACAATGAAGGGCCGGAAATAAACAAATCCAGCGGGTTGCGCGCAATGTTCGCCTTCTTGTCCCAGACGAGACTGTCAAAGACATGCATTCCATGTGCCCCGCCAGTATAGGTATAGATGTTGGCGGAAAGACTCAGCCAGTCCGGCAAATCTCTCACCACTTTCCATTCAACCTGGGTGCTATAGGTACGGTAAGGATAATTGTTCTTCTCTGCCTCGGCTTTGGCAGCCTGAGCGTCCTTTTCCAACGCACTGCCAGTGTCATCCAGCCGGCTATCCATCAAGCTTGCGAGCTTGGGAATGGAGGCTACTAAGGCGGGATAGGAATAGCTGAATTCCATAAGGTCTGTCTCGACATCGATAGACCTTGGCTTCGCATCGGTAAGTTTCAGATTGTTTGCCTCGGCCTTGCTTGTTGCACTGGCACTATTATTTCTCTTTTCTCCAGACGAAGCCGTTGCCGAGCTATTCTCGGTTCCGTCAGCACAGGCAGCCACCAAAGCCGCCATTGCAAAAACCGAAACAAGTCGCTTCATCAGTCATTCCTCCCTACACAGTCCTTTAATGCACCAATACGATAGCAATCAGCAGACAGACATAACGACCATGAATGCAGAATTGATCCAACCCGATCGCGGACAGAAGGCAATTGCCATCCATCTCGTCAACACAGAGAGTATTGAGAAATTCACCCTCACGTTAAACAACTCTCAACGCGCTGCACTGGCGGCACAAAGATTCACTGGCAAAAGCTATGAAACTGCTATCGTACCTGATGGTGATGAATGGTTCGCGGTGGGCGGTGTCGCTAATCCTGAAAAATTGTCTAGTTGGTGTATGGCAAAACTCGCCGAAAACTTACCTGCGGGCACCTATCGGCTTGCTTCCGGCGAACCAGGCGTTGCGCTACATGGCTGGCAAACAGCACAATATCGCTTCACCCGTTACAAAGACAGTAAAGATGAAGAAGGACCGCGCCTTCTGTTGACGAAAGATGTGAAGGCTATCGGGCCAGCTATTGCCGAGGCCTCGGCCGTTTGTTTGGTACGCGATCTTGTCAACACGCCGGCAGAAGATATGGGCCCCTCTGCCCTGGAAGAACAGGCCGAAGCTCTCGCCAAAATGCATGGCGCCATGCTGAAAGTCACGCGTGGAGACGCGTTGCAGCAAGAATTTCCGATGGTCTACGCCGTTGGACGCGCCGCAGCTCGAAGCCATGCGCCACGTATGATAGAGATCACATGGGGTAATGAAGACGCCCCGCACTTGGCTATTGTTGGCAAGGGTGTCTGCTTCGATTCCGGTGGCCTCGATGTCAAACCCTCTTCCGGCATGCTGCTCATGAAGAAGGATATGGGTGGCAGCGCCCATGCTCTCGCTCTGGCAGGTCTAGTTATGGGAGCCGGTCTCAATGTACGCCTCCATTGCTGCATTCCTGCAGTTGAAAACGCCATCGCCGGCAATGCTTTTCGTCCAGGCGACATCTTGCGCAGCCGTAAGGGTTTGTCGGTTGAAATCGGCAATACCGATGCAGAGGGCCGTCTGATACTGGGCGATGCACTGACCCGCTGCTCGGAAGAAAAGCCCGATCTCATCATAGATTTTGCAACATTGACAGGAGCTGCCCGCGTTGCTCTCGGGCCAGATCTGCCCGCCTTATTTACCCGAAAAGACAGCACTGCGGATGCTTTACTATCGGCTGGACAAGAAAGCGACGACCCCGTTTGGCGTCTCCCTTTGCACGATGCCTATGGCGAATGGCTCCAGTCCGATACAGCCGACACGAACAATGCCCATGGCAACGCCTTTGCAGGAGCGACGGTCGCCGGACTTTTCCTGGACAAGTTTGTCGGTGAAGGAATTGACTGGGCGCATTTCGATACATTCGCATGGCGCCCTACGGCCAAGCCCGGCCGCCCCAAGGGTGGCGAGGCACTGGGCCTGCGCGCAGCATGGCGTATGCTTCAGGCGCGGTTCGGTTGATGGTTTATGACGGAAAAGCGCGAGCAAACTTGCTCAACTCCTTCATCATCGCTAAGCGCCGCGCTTTCCCTATTTCGGCATGAGACCAAACGGTGAGCTACAGCGATAACAACAATCATTCCGCGCAGTTTCCCCAAGGGCCTTTTGCGCTGTCAGGCCCGGTTACGAAACCCGATCCGCAAAGCGTGCCCATGCGCGGAGACCTCGCTCATATCGCATTGGCTGGCCGCCATTTTGTGCCACATTACGTTGTACCGCAACCTCGTATAGTGATGCCTGGCGGAGCTCGTCTGATGGCTGAACCGGATAATACTGCCGACGAAATCTGTACTCTGATGGAGGGTGACAGTTTCGAACTTCTTGATATTTCTGCCGGCTGGGGCTGGGGCTGCCTTGGCCCCAAAGGGCCGGTAGGCTATGTTCATCTCGATCATTTGGAGCCACTTTCCTGATGGCACAGACCGTGTTTATCGATGGTGCTGCCGGCACTACAGGTCTTGAAATTGCTGACAGACTATCAGGACGCAGTGAATTCGAGCTGGTGATTCTCGACGATACAAAGCGTAAGGACCCTGAGGCTCGCCGGGAAGCATTGAACACATCAGATTTCACCATTCTGTGCTTGCCGGATGATGCAGCACGAGAAGCGGTGGCTATGATCGAGAATGATAAAACACGCGTTATTGATGCCTCCACAGCTCATCGTGTCGCCGGAGGCTGGACGTATGGCTTTCCTGAGCTTGTGGGGCAGCAAGCTGTTGCCAGTGCTAAACGGGTTGCCAATCCGGGATGTTATCCTACCGGATTTCTTTCTCTTGTAGCCCCTCTGGTACGCGAAGGTCTCTTACCGGAAGACTGGCCATACACGGTCAACGCTGTTTCCGGTTATTCTGGCGGTGGGAAGACTATGATAGAACGGTTCGAAATGGATCGTGACATCGCTTTTCGCACTTATGGCCTCACCCAAAATCATAAGCATTTGCCAGAAATGCAGCGTCACGGTGGGCTAACACATGCACCGGTTTTCGCGCCCTCTGTCATTCCGGCGTTCCGCGGGATGTTGGTCGAGGTCCCCCTCCCGCTCGAAGCCATGAGGGCAGCGGCTACGCCTGAAGCCATGCGTCAAGCACTGACTGCTTTCTATGCTGATTGTCCCCTAGTCAAAATGGGAACGACGCCTGAAAACGGTGAATTGCTTATGCGCAATTCCCATGCAGCCTCCGATATGCTGGAGTTGCATATTTTCTCTGACGAAACTGGCAGTCAAGCTCGGCTCGTTGCCTTGCTCGACAACCTCGGCAAGGGCGCCAGTGGAGCTGCAGTGCAATCTCTAAACATCATGGCCGGCATTGAAGAGACTGTTGGCCTCAGACTAACTGCCTAAAATATCGGCAGGCAGCTGCCAGCATTTTAGGCAGCCAATCCCACTAATCTGCGCAGGATTCTTGTTGGAAAACCGCGCTCTGCTTCGCATTCCTTACGAATAAGCCCTTTCCCATTCGCGCATGATTGTCTAGACTCTTTTTGAGCGCCTTGGCACGATTCTTGAAGTAATTCTTCTGCAAGATTGGGTCGAGGATATGTGTCGAACCGGGAAACCGCATTTGCCCGATGCGCCGGAAAGTCGTTCAGGGGTCACGTGAAAAAAATCGAAGCGATTATCAAGCCGTTCAAGCTCGACGAGGTTAAGGAAGCACTGCACGAAGTGGGTGTCTCCGGCATTACCGTGACCGAGGCTAAAGGCTTCGGCCGCCAAAAAGGCCATACAGAGCTTTATCGCGGTGCCGAATATGTGGTCGATTTCCTTCCCAAAGTGAAACTTGAAGTCGTTGTCGATGAAGATATCGCTGAACGGGTAGTCGAAGCCATTGCCTCTGCAGCGCAGACAGGTCGTATCGGGGATGGCAAGATTTTCGTTTCACCAATTGAAACTGCGTTGCGTATCCGCACCGGCGAAAAGGGCAAAGACGCAATCTGATTTTTAATCAATTAGGCACAATGACAGCTCTTCGAGCTGTCATTGTGCCTCTTTCCACCGTTCCATTCTAAGGAAGGAAGAAAATGGCCACTGCATCTGAAATCGTTAAACGGATTAAAGATGAGGAGATCGAATGGGTTGATCTTCGCTTCACCGATCCGAAGGGCAAATGGCAGCACCTGTCGATGGTCGCCTCTGCTCTGGGCGAGGATGAGCTTGAAGAAGGCCTGATGTTTGACGGCTCCTCTATCGCCGGATGGAAGACCATCAATGAATCCGACATGATCCTCAAGCCGGATCTTGAAGAAGTCTATGTTGATCCATTCAGTGCCACGCCAATGCTGGTTGTTTTCTGCGACATCGTAGAACCATCTACCGGCGAACTGTACAGCCGCGACCCGCGTTCGACTGCAAAACGCGCCGAAGCTTATCTCAAGTCCACTGGAATTGGCGACACCGTCTTTGTCGGTCCGGAAGCTGAATTCTTCATGTTCGACGATGTTCGCTTCCAGGACGGTTATAATGGCTCGGGCTTCGAGATCGATGACATCGAACTGCCGACCAATTCCAACAGGTCCTATGATACCGGCAATATGGCGCATCGTCCGAGAGCCAAAGGCGGTTATTTTCCCGTCGCTCCAGTTGACTCTGCTGTCGATATTCGTGGTGAAATGGTCGAGACCATGCTTGAACTCGGCTTACCCTGCGACAAGCATCATCATGAAGTGGCTGCCGCCCAGCACGAACTCGGACTCACTTTCGGCACACTGACACAGACTGCCGATCGCATGCAGATCTATAAATACGTCGTCCATCAGGTCGCCAATGCCTATGGAAAGACGGCAACTTTCATGCCAAAACCAATCAAAGACGATAACGGTTCGGGTATGCATACGCACATGTCGATCTGGGCCGATGGCGTACCGACTTTTGCCGGCAACGGTTATGCCGGTCTCAGCGAGAATTGCCTTTATTATATCGGCGGTGTCATCAAGCACGCCAAGGCGCTGAACGCTTTCACCAATCCGACCACAAACAGCTATAAGCGTCTGGTACCTGGCTTTGAAGCTCCGGTTCTGCTCGCCTATTCGGCTCGTAACCGTTCGGCTTCCTGCCGCATTCCATACGGTTCGGGTGAAAAGTCGAAGCGCGTTGAGTTCCGCTTCCCTGATGCCATGGCCAATCCTTATCTGGCCTATTCCGCTCTTTTGATGGCTGGCCTGGACGGCATTCAGAACAAGATCCACCCGGGCGATGCGATGGACAAGAACCTTTACGATCTGCCACCCGCAGAACTCGCCAAGGTTCCAACAGTTTGCGGCTCGCTACGCGAAGCTCTGCTTGCCCTGGAAGCCGATAATGAATTCCTTCTGTCCGGTGACGTTTTCACCAAGGACCAGATCGAAGCCTATATGGAACTGAAGTGGGAAGAAGTAATCCGTTTCGAAACGACACCTTCGGCTGTTGAATTCGATATGTATTACAGCGCCTAATCACTCTCGATCATACTTATTGGGAAGGCGCCCGGAGCGGATCCGGGCGCCTTTTATTTATCCACCAGATTACTTCGAAACAGGAAAGCCTTTCCTACAGCTTTTTGTCCTCGCTAACTCTATTCGCTCTTTTCGCGATGGAGATTGGCAATGCGTTTCCCCGCCCCCTTTCAGATAATTAGCAATTTATTCGCCCGCGGGCTCATTTCTTCTGAGATAGCAAACATCGACACAATGCCGGAAAGCCACAGAAGCAATCCCCTGTCCTCCAATCCCAGAAAAATCGGGAAAGCCGGAATTGCGCTGATAAAACAATTTGAGAGCTGTGCCCACAAACGGCCGGATGGTTTAATAGAAGCCTATCCAGATCCTGGCACTGGCGGCGCTCCCTGGACAATTGGCTGGGGATCAACCGGAAAGGGGATCGGACCTGCCACAGTATGGACTCAGCAACAATGCGATGCACGACTGGCAAATGATCTGATACGTTATGCAACAGAGGTCGCCGAAGCGATCGGCATTTCGCCTACTACGCAAAACCAGTTCGATGCTCTGACATCTTTTCACTACAACACAGGCTCCATCGGCCGAGCAACGCTTACGCGCATGCATTGTACAGGTAACTTTGCAGGAGCTGCGAAGGAATTTGCCCGATGGAATCAGGCACAAGGGAAGGTATTGAAAGGCTTGGTGAGACGACGCGCGGCAGAGGCAAAACTTTATCTTAGGTCGCTTCACTAGTCGTATATACGTGACACGATAGAGACAACTCTTCTCGATTTTTTCACTTTCAAGCTGATGGCGGAACTTGCGCTGCCCTTCACGGGTTTGATCCGTGAAGGGAGTCCTGTTTATGCGCCGAGGCCTGCTAAATGCGATCGTGGTCGTAACGATGGGAAGTTCCGCCTTAAATGCAGCCCCTGCTGAACAAGTAAGTGGTCAGGCATCTGATTCTCAAGAGACAGGCGATAGTGCGAAAATACTCAATGGCACTTTCATTTCCCTTCCCCTGCATGCAAAACCCGATGCACAGGGTTTACCTGATCTCAAAGCTTCTCCCTCAAGAACCGCTGAGGATAACGCCCCTCTCGATAAGCTGGGCAATAAAGCGCCTCTTACTCAACTCGACAACATAAACGAACAGCCGAAAATTGCTTCTACTCCAAGCATACATGAAAAGCCTTCTTTTCTACCGGGCACAGAAGACTCAGGTACTGAAAATGCCCTAGAAGCAAATCGACATTCAAAGGGTGATATTGACCCGCCCACCCCGCTTCCCAGTCGTCATGTTAGTGCAGATGAAGAGGAACCCGCAGGAAAACACGGTAATCGCCGCTATTATACACGCAACGGGTTCACGACAGCCATCAGCAGCTCTTCTCTGCATCCGAAACTCATCAGCGGTTGCCCACCTTATTTCGTATCCGGAGAAGAAAGCTGCAAGCTAGAAGAAACAAAAGCACCATCTCCTTATAGCTTTCTCTCCCCACATCCGGAATGGTGGGGCCTGAAAGGCCGGAAGACAGGGCATTATTTCTACGATAAAGGCTATCTGGTTCATACAGCGAATGACCACGCGATTGACGGATATTTTCCGCTACCGGGAGGCGCACTTTCGCCTGGCCGCCCATGGCCGAAAAATTTCCAATCGCATAATTTACCGGACTATTACCGCGCCTATTATAATCTGGGCAGCGAAGGGGCGTATGGTTTTCTCGACAATATCGTTTATCGCACAGATCCAGAGAGCGAACTGATTACTTCTATTGCTGCTTTACTGACGGGCAGTAGCTTTACAATCGGCCAGCCCATGCCTTCCGGATATGATATTTATAATATCCCCAACGGATACCGAACGCGTTATCAGGACAGCGACAATGCGCTGTATCGGTATAGCGACGGATATATATATCGAGTGAACCCCAAGAACCGTCTGATCACTGCGGTAATCGAGCTAATCGCTTCGTGAGGAAGACGGTAACATGCTAGCAAAATCGAAAAAGCTCTGGAGCGTCACTCTGGCAACTTTACTGCTATGTGCATGCCACAAGGATTCGAAAACAGCAGAATCTTCAAGCGACAGGGTTTCTCAAAACACACTGGCAGCGAGTCTGGCAGAGGCTCCCGGCATAACTATTATTGCTACCGAGATCGAGGATAACGGACTCGCTCCTATTTTTGATGGGACTGCGCCATATACATTATTGGCTCCGCGCGATCCTGCTTTCGGAAAACTAGGTCAAGCCGGAGCGCTACTTCAACAAGAAGAGCAAGCTCCCGCAATGATGGCCATTCTACGAGACCATATCATGCCGGGATATCTGACGGTCGAAAATATCAAGGCCGCCATCGCTCGCGCCGGTGAAAGACCTGTGAAGATGCGAAATATGAGTGGGCATGAGCTCACCTTCTCTCAGCAAGGTGGCGTGATTCATATTACCGCAGCGGATGGCAGCCGCGCAAATATTGCAGGACCGGCCCGAAAAGCGAGCAATGGCATTATTCTTCCCATTGACGGGATCCTGAAAGACCTGTCACCTTCAGATTAACTCACTCTGATTATAGAATAAGAAAAGGCACTCTTAGATGGCCTTTTCTTATTCAAAAGCGTGTTATGCAAAAGGCCATCAATAGTCTTTGCTAATCTCTGCTGACACACTTTCACGCCCGATAGACGACACAGTGCCAAGTAACGAGAGCCAGCTGGTAACACGAAATTCAAGTTCCGTGGCGTTATAGCCCTGACCGTCGGTTATGATCTCGGTATAAAAGCGCTTACCGAAATTCTTACCCAGAGCGACCGCCGTTTCCCTATCAAGCGCCGGATCTGCAGGGACAATGCGTAAGCGATCCAGTCCGATTGCATTTCGTAAACTGTTGATGGGATCCATACCGCCGCCGCCGCGTAGAGATGCCAAAGCAGCACCGAGCTGAAGTGCATCTGTAGCCGACAGATCGGTAATGGAACCGCCGAAGAGCAGCCGAGCGAGAATTTCTTCCTCCGGCAAAGGCGGTGATGATTCGAAACTAATCGTTGGCTGCATAGCGTTGCCGGTTACTTTCACGGTAACGTCGAGATCCGCGACATCCGCTGAAGCAACAATATCCACTCGCGGATCAATCGGGCCATTCACATCGAAATCAATCTGCCCCCGGGTCAACTCGAACCGCGTGCTGGCAAAAGAATAAAAGCCCTGACGCGGTACAACCGTTGCCGATCCGCCGATACGCGGATCATCCGTGGTTCCACGAAGCTGAATATCAGCGCGCCATTCGCTCTCCAGCCCCATCCCGCGCACTTCGACGTTATCGTCAGCCTTAGCGTTGATCATATAGCGCCAAGGTGCCGATATCTGACTACCAGGTTCAATATCAGACGGTATGTTGATTTCCCGTGTTTTGACATCGGGCAGATTACCTTCTGCAGAGGCACCACCCAAAGCCCAATTGGCAGCATTGATAGTCAGGCGACCGGCAATCGTGCCTCCAACACCATCTGACACGATCCGCATCGGACCGGTAACAGTAGCCCCCATGCCTTCGCGATCAAGCAAATCGGCATCTTTTGCAGAAAGGCGCAAGTCGATCTTGGGACCACGATCACCCATGCCCGACAGATCCACAAAGCCGCTTCCAGTGACTGTTCCATCATTAGGAGTGGTACCGGAAAATCTCGTGAGATTGAGACGCGAACCTCGGAAAGTGCCCCGTGCCTGCATGTTCCGGACATCGCTACCCGTCAAAGCACTGGTAAGGTGAAGGTTGTTTCCTTCGAGAGAGCCCTGCACTTCAGGATTAGCAAGCGTGCCACGTATATCAGCCGCTGCTTTCAGCTCGCCCGTAATATCGAAAACCTCAATCGCAGCCAGACGCCACAAAGACTCTGCCGGACCATTATACCGAAGCTGAGCCAGAAGGTCGCCAGCCTGAAGACGTTCGATCAGGCCGCCTTCTGCAGGAAGATTGGCGATGCGTCCCTGTAACCGCCCCTTTGTATCTGCACCATCATTGATAACGGCTCGGGTCTGGAGGAGCTCAGGTGACAAATCCATCACTAGTGCCAGATCGATAGGCCTTGAAGATAGCGTCAAGCCAGATCGCGTAAGATTATTGATCATGAGCTTTGCATTGCCGGTCGGCGGACTGCCATTGCGGCCTGTCATTTCCACAAGACCGGATATCGTCCCCCCGAGCCCGACATCGGACACTGCCACATCCAGGAGAGAAAGCGACAGGTCTGCCAGCCTGACCGAAACCTGCATGGGTTTATCGCCGCCAAACCTGCCTTGCGTAATGACAAAACCATCACCGAAAGAAAGCTGCGTCTTACGTAAAATCCAGCCTCCATCCTCTTGTTTATCGAGCACCGCCCGACGCGGCATATCAATTGCCTTATTGCCATAGGCGCCCTTGGCAGCAGCTACGATCTGATCAGGAGTGACCTTACCCTGCAGCTGTAATTCGAACCGACTGCCACGCCGCCCTGTCAGTTCTGCATCGAATGTTCCTGCTCCGTCCCGCACCTTTGCCTGCGCCGCCAAACTTCCGATAAAGATCGAACCATAACCCAACCCGCGAGCACGAACAGAACCGCTAATATTAGTACTGCTATCCCCAATCCAGGCATCGGCAGTCACTCTGGCCCGGCCGATCGACAGAGGTGTGGTTCCGGCAAAAACAGCATTGCGTGCCTGAAGATTGACGTCGATCCCCTGCCCGCCATCTCGCGGCGCAAGGGAAATATTTCCATCCAGACCGCCACCAGACAGATTTAAAGCACCGGAAACGCCCCCGTCCTCAAGTCTGAGCCCGCCAGTCATTGACGTCTTCCAGATATTGAAATGATCGACCTCGATGCGTGTCGGTCCCTCTTCAGGGGTGATGAGTTCAATCACACCCTCAAACGGGCCAAGTGTCGACTGGCCTTCAGTATCGATAGCATATCCCTGCTCAATGGGAGCAAGCCCGATACGAACATCCTTCAGCCCGGCTGCAGGCAAAGGCTCTTCAAGAACAAGCACAGCGTGAGGGCCGTCATCTGCCATCTCAGCTTCAATTGTGAAGGGACCATAATCGGCATGGCGCCCGCTACCAGAAAGAGTGGCGGTATTGTCATTCAACTCGCCATTCATATTGAACTGAAGCTTACTTGACTGCAGTTTGAAGTTTTCAACACTGATCGGCCCGCTGCTTCCCAGAGCCACCCCGCCATTGAAACGAATGTCGGTACCGACATAGGTAGTGACAGCGTCGTTGGTGATCTGGGGCATCCGGCCGTTAAAATTGGCGGCCAGTCTCCAAGGACCATTATTGAAGCGGAAGCGAAATTTTGCCCCAAGATCGAGTGTGCCCACATTTTCCAACACGAAACCGCGGGCTTCAACCGGACCGGAAACTTCGTATGACGATCGGGCAATATCGCCTTTTACGGATAATGTGGCACGCAGATTGTCGAATGCGATGGCCAGCCCCTCAGCGCTTAACTGATCACCGGTCAACCGAACTGTGCCTGACACGCGGCCATGGATAAGACGAGGGTCGATGGCATCGACACCTGTCGTAACGCGATCAACCTGCAAATCGAGCGGCAAAACCCAGTTTGACCCATCGTAAGTGGCGGTGCCCTGCTGCGCCAGATTACGTGCGCCGGTGCCGCCCAGATCGACCACTCCAATCTGCACTTGGTGCGCTATGGACAGGTTGTTGAAAGCGCCGTCCAGTGTCGCCGAAATGCGAGCATCGCCGAGTTTCATTCCTTGCCCAATCAGCGAAGGGTCCGTCAGCGCAGCATCTACCGTAAAGCTTCGAAAGATATTGTCGTTAAGGTCTATCGCACCGTCCGCATCGACATTCACTGCAGCTGCACGCAAAGCGAAAGTTCCGTTTACGACACTTTGTTTCAGCGTACCGATTGCGGCAACCGAGATGACGTCGCCCATCGCCTGAGCCGGTAAGCCAGTAAGATACCGATCGGGTTTTATCTGCCCCACTAGTTTGTACTGCCCGCCGCGATTATAAAGCCGCAAGGCAAGCAGATTGGTATCCTTTTGCCGAGCTACAATCGCTCCGTCCCAACGCTGCCATGTGCCGTCACCCAGAATATCGATGTTAAAACCGTCTTCTGATCCCAGTAATTCGGCAATCAGCCCGCCAGCTGGTGCATCAATATCAACGTCGGCCTTGAATATGTCTCCATCCGGTTCGGCGTGAATCAACGCATTGAGGCGATCACCTCCGCCAAGTGCCCCATTGGCTTTGAGATACACCAGGCCGTCGCGAATATCAGTTTGCGCCCGCAGATTCACGGTGCGCTCTTCACCGGTTAGCTCCTTGGCGACGTGCAGATTATCCACCACCAGCCGGTCCACCCGGATATCGAAGCTTGGCAGAGTCGGGGCTTCGGGGTCACCCGGTTTTAGCTCAGGTGCCGCATAGAGAGTACCGTCATGCAAGATAAGGTGACGAACATCCAATCCGGTGAAGGGGAACTTATAAGGACGCCAGTTTAGCTCAATTTCCGGAATATCAAGAAACAGTTCATCATTCTTGTCATAGAAACGAACACCCTTGAGCGTACTGCTCCAAAGGACCGATCCATCGATTTCATCTACCTGCACAGTGAGACCGGAAGCCGGTGCATAACCGGAAATCTGATCAACAATAAACTGCCGTCCGGGCGGTGTATGAAGAAACAGAACAAAGAGGGCGAGCAGACCGACAATTGCCACCAGAAAGCGAGCCGACCAGCGTAACGCTGTCCGCAAAGGATTAGTGCGGCGTGTAGCCACCACCCTTTCTTCATCTTCTGCAGCGCCTTCGCCGTCAGGCATATCGGGTGTTTCGCCCTCACTCATCAGAAAGCCTGCCCCAATGCCACATACACTCCGACGGGTGCATCGGATGGTTCAGGGTTAAGCGGCACGCCCACATCGACCCTGATAGGCCCGAAACTCGTGTGATAGCGGATACCTATACCGGCACCAACCTTGATATCGCTGAACTTCGGCGTGGACGTCCGATCAACTGCACCGGCATCGACAAAAGGTACAACGGAAAGTGCACCATCGAACAGGCCTGTGCGAATACGCGCCTCAGCAGATAGTTCTGTCAGAGAACGCCCCCCGGCCGCTTCGCCGGCCGCATTGCGAGGCCCGATAGCCTGATAGCCATAGCCGCGGACAGACCCGCCGCCACCGGCATAAAGACGCCGCGATGGTGCGATGTCACTTGTCGATGCACCGGGAATCGAACCCAATCGCACCCGTCCGGCCAGTACAACGCTTTCACTGACCCGCTTGTAGTAACTCGCATCGACCTGATTGCGAATATAGAAACTATTGCTGCCTTCGGTACGAGAAATCTCCGGTGAAATACGTGCGGCCAAACGAAAACCACGATCTGGATTAAGCAGGTCGTTGGACATATCCATCTGCGCGTAAAGCGGCACAGCACCGATATAATAAGACTGCCGCGGCAACTTCACTTCATCGGAAGAAGCCTCACGCTCGCGGGTCGCAATCAGTTGTACACCTGCCGACCAGCTAAACTCTTTCTGGAAAAGAAGCGTACTGACGCGTTCGTAAGTCGCCAGAAGCGCAGCAGTATGCGCATCATATGCTTGACGGTTGAGGTTCGAGGCATAAGCATCGACTGTCAAAATACGATCGCGTCCGTTCACATTGTTGCGACGGAAAGTAACCCCCAGCAACTGCTCCTGTGTCCCTCCCACACCGCGTACACGCAGCATGCCTTCAGGTGGGAAAAGATTACGATGCTCCCAGCTTGCCTCTACCCTTGCCCCTTCCCCGGTGCCATAACCAAGGGAGCCTGCTACGGTCCGTAAAGGAGCCTTGTTCATCTCGACATTTAAGTCGACAGTACCCGGCTGATCGCCTTGGGGTTCGGTCTTCCTGACTTTGCTGATTTCAATTGTGGACACAAGACCGGTAGACTGAATAGCGCTCCGCAGATCTTCCTGATCGCTATATTTATAGGTTTCTCCCATCTCGAAACGGGCAATCTTTTCAAGATGCCGGCCAGAGAGAAAATCGGGCAGGCTACTGGTAACATGTCCAAAAACATATTTGCCCTTCGGATCGACCGGCACCGTAAGGTCACCTTCCTCCCGCTCATGGTCGATAAGAAGATCAGGTTCGCCGACTTCGGCGAAAGCATACCCATTTTCACCCAAAGCCGTGCTGAGATCACTGACTTCCTGCACAATCTTATCCTGCAAAACGGGATCACCCGGTTTGATTTCGAAAGCATCACGCAAGGTCGGATAATCATCACCGGTCTGGTCGAGCGAACCGAGATCAATGGTGCCAAAGGCATATTGAGTGCCAGGTAAAATGTCGAATCGCACGCTGGGATCAGCGTCTGAAGGCTGCTCTCCCGCTTCCGCCCCGCCCGCAGCTGTTCGGAAAACCTCTGCATTGTAATAACCGTAAATGCGCATGAGGCGCTGTATCAGTTCCTGATCTTCCTGCGCCTGCGCAATGAGGCGAGCCACACTGTCATCATCATCCAGCTCGACAATCGTGGAGAGTGATTTGAAACGATCTACGAATTGATCCTGCTCGGGAAAACTCTCCTGTTCGGCGAGAGGAAAAGCGAGAGACAATTCATCTGAAATCTGCACTTCATGAAGTGGTCGCGCACGCGGCCTGCCGCGCCTTAACTCGGCAAACTGGATGTCCTGATCCGGTTCCAGTTGCTCGACAGGCGGAACTTCATCCTCATCAGGCCAGGTAATCGTGACCAGCGGCATATCGTTCAGAGGTGTATCCGGCTCCACTTCCGAAGGCAGCGCCTGATCTTCCTGACCGGGTTCGACCTGCTGATCTTCAGGGACTCCCTGCTGTGCCCAGCCATCAGGATTGTCGACAGCAGAATCAGGAATGAGATCTTCAAGGCTTTGCGCCTGTGCACTTAACGGCACAGCGAATATGCTGACAGAAACGACGAGAGCGGCAGTCAGACGGCGCAAAGAAAACTCAGGAAAGCTTGTATTGCTTCTGTCCGCCCGGCGTACCGTCCTTGGTTCCGCCGCTAATGGCAGGAGCCTTACCTTGTTCTCCGGAAGAAGCAGCGCTGATAAGTCTTGATTGCTCTTCATCGCCAAAGCGGCGCCATCCGTCAGGGCCAAGCCGTTCAAGCGGGCGATAGCGAATCTTGTACTGCATCTGGCGCGAGCCTTCGACCCAGTAGCCGAGATAGACATAGGGAAGGCCATCCTCCGCCGTCCGTCTGATGTGATCGAGGATGATATAATTCCCAAGCCCGCTGCGATCCTGTTGTTCCGGGTCGTAGAAACTATATATCATCGACAACCCGTCCTCCTGCCGGTCTGTCAGGCAGGCGCCGATTAAGCGCCCTGCTCCTCCCTCACCGTCAGGCTCCCGATATTCCGTAACAAATGTTGAGACTGGTGTATGTTCCACCATATCAGCAAAATCAATCTCATCCATGGTCGCCATGCCGCCTTCAGGATGACGAGTGCATAAATAACGACGCAGCAATTCAAACTGCTCGCTTGTTGCCCATGGCCGGCATTCGGTAACGATGAGATCGCTGTTGCGGCGTATATTGCGACGTTGAGTGGAAGATGGCTTGAACTCATCCGCCACGACGCGCACCGAAATGCATGCTTGGCAATTCTGGCAGCTCGGGCGATAGGCAACAGTCTGACTGCGACGAAAACCGATCCGTCCCAGAGCTTCATTCAGCTCCTGTGCCTGAGGTCCTTTAAGTTCTGTAAAAACCTTCCGCTCAGTCCGGTTCGCCAGATAAGGACATGGCGCCGGACTGGTCACAAAGAAACGCGGAAAGTTTGTCGGGGCCGTCACGATTTGGCGGTCCTCTCCATGAGTGGCACGTATCAGCGCCGATATAAAATCCCGGGAGTCCATATCGGCCTTCTCACAGACTCTTACCTGTTAATCGATCGGTTTGCAGAACTAATTTGTATCAATTTCCAGATTTGGGACAAGCTGCCCTTAATCCAGCTCCTGCTGTGTCACCGAGTAACCCTTGGCTTCCAGCGATGCGATAAGAGCGTCGATTTGGTCGTGATCGCGCGCCTCGCATTCAATATCGGTTACCAGCCCCTTGGCTGGCAAATTGGTGAAAATCCGCTGGTGGTAGATTTCCAGAATGTTGACCTGGTGCTTATCAAATTCGCGCATCACCTTAAACAGCGCGCCGGGACGATCCTGCAGGGAAATGCGCAAACGGGCCAGCCGCCCCGAACGGGCAAGATCGCGCAGCAACACATTAGCCAGCAATCGTGTATCGATATTACCGCCACACAGGACAAGACCGACATTCTTGCCCTTAAACATTTCGGGATAAGACATAACCGCGGCAAGACCCGCCGCACCAGCGCCCTCGACCACCGTCTTTTCGATCTGTAAACACAGAGAAACGGCACGTTCGAGTTCGGGCTCCTCGACCAGCACGATATCATCAACCAGATTCTCAATGATCTGTGACGTAAAAGCCCCCGGCTGCTTAACTGCGATCCCTTCCGCCAGCGTATCGCCGCCACAGGGTAAATCCTGATGCTTCACGCGGTCATACATAGAAGGATAAAGTTGTGCCTGAACGCCGATGATCCGCATATCTGGACGTCTATGGCGGGCCACGGTAGCCATGCCGGACATCAGCCCGCCGCCACCGATGGGTACCACGAGCGTATCGATATCCGGCGCATCGGTCAGCATTTCCAGCGCTACGGTGCCCTGCCCGGCAGCGACATCGGGATCGTCAAAAGGATGCACGAAAGTCAGCCCCAACTCCTGCTCCAGCTTACGGGCATGAGCATAAGCTTCGTCGAAATTCTCGCCCTCAAGCACGACATTACCACCCACCTGCTCGGTCTGCATCACCTTCACAGTTGGAGTCGTACGCGGCATTACAATAGTAACCGGCGCCCCAAGACGTGTGCCGTGATAAGAGAGACCCTGCGAATGATTGCCAGCCGATGCGGTAATAACACCTTTTTCTAGTGATTTAGGGTCAATCAGCAACAGCTTGTTGAGCGCCCCACGCTCCTTATAAGCTGCTGTAAACTGATGATTTTCAAATTTGAGCCAAATATTCGCACCGGTAATCTGCGACAAGGTACGACTATAAAGCGTCGGAGTGCGCATAACAGCACCCGCGATCCGATCTGCAGCGGCGCAGACATCTTCATATGTCAGCGCATCTTGTTTTGTATCTATCTGGCTCATGATCGGCGGCCCGTAGCCTAAAATGGCGTTCAAGGGAAACCCTCAGAACAGTAGCAGGATTGCTTTCCTTTCTCCAACACGTCAGATGGCCCCTATGACGCAAAGCAAACGCATCGCTTTTCTGGGGCTGGGTGTGATGGGATACCCTATGGCCGGACATCTCGCTCGCGCAGGACATCAGGTGACGGTTTACAATCGAACCGAAAACAAGGCGGAAGACTGGCTGACACGTCATCTGGAAGAAGGTCTTTCGGTCCATATGGCGGCCACCCCTGCGCAGGCAGCGATTGGTCAGCATATAGTCATCACCTGTGTCGGCAATGATCGCGATCTTGCGGAAGTGATGCTTGGCGACCAGGGCGCCCTCGCCTCAATGGATCGGGATGCCCTCTTCATCGATCACACGACTGTCTCACCCGCTATCGCACGGCAACTTGCCGAGACAGGAGCGAAGACCGGCGTTCTGACCGTGGACGCTCCCGTCTCGGGAGGACAGGCCGGTGCAGAGAATGGCAAACTCTCGATCATGTGCGGCGGCACGGAAGAAGCTCTGGCCGCAGCGATCCCGGTTATGGAAGCCTATGCCGCCCGGATCACTCACATTGGTGGAGCAGGAACCGGTCAGGCGACCAAGGCGGTCAACCAGATCTGTATTGCCGGAACACTTGCTGGTCTCTCCGAAGCGGTACGCTTCGCGCAAGCCAGCAGTCTCGACATGGGCAAAGTCCTCGAAGCGATTTCTGGCGGCGCTGCACAAAGCTGGCAGATGGAGAATCGCTGGAAAAATATGGCAGCGGGCGAATTCGATTTCGGTTTCGCCATAGACTGGATGCGCAAGGATCTCGCAATTGCACTTGCGGAAGGCGGTGCTCGCGGCCTCTCCATGCCGGTTACGGCTCTGGTCGACCAGTTTTATGCACAGGTTCAGGCTAAAGGCGGTGAGCGACAGGATACCAGTGCGCTCATTCGCCATCTGCCAGAGGCAAATGACTGATGATTGCCCGTCTGCTTGCCGGCACGGCGGCAATTTTGCCCGCCTTTTTTCCTGCGGTCGCGCTGGCCGATACGCTGGTCGACAATATTAATGGCATTTCGGTGGATCGCGACGGCGATGTGACGCAATTCACCGCCATGGTTATTGATGATGACGGGCGCATTGCCAAAATTCTCAAGCGAAAAGACAAACCGCCTAAAGAGGTTGAATATCGCGAAGATGGGCATGGACGGACAGTCATTCCCGGCCTGATCGATTCTCACGTCCATCTGATGGGCGTTGGCCTTGCAGCCCTGTCTCTCGACCTGTCGAACACACGCTCACTGGAAGAGGCACAGCGAAAAATCGCGGCCTATGCCGCGCGCTATCCCGACCGGCCATGGATTATCGGCCGCGGCTGGAATCAGGAAGCATGGGCCTTGGGACGCTTTCCTACCGCTGCAGAACTGGACGCGGCGGTCAGCGATCGGCCTGTCTTTCTCGAACGGGTAGATGGCCATGCCGGCTGGGCTAACAGCAAGGCGCTGGCGCTTGCCAGCATAACTGCCGAAACCGCCGATCCGGCGGGCGGACGGATCGAACGGATCGCCGCTTCACAAAAGCCCGCTGGCGTTCTGGTGGATGCGGCCATGGATCTGGTTCGTGAAGATGTACCACCGCCCCGCCCGGAAGACCGCGACCTTGCATTTTACAAAGCACAGCAAAGTTTCATTCGTCATGGCATAACCGCGGTCGCGGATATGGGTACATCCATCGAAGACTGGATGACCTATCGCCGTGCCGGAGACAGTGGCCGCCTTGCTATTCGTATCATGTCCTACGCGGCCAGCGTACCGGAAATGATCCTGATCGGCGGCACCGGCCCCACCCCATGGCTTTATGAAGACCGTCTACGTCTCAACGGGGTGAAGCTTTTTCTCGACGGCGCTCTTGGATCGCGCGGTGCATGGCTGAAGGCCCCTTATGCTGACGCGCCCGACAATACCGGCTTACAACTGCTCAATGGCACACAGTTGCGCAACTGGATGAGTCGAGCTGCCATGGATCATTTTCAGGTCGCCGTTCACGCCATTGGCGATGCCGCCAATGGGGAAGTGCTCGACGCCATCGAAGAAATGTCAGAAACATATAAGGGGGATCGGCGCTGGCGGATCGAACATGCACAGATCGTTGATCCAGCCGACATTTCCCGCTTTGGCGATCATGGCATAATCGCTTCCATGCAGCCCACACATCAGACATCGGACCGGGTCATGGCCGAAACACGTCTCGGCCCGGATCGGCTAGCCGGCGCCTATGCCTGGCGCTCCATCGAAAAAACCGGCGCACCGCTCGTTTTCGGGTCGGATGCACCGGTGGAGACACCGGACCCCTTCGCCGGCTGGGCAGCGGCAATGACCCGTCAGGACAAGCAGGGCCAGCCTTTCGGCGGCTGGCACCCCGAAGAGACGATTTCGCGCGAAAAGGCACTTGCAGCTTACACGGCTGGCGGTGCCTATGCCGGTTTTGCCGAAGGCCGTTTCGGGGAATTGGAAAAGGGTGAACGAGCCGATTTCCTCGTTCTTGATCGCGACCCGATGCTCAGCAGCGCACAAGACATTCGCAATATCACCGTACTGCAGACCTGGATCGGCGGGCATAAGGTCTATGATGCGAAAGAAGGTCAAACAGACGATCTGGAAGCCGATAATAGCGGACGTTAAAGCGCATTTTCCGGTCAGATAAGACGGTATTAATCCCTTTCCCGGCGTAGCAATTCCTCTTTAATCCGGCTGCCGAACGCATAGCCGCCGATCGATCCATCCGCGCGTATCACACGGTGGCAGGGGATCAGCACTGCGACCGGATTGGCGCCATTCGCACTACCCGCAGCTCGCATCGCTTTCGGATTCCCGACCGCTGCTGCCAGTTCGGCATAACTACGCGTTTCTCCATGTGGAATCTTGCGCAATTCAGCCCAGACCTTCTCCTGAAAAGCCGTGCCCTGAACATCGATAGGAATGTCGGATACGCTTCGCCCTTCCTCGACTGCAGCAACGACCTTGCGTACAATCTCTGCAAAAGCCTCACCGCCGCGCGCAAGCGTTGCATGAGGAAAAGTCCGGGCCAGATCATCCGAGGAAGTGTTGAATGCAAGGCGGCATACCCCTTTTTCACTCGCTGCCACCAGCATATCCCCAAGGGAGGTTTTGACCAGCGCCCATTGTATCACCATGCCCTCGCCGCCTTTCGCCCAAACCGAAGGTGTCATACCCAGCCTGCCTTCCATTGCTGCATAGAATCGGGACGGGCTCTCAAAACCCGCCCTATAGATAGCCTCGGTAACGCCGCAGCCTGTCTGCAAACTTTGTTCTGCCTTCGCCTGACGTAAAGCCCGTGCATACACGGCCGGAGACAGGCCTACGATACGTTTGAACAATTTTTGCAAATGCGATGGAGAATAGTTCACCTGCCGGGCCAGATCGTCCAGCGCATGCTTCGCCGGATCATCATGCAATAATTTCAGTACATATTCGACAGCAGTCCGGTCACGCATCACCTCATCCGGCCGACATCTTTTACAAGGCCGCAGCCCCGCCGCACGCGCTTCGTCCTCATTGGGAAAGAAACACATATTTTCAGGTTTCGGACGCCTGGCTGGACAACTGGGACGACAATAAATGCCCGTTGTCATGACCCCAACCACGAATCGCCCGTCCGCTTTTCTGTCCCGAGACAAAAAAGCGGCCTCCATCATGCAATCGGTTAAAAGATCACTGCTCACCATGGCATCTACTATAGAGAAAGTGCGAAAGAATGGCGTCCCGATTCTTGCGCTCAAACCAAAGGCAGGCAACAAAGGCCGCAATGACCGACAGAAAATTCCTTCAATCCACGCTCTGGCTCGCCAGCTTCATGTTTCTGGTGTGTCTTTTTCTGCCGGCGGGTCAGGCTGCCCGTGCTGAACCGTCCGATATCAATGCAGCCGCGCGTGGTGTGGTGCGCATCCTTATTGTCGAGCGTGATGGGAAGGAGGTTTACCCGGTTTCCCATGGCACAGGCTTTGCGATCACTCCCGAGCGAATTGTAACCAATGCCCATGTAGTCGAAGAAGCGCGCAATAATGCCGACCTCGCCATCGGCATCGTTCCTTCCGACGGTGGCAAGGCCGTTTATGGTCGCCTGCTTGCCGTTTCTCAGCGCAACGATCTTGCGCTTGTTGCCACAACCAGCTCCCTCAACCTGCCACCACTGACCCTTTCCGGGAACCCCGACAATGATTCCGGCCCCGTTACGGCTGTCGGCTACCCCATGAATGTCGACCGGGCCCAGGGGCTGGACATGAACGATATTTTCAAGGCCCAGCCGCCCGTTAAAAGCACAGGCTTTCTTTCCGGTGATCGCCCGACACGCGATTTCGACACATTGCTTCACACTGCCCCGATTGCCCGGGGTAATAGCGGCGGGCCTCTTCTGGATAATTGCGGGCGGGTAGTAGGAGTTAATTCCTTCGGTGCCGAAAGCGGCGGCGCAGATGCCGAATTTTTCTTCGCTGTATCCAACCGCGAATTACTGCCCTTTCTGCGAGCCAACAATATCACTCCGCAGGTCAATGGCTTGCCGTGCCGCAGCTTTGACGATCTGGATCAGGCCGAACAGGAACGCGCTCGTCAGGAACAGATGAATGCAAGACTTGCACAAGAAGACGAAGCCGCCGCTCTTTCACGGAGACGTTCTGATCTTCAGCGCCGGATGCAATATGAGCTAATACAGGAGCGCGATGATGGTATGGCGCTTGCCACATTTCTACTGGTGATTGCTTTTGGAGCGGGCGGTTTCGGGCTGATTTCCTACCAGCGCAACAATCATCGGCCGGCCTATATCGCTGGCGGTATCGCCATTGTCGCTCTCGCTGGTTCAGCCATAGCCTGGGCCGGACGCCCGAATTTCGATGAACTGGATGATCGTGTTGAACGGGCAATGCATGCCGAAGCCGATGCTGAAGCTCCCGGCCAAACTCTTACACCGGCGACAGAAGGGGCCCAAAAACTATCCTGCACGATCGATCTGTCGCGCAGCCGCGTCACTGGCTCCGTAGACGATCATGTCGATTTCACCTGGACTGCGGATGGTTGCGTCAACTCACGCACCCAATATGGCTTCGCCAATGGCAACTGGTCGCGCGTTCTCGTACCGAACACCGAAGCGAATGTCTCTGTGGCGAGCTACCGTCCTAATTCCCGTGAATATCGGGTGGATCGTTATCTGCTTGGCCACCAGGCAATGGATAAAGCCCGGTCCGCGCGCGCTGAATATAAAGCGCCGGAATGCGGAAGCGATGAAACCGCGATTACCGATTTTGGCAATCAGCAAAATACTGTATTATCAATGCTTCCTTCCAATCCTAACGAGCGACTGGTTTATACCTGTACAGCAAGTGCAAAATAGGAGCGTGACTATGCAATATTTTAGCCACACCCTGTTTCAATGCAGCAAATCGATATCCGAGTCGGGTTGCATCCCCTGCCCCTCGGTGGTAGTCGCGCGCCAGCCCTGCCGGGGAGCCTTTGGCATGCCTGTATTGCAGTGGCTGGATTTTCCGTTTCTTTCGGATAGTTGAGAGGGGTTTTTGCGTGGAGCTTTCCGCCGGTATTCAGGCCAGCCTAGCCGGGCGTTATGCCATGGCATTGTTCGACCTTGCTTCAGAAGCCGGGCATGTCACTGCAGTCGAATCCGATCTTGTCAAACTCCGGGAAGCGCTGACCGAATCAGCTGAACTTCGCGCACTTATCCGCAATCCGGAAATCAGTCGCGCCCAGCTGGGCAAGGTTATGAACGGCCTTGGCGAATTGCTGACGCTTTCCAACCTCACCAAAAATTTTCTCGGCGTACTGGCTGAAAATCGTCGCCTGTCCGAATTGCCTGCCATGATTCGTGCATTCCAAACGATCGCAGCAGCGCAACGCGGTGAAGTTACCGCCGATGTTGCAAGCGCCCACCCACTGACCGACGAACAGATCGCCTCGCTCGAACAAAAGCTGAAGGCGCGCGAAGGGCGTACAGTAAAGATTCACACGAGCGTTGATCCAGATCTTCTGGGCGGGCTCGTCGTCACTATCGGTTCCAAACGGATCGACAATTCGATCCGGACCCGTCTCAATACTCTCGCCCATGCGATGAAGGGCTGATGAAAGGCTGAACATGGAAATTCGCGCCGCAGAAATCTCCAAGGTCATTAAGGACCAGATCGCCAATTTCGGCACCGATGCACAAGTCAGCGAAGTCGGCTCGGTGCTGTCGGTGGGTGACGGCATTGCCCGCATCCACGGTCTCGACAATGTCCAGGCCGGTGAAATGGTCGAATTCGCCAATGGCATTAAGGGTATGGCCCTCAACCTCGAAGCCGACAATGTCGGCGTCGTGATCTTTGGTACGGACTCCGATATTAAAGAAGGTGACAGCGTCAAGCGGACGGGCACCATTGTGGACGTTCCCGTGGGTCGTGGCCTGCTCGGTCGTGTGGTCGACGCACTCGGCAATCCGATCGACGGCAAAGGCCCGATCGAATCCGACACGCGGAGCCGTGTCGAAGTCAAAGCCCCGGGCATTATTCCGCGTAAATCGGTTCATGAGCCCGTACAGACCGGCATTAAAGCCATTGATGCTCTGGTTCCGGTCGGTCGCGGTCAGCGTGAGCTGATTATCGGTGACCGTCAGACCGGTAAAACCGCCGTCGCCATCGACACCTTCATTAACCAGAAGGGCCCGAATGCCGGCGATGACGAAAATCAGAAACTTTACTGTATCTATGTTGCCGTGGGCCAGAAGCGCTCCACCGTTGCCCAGATCGTTCGCCAGCTCGAAGAAAACGGCGCGATGGAATATTCCATCGTCGTTGCTGCAACCGCTTCAGAACCGGCTCCACTCCAGTATCTCGCCCCCTATACCGGCTGCGCGATGGGCGAATTCTTCCGCGATAACGGTATGCATTCGCTGATCGTTTATGACGATCTTTCCAAACAGGCCAATGCTTATCGCCAGATGTCGCTGTTGCTGCGCCGTCCGCCGGGCCGTGAAGCCTATCCGGGTGACGTTTTCTATCTGCACAGCCGTCTGCTCGAACGCGCCGCCAAGCTCAATGATGACAATGGCTCGGGGTCGATGACGGCTCTGCCGATCATCGAAACACAGGCCGGTGACGTTTCTGCTTATATTCCGACCAATGTGATCTCAATCACCGACGGTCAGATCTTCCTGGAAACTGACCTGTTCTATCAGGGTATCCGCCCAGCTATTAATGTCGGCCTCTCGGTGAGCCGCGTGGGTGGTTCGGCTCAGACGAAGGCAATGAAAAAGGTCGCCGGTTCGATCAAGCTGGAACTGGCTCAGTATCGTGAAATGGCCGCTTTCGCTCAGTTCGGTTCGGATCTCGATCCGGCTACGCAGAAGCTGCTCAATCGCGGTGCGCGCCTGACCGAACTGCTTAAGCAGCCGCAATTCTCGCCTCTGCCTTTCGAAGAGCAGACCGTATCGATCTTTGCCGGCACCAATGGTTATCTCGATAGCCTGCCCGTTAATCAGGTTACGGAATATGAAGCAGAGATGCTCAGCTTCATGCGGGCTCAGCATGCCGATATTCTGAACGATATTCGCGAAAGCAAGAAGTTCGAAGGCGATGTGAAGGACCGCACGGTTGCGGCACTCGATACCTTCGCCAAGCAGTTCGCCTGATGAGCTATACCGTCTTTGCCACTATTCCCGTTAAACCCGAGCATCTTGATGATGCTCGGGAAGCGGTTGCGGCGATTGTGTCGCAAACAAAGGCAGAGACGGGATGTGAGCATTTCGAGCCTTGCCGCGCTGCGGACGGGTCGCCGAATATTTACATTTTCGAACGTTGGGCAGATCGCGCAGCTTTCGACTATCACCATGCTCAGGATTATACGCGTGACGTTTTCACCAAATATGAAAACTGGTTGCGGGACGATCCAAAGCTGGTCGAAGTAACGGAGCTTAAGGACTGACATGGCCAGTCTCAAGGAACTCAAAGGTCGGATCAACTCGGTCAAATCGACCCAGAAGATCACCAAGGCCAAGCAGATGGTCGCCGCGGCCAAGCTGCGCAAGGCGCAGGCGGCTGCCGAAGCGGCGCGCCCTTATGCCGAGCGTCTGGCTACGGTGATGGGCAGTCTCGCCGCAAAGGTTGGCGGGCAGGACGGCGCGCCCAAGCTGCTTGCCGGAACCGGCTCGGATCAACGACACCTGCTGGTGGTCGTCAACACCGACAAAGGCCTGTGCGGCGGTCTCAACGCTAATATTGTACGCGCTGCGTCAGCCAAGGCACGCCAGCTGATAGAAGACGGCAAGCAGGTTGAATTCTATCTTGTCGGCAAGAAAGGCCGTGCGCCGCTGAAACGCAATTTCCCGGATCGTATCGGTCAGCATTTCGACACATCCACGGTGCGTGATCCCGGTTTTGAAGAAGCCGAAGCGGTTGCGGACGAGCTGCTCGAAATGTTCGAGGCCGGCAAATACGATATTGCGCATCTGATTTACCCGACGTTCAAATCGGCACTGGTGCAGGACCCAACGGTTCAGCAACTCGTTCCCGTTCCCACTCCCGAAGTGGAAACCGGTTCGGGCGATGCCGTGGTCGAATATGAACCGGGTGAAGAGGAAATCCTCGAAGAATTGCTGCCGCGTTATATTCGCACGCAGATTTTCGGCGGACTGCTCGAAGTTGCAGCATCGGAACAGGGTGCATCCATGACCGCGATGGACAACGCCACACGCAATGCAGACGACCTCATAAACGACCTCACCATTCAGTATAACCGCAGCCGTCAGGCCGCGATCACCACTGAACTGATCGAAATTATTGCGGGCGCCGAAGCGCTCTAAGGCATCAACCTAAGGAAGAATCCATGGCTACCGCCCCCGTGTTAAACCAGACTACCAATGGCACGATCAGCCAGGTTATCGGCGCCGTTGTTGACGTGATTTTCGAAGGCGAACTGCCCTCCATTCTGTCGGCTCTCGAAACCGACAATAATGGCAAGCGCCTTGTGCTCGAAGTGGCACAGCATCTCGGTGAAAACACCGTTCGCTGCATTGCCATGGACGGTACTGACGGCCTCACCCGCGGCCAGAAAGTCAGCAATACCGGTCAGCAGATTTCCGTACCGGTCGGCCCCAAAACACTGGGCCGCATCATGAATGTGGTCGGTGAACCGATCGACGAGCGCGGCCCGGTGGGTGCCGAACAAACCGCTCCGATCCATGCCGAAGCTCCGGAATTCGTGGAACAGTCCACCGAGGCCGCCATTCTTGTGACGGGCATCAAGGTCATCGATCTTCTCGCCCCTTACGCTCGCGGCGGTAAGATCGGCCTGTTCGGCGGCGCCGGTGTGGGCAAAACCGTTCTTATTCAGGAACTCATCAACAACATCGCGAAGGGCCACGGCGGTGTTTCGGTTTTCGCCGGTGTTGGTGAACGTACCCGCGAAGGGAACGACCTTTATCACGAATTCCTCGATGCCGGCGTTATCGCCAAGGATGAGGAAGGCAATGCAATTTCCGACGGGTCGAAAGTGGCTCTCGTCTACGGCCAGATGAACGAACCGCCGGGGGCTCGTGCCCGCGTTGCTCTGTCGGGCCTGACCATGGCGGAATATTTCCGCGACCAGGAAGGCCAAGACGTCCTGTTCTTCGTGGACAACATCTTCCGCTTCACGCAGGCCGGTTCCGAAGTGTCCGCTCTGCTTGGCCGTATTCCTTCGGCCGTGGGCTACCAGCCGACTCTCGCCACCGATATGGGGCAGTTGCAGGAGCGTATTACGTCGACCAGCAAGGGTTCGATCACGTCTGTGCAGGCCATTTACGTGCCGGCCGATGACTTGACCGACCCGGCACCGGCAACCTCCTTCGCCCACCTCGATGCGACGACCGTGCTTAACCGTGCGATTTCCGAACTCGGCATCTATCCGGCGGTTGACCCGCTCGATTCTACCAGCCGCGTTCTTGAACCGCGTGTGGTCGGCAACGACCATTATGAGACGGCTCGTAAAGTTCAGGAAACGCTGCAGAAATATAAGTCGTTGCAGGACATCATCGCCATTCTCGGCATGGATGAACTGAGCGAAGAAGATAAGCTGACCGTGCAGCGCGCCCGTAAAATCCAGCGCTTCCTGTCGCAGCCTTTCCATGTGGCCGAAGTCTTTACCGGTATCCCCGGTAAGTTCGTGCAGCTCGAAGACACGATCAAGAGCTTCAAGGCAGTGGTCGAAGGTGAATATGATCACCTTCCCGAAGCAGCTTTCTACATGGTGGGCGGCATCGACGAAGCGGTCGAAAAAGCCAAGAAGCTGGCCGAGGAAGCCTAAGCACAATGGCTCTTCACTTCGAACTCGTCACCCCGGCCAAGCTGGTCCGTTCCGAGGAAGTCCACATGGTGGTTGTCCCCGGCATGGAAGGCGAATTCGGGGTGCTGGAAGGCCACGCGCCTTTCATGTCGACCATCGCTGACGGCACGGTGCAGATTTTCAAAAGCGCCGGTGGTCAGCCGGAAGAAATTCAGGTTCGCGGCGGCTTTGCCGAAGTGGGCGACAAAGGTCTCACTCTTCTTGCCGAGCATGTCGAAGACTGATCGACTGATGACAGTCGAGTTTCGGAAAAGGGCTGCCCCTCTGTGGGCGGCCCTTTTCATTTTGAGCTTGGATCGAGCCTGGCATGAGCCCAGTCATCCATTCTCGGAAAGAAGAGCCATGAGATATTTGCTGTTGGGAATTACGCTCGTCGCCCTGCCCAGCCTTTCGTTCGCGGCGGGAACAGATCAACGCACACCGCTTGAGCGAGGCTTCGATGGAGCATTGCACGTCTGCGAGAACTGGATTCTTGATCCTCAACAATGGGTAGAGAATCCTAAAAATCTCATCGAGCAAGCTGGCCTTGGCGCCGAAATGGGCATGGTGGATGATGTTCCCGATATTGCCCTGCCGCCGCCTTCCTGGCGACAGAATACCATCTATTGGCGGATCAACTCCACGCTCACGGGCGGTTATATACTGGTAACCTCCACCACTCTTCCGATCTGCCACATCACCGGCGGTGCACGGAAGGACGATCTGTACCCTGTTGTAAAATCGGTGCTGACTTCGGCTGATTTTCAGGAACGGTGGAGCAAGATCGATCAACGACGGGAAGGAGATATGACCAGCATAACCTATCGTTCCGTTAGCGATCCGAATTTTACTCTCACAGTCAGCCACCCCAGCGAATCCGGTGGCAGCCTGGATCGCGTTCAGGTCCTCGCTTCGGCACAATATGCCGTTCCCAACTGAGTGAGGGCAAAAAGAAAGCCCGGTCTGGAAGACCGGGCTGAATAAGTTGGGAGAGGATGCCTGAAAGGCCCATTCCGTATGGGTGAGCTGCGGGATTCGCACAAACGACTTAACTGCAAATAGTGTTGCACGTTTTGCAACATATTTTATAAGATATTGAAAATAAAAATTTTTAAGCCGCTGCGGCAGCTAATCGATATAAGAAACTGTTTTTCACAGAGATTACAGCGATCACAGGGCTTGCCCACACCCCCCCAACAAATGAAGCCGGCTTATAGCAGGTAAAAAGAAAGCCCGGCCAAAAGACCGGGCTGAATAAGTTTGGGAGAGGATGCCTGAAAGGCCCGTTCCGTATGGGTGAATTGCGGGATTCGTACAAACGACTTAACTGCAAATCGTGTTGCACGTTTTGCAACACGTGCGGTTTGCTAACGCTTCCGCCGTGTAGGAGCATGGAAGTCAGGCGGTTTGTCTGCAATCCAGTGAAGAAAGCGCTGAATATCGGTATTTTCAAGCAGGGGCTCCCGCGCCCCTTTTATCCGGGCCAGTTGCGCATTCGTGAAATGGATATGGATCGTCCGATGGCAAATCGGGTGAAGCGGGACGGTTACAGTGCCGCGCTTGGCCTTGGGAATGGTATGATGCCATTGCAGCCGGGTCCCGATGGCCCGGCCGCATAACCAGCATTTTAGCATGTCAGGTGAAACCGGCATAGCTCAGCTATTCTTGCTATGCCGTCCGCTCCACCAGAGATAGAGCCCAGCTCCAACGATCAGAGTTGCACCGAGTAAACTCAGCGCATCGGGAACATCGCCAAAGAAGATCCAGCCGAGCAGAACAGCAGTCAGAAGCTGTCCATAAGTCATCGGAGCAACCGCCGCAGCGCCCGCCCTGGTAGTTCCGAGATAAATGAACAGATGCGCTGTTGTCGCACTGCAGGCGATAAAGGCGCAGCGGGCAAAGACATGCCAGGCCGGCCAGTGCATGTGCAGCGCGGGCAATCCGCTGAAATGGCCGATCAGCGTTGCGCCGATCAGTAAGACAGAAGCTGTGATAGAGAGATAGACCTGCATGGCAAAAGTGCCTGCTGCACCTGCTGTGGCACGATTGGTGGTGATCAGTACCGCCATTCCCAAAGCGGAAGCGAGCGGCAGCAAAGCGGCCATGCCGAGAACGAGAAAGTTGGGCCGCAGCACAATGACCACCCCTGTAAAAGCCACAAGAGTTGCAATGATGGCAGGTTTGCGCAGTCTCTCTCCCAGACACAATGCCGCCAGCAAAGCTGTGAGCATGGGTTGTGTAAAGGTAATCGTAATGGCTTCGCCCAGAGGCATCACCCATACGGCAGCAAATATAGCGATGCTTCCCACAGCAACGCCGCCACCTCTCAGCCATTGCATCCCGGGGCGCGGCATATGCAATATCGCATTCCACCCTTCGCGATGCACCAGAACAGCCGACATTCCGATAGCCGCCAGAGCATATCGCGTGGCAGCCATGGCGGTTGGCGGCCACATACCGGCCATTCCCTTGATGATCGCATCACCCACTGCAAGCAGGGAAAAACCGGCCAGCACATAAAGCAGCCCGGCCCGTTCGGAGTGTTGCGCCATCATTGTCCTCTATTTTCTGCCACGCCCGACCCACTTGGCGGAAAGGGTTCACTGGGCAGACCTAACCATATTCGCAAGCGCGACAAGCCTTGCCTGTCCCTTGAGTTGAAATGACGGTAAATTAGGGAACTTTCAAAGTTTCTGCCTTATTCACCCTTTTGTTCAGGAGAATATAAGCCATACCGTTCAAAGAGGAACGCCATATATTTATGGCTGAATAGCTTGGAAACAATCAGGATTTGAGTGAATGAACGGTTTCGGACGCAAGAACGGCACAGGCACGGTAAAGCCGGCTTCGCGACCGAATTTCGGCATTGCCCGACCAATGAAGGAACCTGCATCCGGATCACGCGAAAAACGGCCTGAAAGCGACCCTCTGACACCCGGTGGCCCCGGAGCCGCAGGAAGTGAGCCTCACCAGGCGCCTGCCGTAAATGATGCTTTATCCCGTCTGGCCGAGCGCGCCAACGCGGCCGATGAAAGTGTCGCTGAAATCGGTGGATTTGAAGCCAGTGTTCACCGAATCAAAGAACAGGTTCTTCCCCGTCTCCTCGAAAGAGTCGATCCCGAAGCCGCTTCCACACTTTCCAAGGAGGAATTGTCCGAAGAATTCCGGCCTATCATCATGGAAGTGCTTACCGAGCTGAAAATCACGCTCAACCGGCGTGAACAGTTCGCACTCGAAAAAGTGCTGATCGATGAATTGCTTGGTTTCGGTCCGCTGGAGGAATTGCTGCAAGATCCTGATGTCACCGACATCATGGTCAATGGCCCGGACCAGACCTATGTCGAGCGCAAGGGCAAGTTGCAGCTCGCGCCCATTCGCTTCCGGGATGAACAGCACCTGTTCCAGATTGCTCAGCGTATCGTCAACCAGGTAGGTCGCCGGGTAGATCAGACCACGCCGCTTGCCGATGCCCGCCTTAAAGATGGCAGCCGTGTAAATGTCATTGTCCCGCCGCTCAGCTTGCGTGGCACGGCCATTTCGATCCGCAAGTTTTCCGAGAAGCCGATTACGCTCGATATGCTGATGGGTTTCGGCTCGATGGATGATAAAATGTGCACCGCGCTCAAGATTGCCGGAGCCTGCCGGATGAATGTGGTGATTTCGGGCGGGACCGGTTCTGGCAAAACGACGATGCTCAATGCTCTGTCCAAGATGATCGATCCGGGGGAACGCGTGCTAACGATTGAGGACGCAGCCGAGCTGCGCCTTCAGCAGCCGCACTGGCTGCCACTCGAAACCCGCCCGCCCAATCTCGAAGGACAAGGTGAAATCACCATTGGCGACCTGGTGAAAAATGCGCTGCGTATGCGTCCGGACCGGATTATTCTGGGAGAAATCCGTGGTGCAGAATGTTTCGATCTGCTCGCTGCGATGAATACAGGGCATGACGGATCGATGTGCACGCTCCACGCCAACTCTCCGCGCGAATGCCTCGGACGTATGGAAAATATGATCATGATGGGGGATATTAAGATACCCAAGGAAGCCATCAGCCGCCAGATTGCCGAAAGTGTCGATCTGATCGTACAGGTCAAGCGCCTGCGCGACGGTTCGCGCCGCACCACCAACATTACCGAAGTGATCGGCATGGAAGGCGACGTGATCGTGACGCAGGAACTCTTCAAGTTCGAATATCTCGATGAAGATGAGGAAGGGAAGATCATCGGCGAATTCCGGTCTTCCGGCCTGCGCCCCTACACACTCGAAAAAGCCCGCCAGTTCGGTTTCGATCAGGCCTATCTCGAAGCCTGTCTCTGATCGCATCAGGGAGCGAACCAGCTCTTTACTGCCATCGTCAGCAGGGCCGTGCCTAAAAAGGCCATCAGAACGAAGATCGTAGTCCAAGGCATCCAACCCACCGCGTCGATCACCTTGCGTCTGTGCCGGCGCCATTCAGCCAGCATCGCAATCAAGGCAACAAACAGGCAAGCCCCGCCCCATACGGCCAGCAATGTGGCATCGCTGGCAAAGAGCAGAAAGTCCGGTTCGTGCGGCATGCTCGGCGATATGGCGGCTTGCTATCTATGCGGCAAGTCTTGCTGACGAGACAATTCATCTCAGCGCTTGATTGCCTGCCTGTTCTGCCTAAGGGAAAGCCTAATGACCCTTTCCGAAAACCGTGATCGGCCGGTTCTGGCCCTGATAATCCGGCTCGGCGCCATTGCCGCGCTGGCCACGATGTCAGCCCTCATCAAAGTCGCGGGCGAACATCATATCAATCTGCTGGAAATCCTGTTCTGGCGGCAATTCATCGCTTTGCCGATCATTCTCCTCTGGCTCATTCCCACAACAGGGGTTTCAGCCCTCGCTACCAGCCATCCGGGGAAGCATGCCCGCCGCGCGGTTTACGGTCTGATCGGCATGATGCTCAATTTCGGCGGTGTGATGCTGCTCCCGCTCGCCGAGGCGACGACGATGAGCTTCACTGCGCCGATCTGGGCCGTGATTCTTTCCATGCTTCTGCTCAAGGAAAAAATCGGCCTCTACCGTTGGGCTGCCGTCATCTTCGGCTTTGCCGGTGTACTCATCATTGCGCAGCCGGGTGGAAGCCATCTGCCCCTCGTTGGTGCCGCTGTGGCCCTCGCAGGTGCTTTTATGGTCGCGTTGATCTCCATTCAGATCGCCGATCTCAACAAGACCGAAAAACCGCTTACCATCGTCTTCTGGTTTGCAACATTCAGCAGTGTGGCTATGATTTTTCCGCTATTTTTCGTCTTTACGAAACACAGCACTTTCGAATGGCTGCTTCTGCTCGGTATCGGCATTTCAGGGACGACAGGCCAGATATTGCTCACCTCTGCACTGCGCTTCGGCAAGGTCGCCAGCGTCATCGTGATGGACTATTCCGCACTTTTCTGGGCCACAATCTATGGCTGGTTGATCTGGCAAACCCTGCCTCCGGCCAGCACCTGGATCGGCGCCCCCCTGATCATCGCAGCTGGCATGGTTATCGCGTGGCGTGAACACTTTCTGGCACGAGTCGGACGTCGCACCAGATCTTCCTGAAGCGGAACCTAAATCGTTGAAGACAGTTTTTCTTCTGATAATAGCAGACGAAGGATCTCGATCATGTCGCGTAAAATCATTCTGGCTGTAACAGCCGGCCTCATGGCCCTGACGGCGACCGCCTGCAATACTGTGCGGGGAGCCGGGGCGGATCTCGAATCCGCAGCGAACTCCGTTGATGATGCCACCTGAGCGCTAAACAAGCACGATAATAGAAAAGGTCTGCTGCGCATGATGAATGCCGGCAGGCCTTTCTATTTCGTGCCCTGCTTACGATAGATGAGGGTCAAATTATTAGCTGGCATAGCCACCCTTCTCGTGCGTTCCAGCCCATTTCGTTCTGCCAGGCGATCCATTGCTCCGATAGGCCGCAATCCCCATTCCATGTTCCGCGCCTTGAGTGAGGCGTCGAATTCCAGATTAGAGCGTGCCGTTTCTACATCGGGTTCAAGATACGGGCCATACAAAATAAGAGGAGCGCCTTGTGGCAACAGCCGCCCCGCCGCTTTCATGAGCCCCTCACTCGCGGCCCAACGGCTGATATGAACCATATTAATGCAGAGCATGGCCGACAGAGCGCATTCCGGCCATTCCTCTTCTCCGGCATCCAGTGCAATCGGTAATGCCAGGTTGGCCAGTTCGCTTTCCTTCTGCCACGCAACAATCGAAGCGCGTGCTCCAGCATCCGGATCACTTGGTTGCCAATGAAGCTCTGGGAATCTCTCGGCAAAGTAGACGGCGTGCTCACCTGTCCCGCTCGCAACTTCCAGCACCATTCCACTGTCGGGCAGTTCTTCTGCCAGAATGGCAGTAAGCGGTTCCCTGTTGCGAGCTACAGCAGGTGCGTTCCTCTTCATGACAGAATCTCTTACTTTTCAAAATTTCGAGCCTGACGGCAAATGGCATCATACTCATGAACGAAACGACCTGCTTCCTTCTCGCAAGTCAGTTGCAGAGCAGCGTGGGCAACTTGCTCACCTTTTATCGAATGATAGCGGCGTGCAAATCCTCGACAGAACAAATCGCTTAAAGGACTCAAACTTATGGCCAGCCTCTCGCCAAAACGACGTTCGGGGCTTCTTGCGCCTCGCAACAGACCGGGACGAATACAGTCAATCCTTTGAAAGTTTAAGCGATTTAATGTTTGTTCCACTTCACCTTTTACACGCAAATAGAAATTTTTGCTCCGGGCATCCGCTCCAGCCGAGGAAATGACGATAAACTGCCGCGCCCCTGCAGCACAGGCAGCTTTCGCGACATTCAAAACCATATCCTGATCGACCGAGCGAAATTCCGCTTCACTCCGCCCGGCTTTTGTCCATGTAGTCCCTAACGCGCAGATGATACTATCGGGTGCTGTGCGGGCTATTACTTCAGGCCATTGGAGTGGATCGGCTATTCGCATTTCCATATGTACCCCCTTCGGCAATGGGGCTTCTCGCCGACACAGGGCTGCTAGATTCCACTCATTACGCTGCAACAAAGCGTAAATAACGCATCTACCGATCAGACCAGTGGCTCCGACCAGCAAAACGCGCGGTCTGTCAGACATTTGACAGCCCTTCCGGCGTCTTGCCGAATATTTTTCCATATTGGTTCATTGCATACCGATCCGTCATTCCTGCAATAAAATCAAGAATGTGGCGGCTACGACCCGGCTCGTGTTCAGGAGCATTATTCGACCAGTCGGCTGGCATTAACGAAGAATCGGCATGATAGGCACCGAAGAGACCGCCAATCACATCTTTCGCGCGTTGCGATGTTGCCAGCTGCTCAGAATGATAATACAGATTTTCATACATGAAAGCCTTGAGCTGCCTCTCCTGTACTGCCATTTCAGGAGAGAAGCAGGCCAGCTGCCGACCGGCTTCACGAATGTCTGATATCGTGTTCTGTCCATCGAGATTACGACGAGTCTGTGTAATTAGGTCATTAACCATGAGGCCGATCTGACCGCGCACCAGTTCACGCAGTTGCGTATCACGCGGGGCATCCGGAAAACGCCTTTCGACATCGCGCCACTGATCAGCAACGAAATCGAGTGCCAATAGCTGATCGAGTTCGAGAAAACCCGCCCGCAACCCGTCATCGATGTCGTGATTATCGTAAGCTATGTCATCCGCCAGCGCGGCCACCTGCCCTTCGAGAGAGCTCCATTCCTGCAATTCAAGCGGAAAGTCCCGGTCCAGCTCAGCCAGCGCCCACCCAGGCTGTTTTACCGGTCCATTATGCTTCGCGAGACCTTCCAACAATTCCCATGTGAGATTGAGTCCGACATGATCGCAATAAGGCCGTTCAAGCCGCATCAATGTTCGCAAACAATGCGCATTGTGATCAAAGCCGCCAAAATCTATTGTTGCTTCATTGAGCGCATCCTCCCCAGCATGGCCAAAAGGAGGATGACCGATATCGTGAGCGAGACACAGAGCTTCAGTGAGATCTTCATCAAGGCACAGCGTTCGCGCAATAACGCGGCCAATCTGGGCGACTTCAAGACTATGGGTAAGGCGCACACGATAATGATCGCCATCAGGGGCTATAAAAACCTGCGTTTTCCCCGCTAGTCGCCGGAACGCAATAGAATGAATAATCCGGTCCCGGTCACGCTGAAACTCGCTGCGCGGACCGCGCGCTCCACCCCGTTTTTCAGGAAATTCCCTTCCGCGGGAGCGAGAAGGATCGGCGGCATAAGGCGCTGAACTCATGCGTGTTCGCTAAAGGCTGGGTGACGGCTTGGCAATGCCAGACTTGAAACCCAGCAGCCACACCGGCCATCAGAGAAAATCAATCACTGGCCAGAAGCCACTCGGCTGCCTTTTCCGCATGGATGCGTGTACTGTCATAGATCGGCAGAACATTAGCATCGACATCAACAATCTGTTCCAGTTCCGTGCAGGCAAGCACAATAGATTCGATGCCTTCCTGCTCTTTCACAGTAATCATCGTCTTGAGCTGCCTCTCAGCATCGCGCGTCACTTTACCGATCATCAGTTCTTCATAAATGATACGATCAAGCTGCTCGAGATTCTCGAGATTCGGTGGCGCCAGATCTATACCATGAGCCACCAGCCTCTCACGAAAGAAACTCTCGGTCATGACATTACTGGAGCCAATCAAGGCAGAATTGGTAATGCCATCCGCCTTCATCCTTTCCCCAACGCAATCGGCTATATGAAAGATCGGAACCTCAACTGCGTCGCATATGCGATCATAAACGCGGTGCATGGAATTGGCTCCAATGATTAAAGCTTCTGCCCCTGCCTGCTCCAAGCGTTTTGCTGAATCCGTCAGAATACCGGCTGCGTTCTCCCAGTCCTGATCCGATTCCATCGCATAGAGTCGAGAGAAATCCAGACTCTCAATCAGTAATGGTGCACTGGAACGCCGATCCTTTCTGGCCTGCACGATCTGATTGATATGAGTGTAATAAGTACCGGTGGAGACCCAGCTCATTCCACCAATCAGACCCAGCTTACGCAATGCACAATTCCTTCGCTACTTCGCCTGACCGACGTCATAATACCTGTTCGGAAAATCCGGCCTTTTCCTCTGTCTATCGGTAATGACACTTTGTCGTCCAGCCGGACATCTCGGCAAACTTTTCTTCCAGTGTTTTACCAGCCATAAATACACGGAAGCGTTTCAATCGCGGCCAGTCAGTTCACCACCACATATTAACCGGACCGCGACACAAATCCTGTCTGTGGGCGACGAATTAATGCTCCTGAAAACAAGAATCGCATTTGGACAGGAAAAGAATCGCTTAGGCGACCAGAAGCACTACCACAAAAACCAAAACAGCAATGGTCGGCACGGCCCATTTAAGCACACCGACAAACGCGTCATACGTCTTTACTGCAGCATCCATATCATTCGCGGACATCATTTATCCCTTTGATAATGAGCATCTTGATGAGTCTATCGGGCAACATCTTTTCACTCAACCCTCAAGAGAAAGCTTAATCCCCTCTTTACCGCAAGCGCCTAAATCGCTTTTATAGGAAAAAATTGGAATAGCTTACCCTATGGCCGAAACCGACCACCGCTTACTTATGCTGATCGATAGCGATCCGGCACAAACCCGCCTCATCACGGCTTTGGCGGGCCGAGAAGGCTGGCGTGTCATGGTGGTTAAAGACTCGAAATCTGCGCTGACTAGTTTCAGCACCAAACAGGGCATGCAGATTTCCGCTGTCATCCTCGATCAGGGCGTCCCAGGTGATAATGCCTGTGATCTCATTTCAGAAATTAAGACCAATCGCCCGGCTCTGCCGCTTTTGATGCTGACAACCAGCACCTCTCCGCTGCTGGCGGTGGAGGCTATGCGCGCAGGCGCAACCGACTATCTCGTCAAACCGGCTTCGCCTGATCGGCTGATGCAGGCCCTGCGAAGCGCAGCGACACCCGACACCCGACGTGACGAATTAACGCCACTGACCGAAAAAATGCCCGCTGAGCTCGATTTCGATGCCATGATCGGGACTGCACCACCTTTCCGCGACGCGCTGGCCAAGGCAGCTAAGGCAGCACGCGGCCATGGCTCGATTTTGATCGAGGGGGAAAGCGGCACCGGCAAGGAAATGCTCTCACGCGCAATTCACGCTGCGAGTCCTCGCACCAAAATGCCGTTCAAGCTCATTAATATTACCGGTGCGCCGGCCAACTCTCTGGAATCTATCTTATTCGGGCATGAGAAAGGTGCCTTTCCCGGTGCTTTTCAACGCCAGACGGGGACATTCGAAAATTACGATGGTGGAACTTTAGTACTTGATGAGGTAGATCGCCTGACTCCAGATTTGCAGGAGCGGCTCGCCGAAGCGCTAACTAATAATCAGATACGCCCCATCGGCGCCCGTCACTCCTTCCGGGTAGATGTGCGCATTATTGCAGCTAGTAACCTGCCACTGGAAGAATTGGTGAATGCAGGCCATTTCCGACAGGACCTGTACGAATTACTCTCTCACACCAAAGTGATCTTGCCGCCGTTGCGCGAAAGATCAGGCGATATCTCTGCACTGACTCGACACTTCCTGCATCGGATTGGCGAACAGCCCGGCCTGCGACCCTTGAGTATTTCCGATAGTGCACTGCAATTGCTTGCAGCATTCGACTGGCCGGGCAATGTCCGGCAATTGCAGGCAGTCTTATTCCGCGCCGCTGTTTTTTGCGACGGTGATGTCCTCACTGCTCAAGACTTTCCGCAACTCAGCCGAATGCTGGGCGAGCAAGAAGAGAGTGCGCATAAACCAAGCCAGGAAGGCGTTGGCATTATGCTCTATACCGAGGATGGTCATCTGCGCCCGCTAGAAGAAATCGAAGCAGATGTTATACGGCTCGCCATCGGCCATTATCGCGGCCGAATGACCGAGGTGGCGCGCCGCCTTGGTATCGGTCGCTCCACTCTTTATCGCAAGCTCTCCGATCTCGGGATCGATAACGCCGCTTGACCCACAGTTCATCGCAATATGTGTTTCAAATCGGATCAGTGATCCAACCGTTTGGAACGCGTTGCCGCTTCAGACCTTTGTGACGATATGAAACCGTTTCCTCGTGCAGTGTGTATAGGCGTATGTCTGGCTGTTTCTGCATGCAATTCGGAAAGCCAGAATATCGGGACGCAAACCAATTCCGATAAAGACAATATTGCCGGCGTCAGCGATCTGGCCGGACGGCCCGATATGGGGTTTGGGACAATCGGTCCTGTCACATATAAATTCGACCGCCAGAGACTGGTACCGGCGGAAATAGAAATTCCGGTTCCTCCTGCTTATGATGAAAGTATCTGGGGCATTAAATTACTGCCCGCAAGCCGGGCAGCTATGCTCGGCAATGAAAATTGCATCTATGGGAACAGCAGGCAGACCCAACTTTGCGACGCTGAACATGAAATCGGCTTAGAGATGGCTATGCTGGAACGGCCGCTGCCTTTTTACCGGGATGCTTTCACAAGTGCCACGATTCCCGAAGATGAATTGCGCAGAACAAATCTGATGGGGCAGACCGGTTTTGCTTTCACTGCATCTGCCGAAGGGAGTGGCACCGAATATCGGTTCATTCCTGTTGATGGACGCACTTTGCTGATTGCCCGTCGTTTTTCCCGCACCAACGATGCCGGTTCACGCGCTATTGCAGAAACAATCAGGAGCCTGAAACCCGAATAAGCTGACGCCAACCGGTTTATTCAGGAACCTCGGAGAAATCCGTAATGGCCGCATCACGCAGGCCCCGCCATACATCACGCGCCTGTACCGTCTCGGTAACATCATGCACACGCAACAGTTGCACGCCGGCATCCATACCTGCTTGGGCAAGTGTTAAAGATCCCGCAAGGCGCTTATCTGCAGGAGCTTCATGTGAAAGAGCGCCAATCATCCGTTTGCGGCTAACGCCGAGCAGCACCGGGTGCCCTAACGCATGGAATAGGGCAAGCGCATTCATCAGAGCAAGATTTTCCGTCAGACTCTTACCGAATCCCAACCCTGGATCGAGAATGATCTTCTCAGCAGCAATACCTGCTTCAAGCGCAGCATCGCGCCTCTCTCGAAGCCATTCGAATACCTCACTTACCACATCGTGGTAGGTAGCATTTGCATGAAGATTAGCACCTGATCCCGGTGCATGCATTAACACGACCGGACGGCCACTCGATGCAGCATAAGCAAGACTGCGGGGATCGTGAGTTAATGCGGAAACATCGTTGATAATATCCGCTCCGGCATCAATGGCCGCCTCCATCACAGCCGGACGACGCGTGTCGACACTAATGGCAGCCCCCATAGCCGCACAAGTTTGTACCGCAGGGACAACCCGCTCAATTTCTTCTCCTTCCCAGACAGTATCAGCGCCAGGACGGGTCGATTCTCCTCCAACGTCAATAATTGCTGCACCCGCTTCGAGCATCGCAGCGGCACGATCCCGCATAGCCTCAGGTGCATCGAGATATTGACCACCATCAGAAAAACTATCGGGCGTAACGTTCAAAATACCCATAATCTGCGGCTGATCGAGCCGTATGAACCGCTCTCCACAGGTGATCGGAGAATGAACCTTACGCAGATTCGACCATTGCGTCTCCGCTTCAGCTCTCATCCCATCCGGGAGTCCGCCAAGCGCCGCTGTTATGCCATCCGCTGACACAACTTCACGCCGTACCAGTTCGCCATCCTCCCGCAGGGTAATGGCGAACCGATACGCATAAACCATGCCGCCAGCAATACGGACGGCATTTCCATTTTCGCTTTGCGGGCTGGCGGTAAAACCGATGGGCCGAATATAAACTCTTTGCATTAATCCTCAATGGTGAGGAGATAAAGCTGACGCAAGGCATCAAGCGGCTTCACGGCTCCTTCATGCTCCAGATGCCAGAAGGTCCAGCCATTACAACTCGGCGCATTTTGCAGCACTTTACCGACACCGTGAATCGATCCCTTCTCCACGCCACTTTCCAGTGAGCCATCTGCACGAACCTTGGCTGAAAAGCGCCTTTTTTTATCGAACAGTTCGGTTCCCGGTGCAATGAACCCAGCTTCCACCAACGAACCGAAAGCCACACGGGGCGCATTCTTGCGGCTCTGCATGGTAGTCAGCGAACTTTCATCGAGTGGCAAAGCGCTTTCAATTCGATCCCAGGCTGCCTCGCGGTAAGCCGCATCACGTTCGCATCCGATCCATTGCCGCCCGAGACGCTTGGCAACTGCACCAGTTGTACCCGTGCCGAAAAACGGATCGAGTACAACATCGCCCTTTTCGGTCGTGGCAAGCAACACACGATAGAGCAGTGCTTCAGGCTTCTGTGTCGGATGGACCTTGTGCCCATCCCGCTTAAGACGCTCTCCACCGCTGCAAATCGGAATTACCCAGTCGGAACGCATTTGCAACTCGTCATTCAGCGTTTTCATGGCCGTATAATTGAACTGGTATCGCGCTTTTTCTCCCATGGAAGCCCAAAGCAGTGTTTCATGGGCATTGGTGAAACGCGTGCCACGAAAATTGGGCATGGGATTGGATTTGCGCCAGACAATATCGTTGAGCAACCAGAAACCAATATCCTGCAGAATAGCCCCTACACGATAGATATTGTGGTAAGAACCAATCACCCACAGGGCGCCGTCTGGCTTCAAAACCCGGCGCGCTTCAGCGAGCCAGTCCCGTGTAAACCGGTCATAGGCAGCAAAGCTGTCAAAGCGGTCCCAATCGTCAGTCACCGCATCGACATGACTGCCATCAGGACGATTCAGATCGCCGCCCAGCTGCAAATTATATGGCGGGTCGGCAAAGACCAGATCCACGCTCGCATCGGGCAGCGAACGCATTGCTTCGATACAGTCGCCACTCAAAATCTGCCCTACCGGCAGTGAGACTTCCGGTTCTGCTGTTACTTCACGAATTTTGGTAAGAACGCCCATGCGACTGTCATGCCCCTTGTGATTTATCCACAGGCATGAGTCCAACAGGCCTTCCCGTCAAGCCCTGAGATTCTGGCGAGTCGCTTACTTTTAGATATTTGCGAATGAGAACGAAAGGAGTCCTTTACAGCATATTGAGTCCCGCCAAGGGTAGACGACTCGATATATAGGGGTGTGACGGGAAAGACTCTTTGTTAACCAAACAAGTCGAGTTGAGCCACTGGCGCGAAACTCCGTCGATGCAAGGGCGTCGGCCCGTGCAACCTCAGAGCCTTCATATGGTCTTTGGTTCCGTATCCCTTGTTTCGGTCCCAACCATAAGACGGATAGGTTCTGGCCGCATCACGCATGATTCGGTCTCGATATTCCTTAGCAAGGATAGAAGCTGCACCGATAACCGGTTCACGTCCATCGCCACCCACGATAGCCTTAGCCTTCCAACGCCAGTCGCGCTGGCGCCCATGCGGTGTAGTATTGCCATCGATCAGCACTTCAGAAGGTTCGCATTGCACTACATCGCATAGACGCGCGACAGCTAGTGTCATCGCCAGCATGGTCGCACCGAAAATATTGAGCCGGTCTATCTCTTCGGGACCCACGACACCGATGCCGAAAGCGCAGCGCCGTCTGATTTTCTCTTCGAGTATCGCCCGCTTTGATTCGGAAAGCTTTTTCGAATCATCGAGACCCGACGGACGAGGCTTGCACAAAAGAACGGCAGCAGCGACAACAGGCCCGGCTAATGGCCCGCGCCCGGCTTCGTCGACGCCGAACACGACACCGTCATCGGGAAAGTCGAGACCAAATTGCTGATAGGGAGTTCCTGAGAGCATGACCAAACTACGCCTTGTTTCAGCCCTCCTATTCACCGCTGCCTTCAGTATGGCAAGCTGTAGCGAAGCCAGCAATCGCAAGACAGAGACTGGGCAATCTTATGAAACCGAGCCTTTCAGCATCGAAACCAAAGGACAATTTGCTGAACCCTGGGCGCTTGCACTGGAACCTGGCAGCGGACGTCTCTTCATCACCGAGCGCGGGGGAAATATCCAATTTTTCGATCCCTCTAACAATCGCTTGGGCTCAGTCGAGCAGGGTGTTCCAGAAGTCGATTATGGAGGTCAGGGTGGCCTGGGTGATTTTGCCTTCGCTCCCGATTACGAACAGACGGGCCTGATCTACCTCAGTTGGGCCGAGGCCGGCGATAGAGATACGCGCGGTGCAGTCGTGGGGCGTGGCAAGCTGGTCTGTGAGCAGCCTGATAGCTGCGCAATCGACAAGCTGACAGTGATCTGGCGGCAAACACCTAAAGTTACAGGACGCGGCCACTATTCCCATCGCATCGCTTTCTCGCCTGATGGACGCTATCTCTTCATCTCTTCCGGGGAGCGACAGAAACAGGAACCGGCTCAGGATATTTCCAACAATCTGGGTACGATTGTCCGCCTGTTACCTGATGGCTCTCCAGCCCCCGACAATCCTTTTGCCGATAAAGGCGGGGTTTCAGCGCAGATATGGTCTTACGGGCATCGCAATGTATTGGGATTGCAATTCGATTCTGCCGGGCAATTGTGGGATCTTGAACATGGCCCCGCAGGTGGAGACGAACTGAATCTAGTTCAAAAGGGCAAGAATTACGGCTGGCCTCTGGTTTCGGGAGGCGACCATTATGATGGCAAACCGATTCCCGATCCGTCGACCCGGCCCGATCTGCAGAAGGCTGCGATAAGCTGGACTCCGGTTATCGCTCCGGGCGATTTCATTTTCTACAGCGGCAAGCTGTGGCGGGACTGGGAAGGAGAAGCGCTGATCGCCAATCTCAAAACCAAATCGATCAGTCGCATTTCAGTTCAAGATCCCGATAATGCAAAAGAACTGGCCCGCTATAGCTTCGACAATCGTCTGCGAGATATCATCGAAACGAAAGACGGATCACTTTGGGTAATCGAAGATGGCGAAGATGGCCGGCTGCTTCACCTGACCCCTGCAAAATAGTGCCCACAACGCACGTTTTCCAAGCGTCAGAATCAATTTCATTGCCTTAAGCACAAGGTGGGCGTATCGGCGCGCGCCATAATGGCCAAAGTCGAACCCACACTGATTCCGCTCGAAAATATCGATCCCGTTCTGATCGAGCAATTGCTCGATCGCGCTTTCGGTGAAGATCGTCATGAGCGAACGGCCTATAAGATACGCGAAGGTATGGACTGGTTACCCGGGCTTAGCTTTGCCGCGCTGGACGATGAAGGATATCTGGTCGGCACGATTCAGGTCTGGCCAGTTGCATTGACGGATACTCAGGGCCGCGCGCATCCCATGCTGATGGTTGGGCCGGTGGCCGTGGTGCCCGAAAGACAGGGCGAAGGCTTTGGTCAGGCACTGATGCTGGGAATGATGGGCTCGATGAACGCAGAAGCGCCTTTGCCGCTCGTGCTGATCGGTGATCATGACTATTATGGTCGGTTATTTGGCTTCTCTGCCGAGCATACTGGTGGCTGGACTCTGCCCGGTCCGTGGAACCCGGATCGTTTGCTGGTTCAATGCACCAATCCTCTGATTTTACCACATGAAGGGGTGCTTGGCCCTTGGCGTCGATGAGGTGATCTGGCATCGCAAATAAACGATGCCTTACGACTTGCCAGACGATCTTGCGAAATTATCCCTGCTCGACATTGCCGAAGCAGTGGCGGCCCGGCGTCTGCCGCCGGTCGATCAATGGCATCCCGGTGAAGTGATCGACAGCAAAATGCGGATATCCGCTGACGGCACCTGGTATCACGAGGGTAGCCCTATCCGGCGTTCCGCGATGATACGGGCCTTTTCCTCATTACTGATGCATGACGCGGCAGATAGCCGCTACTATCTCGTCACGCCGCAATGCCGCCAGCATATCGACGTGGAAGATGCACCGTTTCTCGCTGTGCAGATGGAGCATAAGGACAGCGCTTTGGCCTTTCGTCTGAATACGGACGAATTTGTAATTGCCGGACCGGAGAATCCCCTACGAGCTGAGGGTGATCCCGACTGTCCCGCAATATACCTTGCTGTCCGCCATGGATGCGAGGCACGGCTTAACCGTTCGACCTGGCTGGAACTGGCCCATTGGGCACTTGACCGAAGCGACGATCTCAGCGTGACCAGTATGGGCGCGCACTTTTCACTGCAACCGAAATGAGCACCTTGCTTCAGCGCTTGCAGCGCCTGTTCGATGAAGGGCATGGCATAGAGATTTCCGATCTTCGTTCGGATCGAAAATTCGCACCCGAAAGGCTGCGTCCGGCGGCCGTTCTGATCGGAGTAACCAATCGCCCTAAGCCCGGTATTCTCTTCACTCACCGCGCAGATCATATGCGCTCGCATCCGGGACAGGTTGCTTTTCCCGGAGGGAAACTTGATCCCGGAGAAGATTCGATCGAAGCTGCTTTGCGAGAGGCCCAAGAAGAATTGTCCATCAATCCGCAGGACGTCACGGTGATAGGAGCGAGCGACCGTTTCATCACCGGTTCGGGATTCGACGTCACACCAGTTTTAGGCCTGGTCCCCCCGGATCTTCCACTGGCACCGAATCCGCGCGAAGTATCCGAATGGTTCGAAGCACCTTTGGATTTCATTTTTAATCCTGCCAATCATGTCGAAAAGCACGGCATGTTTCGTGGACTCAACCGCCATTATCTCGAAATCAACTGGCAGGGGCATCGTATCTGGGGCGTAACCGCAGCAATCATCGCGAATCTTTCGCGGCGCCTTGCCTGGGAAGAACTGCTCAATGACTAGACTACCCGCTGCCGACTGGACGCAAAGGCACGATCTGGCCGAACTGGTTGCATGCCTTGGCCCAGACCGTATCCGCTATGTCGGCGGCGCTGTGCGCGACACTTTACTGAGGAGCGAAGTGGAAGATGTCGATTGCGCTACAACGCTCTTGCCGGAGGATGTTTTAGCCCATCTCAAAGCAGCCGGTATTCGAGCGGTCCCTACGGGCATCGAACATGGAACCATTACCGCTGTTATGCCACTTGGCAATGTCGAGATCACAACTTTGCGCAAGGATGTAGCCACTGACGGGCGGCGTGCAACAGTCACTTTTGCCAGCGAATGGGCGGACGATGCTGCTCGTCGCGATTTCACCATAAACGCACTTTATGCCCACCCTGAAACAAGGGAAATCTCGGATTATTTCGGCGGATTGAAGGATCTGGAACAACGCCGGATACGGTTCATCGGCGATGCCCGCCAGCGCATTCGCGAGGATCATCTGCGGATCCTGCGCTATTATCGTTTTCAGGCCCGTTTCGGCAGCGAGCTCGATAAGGAAGCGGAAGAAGCCTGCACCGAGCTGGCCCAAACATTGAAAGGACTGAGCCGGGAGCGTGTAGCGATGGAATTGCTCAGTTTACTGCGTCTGCCCGATCCCTCCGTCACAATCCGCCGCATGTTCGCGCAAGGCGTATTGAGTGTTATATTACCTGAAACAGGCAAAATGGAACTTACCACTTTCGACAGACTGATAGATGCAGAGCGCGAGAACACCATCCCTGCCGCTGCGCTGCGCCGCTTGGGCGCGCTGCTCCCTCCCGAACGCAAGGCAGCCGAAATGCTCGGATCGCGCCTGCGCCTCTCTCGGGAACAACGTAAACGGCTAATCTGCATCGCACAGCGCCAAACCGACGATGCGCAAAATCCACGCGCCCTGGCCTATCGCCATGGACGAGATTGCGCGATCGATCGCCTGCTGCTTCTCGGTGCGGATTGTGAGGTTCTGAAAAATTGGGACATTCCGCAATTTCCGCTCAAAGGCGGTGAAATCGTTCAGCGTGGTGTGGCAGCCGGGCCGGAGGTAGCGCGAATTCTTCAGAGTGTCCAAAATCGCTGGGTGGAAGAGGGTTTTCCAGACCGTAGACGGGTACAAGCCATTCTTGAAGAAGAACTGGCCTAACTGCCTCAGCGAACATCCGAGAATACCACCGCGGCTCCAAAGCACCGGTCCCAGAGGTGTTGATTAGGTTGTATTCGTCTTCCTTATTGCCTTTCCTTCATAACAAGCCTATTTGCGCAACGCTTCCGGCGCATAAAGATATGCGTAATGAATTGTGAGCGTGAGCCCCGTCCTCATGGGATGAGTACAGCAATTCAATGTGCGGAAAGCTCTGCAAGCTTCCCTTTTCACGCCTGGGTCGCCTGATCGACCCCATGCGTCCGGGCCATCAGGTTCGATTGGCGCTGAATAAGGAATTTGCATGTCGTATTTTGAAGAACTCGGTCTTGCCGAACCAATTTTGCGCGCTTTGAACAGCAAGGGCTATTCAGAGCCCACGCCAATCCAGCGCAAGGCCATCCCTTCTTTGCTGGAAGGCCGTGATCTGCTGGGTATAGCGCAGACGGGAACCGGCAAAACAGCGGCTTTTTCACTCCCGTCCCTTCACCGCCTCGCATCCGAAACCACAGGTCGACATCCGGCGGGATGTCGCATGCTGGTTCTGTCTCCGACACGCGAGCTGGCTGCACAGATCGCTGAAAATATGCGACATTATGCGCGTTTTCTCGATCTCTCCGTGCAATGCGTATTTGGCGGTGTGCCGGTGGGCAAGCAAGCCAAGAAACTCGTGCCGGGTTGCGACGTGCTGGTCGCCACCCCCGGCCGCCTGCTGGATCTGATCGATCAGCGGGCGCTAACCTTGCGTCATGTGGAGATCTTCGTGCTCGACGAAGCCGATCAAATGATGGATCTCGGCTTCATCAAACCTCTTACTCGCATTGCCAATCTTCTTCCCAAGGAACGGCAAAGCCTGTTCTTTTCGGCCACAATGCCCAAAGCCATTGCCGATCTCGGTAAACGCTTCATCAATAATCCGGTGCGCGTCGAAATCGCCCCACAATCGACCACCGCAGAGCGGGTGGATCAATATGTGACCTTCATCGATCAGAAGGAAAAAACCGCGCTTCTTACCATCTCTCTGCGCAAGGGTATCGAAAGTGGCGAGATCGAACGCTGTCTGGTCTTTACCCGCACAAAGCATGGAGCAGATCGTCTGGTCCGACACCTTTCGGCTGCCAATATCGTTGCTGCAGCCATTCATGGCAACAAGACACAGGCACAGCGCACCCGCGCGCTTGACGGCTTCCGTGAAGGAAGAGTGCCCGTTTTAGTCGCCACGGATATTGCTGCGCGCGGAATTGACGTGCCGGGAGTCAGCGCCGTGTTCAATTTCGAATTGCCCAACGTGCCCGAACAATATGTTCATCGTATCGGCCGCACCGCACGCGCGGGACGGGATGGCATGGCGATTAGCTATGTGTCTCCCGACGAAAAAGCTTATTTGCGCGATATTCAGCGTGTCATCGGAGTTCAGTTAAGCTCCGTTCCTCTGCCGGCTAATTTTAACGAGCAGGCAGCGGCTCTTCCCAAGCCTTCGCGTAAACCCGCAGGGGCAGAACGTGCGGAATCCTCTGGCGCAGAAACCCGCAAGCCACGTGGCCAGCGCCCGCCACGGCGCCCGAAGGCCCAGATTTCGGCCAAGCCACGCGGTGACGGCAAACCACGCAAGAATAATAGCAAAGGCCGTAATGCGGGCCAAAATGCCAGCCAGAATAGCGGCCAGAAACGTCAGGCATCTCGCAATCAAAGCGCTGGATCGCGATAAGCGATAGCATGGGTAACGGAAGGCATTCCGTCCCGCGTTGCACGGGCCATGCCAGGTAACTGTTCAGACTGAAATATCGCTTCATGGAAGGGATAGCACGCTTTACCCGGCTTTCCCTTCCTTTCAGGAAACAGCAACCAACATTTCTGTTTAGTAGTCACGCCACTGCATTCAACAGGTCTCTGCCTCATATTCCAGAGGCTTTGATCGCGCAGTAAGGCACTGAAGTTGAACAAGGAATTTGGTATGAAGTTTACCCAAATGACCGCAACGGCAGCAGCCCTTGCTCTTGCCCCCGCTATGGCGCACGCACAGGATGCAGCTCCAAATACACCCTCTACCAGTGAAACCCCGGCGGCTCCTACCGCATCAACGGCTACGCCGAACCTGACCGCCGGGGCTACCGTTTATGGCTCTGACGGCAATGTGATCGGAACAATCGAATCCGCCACCAGCAGCGTCGTCACGCTTAACACCGGTGCACATCAGATTCCGCTTCCAACACAGATCTTCGCTGAAGGAGCCAGTGGCCCTACTTTGAATATTACCAAGACGGAACTTGAAGCCAAGGTCGAAGAGCAGATGGCGCAAGTTAATGCTCAGCGCGATCAGGCTCTTAAAGAAGGTGCGGCAGTTCAAACGGCAGACAATCAGCCCTTAGGGACAATCCAGTCAATCGAAGGGGAAAATGTTGTGGTTGAGCGTTCCGAAGGCCCGGTCACTCTGCCAAAAGAATATTTCGCCGTTGATGCCAGCGGCACACTGATGGTCCGCGCAACCGCTGCCCAAATCGAACAGGCTATCGGGGACCAGGCCGCCGCTTCGAGCGAAGGCTGAAGCTCTCCTCCTGAGCAAGTCCCTGAAAGGGGTCGGGTCCCCCAACCCGGCCCCTATTTCGTATCAAAAACGATTATCCTTGGGAAAGCCACGCGGCGGCAAACGTCCTGCAGCACCACGTGCCACTTTCCATTGCCAGACCTCTTCTTCAGTGCGAGTGCGCCCTGTCTCACCCCCCATCGTCCAGCTTAATCCATCCTCCAGTTTGAAAGTGGTCGCATCGGACAATCCGCCATCGCGATAACGCTGTAAGGTGACGCCTTGCCCGCGCGTCATCACCGGCAGTTCTTCCAGGCTGAACACTACCAGCTTGCGATTATCGCCAACCACTGCAACATGATCGTGCTCATCCGCGATTTCATGCACTACAGCGAGTTTCATTTTCGGCTTGAGATTAACAACCTGGCGTCCCTTGCGGGTTTCCGCCAGCAATTCATCGGTCACTGCCGCGAACCCTTTACCTGCCGTGCTCGCCAGAAGAATTTGCGACTTCGGTTTGTGCGCGATCAACGCAATAATTCTGGCTTCGGCCTCAATGTCGAGTGTGTTGCGAACCGGTTCACCAAACCCGCGGGCACCGGGCAACTTGTCAGCCCCCAGCGTATAGAACCGCCCCGTATCGGTAGCGAGCAGGAGCTTATCGGTCGTTTGTGCATGGATCGCAAAAGCAAATCCATCGCCTTCCTTGAACTTGAAATCACCATCGAGCGCAACGTGGCCTTTGGCAGCCTTGATCCAGCCTTTCTCCGACAAAATAACCGTGATCGGTTCTTTTTCGATCATAGCTTCCATGCTGAATTCAACAGTCGGGGCCGCTTCGGCAATTGTGGTACGGCGACGGCCGATATCGGTATCGCTGCCATATTCCTTCTGCAACGCACGCAGATCCCGTTTTAACCGGGTCCGCTGCCGGGCCGGACTGTCCAGAAGTTTTTCCAGCTCATCCCGCTCGGCAAGAAGCTCATCCCTTTCCTTGCGCAATGCCATTTCTTCAAGCTTGCGCAAGCTACGCAGCCGCATGTTCAGAATGGCTTCGGCCTGACGGTCGGTCAGCTCGAATTCTTTCATCATGATCGGCTTAGGCTCATCCTCGTTGCGGATGATCTCTATCACCCGGTCGAGGTTGAGATAGGCAATAATATAGCCTTCAAGCAGCTCCAGGCGAGCGGCGATCCTGTCGAGCCGATGCTGTGTCCGGCGCTGAAGAATTTCAATTTGTGCGCTTACCCAATGGGTGAGCAGTTCTTTCAGCCCCATCACCATGGGCGTGCGCGTTGCGTCGAGCACATTCAGATTGAGGCTGAAGCGGTTTTCGAGATCGGTCAGCTTATAGAGGCTTTCCTTCAGCAGTTCGGGATCGACATTGCGGCTACGCGGCACCAGCACGATGCGGACCTGTTCATCGCTTTCATCGCGCACATCTTCCAGAATAGGCAATTTCTTATCGGCAATGAGCTGGGCAATCTGCTCGATCAATTTGCCCTTCTGCACCATATAAGGGATCTCCGAGATGACGAGCTGATATTGCCCGCCACCCAGACGCTCGATCCCGGCGTCGCGATCGGCATCGCCGGCCGCTTCCGCAGCATGGAACCTACCGCGCACATGAAAAGCCCCACGCCCGGTTTCATAAGCTTTGGAAATCGCTTCCGGACTATCCACGATCAGGCCGCCGGTGGCAAAATCGGGACCATGGAATAATTCCATCAGTCGGCTGTGCCCGACCTGAGGATTGTCGATCAGTTCCAGAGTCGCATCGATTACTTCGGCAACATTGTGGCTCGGTATCGATGTCGCCATCCCCACAGCAATCCCGCTGGCTCCATTCGCCAGAAGATTGGGAAACAGGCCGGGAAATATCTCCGGTTCCTGCTCTTCACCATTATAGGTAGGAATGAAGTCGACTGTGCCTTCGTCAAGGCCAGCCATCAACGTCATGGATGTGCGCGTCAGACGACACTCGGTATAACGATAAGCGGCCGCATTATCACCGTCGATATTGCCGAAGTTGCCCTGCCCTTCGACCAGCGGATAGCGCAAGGTAAAATCCTGCGCGAGACGAACCATCGCGTCATAAACAGCAGTATCGCCATGGGGGTGATATTTACCGATCACATCCCCGACAACACGCGCTGATTTCTTATAAGCACTGTTATAATCGAGTTTCATCTGACGCATCGCCCAGAGCAGCCGGCGATGGACCGGTTTCAGACCGTCGCGCAGGTCTGGCAGCGAGCGCGCCGTAATCGTGGACAGCGCATAAACGAGGTAACGCTCCGACAGAGCGCTATCGAAAGGAGCATCGACGATCGCGTCGAATGGGTCCTTATCGTCATCAATGGTTGTTGCCATGTAATCAGTCCTATCACCGCCACGCCTCATAGCCCATAGCGGAACGCCATCCTGTCCCCATTCGTTAAAGGGTCAAAGCAAATTCAAGGAGTTATCCTTATGACCAAGCCAATTATGATCCTCGCAACCGATGGTTTCGAACAGTCGGAGCTAATGAAACCGAAAGCCAATCTGGAAGCGGCAGGATTCGAGACCACCGTCGTCAGCCTCGAAAGCGGCTCTATCAGGGGCTGGAATGAGAAAGACTGGGGCGACACGGTCAATGTAGACGCTACTGTTGATGACGTGAATTCAAAAGATTTTGCCGGCATCGTTTTGCCTGGCGGGCAGATCAATCCCGATATGCTTCGTATGAACAAGGAGGCCGTCAAGCTCGTCCGCAGCTTCGCCGAATCCAACAAGCCTGTCGCTGCGATCTGTCACGGCCCATGGATGCTTGCCGAAGCGGACGTAATACGTGGAAAAACAGTTACGAGCTGGCCTTCGATCCGTACTGACTTGCGCAATGCAGGCGCCAATGTGGTGGATAAAGAAGTTCAGCAGGATGCTAACATCATCACCAGCCGCAATCCTGACGATATTCCGGCTTTCTCCGAAGCGCTGATAAACACGCTGAACCAAGAGAAACTATCCAAAGCAGCCTGATAACAGGCTAGAATCTTGCCTTCTATCCCTGCTCTCTTTCAGAAAGAGGGCAGGGACAATATTGCCTGCCGAAAATCAGAACCCTCAATAACGCTGTGCGTCGCGGCTCTCAGCCGGGACATGCACTTCTATACCGTCAAGCTCCTCAGTCAGTTCAATCTGGCAGGAAAGACGGCTGAAACGCTGCACACCAGCTGCGAGATCGAGCATATCTTCTTCTTCCTCGCTCGCCTCGGGCAGTTTAGCGAACCATTTTTCACCAAGAATCACGTGACAGGTGGAACAGGCCATCTGACCTTCGCAAGTGCCTTCAAGGGGCATTCCAATTCCCTGACCGACATCCAACAGCCGATCACCCGGCTTCGCCTCTGCTTCCACTTTCCGGTCATCGCTGGTGAAAAAAAGGACTTTAATGGGACCTATCCTTGCTGCGCCGCAGCATCATTAATCATATTTGCAGCTTGTTCAAGTTCGGTCATCTTCGTGTAACGTCCAAAGCCCAGTCGGATCGATTGCCGGGCTTCCACTTCGGACAAACCGATTGCCTGCAAAACATGGCTGGGCCGGCCGGAACCGCTTGCACAGGCCGATCCGGCAGAAAATGCAACTTGCCTTACTTCGCTCATGAGACGGGCCACATCGAGCCCGTCGCGCCTGAGATTGAGATTGCCGTGCCAGCGGTTCGAAGCACTACCATTCAGCGTCCAGCCAGCGAATAATGTTCGCGCAGCCTCCCACAGCCTTTCAATATGAAGCAGATCATCGTCCCGCTGCTCGACAGCCAGTTTTGCTGCCATACCAAATCCGGCGCATAGAGCCGGACTGAGCGTCCCCGAACGTAAGCCCGCTTCCTGTCCTCCTCCGGTCTGCACCGGATGAAGCTTAACCCCGTCGCGAACCCATAAGGCTCCGATCCCCTTCGGCCCATGCAGCTTATGCGCAGATACCGCGATCAGGTCTGCATCGGGCGGCGCTATCTTACCTGCCCCCTGAACCGCATCGCATAAAAACAACGCATCGTTTGCCCGAGCCCGGCGAGCGACGCGATCGCAAGGCTGAACGGTTCCGATTTCATTATTAACCTGCATCACCGCCACTAGCCGGACATTGGCTGCCAGCAGCGCATCCTGACTCACCAGCCCTTCGTGATTGACGGGGAGAATGTCCACTCTCCCTCCCAGCGCCTTGGCAGTATCGAGCACGGCAGCATGCTCGATGGCAGAAACAGCGACAGGACGTTTATCATCCTTTTCCGCCGAACCGCGAAGGGCAAGATTAATGGCTTCGGTCGCCCCGCTGGTAAAAATAACCTGTCCGCCGGGAGGAAACAGCGCCGCCACCCGGTCGCGGGCAACTTCCACGGCGGCATCGGCCTGCCGCCCCATTCGATGCGGACTGTGTGGATTCCCGAAACCGGTCCCTTCGGGCCCGTCAAGCCAGCGCAGCATGGCTTCACGGGCTTCGGGAGCCAGCGGCGTTGTTGCCTGATAATCGCAGTAAATCATGCGCTTTTGTCACGCCCTTCGCGCGCCATGGCAATCCATACTGTGCAAAAACGCTCCACTTCTTCACGTGTAGTATTCCAGCCGAAACTGACTCGAATCACATTCTCGGCAATTGCCGGATCGAGATCCATCGCCTGCAACACGTGGCTGCCGCGCAGACTTCCCGAAGAGCAGGCACTGCCCTGACTGATAGCGAAGCCCTGCATATCAAAACGCATAAGCTGAGCACTGCCCGAAATGCCCTGCATGGCCAGCGCTTCGATATAGGGCGTGGGGTGAGCCAGCCGGTCTGCGAGCCTCACGGCACCGAATTCGGCACAGGCAGGCGCAAGTCTTTCCCGGACCGGAGCGAGAATAGCCGGATCGCAATATGGCTCCCGACAGGCTTTCAAAGCGGCAGCGAAAGCCATTGCAGCAGGAAGGTTTTCAGTGCCCCGTCGATAGCCACGTTCCTGACCTCCCACCGGTTCCAGCAAAGCAAAATCGCGTAGCAGCAGCGCACCGATGCCGATCGGGCCACCCAGCTTGTGAGCCGAAACAATCACCGCATCGGCACCGTCAGGCAAAGGCATTTTTCCAGCACTTTGGGACGCATCGACAATCAACACTCCTCCCGCTTCATGAACGATTTGCGAGAGAGCCGGGATATCCTGTTGATTTCCGGTTTCAGAATTTATGCTCTGAATAGCGACGACAGGCCGTGTAGTAGCAAGCAACATATCGGCAAGCCGCTGCGCATTAATACTGCCATCGGCATCGACCGGCAGAATGGTGGCATCGGGCACCGCTTTCAGAATGGCATCATGCTCAACGGCGCTAACGAATCGTTCCCCGCCTTTGGCCTGCCCCAGAGACAGCGAAGCGGCTTCGCTCGCACCGGCAGTAAAAACCGCTTCTCCGGTCCAGTTCAGCGCTGCAGCGACTTCGCGACGAGCATCTTCCAGCGCCTGCCGCGCCTTTCGGCCCTCTGCATGGGGGCTGGAAGGATTAGCCCAGATAGAGCGTCCCAGATCCAGCGCGGCAGCGGCTTCCGGACGCAAAGGAGTAGTGGCGGCATGGTCGAGATAGATACGGTCTGACACAAAATTTTCCGCAAGATTACTCTTGCGAACCTTATGGAATTGCGAAATTGGCCTAGCCTATTATATAGCTGGCAATTCTTGGTGCGCCACCTGCGCCCCTTATCAACCTCTTTTTCGAGAGACGATTCATGCCCTCCGTCATCTTTCCCGGTCCTGAAGGCCGTCTGGAAGGCCGGTTCAAACCCGCTTCCCGCCCCCGTGCACCTGTCGCGATGATTCTCCATCCGCATTCGCAGGGTGGTGGCACAATGAATGATCGCATTGTGCAGCGTCTTTACAAGACCTTCGCCGATCGCGGCTTCGCCACTCTTCGCTTCAACTTCCGCGGTGTAGGCCGCAGTCAGGGCAGTTTCGACAATGGCGTCGGCGAACTCTCCGATGCTGCAGCGGCGCTCGACTGGGTGCAGTCGATTCACCCCGAAGCACAGACCACCTGGATCGCCGGAGTTAGTTTCGGTGCGCTGATCGGCATGCAATTGCTGATGCGTCGCCCGGAAATTCGCGGCTTCATCTCGGTGGCTCCGCCAGCCAACATGTATGACTTCTCCTTCCTCGCGCCCTGCCCGGCCTCAGGGATTCTGATTCAGGGTCTGGCCGATACGGTTGTGCAGCCCGCTGCGGTACAGAAACTGGTCGACAAACTGCGGACTCAAAAACACATCACGATCCATCACGATGAGATTCCCCGCGCCAATCACTTCTTCGAAAACGAGCTGGAGGAACTGATGACCTCGGTCGACAATTATCTCGATTTCCGTCTTTCTCCGGATTGCCCGATTAAATAATCGGCCCCTGGTGCATTTCTTGATTTAAATCCCGCTGGAACCCCGGTTCTCAGCGGGATTTTTTGATGTGAAAACAAGCATTACTTGCAGCAACGAGTTATCGCTTTTCAGGGGTGCCCCACCCTTTTCCGCTCAGCGATAATCATTGTCCGGCCTCTTTTGCCAAACTCTTTCCGTGCTGGTCCGGCACTGTCCAGATACCGAGATTGAGAAGCATCACCAGCGCAAGGATAAACATCAGCCAGACCGGTCTGCACAGACCCTGCCTGCGCCAGAGCAGAATGGCTCCGACGATCAGCGCCACAGCGCAAAGTGCCAGCAATGAAAGCGCAACATCCAGCATATAATCTCTAAATAATTGTTTTTAAATGTTTATACTCAAGCGTTTGACAGCTTGACCGGTGGCGAGCAAACATCCGGCATGACTTCCCCCCTATCGAACCTCACCCGCCGCCAGACTCTTGCCGGGTTCGGCGCTTCTCTGTCACTCACCGCACTTCCAGCTTGCACCAGAACTGCCAGTGCCACTAACGGATCGGCCGCAAGCCTGCTCGGCAATGTTGCGTGGAACCTTATACAGCATATGCCGGGAACCGCCACTTCGCTAGGCATCGATACGGGAGAACATGCCGCTCTGCGCGGCGAGCTTTCCGATCCGTCACCTGCAGGACAGGACAGGCTGGTTGCGACATTGCAGGCCGATCTCGACAGCGTAAAAGCGGTCGATACGTCATCGCTCGATGCGCAGACGCGCACCAGTCTGGAAGTCGTCCAGAGCGCCTATTCCACTGCGCTCGATGGTTTTGCCCTGCCCTATGGCGATGTCGCGGTCGGTGGCTGGCGGAACACGCCCTATGTCGTGATCCAGAATGTCGGCGCCTATATCGACCTGCCACGCTTCATGGATGCAGATCACCCGGTTCGCAACTCCGCCGATGCCGAAGCCTATATTGCGCGACTTACCCGGATTCCGCAGGTGCTGTCCGGTGAGCTGGACCGCATCCGTTCAGCTCGCGAAATGGGCATGGTGCCTCCTGCGTTCTTGCTCGACAAAGCTATAACGCAGATGGAACAATCCATAAAAGATGCGAAAAACGGTGAAAGCTATGTCAAATCACTGGCAGAACGCACAAAAGATATTCCCGGCAATTGGGCAGAACAGGCCCGTAAAATCGTCAGCGGACCGATTGCCGAAGCGCTCGAAGCTCAGCTTGCCGAGCTGAAAAAGGAACGCGAAACCGCCGGTAACGAAGCCGGTATGTGGGCTCAGCCGCAGGGCGAAGAGTGGTATGACTGGGCCTTGCGCGCCAGCACAACGACCACGAAGTCGGCTGATGAGCTGCATGAAACGGGCCTGCGTCAGCTTGAAGAAATCCATGCCGAAATGGACCCTATCCTGCACGATCTGGGCTATACTTCCGGCAGCGTCGGCGAACGGATGACCGAGCTGGGTAAAGACCCGCGTTTTCAGTTCGCGAAGGGCGATCCGGGCCGTCAGGAAATCATGGATTTCATCTATGAACGGATCGACTGGATCAAGGCACAAATGCCACGTGCTTTCAATACTTTAGTTGATCCCAATCTGGAAGTCCGGCGCATTCCGAAGGCCGAGGAACTGGGCGCGCCGACGGCTTATGGCGGCGCCGGATCGAAAGATGGGAAGATCCCCGGCCGTATGTGGATCAATCTGCGGACCACCGATTTGCACCGGCGCTATACACTGCCGACTCTGGTCCATCATGAGGCGATTCCGGGGCATATCTGGCAGGGTGAATATGCCAATAAATTGCCGCTGATCCGCTCTATTCTGGCCTTTAACGCCTATTCAGAAGGCTGGGCACTTTATGCAGAAAAGCTTGCTGATGAGCTTGGTGCTTACACGGAACACCCTGCCTGGCGCTTAGGTTATCTACAGGATCAGGCTTTTCGGGCATGTCGCCTCGTGGCCGATACGGGCATCCATGCCAAGCGCTGGCCCCGGGAGAAAGCGATCCGGCTGTTTGTCGAACGCAATGGCGACCCGGCGGAAGAGATCGTTCCCGAAGTGGAGCGCTATTGCAGCTGGCCCGGTCAGGCCTGCGGCTACAAGGTGGGACAGAACGAGATTCTCCATCAGCGGGATATCGCGCAAAAAGCCATGGGGTCTTCCTACGATATCAAAGGCTTCGACGATGCTGTGGTGAAAGGCGGCAATGTCCCGCTCGACGTTCTGGCGAAGAATATCCAGCGCTATATTGACGGGCAAAACGGCCTGATATAGCCCCCTCCTCAACGGGGCGCTGAACGTCACCGAACAGGGCCATAAACCGGTCTAACAGGGCCATAGATACGCAAAAGGCCGCCAGACCCGCTCCGCAGAGCATCTGGCGGCCTTTTGCACGGGTTTTTCCAATAAATCTTACTTTTTACCGAAGAAGCCCTTCGCCAGATCCGCCACATCGTTAAGCGGATTTCCATCGCCATCGCGATCGAGCATATTGGCAAATTCGGTCAGCGATCCTTCGCCGCCGATCTGCTCCATAATCTGCCGGATGATAGTGGTCGAAAGACCGGTTTCGCCGGCTGCGGTTTCCACCGTATCGCCCGGCGCCTGATGCGCCTTCGCCAGAGCGGCAATGGCCTTCTCCGCCAGCGCCGGATCGATACCCAGTTTTTCGGCCATATTGGCAACGGTGGGATTATCCCCCGCGCCGCCGCCCAGAAGACTGTCGAAAATGCTCATGCCGTTTCTCCTTGCAAACGATGCCGGAGAGTACCGCCAGACAGGCTTTCTGAAAAGCGATGTCTGGCGGAATAAAGGCCGTTTAAGCGGTTTGCGGCGCAGCCTGACGCACGCCTTCATCGACATGCGCTTCGAATTCGGAGAAATTGTCCACGAAAAGCTGCACCAGCTTTTGCGCCGTGGCGTCATATTCGTCCTTATCCGCCCAGGTCGCCCGCGGATCGAGAATGGAATCGTCGACACCGGGGACGGAGACCGGCACTTCGAAACCGAAATTCGGATCCTTGCGGAATTCGGCATTGTTGAGCGACCCGTCGAGCGCGGCATTGAGCAGCGCGCGGGTTTCCTTGATCGGCATCCGCTTGCCCACGCCATATTTGCCGCCGGTCCAGCCGGTATTGACCAGCCAGCAGGAGACACCGCCCTTGGCGATGCGTTCTTTGAGCAGATTGCCATAGACGCTGGGGTGGCGCGGCATGAAGGGGGCGCCGAAGCAGGTCGAGAAGGTCGCTTCGGGTTCGGTCACGCCGATTTCCGTGCCAGCCACTTTGGCAGTGTAGCCCGAAAGGAAATGATACATGGCCTGATCGGGCGTCAGCCGCGCAATCGGAGGCAGCACACCGAAAGCATCGGCAGTGAGCATGATGACATTGGACGGAACCGGGCCGAGATTCTTTTCCGAACAGTTCGGAATGAAATCGATCGGATAGGCACCGCGGCTGTTTTCGGCGAGCGTGTTATCGTCGAAATCGAGCGTGCGGGTTTCCTCATCCATCACCACATTTTCGAGCACGGTGCCGAAACGTTTGGTGGTGGCGTAGATTTCCGGTTCGGCTTCGGGCGACAGACGGATCATCTTAGCATAGCAGCCGCCTTCGAAATTGAAGACCGCCGTATCGGACCAGCCATGTTCATCGTCACCGATCAGCGTGCGGCTGGCATCGGCGGACAGGGTGGTCTTGCCGGTGCCCGACAGGCCGAAGAAGACCGCCGTTTTGCCATCGTCGCCGATATTGGCCGAGCAGTGCATCGGCATAACGCCCTTCACCGGCAGCAGATAGTTGAGAATACCGAAGACGCTCTTCTTCATTTCACCGGCATATTTGGTGCCGCCGATCAGGATCAGCTTTTCTTCGAGATTGACCGCGACCACCGTTCCGGTGCGTGTGCCATGCCGTTCCGGGTCAGCCTGAAAACTGGGCAGATCGATAATGGTATATTCGGGATCGAACCCTTCCAGCTCTTCCGCCGACGGACGGACCAGAAGCGTCCGGACGAAGAGATTATGCCATGCCAGCTCGTTAATGACCCGTACCTTTACACGATGTTCGGGCTGCGAACCGCCGAACAGATCGGCGACATAAAGCGTGTCCCTCTTCGCCACTTCGGCAAGGAAATCCTCTTTGAGCGCCGCAAAATGTTCGGGCGTCATGGGCACGTTGACCTTGCCCCACCACACCGTGTCTTCGGTTTCGGCATTGCGGACGATGAATTTATCCTTGGCCGAACGGCCGGTATGCTGGCCGGTTTCGACCACAAGGGGACCATCCTTGGCAAGGCGACCTTCACCATTGCGGATAGCGTTTTCGACGAGGGCGGACGTACCGAGATTGGCCAGAATCTCGGCGTCGGTTTTTATGCCCTGATCGGAAAGGGGCTTGGAAAGGGAAGCGGTCACTGCGGTCTCCGTCTAGTCCTGGAATATGGCACGAAATAGAAATTCTAAGGAATATCCCTTGTTATTTCCGCAATAGTCCGCACTACGCGCCGCGTCAATTTGCCATATTTGTGCATATTTTTTTCTCTTTTATACCCAAAGCGTGCATAAACATAATTCGTTAACATCGCAGGAATAGTGGTGACAGCGTGAGCCAATACGCTGGACAAGCCATGTATTATGCAAGGGCGTTCTGCATATCATTTGCACCGGATATTGCGTGCAGCCCTTGAAAGGATAGTCTATCCACCTCCCATGGCTGCCGATATCGATCCTTTACCCAGCACCCATGGCCCCTTTCCGGCCGATCAGCGTGTCATCGCTCTGGTCGATGACGACCGGAACATTCTCACCACCCTGTCTATCGCCCTGCGGGCCGAAGGCTTCGCCACGCGCGTCTATTCGGATGGCGAAACCGCACTGAAGGCGCTGCGCGACAACCCGCCCGATCTCGCCGTTTTCGACATCAAGATGCCGCGGATGGACGGGATGGAGCTGCTGCGCCGCCTGCATGAGACCACGACACTTCCGGTCATTTTTCTCACCAGCAAGGATGACGAGCAGGATGAGGAAGCCGGGCTGATGATGGGCGCGGACGACTATATCGCCAAACCCTTCAGCCAGCGTCTGGTTATTGCCCGCATTCAGGCAATCCTGCGCCGCACTGCGCCGGCTATCGAAAATGAAACAGGGCGGACGGAACCCGTTGCGGAGACCGGCCAGCCGGTCAGAATGCTGGAACGCGGTCGGCTGAAAATGGACCCGGCGCGCCATCTGGTCACCTGGCAGGACAAGCCGGTGGGGCTGACCGTAACCGAATTTCTGATCCTTGAAGCGCTGGCGCAGCATCCCGGGGTCATCAAAAGCCGCAATCAGCTGATGGATGCAGCCTATCCCGACGACACCTTTGTCGATGACCGGACGGTGGACAGCCATATCAAGCGGTTGCGGCGTAAATTCCGTGCAGTCGATCCCGGTTTCGGTGCCATCGAAACGCTTTACGGGGCAGGTTACAGCTTCACCGATGGCTGAGCGCTCCGCACGCGGGCGGCGCCTCGAAAGGCTGGCCTTCCCGCTCAGCACTTCGCTGACAGCGCGCATTCTCGCGGTGAATATCATCGCGCTGACCCTGCTGGGCGGAAGTCTGCTGTTCCTCGATTCCTATCGCCGGCAATTGCTCGAAGAGCGTTTCAAACTCGCTTCCACCGAGGCGCAGATCACTGCCGAAGCGCTGACCGGGGTGAGCGAAACACGGCAGGAAGAACTGCTCGCCAAAATCGGCCGCGAACAGCATATGCGCCTCCAGCTTTACAGTGCGGAAGGGCATTTGCTGAAAGACAATTTCATCCTTTCCGGGCCGACTTTCACGCTGATCGATCCGGACAGCGAACCCTGGTTGCAGGACGCTGCCCGTGCGCTCGACCGAGGGATAGACTGGCTGGTGCGGGCCGAAAAGGTTCCCGATTATGCCGCCCCGGCCAGCGAAAATGCCCCGCCCCTGCCCGAAGTCACCGAAGCGCATAACGATGCCACAACCACGACCCGGCTGCGCTATGCGCCCGACCGCACGCCGGTTATCACCGCGGCCACACCGTTATCCTCGGGGACGATTCTGCTCACCACGCGCAATGCGCTCGATATCACCCAGTCGGTCCGCGATGCCCGGCAGACTCTGGCCATCATCGTGGCGGTGGCGCTGTTCATTTCGATCCAGCTTTCGCTCTATCTCGCCCGCACTATTGTCGAGCCGCTGCGGATGCTGGTGCGCGCGGCGGTGAGAGTGCGGCGCGGGCGCGACCGTGAAGTGGAAGTGCCGCGGATGAGCGAGCGGCGCGACGAGATCGGCCTGCTCGCCCGCGCGGTGTCGGACATGACCACCACTTTGCGCCAGCGGATCGATGCGGTGGAAACATTCGCCGCCGATGTCGCGCATGAGATCAAGAATCCGCTCGCATCTCTGCGCAGCGCTATCGACTCGCTGACCTCGGTGGAAGACCCTGCCCTGCGCGCCCAGCTCACCGATATTGCCGCGCATGATGTGCGGCGGATCGACCGGCTGGTGACCGAGATTGCCGAGGCCAGCCGGATCGATGCCGAGCTGAGCCGGGCCACATTCGAACAGATCGATCTCAGCGAAATGATCGGCCATGTTCTGCAGGCTCGCGAAGGGCGCGGTGAAAATCGCGATTGCCGTATCCTGATCGATCATGGCGACGGCTCCGCGCTGGTGATGGGCGTGGCAGCCCGGCTCGAAAGGGTGATCGACAATCTGCTCGACAATGCCGTCTCCTTTTCACCGCCCGGCGGCTGCATCACTATTGGCTTGCAGCATAAGGATACCGGCCATGTGGAAATAGCCATTTGCGACGAAGGGCCGGGCATTCCTGCGAATCAGCGCGAGGATATTTTCACGCGGTTCCATTCGGTCCGCCCGGAGAGCGAAAATTTCGGCGACCATAGCGGTCTGGGCCTTGCCATTGCGCGGACCATTGCCGAAGCACATGACGGAAAATTGCAGGCTGCCGACCGGACGGACGGCAAAGCGGGTGCCTGCCTGATTCTGGAGCTGCCTGCCCTGTGATCCCTTTTCTGCATCAGGCCAGTTGCGTTGCGATCGGCGGCCGGGCCGTGCTGATCGAAGGTATGCCGGGGAGCGGCAAATCCAGCCTGGCGCTTCATCTGATCGACCGGGGCGCCGTTCTGATCGGCGATGACGGGGTGGCTCTGTGTCCGCATGGGGGGCAGCTACACGCCTCGCCACCACCCAATATTGCGGGCAAACTGGAGATCCGCAATGTCGGGCTGATCGATCTGCCGACGACCAGCGCACCGGTGGCGCTCATCATCCAGCTCGATCCCGATGCGCCGCGCTATGTCGAGGAAGCCGAGAGAACCGAAAGGGCCGGCATTCTGCTGCCGCTGATCCAGCTCTATCCTGACAGTGCCACCCTGCCGCTGCGCAGCGAATGGGCGCTCTCCCTGCACGGTCTTTCGCTCTCCTGAAAGCTGGCGGCAACAGATAGCATGTGAAGAAAAGCTTGCGGGCTCTTCACATTTCCCGGTCTTGGGCGCACACAGCGCTGATGGCCAGCGAGTCACTCGATACAGGGCCCGATACGGGACGCGATACAAGGCAACGCATATTGCTCGTCACGGGCATGCTGGGTGCCGGGAAAACCACCGCGCTGCGCGAACTGGAAGATCTGGGCTGGGAAGTGATCGACAATTTCCCCGTGCGCCTGCTCGACCGGCTCGTCCAGCCACCGCCCGAGGAAAACGATACGGGCGATTCCGCCCCGCCACCGCTCGCCATCGGTTTCGATTGCCGCACGCGGGGTTTCGACCCGGCGGAGCTGATCGCTCAGGTAAAGGACCTGTCCGAACGCGACGATCTGGTCGTGACTACCCTGTTCCTCGATTGCGCCGCGCATGAGCTGGTGCGCCGTTTCGACGAGACACGCCGGCGTCATCATCTGGCGCGCGACATGCCGGTCGGCACCGGAATCGCGGCGGAGCGCGAATTGCTCAGCCCGCTGCGGCGCTGGGCCGATATGCTCGTCGATACGAGCGGTTTTTCCACCAATGAGCTGAAGCAGGCGGTGCGCGAGAAATTCGCCGGTTCCGCCGGCGATGCCATGACGGTGACAATTTCGAGTTTCGGCTTTTCGCGCGGTGTCCCGCCGATTGCCGATCTGGTGTTCGACATGCGCTATCTCGATAATCCGCACTGGGACCCGGAATTGCGTCCGCTCACCGGGCTGGACGAACCTGTCGGGCGCCATATCGAAACCGACCCCGCTTTCATTTCCACTTTCCCCAAGATTCGCGACCTGCTGCTCGAACTGCTTCCGCTCTATGCCGCGCAGGGGAAAAGCTATGTCAACATCGCTTTCGGCTGTACCGGAGGGAGACACCGTTCGGTCAATATGGCAGAACGTATCGCGAAGACCTTGCGTGAAGCGGGTTTTTCGCCCACGGTGCTGCACCGCAACCTGGCGTCCCGCGCTGCCGAAATAATAGAAGGGCCACAGCAGCCGTGACCGAATTTTTGCTTTCCCACGCTTCCGGGCGTGTCGTGGCCCTTGGCATGATGGGTTGTGCAATCGCATGATCGGCATAATTCTTGTCACTCATGGCCAGCTGGCCGAAGAATTCGTCCGTGCCATGGAGCATGTCGTTGGAGAACAGGATGCAGTCGCCACGGTCTGCATCGGCCCCAATGACGATATGGAAGTCCGGCGTCAGGAAATTGCCGATGCCATTCTTTCGGTGGATAGCGGGAAGGGTGCAGTTATCCTGACCGATCTGTTCGGCGGCACCCCCTCCAATCTCGCCATTTCGCTGATGGAAGCGGGCAAGGTGGAAGTGATCGCCGGTATCAATTTGCCCATGCTGATCCGTCTGGCCGGCGCACGCAAGACGATGGAACTGACAAAGGCGGTTGCCGCCGCCCGCGATGCCGGGCAGAATTACATCACCATTGCCTCGGAACTGCTGGGGCAGGAAGTCTGAGACCGGTCAACGGTCCACAATCGGGAGGGAGCGGCTTGGAAAGGGCAAGCGCGCAGGTACTGATCGTCAATAAACGGGGCCTTCATGCAAGGGCCAGCGCCAAATTCGTCGGAACCGTCGCCACGATGGAAGGCGCCAGCGTTCAGGTGACCAAGGATCAGAACAGCGCCGCCGGCGGATCGATTCTCGGCCTGATGATGCTGGGCGCGGCCAAGGGCGATGAAATAACCATCACGGTCGAAGGGCGCGATGCCGAAAGCCAGCTTGCCGAACTGGTGGCCCTGATCGAAAACGGTTTCGGCGAGGACTGACCATTTCCATGCGCCGCACGATTACCGGCTTTTCCAACCCGACCGTCAAATATCTCCGCTCACTGCGGGATAAGAAGCACCGGAGGCGCGAAGGCCGGTTTCTGGCCGAAGGGCTGCGCCTGCTGACCGATGCGCGCGAATGCGGCACTTTGCCCGAAACGCTGGTGATGGCCGAAAACCGCGATCCCCACCCTCTGCTCTCGGAGCTGGAACGCGCGGTGGAACAGGCCGGGGGCGAAATCATCGAGACCACGCCGGATATTCTTGCCAAGATCACCGGCAAGGACAATCCGCAAGCGATTGCCGGTATTTTCACCGAGTTCGACACCTCGCTCGACAGGCTGGACCGGGATAGCGCTGCGATCTGGCTGGTGGCGCAGGCCCTGCGCGATCCGGGCAATCTGGGCACCATGCTGCGCACCGGCGATGCGGTGGGCGCAGGCGGTCTGATCCTGATCGACGATTGCGCCGATCCCTTCTCGGTCGAAGCGGTGCGCGCCAGTATGGGCGCCATCTTCACCCAGTCTGTCGCACAGGCAAAATGGGAAGATTTTCACACCTGGCTGCGCGCCGGCAAAGGGCAGCTTGTCGCCGCTTCGCTGCGCGATGCCCGGCCCTATCGTGGCGCACCCTATCAGGCGCCCTGCTTCGTGATGGTCGGCAATGAATCGCAGGGCCTGCCCGAAAGCTACGAAATGGCCTGCGATCTGCGTGTGACCATGCCGATGCGCGGCCGGGCCGACAGCCTCAACGCCGCCGTGGCCGGAGCGGTGCTCGCTTATGAAGTGCTGGACAATCTCGACAAACCCTGAGTTAAAGCCCGCTCGCTGACGCCTGCGGCCGAAAATATTTTTCGCGCCGCACAAATATTCAGCCGGTCATTAAGATAAGGCTCACCCTGTCTCGTGTAAGAACCGGTTCATGCCTCGCGCTCTGCCCGCCTTTCTGCTGCTATGCCTTGCAGGCTGCGCCATCCGCCCCACCGCGGACCATCAGCTTGCGGATAGCGAATGGCGGCTCACCACGCTCGACGGCGCGGCACCGGCCGGCAACAAACCCGCCAGCCTGTCTTTCAAAGGCAGCGAAGTGCAGGCCAGCATCGGCTGCAACAGGATGCGCGGCGCATGGCATGTCGAGGAACAAAGGCTGCTGGCCGGGCCATTCCGGCAAACCACCGTGGAATGCCGCGATATCGGCCTGTTCGAACAGGAACAGGCGCTTCAGTCTCTGCTCGTCGCGGGGCCGAAAATGGATCTGGAAGGTGACCGCCTGACGCTCCGGTCAAGCGGCCATCAGGCTCTTCTCCAGAAGATCAGTCCCCGGCAATAAAGCTGGTAATGCTCCATTTGCCGTTCCGGCTCGACGCCATCAGGCGATAATCGAGCAGGCTGCGCAGCTTGTCCGTCTCGACATAACCCTTTTCGCCATCACGCAAAGTAACCGGCTGATAGCGATCGTCTGGCACCAGCCGGTCGATCCGCACCACATCCCAGGAAATCCGTTTCAGCGTGTCGGCATCGGGATGCGGCTCGGTCATCACCCGCACATTTTCATCGGTGACCAGCATACCATTGGCTGGATTGACCGTGTCGAAGCTCTGTTCGAAATACCAGGGAATCGTGATCCCGCCATGGCCATTGGTCGAGCAACCCAGCGTCAGCAAAGTATCCAGTTCTTCCCAGAGATCCCATTCGTCATCTTCCAGTCTGCGGCGCAATTCTTCTGCTCCGGCAGCACCGTTGAAATCGAGCTTGATATCCTCTGCCGATAAGGCAACCAGCCCGTCAACATCGCGATTCTTCACCACTTCAGCCAGCTTGGCGCGAAATTCCTCCGCCCCTTTCACATCGCCACATTCGTCTCGCGGGGCATAAGGCCCCTTGGCGAGAGCAGGGTCCGGCACTTTTTTGAACTGAGTGAGATTTTCCGCCGTCTTAACGACCTTGTCTGCCGGCGCATCATGCCGGTCGCACGCCTGAAGAGACAAGGCGAGTGCGATCACAACAGGCCATTTCATTTTTCGTCCTTTACTCCTGATCTTTGTCGCCTTCGGTCAATGACCGCGCAGCGTCCTGGGAAGATGATGCAAGGCTGGCATGCAACGGCGCGCCTTCGACAAGAGAAATGTCGTCAGAGATTTCGCGCTTGCCAATCTCGATATGCTTTTCCCGCAATTTGCGGGCCGATACCAGCACTCTTGTATCAAAGCTGCGGGTAAATTCATTATAAGAGCTAACCGCACGGCCAAGATGAGTTCCCATCTTGCCCAGATCTTCGGAAATTTTTGCCAGACGGTCATACAGCTCACCCCCCAGACGACCGATTTCCTTGGCTTCCTCCGCCAGTCCGACTTGTCGCCAGACCTGCGCCACAGTGCGGGCAATCGCCACAAGATTGGTCGGTGTTGCCAGCAACACTCTGTTCTTGAATGCAAAATCCCACAGTCCGGGATCCTGTTCAAGCGCCGCTGCGACGAAATGTTCTCCGGGTACGAACATCACTACATAATCGGGCGCATCCTCGAACTGGCTCTGATAGCTCTTGGTCCCGAGAGTCTGGACATGATTGCGCATCGCCTTGGCATGGGCAGCCAGCGCTGCATCGCGCTGCTCCTCCGTATCGGCGTCGAACGCATCCTGATAGGCGTTAAGCGAGACCTTGGCATCGATCACCAGCTTCTTGTGCCCCGGCACATTGACGATCGCATCGGGACGTAGCCGGCCATCCTCGGTATCGATCGACTGTTCGAGCAGGAAATCGGTATGTTCGGACAGACCGCATTGTTCGAGCACATTGCGCAATTGCTGCTCCCCCCAGCGCCCGCGCGCCTTGGGGGCGTTGCGCAAGGAATTGCCCAGCCGCGCCGCTTCGGCCCGCACCTGTTCCTGCCCTTCGCGCATGGACTGGATCAGCCCGGTCAGCTGACCAAAAGCATCGACTCGTTTCGCTTCGAGCTGTGCGACCTGTTCTTCATAATTTTTCAGCTTTTCGCCCACCGGATGCAGCAATGCGCGGATTTTTTCCTCGGAGCTTTTCTCGGCATGGCCGAAACGCTCCGTGGCGCGTTTCAGAAAAGCCTCCTGCGCTTCGCCGAGCACGCGCGAACCGGTATTCTGAAATTCCTTGAGCAGATTTTCGCGCGTTTCGACCAGCAGTTTCTTTTGCTCCTCGAAACCGGCAGCCTGCGTTTTCAGCGCGGTCAGCTCTTCGCGCGCCTGGTCGAGCTGTTCGGACAGCCGGTCGGCCCGCGCGGCCCGGTCGCTCATCGTGGCAAGTTCGGGCGCCATGCGGGCGATTTTTTCGTTCATCTCGCGCGCTTCCTGATCGCGCGCGCGGAAGCGCGATTCCCACTGCGCGACAGGACGCGATCCGGCGAACCAGCCCCCTGCTGCGCCCAGCCCCAGTGCTATCAGCACGACGATAAGAGTAACGATAGGATCCATATCTTTTCCTATCGGGAACGCATCAGGAACACCAGAGAGCCGGATGGCGATTTCCACCAGTGATATGGCGTATATGCCGCCGGAAGAGCGCGCCGCATCTCAAAGGCAGCGGCATATCTCGTTCCAGACTGGTACAACACGGCGTGAAAGCTCCCGGTAAGGGTTTCTATGCAATACAGCGCCTATTGCATGCTTTGCCTGAACGAAATGTTGCAGGCGAGTCGATTAATCAGACCGGATCGCCTCATTGCCCGATTATTTTCACCAGCCCGTCAGCCAATCCGGCGAGACCACGAAGCTCTCCGCCGCGGCCGCAAGCCCGGCGCCGGCGCATGACTGGGTGGCACAGGTAAAAGCGCGCAGGCAATCGCGCCGCACGCGGCGAGTAAAACAAGCTGCCGGTCTGGCGCTCATTCTGGCAGTCGGCGTGCCGACTATGGCCGCTGTGGCCGCACCCGGCACCTGGTATGGCGTAGCAGAGAAGCCCGAAAAACCCGCTGCCGCCACTGAGCGCTTCGGCTTCGAAATTCCCGGACAAAGCTTTCCCGGATCGGCATTCTATTATGTCCAGCCTTCAGGCACAGCCTCTGCCGCGCGGGACGATCAGGCTGCAAGCAGCCATAATCCCGATCAAGCTGCGGCACTTGCCGGACCGGCGGCACGCCCGTTCCATATGGCAGGAACCGCGCTTTCGGGTGCAAGAGCGCAGCAATGTCTGACCATGGCAGTCTATTACGAAGCGGCCAGCGAATCCGATTCCGGGCAGCGGGCCGTGGCTCAGGTGGTTCTCAACCGGGTGGCCCATCCGGCCTATCCCGATACGGTATGCGGCGTGGTCTTTCAGGGATCGGAACGGCGAACGGGCTGCCAGTTCACCTTCACCTGCGATGGATCGCTTGCCCGCAAACCGGCGCGCCTGTGGTGGGACCGGGCCGAGAAAGTGGCGGTACAGGCTCTGGCAGGCACGGTCTATGCGCCGGTGGGTCTGGCCACCCATTATCATACGGTGCAGGTCCATCCTTACTGGGCCGGGTCGCTCACCCCCGCCGGTGCGATCGGGATGCATCAGTTCTATCGCTGGCAGGGCGCTGCCGGCCGGCCGGCCAGTTTTTCGGAACTGTATCGCGGACATGAACCGCTGCCTGGCAAACCGGCTGCCGCTGCCAACGCCCCGGCCCCCGACCCCGCTGAACTCGCCCGCGAATGGGCGCAGCCTGCTGGCGAAGACTCTGCTTCGATGGGGCAGAACAGCACCGCTTCGACAAGTATCAACGGCATTCCTGAGCGCAATGCCGCGCCGGTTTATTCGCAGGCTATTCGTGAGCGCGGGGGCGACAGGTTGTTCGTCGGCGATTTGCCGTCCGCCTCGCAGGTAAAGCCCGAATATGCGACGTCGGGCCAGTGGATCGCCAAGCCCTGAGGCGCTCGCATCACCCTTAATACGCTGTTTACCATAAGCGAAAATCTTAGCTTCAGTCTCCCGCTTTAGGGGTTTGCCGCGCGGCACGAATGGGTGTCGCTTATCGAAGAGGCAAATTCCCGCATGACGATCCGCTTTTCCGCATCGGAACACACATCTGTCAGCCCTTGGCGCCGGTTCGCCGCGAGCGCGGTCTGCGGTCCTGCCTGCAATGATAACGATCCGGAAGCACCCAGCGACTCGATTCTGCGCGCGGCACTGCGTCTGTTTGCCGAACATGGTCTGTCCGCCGCCCGCCACGCCCGCGATAAAGCGGAAGACGCCTTCTTCGCCGCCGATCGCGAGGCCTATCGCTGGTGGTTCGCCGTTTGTCAGGCGCTCGACCGCAAAGTTGCAGCAGAAGTTAACCACTACTCAGACGACGGGCAGCAATCCCTCTGAAAAACCAATCGAACAATCTTAACGAGTCAGTGACCTCTTTGATTTATCCCTCCTTACTAAGAGGAGCGATGTGATATACCGACTGACCCATATTCTGGATAATATGCTCGGCGGAATGTTTGACGGCGATGAGCGCAATGAGCGCGTACGCCACAAACTGGTCGAGACTCTCTATACCCAGCCCGTCAGTCTGGCTCTGGGAGCGTTTTGCGGCGTCTGCGCCAGCCTGACGGCTGTCTATGTAACGCGTAGTATACCGCTCGCTGCAGCCTCGGCCATGCTGGCGCTGATCGGTATCATGCGGGTGCTGATGGCAACGCATGTCGCGCGCTTCAATCTCGATCGCGATGCCAAAACGCTGGAACTGCTTTACGAAATCGGGGCTTTCAGCTTCGCTTTCGCCTCGGGTCTGGTCGGTGCGTTCACCCTGCTGGAAAACACCAACCGCCATATCGAAGTGCTGATTATCGTCTATGTCGTCGCTTACGGCGTCGCGATAGCCTCGCGCAATGCCGGGCGGCCACTGATCGCTATCGGGCAGCTTCTGCTGGCGCTTCTGCCAATCATCGCCGTGAGCTTCTATATAGGGACGATCGGTCTGATCGCGCTCGGCATATTGCTGATGTTCATGGCCGTGGCCATGGCCTCGATTTCCATGAACATCTTCAATGTTCTGAAGGAACAGATCATGGCGGCCGAAGCCAGCGCCGAGATGGCGGACAAGATGCGCAATCTGGCTCGAACCGATGTCGTGACCGGCCTGACCAATCGTGCCGGGCTCAATCACGAGCTTGTCGAAAAGCTGATGGCCCTGCCCGATGGCCGGCGTCTGGCGCTGCTATGGCTCGATCTCGACAAATTCAAGGAAGTGAACGACACGCTCGGCCATCCGGTCGGCGACCGGGTGCTGGCGGAAATGGCCAGCCGCCTGCGCGCCCGGGCGCCTGCGGACGCCACTATTTCACGCTTCGGCGGGGATGAATTCATCGTCGTGTGCGAAGTGGATGATCGCGCGGCATGCGAAAGGCTTGCCGCCGCCGTGCTGGAAGATATCCGCCGTCCGCTGCGTTTCGACGGGGAACGGATCGAAACCGCTACAAGCATGGGCGTCGCTCTGCTGCCCGACGATGGCGGCGATATCGACACGCTGATGCAAAGCGCCGACCTCGCCCTTTATCACGCCAAGATCAACGGCCGGAACCAGATCTGCTTCTTCGATGCATCCATGACCCGCAATCTGGTGCGCAAGAAGGAAATCGAGGCCGAATTGCGCGCGGCGCTGCAACGGGACGAATTGTCGATTTTCTTCCAGCCGATCGTCGATCTCGAAACCGGCCATATCCGGTCCTTCGAAGCACTGGTGCGCTGGTTCCACCCCGAAAAGGGCGAGTTGCGCCCCGACGAATTCATTCCGGTAGCCGAGGAAACCGGGGTTATTATCACACTGGGCAACTGGATCACGGCCCAGGCCGCCCGCGCCTGCGCCCAGTGGCCCGAGGATGTGACCATAGCGGTCAATCTCTCCCCCGTGCAGATCCGTGCACCGGGCGCGGCTCTGGGCATTCTCTCGGCTCTGCGCGACGCCAATCTCGATCCCTCGCGGCTCGAACTGGAAGTGACCGAAAGCCTGTTCCTCGACGACAATCAGCACACGGCGCGCTTTATCGACGAGCTGGCGGCTCAGGGTGTGCGTTTTGCGCTGGACGATTTCGGCACCGGCTATTCATCGCTCGGCTATATCAACAAGTTCCCGTTCAAAAAGATCAAGGTGGATCGCAGTTTCGTGTCCGGCCCCAATGTCGGACTGAAGAGCGATGCCATCATCCGCGCCGTGGCCGAAATGGGCGCCACGCTGGAAATGGATATCGTGGCCGAGGGACTGGACACGATCGAGCAGGTCCGCACCGTGCGCAATGCCGGCTGCACATTGGGACAGGGCTATTATTTCAGCCGCGCCGTACCCGATTATCTCGCGGCCATGCTCCTGGCGCAGGAACAGGAAACGCCCCCTTCAGCCCGGCTGGCGGGATAAGCCGGGCGCTATTCGGGTTTCCCCGCGAAGCCCGCTCTTGTCAGACAAATTCCTGGAAGCCATACTTAAGCCAAGGGTTTGCGAGCCTTTCGCAACACTATTGCTATTAGTTCGCATTATCTATACTAAGTTGCACCCTCATGCTTTTAACGGTTGCAATGGGGTTCCCACCTGCCTACGGAAACCTTGTTACGGCCTGCAACGCCCCTTTCGCGGGAAGCAGGGACGCAGGCCCTTATTACGGCAACCGGCTCCCGCATCGCGGAAGGATACTGAAGAATCATGGCCCGCAAAAAAATTGCTCTTATCGGCGCCGGCAATATTGGCGGCACGCTGGCCCATCTCGCAGCCCAGAAGGAACTGGGCGACGTCGTCCTCTTCGACATCGCTGAAGGCATCCCTCAGGGTAAAGCGCTCGACCTCAGCCAGTGCGGTCCGGTTCAGGGCTTCGACGCCAAGGTCACCGGCACCAATGATTATGCCGATATTGCAGGGGCCGATGTCATCATCGTTACCGCAGGCGTTCCCCGCAAGCCGGGTATGAGCCGCGACGATCTTCTCGGCATCAACCTCAAGGTCATGCAGCAGGTCGGGGAAGGCATCAAACAGAACGCGCCCGACGCTTTCGTGATCTGCATCACCAACCCGCTCGACGCGATGGTCTGGGCGCTGCGCGAATATTCGGGCCTTCCGCATAACAAGATCGTCGGCATGGCCGGTGTACTCGACTCGGCCCGCTTCGCCACCTTCCTCGCCTGGGAATTCGGCGTATCCGTGCGTGATGTGAACGCTTTCGTTCTCGGCGGCCATGGCGATACGATGGTGCCCGTTGTCGAATATTCGACCGTTTCAGGCATTCCCGTTCCCGATCTCATCAAGATGGGCAAATCCACCCAGGAAAAGATCGACCAGATCGTCGACCGCACCCGCAAGGGCGGTGGTGAAATCGTCGGCCTGCTCAAAACCGGTTCCGCTTTCTACGCCCCGGCCGCCTCGGCCATTTCCATGGCGGAAGCCTATCTTGGCGACCAGAAGCGCATCCTGCCCTGCGCCGCACATCTGACCGGCGAATATGGTGTGGACGGCCTCTATGTCGGCGTGCCCGCAATGATCGGCGCCAATGGCATTGAAGAAGTCGTCGAAATCGCTCTCGACGATACTGCCAAGGACAATCTCAACGTGTCGATCGGCACGATCAAAGAGCTGATCGAAGCCTGCAAGGGCATCGATAGCAATCTTGGCTGACCGCGCTCCCTCCAAGGCAGCCTGACCCGATGTTTTCCAGCCTTCTTCTGGCCGCAGCCACAGCGCAGGGCACACCCGCCGCCTATCCGGCGCAGGATGTGCTCTCCGTGTTCGAACATAGCTGCACGCCGATTGCCGATTTCGACAAAGCTACGGCTCTGGCGGAAAAGGCAGGCTGGAAAACCTTCGATGCAGTACCCGACTCGAAAGTCGGCCAGCTGATCGCATTCGGACGGCGCGCCATGGAGCGAATGGGTACGGACATGGAAGTCATCGAAGGCGGTACCTATCGCCGCGAGGTTTCCGGTCGCGATTTATATATGGTTATTTCCGGCGTCCGTGGCGCCGGTTTCGAATCCCGGGGCTGTCGCATCTATGACTTCGATGCGGCGGCGCCGATCGGCAAAGCCGAACTGACGGAATGGGCCGGGCGTGAACCGTCTTCCGATCCTTCGGAAAACTCTCCTATCCTGTCTTATGGGTGGGAACCAGGTCTCACTCCCGATCATACCGATATGGAAGTCATTTTTGCCGAGCAGGACGCAGATCTGCCCGGCCCTCTCGCAGAGCTGCCTTTAAGCGGCCTCGTATTTTCTGCCTCCATCGTGGAGTTAACCGATCAATGAGCATTCTCGTCGACAAGAACACCAAGGTCATCACGCAAGGGATGACCGGTGCTACCGGCACGTTCCACACTGAACAGGCCCTCGCCTATGGCACCCAGATGGTCGCCGGCGTAACCCCCGGAAAGGGCGGCACCGAACATATCGGCATTCCCGTCTATGACACGGTTGCCGAAGCCAAGGACAAGACCGGCGCGACCGCCAGCGTCATTTACGTTCCGCCGCCCTTCGCAGCCGATTCCATTCTCGAAGCGATCGACGCCGAAGTCGAACTGATCGTAGCTATCACCGAGGGTATTCCGGTGATGGACATGGTCCGCGTAAAGCGTGCCCTGCAGGGTTCCAAATCGCGCCTCATCGGCCCGAACTGCCCCGGCGTGCTGACACCCGGCGAATGCAAGATCGGCATCATGCCCGGCTCGATCTTCAAGAAGGGTTCGGTCGGTGTCGTGTCGCGCTCCGGCACGCTGACTTACGAAGCCGTGTTCCAGACCACCAATATCGGCCTTGGCCAGACCACGGCTGTGGGCATTGGCGGCGACCCGGTGAACGGCACCAATTTCATCGATGTGCTGGAACTGTTCCTCGCCGACGATGAAACCGAAAGCATGATTATGATCGGTGAAATCGGCGGCTCTGCCGAAGAAGAAGCCGCTCAGTTCCTCAAGGACGAAGCCAAGCGCGGGCGCAAGAAGCCGATGGCCGGTTTCATCGCCGGTCGCACGGCGCCTCCGGGACGCCGCATGGGCCATGCCGGTGCGATCGTCTCCGGCGGACAGGGCGGTGCCGAAGACAAGATCGCTGCAATGGAAGAAGCCGGCATTCGCGTTGCAGCTTCCCCCAGCGAACTCGGCACCACGCTGAACGAAGTTCTCAAGGAACTCGCCTGATTTTTTGGGAGCCGGTCCTGATATTCGGGCCCGGCTCCTTACATTACTAGAATGTCCGGCACAGATAGCCGACGGCTGAAGGTGGCCCAAATGGGTAATGAAAAGCACGACTTCCTACCAGAATTCGACCAGGATGACCTGGACGCAGGGCCCCAGCCCGGCCCAAGCTGGCAGAATGCCAAATGGCCGCTCTCCGATGCGGCCGATAGCGACGATCTGACGCAGGGTCTCGATCCCTTTGCGCTGAAACTCGCCGTCAAAGAAGCCTCCAAGAAGGCCGGCAAGCCGATCGATAACAAGACGATCGAACAGGCTGCCTCCGATTCCGTTCAGGCAATGATGCTGATCCGCACCTATCGGGTGCGCGGCCATCTCGTTTCCGAACTCGACCCACTGAATCTCAGCACGCGCAAGCTACCCGACGATCTTAAGCCCGAATGGCACGGCTTTACCGCCGAAGCACTCGATCGCCCGGTCTATATCGGCGGCACGCTTGGTCTCGACTGGGTAACCCCGCGCGAGCTGGTGAATATCCTCCGCAAGAATTACTGCGGCAAGGTCGGCCTCGAATATATGCATATTTCCGATGTGGAGGAACGTCGCTTCCTTCAGGATCGGATCGAAGGGCCCGACAAGGTCATCGAATTCACGCAGGAAGGCAAACGCGCCATCCTCTCTGCCGTGATCCGCGGCGAGGAATATGAGAAATTCCTCGGCAAAAAATATGTCGGCACCAAGCGTTTCGGCCTCGATGGCGGCGAAAGCATGATCCCGGCACTCGAAGCGGTGATCAAATATGGTGGCCAGTACGGCGTGCGCGACATCGTTTATGGCATGGCCCATCGCGGCCGCCTGAACGTGCTCGCCAATGTGATGGCCAAACCCTATCGTGTGATCTTCCACGAATTTTCCGGCGGTTCGGCCAATCCCGACGATGTCGGCGGTTCGGGCGATGTGAAATATCACCTCGGCACCAGCACCGATCGCGAATTTGACGGGATCAAGGTACATATGTCGCTGGTCCCCAACCCGTCGCATCTCGAAACGGTCGATCCGGTGGTGCTCGGTAAAGTCCGCGCACAGCAGGCTTTCCGCGAAGATCTGGACACGCATGAACAGGTTCTGCCGGTTCTGATCCATGGCGATGCCGCCTTTGCCGGTCAGGGTATCGTGTGGGAATGCTTCGGCCTGTCGGGCGTGCATGGTTACAATACGGGTGGCTGCATCCACTTCGTCATCAACAACCAGATCGGCTTCACCACCAGCCCGAAATTCGCCCGCTCCTCGCCCTATCCGTCCGATGTGGCAAAGGGTGTGCAGGCGCCGATCCTGCATGTGAACGGCGATGATCCCGAAGCAGTCACTTTCGCCTGCAAGCTCGCCATCGAATATCGCCAGCGCTTCAAGCGCGATATCGTGATCGATATGTGGTGCTATCGCCGCTTCGGCCATAATGAAGGCGATGAACCGAGCTTCACGCAGCCGATGATGTATGCGCAGATAAAGCAGCATCCGCGGGTCAGCGAACTCTACGCCGGACGGCTCGAAAAAGAAGGCGTGATCGAAAGCGGTTATGCTGCCGGAGCACGCGACGAATTCGAAACACTGCTCACCAACGAATTCGATGCTGCCAAGGATTACAAACCAAATGAAGCGGACTGGTTTGCCGGTCGCTGGAGCGGTCTGCACAAGCCGGCCGACCCCGAAACAGCCCGCCGCAACATCCATTCCGCAGTGGAACGCAAACTGTTCGACAGTCTCGGCCGCACACTGACAACGGTTCCCGAAGAGCTTGAAATTCACAAGACTCTCGGCCGCGTGCTCAAGGCCAAGGGCAAGATGTTCGAAACCGGCGAAGGCTTCGACTGGGCGACTGCCGAAGCGCTGGCTTTCGGCAGCCTCGTGACCGAAGGCTTCGGTGTCCGCTTGTCGGGACAGGATTCGGGCCGCGGCACATTCTCGCAGCGCCACGCCATCTGGGTCGACCAGAAGGATGAGAGCAAATATATCCCGCTCTGCACGCTGCCGCACGGCAAGTTCGAAGTCTATGACAGCCCGCTTTCCGAATATGGCGTGCTCGGCTTCGAATATGGCTTCGCCCTTGCCGACCCCAAGACTCTGGTCCTGTGGGAAGCGCAGTTTGGTGACTTCGCCAATGGCGCACAGATCATCATCGACCAGTATATCGCGGCCGGTGAAGTGAAATGGCTGCGTGCCAACGGGCTCGTGCTGCTGCTGCCGCATGGTTATGAAGGCCAGGGTCCGGAACACAGCTCCGCCCGGCTCGAACGCTTCCTGCAGCTTTGCGCAAACGATAATATCCAGGTTTGCAACATCACTTCACCCGCGAACTATTTCCATGTTCTGCGGCGCCAGATGCTGCGTTCCTTCCGCAAGCCGCTGGTCATCATGACGCCGAAATCGCTGCTGCGTCATCCGATGGCCAAATCTTCCGCGGAAGAATTCCTGGAGGACAGTCACTTCCGCCGGATCATGTCCGATACAAAGGACATTCCCGATGAGAAGGTGAAGCGTCTGGTGCTGTGCTCGGGCAAGGTCGCTTACGATCTCATCGAAAAGCGCGATCACGAAGGGCTGGACGATGTCTCCATCGTGCGGATCGAACAGCTCTACCCGTTCCCCGGCGAACCGCTCGCTGTCCGGATGAAGCGTATGCCCAATCTGGAAGATGTCGTGTGGTGTCAGGAAGAGCCCAAGAATAACGGGGCATGGTTCTTCGTGCAGGACCGTATCGAGGATGCGCTTACCGCTGCCGGACATCAGGGCAAACGCCCGAAATATGCCGGTCGCGAAGAAGCCGCTTCCCCGGCAACCGGCTTCGCCAAGCGCCACCAGGTGCAGCAGGAAGCTCTCGTCTCCATCGCGCTCGGCCTTGCCGATGGCGGGATGGCACAACGTAATGGCAATCAAAGCAGGAAGGCCTGAGGACACAGACTATGGCCAATGAAGTCAAGGTTCCCACTCTCGGTGAGTCCGTCACCGAAGCTACTATCGGTGAATGGCTGAAGAAGCCGGGTGAAGCGGTCGCTCTGGACGAGCCGATTGCCAGCCTCGAAACCGACAAGGTCGCTGTTGAAGTTCCCGCGCCGGTTGCCGGCGTGATGGGCGAATACAAGGCCGAAATCGGTGACACGGTGGAAGTCGGCGCGATTATCGCGACGATCGAGGAAGGCACACCCAATGCCGGCCCCGAAGGCCCGACCGAACGCAAGCAGGAAAAGCCCGAGGCAAGCAGCCCCGCGCCTTCTCCGTCACCCGCTCCGGCGGCCTCCTCTTCGGATGACAGCAAGGTCGATGCTTCGGCGACGCTGTCCCCCGCCGTGCGCCGTGCGATCCTCGAACACGGGATCGACCCGAGCACGATCAAGGGCACCGGCAAGGATGGCCGCCTGACCAAGGAAGACGTGCTCGAAGCGGCCAAGAAGAAAGACTCCGGCGGCGCTGCCGCTCCGGCCGATGCCGCTTCGGCCGATGCGCCTTCAGCCGGTCCGAGCCGCAAGGTCGAACGGGTGAAAATGACCCGTCTGCGCAAGACGATCGCTACCCGTTTGAAGAGCGCGCAGGACACAGCCGCCCTGCTCACCACTTTCAACGACGTCGACATGACGGCGGTGATCGAAGCCCGCAGCCAGTACAAGGACCTCTTCGCCAAGAAGCATGATATCCGGCTCGGTTTCATGAGCTTCTTTGCCAAGGCAGCCTGCCTTGCACTGAAGGACGTTCCGGCGGTCAATGCCCAGATCGACGGCGATGAGATTCTCTATCACGATTTCGTCGATCTCTCGGTCGCGGTGAGCGCCCCCAATGGCCTCGTCGTTCCGGTGGTTCGCAATGTCGAAAGCATGAGCTTCTCCGATGTCGAACTCGCCATCGCCAATTACGGCAAGAAGGCGAAAGACGGCACGCTGTCGATGGACGATATGAAAGGCGGCACCTTTACCATCTCCAATGGCGGTGTGTTCGGCTCACTGATGTCGACCCCGATCATCAACCCGCCGCAGAGCGCCGTTCTGGGGCTTCACCGGATCGAGGAACGTCCGGTAGCCGTGAACGGTCAGGTCGTGATCAAGCCGATGATGTATATGGCTCTGAGCTATGACCACCGTATCATTGACGGCCGCGAAGCAGTGACCGCGCTCAAGATCATCAAGGAAGCGATCGAAGATCCGATGCGGATCCTGATCGACCTCTAAGACACGAAACCGGCCCCGGCGCTTGCCGGGGCCTCTTACTTTGCTGCAAGAATATCCCGGGACAGGCCCCGGGGGAGACAAAGAATGGCAGACCAGACCTTCGACTACGATGTTCTCGTAATTGGTGCCGGACCGGGCGGTTATGTGGCGGCGATCCGGGCGGCGCAGCTGGGCCTCAAGACGGCCTGCGCCGAAAGCCGCGAAACGCTGGGCGGCACCTGCCTCAATGTGGGCTGCATTCCTTCCAAGGCTCTGCTGCACGGTTCCGAGCTTTTCGAAGAAGCCAATGAAGGCGTGCTCGCCAAATTCGGGGTGAAAACCGATGCAGTCAGCCTCGATCTCGATACGTTGCAGGGCGAAAAGGCCACAGCGGTCAAGGAACTGACCGGCGGCATCGAATATCTTTTCAAGAAGAACAAGGTGGAATGGCTCAAGGGCCGTGCCGGTTTCAAGGATGCGCATTCGGTGGAAGTGGACGGCAAGACCGTCACTGCCCGCGACATCGTAATCGCAACCGGCTCTTCGGTAACACCGCTTCCAGGTGTCGAAATCGACAATGACAAGGGTGTTGTGGTGGATTCCACCGGTGCCCTTGCGCTGTCCAAGGTGCCCGAAAAAATGGTCGTCATCGGTGGCGGCGTCATCGGTCTGGAACTGGGTTCAGTCTGGCGTCGTCTCGGAGCCGACGTCACCGTGGTCGAATATCTCGACCAGCTTCTGCCCGGTATGGATAGTGAAGTCCGCAAGGAAGCGGGCAAGCTGTTCAAGAAACAGGGCATGGAGCTGAAGCTTTCCACCAAGGTCACCGGCGTCGAAGTGGACGGCGGCAAAGCCAGGGTCTCGATCGAACCGGCCTCCGGCGGCGATGGCGAAGTGCTCGAAGCCGACTGCGTGCTGGTGTCGATCGGTCGCAAGCCCAATACGGACGGTCTCGGCCTCGATGCCGTGGGTATCGAAACCAATGAGCGCGGCCAGATCGAAACCGATTCGATCTTCAACACCAAGGTCGAAAGCATCTGGGCCATCGGGGATGTGATCCCCGGCCCCATGCTCGCCCATAAGGCCGAGGATGAAGGCATTGCCGTCGCTGAGAACATTGCCGGTCAGACAGGTATCGTGAACCATGCCGTGATCCCCAGCGTGGTTTATACCATGCCGGAAATCGCCGGTGTCGGTCTGACCGAGGAAGCGGCTAAGGAAGCCGGCCATACCGTCAAAACCGGTAAATTTCCGATGATGGCCAATAGCCGCGCCAAGACCAATCGCGATACGGATGGCTTCGTGAAAGTCATTGCCGATGCGGAAACCGACCGCGTGCTGGGCGTCTGGATGATCGCCAGCGTCGCCGGAACGATGATCGCCCAGGCCGTGCAGGCCATGGAATTCGGCGCCTCTTCGGAAGATATCGCCTATACCTGCCACGCCCATCCGACGCATTCGGAAGCCGTGAAGGAAGCTGCAATGGCCGTGCAGGGCAAACCGATTCATATCTGACCGGCCCCGCAGGGACAAAATAAGAGCGGCAAAGGCTAGTGCTTTTGCCGCTCTTTTTGCGTTCCCGTTCCATTGCACCTACGGTACGGAGCAGGACGCCGGATGACAAAACTTTGACTTTCGCACCCGATTACGCTAACCGAAAGTCATCGTGTAACACGCCTTCATGCTCTTTTGCATGGAGTCAGCCATCTATGCTGTTGACGTGTCGCGCGAATCTGCCTAAGCGCAAAGCTTACATCGTAATTCACGGATCCGTCCGGCATGGAGCAGGTTCATGCTGCTTCAACCGGACTTTTTGCCGTTAAGGCAAAAGCCGTGGCCTGCGGAGTATCAACGCGATGAGATAGGGGTGTCCCTTTCTTGTGAATGGGGCTCCCTGTGGAGCATGGAGAAGTAAGTGGCTCGTATTGCCGGGGTCAATATCCCCACAAATAAGCGCGTAATTATTGCGCTCACCTATATTCATGGAATCGGCCCGACCACCGCGAAGGCCATTGCCGATAAGCTCGGTATCGATCATGCACGTCGCGTGCAGGATCTTTCCGATGCCGAAGTCGTGCAGATTCGTGAAACGCTGGATGCCGAATACACCGTGGAAGGCGACCTTCGTCGTGAAACCGCGATGAATATCAAGCGTCTGATGGACCTCGCCTGCTATCGTGGCCTGCGTCACCGTAAGGGTCTCCCCGTTCGCGGTCAGCGTACGCATACCAATGCGCGCACCCGCAAGGGCAAGGCCAAGCCGATCGCCGGCAAGAAGAAGTAAGCATCGGGCTTGAATGCTCGAATTGCTTTCCCAGATATTCGCACGATAGGAATTATCCATGGCACGCGAACCGCAACGTATTCGCCGGCGTGAGCGCAAGAACATCTCCTCGGGTGTTGCGCATGTTAACGCCAGCTTCAATAACACCATGATCACCATCACCGACGCGCAGGGCAATGCAATCAGCTGGTCCTCCGCTGGTATGATGGGCTTCAAGGGCAGCCGTAAATCCACCCCGTATGCCGCTCAGGTCGCGGCAGACGATGCCGGCAAGAAAGCCGCGGAACATGGTGTCCGTACGCTGGAAGTCGAAATCAAGGGACCGGGTTCGGGCCGTGAGAGTGCTCTGCGCGCTCTTCAGGCTGTCGGTTTTACGATCACATCGATCCGTGACGTGACTCCGATCCCGCATAATGGCGTGAGGCCGTCCAAGCGCCGCCGCGTCTGATCGACCTGCCGCGCGGCATGTCGCCGCATAGCAAAATCGCATCGGCCGCGGCGCTCTGAAGTGCCCGCGGCCTTTGTCGCCAGAACACTACCTTAGGGGAAGTCTATGTCCGTCAATATGAAGAATTGGCAGGAACTTAAGAAACCCAACAGCCTCGATATCAAGGCGGGCGGCGACGCCAAGCGGAAGGCGACCTTCGTCGCCGAACCGCTGGAACGGGGCTACGGCCTCACGCTCGGCAACGCGCTGCGTCGCGTATTGTTGTCCTCGCTGCAGGGCGCTGCGATTACGTCGATCAAGATCGAAAATGTGCTCCACGAATTCTCCTCGCTGGCCGGTGTGCGCGAAGACGTCACCGACATCGTGCTGAATGTGAAGCAGATCGCTCTTAAAATGGAAGGCGAAGGCCCCAAGCGGCTGCAGCTTTCCGCAACTGGCCCGGCCGAAGTTACCGCCGGGGATATTGCCGTCACGGGCGATATCGAAGTGATGAACAAGGATCTCGTCATCTGTCACGTTGACGAAGGCGCCACGTTCAACATGGAGCTGACCGCAGATACCGGCAAAGGCTATGTCCCTGCCGTTCAGAACCGTCCGGCCGATGCGCCGATCGGCCTGATCCCGGTCGATTCGCTTTACTCGCCGGTTCATCAGGTGAGCTACAAGGTCGAGAATGCCCGTGTCGGGCAGGAACTCGATTATGACAAGCTCTCGCTGACGATCGAAACCGACGGCACCGTCACCCCCGAAGATGCGATTGCCTATGCAGCCCGTATTCTTCAGGACCAGCTGACCCTCTTCGTCCATTTCGAAGACGGTATTCCGCAGCCTGCCAATCAGATGATCGGCGTTGCGGCGCAGCCGGAAGAAAGCGATGCCAACCAGCTCAACCGTTACCTTCTCAAGAAGGTGGACGAACTGGAACTGTCGGTGCGTTCGGCCAACTGCCTCAAGAACGACAACATCATCTATATCGGCGATCTGGTCCAGAAGACCGAAGCCGAGATGCTGCGCACACCGAATTTCGGCCGCAAGTCGCTCAACGAGATCAAGGAAGTCCTTTCCAGCATGGGGCTGCGCCTCGGCATGGACATTCCCGGCTGGCCGCCTGAAAATATCGAAGAAATGGCCAAGAAGCTCGAACAGGAACTTCTCGGTTAAACCTTCACTGGAAGGGGCCGGCATGACACCGGCCCCTTTCGCTGACTGAGGGTCTCAGGGCCTTTAAAAGGGTTATGGCAGCGCCCTTAAAACGAGCTGCCGGTTTCGGGCTACCTCATACGGGCCCCCTACGAACGGAGTATTGATTATGCGTCACGGTATTTCCCAGCGTAAGCTCGGTCGCAAGAGCGGCCATCGCACGGCCCTGTTCCGCAATATGGCGGCGGCTCTCATCAAGCATGAGCAGATCACCACCACGCTGCCCAAGGCCAAGGAACTTCGCCCCTATATCGAAAAGCTCATCACGCTTGCCAAGCGCGGTGGCCTGTCGAACCGTCGTCTGGCGCATAGCCGCCTGCTCGACGACGCGCAGCTTCAGAAGCTGTTCGATGTTCTGGCAGAACGCTATAAGGGTCGTGAAGGCGGCTATACCCGCATCATCAAGGCCGGTTATCGTTCCTCCGACGCAGCCCAGATGGCTGTGATCGAACTGGTGGATCGTGACACCGAAGCCAAGGGCCAGGATAGCGGCCCTGTGATGACCGAGGAAAACGAATACGCCGAAGCCTGATCGCTTCGACAATTGCGAATAATGAGAGCGGCCGGGGAGCGATCCCCGGCCGCTTTTGTATCTGCACACCGGAATGCGGATCCTATTTCAGGCAGATATTGCCTCATTCGTTTCATACGCTACTTTCTCCGCTGCAACAGAGGAGAGCGTTCCAATGCGTAAAGCCCATCACTCCGGCCTTGCCGGCCTGCTGGCAGGCATGGCCGCCATCGTGATTTCCCTTCCCGCCGGAGCACAGGACATGACCGCGCCCGATTACCCCGAAACCCGCCGCGGCGATGTGGTGGAAACCCAGTTCGGCGAAACTGTCGCCGATCCTTATCGCTGGCTCGAACAGGATGTGCGCGAAAGCACGGAAGTGGCCGATTGGGTCAGACGCGAAAATGCTGTCACCCAAAACTATCTCGACAAGCTACCGGCCCGCAACTGGTTCGAAGGCAGGATCGGGGAACTATACGATTACGCCCGCTATTCCACGCCGGTAAAAGCGGGGGAGCGCTATTTCTATACCTATAATAGCGGCCTGCAGAATCAGTCCCCGCTCTATGTGCGGGATGGGCTGAACGGCAGGGAACGCCTGCTGATCGATCCTAATGACTGGGCCGAAGACGGTGCCACTGCGCTCAGTGGCTGGGATGTTTCGCCCGATGGTCGCTATGTGCTCTACAGTGTGCAGGATGGCGGCACGGACTGGCGCATTCTGCGCGTACTCGATGTCGATACGGGCGAAATTCTTGAAGACGAGATTCGCTGGGCCAAATTCACCAATCTCGACTGGATCGGGTCCGAAGGCTTTTTCTATTCACGCTTCCCCGAGCCCGAAGAGGGCGAGGATTTTCAGGCGCTGAATTATAATCAGGCAGTCTATTTCCACCGCCTGGGCACACCGCAATCGACCGATGAACTGGTCTATGCCACACCGGAGCATCCCAAGCAGAGCCATACCGCGCAGGTTACAAGCGATGGGCACTGGGCGATCATCACCAGCGCACTGGGCACCGATGCCCGCTATGAAGTTCATGCCATCGACCTCACGCGGCGTGACAGTCTGGGCTGGCAGGTGCGCGATCTGGTGACGGGGTTCGACAATGACTGGAGCCTGATAGACGGGATCGGCAGCACACTCTGGTTCAAAACCAACCATTCGGCACCGCGTTATCGGGTCATGTCGATCGATCTCGCAGCCGCTCAGCCGCAATGGACTCCGCTTGTAAGCGAGAAGCAGGAACCGATCGATGGCGCCTCTCTGGTCGGCCATTCGCTGATCCTGTCCTATCTCAAGAATGCCAGCTCCACCTCTATGGTCTACGATCTGACAGGCCGTCTGAAGCGTGAAATCGCATTTGACGGACTGGGCAGCGTATCCGGCTTCTATGGCGACCCGGACGATGAGGAAACCTTCTACAGCTTCACCAGCTTCAACCGCCCGGCGACGATCTATCGTTATGACATCGCCAGCGGCGAAAGCTCCGTTTTCGCGCAGCCCAATCTCGCTTTCGATCCAGACGATTATAAGGTCGAGCAGCGCTTCTACAGCTCGAAGGACGGCACACAGGTTCCGATCTTCATCATCCGCCGGAACGATATTGCACAAAGCGGACGCGCCGTGCCTACCCTGCTCTATGGCTATGGCGGGTTCGATATCTCCATCACGCCTTTCTACTCACCTGCCAATATGGCGTGGATGCAGGCCGGTGGCGCTTTCGCAGTCGCCAATATTCGCGGCGGCGGCGAATATGGCAAAGCATGGCACGATGGCGGGCGCCTCGCCAACAAGCAGAATGTGTTCGACGATTTCATCGCTGCGGGCGACTATCTGAAAAGCGAAGGCATCGCTACGCCTGACGGGCTGGCCATTCAGGGTCGGTCCAATGGTGGGCTGCTGATTGGCGCTGTCACCAATCAGCGCCCCGACCTCTTTGCGGCAGGCAACCCCGCTGTGGGCGTGATGGACATGCTACGCTTCGACCGCTGGACGGCCGGTCGCTACTGGGTCGACGATTACGGTTATCCTGAAAGGGAAGCGGATTTCAAAGTGCTGCGCGCTTATTCGCCCTATCACAATATCCATTCGGGCGAGGATTATCCCGCGCTGCTGGTCACCACGGCCGATACGGATGATCGCGTCGTACCGGGCCACAGCTTCAAATATACCGCTGCACTTCAGGCAGCCAATATTGGCGATAAACCGCATCTGATCCGTGTGGAAACCCGCGCCGGCCATGGCTCGGGCAAGCCGACCGATAAGGCTATCGAGGAAGCTGCCGATATTCTCTCCTTCCTCGCTTACTGGACGCATCTGACACCGGGATATTGATGTTCATATAAAATGATATTTTTATGAACACTGACTGTCCTGCCAGTTCAGCCAGCCATCACGAGGGCATTGCTATTCCTTTTGACAGGTCGGGACATGGGGTCTCGATCTGTTGGAGGACAGCCCATGAAACCCCTTATGAAAACTGTGATCGGGACTGCCGCAGCGGGCGCAATGACCATATCTGCGGCAGCGCCTGCCATGGCCCGGGATCATCGCCATCACGACGGCAATGGAATCGGCACCGGAGAAGTGATTGCCGGCGCTTTGATCCTCGGCGGCATCGCCGCTGTCATCGCGGCTTCGGATAACGACAAGGATAACCGCTATTACGACCGGCGCTATCGTGACAGAAATGACCGGCATTATCGCGATCGCTACCGTGGGGGCTATTCCGCGAGAGGCGCTATCGAACGATGCGTTCGCGCTGCCGAAAGTACCGCAAGCCGTTACACGCGCAGTCGTGCCGATGTGACCGAAATTCGCGATGTCGATCGCAAGCGTGACGGGTTCAAGATCAAAGGCAATCTGACCGTCAGCGAGAATTATGGTCGCCATCGCAACTATGGTTATCGCGACAATTATGATCGAGGACGCTTCACCTGCCGCATCGAACGCGGTCGGGTAGTGGATATAGACTTCCACGGTATTCGCGGCCTGTAATTGCTGAGCAAACGCTCATCGGCTATCATCATCGAGAGGGCTGACCCGAGCTCAGCCCTCTTTATCTGCATGGGCATAAGTGGGCAGGCGCAGGTTCCAGTAAAGAGCGGCTGCTCTGATCGCAAAGCCACCCAGGGCTGCAATGATCCACGTCGCTTCATTTGCCAAATGAAAGCTCATACCCAGCGCGCATAAGCCAGCCGCGACGGCTGCGGGCGTGATATACAGCTCACGCCGCATCAGTATCGAAGGCACGCCAGCCACCACATCGCGGATAATGCCACCAGCGCTCCCGGTCAGAATGCCCATCAGGATCGCGGGAACAGGCGCCACACCCCATCCAAGCGCCTTGGCAGCCCCCAAAACAGCAAAAGCCGCCAGACCCGCAGCATCGGCCCAGAGCAGCAATTCATTTTCCCAACGCTGCCTGGGCGTCACCCAGACCAGAACTGCCATACCGAAACAGAGCGGTGCCACCCAGGGATCGCGCACCCAGAAAACCGGTGCCCCGATCATCAAATCGCGCAAGGTCCCGCCCCCAACGCCGGTCATCAGCGCGAAAAAGGCCATAGTCACGAAATCCTGCCGCAACCGTGCAGCCAGCAAGGCACCGGTCAGGGCGAAAATCGCTGTACCCAGCAGATCGAGCGACTGCGGAAGCACGAGAGGAGTGACGGGAACGGCCATGCCCTATCTCTATCGATTTTTAACAGGCTATGAAGTGCAGTGTCATCGCAAGAGCCCGCACCCCCAAACGCAAACTGCCCCGCCCTTCCGGACGGAGCAGCGTTATTCGGCTAAGCTCCGTTCTTATCCGGCCAGAACTTTTTCAATTTCGGCGGACACGGCATTCATATCCGCCATACCATCGACACGGGTCACAATACCGCGCTCTTCATAATAAGGCAGGATCGGCGCCGTTTTCTTGCGATATTCCTCCATGCGCGTGCGCACGGCTTCTTCATTATCATCCTTGCGGCGCTTGAATTCGGTGCTGCCGCATTTGTCGCAGACCCCTTCAACCTTCGGACGCTTGAATGTATCGTGATAGCCTTCGCCGCATTTGGCGCATGAAAAGCGACCGGTGATACGTTCGATCAGCGCTTCCAGATCCACTTCCAGCTCAATCACATGGTCAAGCTGGCGGTCATGGCCAGCGAGGATGGCATCGAGCTGACGCGCCTGATCGCCAGTGCGCGGATAGCCATCGAAAATGGCGCCGACCGAAGGGCCCATCGCGCTCAGCTCAGCATCGATAAGGGCGGAAACGATCTCGTCGGAAACCAGCTCTCCGCGTTCCATCACCGCCTTGGCTTCCAGCCCGACCGGGGTTTCGGCTGCAACAGCCGCGCGCAGCATGTCGCCAGTCGAAAGCTGGCGCATACCGTGCTTTTCCACCAGGCGTCCGGACTGTGTCCCTTTCCCCGCTCCCGGGGGGCCAAGCAGAATAATATTCATGTTTTACTCCCCCGCCCTGGCTGCTTAGCGCAACCGGCCTTTCAATTTTGCCTTCTTAATCAGGTCACCATACTGGTGCGCAAGAAGATGGGACTGAATTTGCGTGATCGTGTCAACCGTCACATTCACAACGATCAACAGGCTCGTACCGCCGAGGAACAGTGGAATGCCCGTCTGTGCGATAACATATTCCGGAATAACGCAGACCAGCGTCAGATAGATCGCGCCGATTACGGTGATGCGTGTCAGAACGTAATCGAGATAATCCATGGTCCGCTTGCCCGGACGAATGCCCGGAATGAAGCCGCCATTCTTCTTGAGGTTCTCCGCCGTTTCTTCGGGATTGAAGACCACCGCCGTATAGAAGAAGCTGAAGAAGATGATGCCCGCCGCATAGAGCGCCATATAGATCGGCTGACCATGCTGGAGATACTGGTTCAGCGTGATAACGAAACCGCCCAGCGCACTGTCCGACTGCACCGTGTTACCAGCGAACTGGCTGATCGTCAGTGGCAGAAGCAGCAGCGAGCTGGCGAAGATAGGCGGGATCACACCAGCTGTGTTGAGCTTAAGCGGCAAATGGCTGCGATCGGCCTGCATCATGCCACGCTGGCTCGCACGCTTGGGATATTGAATCAGCAGGCGGCGCTGGGCGCGCTCCATAAAGCAGATGAAAAGGATCAGGCCGACGATCATCGCGATAAAGCCGATCACGACAAACGCGCTGATCGAACCCGAGCGGAACCCTTCGAACATATTCGCGGTAAAGCTTGGAAACTGCGCGATAATGCCGGCCATAATAATAAGCGACACACCATTGCCGATACCGCGCGAGGTGATCTGTTCACCCAGCCACAGCAGGAACATCGTGCCACCAACGAGGCTGATAACCGCGCCGATGCGGAACATATAGCCAGGGTCGACGACCGCCTGCAGCCCGCTCTGCGCGCCGTAGGCTTCCAGACCCGATGCGAGGAACCAGCCCTGAATGGCGCACAGAAACACCGTGCCGTAACGCGTATATTGGTTAAGTTTCTTACGCCCGCTTTCGCCTTCCTTCTTCATCGCCATCAGCGATGGATGGAGCGAAGCGGCGAGCTGCACCACGATAGACGCGGTAATATAGGGCATGACGCCGAGCGCGATGAGACTCATGCGCTCAAGGCTGCCGCCCGAAAATGTATTGAAAAGATCCAGGATCCCGCCGCGAGTCTGTGCGTAGAGACTCTCGAGAATCAGAGGATTAACCCCCGGCAGGGGGACAAAGCTCAAAAAACGGAACACGATTAGCGCACCGATCGTAAACCAGATACGCTGCTTGAGCTCGGTCGCTTTCGAGAAATTCGCGAGACTGAGATTGCTCGCAATATTATCGGCGCGTGATGCCATGGATTATTAATGCCTTGCTTGGAGGACCACCGCAAGAGTGGCGCTGACCCTTTTACCGGGTGCAGCCCATATAGGCAGTGGGCGGAGATGTCGAACCCCCGCCCACCGATATTTTGGGATTATTCGGCAGCAGCTGCCTTTTTGGGTGCGGTCACTTCAACCGAACCACCAGCCTTTTCAACGGCAGCAACGGCGCCTTTAGACGCACCGGCGACCTTGAAATTAGCCTTGGCGGTAAGTTCACCCTTACCGAGAAGACGGACGCCATCCTTACCACCACGAGCGAGGCCGGCGGCCTTCAAAGCGTCGTGATCGATCGTTTGACCGGCATCCAGCTTGCCCGAGTCGATGAACTTCTGGATCATGCCCAGATTCACCTCGGCATAGTCCTTGCCGAACGGATTGTTGAAACCGCGCTTCGGCAGACGCATGTGAAGCGGCATCTGACCGCCTTCGAAACCCTTTACAGCAACGCCCGAACGGCTCTTCTGGCCCTTCTGACCGCGTGCGGAGGTCTTGCCTTTGCCCGAACCGATACCGCGGCCCACACGCATGCGGGATTTACGGGCACCGGAATTGTCACGGATATCATTCAGTTTCATAATTGCACTCGCTTTCGCTTTGGTTCGCGCTTGTTGGGAAGTGGGCCGCATAAGAGGTTTCGCACCCCTTGTGAAGCCCCGTTATAAGGAAAAGCGAATTGCGCCCGTTCCTTAAACTGAAAAGCCCCGGACCTGCACCCGGGGCTTTCCTGATCTGATCCGGCAGAAGAGGCTTATCCGACCACTTCAACCATGTGCGGAAGCTTGGCGATGGCGCCACGCACTTCCGGCGTATCTTCGACTTCGACAACCCGGTGCATCTTGCCCAGGCCCAGACCGACCAGAATCTTCTTCTGGGATTCGGGCCGACGGATCGGCGAGCCGATTTGCTTGATCTTGATCTTCGCCATGATGATTTACTCCGCGATCGCAGCCGCTTCGGCTTCCGCCTCGGCTTCATTCGCACCGCCACGACCAAGCAGGTCTGCGACCTTCTTGCCGCGACGCTGTGCAACCGATTTCGGAGAAGTCTGATTGCCCAGTGCGTCGAAGGTGGCGCGGATCATGTTGTACGGGTTGGACGTGCCGACCGATTTGGTCACCACATCGGCAACGCCGAGGCTTTCGAAGACGGCACGCATCGGACCACCCGCAATAATACCGGTCCCCGGAGGGGCCGTGCGGACATTGACCTTCCCGGCACCGAAACGGCCCTTGCCGTCATGATGCAGGGTGCGGCCTTCCTTCAGCGGAACGCGCATCATCTTCTTCTTGGCAGAAGCAGTCGCCTTGGTGATCGCTTCAGGCACTTCGCGTGCCTTGCCATGACCGAAACCGACGCGGCCCTTACCATCGCCGACGACGACCAGCGCTGCGAAACCGAAGCGCTTACCGCCCTTCACAGTCTTCGAAACGCGGTTGATGTGAACGAGCTTTTCGATCAGCTCTTCACCGTCCTCGTCCTGGTTGCGACCGCGACGATCGTCGCGACCACGCCCACGACCACGGCCACCGCGATCGTCACGCCCGCCACGGCCACGGCCGCCGCGATTGTTGTTTTCACGCTGCTGCGGCTGTGCGCCACCAGCTGCGGACTGATTGTCGGCAGCTTCGGTCGAAGCGGTGGTGGGGGTCGGCGTGGAGCCGGCGTTATCCACCTGGGTTTCCTGGGTGTTGTTTTCGTCAGCCATCATCAGAACTCCAGCCCGCCTTCACGAGCGGCGTCGGCCAGCGCCTTGACGCGACCATGGAAGAGGTAACCGCCGCGATCGAACACGACGGAGGTTACGCCCGCCTTCTTGGCGGCTTCGGCGATATCCTTGCCGACCTGCTGCGCAGCATCGACATTCGCGCCCGAGCTTTTCACGCCGAGCGTGGAAGCAGCGGCCACAGTGCGGCCTTCCGCATCGTCGATCACCTGAGCATAGATATGCCGGCCGGTGCGATGCACCGACAGACGGGGACGGTTGGAACCGCGCGCCTTGAGGGCAGTCCGCACACGACGGCGACGGCGTTCGAAAAGAGAAAGCTTTGCCATCTTACTTCTTCTTCCCTTCCTTGCGGAAGATATACTCGCCGCGATATTTGATACCCTTGCCCTTATAGGGTTCGGGCGTCCGCCAGCGCCGGATTTCGGCGGCAAACTGGCCCACGGCCTGCTTGTCGATACCGCTGATTTCAACGGTGGTCTGATCCGGGCACTTCACGTCGATGCCTTCCGGGATGTCGAGATCGACATCGTGGCTGAAACCGAGCTGAAGGTTAAGCACCTTACCCTTGAGCTGTGCACGATAGCCAACACCGGAAATTTCCAGCGTCTTCGTGTAGCCTTCGGTCACACCGTCAACCAGATTGGCAACGAGCGTGCGCTGCATACCCCAGAAGGACCGGGCCTTCTTGGAATTATCCAGCGGATTCACAGCGATCTTGTCGTCCTGCAAATCATAGGTCACTTCGTCCGACAAACCCAGCGTCAACGTACCTTTCGGACCTTTGACGGTCAGGATCCCGCTTTCGATCTTGGCGGTCACGCCATTGGGGATCGCTACCGGTTTTTTACCGATGCGGCTCATCAGAACACCTCCGCCAGCACTTCGCCACCGACATTGCTTGCACGCGCTTCCGCATCGGAAAGCACGCCACGCGGTGTCGAGACGATGGTGATGCCAAGACCGCCACGCACATTCGGGAGTTCTTTACTGCCCGAATAGACACGGCGCCCCGGCTTGGAGACACGGGCGACATACTTGATAGCAGGTTCGCCCTCGAAATATTTCAGTTCGATCCGCAGTGCGGGATGCTTGCCGGTGGCATCTTCCGAATAACCACGAATGAAGCCTTCACGCTTCAGAACTTCAAGCACATTTGCACGCAGCTTGCTGGCAGGCGACAGGACGGAGTCCTTCTTTGCCTGCTGGCCGTTGCGGATACGGGTGAGCATATCACCCAGGGGATCGGTCATAGCCATCTGTCAGATCCTCACCAGCTCGACTTGGTAACGCCAGGGATCAGGCCTTTATTAGCCAGATCGCGCAGTTCGATACGGTTCAAGCCGAACTTGCGGTAATAACCGCGGGGACGGCCGGTGGTGGCGCAACGGTTGCGCACACGGGTCGGGTTCGCATTACGCGGGATTTCCGCCATCTTCAGGCGTGCCAGAAGACGCTCGGTTTCGTCGAGCGATTCATCGTCGGCAATAGCCTTCAGCTTGGCGTATTTCGCTGCGTATTTCTTAACGAGCTGCTTGCGGCGCTCGTTCTTGTTGATCGAACTCAGTTTCGCCATTGGACTTAAGCTCTCTTCCTAGCGGCTTATGCCGCTTCCTTTTCGGCCTGCTCATCGGCAGGGAACGGGAAACCGAACAGACGAAGCAGTTCGCGGGCTTCCTCATCGGTTTTAGCGGTGGTGGTGACGATGATGTCCATGCCACGCACTTTCTCGATACGATCGTAGCTGATCTCAGGAAAAATGATCTGTTCCTTGAGACCCATCGCATAATTGCCACGGCCATCGAAGCTTTTCGTATTGAGGCCGCGGAAGTCGCGAATACGGGGCATCGCGATGGTCACAAGACGGTCGAGGAATTCGTACATACGCTCACGACGCAAGGTCACCTTGCAGCCGATCGGCATACCTTCACGCAGCTTGAACTGCGCGATTGACTTCTTTGCACGAGTGATAACCGGCTTCTGACCGGCGATCAGTTCCATTTCCTCGGCAGCCGTCTGAACCTTCTTCTTGTCCTGGCTGGCTTCACCAACACCCATATTGAGCGTGATCTTTTCCAGCTTGGGAACTTCGAGACGGTTCTTGTAACCGAATTTCTCGGTCATTGCCTTGACGATTTCCTCGTCATAGCGCTGCCTGAGACGCGGAGTATATGAATCAGCCATCGATGGCCTCCCCGGATTTCACGGCAATACGGATCTTCTTGCCATCACGCTCTTCAAAGCGGACGCGAGTCGGTTTGCCATCCTTCGGATCGGCGACCGCCACTTTGGAGATCGCCATCGGAGCGGGTGCACGATCGATGCCACCCTGCGGGTTCATCTGGGTCGGCTTGCGATGACGGGCAGCGACATTAACGCCATCCACCACGATCTTGCCCGCTTTGGGCAGAACCTGCATCACCGTACCGGTGCGGCCCTTATCCTTGCCGGACAGAACGACGACCTGGTCACCCTTCTTGATCTTAGCGGCAGCCATTACAGCACCTCCGGAGCAAGCGAAATGATCTTCATGAAGCCCTTGGAGCGCAATTCGCGCACCACCGGGCCGAAGATACGGGTGCCGATCGGTTCTTCGTTCTTATTGACGAGAACTGCGGCATTGCTGTCAAAACGAATGACGCTGCCATCGGGGCGGCGAACATCCTTGCGCGTGCGAACGATAACGGCGCGATGCACGTCACCCTTCTTCACGCGAGCGCGTGGCTGCGCCTCCTTTACGGAGACGACGATCACGTCACCGACGCTGGCGGTGCGACGCTTGGACCCGCCCAGTACCTTGATGCACTGGACGCGCTTTGCGCCGCTATTATCCGCGACGTCGAGATTGGATTGCATCTGGATCATCGATCCGGTTCCTTCTCGTTAGGCTTGCCGGAACCAGTCCGGCAGTTCCAAAAACGCTTACGTCAAAACATGACGGGCGCATGCCCATCATGTTTTTGATCGGGTGGGCCTATAGCGGACACGAGCCGGAGGGGAACCCCCTTTTCGCACTATAGACCCGGAAAGATTCAGACGTCGGCTTCGACGGCTGCGATCTCTCCACCCTGAATGCGGTCGAGTACTTTCCAGGTCTTGGTCTTGGAGATCGGTTTGGTCTCCTCGATGCGAACCTTTTCGCCTACCGCATAGGCATTGTCTTCGTCATGCGCATGGTACTTTTTCGAACGACGGATGATCTTCCCGTAAAGCGGGTGCTTCACCTTCCGTTCCACCAGCACGGTGACGGTTTTGTCGGTCTTGTCGGAGACCACGGTTCCGGTAAGGATACGCTTGGGCATCGTGTGCTCCTTAAGCCTTGTTGCGGGCACGCTCGCCCGCAAGAGTCTTGATCCGGGCGATCTCGCGACGGACTTCCTTGATCCGGGCGGGACGTTCCAGCTGGTTCGTCGCGGCCTGGAAGCGAAGGTTGAACTGTTCGCGCTTCAGTTCGACCAGAGCAGCGCTAAGCTGATCGTCGGTCTTGGCGCGCAGGTCTTCCACCTTGGACATTATTCGCCCTCCCGATGCGAGTTGTCACCGAGACGGGCAACAACTTTGGTTTTGATCGGCAGCTTCATGGCAGCACGCTCGAAAGCGGCTGCAGCAAGCGGGCCGGGAACGCCATCGAGTTCGAACATGATCCGACCCGGCTTAACCCGAGCGGCCCAGTATTCGACCGAACCCTTGCCTTTACCCTGACGGACTTCGGCAGGTTTCTTGGAAACCGGCACATCCGGGAAGACACGGATCCAGAGACGACCCTGACGCTTGATGTGGCGCGTGATCGCACGGCGAGCCGCTTCGATCTGACGCGAGGTGACACGTTCTGGTTCCAGGGCCTTCAGGCCGTAGGAACCGAAATTGAGTGTCGTACCGCCTTTGGCGTTGCCATGGATCTTACCCTTGAACGCCTTGCGGAACTTGGTTTTTTTCGGTTGCAGCATTGCTCTTACTCAGCTCCAGATCAACGCGCCGGACGGACGCCAGAGGTCTGGGCTTCCATCATGAGGCGATCCTGGGCCATCGGATCGTGGCCGAGGATTTCACCTTTGAAAATCCAGACCTTGATACCGATAATCCCGTAGGCGGTCAGTGCTTCGGCTTCGGCATAATCGACATTTGCACGCAGCGTGTGAAGCGGAACGCGACCTTCGCGATACCATTCGACACGAGCGATTTCAGCGCCGCCGAGACGGCCGCCGCAAACGATCTTGATGCCTTCCGCGCCAAGGCGAAGTGCAGACTGCACAGCGCGCTTCATGGCACGGCGGAAAGCCACGCGGCGGATCAGCTGATCGGCCACACCCTGAGCGACGAGCTTCGCATCGATTTCCGGCTTGCGGATTTCAACGATGTTCAGCTTCACTTCGCTCGACGTCATCGAAGAGAGCTTCTTGCGAAGCTTTTCGATATCCGCACCCTTCTTACCGATGATGACACCGGGACGGGCCGCATAGATCGAGATACGGCACAATTTGGCCGGACGCTCGATCACCACCTTGGAAATCGCTGCCTGCGGCACCGACTTCATGATGTGCTTGCGGATCTCGATATCTTCTTTCAGCAGACGGCCATAATCCTGACCTTCCGCATACCAGCGGCTATCCCAGGTACGGTTGATCTGCAGGCGCAGGCCGATCGGATTGCTCTTTTGACCCATCGATCAGGCCTCCTCGACTTCGCGAACCACGATGCGCAGCCGGCTGAACGGCTTGAGGATGCGCGTGGATTTACCACGGCCCCGCGTGTGGAAACGCTTCATGGTGATCGACTTCCCGACGCTTGCCTCGGCAACGACCAGGGCATCGACATCGAGATTGTGATTATTCTCGGCATTGGCGATGGCAGAGGCGAGAACCTTATGCGCATCCTTGGCCATTGCCCGCTTGGAGAAGCTGAGGATGTTCAAAGCTTCTTCAGCCTTCTTGCCACGGATAAGACCGGCGACGAGGTTCAGCTTCTGTGCGGAACCACGAATCGTGGTTCCGACAGCCAGCGCCTCATTGTCGGCAACGCGACGGGGTGCTTTCTGCTTACTCATCAGCGCTTACCCTTCTTGTCGGCTGCGTGGCCCGGGAAACTGCGCGTGGGCGCAAATTCACCAAGCTTGTGGCCGACCATTTCTTCACTGACCGAAACGGGGATGAATTTGTGGCCATTATAGACGCTGAACGTCAGACCAACAAAGTCCGGCAATATCGTCGAGCGACGCGACCATGTCTTGATCGCACCACGCCCACCATTTTCCTGCGCTTCCTGCGCTTTCTTCAGCAGGTGGAGATCGACGAACGGACCTTTCCAGACGGAACGTGCCATGTTCGATTACCTCTTCTTCTTCGCGTGGCGCGAACGGATGATCATTTTGTCCGTCTGCTTGTTGTTGCGGGTCCGGGCGCCCTTGGTGGGCTTACCCCATGGCGTCACAGGATGACGACCACCGGACGTACGGCCTTCACCACCACCATGGGGGTGATCGACCGGGTTTTTCGCAACACCGCGGGTCAGCGGACGCTTACCCATCCAACGGCGGCGACCGGCCTTGGCCAGCGTCGTGTTGGTGTTGTCGGGATTGGACACGGCGCCAACCGTCCCCATGCAGTCACCACGCAGGTAACGCTGTTCACCCGAGTTCAGGCGAACGATCACCAGACCGCGGTCACGGCCGACCAACTGGACATAGGAGCCGGCGGAGCGAGCGATCTGGCCGCCCTTGCCCGGCTTCATTTCCACATTGTGGCAAATGGTGCCGACCGGCATCTGCGACAGGAGCATCGCATTGCCCGGTTTCACATCGACCTTCTCGCCGGCCACGACCTTGTCGCCGGCCTGAACGCGCTGCGGTGCAATGATGTAAGCCAGTTCGCCGTCATCATACTTCACCAGCGCGATGAATGCGGTCCGGTTGGGATCGTATTCGATGCGCTCGATCGTGCCTTCAACGTCCCATTTGCGACGCTTGAAGTCGACATAGCGATATTTCTGCTTGTGACCGCCGCCAATGCCGCGCGAAGTGACATGGCCCTTATTGTTACGGCCACCGGTCTTGCGCTTACCTTCCGTCAGCGACTTGACCGGTTTGCCCTTATAGAGCCCGGACTTGTCGACGAGGATGAGGCCGCGGCGTGCGGGGCTCGTCGGTTTATAGTTCTTGAGTGCCATCTTTTTCTAGCCTCAGATACCGCTGGTGATGTCAATCGACTGGCCTTCGGCCAGCGTGACAACAGCCTTTTTGACGTCCGTGCGCTTATAGGGAAGCCCCCGCCAGCGCTTCGACTTGCCCTTCTGCACGATGGTGTTCACACCCGTGACCTTCACATCGAACAGAGCTTCAACCGCTTCCTTGATCTGCGGCTTGGTCGCGGTGTTGGCGACCTTGAAAACCACAGCATTGTGCTCGGAAAGCAGCGTTGCCTTTTCGGTGATGTGCGGAGCAAGGATCACGTCGTAATGACGTGCGTCGATTTCCTGCTTTTTAGCCATTGAACCGCGCCTCCAGTTTTTCGACCGCTGCGCGGGTCAGCACCAGCGTGTCATGCTTGAGAATGTCGTAAACATTCGCACCGGCGGCGGGCATGACATTGACGTTGGCGAGGTTGCCGGCTGCCATACGGAAACCGTCTTCAACCGCGTCCCCGTCGATCACCAGAACCTTGCCATTGTAGCCGGCTGCACCGAATGCAGCAGCCAGGGCCTTGGTCTTGGCATCCTTCAGTTCAAGACTGTCCACTACGAACAGGCCGTCCTGGGCCTTGCTCGAAAGGGCCATCTTGAGGCCGAGAGCACGAATCTTCTTGTTCAGCGAGACATTGAAGTCCCGCTTGCGGGGGCCATGAGCTTTACCACCACCGATGAAAATGGGTGCTGCACGATCGCCGTGACGAGCGCCGCCGCTGCCTTTCTGGCGGCCCCATTTTTTACCGGTACGCGCCACATCACCGCGCTCGCGTGCCGCACGGGCTGTGCCGCGACGGTTTTCGAGCTGCCAGGTGACAACGCGATGGAGAATGTCGGCGCGCGGCTCGACACCGAAAACGGCGTCATTGAGCTCGATATCGCCCGAGGCCTTCCCGTCGAGTTTCTGGACCTTCACCTTCACGGATCAGCCCTCCTTGCCTGCGTCGGCCGAAGCGTCTGTCGCTTCTGCCGCATTGTTCTGATCTGCTGCGGGCGCTTCGTCCGCAGCGGCACTGGCCGGACCCTTCGTGTCGACAACCGCACCGGGGAACGGCAGTTCTTCCGGCTGCGACAGCTTCACGGCATCGCGCATCAGCAACCAGCCATTCTTCGCACCGGGCACCGAGCCCTTCACGAAAATCAGGCCGCGCTCTGCATCGGTGCGAACCACTTCGAGGTTCTGCTGCGTGCGCTGACGATCACCCATGTGACCAGCCATCTTCTTGTTCTTGAAGACGCGGCCCGGATCCTGACGATTACCGGTCGAACCGTGCGAACGGTGTGAAATCGACACACCATGCGATGCACGAAGACCACCGAAACCCCAGCGCTTCATCGCGCCGGCAAAGCCCTTACCCTGGGTATGGCCGGTAATGTCGACCTTCTGACCGGTGACGAAATGTTCTGCGCTGATGGTTGCCCCAACAGGCAGGAAAGCTTCTTCGCTATCAAGCCGGAATTCAGCGACCTTCATCTTCAGGGGCACTTCGGCCTTGGCGAAATGTTCGCGCTGCGGCTTCGCAACGTTCTTCTGTTTCGCTGCACCTGCACCGACCTGAAGCGCGACATAACCGTCACGCTCTGCGGTCCGCTGCGAAACGACCTGGCAATCCTCCAGCGCCAGAACGGTGACAGGCACATGCTTGCCATCATCCTGGAAGAGGCGGGTCATCCCGACTTTCTTCACGATCACGCCAGTGCGCATGATCCAATCTCCTCAAACAGAGGCCTATACGGGCCCATCCCGCATAGGCGTGCTCAGCCCAAAATATGATACATCGCCCCGTCCGGGCTGCACGTTCTCCAAAGAGAACAGACGGGGGACGCAGACCCGGATAATCCGGCGGTATCCCTATATCGCAAATCGCATTGTGTCCGACCTGCGAAGCCGAAAATGAATCGGCGGAATCTCGTGGCCGTTATCGGACGGCCGCCCGTTACTCCCAAATGGGGAGGAAATCAACCGGCTCAGGCCAGCTTGATTTCAACATTGACGCCCGCAGCGAGGTCCAGCTTCATCAGCGCGTCGACCGTCTGAGCGTTGGGCTGCACGATATCAAGCAGACGCTTGTATGTGCGAACTTCGAACTGTTCCCGCGACTTCTTGTCGATGTGCGGACCGCGGTTCACGGTGAATTTCTCGATACGCGTCGGGAGCGGAATAGGACCCCGAATAAGAGCGCCCGTGCGACGGGCCGTGTCTGCGATTTCGCCAGTTGCCTGGTCAAGCACGCGATGATCGAACGCCTTGAGGCGAATACGGATATTCTGAGCTTCCATAATCCACTTTACCGATGCGAAAGAGCCGGGAAGACCTCACGGCCTTCCATAAAAACAAGAGACCGCCCCGCCTCACTGATCCTCTTTACAGAGTGAACAGGAAGGGGCGGCCCCAATAATTCCGACCGGGCGAATCCGAAAGGACTCGCCCGGTGGAGGTGCCTATATTACTTCGAGATCTTGCTGACAACCCCAGAACCGACGGTGCGGCCACCTTCGCGGATTGCGAAGCGGAGACCTTCGTCCATGGCGATCGGAGCAATGAGCTTGACGTCGATGGTGACGTTGTCGCCCGGCATGACCATTTCGGTGCCTTCGGGAAGGATCACTTCGCCGGTCACGTCCGTCGTACGGAAGTAGAACTGCGGACGATAGTTGGCGAAGAACGGCGTGTGACGGCCACCTTCATCCTTCGAAAGCACATAGACTTCCGCGCTGAATTCAGTGTGCGGCGTAACCGAACCCGGCTTCGCCAGAACCTGACCACGTTCCACATCGTCGCGGGCAACACCACGGAGCAGAGCACCGATATTGTCGCCGGCTTCACCGCTGTCGAGCAGCTTGCGGAACATTTCGACGCCGGTCACGGTCGTCTTGGTGGTGTCCTTGATGCCGACGATTTCGACTTCGTCGCCAACATTGACCTTGCCGGTTTCGACACGGCCGGTGACAACCGTACCACGGCCGGAGATCGAGAACACGTCTTCGATCGGCATCAGGAAGTCCTTATCGACCGGACGATCGGGCTGCGGGATATATTCGTCGACAGCCTTCATCAGTTCGATGATGGAGTTCTTGCCGATTTCATCGTCGCGACCTTCAAGAGCTGCCAGAGCCGAACCCTTGATGATCGGAATATCGTCGCCGTCGAAATCATAGCTCGAAAGCAGTTCGCGAACTTCGAGTTCAACGAGTTCGAGAATTTCTTCGTCGTCGACCTGGTCAACCTTGTTCAGGTAAACCACCAGAGCCGGCACGCCGACCTGACGAGCGAGCAGGATGTGCTCACGGGTCTGCGGCATGGGGCCGTCAGCAGCGTTCACCACGAGGATGGCGCCGTCCATCTGAGCCGCACCGGTAATCATGTTCTTCACATAGTCAGCGTGACCCGGGCAGTCGACGTGAGCGTAGTGACGGGTTTCGGTTTCGTACTCAACGTGAGCCGTCGAAATCGTGATACCGCGTTCGCGCTCTTCGGGAGCCTTGTCGATGTTGGCGAAATCGACGGCAGCGCCGCCATAAACTTCAGCCATCACCTTGGTGATTGCAGCAGTCAGCGTGGTCTTGCCGTGGTCGACGTGACCGATGGTGCCGATGTTGCAGTGCGGTTTATTCCGCTCGAATTTTTCCTTCGCCATTTTCTCTTTAACCTTCTGTCTTTCAGAATCAGATTTCTGCGGGAAAGTGACGGCACCCGCTGAAACAGGCGCCGCCCCTAAACGCTTGCGCTCGCTTAGGCAAGCTTCTCCTTGACTTCAGCCGCGACATTGGCCGGCACTTCCTCATAATGAGAGAACTGCATGCTGTACTGTGCGCGACCCTGCGTGAAGGAGCGCAGCTCATTCACATAGCCGAACATATTGGCCAGCGGCACGAATGCCGTTACTGCCTGAGCGTTACCGCGCGTGTCGGTGCCCTGGATCTGACCACGACGGGAATTGAGATCCCCGATCACATCGCCGAGATATTCTTCCGGTGTGATGACTTCGACCTTCATGGTCGGTTCAAGCAGCTTGATACCGGCCTTTTGAGCCGCTTCGCGCATGGCGCCGCGACCGGTAATTTCGAAGGCCACCGTGCTGGAGTCGACGTCGTGATACTTACCGTCGATCAGCTTGATGGTGAAATCGATGATCGGGAAGCCGATCAGATAGCCGCTTTCGGCCTGCTCGCGCATGCCCTTTTCGACCGACGGAATATATTCGCGGGGAATATTACCGCCCTTGATCTGGTCTTCGAAGACGATGCCCTGGCCGCGTTCACCCGGGGTGACGATAACCTTGGCTTCACCGAACTGACCCGAACCACCCGACTGCTTCTTGTGGGTGTAGGTAACTTCGACTTCCTTCGCGAGCGATTCGCGATAGGCCACCTGCGGCGCGCCGACATTGGCTTCGACCTTGAATTCGCGCTTCATGCGGTCGACGAGAATGTCGAGGTGAAGTTCACCCATGCCCTTGATGATCGTCTGGCCCGATTCGTGGTCGGTCGAGACGCGGAAGGACGGATCTTCGGCAGCCAGACGATTGAGCGCAATGCCCATCTTTTCCTGGTCGGCCTTGGTCTTGGGTTCCACGGACAGTTCGATCACGGGATCGGGAAATTCCATCCGTTCGAGGATGATCGGTGCGCTGGATGCACACAGCGTATCCCCGGTGGTGGTTTCCTTCAGGCCGGCAATGGCGACGATGTCACCGGCAAATGCTTCTTCGATGTCCTCACGATTGTTGGAGTGCATCAGCAGCATACGGCCGATCTTTTCCTTCTTGTTCTTCACCGAGTTCAGAACCGAACCCTTGGAGAGCTTGCCCGAATAGATACGGGTGAAGGTGAGCGTGCCCACGAAGGGGTCGTTCATGATCTTGAATGCCAGCGCGGAGAACGGTTCGTCATCCGAAGACGGACGGCTCTGCTCTTCGTCACTGTCGGGCAGCACGCCGCGGATAGCCGGCACGTCGATCGGGCTCGGCATGTAATCCACAACAGCGTCGAGCAGCGGCTGAACGCCCTTGTTCTTGAAGGCCGAGCCGCACAATACCGGCACGAAATCGCGCGCCAGCGTGCCCTTGCGGATCAGACGCTTGAGGGTGGCGGCATCCGGCTCATTGCCTTCGAGATAGGCTTCCATCACATCGTCATCCTGTTCGACGACGGTTTCGATGAGCTTTTCACGATATTCGGCAGCGCGGTCCTTCAACTCGTCGGGAATGTCGACATAGTTGAATTCGGCGCCCAGACCTTCGGATTCCCACACGATGCCTCGATTGTTCACGAGATCGACGACACCCTGAAGATTGCTTTCCGCGCCGATCGGCAGGTAAAGCACCAGCGGGGTTGCACCGAGACGTTCGACAATGCTGTCTACGCAATAGTAGAAATCGGCACCGGTACGGTCCAGCTTGTTGACGAAGCACATGCGCGGAACCTTGTACTTGTCAGCCTGACGCCAAACGGTTTCAGACTGCGGTTCCACACCGGCCACACCGTCAAACACGGCAACGGCGCCGTCGAGCACGCGGAGCGAACGTTCGACTTCAATGGTGAAGTCGACGTGTCCGGGAGTGTCGATGATGTTGACGCGGTGTTCTTCGCCCTGGCCGTCTTCCGCCTTCCAGAAGGTGGTGGTGGCAGCCGAGGTGATGGTGATGCCGCGTTCCTGCTCCTGCTCCATCCAGTCCATCGTCGCGGCACCATCGTGCACTTCGCCGATCTTGTAGGACTTGCCGGTGTAGTAGAGGATACGCTCGGTCGTGGTGGTCTTACCGGCGTCAATATGCGCCATAATACCGATATTGCGATAGCGTTCGATCGGATGGCTGCGGGCCATGATGAATTCCTCGAAAAATGGAAATGGGGAGCAGTTCTGTGGAAGCCGACCCCATATAATGAAAAATATGACCGCTTAAAGACCGCCCTGCCCTGCCCCGTGCAAATACACAGACCAGCGGCAGGGGCAGCCTTGTCGCGCCCACGCCTTCTGTGGCGCTTTTACCAGCTTACCAGCGGTAATGCGAGAAGGCGCGGTTGGCGTCGGCCATACGGTGCGTATCTTCACGCTTCTTGACCGCATTGCCACGGTTGTTCGCAGCATCGAGCAGTTCACCCGAAAGGCGCGCAGCCATGGTGGTTTCGGCGCGGCCGCGAGCAGCACCGATCAGCCAGCGAATGGCCAGCGCCTGAGCGCGTTCGGGGCGAACTTCGACCGGAACCTGATAGGTCGCACCGCCAACGCGGCGGCTGCGGACTTCCACCTGCGGCTTCACATTGTTCAGCGCTTCGTGGAACATCTGCACCGGATCGGCCTTGGCGCGGGCTTCGACTGCGTCGAGAGCGCCGTAAACGATACGTTCGGCAGTGGATTTCTTACCGTCAAGCATGAGGTTGTTCATGAACTTGGACAGAACCTGATCACCAAATTTGGGATCGGGCAGGATGACCCGCTTTTCGGGACGACGACGACGTGACATTTTCGAATTTCCTTCCGGAAAACATAGCGATCCGGCCCGTTTTCCCGCTCAACCGCTGCAAAGCGCCTTTTGAGAGGCAACCGGGCGGAGAGGCAGGCCATGTAACGGGCATGACCTCTGAAACCTTACTTGGGACGCTTCGCCCCGTATTTGGAACGGCTCTGCTTGCGGTCCTTCACGCCCTGCGTATCGAGCACGCCGCGAAGCACGTGGTAACGCACACCGGGAAGGTCGCGCACACGGCCGCCACGGATCAGAACAACGGAGTGTTCCTGAAGATTGTGGCCTTCGCCGGGAATGTAGGAAATGACTTCGCGGCCATTGGTGAGACGCACCTTGGCCACTTTACGCAGAGCCGAGTTCGGCTTCTTCGGCGTCGTCGTGTAAACGCGGGTGCAAACACCGCGCTTCTGCGGGTTCTGTTCCATGGCAGGGACCTTGCTTTTGGCCTTCTGCGGAACGCGGCCCTTGCGGACCAGCTGGTTAATAGTCGGCATGAAGTACTCTTCACCTGGTTGTTCCGGCATGGCGGGATTGCCATGCCCGTGTCACCCTGTTCGGGTGGAAACCGAAATTCGCTTTCTCCCTCGCGCTGGCGAGCAAGGCTCGCAAACATGCCGGAAAAAGCGCGTTTCGGTTCAGTGTCGTGTCAGCAATGGATGGAGAAGACGCCTTTTTCACAAGGCGAAGCCGTTTCCTCCCTTCGCCCTTCCACCTCGGCGGAAATCCGGAGCGAGGCCCCGGTCAGGCGCAGCACCGGACAAACAGATGCACCAGAAGAAACGAACCGAATCACTCCACCCAGACCTTGCGGCACCGGGTTACTTTGACGGCGGCCCCATCCGGATGATACTTCACCCGACCAATAGAGACATTGGCAAATCCGCAGAAAACCATGGATTACCAATGTAAAAAGGGTTCGCACCGCCTGAGCGGGCAACCCTTTCGGGACATACCGGCAATGTTCAGCTCTATCTGACCGCAATCAGCGTACTGGCTGCGGATTGGCGGGCCTTTACGGTTTTTGGCACGCGCGGTCAAGCGAAGAGGCGATCCGCTACCGATGCGTTACAATGGTTTACATGCCATGCAGCATTGTCTTCGCCCCGGCCACAGACCCTGTCTGGCTTTATCGATCAGAGTCGCAGACTGCCGACGGCCTTTTCATCGCGAGGGGAGCGAGGCAGGCGGCGCGGCTTGCGAGACTGCTTTGTTCTGCCGGAGGGAGTCAGACCGGCTCCCGCTATACACCACGCCACCTGCCTCCGGGGAGAATGCCTGCCCCGCAAGCCTGTCCGCACACTCACCCCGCACAGGCGATGCGCCCATCGCCCGAGAGCAATACCATCAGATCTTTCAGAGGAATTGCCTTGTCGAAGCCGATTCCGGCCGAATACCCGTCACGCCAGCGGATCGAGGCGTTGGCAAAGGACATGTCACCGACTTCCACGGTCAGCAGCGTATCATCCATACTGGAAGGCACACCGGTAACCATCACGCCTTTTTGCGAAATATTGGCCACCCGAACCGTACAACGCCGATAACCCTGCCACAATATTGCCGGCAGATCGGTTGGGATGCGAATAGCACGCGGAGGAAAAGGCTGCCCATTTTCCTGACGCTCTTCCGCAATGTGGCGCAGCCCCAGCCGTCCGTTTTTCATCCAGACAACTTCAGCCCGTATGACCGGGCCGCCATCCCAATAATAAGTGATTTCACTACCCACTGCAGCATGACAGGGCGTTTCAACCTGCGCACCACTTTCCGAAATATTGCGGATGATACCGATACAGGCGCCGCTGGCCGTCTGCACGCAGCAGGGACGATAGATTGAAACATGGCGCGGTTGTTCGCGCCGTTCATTGGCTGGAGGCGCCGGGACAACACTCCCCGCCGTACTCACCGGCGCGGAAACACCTGCCAGAACCGGCCGCCTGTTGGCTGGCTGCCCGGTAAGCCGGTTATTCGGGGAAAGCCTTGCTTTCCCGCCCGTTTCATCTTGCCCCATCACACATGCCCCTGCGTGCTGCGCTCCACACCGGCCGGAACTGCCCGGCCGATCATTCTCTTGTCTTGCCGAGGAGCCTGATGCGGCTTTCTCCCGACAAAATACGCAACCCACAATATCGAGTATACACCCGATAATCGTTTACATACTACGTCAAAAGGCAATTCGTTGCACGAAAAAGTCGCTGAATAGCTGTTTTCTTAAATCAGCTTTGTAGACCTGAAATTCATTTAATGAGAAATTAAGGACTATTCCTGATTTCGACTTATCGGCCATTCATGATCGAGCAGCCCCCATATCAGGCTGTCGCGCCGCCCCAGATGCGTCGTCCAGGCTTCGCGCAGCCGCCCCTCCAGTGTGAAGCCCAGCGTTTCGAGCAGGCGGTTGGACGGCGCATTGTCGGGATCGACATCGGCATAGAGCCGGCGACGCCGCTCCGCTGCGAACAGATGGGTAATCAGCGCGCCAAGCGTCTCCCGCGCCACACCGCTTCCCTGCCGCTCAGCAGCCACAAGATAAGCGATTTCGCTCACCCCGTCTCCCCGGTCCATCGCCGCCAGACGTCCAATAGCAAGACCCTCCGGATCGTCGGCATCGATAATCGCCCAGCTTCGCCCCTCTTCCCAGCCGCTTGCCGGCACCAGCCAGTCGGCCAGCGCCTGAAGACTGACAAAAGGAGGGCAACTCCACCAGCGCATCATGGCATCGTCGGAAAAACTGGGAAATAGCGCCGCGGCATCTTCCCGGACGAGCTTGCGCAGAATGTAGCGGTCCGTCCGGATGGTCGGCGTATCCTGCGGCGCCCCGGCCCCGCTCATTCGAAGCCCAGAAAGCTGCGCAGCGCCCTGACTTTGGCCGAGCGCCATTGCGGCCGGGGGGCGACCAGCCAGTAAGCGCGCTGCCCGTCTGTCGGACCGTCAAGCACTGTCAGCCGACCTTCCCCGATCGCTTTTTCGACCAGCAACAGCGGCAGCACGGCCTTGCCCAGTCCCGCCAGCACCGAATTGAGCGCATGGCCCGCATCGCTGACCTGCAACATGGGTTCGGCCCCCTCGGGTAAAGGCGCACCGGGCCATACGATCCAGTCATCGGGCGCCCCCTCGATCGCGACCGTGACCTTGCGCGGCTCGGCCAGCCGCACACCTTCCAGATCGCCCGGCCCTTCCGTGAGGCGGAAGGCGAGATCCAGATTGGCTTCGGTGAAATCCACTTCTTCTCCACCGACGAGCTGGTAACGGATTTCCGGATTGGTCGCGCGGAACTGCGCCAGGCGCGGGGCCAGCCACTGGGCATAGAATTCGGAAGGCGCGGCGATGGTGTAGCGATGGCTCGATTGTCCGGCCTGCATGGCCTGCACGCTTTCTTCGAAACGGAGGAACCCTTCGCGCAGCGAATCGAGCCCCATCATCGCTTCATCGGTGAGTTCCAGCCCTTTACTGGTACGACGGAACAGCACGACTCCCAGCACATCTTCAAGCGCTCTGATCTGCTGGCCGACCGCGGCAGGTGTTACCGCCAGCTCATCCGCAGCGCGGGTGAAGGACAAATGCCGGGCGGCAGCGTCGAAAACGCGCAGGGCGTTGAGCGGAAGATGGGTGCGCTTCATGCGGTCTGCTTATGGAAGGGGGGACCGCTGCGCAAGAGGCTGGACGGGTCATCCGTGCGTTACAGTGCCTGAAACCTCGCTGGCGGAAACCTCGCCGGTGATGTCAGCCAGCCGTTGCCGGTGCGGCAAGCGGGAAGAAGGGAATGGCCGCTTCGAATGTGCCGCCGCCTTCCTGGCCGAATGTGTAATGCCCTTCCATCGAGCCGTGCGGCGTGCCGAGCGGGCAACCCGACACATAATCATGCGTCTCACCGGGTTCGAGCACCGGCGTTTCACCAACCACGCCTTCACCATCGACGATATGCACCAGGCCATGCGCATCGGTAATCCGCCAGTGGCGCGAGAGAAGCTGGACGACATCGTCACGCTTATTTTCGATCCGGATATGATAGACCCAGAACCACTTGCCCTGCTCTATCCGTGACTGCTCCGGCATGAAATTGACGGCGACATGCACGGCGACGCCATGGGTGATGGCAGTATGCTGAAAGAGGCTGCGGACCATATCGATCATGCTCCGAACCTAGCCTTATTCACCGGCCCTGCAACCCCCTGCCTGCCCTCCTCGGGGAAATCCTCAGTCGATCCGGCAGCATTTTCCCTTGAGCGACCAGCACAGGCCCTCACGCCTGTAATCCAGTTCCACTTCAGCGCCGAGATTATGTCGCGGAACATCGCAGATCAGCGTGGTTCCGAAACCGTGATGCTCCGGCATGGTGACCGGCGGACCGCCGCTTTCTTCCCAGCGGATCAGGAAATCGGGCTCCCCGTCCACGCATTCCCAGTGGATCGTGACATGCCCGCCATCAGCGCTCAACGCGCCATATTTGAGCGAATTGGTCGCCAGTTCGTGCAGCGCCATACCGATCACCTCGGCAGAACGCGGAGACAGCGCGCATTCCGGCCCGTCGAACGTAAATTCGCCTGCCGCCCCTTCGATAAAGCTCAGTTGCAGCCGCACCAGTTCGGCCACCGGCACTTCGCGCCATTCGCGGCGCACCAGAATATCCTGATTAACCGCAAGACTCCGCACCCGGTCTTCGAAGCGGGCGATAAAGCCCTTATCGTCTTTCGCACTGCGCCGTGCGAGCGCCTGCACCGTGGTGAGCATATTCTTGGAGCGATGGTTCACTTCCATCAGAAGCAGGCGGATCTGCTCTTCCTGCTCGCGCTGCTCGGTAATATCGGTATGCGTACCGAACCAGTAGATCACACGGTCTTCGCCATCGCGGATCGGTTTGGCACGGGTCAGGAACCAGCTGTAATGCCCGGCCACGCCGCGCATAGGGAATGTGTCTTCCCATTCCTCCCCGCTCTTCCAGCAATTTTTCAGCCCGTCACGCACACGCTGCGCATGATCGGGATGCAGGAACGGCCCCCAGCTTTCTTCACCCTGCATCTCGAACATATTGGTGCCGGTATAATCGTACCAGCGCCGGTTATACCAGATGATGTTGCCATCGGCTTCGGCGATCCAGGCGAGTTGGGAGATATTTTCCGCCATCATGCGGAACCGCGCTTCGCTCTCGCGCAAACGATTGTCGCGCGCCAGATATTCGGTGGCATCGCGCATAATCGAGGTGACACCGGTAATCTCTCCGGCACTATTGCGGATCGGCGCGGCGGTCATGGAAATATGCAGCAGCCGGCCCGACTTATGCAGCCGCCGGGTGAAGAAATGCCCGACTTTCTCGCCCGTGCGGACGCGCTCGATCATCCGGTCTTCTTCATCCATGACTTCGGGCGGCAGAAGAATATGGACCGGCTGACCGACCATTTCCTCTGCCATATACCCAAACATCTTTTCGGCCGCCGGATTCCAGGCGAGAACCCGGCCCGTCAGGTCTTTGGCAATAATCGCATCGTCAGTTCCGTTAATCAGCGCAGCATAATGGTCAAAGGGTTCAAGCATATTTCTTCCCATTGGCCTGCCGCACCTTTCGGCTGGCTGACCGGATCGTCAGAGACCTATAGAATGCAGGGCCTGATCGAGATCCTCTTTGAGATCGCGAACATCTTCCAGCCCCACATTAAGACGCAGCATCCCTTCCGAAATGCCCATCTCGGCCCGCCCTTCATCGCCCATATTGGCATGAGTGGTGCTGGCCGGATGGCACATCAGCGATCGCGCATCACCAATATTATTGGAAATATCAATAAGTTGCAGCGCGTCAAGCAAAGCGTGCGCCTGCGCACGATCATTCACCTCAAAACTGAAAATCGCGCCGCAATTATCCATCTGTTTCTTCGCCAGCGCCTGCTGCGGATGGCTGTCCAGAAAGGGGTGCAGCACGCGCTTTACACGGCCTTCCAGCATCCGGGCCACTTCGAGGCAATTGGCACTCTGCCGCTCGACCCGCAGACTCAGCGTTTCCAGCCCCTTATGGACCACCCAGGCATTGAAGGGCGACAAATTCGGCCCGGTATTGCGCTGGAAAGGCAGCAGCACATCGTTGATGAATTCTTCCGTGCCGCAGACTGCCCCGGCCAGCACACGGCCCTGCCCGTCCATCAGCTTGGTTGCCGAATAGGCGACGACATCGGCGCCGAATTCCATCGGCCGCTGAAGCGCTGCCGTGCAAAAGGCGTTATCCACCACCGTGCGGATGCCATGCGCGCGGGCCAGTCCGCAAATATATTCGAGATCGGCCACATCCATGGTCGGATTGGCGGGCGTTTCGAAAAAGAAGACTTTGGTGTTCGGGCGGATCGCCGCTTCCCATGCCGCATTGTCGCGCGCATCGACCACGGTGGTTTCGACTCCGAAACGCGGCAGCAAACTATCCACCAGCCAGCGGCACGAACCGAAAGCGGCACGTGCGGCAACGATATGATCGCCCGCCGAAAGCTGAGACAGCAGCGCGGCGGTCATCGCCGCCATGCCCGAAGCCTGCACGCGGCATGCCTCGGCCCCTTCCATCACGGCAATCCGCTCTTCAAGCATCTGCACCGTAGGATTTTGCAGGCGCGAATAGGTCATGCCTTCCGCTTCCCCGGCAAAGCGTGCGGCGGCGACCGCAGCTTCGTCATAGGTGTAGCCCGAGGTAAGAAACAGCGCTTCGCTGGTTTCCCCATGTTCGGAGCGCCACGTGCCTGCACGAACAGCTTTGGTCTGCGGGCGCCAGTTGGCAGTGATAGAGCGATCGGTTCCGGTAGTCTTTTTCATGATGCGCTGCACTTACGACTGCGTTGCGCCGGGAGCAAGCCATGTTGAAAGCGCAAAAATGCCATCTTGCGACAACCCCGCAGGCAGGGTTCAAAAATCGCTGTGCTTCTCACTGGCGCCCGCAAGGCAGGCCGATTAAAGCGGCCCCCATGCCAAGCATCAAGAATCTGACCCGGTTGGGGCAATTGATTGCCGCCCGACATGGCTGGCCAGCGGCCAAAACCTTTAAATCCTATCGGATGGAAGATCGCGACGGTGCAATATTGGCGCACCACGCGGTCGAGTTGCTCAAAATCTTTCCCGAAACGCCCGATACGGCGGCGCTGATAAGCGCGGCCCTGGCGGTGCGGCTCGAAAGCAAGCTGGATGCGCCCGTTCATGTGGTGGCAGGCACGCTCCGGCTGAATGGCGAACCGGTTTTCGAACAAGACGATACCTTCGACGGACCGGCCATCTTCAGCAAAGACCAGCCTGAATGGAACGGCCATATATGGGTCATGACCGGCCCTTATATCGTCGATGCCGCTTTGTTTCGCATCGCCGGTTCGGACACCGCCCCGGCGCGGCTGACGCAGCATGTGCTGGCCACTTTCGGCCCCGACAAAGCCCTTTATGTCGATCGCTGGCCGCGAACCGGCAAAACCGGTTTCGATTATGAACCACAATATGTCCTGAGCAGCGAGGAGATAAACCGCCTGATGGGAACGGCCTTTCACCATATCCGGCAAAACGGCTGATCCGGGAGCGAGCACCGGTTACAGGCCAGTCGATCCATTGGCTTGCCTCGCCCCGCAGCGCCGCTTATCGCTGGCATCAGAGCCCGTTGCCCGCGCTTTTGAAAGGGGCAGAAAAATGGTACAACGCCGGAAGGGAAGGCACAGAAATATGACGATATTTCAATATCTTCCTAAATATCGGCCAGCCATTTCTGCCCGATCCCCGCGAAACGCCCCGATGGCGCCCTCACCGAGTCCAGACCCAACCTCATGAACCGATCAGCCCTGCGGGAAAGAGGCCCTGTCCTCGCCAGCCTCCTCCTCACTCTGGCCTTCGGCCTTTTATGCTTCGTCCGCCTCGCCACCCCCTCAACGATCTATTTCGATGAGACCTATTATCCCGCGGCGGCCCGGGCGATTCTTCACCTTTCGCGCCAGCTCAATCCCGAACACCCCATGGTCGGCAAGGAACTGATCGCAGCAGGCATTGCGCTTTACGGCAATAATGCCTTTGGCTGGCGTTTCTTCCCCGCCTTGTTCGGAACGCTGGCCCTGTTTGCAGCCATGCGTGCCTTGTGGTTCGCTACGCTTTCCCGGTTTGCCACACTGGCCGGAGGCTGGTTGCTGGCGACCGGTTTCATGCTCTTCGTTCAGTCGCGTATCGCCATGCTCGATATCTTCATGGTCTGTTTCGTGATGATCGCCTTGTGGATGTGCGCAGCGGCTATGCGCGAAGCCGAGCGTGCCCGCTGGCGCCTCATCATTGCAGGGATCGCGCTTGGCTGCGCGATGGGGTCGAAATGGAATGCCGTCCCTGTCGCCATTCTGCCGGGGGTGGCTTTCCTGGCGATCCGCGCAAAACATGCCGGATGGCGTGTCCTGTTCAGCACACGCGGCGCACCGATACCGGGCATAAGCCTGGCCGAAGCCACACTGTGGCTCGGCCTGCTGCCTCTTGCTGTCTACTGGCTCACCTATTGGCCCGCTTTCCTGATGGCCTACGATCCGGTGTCTCCCTGGGGTTTCATCGGCACGCATCGCCATATGATCGCTTTGCAGGAAAGCACCGGCAAACTCTCCCACCCCTATCGCAGCGAGTGGTATCAATGGGTGCTCAATCTGAAGCCAATCTGGTATCTCTACCGCGAAGCCGACGGCGCCCAGCGCGGTATTTTCATGGTCGGTAATCCGCTAACCATGCTGATCGGCCTGCCGGCGCTGCTCTGGTGCGTATGGGCCGGCCTGTTCCGCGATCATCGTGCCGCGCTGGCCGTCAGCATTCTCTATGCGGCCAGTCTGGGCCTGTGGGTTATCGCCCCCAAGCCGGTGCAGTTTTATTTCCATTATCTGTTACCCGGCTGTTTTCTGCTGGCCGCGCTCGCAATTGCGCTCGATCGTCTGTGGCAGGCGGGATGGCGCAAAGTGTCGCTGGCGGTGCTAGCCGCCTCGGCGGCGCTTTTCGCCTTCTTTTACCCGATTCTCAGCGCTGCGCCGCTGGCGGGCGAGCAATCCTTCCGCCTGTGGAACTGGTTGCCCGGCTGGGTCTGACACTGAAGATTAAACTCTATTTGTAACGTCCCCAAATAAAGCGGCTCGACAGCGCGTAATTCCAGACCGAGCCCAGCAGAATGCCGATCAGCGCCGCAGCCCACCAGTGAAAGCCGCGCTCCTGCAAAAGCGTGGCGACGCCGATATTGGCGGCAGCACCGATCAGGCAGGTCAGGCAAAATCCGGCCCAGCCGGTGAGCAATTGCTTCCAGCCGCTGAGCTTCTGATCGCGATAGGTAAGGAAATTGTTGAGCCAGAAATTGAAGGTCATCGCCGCCAGCGTGGCGCAGCTCTGGGCGAGCGCGAAAACACTGCCGAAAACGAGATAAAGCAACGACAGCACCGCCATATGCACGCCGATCCCGATGGCCCCGACCGTGCCGAACAGGGCAAACCGCGTGGGGACGATCCGCCCGAGATAGCGTTCATACAATCCGGCCAGAAAATCCAGTGCGACACCATTATCCAATTTGCTTTCTCCGGCGGCTCTTGCCGCGAATGTCAGCGGAAATTCCTTCACCTTCAAGCTCTTCGGCGCACTTCCCAGAATATCGAGCAGGATTTTGAAACCGATACCCGACAGGCGCCCCGCCTGCGCACGCAACTGCTCGGTGCGCAGCAGGAAATAACCGCTCATCGCATCGCTCAGTTCGGTGCCGGTCAGCTTGCGGGCCAGCGCATTGGCAATGCGTGAGCCTGCTTCCCGGCTTTCGCTGGCGAGACCTGCCGCCGTGCCGCCCTGTGCAAAGCGCGACGCGATGGCGATATCGGCCTCACCGCTGCGCACCGCCTGAAGCATGGGCCGCAGCAGTGCCGGATCGTGCTGATGGTCCGCATCCATCACCGCCACGAAGGGGGCGGCAGTGGCACACATTCCCTCTATCGCAGCGCCGGACAGACCGCGCCGGCCGATCCGCTGGATCACCCGGATACGCGGGTCCGTTCGGGCGATCCGGCGGATTTCGTCCGCCGTGCCGTCGCGGCTGTTATCGTCGACGAAAATCGCTTCCCAGCCTTCCGCACCCAGCGCTTGATCGAGCCGGGCGACCATCGGGGCGATATTGGCCCGTTCATTGAGTGTGGGCAGGATAACCGCCAGTTGCAGCGCCCCGGCCGGAGGGTTCTCCCCGGCCGGGCAGCTATCCGCATCGGGATCTGGTAAAATCTGCGTAACGGTCTCCATGGCATCCGGCCCTACAGGACAGATATTGCCAAATGCCTGCCCGGTTCCCGAGAGTCTTCGCCGAAGGGCGCTTTACAGACTGGCGAGAACCGCATCGCCAATTTCCGCAGTGCCGGCACTTCCGCCGAGATCGGCGCCCTTGATGCCCTGTTCCAGCACTCTGGCCACGGCTTTTTCCACGCGTGCAGCGTCGGCTTCGCGCCCGAAACTATGCCGCAGCATCATGGCGAGGCTGAGGATGGTGGCCATCGGATTGGCCTTGCCCTGACCGGCAATATCGGGCGCGCTGCCGTGAATCGGCTCATAGAGGCCCTTTGTGCCCCATTCGGTCCGCTCTTCGCCCAGCGACGCGGAAGCGAGCAAACCGATGGAACCGACGCACATGCTCGCCTGATCCGACAGGATATCGCCGAACAGATTGCCGGTCACGATCACATCGAACTGGCCCGGATCGCGCACCAGCTGCATGGCGGCATTATCGACATACATATGGCTCAGCTCGACATCGGGATAGTCGCGGGCGACTTCGATTACCACATCGCGCCAGAGCTGGCTGGTTTCGAGCACATTGGCCTTGTCCACGCTGGTGAGACGCTTCTTGCGGGTCTGCGCGGCGCGGAAACCGGCATGGGCGATGCGGCGCACTTCATCCTCGGCATAGGACATGAAATCGTACCCCTGACGGCGCCCGTCCTCCAGCGTGCGGATAGCCTTTTCGCCGAAATAAACATCCCCGTTCAGCTCGCGCACGATCAGCAGATCGATCGCGCGGGCGACTTCGGGGCGCAGGGCGGAGAGATCTTCCAGTCCCGGAAACATAGTCGCCGGGCGCAGATTGGCGAACAGGCCGAGCGCCTGCCTCAGGCCGAGAATAGCCTGTTCGGGCCGCAAATGGCGTTCGAGATTGTCGCAATCGGGATCGCCCACGGCACCGAACAGCACCGCATCGGCGGCTTTGGCCATATCCAGCGTTTCGGGCGGCAGCGGGTGGCCGTGTTTCTTATACCCTGCCCCGCCGACATCGCCTTCCATAATCGTGCAATCGGGCAGGTCGAGCGCATTCATCACCTTGCGCGCTTCACCCATGATTTCGGGGCCGATGCCGTCCCCTGCCAGAATTGCAATTTTCATAGCTATACCATTCTTTCCAGACGTTCTTTCAAGCGGATTCGCGCCGCCATAACATCGCCGCGCCGCTCGGCAAGGAGGTAGTGGTCGAGAATCGGCCCGATCCGCTCCATGGCAGCGATAATTTCCGGCAGATCGCCATCGGGCGGGCGGAGATTTTCGCCATAGCCCAGTTCACGCAACAATAATGTTTCATAGGCGACCAGTGCCCCCGCCCAGCCGCGAGCGGAGGGGGCATGGCAAATCGCCCGCAACAGCGCCTCGAGCGCGGAGAAAAGCGCCGGATAGGGATGGCGTTCGGGCAGCGCCGTAGCGGTGAGCGCGCATACCCAGCCGATCGCCGCGGCGGGCAGCGGTTCGACCATCCACGGCCCCCGGCTTTCGGTCAGTTCGAGCCTGGCGAAAGGAAGCTGATGTTCGGAGCGCACGCTCAGTTGCAGCTCCACCGCATTGCCGGGAATCATCACCGGGCGCAAATGCCGCCCCCGCGCCCCGGCGACATAAGCCGCGACCAGCCCGTAACGCTCGGTCAGCACCCGCGCGATGGCCGCCGTCTCCCCATGGGGACGGGCCGCAAGCAGCAAAGCGGGTGCGCGAATATGCATGGCCGCGATGTGGCCTGCGGGAGAGCTTTGGGCAAGATGCTTCGTTGCCCCGCGCCGCTCTTAAAACCTGCCCCGCTTTGCCCGCGCAGAGCTATCCCCGTGCTGGATCAGGGCGTGTCATCCGCAATCGCCGTCGCCTGATGGGCGATATTGATCCACCGGCCCTCGCGCAAAGCATAGACGCGCATATGCCGCGCATGTTTGACCGGCTGCACCCCTTCGGGCGTTTCGATAATATTGCTGTAGCGCCCTGTGACCACTGCCACATTGCCGAGCATCCGGACATGATTGGCCTCGATCACAAAGCTTTTGAAGCGATATTCGCGGTTCCTGAATCCGTCGAGAAATTCCGCCTTATTGCGGCGCTGCCCGGTGCTTTCGATATGGACGTAATCCGCGCCGGTAATACGATCCAGCGTGGCGATATCCCCCTCCCGCATGGCTTCGAGCCGAACTGCCTCTACCTGCAAAACCGCCGCCTCATCCGCCTGCGCTGCGCCATCGGAAGCTGCCGAAACCCCGGCCACCGGTGCCAGAGCCAGCAGCCCGGTGAGCAGCCATTGTGTCCCAAGTTGACCCATACGCATTCATGCCTCCCGATGCAGATCGGAAAAGCTATTCTGACGGGGTGTGATGGGTTTTGTCTATTGGGACGGGCGGAAATGCGGGAAGGATGCCAAAATGGCGAAAAGAATCATGAGACCGCAGGGGAAATTTCGTCCCCGGAACGCTCGCTTTTGAGATCTTTGTACCGAAAATGGACCTTCCGTCCTCGCCAGCATTGCGGACATTTCCGCTGCCAGCCTAAACTTTAGAGGCTCTCTTTCGATCATTCCGACAATACTATACCGCTCGATCACTACGTGTACCGAACGTTCTGGATTTTGAGCCCGTCTTCCGCGCTGCCAAACGCTGTTATCGGGGGAGAAAACCGGGCTCGAAACCGCGAAGTTTATGTCGCCGGGTGGCCTTACTCCTTCCCGGCCAGTTTCGCTTCCAGTGCAGCCAGTCGTTCTGACAGCTTCTCGTTTTCTTCGCGGGCTTTGGCAGCCATTTCCTTCACCGCATCGAATTCTTCGCGGCTGACGAAGTCGAAGCCGCCGAAGGTTTCCTTCATGCGTTCGCGGGCGGCCTCACGGGCTTCGCGGGTCATGCCGGCGAATGTACCGGCGGCGCTGTTGGCAAGTTTGACGAAATCGGCGATGCGGGGATTCTGGCTTTGCATGAAATTCTCTCTGGTCTCTCATGAGCGGCCCGGCAAGCCCCCGATGGGCAGGCCCGCGCTCTTGTCCCGCTCTATATAGTCATAAGCGGGTGCCGGCGAAAGACGGCGCTGCCCCGCCGGGGCCGATGCGCCGCCTCCTGCCGCTTACAGCGTAATGCGCTGGACGGCATTATGCGATCCTTCGGCCCCGTCTGCATCGGGATTGGCGATAAGAAACTGATAATTCAGCACCGTGGCGAAAAGCACCCATGCCAGATAAGGCAGCAATAGCACCGCCGCCGCACGCCGCACGCGCCATACGGCGAAGATCGTGAGCAGCACCATCACATCGAGCAGGCCGATAATCACCAGCCCGTAAGTGATCTGATGCGCCCCGAAAAAGACCGGCGACCATGCAAGATTAAGCGCCAGTTGCAGGATAAAGAGCAGGATGGCGAGGCCGCGCCCGCGTGCACCGCGCGCCGCGCAGATCAGCGCCAGCGACAGACCCATCATGATATAGAGAACCGTCCAGACGATGCCGAAAGTGGCCGGGGGCGGAAAAATGGCCGGCTTGACCAGACCGTCAAACCACGGATTGCCGGGGCCGCTGCCTGCCGCCCGGCCGGACAGGAAGCCCGCCAGCGTGATGGCAGGCACCAGAAACAAAGCCCAGCGCAGGAAACTGGCGCGAAGCTGCGCCGGTGAAGCTATTCGATTCATGGCTATCCCTGTTGCCCCTGTTGGCTGCGATATGATGTTGGCTGCAAATGGTGTTGGCTGCGATATGATGTTGGCGGTAATATGATCTGTCCGCATGGACTGGAGCATATTGGCGACCGGCAAGCTAGCGCGCAACGGCCACTAGCTCCGATCCCGTTCCATTATGGATCATCCTGTCACCGGCCGGACATGATTGCCACTCGCCCGCGCTGAAATATGCCCGGCACCCTGGGGCTGCCCGGTGTCCCCGCTCAGTCTCTGTGAGCGGAAATCAGAAATTCGATATTGCCTTCCGGGCCGGTGATCGGGCTTTGGGTGATGCCCTGAACGGTCCAGCCGCCGAGATCCGCAAGCCACTGGCGGGTTTCATTGCAAACCCGCTCATGCAGAGCAGGGTCGCGCACCACGCCGCCTTTGCCCACCTCGGCGCGGCCCACTTCGAATTGCGGTTTTATCAGCGCGACGAGGCGACAGGCGCGCGCCGCCAGCCGCAAAGGCGTGTCGAGCACTTTGGCGAGCGAGATAAAGCTCGCATCGCAGACCACCCAGTTGCAGCTCCGGTCAATCTGCTCCGCCGTGAGAATGCGGGCGCTGGTCTTTTCCAGCACCGTCACGCGCGGGTCCTGCCGCAATTTCCAGGCAAGCTGATTGGTGCCCGAATCCACGGCGAAAACATGGTCCGCCCCGTTCTGGAGCAAAACGTCGGTGAAGCCGCCGGTCGAGCTGCCGATATCCATCGCCACAGCCCCCGCAGGATCGAGATCGAAGGTTTCGAGCGCATGGGCGAGCTTGATTCCGCCGCGCGAAACCCACGGATGGTCGCGTCCGCGCACATCCAGCGCCACATCATCGGCCACCTGCTGCCCCGGCTTTTCCGCCTTCTTTTCACCGATATAGACCAGCCCGGCCATCACCAGCGCCTGCGCGCGCGAACGGCTTTCGACGAGACCGCGGGACACAAGAAGCTGATCGAGACGTTGTTTGGCCATGGCGATGCGCATAGCGATGAATGCGCGCTTGAGCCAGCACCCAGGAAACGGCAAAGACGGAGCCCATGAACAAACGCAGCTTTTCCCTCACTCTCCCGCTGGCACTGCCGCTTCTCATGCTCGGCGCCTGTGTGCCGCAAGTGGAGCCGCCGGCGCCGGCGCCGACGCCCGCCCCCGCGCCGGCTCCCCCTCCGCCCTCCAGCACGCCGATTCCGCAGCCACCGCCGCGGCAAACGACCTATGATAACTGGATGGATGCACCGCAGACGCCGGGCGACTGGTCCTATCGCCAGAGCGGCACTGGCAGTGTGGCATCCTTCGGCGAAAATCCGTCCGCGCCCGTCTTCTCCCTGCGCTGCGACCGGGCCAGCGAAACGGTCAGCCTGATCCGTGCCGGGCAGGCGGGAACGGCTGTGCCGATGCAGATTCAGACGGAAACCGCGCAAAAGTCCTTCCGCGCTGCGCCGGTGGCCGATGGCCTGCAGGCCCGGCTGGCCGCGCGCGATCCGTTTCTCGATGCGATGGCATTCAGCAAGGGACGGTTTGCCGTGGGCGTGAGCGGCTTGCCGCAGCTCTTCATCCCCGCCTGGCCCGAAGTGACGCGGGTGATCGAGGATTGCCGCTAGAGAGAGCGGGTCCGCTGAGAGCAGGGGCCCCTTGCGGTTCCTGCGCTCCGGCCTCTTACGGAGTCCGCTTCGTGATCTTGCGGGCGGATGACAGGTAATTTCCCGGAGGGCAGCCGATCATTTGGCCGGAAGCGACGATTGTGACGTGGAAAAACAATAATTCAAGCCTTGTCTTCGCGCTCCAGAAAGCGGACATTCGTTTCAGGGCCAGCGGTGAACGCGGTCTTGGCCGCCGGTGAAACGGCGGATCTTGGCACATAAGCGCGAAAGGAGGTGATCCGATGTCTCATGGTTCAGCAGGGAGGTCGGCTAGTTTCCGCACAAGGCATTATCGTCAAAAGTGATTGAGGCGATAAAGGCTTTGTGAGCGGCACTTCCGGCCGCTGACCATGCGAAAGGCCGTTCCCCGCTACGGGCCGGGGGCGGCCTTTCTCATATCCGGCTTTTGGCTTTGAAAGGGCGCGTTTGCCGGAGAGGCAGCGCAGGGCCGGGAGCGAAAAGAGCGAGAGCGGCTTGCCAATATTGCCGCGAAACGGGTCGTGCCGGCGCGAAGGCAAAACAGCGCCGAAATACGCGATTTTCGGCGAGTCTGGCCACCGGCTTCGTCTTTATGGCCCTCTTCAGCGCTTTTATGGCCCCTTTATGTCGCGCTCAGCGCCCCATAGACCCCATCAAATATTTGCCTCAGCCCCCTTTTGGGCGCTACTCCCCCATAATTAGTGGCAAACCGCGAGGTTGCCTTGCCATTTATTTCATTTCTCTTGCCTTATGCGAAATATTCCGTCAGGCGAACCGAAGTTAATTGAGGATAGACCCATGGCGACCGCCGCCGATTCGAAGCTGACTTTCACCCGACTGCCCCACCCAGCACCCGTCCCTGAAGACGCCCGCGAACAGGCTCTGGCCGATCCCGGTTTCGGAACGGTCTTCTCCGATCACATGGTGGTAATCGACTGGGATGAAGGAACCGGCTGGCACGATGCCCGGATCGGCCCGCGCGAACCGCTGGCGCTCGATCCGGCGACAGCGGTGCTCCATTATGCGCAGGAGATCTTCGAAGGCCTGAAAGCCTACCGGCTGGCCGATGGCAGCATGGCGCTGTTCCGTCCTGAGGAAAATGCCCGGCGGTTCAATCAGTCAGCCCGCCGTCTCGCCATGCCCGAACTGCCGGAAGAAACCTTTATCGCAGCCTGCCTCGAACTGGTCAAAACCGACCGTGACTGGTTCCCCAGCCTTGCAGGCGGCTCACTCTATCTGCGGCCCTTCATGTTCGCCTCCGAACCTTTTCTCGGCGTCCGGCCCGCCAAGCAATACAAGTTTCTCGTCATTGCCAGCCCTGCGGGCAATTATTTCAAATCCGGCGCACCGGCTGTCTCGATCTGGGTGAGCAGCGATTATACGCGCGCTGCTCCAGGCGGTACGGGCGCGGCCAAATGCGGCGGCAATTATGCTGCCAGCCTCGTCCCGCAGGCCGAAGCTATCGAACGGGGGCACGATCAGGTGGTGTTCCTCGATGCTGCCGAACATAAATGGATCGAGGAGCTAGGCGGTATGAACCTGTTCTTCGTCATGGATGACGGCACCATCATCACTCCGCCGCTGGGCGGCACAATTCTGCCGGGTATCACTCGCAACAGCCTCATCACCCTCGCCCGCGAGGAGGGACTGACCATTCGCGAAGAACGCTACAGCATCGATCAATGGCGTGACGATGCGGCAAGCGGCAGGTTGCTCGAAACCTTTGCCTGCGGCACAGCAGCCGTCGTGACCGCCGTTGGCCGGGTAGCGAGCCGCGACGGAGAGTTCACCATCGGTTCCGGCGGACCGGGTCAGCTCACCACAAAGTTGCGGGAGAAGCTCGTTGGCATTCAGCGCGGTACGGTTGAAGATACGCATGGATGGGTCCAGCGGGTCGACTGATCCACGCATTCATCGGCACAACCTTATATAAAACAGCCCGGTAGCTCGCCGCTACCGGGCTGTTTTATATCGAGTTCACAACGGTCATGCCATTGGACGCCAACAGGTGGTGAAACTTGTGGAAAGCTTGCGCAAAACGCTGTGGATGACTTGCTCAGAACCTCTTGAATCTCAGCTGCTACGAGCCAATTTGTCGTAACGGATAAGGCACGCTTCTAAAGTGCGATACTATAATGACCAGCCTGATGCTTATGCTGCCTGCGATATATCCCGCCCTTTGACCGCTTTCAGGATATGGTCGCTGGCCTTGTCCCCGATCATAATAGCGGTGGCATTAGTGTTCCCGGCAGGAATAGTCGGCATCACCGAAGCATCGGCCACCCATAATCCTTCCAGACCGTACAGTTTCAGATCTGCATCGACCACTGCCATAGGATCGGCCTTTGACCCAATCTTGGCGGTACCGACCGGATGGTACATCGGAATAGTCGCTGCACGCACATAATGGGAGAGTGCTTCAGCGCTTTCAAGCTCCTCACCGGGACGCACTTCTCCGCTAACATCCTTCGCAATAGCGGGCTGCGCCATGACTGCGCGGGCAATTTGCAATCCTTCGACCAGTTGCAGCACATCATCCTCATCACCAAGCAGGATATGCTCGATTTTGGGTGCGGCATCAGGATTGCCGGAACGCAATGTTACGCTTCCGCGCGAGGATGGCCGCATCAAACCGACCAATGTGGACACGGAGCTTTCTCCGCGTAAGGCCAGATTACCCTTCTCGGTGACATCAAAGGCGAAGGCTGAAAAAGCAAGTTGAATATTGGGAGCCGAAAGCCCTTCCCGGCTGCGCACAAAGGCCTGAGCATGGCCAATTCCGGTGGTCAGCGCCCCGGATCGTTTTACCGCAAGCGCCAGCAATTGCTTCACAGCGGACAAACCGCGAGAATCATCGTTCAGCGTATGTGTATCGACAGCATTGACCAGATGGGTAGCGGAATGTTCCTGCAAATTCTGGCCCACACCCGGCAATGCAATGACCGTATCGATTCCATGCTTCCTGAGCTCATCGCCCGGCCCGATACCCGACAGCATCAGCAAGCGCGGCGTATTAAGGGCGCCGGCACTTAACACCACACCATGCCGGGCGGTAAGAGTACGAATCTGACCGTTATGGCGCAGCTTTACGCCTGTGGCCCGGCCATTTTCGATAACGATCCGCTGAACCTGCGCTTCCAGCATAATCTCCAGATTGGGAGAAGCCTTTTCCAGATAACCACGCGCCGCCGACCAGCGCAGCCCGGAACGCTGCGAAAGCTGGATAAAATCAACCCCTTCAGCCTTCTCCCCGTTAAGATCCGGGGAGCGCGGAAAGCCCGCTTCCTGCACCGCTGAAACCCAGTCTTCGGTTACGCTGTAACGCGAGCGGATTTCGGATACGGCAATCGGACCGCCAGTTCCTCGCCATTTGTCCGGTCCGCGCTCATTATCCTCCATCCGGCGGAAGTAAGGGAGGCAGGATTCGTAATCCCACCCTGTAGCGCCCAGCTCCGCCCAGTGGTCGTAATCCCATTGATGGCCTCGAATAAACATCATGCCGTTGATTGCGCTGCCGCCACCGAGCCGCTTGCCCGCCGGCCAGACATCAGGGCGGCCGCCCACAGATGGATCGGGTTCGGCCCGGTAGCACCAGTCAAAGTCAGGGGTCTGGACAATATTGGCCATCAGAGCTGGTACACGGGAACGGATATCCTTGTCGGACTTACCCGCTTCCACCAGCAACACTTTCTGCCCCGCATCAGCCAGACGGCTGGCGCAAGCCGCACCTGCGCTTCCACCGCCAATCACGATAATATCGGGTCGCTGAGCCATCATCCTCTCCATATATTAGTAACGCACGTTATAAAGCGCTGAGAGCAGGTGGCAATATTTGGTTGCTCTGAGACATGACGAAAAGGCGATGTCAGCAGCGCTTCACCGATGACATTTGGCTCCGGATATGCTCCCTGCATATTTCTGCGACCATACTGAGCAAGAAAGCACGAAAGATGACGGGATTACTGGCAAAGCATGGATTTATGCGGCTTACAGCCCTTTTCTGTGTACCAGTAATATTGTGCTTTGCAGCGCCTTCCCAGGCAGAGAGCGCGAAGGGATTGGGGCGTTTTCAGCTGACATTTTATAAAAAAGATTATGCACCGATCGCTTTTGAAAGTGTCAACGGACTGGTTCTGTTTCAGGCAAAGGTCGGGGATCGCGATATCTGGGTTCTGCTCGACAATCAAAGCAGTTCACTCATCGATACGGGTCTGGCCCGGGAGCTGGATTTGCCATTTGATAAAAACTTTCGTTCTGAAACAAAAACTTATGAAAGCTCTGAAATTACACTGGTGACTGATGTTCCGTTAAAAGTAAACCATCAGTTTACATCTACAGGGGGAATGCTGAGCATCAGTCTGGACCGTTACTCGAAGATGCTGGGCCGGAATATCGGCATGGTCCTCGGGAAGAATTATCTTAGCAAAATCAGCTACTTCATAGACCGAAAACATGAGAAAATCGGCTTTGCCCTGAGCGGAGCCATCCGTCCGAAACAAGGCCGGAATTCTTATACTCTGCCACTTGCCGCAGGCGATGTGATCGAAGCGGACGTCAATGGCAAAACCATGCGGCTGAAGATCGGCCTCGCCAATAGTTCGACCGTCAGATTATCCGCCGATTCCTGGGACAAAGCGATCCCCGACAAAGCGAAAGAGCAAGCTATTCCGCAAGTCGATCCGATGGGCAATCTGGGCACGAAGCAATGGTCGGAAAACCTACCGGTCACGCTCGACAAAATGACGCTTCACATACCTATCTCCACGGAATTCAAGGATTTTCCCGATTATGACGGGATTATCGGCATGGGAATTTTGCGAGGCTTCACGCTGTCAATCGACAGCCCGGCGAAACAGATTTTCCTGATGCCGCAGCTCGAGAAACACGGGGGCCAGAACAGCCCTGAAGAGGGCCAGAAGCGCCCCTAACAGGGCCAGAAAGACGAAGAGCGGATCCAGACCGGGTATCTCGCCCGATCCGGCATCGGGGTTCGCAGACTTTCACCGCTTTACGCTGGGTCCTGCCGGTCCTTATGCCAGATCCCTTTGCCTTCCAGCTTGTCGCGATCATGGGGTATCGAAAGATCCAGCGCCGGCCCGATCGGCACAAGACCGTTCGAAGGAACACGCGGGATCGAATAATAATCCGCCTTGATAACATCGCGCCGGATCGTCGCAGCGATCCCCGGCCACTGATACAATTCGCGCAGATAATTGCGCAGCGCCGGATAATCCTCGATCCGCCGCAAATTGCATTTGAAGGCGCCGTGATAGGCGATGTCGAACCGGACGAGCGACACGAAGGCCCGCCAGTCGGCCTCGGTACAATATTCACCGGTGAGATAGCGATGCTGCGCCAGATGAGCTTCCATCAGATCGAGCGTTTCGAACACCCCGCGCGCCGCTTCTTCATAAGCGGTCTGCGAAGTTGCGAAGCCGGCGCGATAGACACCGTTATTGAGGCCGGAATAAAGCGTCTCGTTCCAGCGTTCGATCTCGGGCCGTAAAGGCTCGGGATAAAGGTCCAGCCGGTTGCCGGTAACATCGTCGAAAGCGTGATTGAGAATGCGGATAATATCCGCGCTTTCATTATTGACGATCTGCTGCGTAACCTTGTCCCACAGCACCGGCACAGTGACCCGGCCGGTATACCCCGGATCGGCCAGCGTATAGAGTTGGTGAAGCGGGTAAGGCCCTTCCTCTCCTCCCGGTCCTTCAGCATAGGCCCAGCCTTCTTCCCCGCGTTCGGGAATGGCAATCGAGACGGACAGAATATCGCCCAGATCCTTCAGAGCGCGCAGAGCCAGCGTACGGCCCGCCCAGGGGCATGGCCATGCCACCCACAAATGATACCGTCCCGGCTCGGCGGGAAATTGAGCATCGGGATCGGCCGAAATGGTCGAACGGAAAATACTGTCCGGACGGTCATAAGCACCTTCCCCCGTCTGATCGGGCTCGGGCAGATTTTCGACCCATTGTCCATTGAGCAATCCGGGCATTCCATGCGTCTCCTGTAAGTGATTCTCCGCAAGTCCCCGGCGATACGATACCGGAAACGCTGAAACGCGATTTTGCCGGTTTCGAACCATCGCTGCCGCAGACAGAGGCCATGATGGTCAACAAACCATCCTGACCGAAAGGGAGTTCCTCGAACATGCTCTTGCGCTTGTGTCAGGAATGACCCATTTGCATTGCGAAATTGCAGACACAACCAATAAGGGAGACATGCAAATGGCCGATGACAGCTACACGCCACCGAAGGTCTGGACCTTCGACCCTGAAAATGGCGGCCAGTTTGCCGGCATCAATCGCCCGACCGCCGGTGCGCGCGAAGAAAAAGAGCTGCCGCTGGGCGAACATCCCTTCCAGCTTTATTCGCTGGGCACGCCCAATGGCGTGAAAGCCACCATCATGTTCGAGGAATTGCTCGAAGCGGGCTATTCCGATGCTGAATATGACGCCTGGATCATCAAGATTTTCAATGGCGACCAGTTCGGATCGGGCTTCGTCGAACTGAACCCCAATTCCAAGATTCCGGCTTTGCTCGACCGTTCCGGTGCCAGGCCTTTCCGGGTTTTCGAAAGCGGGGCGATCCTGCTTCATCTGGCGGAAAAATTCGATTATCTGCTGCCCAAAGAAAACCCGGCCCGCGCCGAATGCTTTAGCTGGCTGATGTGGCAGGTCGGCTCAGCCCCGGCGATTGGCGGCGGTTTCGGCCATTTCTACAATTACGCTCCCGAACGCTATAAATATCCGATCGACCGTTATTCGATGGAAACCAAACGCCTGTTCGACGTGGCGGACCGGCAGCTTGCCAAAACCCGCTTTCTGGCCGGGGACGATTACACGATCGCCGACATCGCCTCCTATACCTGGCTCGGCAATCTTTATCGCGGCGAAGCTTACGGCAATGCAGCCGAATTCCTGAGCCTGCACGAATATGAAAATGTCGGCCGCTGGGTCGGTGAAATCGATTCCCGTCCCGCTGCGCGGCGCGGCAAGCTGGTCAATTCGCAAATAGGGCTCGAAGAACGCCATTCGGCAAAGGATTTCGATACGCTACCCAAAGAGTTGCTCGAAGGTGTAACCAAGGGTTTCTGAGCCCCGCATAGATTTTGAGGGGTGCTTCATACGGCAGGCCGGACAGAATTTGTCATAATCCGTAAAGCACCCCCTTCCCTTCTGTGTCTGTCACGCTATATGGGCGCGCACAGAGTTGCTGGGGTGTAGCCAAGCGGTAAGGCACCGGTTTTTGGTATCGGCATGCGCAGGTTCGAATCCTGCCACCCCAGCCATTTTTCCCGATTGACGATTGCAATCGCAAAACATCCGCTTTCGCCGGATTATCAGCCTTCTGCCTCGCTGCCATCTTCCGCATCGCTCTGCGGCATGCCGTTCGCCGGCGCTATCCGCCAGAGCGTGTTGGACAGATCGTCTGCCACCAGCAAAGCACCATTGACCGAATCGAAGGTCACACCGACCGGGCGACCGCGAGCATGGCCATCGCCATCGAGAAAGCCCGAGACGAAATCCACCGGATCGCCTGCCGGATGGCCGTTGCGAAACGGTATATAGACAACCTTGTACCCTGCCAGATCCTGCCTGTTCCAGCTCCCATGCTCGCCGACAAAGGCGCCATTGGCAAAGGAGCCGCCAAAGCCCTTGCCGGTGGTGAAGCTGAGGCCGAGCGGCGCCTTATGCGAGCCGAGCGAATAATCGGGAGCGATAGCCTCAGCCACTTTTTCCGGTTTCTGCGGGCGGACCCTCGGGTCCACATGATCGCCCCAATAGGAATAGGGCCAGCCGTAAAACGCACCTTCGCGAACCGAGGTGAGGTAATCGGGGACCAGCCGCGCACCCAGCTCGTCGCGTTCATTGGCCACCGCCCACACATCGCCGCTGGCCGGATTCATCGCCAGCGCCGTGGGATTGCGAATGCCGCTGGCATAGGTGCGATGGGCGCCGGTTTCGCGGTCGACAGCCCATATCCGGGCACGGTCTTCTTCCACCGCCATACCGCGTTCCCCGACATTGCTGTTCGAGCCGATCCCGACATACAGCGTCGAGCCATCGGGGCTGATGGTCAGCGACTTGGTCCAGTGATGATTGATCTTCGAAGGCAGCGGGGTGAGCGCCTCCCCTTTAGCCGTGATCTGCGTCTGCCCGTCCTCATAAGGGAAACGCAGCAAGGCATCCTGATCGGCGACATAAAGATTGCCGTCATAATAAGCGAGCCCGTAAGGCGCATTGAGATTGCCGATAAAAACCTTGCGCAAATCGGGCAGGCCATCGCCATCCTCATCGCGCAGCAAGGTGATCCGATCTCCGCCTTTCACATCGCTCTTGCCCAGGCTTTTAATGAAATCCGCCACCAGATCCTTGGGGCGTACCGTCGGACGATTTCCGCCTGAACCTTCGGCCACCAATATGTCGCCATTGGGCAGGACAAGAGTCTGCCGGGGGATTTTCAGCCCGGTCGCAATCGGCTGAACGGTAAATCCTTCGGGCACCGCAGGCCGCGCATCGCCCCACCCTGCAGGCGTGGCAATATGCATCGGCGGCAACAATGTCTCATTCTGTTCGGGCAAGGCAGGATCGGGGCCGTTCTGGTCAGGATCGCCCTGATCCATCCCGCAGGCAGTGAGCGTCAGGCTGGCTGCGACAAGAGTGCAAAAATGCAGGCGCATCATGAAACCTCCCGGAGCGGATAGCTGGAATAGCCGATCAGCCCGGCACACCAGGCCAGTATCGCACTGAGTATGGACAGGATCAGCCCGAAAGTACCCACCGAACTCCAGGCATCGTGACTATGCTGGAACGCATTGATAAGGCCGGCAATCCACATCACCGCCACTACCGCCAGATAGAGCAGATAACGCAGACTGGCGGCGCCCTTTCTATGTCGGATCAAGGCAATCAGCGCCCACAGCACGACCAGAGCGCCCGTCAGCTCCGCCCCGGCGATCAGCCAGGAGGAAAAGTTGGTCCACTGAATCTGCGCGGTGTTGAGATAGGTGATATCGCTCAGCAAGGCGGCGGTAAAAAGGGCCAGCGGAAAGGCGAGCAAAATCGCATGCAGCGGATGCAGCATCGGCCGTGCATGAGCGGGCGGAATAGCCATTGGGTCTCTCCTCCTGCGGGCAGATCGTGGGGCAGGCTTTCTTTTGCAATTGTCCGGGATGGCTTTTGTTTCCCGAAACCGCGCAGCACCTCGCCAAAGGGCGGATGGAAGGATAGTCTGCCGGAGCTGTTACGAGGGAGAGAATATCATGTCCGCACCTGCCATCCGGCTCGCTTTCTTCAAGCTTGGCGTCAGCAATATGGAAAAGGCGCTCGCCTTTTATCAGGAAGCTTTCGGCTTTTCGGTAAAAATGACTTTCGATGAGCCTGACTTTATCGAACATATTATGGCTTTGCCGGGACAGGAAGCCGGGCCCAACCTGTTGCTGCTCCAGTATAAGGATGGTCGCCACACCATACCCGGAAATGCCTACGGGCCGGTCGGCTTTATGGTGGAGGATATGGACGCCACCTATCAGGCCGCTCTCGAAGCGGGCGGCACCGCGCTGCTCGAACCCTTTGTGATGGACGGCACACGCGTCGCCACATTGCAGGATCCGGAAGGTCATGAAATCGAGCTGGTTCAGCCCGTACCGGCCGAAGATGTCCGCTAGAATCAGCGGTCGTTACATCATGTTCTGCACCATGGCCCGGGTGACAGGGTAGCCGGGATCGTCCAGCACGCTGGCCAGCAGAAAGTCACGCACCCGGTCGAGCCGGGCGTCGGGCGGGCAAGGCTTGCGATAGGCGATAAGGTTCCAGCGCCCCATCTCGTATAACAGGCAGATTTCCTGCCGGGAGAGATGACTGATCTGGTTTTCGACCAGACAGGCAATGCCCAGCCCGCGTTCCACCATCGATGCCATCACATCGAAATAGGGCGTACGGCAAACGATGCGGCGCGGGCGAATGCCCCGGTTGCGCAGGACCCGCAATTGCATTCGTTCCGGCGCGCTGCCAGCCTCGGGCAGGATGAAAGGCATCGTTTCCAGCGCCCGGGTATCGGGCGCGGCACCATTGGCCGGCAGGAATTTGCGATGGCCGTAAATCCCGCTCTTCATGCAGGCCAGCACATCCATATGGGTAGAGGGCCGCCAGTCATCCCGCTGATGGAACAGAGCGAAATCGAACCGCCCGTTCTCTATATAATCGGCATGGCATTCACCCGGCAGCCCTACCTCGAAAGACAGGCCGATCTCCGGATGCTCGATCAGAAAGCCGTCCATTTTGGGCCGCACATAATCGTCGAACAGCGAACGCCCGATATAGATATTGCATTGCAGCCCGCACGTTCCCGCCGTCCGGCGGCGATGCCCGGCCAGCGCCTCGGCAGATTGCGCGAAGCGGCGGAAATCGAGCAGAAAGGCTTCCCCTTCGCCGGTTAATTCCGGCCGTTTTCCGGGTGTGCGGTGGAACAGCATCACCCCGAGCTGCTGCTCCAGCGTTTTGAGCTGCGCGCTGATGGAAGCTTGCGAAATCCCCATGGATTCAGCGCTTTTGCGGAAACTCAGCGTGTCGCACAGGCTCGAAAAAACCTGCAATTGCCGCAAGGTAAAAGGCATATTTTGCATGATTACGCTCTCCCAAACATAATCTTATGATTATCTTATCCATAACCCCGGCATGTCTTGCCTGCGAGGTTTTTCCGCATGACAATCCCTCCCTGATAAAAAAGGGGAGAATGTCTGATGGACTATACCAGGGTAAAAGCCCGGAGCGTCAGCCTGTTCGCGATCTCTTTGGGGAGCATGGCCAGCCCGGCTATCGCACAGGATAAACCGGCACAGGAAAATGCAGCACAAAGCAGTGCGCAGCGGACCGAACCGGCTCCGGCATTGCGCGAAATCGTCGTCACCGCGCAGTTTCGGGAACAGAATTTACAGGATACGCCCATCGCCATCACCGCGGTGGACGATGCGCTGCTCGAAGCGCGCAGCCAGACCAATCTCTCCGAAGTCACCAATCAGGCACCCAGCGTAACCCTGCGGCCACAGACCGCTTCGTTCGGCCCGTCTATCAGCGCCTCGATCCGCGGTATGGGGCAATATGATTTCAATCCGCTCGTCGAGCCAGGGGTCGGCCTTTATATTGACGACGTCTATTATCCACGCCTGACCGGAGCGAATTTCGAACTGCTCGATGTCCAGCGAGTGGAGATTCTGCGCGGTCCGCAAGGCACGCTGACCGGCCGCAATTCCGAAGGCGGCGCTATTCGCTTCATCTCCAAGAAACCCGACGGCCAGTGGGGCGGCTTCGTTTCGGGCACCTATGGCAGCCGGGATCGCATCAACCTGCGCGGCGCACTGAGCTTCCCGCTCACCGATACGCTGGCGGGCCGCGTCTCGGGCACATATGGACAACAGGACGGCTATGTGCAGGGTTACGATTACGGCTGCCTGTTCCCGGAAAGCGGCGTGCCGGTCACGATCGGCGACAGCGAATGCAAGACACTCGATTTCAGCGATGTCCATTACCACGCTTTGCGCGGTACGCTGCGCTGGAACCCGAGCGAGCGGATCGATATCAGCCTGAGCGCCGACTATAATGTCGATGACAAGAACCAGACCGGCGAAGTGTTGCTCTATGGCGATAATGACAATCCCAATGTCGCCACTCCCAACGGTCTGCCGCTGAGCAATGATTTTATTTGCGGGCGTTACTGCAGCTATACCGATTTCGGCTATGCCGCCGATACATGGGAAGCCGGGCTGATACCCGCGTTGCAGGGTCTGCCGCTGGCGGGCACCAGCATTGCCAACGCATCCTATTATCGCGGCTGGGGCCTCGCGCTGAATGCGGAAATAGGCTTGTCGGATTCGCTGATCCTGACCTCCATCACCGCCTATCGCGAATTCAAATCCGACTTTCAGAACGATGCCGATGCCTCTCCGACGCGGACCAATCTGACCAAAAGCTTCATGAACAGCGACTTTTTCAGTCAGGAAATTCGCCTCAATGCCGATCTTGCAGACTGGGCGGAACTGACTCTCGGCGGATATTATTCCGACGAAATGACGCATAATAATTCACAGATCGATATCCGCTATATCGCGGCGGGCGATCTGCCGATCTATCCCTTGCAGACCCGCGGCTTCAATCCGGTCTCGACCGAGAGCAAAGCAGCGTTCGGCACCCTCATTCTCAGCCCGGCCGAAGCGCTGACCCTGACGCTGGGTTTACGCTATACAGATGAAAGCAAATCGGTGACGCTGGGCCGCCTGAGCTATGACGGCACGGTCAATCCTTTCGTCGATCCGGTCGGGGCGGCCTATGGTGCGGGCTATTCGGGGCCGGATACGCTCGATACGGATGGGGACGGAAATACCAGCGAAACCGTCACCGCGCTGAACGGTCTGGTCGGGTCTTATGCGGGCGACCGGCTCGATTACCGGGCCAGCGCCGATTACCGCTTTAGCGAGAATATCCTTGTCTATGCCACGGTTTCGACCGGCTTCAAGGGCGGTGGTATCGGCCCGCGGCCTTTCAACGCCGCACAGGTCCAGCCTTTCGGCCCGGAAGAGCTGACCGCTTATGAAATCGGCCTGAAAACCGATTTCTTCGACCGCCGTTTGCGGCTCAACCTGTCGGGCTATATCAACGACTTCAAGGACGCCCAGCTCACTTTGCTGTCCTGCCCGCAATTTGGCGGCCCCGGCCCCTGCGCACTGCCGCAAAATGCGGGCGACGCCACGATCAAGGGATTCGAAGTCGAGATGAATGCCGAGCCGGCAGAGGGTTTCACGCTCAACGGATCGCTCTCTTACCTCGACTGGAGCTGGGACTGCGTGGTGCCGACCGTGGTGGATTCGACCGCCCCTTCCGATCTCGGCTGTTCGGCCGACAAGCAATATACCGGGAAATTATCCGCTCCGCCGCGCGGCAGTGCGAAAGTTCAGTGGAGCATCGGTGCGCAATATCGCATCGGACTTGATCGTCTCGGTTCGCTGACACCGCGTGTCGATGTCTCCCATCAGGGAGAAATGGCCGGGAATAATACCGCCCCCCAGCCCGGCACGCCCTCTGCCCAATTCGGTACCGTCCCGTCCTACACGCTGACCAATCTGCGCCTTACCTGGCGCAACAGGGCAGAGGATCTGGAAGCGGCCTTCGAAGTGACCAACCTGTTCGATGAATATTACTATTACCAGATATTCGACCTGACCGGTGCAGGATCGGGGGTGATTACCGGCGCTCCGGCACGGCCGCGCGAATGGGCGGTAACGCTCAAAAAGACATTCTGATTTCCCACCGAGCCCGGCGAAAGCGCATGCTCTTCTCCGGGCTATTTTCAGGAGACAATAATGGCCTCAGGCCCCTTTTCGATAACTCGCCGCCATGCGGTTTCCGGCGCATTGAGTACAGCCGCCCTCGCCGCTGCATCGCCGGTCTTTTCAGCCCGCCCCGGCAACAGGCCCAATATCCTGTTCATCATGGCTGACGATCTCGGCTATGCCGACCTGTCCTGCTATGGCCGCGCAGAATATGAAACGCCGGTGCTGGACGGGCTGGCCCGCGACGGCATGAAATGCACTCATGCCTATGCCAATAGCGCTGTCTGCACCGCTACCCGCGTAGCGCTGATAACAGGGCGTTATCAGTATCGTACGCCGATCGGGCTCGAAGAACCGCTCGGGCTGCGCGATGTCGGGCTCGAACCCGGTCACCCTACCATCGCTTCATTGTTGCGCAATCAGGGCTATCGCACCAGCCTGATCGGCAAATGGCATATGGGCAGTCTGCCCAAATACGGCCCTCTGAAATCGGGCTATGACGAATTCTGGGGCATTCGCAGCGGCGGGGTCGATTATTTCACCCATGCCTCTTTCGGGCGCCCCGATCTGTGGGACGGCACCACGCCGATAGAAGAAACCGGCTATCTCACCGAATTGCTGGCCGAACGGACGATGGACACGCTCGACCGGCGGGCCGAAGATCACCAGCCCTTCTTCATCAGCCTGCATCTCACCGCGCCGCACTGGCCCTGGGAGGGGCCGGAGGACAAAGCCGAATCCGACCGTCTGGCCCGAAGTGAAAACCCTGCAGCCATGATGGATTATGATGGCGGCGATATGGATACCTATGCCGCCATGGTCACTTCAATGGACCGACAGATTGGCCGGGTGCTCGACCGTCTGGAGCAGCTCGGGCTGGCCGACAATACGGTTGTCGTCTTTACCAGCGACAATGGCGGGGAGCGTTTTTCCGATACATGGCCCTTTACCGGCAAAAAGACAGAATTGCTGGAGGGCGGCTTGCGTATTCCTCTGATCGTGCGCTGGCCGGGCCTGACGACACCGGGTAGCGAAAGCGATGTCCCGGTCATATCGATGGACTGGCTGCCGACCTTCCTCGCTGCAGCAGGCGGAGCGCCCGATCCCGCTTATCCGACAGACGGCATCGATATTCGCCCGGCGCTCCGCGGTGCATCATTGCCGGACCGCACGCTGTTCTGGCGGTTTTCCAATCACGGGCAGCAGGCTGCGCGGCACGGGCGCTATAAATATCTTCAGATTGCCGGCAACAGTTTCCTGTTCGATGTGGTCGCCGATCCGCTGGAGCGGGCCAATCTCAAAGACCGGGACCCTGCCCGCTACGACAATCTCAAAAAAGCCTGGGCGGCATGGGACGAAACCATGCTGCACGATCCCACAGCACCCAGCTATGGCTTTACCGGGAAGGCACTGGCCGATCATTTCGGCGTCGACAGCTGACTAAGACGGGAAACGGGTGAAGCGCTGCCGCGCTTCACCCGTGCTTCACCGTTCAGGGGCGCTTGTCCGGAATCTGGAAACGCTGCGCCTTCGTGATGCTTTCCAGCGCCCGGCTTTGAAAATCAAGATCGCGCCGTTCGGAATCGGACAGGCCATCCACCGCATAACGATCTCTGACATTGTCGATGCGCGTCGCCTGTTTTTTCAGAACCCGCGCCTGTTCTTTCGACAAAGTACCCGTATCGCGACCTTTCTCGATTTCGTCCCGAGCGTCATTTGTAGAATATACGACCGAAGTGGCTCTGTCCTCTTCACTTGTCCCGACAGAATCCGTCGAGACCGTTTGCGCATGGACAGGAGCAGTCAGAACCATCAACAGGGCTAGCGAATATTTATACATGCAGCTCTCCATGATGATTCCATAGAACAATTATCGAATATTAACCATGAATTTTACATGAATTCTATATCTGGCAAAATAGTTATATTAACTACTGCAATAGTTTGATTTACAAACAGAAAAGGGACGCCTGCCTTTCAACAGGCGCCCCTTCACTCTCCAGTGAAAAATCAGAAACGGCGGCGAACCGATACCGTCCATTCGCGCGGACGCCCCGGATTGCCTGTGATGACGCCATAGCTGTTCACATTTTCGGCCAGCGCCATGTAATAGAACTTGTCGAACAGATTGGTCACCCCGCCGCTGACCGACCAGTCGCCATCGGCGCTGTCGAAGGTCAGGCGGGCATTGACGAGGCTATACCCATCGATCTTGTTGCCCGGATTGTTGATCGACATGGTGTAAAAGCTGGAGCGGTTATTCCAGTCGATCCGCGGCGTCAGCTTGGCACCGCTCTCGAATTCGGCAACATACTGCATACCCGCCGAAAGCTGCCATTTCGAAATGTAAGGCGCGATCATATCCTTGGTCACCATGGTGGCCGGGTTCTTGATCGACTTATAATCGAAATCGAGATAGCCGAGCGAACTGTCGATGGTGAAACCATCAACCGGTTCCAGCATACCTTCCAGCTCGAAGCCGAAAATCTTCGCATCACCTGCATTGGAGGGCACAGTGCAGGCCAGCACTGCGCTTTCCGGGCATTGATAGCGAACGAGCTGAATATCGTTGTAGTCGTTGAGGAAGACAGCGCCGTTCAGCGTCACGCGGCGATCGAGCAACTCGCTCTTGAAGCCGCCTTCATAGGTAGTGACCTTTTCCGGGCCGAATGTCTGGATCTGGTCGGGCACGGAGGGAGTCGGATTGACGCCGCCGCCCTTGAAGCCGGTGGAGACCTGCGCATAGAGCATCAGATCGTCGGTCAGATCGTAATTCGCCCCGATACGATAATCGACCTGACTGCCCGAGAATGTATCGGACATGCCGTTCAGCCCGGCCAGCAGGAAGTTGTCGGTCAGCGGAACACCGCTCGGCACGGTGCCGTCAATATTGTAACGGTCGTAATTATAGGTCTTCTTGTCATCGGTATAACGCAGACCGCCGATCAGGTTCAGACGGTCGGTAAGGTGCATTTCCAGATGAGCGAAACCCGAAATGCTGCGATTCTTGACGTGGTCGTCCTGAATGAAATCGAACAGCAGAGTCGGGATATGCTGGCGGCCGTTGAGCCGGTCCTTGGCGTGGTAATAGAAACCGCCCACAGTGGTGTCGATCAGCCCGTCGAATAATTGCGCAGACAGGCGCAGTTCCTGTGTGAACTGTTCATGGCGATAGCCGAATTCGGCCTGAATCAGAGAAATCGGCGATCCGTCATAATCGATGCCGCTGGTACCGTCGGCTACGCGATAGCCGGTGATCGAAGTCATGGACAGATTATCCGCCAGATCGACATCGACCTTGCCCGACACGCCCCAGCTTTCGATGGAGTTATGCGGATCGGCCTGGAAACCGCCTGGCTGATACTGTTTCAGCGTACCGAAATCGGTCGTATAATTGCCGCCCTGTGCATAGGTGGCATAGCTTGAATAGCTTTCCGGTCCGGTGAGGAAGCGGCTGTCGAACGGAATGCCGCCGGCAGGATTATCCGCCACATAGGAACGGGCCTGCGGATTATCGGCATAAATCAGCTTGGTCGGCACCGTTTCCGATTTGTCGGTCGAATAATCGGCCCGCAGATTGACCTCGACCGGCGAACCATAAGGAGCATAGCGCAGGGCAAGGCGTACTGCCTGCATGTCCTGCCCGCCTTCGGTGCCGATCTTGCAATTATCGGTCGTGCTAACATTGGCAGGAATGCCCGAACCGGGGTTCATACAGCCATAATCGAGCCGCGTGAAATAACCGTCGGAAGTTTTCGAAACGCCGGAAACGCGCGCATACAGACCGTCTGTGATGGTGAAACCGGCACTGCCGCGCAGTTCGACCCGGTCGAAACTGCCATATTTGGCATCGATAAAGCCGCCACCATCGCCGTCGGGCTCCTTGGTGTAGAGCTTCACCGCACCGCCGACCGAGTTCTTGCCCGACAGCGTGCCCTGCGGACCGCGCAGCACTTCGACCCGTTCCAGGTCGGTCAGATCCATCACCGCACCGAAAGTGGTGCCGTAATAGATATCATCGATATAGATCCCCACGCCCGGTTCGAGCGCGAAGCTGGAATCGGACTGACCGACACCGCGAATGAAGGCCGCGACAGCGTTACCCTGAATGCTGCTCGCCTGAGACAGGCTGACATTGGGTGCATAATTGCCCAGATCGGCCACGCTTTCCTGACTGCGCGCCTCCAGTGTACCGGCATCGACTGCGGTAATCGCAATCGGTGTTTCCTGCAGATTCTGCTCGCGGAACTGCGCGGTCACGACAATTTCATTGCCGCCATGCGTCGGTGCCGTCTCAGCCTGTGCAGTCGTGCTTTCAGCGTCCTGAGCGAAAGCCGGCGCGGCAACGCCCAGCGTCAGCGCACTCGAAGCTGCAAGGAAACATGAATAGCGTAAATAATTCGCAGAATTGCGAAATCCCATCAAACCTCTCCCTTGGACCACCCCCTATTTGCGGGGCGCGAAACGAGCCCGCTTTAGCGAGTGACCGCAGGCAGATGCAAGACTAATCGTAACGATCGTGACAAAACAATAACGAACGTGACTGTCACGCCACACTCGCTCAGGTGATATTTTCGAGCTTTTCCGGCGTTTGCGGGACGATGATGAGGGTGTTGTCCTCCACTCTCCAGGAAGCGAGACGGGACAGGAGATTCATGCCCAGAACATTGGTCTTGCCCAGACCCGGCGCGATCAGCGCATCGATGCCATGCGCCCTGACATTGCCGAAACGCAAATCCTCGATCGAAGTGAGCTGCGCCCCGATAGCGCCGTTAGCCGTCTGCATCCGCACAGGAATGCCTCCCTGACGAGGCTCCAGCCCGGCACGCTGCGCAGTCTCTTCCGAAACCGCCGTCAGCGTGGCACCGGTATCGACCAGAAAACGGGCCGGTTCACCATTCACATTGGCTGTCAGCCAGAAATGGCCGTCGGCAGAGAGCGGAATCCGGGTTTCCCCGCCTTCCACCACCTGTTCGGGCAGGCCGATTTCAGGAACAGCGATCTCGAAACGCGGGTCCATTCGCGAGATCTGCAACACCACGAGAACCAGAATCCCCATCAGCGCAAAAGTGCTCAACGTGCGCAGCAATCGCCCGAACACCGGCGCAGGGCGCAGCAGCATTGTACCGAAAACGCCCAGCAGCATCGCCCCCACAGCAGCCATCAGCAGGCCGGATTGGGGAAGTTGCGAAATGATATGGGTCAGTTGGTCCCAGACAGGCGCGATTTCCATAAACCTTATATAGGGCACGCTTTCCTGTATTGCGATGAACATTGCCCCTGCCCCAAATGCAAGGCAGACGGAACGCCCGCGTCAGGGCGCCTTACGCGGGATTGTCGCATCGGCGAGGATCAGTGAGAAACACTCTTCCCGGTCGGTCCAGCGCTTTACCGGTGTCCAGCCCCCTGCCAGCAGCAAAGTGGACTGGCTGCGAAGGTCGAATTTATGGCTGTTTTCGGTATGAATGGTTTCTCCTTTGCGCATAGTGAAGGACCGGCCTGCGACATCGAAAGCGATATCCTCGACCGCTTCGAGATGCATCTCGACCCGCGCAAAAACATCGTTCCACCGTGCTGAATGCTGCAATTTATCGACCGGGATGGTGCCGCCCAGCTCCCGGTTGATCCGCCGCGCAAGATTGAGATTGAACTGCGCCGTCACCCCCGCCGCATCGTCATAAGCCGCTTCGAGCACTGCCACATTCTTGATAAGATCCATGCCGATCAGAAGCTGCGAATCCGGCCCCAGTGTCTCCCGCATGGAACGCAGCAAATCCACCGCACTGCGCGCAACCATATTGCCGATGGTCGAACCGGGAAAGAAACCGAGTTTGGGCATCGCCGTCACGTCTTTGGGAAGCTGCACGGTCTTCATGAAATCGGCTTCCACCGGATAGACCGGCAAATCGGGAAATTTCCGGCTCAGATCTGCAGCGGCTGCACGCAGGAAGTCCCCCGCAATATCGAGCGGAACATAGGCTGCCGGATCGATCGCCTGCAGCAGGAGGGGCGTCTTGACCGAAGAACCGGAACCGAATTCGACGACGGCCCGGCCCGGGCCGATCAGCTCGGCAAATTCGTCCCCGCGTGTTTCGAGAATTTCTCTTTCGCAGCGTGTCGGATAATACTCCTCCACCTGCGTGATATCTTCGAAAAGCTGCGACCCGGCATCGTCATAAAGCCAGCGGGCGGGAATGGCTTTCGGGTCGCCCGACATGCCATCGAGCACATCGCTTCGAAACGCACGGTTCACACCCTCATCGTCCAGATCGACCAGCGCCATCATATCCTGTGAAGCCATGGTTCAAAGATCCTTCGCAAGCCGGAGGCCGGTGAATTGCCAGCGCTGATGGGGATAGAAAAAATTACGGTAACTGGCACGCGAATGGCCGCGCACTGTCGCACAGCTGGCCCCCTTCAGCACGACCTGCCCGGACATGAATTTGCCGTTATATTCGCCCACCGCACCTTCAGCCGGCCGGAAGCGAGGATAGGGCAGATAGGCCGAACGGGTAAACTGCCAGCAATCGCCAAAAAGGGACTGCCCGCCGCGCGGCAAGGGCGACACGGCAGCGTCCAGCTGATTGCCGCCATCGGAATCGAGTGACGGATTATCCGTTCTGGCGATGGCTTCCCATTCGAATTCGGTCGGCAAACGACACCCCGCCCAGCTCGCATAAGCATCGGCTTCGTAATAAGAGATATGCGTAACCGGTGCATCGGGATGGCGCGGCTGCCAGCCCGAATGGGTAAAGCTGTCGCCCTCGCGCCAGTATAACGGTTTATCGATTCCCTCTCGCTGCACCCAGGCCCATCCATCGGAAAGCCACAGGGCCGGATCGCGATAGCCGCCATCGGCAATGAAAGCGTCCCACTCGGCATTCGTCACCAGCCGGTCGGCCAGAGCGAAGGGTTCGAGCAAAGCGCGATGCGCGGGCCCTTCATTGTCGAAGGCAAAGCCCTGCTCCTGATGGCCGATCATCGCGATGCCACCCGGATGATCGTGCCAGCCGACAGGTGCGGCCGGTTCTTCAGGCTGCGGCGCTGCATTGCTCCACATCGCCGCGCCCAGCGGATTGAGCGCCAGCGCATGTTTGATATCGGTCAGCAGCAGCTCCTGATGCTGCTGTTCATGCGCCAGGCCCAGCGCCAGCAGATCGCGGCAGGCCGGATCGTCGAATAAGGGCTCGATCGCCGCATCGACATGCGCCCGCCAGTCAAGAATTTCGCTGACCGAAGGACGCGACAGCATACCCCGGCGCGCACGCAGCAATCTGTCCCCTTCGGCTTCGTAATAGGAATTGAACAGGAACGGCCATCGCTCATCATAGAGCCGATAGTCCGGCAGGTGATCGCGCAGCAGAAAACTTTCGAAAAACCATGTCGTATGCCCCAGATGCCATTTGGCGGGGGACGCATCCTCCATCGACTGAATCGTGGCATCCGCTTCGGATAAAGGCTCTGCCAGAGCAACAGTCAGTCCTCGGGTTTTATGATAATTCTCCGCCAGAGTGTCGGCGGTATCGCTGGGCACACGGGCAATCGCTTCGGCCAAGATCGTCTCCCTCTTCGTCCGGTCCGAATGGTCGAAACGGATCGTCTGCCAGAATTCGGGCTTTCCCTTTCAATGCGCGGCGGCGCAAAAAGTGCCGCTCAGGCAGCGTGTTGAATGCAGTTTCGTCCATCGGCCTTGGCGGCATAAAGAGCCCGATCTGCACGGGCGAACATGCTCTCTGCATTGTCGTTTTCCCGAAACAGTGCCACGCCCACACTCACCGTTACAGGCGGCATATTATTCAGGAAACTGCACTCCTCGATCGACCGGCGCAGCCTTTCGGCCAGCATATCCACTTCGCTTTCCAGCGCGCCGCAAATCAGCCAGACGAACTCTTCCCCGCCGATCCGGCCGACAATATCGGATGCGCGCACCTGACCCGACGCAATCTGTGCCACCCTCACCAGCACATCGTCACCCATCTGATGGCCGAAATTATCATTGATGCGTTTGAAGTGATCGATATCGAAAATCACCAGCGCCATTACGCGCCGCTCCCTTCGCGCCTCACTCACCGTTTCACGCAACCTTTGCATAATCCGGCGCCGATTGGCGAGGCCGGTTAGCGGATCGGTATTAGCCAGACGCTGCGCCTCGGCAGCCAGTTCGACTGCACGCCTGCGTTCGATTTCGAGCAATTCTTCACGCTGGCGATATTCGGTCACGTCGATCGTCACAGCGAAAGTGCTGACCCTTTCTCCGTTATCGTCGAACTGATTCATCGCATCCATATATAGCGTGCGCATTTCCCCATCGGCCCGGCGGATGCGATATTCGATCCGGAAGGGTGCATGTTCTTCCCTGCGACGATTCAGCTCTGCAAACACGTCATTGCCATTATTGAAAATCAGATGGCGCTGATTGCCGGGATCCGGCCCCAGCGCCGGATCGAGGCCATGCATCACAAACATCTGCTTCGACCATTCCTGCTCCCCGGTACGCCAGTTATAGGACCACCGCCCGATTCCGCCGAGCGTTTCGGCCAGATTGAGAATGGTCAGACTGGCTTTGAGCTTTTCGTTCTGCTCCCCGATCTGTTTCTGAAGCTGTTCGCGATTAAGCAGAATAGCTGCCAGCGGAAAGATGCAGGCCAGCATAGAGAGCAGGAAAAACTGCAGAACAACGGCTGTTTCCAGATTGTTCATGCCGGGGAAAGGTTCAATCGGGCTGCCGGCCACCCCGCGCATGATTATCGCCAGTGCAAAGCTGGTCAGCGCCACCGAGACACTCAGCAACCCATAATAAAGAATGGCGAAAACCAGCGCCACCACCAGTACCCAGAATAATGGCACCTGGTGGATCGTAAGCACCAACCATGAAGCAGCAAGAAAGACCGGCCATAGGAGCCAGGGGTGCCCGTGCGGCATCTCGATAAATACCCGATCTTTATCGGGCCCTCTCAACCTATCGATAGCCGCGAGAATAATCGGAGCGACGCCGAAAATACCCAGAATACTACCCAGCCCCCACCACAGAAACGGCGTAATCCCGCTCGAATAGCGGAACGGTAAGGCAATCAGCGCTGCTGTAACGCTGCCCAAAAATGCCGCGAAAAACAGACCGACAATATCACTGGCGCGTCCTTTCTTGCGTGGATCGCCGAGCACCAACTTGCCCATCCCGGCGCATAAAAAAGCCTGCGCCATATTGGCCGTGGTAAATCCGATAATCGTCAGGGGCAGGATCTGGGCAGTCGAAAAGGCCAGAATATTGGCGCCGATCATCGCCAGTGCCAATGGCGGCCATTTCCGAAAGGGCGTGGCATGAAAAGCCGCCACCATAATGCCCGCGCCCGGCCAGATGATCATGATCACCTCTGCCGAACGAGAAACAAAGAGGGACGCAGTAACCCAGATGAGCCACGCCAGTGACCACAAAAGCGGCCAACGCAGATCGATAAGTTTCAGCACCACATTCCCTCCCGAACGGAGTGAGTGTAAAAGCCAAACCTTAACAAATAGATGGGATCATGTGGACCGGGCCATCAAACCGGCCCGGCACCACTCTTATCAGGCAGCGTCCCTGTGTTGCTGCCCGGTTTCCTGATTGAGCCTTTCGGCCAGCATGAAAGCCAGTTCCAGCGATTGCGCTGCATTGAGACGCGGATCGCAATGGGTATGGTAGCGATCGGCCAGCCCGGCATCGGTAATCGCCACGGCCCCACCGGTGCATTCGGTCACATCCTGCCCGGTCATCTCGATATGAATGCCACCCGCATGGGTGCCTTCGGCGCGATGAACCTGGAAGAAGCCTTCCACTTCGGCCAGAATACGGTCGAACGGACGGGTCTTGTAACCACTATCCGACTTAATGACATTGCCATGCATCGGGTCGCAGCTCCATACGACCGGGTGGCCTTCACGCTTCACGGCACGAACCAGCGGCGCCAGACCCGCTTCGACCTTTTCATGACCAAAGCGGCTGATAAGCGTCATCCGACCCGCCTCACGGGAAGGATTGAGTACATCGAGCAGACGCAGCAAAGCATCGGGCTCAAGGCTGGGGCCGCATTTCATCCCGATCGGGTTGCCGACGCCGCGCAGATATTCGACATGCGCACTACCTTCGAAACGGGTGCGATCCCCGATCCACAACATGTGCGCGCTGGTATCGAACCAGTCACCCGTCAGCGAATCCTGGCGGGTGAGCGCCTGTTCGTAAGGCAGCAGCAGCGCTTCATGGCTGGTGAAGAAATCAGTACTCTGAAGACGCGGCACCGACTGCGGATCGACACCGCAGGCTTCCATGAAATCCAGCGCTTCGCTGATCCGGTCGGCCACGTCGGAGAAACGGTCCGCCCAGGGGCTGCGTCCCATGAAATCCAGCGTCCACTGATGAACCTGCCGCAGATTGGCATAACCGCCTCCGGCAAAGGCGCGCAGCAGATTAAGTGTGGCCGCCGCCTGACTGTAAGCACGGATCATGCGCTGCGGATCGTTGCGCCGGGTGGCCGGATCGAATTCAATCCCGTTGATAATATCGCCGAAATAGCTCGGCAGCTCCATATCGCCCTTTTTCTCGGTAGGCGCGCTGCGCGGCTTGGCGAACTGGCCAGCCATCCGGCCAACCTTCACCACGGGTTGTTTGCTGGCGAAAGTGAGCACCACCGCCATTTGCAGAATGACGCGGAATGTATCGCGAATATTGTTGGGATGGAATTCAGCGAAACTTTCCGCGCAATCGCCACCCTGGAGCAGAAAACCGTTTCCGTCGGAAACGCCGGCAAGCTGCCGCTTCAGCTCACGCGCTTCCCCTGCAAAGACCAGCGGCGGAAAATGGGCGAGCGTCTCCTCAGCCGCGGCAAGCTCCGCAGCATCTTCATAATGCGGCAGGTGCTTTGCTTCCTGCTGCTTCCAACTCTCGGGTGTCCAATTCCTAGCCACAACAAAACTCTTTACATTTCTCTGGAAAACCGTGGAGCCTTACTGTCTCGAATGGTGAGATGCAAAGGTTACATCGGTTATCTTTTTGTTCACTGTGATCGCTTTTCCGGCATAATTGCCAGACGCCACCCCCCATGCGAGGTCAGATATTTCGCTGCGAGCGCTTTGATCTCCTCAGGCGTAACCTTGGTGTAATCCGTCATCATGCTGTTCAGATTGGACAGACGATTAGGGTCGCGTGTGGCCCCTTCCAGCTCGTCCATCCAGAAAGCATGGCCGGTCTGAACGCGCATCAGCAACTGGCGGAAAGGCTCTGTCACGCGGGCCAGTTCATCCGCATCCGGGCCATTCGCAGCCAGATCCTCGGCAATCTTCTGCGCTTCGATAAAGAAGACCGGCACAGCTTCGGGCGGCAATTGTGCCATGGCCAAAATATAGCCACCGCTATCGGTATCGAGCGGCCAGTTGGAACTGACCGATGGCGCATAGCTTGACCCTGTGCCTTCACGCACTGCGTCGAGCAGACGGTTCGAGAAAAGCTGGCTCAACACTTCCAGCTTGCGCGATTCGGGCAGACCGGCCGATCCGCCACCTGTCGGCCAGGCCATGACGGCCGCCGCCTGATCGGCTTCGCCCTGGTGAGTGATAACCAGCGGCTTGTCATTGGACGCCGGGAATGAGGTTGTCCGCTGCTCGGCCGCTGCCGGAATCGGGTCGCGCGGATCGAGAGCCCCGAAGGTACGCGACAATGCTGCCACAGTTTGGTCGGGATCGATATCACCGAACACCATGACTTCTACCGGCCCCTGCTTCAGCAGCGGTTCCCACACTTTGCGAAAGCCTTCCGGCGTAGTCTGATCGATTTGTTCAGGGGTTGGCGTCGCAAAACGCGGGTCTTTGTCATGCAGCAGCCATTCGAGATCACGATTGATGATCCCGGTCGGATTCGCATCGAAGCCATTATATTGCATGCTGATAGCCGCTTTGGCGCGATTGACCGGATTGGGATTCCAGCGCGGCATGGCAAGCTTGGCGGCGAACAGATAAAGCTGATCCGCCACATCCTGCGGGCGGGTCCGGCCTTCCAGAACGAAAGTGCCGTCTTCGATCCGGAAATCGAAACCCAGCTTGCGCCCGGTCGAAATACGGTCAAGCTCCTCTTCGCCCAGATCGCCCAGGCCCGATCCTACCAGCGCCATTTCGCCAAGCGGAATATAGGGCGCATCCTTGGCCGTAAAAGCGCGATATCCGCTACCAAAACGCACCCGCACAGTCACACGCCCCGGCTCATTGGTGGTACGCCAGACCATGCCGGTGACCCCGTTGGGGAATTTAACCCCTTCAATATTGAAAACGCCCATCGGTGCGCGGATTTCCGGCTGTTGCGGCGTCCCGATGGGCGGCAGATCAGCAAAGGAAATCGTCTGCGCAGCAATCCGCGAATCCCCGGAAGCTTCGACCTTCTCCTTCATGGCAGATCGCAGATCTTCCGCTGTTGCTTCCTGCGCCTTGGGTGTCAGCATCAATGCGCGTGTCACAGTGCCGCTAAACAGGCGTTTGGTGCTTTCGAACACAGCTTCAGGTGTCAAGCGATCCTGCATGCCAGTGAAAACCTGCTGCACTACTTCAGGCGCTGCCACGGCTTCACGGATATCAACTGCATTGACGATCGTATCGGCAAGTTGAGCGCCCGCCTGCAAATCGCGCTGCTCGACCTGATTGGCAAACACGACGCGATATTCATCCACTTCGCGCTGGATTTCTTCTTTGGTCGGCGGTTCGGCAAGCGCATCGGCGATCACTGAGCGGACATCATCCAAAGCGGCTTTCCAGTCATCGCCCAACGGCGTCACCGTTACAAAAGTGGCATCGGCACTGCGGCTGACATCCTGCTGCTCGACACCGGCAAACAGATAACTGCCGCCGGCGCGCGCTCTGGCTTCCAGCCGCCGATTGATAATTGCCTGAGCGATAGCATCGATCAGAAGGCCGCGATTATATTCGATATTGTCATTGACCTGTTCCCAGGGCCGCAAAATCGCATAGGTAATACCGCGAGGCAGACTGGGTTCGACCAGAATGTCTGTCTTGCCGACCGGATTGGGGTCTTTCCCGTCCGCAGGTGCTTTGGGCGTACCGAAATCGGGCTGAGGCTGAGGCTTACCCTTGCCTTTCCAGTCAGCGAAGCGATCTTCGATCAGCTTGGCGAGCAATTTCGGGTCGGCATCGCCAACCGCCACAATCACCGTATTTTCCGGCCGGTACCAGCGATCATGGAACGCTCTCACCTTTTGCGGGGTCGCCGCTTTCAAGGTTTTCACCGTGCCGATGGGGGAACGGTCGGACAAAGGCTGGCCATCGAACAGGACGGAGCGTGTCGCTTCGGCCACGCGCATATTGGGCCCGGCATTCTCACGCCTTTCAGCCAGAACGATCGGAAGGTCGGCATTGAGATTGGCCTGACTGAGAGCCGGCTCGCGGATCATACCGGACAGCAATTTCATGCTTTCGGCCAGATGATCGGGCGTCGCATTGGGCAGATCGAGCTTGTAGACTGTCTGCGTCGGCGTGGTTTCCGCATTGGTATCGCTGCCGAAAGTCGCACCCAGCCGCTGCCAGGTGGGAATGGCAGCACCCGATTCGAGATATTTCGATTGCCGAAATGTGAGATGCTCGATCAGATGCGCATAACCGCGCTCATCGGCTTTTTCGTAAAGAGAGCCCGCATCGATCCGGATACGGATAGAAACCTGCCCCGGCGGAACGCCATTGCGCCGCACCGCATAGCGCAAACCATTAGGCATTTCCCCGAAGAGCCATTCCTTGTCGACCGGAATGTCCGTCTTGCGATAAATCCACGGATCATCGGGCTTGAGATAGCGCGGCTGTGGCGCTGTCGGGACGCTTTGTTTCGCTGCCGATGCAGCGGCAGCATCCTGCGCCTGCACCGCTGTCGGAGAAGAAAGAAGCAGGCCGAGCGTAGCAACGGAAGCAAGATTACGGGCTATACGCGAGAAAATCGTCATGCACCCGGTCATAGGGGCTGTGATCATGAAGCAATAGTGAATAAATTACGTGGGCGACGAGAAAATCTAGCCGCAGCAATGCTTGTCGCGATGGCAGCAACTTCCTACATCCGGCCTATGTTTATAGAGACCGAAACCACGCCCAACCCTGCAACACTGAAATTCCTGCCCGGTCAGGCAGTGATGCCGGCAGGCACACGCGACTTCGCATCGCCGGAAGAAGCCGAAGCCTCGCCACTGGCGGCGACCTTGTTCGATACGGGTGAAGTTACCGGCGTCTTTTTCGGCGGGGACTTCGTTTCGGTCACAGCCGCACCGGGTGTCGACTGGTCGGCTCTTAAACCGCAGGTCGTGGCCATCCTGCTGGATCATTTCGTCAGTCAGGCTCCGCTCTTTACCGGTGGCGATGCTTCGGGCTTCGCGGTTCCGGCAGAAGATGAAGGCGATGTCGAGGATGATCCCGCCGATGCCGATGTGGTGGCACAGATCAAGGATCTGATCGAAACCCGCGTGCGCCCGGCCGTGGCAGGCGATGGCGGCGATATCCGTTATCGCGGCTTCCGGGACGGTGTCGTTTATCTTATCATGCAGGGCGCCTGCGCGGGCTGCCCCAGCTCCACGGCAACGCTCAAACATGGTATTGAAAGCCTGCTGAAACATTACGTGCCGGAAGTCAGCGAAGTCCGCGCCGCCTGACAGGAGCCATCCCGTGTCCACGCCTCTTTCCGACGCAGCTCTCGATCAGCTCTTTCGCGAAGCACGTACCTATAACGGATATCTCGACCGTCCGGTGAACGAAGAGCAGCTTCATCAGCTGTGGGATTTGCTAAAAATGGGGCCGACATCGGCCAACCAGCTTCCTGCCCGGATCATCTGGTGCACATCGCCGGAAGCGAGGGAAAGGCTGGCCGCGCATGTTTCGGCCAGCAATAAACCCAAGCTGCACAGCGCCCCGGTTTGTGCAATCGTTGCCATGGATATCGACTTCCACGAGCAATTGCCCTGGCTCTTTCCGCATGCCGATGCAAAAAGCTGGTTCGCCAATGACGAAGAACTGCGCAAGCTTTCCGCATTACGAAATTCCACTTTGCAGGGCGCTTATTTAATTCTTGCCGCACGGGCTCTGGGTCTCGATTGCGGCCCCATGTCCGGTTTTGACAATGAAGCGGTAGATAAAGACTTTCTTGCCGACCATCCGCGATGGAAATCCAATTTTCTCTGCACGATCGGCTATGGCGACAGGAGCAGCATCTTTCAGCGCAGCCCGCGCCCCGATTTCGATACCTTCAACAGCATTCTTTAAACAATCGGGCAGCATAGACAGATGTGCGGCTGCCTCCTTTCATCATTTGCGAAGAAGCAGTCAAGAAACAGGCCTTTATTGCCTGCCTTCTTGACGCCACGGCAGTCTGTTGGCACGCGCATCTTTCGGGATGCATCAGCCACTCGCTTTATGAAACTTCAGCTTAAAACAGGACGGAAATCTTGCGAATACTCGCAATAGACAGCGCCAGCGAAGCCTGTTCCGCTGCCTTGTTTGACGGCGGCAAGGTGGTGGACGGCTTTTTCGAAATACTCGGCCGTGGCCATGCCGAAAGACTTGTACCGATGATTGGCGAGTTGCCCGACAGAGGGCGCGCGGATCGCATTCTCGTCTCGCTCGGCCCCGGCAGTTTTACCGGCGTTCGGATAGGGCTGGCCGCAGCCCGCGCACTCGGCCTTGCCTGGCAAGTGCCGGTGGCGGGCTATCCAACACTGGCTTTGATCGCCGCCATGGCCCGCACCGAAGCGGGCGTCGACAAACCGGTCAGCGTTGCTGTGACCGGCGGCCATGGCGAATGGTTCGTGCAGGATTTTGCCAGGGATGGACTGCCGGAAAGCGAACTGGTTTCGCTTGGCCCGGAAGAAGCCGCACAGGCAGCCCGCCATGCTTATGTCGCCGGATCTCAGGCAGATGCGCTCGTATCCCTGCGCGGTAATGGCAAGGCTTTGCCACTGCGGCCCGATGCGCGTTGCGCGTTACTTTTGCCCCGGAGCTTGCTGAGCGACCGCCTGTCCCCTCTTTACGGGCGTGGACCGGATGCCAAATTGCCGCAAAAAACCAACAGGAAAGGCGCGGCTTGAGAGATCACATCGATCAAATCATGGACGTGATGGAAGTCGCTTTCGACCCGGCTTTCGGCGAAGCGTGGACTCGCCGGCAGGTTTCGGATTCGCTGCTTATGCCAAATACATATTACTGGATCGCCGGCCCCGACGGCCGGGAACCGGGAGACAGCGATCCGATAACCGGTTTTGCCATGAGCCGATGCGCGGTGGATGAAGAAGAATTGCTGTTACTTGCCGTTCATCCTGACTTTCGTCGCTGCGGAATCGGCAGAGCATTACTCGGCAGATTTATTATAAACTGCCGCGAACGTGGTATAAATCGTGTTTTTCTTGAAATGCGTGACGGCAACCCTGCGGAAAAATTATACAGAGCCTGCGGCTTCACTCAAATCGGCAGACGTATCAATTACTACAGAAATACATCGGCCGGACCTATCGATGCCCTGACATTCAGCCTTAACTGTATCGATTGATTTGATCTGTAGTTTTACCCGTATTGCATTTACTGAAAGAGTTTGCTTGTAATCAATCTGCAATTGTTCCAATAGGCGCTTCATTCGTGACAGAGCGTAATGCTCCAATAATTCCTTAGAACAATGTCGCAAAAATTGAGGTTTAAATGGATAATTTTGAAACGGATATGTCGGAAACGCTTATTACACTGACGTCCGACATCGTCGCTGCCCATGTCAGCAACAATAATGTTGCGGTTGAGGATGTCCCTTCGCTTATTCAGAATGTATTCGGCGCTCTTTCGGGCCTCGGAACTCAGGAAGTTGAAGAAGAACGCCCCGAACCAGCCGTATCTGTTCGCGCATCGGTGAAGCCCGATCATCTCGTTTGCCTGGAAGATGGCAAGAAAATGAAGATGCTCAAACGCCACCTGATGACCGATCACGGTATGACACCGGAAGAATATCGTGCGCGCTGGGATCTGCCCGCCGACTATCCCATGGTTGCCCCCAACTATGCGGAAAAGCGCCGCGAACTGGCAAAAAAGATCGGCCTTGGCCGCCAGCCCGGCCAGCGCCGCGGACGGAAGAAAAAAACCGCCTGAGTTGTTTGCTTCATTATGTTGAAAAAGTGCCCCGCCGCTCCCATAGTAGCGGGGCATTTTGATTTGCGGGGATAGTTTTGCAGCAAGGTATCGATCTTGAGCAGCTCTGTGCAGAGCGTGGGCTGAGAATTACGGAACAACGGCGTATCATTGCCAAGGTCTTGTCCGAAAGCGATGATCACCCCGATGTGGAGCTGTTGCATCAGCGCGCTTCTGCCGTGGATCCGAAAATCTCGATTGCTACCGTGTACCGCACGGTTCGCCTGTTCGAAGAAGCCGGCATTCTTGACCGCCACGATTTCGGCGACGGCCGCGCCCGCTACGAAGCTGCCCCCGAAGCCCATCACGATCACCTGATTGACGTGGAAACCGGCAAGGTCGTTGAATTCGTCGATCCCGAGCTGGAAGCGTTGCAGCGCCAGATTGCCGAGAAGCTGGGCTATCGCCTGGTCGATCACAGGATGGAGCTGTATGGCGTCCGGCTTGACCGGGAAGACTGATTGCCCTGCATGCCTGCTACCGGTGGTTCGTACCGGGCCTGAAGCATGATGCCCCACTTACGCCTTATCCTTCGGATCGCCCTGATACTGGCGTGGTCCGTTTGCATGATTCCATTGCATCTGATCTGTAGATTACTGGGCAAGCCACGGCTTATCCCACCCTTCTTCCTGCATGTCGTCGGCCATATTGCTGGGTTGCGTGTGCAGGTTAGAGGACAGCCGGAAAAGAATGCGCTCCTGCTCGCCAATCATGTGAGCTGGCTGGATATTCTGGCGCTGGCCGGGGCCGCTCGGAGTGCCTTTGTCGCGCATGATGGCCTTGCAGGGCAGAAGTTGCTTAAATGGCTATGCGAACAGAATGAGACGATTTTCATTGCCCGCCATCACCGTTCCACTCTCACCGAACAAACCGGCGCTATCAGGCAAGCGCTGGGTAAACGGCCGCTAACGATCTTTCCCGAAGGCACAACCAGCGACGGAACAGGCATTCTGCCCTTCAAAAGCGCCTTGCTGGCCGCCATCGATCCGCTCAAAAGCCAGACTACCCGTGTTCAACCGGTTGCCCTGCTCTATGAGGAAGCGACAGATATTGCCTGGGTCGGAGAGGGCGCCACCAATGTCCGCATGGTACTATCCCGCCGCAAATCCGTTCATCTGACGATTCATTTCCTGCCCCCGCTTGAAGGACCTGACTGTGCGGATCGGAAATCCATGGCAGCGGCGGCGCAACGCGCGATTGCACAGAGCCTTACCAGCTGACCGCAACAAATTCGCACATTCTGCTCTCCATTGAAGGCCTAGGAATTTCAGGCCAAATCCCGTAAAGGCGCCCTATGCGACAAAGTGCCCCTCCCAAGACCTATCGGGTCAAGAGCTTCGGTTGCCAGATGAATGTCTATGACGGTGAACGCATGGGCGAATTGCTGGGCGATAAAGGCATGACACCGGCTGCCGAAGGCGAAGATGCCGATCTCATCGTGCTCAACACCTGCCATATTCGCGAAAAAGCCGCCGAAAAGGTCTATTCGGATATTGGCCGTCTGACCAAGAATGGCAAACAACCGATGATCGCCGTGGCCGGCTGTGTAGCGCAGGCTGAGGGCGAGGAGATTATGAAGCGCTCTCCGGCGGTTGGCATGGTTGTCGGTCCGCAGGCATATCACCGCCTGCCCGACATGATCGACAAGGCAGCCAGAGGCGAACGGGCCACCGACACGGATATGCCCGCAGAGACCAAATTCGACGCCTTGCCCCGCCGCCGCAAAGTCGGCCCGAGCGCCTTTCTGACTATTCAGGAAGGCTGCGACAAATTCTGCACCTATTGCGTAGTGCCTTATACACGCGGCGCGGAAATCTCCCGCCCCTTTGCAGATCTGGTGACCGAAGCCGAACGGCTCGTGGCAAGTGGTGCACGCGAGATTACTCTGCTCGGACAGAATGTGAATGCCTGGTCGGGTGAAGATGCCAAAGGCAACAGCACCGGGCTGGAAGGCCTTATCAAAGCGCTCGCCGCGCTGCCCGACCTTCAGCGCATTCGTTATACGACAAGCCATCCGAACGATATGTCCGATGCTCTGATCGCGGCACATGGCGAAGTCGAAAAGCTGATGCCCTATCTGCATTTGCCGGTTCAAAGCGGGTCCGACCGTGTGCTGAAAGCCATGAACCGGAGCCATACGGCAGAAAGCTATCTCAAACTGCTGGAACGCTTCCGCGAAGTTCGCCCCGATATTGCCCTTTCGGGCGATTTCATCGTTGGTTTCCCGGGCGAAAGCGATGCCGAGTTTGAAGACACGCTGAAACTGGTCGACGAAGTGCGTTATGCGCAGGCTTTCAGCTTCAAATATTCTCCGCGCCCCGGCACACCGGCGGCAGGTATGGAAGGCCAGATTGCCCGCGAAGTGATGGATGAGCGCCTGCAGCGCCTGCAGGCCGCCCTTAATCGGGACCAGCTCGCCTTCAACAGAGCCAGCGAAGGCAAAATCTGCGATGTACTGGTAGAGCGCAAGGGCAAACATCCCGGTCAGTGGCTGGGCAAATCGCCCTGGCTGCAATCGGTCTTCTTCGAAGGTGAGGCGCAGATTGGCGATCTGGTGCAGGTAGAACTGGCCGAAGCCGGCCCCAATTCCATTCGCGGACGATTGCTCGAAAAAATCGCGGCCTGATCGGTATCTTATACATCGAAATGGCCACCTACGTTTATTATAAACGCAAGGTGGCCATATGCGAAGATCTCTCCCAGGCCTGTTATCCGCCATTTGCCTGATAATGGGTCCAGGGGCGAAGACTCCTCATCGCTGAGTACAAAGCAAGTCAGCGCAGCGGCGCTTTTCATATTGTACCGGGCGTTAGCTATGCTGGCTCGTTTCCACCCGGGTCAGATGACGCTGCTGATGTGCGACACGGTGTTCGAGCAACCGGTAAAGCCCGACAACGATCAGGCTTGCCACGATAAAAGCCACCAGCGCATAAGCCCAGACGAACAGGGCCATAGCCCAGCCTACGGGGGCCATAAAGACACCATAGACCACGCCAAGCGTGCCCAGAAGCTGGGTCAGCTCGCAAGGCAGGATCAGTTTCCAGCTTGGCCATGGCCGTGTCCACACGCCACCTTTATTGCGCGTGACATAGATCGTCATATGCCCGGCCACGAGCAGTTTAAGGAAGACGAGCGATTGCACCTGCTCGGACGGCAGTTGCAGATATTCGCGCACAAACCAGAACAGTCCGAAGCTGGTGAAAACACCATAGACACCGAGAGTCGTCGCCACCATCAACACCCGCCGCATGTCCCATCGCAACGGTTTGCGGGCTATGGCTGCATTGTCATAGGCAATCGCCATAATCGGTATGTCATTGAGCAATGCCAGTAAGACTACCATGATCGCTGTGACGGGATAAAAGTCGAATGCCAGAATGCTGGCCGTCATAAACAGCAAAATACGGGTGGTTTCAGCGATGCGGAAGATCGCATAAGCTGTCATTCGTTCGAAAATCTGCCGCGCTTCTTCGATCGCCCGATTGATAACCGACAGGCCCGGCGCCGTCAGGACCAGATCGGCGGCCGCAGCCGCTGCATCGGTCGCACCGCTCACTGCGATGCCGACATCGGCCTGTTTCAACGCCGGAGCATCATTCACACCATCGCCGGTCATGCCAACAATATGCCCGGCGCCCTGCAATGTTTTGACGATTTCGAATTTATGCTCGGGGAAAACGCGTGCGAAGCCATCGGCACTTTCGATAGCCGCCAACCGGTCCGGCGGTGCATCTTTGCCGAACACCGAATCCGCCACGACAATGTTGGACCCCATGCCCAGTTGCCCGGCAATATGCCGGCCTATCGCTTCATGATCTCCGGTGACCATCTTGAAGTCGAGCCCCATGGAGCGCGCTTCAGCTATCGTTTCGGCACTGTCTTCACGCGGAGGATCGGAGAGAGAAAGAAGGCCCAGAAACTGCCATGGCTCCTCCCCGCTCTTCCGCGCCACGGCGAGCGTGCGAAATCCTTTATCCGCATGAGCGATCACTTCCCGCTCCATGGCTTCGCGGGCGCCTCCCTGCAAAGCGCACAGATCGGCGACAACCTGCGGTGCGCCCTTTGTCGCCATGACGATATCGCCACTCTGCGACGCCTGAGCTTCGGCACGTTTAATGACCGGATCGAAGGGCTGGAAATGGCCGACTGTCCAGCGGTTCAAACGCGTTTTATCGGCTTTTTCGAGCACAGCCGCATCGATAGCATCAGGCGCATCGCGCCGGCAGGCGAGCGCCGCCATCAGAACGAGCTGGTCTCCGGTAACGCCTTTCGCCAGCCATGGCTCGCCAAGCGACAGGCGATTTTGTGTGAGCGTACCGGTCTTGTCGGTGCAGAGCAGGTCCATGCCTGCCATTTCCTCGATCGCCACAAGCCGGGAGACAATCGCCTTCATCCGCGCCAGACGCTCAGCCCCGACGGCCATGGTCACCGAAAGCACTGCCGGCAAAGCGACGGGGATAGATGCCACCGTCAGAATCAACGCAAATTGCGCCGTTTCCATCAACGGGTCCTGCCGGAAAAGCGCCACCATGGCGATCAGCGTAACCAGCCCGACCGTCAGCAAAATCAGAAAATTACCGATCCGCAAGACAGCGCGCTGGAAATGGGACTGGCTCTTCGCCTCATCCACCAACCGGGCGGTTTTGCCGAAATAGGTATTCATCCCGGTAGCCGTGACCTGCCCGGTCATTTCCCCGAGTTTAACAATAGAACCCGAATAGGCGCTGTCTCCGGGTGCTTTATCGACAGGCAGCGATTCCCCGGTCAGCGCCGACTGGTCGACGCTGAGATAGTCCCCACCCGCCAGCTCCACATCGGCAGGAACGATACTGCCGAGCTTGAGAGCAACGACATCACCGGGCACCAGCAATCGGGCAGCGATGTCCTGCCAGGTCCCGTCACGCAGTACGCGCGCGGAGGGCGCAAGGCGCTGGCGCAGCAATGCAATAGCATTATCCGCTTTATATTCCTGCCAGAAACCCACCCCGGCATTCACCAGCAACATGGTAACAATAACGGCAAAATCTTCCCAATGACCGACAATGGCGCTCAGCAGCGCAGCAACCTCGATCATCCACGGGATCGGCCCCCAGAAGAAGCCGGCCAGCTTTTTCAGCAGACTGGTCTGCTTTTCGGCAAGAACATTCTCACCATATTGCGCAAGAAGGTTCGCAGCGTCGTCACTACTCAGTCCGTGAGGCGATAAGGCTGTCTCCGGTCGATTACCGCCCGGCTGTTTATTGGCGCCCAAATCCTGCGAGATCGCGGTTGTTTCCGACATCGAAACACTCCGGTACCGTTGGTGGGGTCCTATGCATGATACTTTATTGCCGATTGTGCAAATGCGAAATGAACAAACCCGGCAAACGGCTGAAATGAAAAAGAACCCAACTATCCACTGCCAGATGAAAACGCGTGCTTGTCTCCGGCTACAAGGCGCCTATCTTTCGAATCGCATGGCCGCACAGCCATCATTTGCTGAAAGGAGCGCATGGCACGCAAACCCGATCGCGCCGACGCACAAGCCGCGTTGACCCATCCCGAAGACCGCCACAATCATGCAAGGCGGGCCAGAACCGAAGTCGAATTTGACGAACAGGCCGTTCTCGGTGCGTTGTTCGGAGAGTTTGACGCCAATCTTGTTCAGATCGAAAACCGCCTTGGCGTCTATATCGGCGCACGCGGCAACCGTGTGGCAATCGAAGGGCCGGAAGATAATGTCGCACGGGCACGCGACGTGCTCAAATCGATGCATGAAAAACTGCTGACCGGGCAGGCCATGGACGCCGGTGTGATCGAATCCCTCATTGCCATGTCGAATGAACCCACGCTGGAAGGTATCATCACCGGCAAGCCCAATGCGCCTTCGGTGATGATCCGGACGCGCCGCAAAACAATCGTTCCGCGCTCGGCCATGCAGGCGGAATATATGCAGCAATTACAGCGTGAAGATATCATCTTCGCGCTTGGCCCGGCTGGCACCGGCAAGACCTATCTGGCTGTCGCACAGGCTGTCAGCCAGCTTATTACCGGCTCCGTACAACGCCTGATCCTGTCTCGTCCGGCTGTCGAAGCGGGCGAACGGCTCGGCTTTCTGCCCGGAGATATGAAAGAGAAGGTCGATCCTTATCTGCGCCCGCTTTACGATGCGCTCTATGACTGTATGCCGCCCGAACAGGTGGACCGGCGCATTGCGAGCGGCGAAATCGAAATCGCCCCCATCGCTTTCATGCGCGGACGGACCTTGTCCGATGCGTTCGTGATTCTCGACGAAGCGCAGAACACCACGCGTGAGCAAATGAAGATGTTCCTCACGCGTTTCGGGCAAAACAGCCGTATGGTGATTTGCGGAGATCCGAAGCAGGTCGACATACCCGGCGGCGACAGTTTCAGCGGGCTCGCGGATGCCGTCGGACGGCTGGAAGGTGTGGAAGGTATCGGTGTTACCCGCTTTTCGGCGGCCGACGTCGTGCGCCATCCGATCGTCGGACGGATTGTCGAAGCTTATGAAGGCACTTCTGCCTGACACGGCAAAACAGCCAGATTTTGAAGGAAAATTGTGGAACTCGATATCGCCGTGGAAGAACCCTGGCCAGAAGGTGACTGGGAGCATCTTGCTGAAAAGGCACTGGGTGCCTTGCAGCGTTTTGTTCCCGAGCTGAACAATGAGCGCCTTTCCACCAGCCTGCTTTTCACCTCGGATGCGGAAGTCCATGCGCTGAATCGCGAATGGCGGGAACGGGACAAGCCTACCAATGTGCTGTCTTTTCCTATGCTCAAGCGCGAGGAATTGCTTGCACTGGATACGGATGGCCCTCCTGAAATGCTCGGCGACATTGCTCTCGCTTTTGAAACCTGCGCTCGCGAAGCGGAAGAAAAAAGTGTTTCTCTTCAAGATCATGCGACACATCTGATCGTGCATGGCCTGCTCCATCTGGCCGGGCATGATCACGAAATTTCCGAAGCCGATGCTGAGGCCATGGAAGCGCTCGAAATAAAGACGCTTGCGATTCTGGCCATTGCAGACCCATATGGGGATCGGATTCTTTAAGGGAGAAGGCAAAAGGGCGATGCCCGACAGTTCCAGATTGAGCGACTCCAGTCAGGGAGACGCAGACAGTAGCAGCGGATTGTGGAGCATAATTCGCAAACTGTTCGATGCCGGGGAAAGTGAAACCTCCCTTCGTGCCCAACTCGAAGAAGCTATTGACGAGCATGAAGAGGAAAGCGGCGACGGGCGGCATTCATCGATCAATGGAGACCTCTCCAGCGTCGAAGTCGCCATGGTGCGCAACCTGCTTCATTTCAGCGAACACGATGCCGATGATGTAGCCATTCCCCGCGGTGAAATCATTGCGATTTCTGCTGAGGCAGAATGGGATGAACTGATAGAAGCTTTTTCCGAACACGGCCATTCGCGCCTGCCGGTCTATCGGGACACGCTCGATCAGGTGATCGGCATGATCCATATCAAGGATGTGTTTCCTTTTCTCGCCAATGGTAAGGAAGCCCCGCGCGACTGGACGACATTGATGCGCCAGCCCCTTTTCGTGCCGCAAGCCCGCAGCGCACTGGACGTGCTGGCCGATATGCGGCTACGGCATGTTCATCTGGCGGTCGTTCTGGATGAATATTCAGGCGTAGACGGAATCATCACGATTGAAGATCTGGTCGAGGAAATTGTCGGCGAGATCGAAGATGAGCATGACGAAACGCCGGAGGAACTACTGGTTCCTATCGGTGATGGTATGTGGGATGCCGATGCCCGCGCCGAACTGGACGATGTGGCCGAAAGGCTCGACGATCCGCGAATCGCCGAAATCGAAGAATCGGTCGATACGCTGGGCGGCCTTGCTTTTGTTCTGGCCGAACAGGTTCCCGAAGTGGGCGCTATTCTCACTCATCCGAGTGGCTGGCGCATCGAAGTGACGGATGGTGACGAAACCCATGTCACGCGGCTGCGCCTGCATGAACCGGAACGGGACATAAGGTCGAATTCAGACTAGAAACCTCCGACCGCTTGCCCTAGCGCTACAGACAGGAAAGGCATTTTGTCTTCCTGATGGGAATTTGTTGCTCTCCTCCCTGTGATCATGCATTTTTTTGCAATCAATCCTCGACTTAATTGCAAAAATGTGAACAAAAAAGACTATGCGCCGCCTTCCTCCTCTCCGTGCTCTTGAAGCTTTTGTCCGCATTGTACGGCTTGGATCTGCTCGCGCGGCAGCCAATGAGCTGGGCCTCAGCCCTTCGGCTTTATCCCGCCGGGTTACGAATCTGGAGGATTTTGCCGGCAAGAAATTGTTTTCGCGCTCACAGCAGGCAATGAAGCTCACCGATGAAGGGCGCAGCTTCTACGATGCCGTGGCCCCCCATCTCGAAGCCCTTGCAGTGGCGGTGGAAGGGCAGTCGGAAAATATCCAGCTTTTGCGCCTGCGCCTGGGGGTTTTGCCTTTGTTCGGCACGCAAAGACTGTTCCCTCGCCTCCCTGAATTGCGCAAAAAATATCCCCGCCTTCATATCGACATCGATACAGGGTCCAATCTTAAAGACCGGGTAGGCGAAACGCTCGATGCAGCGATTCTGCTCACCACCAAGCCGGGCCCGCAATTTCACTCCTTCCAGCTCGATCAGAACCGGATTCACGCCATTTGCAGTCGTGAACTCGCCGCTGAAATCGGCGAAAATCCGAGCGAGGAAGCACTGAGTCAGCAGACTTTTCTCATCAATAGCGATGTTCCGCTCAGCTTCGATGCCTGGCGCAAAGCCATCGGCTTTCCCGACTTGCAGCCCAATGCCATCGACCATTACGATTCCGGTCAGCTTATTCTCGAAGCAGCAGCGCAGGGTCTGGGCATAGCGGTAATGCATGACGACCATCTGAAGCGCGCCAATGACCAGCGTCTGGCCAAACTTTACGATATCGAAGTGGAAAGCCCGTACAGTTACTGGTTCATGTGCCGCCGTGCCGATCTGGATCAGCGTGCGGTCCGCATATTCCATGATTGGGTAGTCGAAGCGGGCCTATAACAAAGGGAGCGAATCGGCCTGAGACCCATTCGCTCCCTTTTTGTCATTCGTCCCGCTGACGCTTAGGCTACGGTAGCCTTCACGATCTTGCCCGGGTTTGCCGGCGGCTCACCTTTAGGCAGCGCATCGATATGGTCCATACCGCTTTCGACCTGACCCCAGACGGTATACTGACCGTCAAGGAAATGGGCATCATCGAAGCAGATGAAAAACTGGCTGTTCGCACTGTCGGGAACCTGCGTGCGAGCCATCGAGCACGTGCCGCGCACATGCGGTTCGGAATTGAACTCAGCCTTGAGATCGGGCTTGTCGGAACCGCCCATGCCGGTGCCGGTCGGATCGCCGCCCTGCGCCATGAAGCCGGGAATCACGCGATGGAAAACGACCCCGTCATAAAAGCCATCTTTGGCAAGGCCGGTAATGCGTTCAACATGGCCGGGCGCCAGATCGGGGCGCAATTTGATGACGACATCATTCGTTTCACCATTGCCTGTGTCGATTGTGAAGGTAAGTTTCTCGTCCGCCATGCGGGTATCTCCATATTGCGTTCTGACCGCCGGTATAGGGATGCTCTGCGCAATGTCACCCTCTGCCGCACTATCAGGCGCTTGATTTTGCAGCGCACACGCATAGGACGAGCCGCATGGCCGATACAGAACTCGACGAGGCGAAAGTGCCCTTCCCCGCCAGTGAAGCGGAAGAAGGCGAGCAACTCGACGAAGAGAATCGACTGAAACCCGAATTTATCGATGCGGTCCGCGAGTCACTTGAAGAAGGTGATGAAGGACGGACCTACGATCTGGTCGAACCGCTGCATCCGGCCGATATTGCCGACCTTTTCGAATTGCTCGAACCTGACCGGCGCGGGGAACTGGCCGCCGCCATCACTGACCTGATGAGCGGCGAAGTCATTTCCGAACTGAACGATTATGTGCGCGACCACATGATCGAAGCGCTGCCCGCCGCTGCCGTGGCGGTGATAGCCGAACAGCTCGAAACCGACGACGCAGTCCAGCTGATCGAGGATCTCGATCCGAAAGATCAGCGAGCGATTCTGGACGAGCTCGACCCGGAAAATCGCGCGGTCATCGAAAGTGCGCTTTCTTACCCGGAAGAAACCGCCGGCCGCCTGATGCAGCGCGAACTGATCGCGGTGCCCGAACATCTGACGGTAGGCGACCTTATCGACTATATGCGCGAGCAGGATGATCTGCCGACCGACTTCTGGGAAGTCTTCATCGTCGATCACCGGCATCGTCCGCTCGGCACATGCCGTCTTTCCTGGATTCTGCGCTGTCCTCGCCATATTGCGCTGACCGATGTGATGCAGCGCGATCAGACACTGATCCCGGTTATCATGGATCAGGAAGAAGTGGCGTTGCGCTTCCAGAAATACGCATTGATCTCGGCCGCGGTCGTCGATGAGAATGGCCGGCTGGTCGGTCAGCTCACGGTCGACGATATCGTCCACATCATTTCCGAAGAAGCCGGTGAAGATGCTCTGCTCATGTCGGGGGCCGGCGAAGGCGATATTAACGAACCGATCCGCGATGCCTATTCCGCGCGTGTGCGCTGGCTGGTCGCCAATCTGGGCACTGCACTCGTGGCAAGCCTTATCATTGCCGCATTCGGCGCAGCGATCGAAAAGCTGGTGGCACTGGCTGTCCTCATGCCGATCGTTGCTTCGATCGGCGGTAATGCAGGCACGCAAACCATGGCCGTCTCTGTCCGCGCGCTGGCGACTAATCAGCTCACCCGGTCCAACACCCGGCGTATTCTCTGGCGCGAAATGCGCGTTGCCCTGCTCAACGGCGTAACCGTGGCCACCTTGATAGGCCTCGCCACAGCAGTGATTTTTTCGCCTTTACTCGGGATCGTCATAGCAAGCGCAGTCATCATCAATATCTGTACAGCCGGCCTGGCAGGCGTTGCTGTGCCTGTTCTATTCGACCGGATGGGCCAGGACCCGGCTGTTGCCAGTTCGGTCTTCGTAACGATGATTACCGATTCCATGGGCTTTTTCGCTTTTCTGGGCCTCGCTGTGGCGAGCGGCCTCACCGGTTGATGCAACCGCTTTCGGCAAGCGAATGGGCGATTGTCACCCTGTCGCTCAGAGTCAGTCTTGTGGCCATTTGCGCTGTATTGCCTCTTGCGCTCGCACTCGCCTGGTTGCTTGCAAGGCGACAATTCCCTGGCAAATTGCTGGTCGATGCACTGGTTCATCTGCCCCTTGTTCTGCCACCCGTGGTTACCGGCTGGCTGCTGCTAATGGCGTTTGGTGCAAATGGCCCGATAGGACGTTTCTTCGAACGAACGATCGGACTGGGTTTCGTATTCCACTGGACAGGGGCGGCGCTGGCTTCCGCCATCATGGCGCTTCCCCTGATGGTCCGGGCTATGCGGCTGTCCTTCGAAACGGTCGACCCCCGGCTGGAACAGGCCGCAAGAACCCTGGGTGCAAACCGCTGGCGTACCTTTCGCACCATCACCCTGCCTCTTGTAACCCCCGGCATTCTGGCCGGAGCTATGCTTGGCTTCGCCCGGTCTATCGGAGAGTTCGGCGCAACGATTACCTTCGCTTCCAATATTCCGGGCCAGACCCGTACTTTACCGCTCGCCATCTATTCCTCTTTGCAAATTCCGGGACAGGACGCGGAAGTTTTTCGTCTGGCCTGCGTTTCGGTAATTCTGTCGCTCGGTGCGCTGGTGATCTCCGAATGGCTCGCTCGCCGCATGAGCGGAGGGAAAAGCCATGTCCTTTAACGTGGACGTGTCGCTCGAACGCGCCTCCCGGCGTATAGACATATGCTTCTCCAGCGAGGCCGGACTAACCGGCCTGTTCGGACCTTCGGGTGTGGGAAAAACCAGTCTGCTCGATGCGATAGCCGGCCTGCTGCGTCCTGTCAGAGGTCATATCAACGTATCAGACAAAATGCTGTTCGACGCCGAGAAGAATATCGACCTGCCTCCCGAAGCCCGTTCCTGCGGCTATGTCTTTCAGGACATCCGCTTGTTTCCGCATCGCAATGTGCGGGACAATCTTCTGTTCGGCTATCATCTCGCCCCGGTAAAGAAGCGCTGGATGAGGCTCGAAGAAGCGACAGACTTTCTCGATATTGCCCATCTGCTCGATCGTCAGCCACGCACATTATCGGGCGGTGAAGCTCAGCGTGTCGCCATTGGTCGTGCCTTGCTGTCTGCCCCGCGCTTTCTGCTGATGGATGAGCCGCTTTCTTCTCTGGACAGCAACCGGCGACAGGAAATCATGGCCGTAATTGAACGGATTCGCGACGAACTGCATTTGCCAATCCTCTATGTCTCACATGACAGAAGCGAAATGGACCGGCTGGCCGGACGGATCATCGAATTGGAACACTGATACGCCGAACTGCATGTTCCTTTTGCCTAATCAGACGATAGAGTATCGCCATGGCTGTTACCGATATTGCAACACGCGCTTATAATCACAATTTCCGGCTCGATCCGATCGTGCGCAGCTTGCTGGATACCGATTTCTATAAGCTGCTGATGCTGCAAATGATCTGGCGCGAGCATGCTGACGTGCGTGCCACTTTCTCGCTTATCAACCGTTCGCAGACGGTGCGGCTGGCCGATATTATCGACGAAGAAGAACTCCGGACGCAACTCGACTATGCTCGTACATTGCGCTTCACCAATAAGGAGCTGATCTGGCTGGCCGGGAACAGTTTTTACGGCAAACAGCAGATGTTCAAACCCGATTTCATGGCCTGGCTCGCCGATTTCCGCCTGCCGGAATATGAATTGCGCAAGGCCGACGGACAATACGAACTGCATTTCGATGGGCCATGGACGCACACGACCATGTGGGAAATTCCTGCCCTCGCCATCATTAACGAGCTGCGATCCCGTGCTTCCTTGCAGAATAAAGGGCGTTTTGCACTCGATGTGCTCTATGCTCGTGCCAAGGCAAAATTATGGGAAAAGGTGGAAAGGCTGCGCGCCTTTCCCGATCTGGTCATCAGCGATTTCGGCACACGCCGCCGCCATGGCTTTCTGTGGCAGCGCTGGTGTGTGGAAGCCCTGAAAGAGGGCCTGGGGGAGCGCTTCATCGGCACATCCAATGTGCTGCTGGCCATGGATGCCGATCTTGAAGCCATAGGGACCAACGCACATGAATTGCCTATGGTCGAGGCGGCCCTGTCGGACAACGATGCAGAACTGGCAGAAGCGCCCTATCGCGTGCTTGAAGAATGGCGCCAGCATTATGGCGGCAATCTCCTGATCGCTCTGCCTGATGCCTATGGCACGGCGGCCTTTCTCGAACACGCACCGTCCTGGCTGGCAAACTGGACTGGATTCCGGCCTGACAGCGCGCCGCCTGTCGAAGCGGGAGAACAAATTATGCGCTGGTGGGAGGAACAGGGTCGTGACCCCAAACAAAAATTGCTGATCTTCTCCGATGGACTCGATGTAGACACGATCGAGCGAATTTATCACCATTTCCATGGCCGCGTGCGGATGAGCTTCGGCTGGGGGACCAATCTCACCAATGATTTTCGGGATTGCGAACCAGATGGTGAAGCCGGGCTTGAACCGATTTCGCTCGTCTGCAAGGTGACCGAGGCTAATGGCAGGCCTGCTGTCAAATTATCCGACAACCCGGCCAAAGCAACCGGAGATCCGCAGGAAATTGCCCGTTATCTGCGAATCTTTGGCGAAACGGGGCATGTTCTTTCACCCCTCTCGGTCTGAGGCGGATGCGAAACGGATTTCGCAGAATAAAAACTTGCCCAAATTCGCAATAATGCGATTGACTTGCAGTAGCGCGCTTCCCTAGAGGCCCCGTCAAAAGGGGAATTTATGAAACGTACTACCATGCTCATGGCCGGAGCGGCCGTTACAGCCCTGTCTGCACCGGCTCTGGCCGAAGAAGCTGCGCCGGCAAATGCTGGCAGTCCTGCCGAAGAAATCATCGTTACCGGCGAAAAATCCAGCCGTACGCTTCAGGAGACCGTAACCAGTGTAGCAGTGGTTACGACACAGCGGATCAAAGACGAAAATCTGATCACAATTCAGGATGTCTATAACCGCACGGCCAACCTCTCGGAAACCTATGGTTCCACAGGCTTCACCATTCGCGGCATTAACAATAACGGTGTCGGGTCTGGAGGAAATGCGGCCACAGCAACAGTCTATATCGATGGCGCGCCCATTCCCAGCCGCGCACTTTATGGCGGACCGACAGACCTTTGGGATGTGCAGCAGGTGGAAGTTCTGCGTGGTCCGCAATCCACCATTCAGGGCCTTAACGCTCTGGCCGGCGGCGTCGTCATCACCACGAAAGACCCTTCCACCACGACATGGGGCGGCGATGCACGGGTTCAGTGGACCGAGCATAATGACCGGACTTTCTCAGCTGCTATTGGCGGCCCGCTGATTCAGGATGAACTGGGTCTGCGCCTGTCCGCTGAACGCCGGGCCGATCGCGGAATTATTAAAAACGTCACGCGCGACGAATATAATGACGAACTGAAAGCACTCAATCTGCGCGGCAAGCTGAAGTGGACACCGCAAGCCGTGCCGGATCTGACGGCAGTGCTGAGCTATAATCGTGTGCGTCGCGATGGCGGCTATGTTTATGAATATACCCGCACCGACACTGAAGATTTTTACGACAATCGTATTGCGAAAGGTAACCGGGAAAGCGAAGGCAATATCGACAGCGATATTGCCGTCCTGAATCTTTCCTATGACCTTTCCGGCCCGCTGACGCTCTCCAGCGTCACCTCATGGAATAAGGTAGATGTGCGGTCAGTTGTCGACACGGACGGCACACCTGAAGATCTCCAGAATATCGCCAACTTCTATCATTACAAAACGCTGACACAGGAAGTCCGCCTCAATTATGACGGCGATCGCCTGAGCGGTGTTCTTGGGGCATGGTATTACCGCCGAAAAGGCGACACCGAAGCAAATAGCAATCTCACCATGAACACCCCTACAGGCACAATCAGCAACCTGTTATTCAATAGTGGCCTGATGAGCGAGGAAGCAGCGCAGCAACTCAGCAATGCTTATGCTGCACAATTGCCTGCTATACCGCTGCATTATGAATCCGATGCACCTGAAAAAGTCGAAACAATGGCGATATTTGCCGATGGTCGCTTCCATGTGACCGACCGTTTCTCAATTCTTGGCGGATTCCGTTTCGATCATGAAAAGAACCGGTACACAGCAGAAACTCTGGCTGCCTTTACCGGCACTTTACCTGCCCCGAATGCCCTTGGGGATGCTTATGCACCTGTCGTCAGCGTCATCAATCAGGGCGTGTTGGGTCTGGTAGCCGATGCCTCATCTGCGAGAGCTAGTAACAGTCGTACGTTCGATGCCTTTCTGCCTAAAATGGGCATCAGCATGGACTGGACTCCAGACCTGACAACCTCTTTTACCGTTCAGCGAGCTTACCGCTCCGGTGGATCGAGTCAGAATCCGGCTCGCGCCGAGCTTATTCCTTACGATCCGGAATATAGCTGGAATTATGAAGCGTCGCTGCGCTCTCAGTGGCTCGATGGCCGACTGACGCTCAACGCCAACGCTTTTTATATGGAGTGGAAAGATCAGCAGGTTACGGCCTATTTCAGCGGTGGGCAATATGACTACAACACCGTTAATGCAGGCGAATCTCACCTTTATGGTTTCGAAGTGGAGGCTACGGGTGAATTGAATTCGGTGTTCGACCTATATGCTTCGGTTGGTCATGTCCGCACCAAATTCGACGATTTCATCCTGCCTGACAACTCAACCACAACAGATGATCTGACCGATACACAATTTCCTTATGCACCGCGCTGGACACTTGCAGGCGGCATGAATGCGCATTTCGACAATGGTATCATCGCCAATCTCAACGCCAGTTATCGCAGCAAGGTCTTCACCGGCATTGGTTCCGATCAGAGCAATTTTGCCGTCGGCGGCCGCACTGTCGTCAATGCCAAAATCGGCTATGAAATGGAACACTGGTCGATCTTCGGCTTTGCCCGCAACCTCTTCGACGAAGAATACAAACAATATACATTCGCTTCCCGCAATCAGTCCATTCTCGGGAAACCGCAAACATTCGGTATTGGTATGGAAATGCACTGGTGATTGCGCTTCTCACGCCTTTTCTGCTGAGCGGGGGAGCGTTTGCCGCTTCCCTGTTGCGCCGCTCCTGGCAAGACAGGAAAAGCGATGGAACAGCATTTGTCATTTTTGGCTGGGCGGTGGCGACAGGTCTTGCTCTGGCAAGCATGTGGCTCATCGGCCCGGTCAAAGGGCTGGCCACAGCCCTGGCCATGGAAGCGCTGGGCGCAATTGCAGTGATTATTACCGGCCATGTCCGGCGCCGGGCCGTAACAAAACGTGAATTCGATGCTGCTCCCGAGCCGCTGGCCGGACCTTCCAAAATCTGGCGTGGAATCCTCAAGACTCTGCTGGCCGGGCCGCTGGGCATGGTTGCCGCGATGGGGCTGGCCTTTTGTTACACAGCACTGTCTCCAGGTGCCCCGCAAACCCGGATCGTGATCGGCGGCTTGCTTTTGCCGATTCTCTGGGGTCTCGCCATGACGTGGACACTGGCGGATCAGAAACTGCTGCGTGCAACGGCCGTGTTGACCGGCACCGCACTGATCAGTTTCACTCTCGCAGCACTGGCAGGAAGCGCATGAGCAGCAACCGCACATCTCCTAAAAACAATCGTTGGCCACTTTCTCCTGCCACTGTCCGTGCCGTTCTGAGCGGGCATTCCATTCTTGGACTGGCTTTCGCAGCGATCATCTATCTTGTCTGTCTGACAGGCACTTTAGCGGTTTTTGTGCCGGATATCGAACAGTGGGAGCAACCCGCCGCACCGGTTGCGAAAGAGCTTTCCGACAAAGCGGCAGCCCGGGCTGTACAGACTGCTTTGCCGCAGGTTCCGCAGGACATTACTATCTATCTCAGCCTGCCCACCGAGGCCCGTCAGGGTGCCACACTGCATGCCTATAACACCACTTTCGACCGGGAATGGGCAGTAAATGCTCAGGGCGCACTCACCGAGATGACCGCCGTGTGGTCTGAGTTCCTGATCCACCTGCATATCAATCTCCATTTGCCGCGCAGTTGGGGAGACTTCATTGTCGGCATGAGCGGTGTCGCGCTGCTATCGTCTCTGCTGTCAGGTATTCTTGCCCATCCTCGAATTATTCGCGACGCTTTCCATCTTCGATTGGGTGGTTCTCGGCGCTTGCAGGAAGCGGATATTCACAACCGTCTGGGCGTCTGGGCTCTGCCGTTCCATTTCACGCTCGCATTGACCGGTGCGCTACTGGGCCTCAGCACGATCATCGTCGCCGTATTGTCCCTGCTTCTCTATCAGGGCGACATGAATAAGGTTTATGACCTGTTTCTAGACACGCCGCTGCCCGAAAATACGCAGCAGGTTGAAATGCCCGATCTCGAAACCCTTATAGCTGAAGCACGCCAGCATGCTCCCGGCGCCACGCCGCAAGCGATCATGATCGAGCATCCCGGTCGCGCGGATATGCGTATCTCTGTGTCTTCGGGGCGCGATAATATGATCGCCATGCAGGACCAAACCAAGTTCGACGCGAAGGGGGCAGTGCTCAAAGACGAGCATCCGGACAGTCTCGTCACCGGCATGCGTATATTGAACGGTATCGGCCAGCTCCATTTTGGCTGGTTCGGCGGTGTTCCTGTGCGGATCGTTTACGGTCTGCTCGGTCTGGCGCTTTGCCTCGTTACTTCGACTGGTGTGACTATCTGGATGGCACGCCGGCGCGATAAGGGCCGCGCCGTGCCGCACTGGGAACGGATATGGGCCATGATTGCCTGGGGCCAGCCTGTCATCTTTTTGGCGACCTTATGGGCCGCTTTCCTGTTTCCCGCCCGGCTCGGAGAAAAACTACCGTTACTGTGGTTCATACTCACTGCGCTTTCAATTCTGCTGGCAGCGATGCTTCGGCGCTTCTCCGGAAGCATATTGGCGCGTGGCCTGCGCGTTACGCTGGCTATACTCAGTGCGGCGCTGCTGATTGCCCACGCCGTGGCTACTTTCAGCCAGGGTCAGCCGAGTGTGACACTAGTGGATGCCATTTTACTGGGAACGGCCATTGTTCTTTTCTGGCCGTTCCTCAGGCAGAAATTCTTCAATAGCGAAAGCGCAGCCGCGTGAAGAAGCTGCGGCCTCTTTCCGGGAAACCATCGGTCAGAAGATAATATTCATCGAACAGGTTGCGCGCACCGGCCGAGAGTTCGACACCATCGCTCAGCTCATAACTCATTGTCAGATTGGCAAGCACGTAATTGCCGATGCGATAATACTCCGTACCGGCAGTGTTTACGGTCCACCGGTTCGACGCAATGTCGAGATTAGGCAGGATATGCATCGCCTTTACCGGCTGCCAGTCCGCCCAGATGAATGCCTTATGGGTTGGCACCCCGGTGGGCTCGAATGCCTGGTCTGACGGATCGTTCAAATGCCTATGCGTATAGGTGTAATTACCGCCAATACTTAGCCTGTCATCGATACGCGCGGATAGAGACAGTTCGGCTCCGTAATAATGGCCGTCTCCCACGTTCCGGCTCTGGCTGACCGTCTGGCCATCATATAAAAACGGGAAAGACTCGATGGCATCCGAAATATCGGAATAGAAGACAGCTCCCTCCAGATGAAGCGTATTGAAATCGCGGGCACCTCCTATTTCGTAATTTACTGCACGTTCGGCCTGCAGATCCGGGTTGGAAACAGCACCGCCGAAGCGAGAACTGAACCGCTCGAACAGGGTCGGGAAACGAGAGCGGGAAGAGATACTGGCGTGTAAATGCGTTTTGCTATCGGGTGACCATACCAGCCGGGCCTGCCCACCCAGTGCATGATCATCTGCCAGCCGGTATTCGAGAACCGCATTATCCGCATAATCCTCAGCCCGGCGCAAATCTCGCCAGTTATAGCTAAGGCCGGCGGTCAGTTGCAAAGCAGGAGAAATGGTCAGACGGTTCTCCGCCGCAAGACTGTAGACATCCTCGATACTCGTCTGCTTCGGCTCAGTCTCTCCCGAGGGGAACCCCTGCTGCCATTCCTTATGCTTATCGCGCCGGTAATGCATGGCGACACTGAACCTATCCGCACTGCTTACCTGCGCAGCAAGTTCAGCCGAACCACCCCATGCTGTGTCCGCATAATAGCTATTAAACGCCCGCCCACGTGTCTGGCTGGTTTGGGTCGCATCGTCGAACGCACGCAGGAGATTATCGAAACCATTGCGGTAAAGCCGGGTCTTGAGCGTCAGTCTGTCATTCAGCGATGTCGTCGATAGAAAATACAGACTGTCTATATTCCAGTAGGGCCAGGTCCAGTTGCGCTGGCGTGAAGCCGGATCGGTAACATGAAGCGGCGCATTCTTCGATCCTTCCTGTCTGGTATAGCTAAGCGAATATTCATCGCCTTCACGAGGCGTAAAGCCGATCTTGGTATTGAGCCGCCAGTCGGTGCTGCGCGAGAAGTCGCGCTTTCCACCGTCTTCGGCGGACCCTTCTGCGGGCTCATAGCTCCCCGGCAAATCCCAGTGGTTCTGAAAGTTGCGCGTATAGCTGAGTTGCGCGTACCAGTTATCCTGTCGCGTTCCGAGCAGGGCAAAACCATTATAACCCGCATAATCGCCGTCCCTGTCGAGATTGAGTGATGCGCTGGCTTCCGCTTCCAATGGCTGAGCAGGCTTGCGAGTCACCAGATTGATGGCTCCACCCATGGCCCCCGGTCCGTCAAGGACGGAAGCATAGCCCTTGGCCACCTGAATCTGTGCAATATCTCCGGTCAGAAACCGGCCGTAATCCAGCCGGCCGTCAGCCGGGAGATAGACCCGAATACCATCGATGGAGAGCGGCACCTGATATCGCCCGAAACCTCGTATATCGACGAGCTTCTCATTACGCGACCCGCCACTGTTCGACGAAGTCACACCCGGAATAAGGTTGACCGCATCGTCCAGTCGATCACGCTGAAACAACCGGATAGCTTTCGAGCTGAGGGTAGAACTGCCAATCAGAGGCTCAGCATCAGGAGACGCGCTGACGACAATCTGGCCAAGAGTGAACGCATCCTGATCCCGCGACACGTCCTCATCGGCCCGGGCATGAGCTGGCAATGTCACAATGCTCCCGATAGCCGCTCCGTACACCAATCCCAGACGCATTCATTTCCCCTTATTTATGGCATCGCCAACCTCAGCGAATCACTATATTCAGTCGTATATAGTGATTCGCTGAGAACAAAAGGATATCGAACTTGCGACCAGCCCTTGCCTGCAGCATTCTTGCATTAGTCACGCTCAGCGCCTGCCATGAAACAGAAACCGCCACCGCACGGGAAACCACCGAGAATTGCGGCGACACCATGTCTGCCCTGCCTTCGGAACTCGCTGCCTGGACTTATCAGGGTAATGCATGGACCAGCGCCACAGACCTGTCGAACGCACAGGATGTGCCTGTAACGCTAGGTCAGACAGCGGATGCAACGCTCCATCCGACTCCGGAAATGGATTTCCCGGTGGCGGCAGAAAAGCCTGGAACGAATGAGGATTTTGGCGGACTGGCCAAGATAACGGTCAAAAAAGCCGGCACCTATCGTGTCGCACTGGGTGACGATGCATGGATTGATATTATCAGCGAAGGCAAAGCGCTTCCTTCCAGCGCGCACGCACATGGGCCGGCCTGCTCGACGATCCACAAAATGGTCGATTTCCAACTCGTGCCCGGGCACTATATTCTTCAGCTTGCTGGCAGCCCGACAGACAAGATGCCCGTGCTTGTTACGCGCCTTCCTTAGGGTCAGTCGCGCTGGCTGGGAAGCGGCAGGCTTCGCACCTTCTCTTCCAGTGCAGCGAATTCACGTGACTCATTCGCTTCTGCGATAAGGTGCTGCAAAGCACGGTAATGCGCAAGCACTTCACGCCCCATGTCGGACAGGCGTGCGCCTCGCTCGCGCCCTCCTCCCGCCACTGCATCAACCAGCGGCTGTGACCAGCAACGATTCATTACGTCCACCAATAGCCAGGCGCGGCGATAGCTCATATCCATGGCGCGCCCCGCAGCCGAAATCGACCCTTCGCGCTCTATGGCTTCAAGCAAGTCAGCCTTGCCCGGTCCCATCGCGATTTCTTCCCCGCAATAGATGCGGGCATGCAGTTTTAGCCTTGCCTTTGCCATGATACCACCAGTCTGACCTGAGGCACGCCCTGCCTCAAGAGGTAAATTATCCAGCTATCTTAATCAGCTAAGCCGATTGAGCCCTGCATTCACGAAAAGCGCCTGCCCGCGGAGCAGAAATTTCTCGCGTGAATAATGATGCAAGACCCAATCGCGCCCCATTTTGCCTTTTCGCCGTCCCTCTTTCGGGTCGGACAACCAGGCGGCCAGCGCCTGTGCCCATCCCTGTTCATCGCCATAGGGTATCAATGTTCCGCAACCCGATATTTCAATCGATCGCGCCATTTCACCCACCGGACTGGCAATAATGGGCAATCCTGCCGCCATCGCCTGATGCGCAGCTATACAAAGGCCCTCATGATGTGAAGGCTGTACATAGCCATCCAGTGCGGCAAGAAACTCCAGCGGCCTATCGACGAAGCCTTCAAAGATCAAATTGGTTACACCCAGTTCACCTGCAAGATTTTCCAGCGCATCCAGCTCAGGGCCCTCGCCCGCAACATGCACTGAAAGGCGTGCTGCCAGTTCCGGAGACAATTCGGCCAGCCGAGCCATAGCGCGAATAAGGCCGTCATACCCTTTATTGCGATGCAGTCTGCCGAGACTGCCCAACCGTAAAACTGGCCCGTGCTGTCCGGGATAGGAACTGGGCAGAGCCCCGTCGGCGACAAACATCGGCCATATCGTGATCCGGTCTTCACTTAGCCGCAAACGTTTGCGTGCGAAATCAGCCACTGTCTCAGAATCGGTAATCCAGTGGCAGCTTAATCCCGAAAGCCGCCGCAGCCATTTTTCATTCGCCGGCTTGAGCCAGGCATTATGCTGCCAGCTCACCACCGGAACGCCGCGTAACCTGCCAACGATCTGCCCTGTAAGGGTGGCATGGCTAAGCGATGTGAGAATAACATCGGGTTGCCGGTTCCGCACAATCCTGTCCAGCCTCAGCCCGGTGCTGAGAAACCGCCGAGTGGTCCCCCCAATGACAATGGTTTCAAAACCCGCTCGCTCCACCGCCGGTCGAGCACGTCCGTCGCGTTCCATCAACGATACGACAATCGCCTCATGCCCTGCATCGCGAAAACTCTGCAGAATATCGACCAGAGGCAAAGCACCGCCGCCGCCGTCGAGCGAATTAATGACATAGAGAATACGCATCAACGCTCCATATACGCAGCTATCGCTTCCGCTGCGCGTTGCGAAGAAGGCTTGTTGCCCAGATCAAATGTATAGGCGAACAGTCTTTCCTGTGCATCACGCCAGGTTTCAGGCGCAGAGACCCCCTGAGACAGCGCCCGATCCATCGCCGCAATATCCTCCGCCACAGCTCCGCTCGTCCAATGGGCAAAGTCCGGATTTCCCTGCCATTCCAGCTTTCGGGGATTAAGAAAAATCGCCGGACGCGGCTGGCTGAGGAATTCATATATCTGGCTGCTAACATCCCCGATATAAATATCGGCCAGCCGGGTATAGGTCATATCGATGCTGGACTGACTGCCCGTATCGATATGAATATGCGGACATTCTCTGATATGTTTGGGCACCTTGCCAACGCGCGAAAAAGAGAGCGGTGAAAAAGAGACATTAAACCGTTTCGCAAACAACATCACATGGGGAGCGAAAATCAGATTATAGCGGTCGCTGGCAGCAAAATAGTCCAGCACTGCACGCCCCATTCCATACCATGATGACAATGCCGGCGAAGGATGTGGATTATAGAGGACCGTTGGCCGGCCATTATCGAAAACAGGTTTGGGGGCTTCGCTACGCAGGAGATCGAATTTCGGATATCCGACAACGGCATACCCATCGGGTTTCAGCAGACCTCTCTCTTGTAATCTATCCCTGATTTTCGGCCCGGATAGTAGCACAAAATCGAACAACCCGCTCGCCTTGTTAAAGCCAATGGCCCGGTCGCCCGCGCCATGGCGAGTATGAATAAGTTTAAGATCGGTCAGCCCGAAATGCGTCTTCAGCAGCAGGGATGTTTTTTCCGGTACCACCAGCGCATCCAGCTCCCGGAAGCAGTCGAGATTGCGTTCCAGAAAGGAATAACGTTCAGCCGGGATGGCTCCGCCAGACAAGAACTGAACGGCAGGTGCTGCTCTGGCAGGCCGGCGAAGTTGCTCGAATGTCAGATTGGCAGCCTTATCCATCAGGCGTTGCACTTCACGCCCGATCACCTCTCCGCCAACCAGAACCCGGATTTCGATATCGGGGCGCAAACGTGCCAGTGCATTGGCGATAGGCAGCGAATGGGCCACCTGATGCGCCGCCGAATGGTTGAAAAGAAAGCCGATACGCATTCAGGCGGTTTTCTGTTTGCGCCAGTCCAGAACAGGCCAATCACGCACTTCGGCAATCGCCTGCAAGCGACTGGAAGGATTGACTGCAATAGCTTCATCCACCCATTCGAAAGTCGGCAAATCCGATGCGTGATCCGAATAGAATTTCAGGTGCACATCCGCGCGATCAATACCCTGCCCGGTCAGCCATGCCGCGATACGCTGCTGCTTAGTCTCCGCATAGCAATTATCATCGGGAATATCGGGCAGAAGATGGTCCTCATGCCAGGTATTGCGAGTGGCGATCACATCGTCGATATCCAGATGCCGCGCCAGAGGTTCAACATAAAGTGCCGGGGCCGCCGTGGCGAGCACAATACGCCGCCCCGCCTTGCGCTCGGCAGCAAACAGCTCATGCACCTGCGGAAAAATGCCGGTTTTTACCAAATGGACGGCGAAATTTTCTGCGATACGTTCAATCCTGTGGCGCGGCACTTTCCGTCCAAGCGCGACAGAATGCATCCTTTCCTTCATGCGACGGCGGGCGATGCGTTTAGTCGCATAAGCAGCCGCATAAGGTACAAGCACCGGCAACAAGGCAAGCCGCCAGGGAGCAAGCCGCAGATTCGCGTAGAGGAGAAAGGCGGAATAGGTCGGCCGGATTGTCAGCGTCCGGTCGAGGTCGAAGATCGAAATTGCAGTCATGACTGAAGTATTTTTTCAGCCATTACGTGATCGGATAGTTTGTCCACATCGATGGCAGCCCTGCCGAAGGGCAATTCCACAGCCTGCGCATCAACATGCAGTCGGCGACCGGCTTCCTGCACCGCTCTGGCCAGAGACAGGCGTCGCAGCACAACGCGCAACATCAATAGCGGACCAAATCGCGCTGCAATCTTCCAGACCTTCTTACGATCCTGCTCGATCTTTTCCCAAAACTGTAAAGCCTCGGTGACTTCATCGGCATTGTCGACACGCAAGGCAAACAGATTAGCACCGGAGAAGTCGCCATCCCGGAAATGCCACCATGTGCGCTGCGATTCACCGAAATCTCTTTCTAACTGCTGGCGGGATACCAACCCGATGGAAAGCTGCGCTGCCTGCGCTGCATCGCAAAAATAACGGGCAATCTCAGGCGTCAGGAGAACATTATCGGCGGTAGTCAGAAAAACAGGCTGCGTGTTTCTGTCCTGCCGCAGGAATTCGAGCACAGAACCGCTGATCGTCTTTCCAGACCGCATAAAATGAATTCTATCCTGTGTCCGCGTCCATTCGAGCTCGGGAGCGGCTGACAATTCTTCGCTATCCTGAGTAAGAACCACGATCCGGCTCATTTCCGGGACATCGCAAAGACTATGCAGCACCCGGCTTACCATTGCTTCCCCGGCTATAGGGATCAGCGCTTTCGCCTCTACGCCGAAATGAGCAGCTAGCGGGTCCACGCCCGGTCGGCGGCCGGCCAGTACGATAGCGGTCCATCCCATCCGGCCATCCGCTCCCTTCCCGAACTGCTCTGCCGCTTCATGACCAACTGAATCTGTGGAAGCCATAGTAATTACATCCGGGGCCGAGATATTGCAGAAGCCCTCAGGCCATATCCGCAAGTCTCCCAATATATCGCACGCCTGCGCAGCCAATTCCATTTTTTTGCGGAAATAGCAACTCGAAGCCAATCGCCATTTTCAGACAAGCCAAAGCGCCATCAGGAAACCTTGTTCACCTTCCTTATCGTCGCGATATTTTTTCCGCCACAAAGGATCTGGATAGAGCGGTAATCCGAATAGGTTGCAGGTCCCTGATAATCCACTTTGGTCGAGCTCACCACCTGCGTCACGATCCCTTCCGGCGGTGTCAGAACGAGCTGAAACTGCTGGCTTGGCGGCATCGCACGATCTGCCGCCCCCGGCAATCAGCCTTACATCATATCCGGGAGTAGGCAGTTCAAGCATTCCGATAATATGGAGATTCCGTTCTTTATCAGGAGACGGCATTATATTGATCCAGGCACGCCATCCATCGCTGGAGATAACGGGGCATTTCGCATCGGCAGTTTTATCCGGAGAGGTCATCTGTTCAGCATTCCCCGGATCATTTGTGGCGCAGGAGACAAGGCTGCAAGCCATAATCAGAATTGCAAGTGACCGCATCACATTTCCTTACCGTGAGTTCACACCAGCCATCGCACTCTTGTCCTTGCCAGGAGCTTAAGCACCAACCTATCTGACATCATCAGGATTGCGGATTTATCAGAATACGATCACGAGCGGTGCGCACATCGCCCGATTCAATCTGTTGCTCCATCCGTTCATTGTCAGTGTCACGATAGAGGTTTTCGGCGTAATCTATCCGCTCCTGGCTCAATCCAGCACCCTGCAGAGCCATGCAAGCCATCGTAACTGCGGATTCGAACACTTCTCTTACCACACCATTATGCGGCGCATTGCCCAGTTGCATCACCGAACGCCGGTCATAAGCACGCACATAGACCAGCGCTTGCGGGAAATGTTCCTGAATCGCATCAAGCAAATCCGCATCGACCTGATCGCCGTCGATACAGAAGAGGATGAGCTCCGCTTCCTGCGCTCCAGCCTGCCGCAGCAAATCGAGCCTCGTTCCATCGCCATAATAAACCTTGGCACCGAAACGGCTCGAACGGTCGATCATTCCGATATCGCGATCAATCAGGGTGACGGGAATATTGGCCGCCAAAAGCATCTGCGCGACCGTCTGGCCGAAACGGCCATAGCCCACCACAAGAGCATTTGCCCCCTCCGCAACAGGCTCTTCGCGCGTTCCATCATTGGGAATAGAAACCCGATTACGAATGCGCTTGGTCAACATCATCAGAAATGGCGTTGTGGCCATGGACAGAGTCACCACAGCCCCAAAAATGCTGCTGGCTTCGGGCGAAATAAGCAGAGCATTTTCTGCCTGCGAGAATAGCACAAAACCGAATTCGCCCCCCTGACTGAGCAGCATGCCCAGCGCAAAGGCGCTTTGCCAGTGCATTCGAAAAGCGAGCCCGATCAGGAAAATAATCGTCGCCTTGGCCACGATCAGTGCGGCAGCCATCGACAGAATGAAAAGCGGCCTGTCCATGATAGCAGGTAAGTCCAGCATCATACCCACCGCCAGAAAGAACAGGCCTAGCAAAATGGAACGAAACGGCTCCACATCGGCTTCCAGCTCATGCCGATAAGGTGTGTCCGCTAGCACCACGCCTGCGACAAAAGCCCCCAGAGCAGTAGACAGGCCGAGATATTCCATCAGTGCTGCGGAACCGACAATGGTGAACAAAGCCGCAACTACGAACATTTCGCGTTCGCCCAACTGGCTTATCAGGCGGAATAAAGGACTGATAAGGAAGCGCCCCAGCAAAAACAGCCCGGCAATGGCACCGACCGTATAGACCATCAGCAACCATCCGGGAGGCCCCGCAGCATCAGCCGGATTACGGCTAAGCGCTGCAATGACCGTAATCAGCGGAATAATCGACAGGTCCTGAAACAGCAAAATCGAAAAAGCACGCTCGCCAAAAGGGGTCCGCAAGCGACCCGAAGATTGCAGCATAGGCAAAACCTGCGCCGTCGAAGACAGGCCAAGCGGCAGACCAAGAGCCAAAGCGGCGGCTGGCGAGAAACGTGTTGCGAGACCGATGATGAGTGCCACCCCCAACCCGCAGGCGACGACCTGTATCAGCCCCAGTCCGAAAATATCGCGTTTCATCCGCCACAAGCGCGCTGGATTGAGTTCCAACCCGACCACGAAAAGCAGCAGTGTTATGCCTAGCTCTGCAATATGCAGCTTGGATTCCGCATCACCGACCAGTCCCAGAACATAGGGACCCACCATTATGCCCGCGAGAAGATAACCCAGCGTGGCACCCAGCCCGAGCCGTCGGAACAACAGCACTGACACCAACGCAAAACTGAGCAATACAAAACCATCGCTCAGCATCGAACCATCGCTGGTCTCGGACATTGGAGGAGAACTTTCTTTATCGGCCGGACACCGCTCTTTCTAAAGCCGAATTTTCTTCGCGTCTATCCGTTGCCATGGCGCGAAATGGACAGCAGGTCGTTTTTCAGTAGCGTCAGGGCGCTTTTTTCCGACATAGGGCGGCCAAACAGATAGCCTTGCCCCGATTGCGCGCCCATAAGGCGCATCGTCTCACATTGCTCCGCCGTCTCGATCCCTTCGGCGACCACATTGAGCTCCAGATTGTCTGCAATGTCGAGAATAGCGCGCACAATACTGCGACAGCGCCGATCACTCATCGTCTGAACAAAGGACTTATCTATCTTGAGCGTGTCGAATGGAAGATTCTTGAGATAGCTCAGCGACGAATATCCTGTGCCGAAATCGTCGAGACTGGTACGAACGCCCCATTGCCGGATTAGCCCCAGCACAGCTGCAGTTCGCACCGTATCGACAAGGGCAACACTTTCAGTAATTTCCAGTGTCAGGGCCGAACATTCGATATCAGCATCTCGCATAAGTTGGTAAAGGCGTTTGGCGAAGTTTGGCTGGAGAAACTGTGCGGCGGCGATATTCACACTTAAATAAGGTCTGTCGACACTCTCATTCGCCTGATGCAGACGCTTCAAGGCCGACAGAGCTTCTTCCAGAACCCAGTCTCCTATCTGCCCAATCAAACCGCCATCCTCGGCAGCGGGGATAAAGTCCTGCGGCTCAAGCAAACCACGCGAGGGATGGTTCCACCGAATAAGCGCCTCGAAGCCGACAAGGCTCTGACACTCACCCAGAGCGAAAATCGGCTGATAATAGAGCAGCAATTCTTCATTTTTCAGCGCATCCCGCAACTCCATCAGCAATTGCCGGCGTTGCCGGACCTTATTGCCTAATTGTGCAGTAAAGCTAACGATCTGACCGGTATCTGATAACTTGCCTTCATACATTGCCAGATCGGCATCGCGCAATGTGTGGTCGAATTCAGTATGGCTTAAACAACTTTGGGCAATACCTATCGAAGCACTTAAAGTAAGTGCCCCCTCCATCTCAGCCCATATCAGTGTTTGCAGGGCACTCTGGAACGCTCTGGCGAAAGATTTCAAATCCTCGTCTCCGGCATCGCCGTGCGCCAGTACCACAAATTCATCGCCACTCATCCGGGCCGGCAGAACATCTACCGTCTGCCCTCTCTTCCGCAAACCGACTTGCCATTCATTGACACATGCTGAGAGACTCTTGGCGACAGCTACCAGCGCCCGGTCACCATAGGCATGGCCATGGCGATCGTTGATGGTCTTAAACCCGTCGAGATCGATAACGACAACAGCCAGCCCCCTTCGATCCTCAGGCAAAACATCGAAGACAGCCTTACCTTTACGCAGAAACTGCAAACGGTTTGGCAATCCCGTCAGCGAGTCCTGCAATGCCTCCTGCAGCAATATTTTCCGGCTTCTGTCCCGCTCTATCACCCGTCCAAGCTGTATGCCGATTTGCTGCATCATAGCGACATTTTCGGGGCTCTCATCGATCCTCTCAGAGGAGAGGAATTCTATTACCGCCGCGAGCTCATCACCACTCCAGATCGGAAAAGCACAGGCTGAAACGATCCCGCATTGCCGGGCGAGCGCCAGACGTGACAATTCCGGATGGCGATCCGGATTATTGATCCAAACCGCTTTGCGATCCCGCAGCACAAGACCCGGCATGCTTTGCCCAACCCGGAAACGGGCCTGGCGCGACGCCTCAATAAAGGAAGAAAGAGCCACTGGGTTTTTACTATACCAGATGTCACAACCGACAGCTTCCAATGCGCCATTATCTACCAGATAGGCACAACCGAATGCCCATCCAATCTGCTCGCATATTTCACTGAGCGCGAACCCGAGTGAATTGCGCAAATCGCATGAACGATTGGCCCCTTCTGTAACACGCTGTAAAAGGGTCAAACGGCGCTGATTTTCATACAGGTCGCGCAAGCGCCCTTCTGCAATCGCTTCAGCCTGCCGACGCGCTTGCCGTTCCCATTCCAGCTCTGTCTCCAGTTTACAGATCCGATGGCAACGCCGGGGTATAAGGAACGGCTGCGCCTGCCCCATGTCAGCTTCCCTCCGATGATATTGTCGACAGGCAAACCGGTATGAAGCCACAACTATGTAATTGTGAGCGACTTTTATATGGAGGTGCGATCTTGCTAGATGTGTTGCCTCGCAAATATATTCGTAATTCTGCAATGGCGCAGCGCAGCAGCATGCCATTGCATTTTCTGGCCGTGAAAACGATCATGCATTGCCCCCAAGCCTGCTTGTCGATTGATCCTGCTCTATTTTTCGCGCGATCACAGCGGAATACTACTCGGGATCAATACGGAGGATTTCATTAGAAGCCTGTAGCCATTAAGCGTCGCTATAGCTCCCCTTCTGCCATGCTGTTAAATGCCGCCTATGAGCAAAAAACACATACGGATTCTTGCCTGTGGCGGTACGATTGCCGGGCGAGCTGCATCGGGCAATGCCTACCGGGCCGGAGAACTCGGCATAGCGCAGTTACTGGAAGACATTACCAGGGCCGGTTGCGACTGGCCGATCGAGACGCAAATTGTTTCTTCAGCAGGATCGCAAGATATTGGCGAAAAGCAGTGGCAAGCTCTGCATGAAAAAGCTCTCGCCGCCCTGTCGGATGACGATGTGATCGGCCTGGTTATTACTCACGGCACCGATACGGCTGAAGAAACCGCTCTTTTGCTAGACCGGACATTAACGACGCCAAAGCCCATTGTGCTGGTGGGAGCGATGCGAACCAGTGACACGCTGGGGAGCGATGCGCTGCGCAATCTTGCCAATTCTCTGCGCGTTGCTACCGATGACAATGCAGCACGGCGCGGGGTGCTTGTCGTCATGGGTGATACCATTCACACAGCCTGCGATATCCGTAAGACCGCGACACAAGGCATCAATGCATTTGCGAGCTATCCGCGCGGCCCGCTGGGCCGGGTGACACCCTTTTCACTGGACTGGTTTGTTGTAGCGAACAGATATGAGACCGAACCTCGCCATATTTTCCCGACAAAGCTGCCTCGCGTAGAAATCCTGTATATCTATGCCGGTATGGACTGCCAGCTTATTGATACCCTTTTAAGCACTCGGCCTGCCGGACTGGTGACAGCAGGCCTCGGCCAGGGAAATGCGCCCAGTGCTGTTTTAACGGCACTGGGAAAGGCGGTGAAAGCCGGTATCCCTGTCATCCGGGCGAGCCGGGTGGATGACGGATTTGTCGATCGCAATGTGGAAGTGGATGACGACTTTTTCGGCTTCGTCACCGCCCGCGCCTTCAATCCGCAAAAAGCGCGTATCCAGCTCCAGTTGCTGCTCGCGGAAGGATATCGCGATATGAGCACATTACAGGCCGCTTTCGACCGGCACGACTAGCGCCAATCTGTCAAACGAATTGCACGGCCTCTTTGCCTACCTCCTGAAAATACCGTGCCATGGCATCGGCCGCCCGCTCGGTCAGAACGATAAATGCCCGGCGACGATCAGTCTCGTCTTCGAGCCGTTTCAGCAACTCGGCTTCGGTCATCTGACTGATCCAGCGCAATGCTGTCGTCGGTGGAACACCCGAAGCGATGCAGAGCGATGTGACGGAAACGCGATTATGTTCGGCCCGCGCTGCTGTCAGATCGAGCAGAATATCCCAGGCCGGATCGGCGAACAGATCGCCATCGAAAAAACGCGCTCGCAACTGCCGGTGACGGATAATTTGCCGCACAAGGCGCGGATCGGGCAAAGACGGACGCGTCGCACGGACCAGCCGATCCCCTTCGCAATTGCCACTATCCTCAGATAAACCAAAGGAAAACACACTCTTACTGGATTTCCCATCCGAAAAATCCTCGCATCCCAATCCTTCCAGTTTGCGAGCGATCTGATTGATCTGTTCGGTCATCCGCAGAATAGCCATGCGCTCTTCTTCTGCCAATTCACGCACCCGCATACCGGGCATCTTCGCCAGTAATTGCCCGAGTGCGATCACTCTGTCGCTGCGGGTCGGATCGACCAAAATCTGCGTATCGGTTTCCCCGAAACTGCCGAATACCGCATCCAGCGTTTCCATACCGGTGGAGACGATAAGTCGTGTTCCGCTTCGCGCTATGCGTTGATCGAGCCGGGCGAGAGCGGCCATATCCCGCGCATCGATCCGGGGGCAATCGAGCAGAATCACATCGCTTAGCGGCCTGTCCGGTTCATGGAGCAAGCTTGCAGCGCTTCCCGCTTCCTTTAGAAAAAATCCTGCCGCTTCAATATCTTCGCGCATTGCATCGCGAATATACGGGCGATCCGCATGGACCGAAACGGACAGAGTCGGCGCGCCCGGCTCGCCGGCGGGGCGATAATCGAAATCGGCTTGAAGCATAGGTAACTCCCCCTAATTCATAAGAACAGGATGAGTACAAATACAGATCAAGTCAAGATCGTTCTCTATATGTTTCTTTATTGACGAATTTCTATTGGTGTTCCGTCATTTATTAAATTCCATAACTCTTCAATCTCTGCATTGGAGACTGAAATACAGCCGTCTGTCCAATCTCCCTGCATTCTTTGACCCTCGGGCAGCCCGTTGGGCTGACCGTGAATAAAGATCGCACCACCCGGTGAGCGGCCTTGCTTAGCGGCGAAGGCGCGGTCCTGCGCATTGGGATAGGAAATATGGATCGAGAGGTGATAGGCGCTGGAAGGGTTACGAAAATCAAGGACATAGCGCCCTTCCGGCGTCCGTTCATCGCCTTCGAACGCCTTGTGTCCGAGCGGAGAATCGCCGAATTGCAGACCGGAAATCCGGCGGAAGGCCGTGCCGCCGGAAAACAGGGTCAGTGTACGCGCGGATTTGTCGATCAGCACGAAATCGGCCTTTTCGGGCCTGTTTAAGGGGGCCTCACCGCGCTCTATCGGGGCCATACAGGCGCCGAACAGAGCCACAAGCGGGCCGAGCAGGAGCAGGGTGCGGCTAAAGCTCATCCGCCGCACCCTATCACGGATCAGTCGGCGAAGGGATCGCGAACCAGAATCGTATCGTCGCGTTCGGGGCTGGTCGAAACGCTGGCCACCGGGCAATCGATCAGCTCTTCGATCCGGCGGATATATTTGATCGCCTGCGCCGGAAGATCGGCCCAGCTTCGTGCACCCGCCGTGGTGCCCTGCCACCCTTCGATCTCTTCATAGACCGGTTCGACTTCGGCCTGATCGGCGGCATGGGAAGGCAGATAATCGATCTCTTCGCCGCGCAGCCTGTAGCCGGTGCAAATCCTGATCGTTTCGAACCCGTCCAGCACGTCGAGCTTGGTAAGGGCAATACCGGTGACGCCGGAAATCGCGCAGCTCTGGCGCACCAGCACCGCATCGAACCAGCCGCAGCGGCGCTTGCGCGCGGTGACGGTGCCGAATTCGTGGCCCCGCTCCCCGAGACGCTGGCCGACATCGTCTTCCAGCTCGGTCGGGAACGGGCCGGAACCGACGCGGGTGGTGTAAGCCTTCACGATACCGAGCACGAAACCCGCCGAATTCGGCCCGAGGCCCGAACCCGAAGCGACCGTGCCGCTCACCGTGTTGGAGCTGGTGACGAAAGGATAAGTGCCGTGATCGACATCGAGCAGCACACCCTGCGCGCCTTCGAACAGAATCTTCGCCCCGTCACGCTTCACATCGCGCAAACGCTTCCACACGGGCTGCGCAAATTCGAGCACGAATGGCGCGATTTCCTTCAGTTCCGCAATCAGCTTTTCCCGGTCCACCGGCGGTTCGCCGAAACCGGCGCGCAAAGCGTCATGATGCGCGCAAAGCCGGTCGAGCTGCGGTTCGAGCGTATCGAGATGGGCAAGATCGCAGACCCGGATCGCACGGCGGCCGACCTTGTCTTCATAGGCCGGGCCGATCCCGCGCCCGGTCGTGCCGATCTTGCCCTTGCCCGCCGCCGCTTCGCGCAGACCGTCGAGATCGCGATGAAGCGGCAGGATCAGCGGGCAATTATCGGCAATCCCGAAATTTTCCGCCGTGATCGAGACGCCCTGCGCCTTCAACCGTTCCATTTCATCGCGCAGCGCCCATGGGTCGAGCACCACGCCATTGCCGACCAGCGACAAAGTGCCGGTGACGATGCCCGAGGGCAGCAGCGAAAGCTTATAGGTCGTATCGCCCACCACCAGCGTATGGCCGGCATTATGCCCGCCCTGAAAGCGAACCACCACATCGGCGCGCGCGGCGAGCCAGTCGACGATCTTGCCTTTGCCTTCGTCGCCCCACTGGGCGCCGATCACGGTAACATTTGCCATGGATAGATTCCTCCACCCCGCCAAGGTGACCCGCTATGCCCTTCGACGGGACTCGGCACAGGGGCGGGAACAGGGGCGCTGACGCCCGGAATGCGGAGCGCGCGGTAAGCCTTCCTGCGCGCGCCTGTCAAGTGATGACGCCCTGCCATAGCGAGGCATCTCACCCGAACCGCATGTCCCTTTGCCGCAAAGGCACCACAAAGCTTGCCCGGCACTGCACGAGGCGTCATGCGTATCTATAGAGAACAGGCCCGCAAGCCGGTGATCCACAGCACACGAACCGCCCAAGGAGCATGATGACCGATACCGACCATTCCGACACCCCCACCCTCACGCTCAACGATGGCCGCACCATGCCGCAACTGGGTTTCGGCACTTACAAGCTGGCCGACGATGCGGTGGGCGAACCCGTCGCGCTGGCGCTGGAGGAAGGCTACCGACTGGTCGATACAGCCTCTTTTTACGATAATGAGGAAGGCGTCGGCCGGGCGCTGGCAGAGCATCCCGATATCTGGCTGACCACCAAATTATGGAATGCCGATCAGGGTATGGAGGCGGCACGCGCAGCGCTGCGCCGCAGCCTCGACAAATTGCAGCGCGATGTGCTGGATCTCTATCTGATCCACTGGCCCTGCCCGGCGCAGGATCGCTATGTCGAAACATGGCAGGCGCTGATCGATATGCGCGCCGAAGGCCTCGTCAAATCCATCGGCGTTTCCAATTTCCTGCCCGAACATCTCGAACGGATCATTGCCGAAACCGGCGTGGTCCCGGCGGTCAACCAGATCGAGCTGCACCCCACTTTCCAGCAGCGCGACATTCAGGATTACAACGCCGCGAAAGGCATTGTAACGCAGAGCTGGTCCCCGCTCGGCCGCGGTGCGAGTTTCGACGATCCGATTATCAAGGCCATTGCCGCAGAGACCGGCCACAGCCCCTCCGCCGTGGTGCTGCGCTGGCATATCCAGCACGGCCTCGCCCCGATCCCCAAAGCCACTTCACACGACCATATCAGCGCCAATTTCGACGCCTGCGATTTCGAACTGAATGACGACCAGATGGACCGCATCGACGATATGGACGACCCCCAAGGCCGCACCGGCCCGCATCCGCTGGAAGTGTGATGCGGGGGAGTTGGAGTGAGGTGACAGGTTTGCGCCCATTGGCGTCGTTAGAGAGGCCAAAGCCCGCCCCTGGAAGCGGCCATTCCCACTCGGTTAGCGGCAACGGAAAGGGACGACCGGGGCGCCGGACGATCCGAAACAACGGCCATTGTCATGCGATTGCGCAAAGCGGTTTCGATCGATCGGATTTTCTATTTTCCTGCCGCGCCTGACGATTGCTCAGTTTGGGCCTTTTTCAATGCATCGCGAATGAACTTGAACCGTTTGTCGCCGCATAGCGCCTCGTGACCGTCGCTGCCGATCAAGTCGGGTGGAGCGCGAGCGATTCTGGTCTCCTCAGCAAATATCCCGGCCGGATCGTCCAGCGGAATAATGGCCATAATGTAGTCGTCACGCTTAAGCCTAAGTCTTGCGAAATTCCGTCGATAACCGCCCACATAGTCAAATATTTCGATTTCAGCCCTACTCCCACTCGAAATTGAGCCATCGACAAGGAGTTGATCGAAATAAGGAACTTTGTCGCAAATGCCGCGAGTCTCGGTGGTGCCGCTGATGTAACCACCTTTCGTCTCTTCGATGTTCAGGCGAAAATCCTCTTTCGAGAGGTTCATTTCCTCCATATCAACGAAGCCCTCGGGGAAGTTGGTCCAATACCCTTTCCAAGCGGCGTAGTCGCCGTACCAATTGAAAAACTGATCCGACGTTTTCTGAACTTCAATCGGTAGCGCCCGCGAACTCGATAAGATCGAAATCACATTGGTTAGAAGAAGCGCGATGGCCGCGATCCCTGCTGTCACTTTCAGCCAAGTACTTTTCCACCAAGGCTTTTCGGTGGGCCGCGTAGAAATGGACTGCGGCGGTTTCTCTCGCTTCCTAGTTGCCATGCTTCCCCCGATCCTCCCTAATGTGGGCAACATAGCGCAACTGGCGAACAGGTTAAATCTCTACCGAAACCCCGCACTGGCAATCGTGCGTCCATTTGCGACCTGACAGCGGCCGCCTTGCTGATGCCTGATGCGGAATTTCAGCTATGGAGCCTGCCAAGGGGTAAGGGCAAAATTTGTACGTGATTAGTCGCAATCGGGCAGTGGTAATGCACCTTTTCCGTCAGGGACTTCATGGACGTGCCAACGGCTTGATAATCGCGTCACGACAGCATCGGCAAAAGGTCGTGCGGTTGCGAGATCATCGCCGTTAAATCCTATTACGATCTGGTCAGCGGGAAGCCCCAGATTTCCAGCCCCAAAGCTGAAGGCGCTCCCCCGGTTTGCACCAATATTCACGGCGCGCTCGTTCACTGGCACAGTCTTGATATCGGATGCCATCGACCGCAATTCATCTCCAGTTTGACCGCTGCGGTTCGTGAATTCCATTCTATATTCCTGTGCAATTCCATCCATGAAGCTGGTGAATGCAGGAATTTCTTCGGGGCCTGAAAGGCAAAACTGGACCATTCGAAATGGGCGCTTTCCGCCGGTACATCCTCCGACACTCATCGTCATCAGAGCCAGAGCCGCAACCCGATAGTAAATTGCCGAACCCATTCCGCGCAGCCTTTCATGCCCACTTTGAGCCGTAATTCACGAGATGATGTGCGCCTGCAAGGGAAGCCTTGCCGTCTGACTACAATTCCGCGAACGGCAGCAAGTCACAATTCATCGCGCTAAACCGGAAAGTCGCCTACCGGCCCAAATCCTGACCTGATTGAAGCCCCTCACACCGCCACAGGAGCCGAGCCGTCCAGCCGGTGGGTGCAGCCGAGGGTGGCGGGGTCGTCGCTTTCGTCGAGGGCGGCGACGGTGCGCCAGCCGGTTTCGCGCAGGCGGGCGGCGGTGTCGGTGTCGTGCCCGAGCGGAAGAAACAGGCGCGGGCGCGGTTCGGCCGTGCCGGCCAGCGCCTCGGCGAGCTGTTCGGGATAGAGCGAGAAGCCGGTGGCCGGTTCGTCCGCGCCGTGAATGTGATAGGTTCCGCCCCGGCCCAGCACGCCGCGCACACCCTCGGCATACAGCGTGAAGCCGAACCAGCTCTGATATTCGAAACCGTGGCGTTCGGACGGGTCGAGCGTCAGCCGCGCCTTGCCTGCCGCGCGGGCGGCAATTTCGCGCAGGCCCGCAATGCGGCTCGCCAGCGCGCCGCCCGCATCGATCGCAGCGAGCTTTTCTATCGCTTCATCGAAGGGGCCGGTGGCATAAAGCAGCGGCACATAGGCCTCGCCCCCGGCATCGCGTAAGCCGCCCGCATCCTTGGCGTCCAGCTCACGGCGCACCGCATCGATCTGCCCCCCGGCCAGCGGCAGCGCTTCACGCGCCAGCGTGTCGACCAGATCGGGCAGCGTGAAATCGACCGAGATACCGCTCGCCCCGGCGGCTTTCAGCGCTTCGATGGCGAGGCAGACCATTTCGGCCGCAGCGGCGACATTGTCCCGCCCGATCAGCTCGGCGCCGAGCTGCATATTCTCCCGCGACGGGTCGAGCTGGTCGCCCGTCATCCGCGCAACCGGCCCGGCATAGCATAGTCGCAAAGGGCGCGGCGCGGCGGCAAGGCCGGTGGCGGCAATGCGGCCGATCTGCACCGTCATATCCGAACGCAGCGCCAGCATCCGCAGGCTGCGCGGATCGACGAAGCGGAACATCTGGCGCGGCTGCACCCCGTCCATCCGCCCGGCCAGCGATTTCTCGAATTCGATCAGCGGCGGATGCACCCGGTCATAACCATGGCTGTCCATCCGGTCGAGCATCGCGCGGGCAATATGCGCCGCCTGCCCGGCCAGCGGCGGCAAACGGTCTGCAAGGCCTTCGGGGAGGAGATCGTTGATCGAGTCAGTCATGGTTCCGCTTTACGATATCGCGCCGGGCCGCCCTGCCCGGCAATCCGCAGCGCCATGGCACGATTATGGCGTGCAAGGAAGAGTTTCGGGGAGGATGGCAGCGGCAGAGCTGAAAAAAGGGCACGGAAACCATTGTCCCCGTGCCCTTTTTTCCATCAGACAGGCCGCGCTCAGAAAGCGAGCGACTTGACCAGCTTCACGCCTTCGAGCGCGGTGGCCTTGGCGATCACATCCTCGGGAATGCGCTGGTCGACCGACAGCAGCAGCACCGCTTCACCGCCCGCTTCGCGGCGGCCGAGATGGAAGGTGCCGATATTGATGCCGTTCTCACCCAGCAGCGAGCCGATGCGGCCGATAAAGCCCGGCTTGTCGTCATTGACGATATAGAGCATGTCGCCATCCATATCGGCTTCGATCCCGATGCCGAAAATATTGACGAGGCGCGGCATACCGCTGCCGAACAGCGAACCGGCGACCGAACGATCCCCCTGGCTGGTTTCGACCGTAACGCGGATCAGTGTGTGATACACGCCTTCGCGCTCACGGCGCACTTCGGAAATCTGGATGCCGCGTTCCTTGGCGAGGAACGGCGCGTTGACCATGTTCACGCTGGAGGAATAGCGCTTCATCAGTCCCGCCAGCACGGCCGAGGTGATCGGGCGCTGATCGAGCTTGGCAGCGGCGCCTTCCACTTCCACGCTGATCTTGGGCAGCGAACCGTGGGCGAGCTGACCGACCAGCGAACCGAGCTTTTCGGCCAGCGCCATATAGGGCTTGAGCTTGGGCGCTTCTTCGGCACTGAGCGAGGGCACGTTGAGCGCATTGGTGACGCCGCCGGTCAGCAGATAATCGCTCATCTGTTCGGCCACCTGCAAGGCCACATTGACCTGCGCTTCGGTGGTCGAAGCGCCGAGATGCGGGGTACAGATGAAGTTCGGCGTACCGAAAAGCGGGCTGTCCTTGGCCGGTTCTTCGGCGAACACGTCCAGCGCGGCGCCAGCAATATGGCCGCTCTCGAGCAGATCCTTGAGCGCGGCTTCATCGACCAGTCCGCCACGGGCGCAGTTGATGATCCGCACGCCCTTTTTGGTCTTTTCAAGCCGTTCGCGGCTGAGAATATTGCGTGTTTCATCGGTCAGCGGCGTGTGCAGCGTGATGAAATCGGCACGCGTTATCACGGTTTCGAGATCGGCCTTTTCGACCCCCATTTCCACCGCGCGTTCCTCGGTCAGGAAGGGATCGTAAGCGACCACACGCATTTTGAGGCCCTGCGCACGGCTGGCAACGATCGAACCGATATTGCCCGCCCCGATCAGGCCGAGCGTCTTGCCGGTCACTTCGACACCCATGAACTTGCTCTTGGGCCATTCGCCCTTCTGCGTGCGCTCATTGGCTTCGGGGATCTGGCGAGCAACCGCCATCATCATGGCGATGGCGTGTTCGGCGGTGGTGATGGAATTGCCGAAAGGCGTGTTCATCACCACGATGCCCTGCGCCGAAGCGGCCGGAATATCGACATTGTCGACCCCGATACCGGCACGGCCAATGACCTTCAGATTGGTCGCCGCGTCGAGAATATCCTTTGTGGCCTTGGTCGCGGAACGGATGGCGAGGCCGTCATACTGGCCGATCACTTCCTTCAGTTCCTCCGGGGTCATGCCCGGTTTCACATCGACATCGCAGCCGCGCTCTTCGAAAATCTTGGCGGCATTCGGGTCCATCTTGTCCGAAATAAGGACTTTGGGCTTAGTCATAAGTCTTTCCAATCCTTGGAAAAGGCGCGTCACATATACAGACGCGGAAAATTATATCCTGCACTCATTCCCGCAGCGCGGAGGACCGAAGCGATCGAGGCCAGTACGCCTTCGCTCCCGGCCCGCCGCCGCGGAAATGGCGCATCGATGGATTCAGTCAGGCCGCTTTCGCGCTGGCATAGGCCCAGTCGAGCCAGGGGCCGAGCGCTTCCACATCGGCCGCGTCGACCGTGGCGCCGCACCAGATACGCAGCCCCGCCGGAGCATCGCGATAGCCGGCGACATCATAGGCCGCATCCTGCTCTTCGAGCAGCTTGGCCATTTTCTTGATGAGATCGGTATCGGCGCCTTCCACGGTCAGGCAAACGCTGGTGTTGGATCGTGACGCGGGATCGACAGCGAGATGGCCCAGCCAGTCACGCTCCTGCACGATCTTGTCGAGCGCGGCAGCATTGGCATCGGCGCGTGCCCGGGCCCCGTCCAGACCGCCCAGCGACTTCACCCATTCGAGCGAAAAGATAGCGTCTTCGATGGCCAGCAGAGACGGCGTGTTAATGGTCGCGCCGGTAAAGATACCGTCGATCAGCTTGCCGCCTTTGGTGAGCCGGAAAATCTTGGGCAGCGGGCGGTCGGGCGTATAGGTTTCCAGCCGTTCCACCGCACGCGGGCCGAGGATCAGAACGCCATGCGCGCCTTCACCGCCCAGCACTTTCTGCCAGGAGAAGGTCAGCACATCGACCTTGTCCCAGGCGATTTCCTGCGCAAATACAGCGCTGGTCGCATCGGCGATAGCGAGCCCTTCGCGATCCGCTGCGATCCAGTCCGCATTGGGGACGCGAACGCCCGAAGTCGTGCCATTCCAGGTAAACACCACATCGTTCGACCAGTCGACCTGTGCAAGGTCGGGAAGCTGGCCGTAATCGGCCTTGATGATCGTCGGATCGAGCCTGAGCTGTTTGACAGCATCAGTGACCCAGCCTTCACCGAAGCTTTCCCATGCAATTGTAGTGACGGGCTTTGCGCCCAGCATCGTCCACATGGCCATTTCGACCGCGCCCGTATCCGAACCGGGGACGATGCCGATCTTGTGGGTATCGGGCAGTTGCAGCATTTCGCGCATCAGATCGAGGCAATAGGCGATACGCCCTTTGCCGAGCTTGCTGCGATGCGAGCGCCCGAGGCTTTCAGTATAGAGTTTTTCAGGGGACCAGCCCGGCGGTTTCGCACAGGGACCGGATGAGAAATGCGGACGCGCAGGCTTGCGCGCCGGTACGTTCAATTCAGTCATTTAAGACTCTCCTTACAGAGAGCACGCGCGGCGTTGGGACCGCGTGGCCCGTCGGCCGCAATAAAGATACGCAAAGCAGAGTCAAGCACTGCGACAATCGCGAATGGATAAAGTCGGGGGAAACAATCTTTCATCTCTCTCTGCCGTCAGACAACCCGTCGTTAGGAGAGTGTTAAGCATGAAAGACTAAACCAGCGGCATGATGAGCCGATTGCCTCTCGCTTTTGCCGCTCTGGCCCTTTCGGGCTGTTCGCTCATGCCATCGAACAGCGGTCCGCCATCGCAGACCCGGCGGCCGCAAAGAGCCGAGGCACCGGTTTCGCACAGCCCGCAGGCCGGCCAGTGCCTGAATGAGCTTGGCCTGACCAAAGCGAGTTTCAAGCCGCTGCCGGACAAATATTATGGTTCAGGCTGTTCCAATCTCAACAGCGTGCAGCTTTCTGCGGTATATTCGGATGAATCGGCACTGGGCGTTGTCAATATCGGGCCGGTTACCTGCCCGGTCGCCAATGCCTTTGCCGGATGGGCGCGCTATGGAGTCGATCGCGCGGCGCGCAAAATTCTCGGTTCTCCCATCGCGCGGATCGAAACATTCGGCAGCTATTCCTGCCGCAATGTTGCCGGAACCGGCAGACGCTCGGCTCATGCTACGGCGCAGGCGATCGACATATCGGCTTTCGTGCTGGACGATGGCCGTCGCATCAGTGTGAAGCAGGACTGGAACAGCGGCTCATCGGCTGAACGCAAGTTCCTCCGTATCGTGCATGACAGCGCCTGCAAACGCTTCGCGACCGTGCTCGGCCCGGAATATAATGCCGCCCATCGTGACCATTTTCATATCGAGAAAGTGATCGACGGCCAAAGCTATTGCCGCTGACAGGCAATCGGCACGCCTTTGTTCTCAGGTGGCCGTGCCTCGCTTCCAACACCTGGCCACGCCATACGAGAAAAAATGCTTTCGCAAGCTGAATGGCGTGTTTGTGCTTCGCCTGTATAGTACCGCGCTATGCAACGCCCGTCTTCCCGCCTTCTCGTGCTTGATAAGAAACTGCGCTTATTGCTGTTCCGGTTCGAGCATAAAAAGGGCCCTCTGTCAGGCCGGATTTTTTGGGCAACTCCGGGCGGAGGACTGGAAGACGGAGAAAGCTACGAAGATGCTGCGCGGAGGGAACTGTTTGAGGAGGCTGGCCTCAAAGTCGAACATATAGGTCCGCAAATTGCAAACCGAGCCGCTGCTTTCGCCTTACCCTCTGGACAAATGGTCGAGGCTGACGAACGATATTTTGCCATCGCGGCGGGACAGCATGCTGTTTCGATGCAAAACCAGACCGAGCTTGAACGTGAGATAATGACAGCCCATCGATGGTGGAGCCAGCAGGATCTGCGCAATACAAATGAGCAGGTCTGGCCCGAAGACCTTGCCGATATACTGATTAACGCCGGACTGTGGACACCAGCCTCATAAAGCGATTGAAAACGAAGCAAACACGTCTTTTATTACGGTTTTCTCTTCACAGGCGGCTATTGAGCCACTTGTCCTAAATCACATTTTCTCTTGTTTTGGCTGACTGAGAAGATCGGGGCGAGCCGGCCGCCATTCGACCGGCTTTCACAATCGGCCAGACCCTATCCCCCTTGCCTCCGGGCCAGGCCGTTATCCCCTGTCATGCCGGAACATTCACCCTTACGGGTCGACCGCCCGGCTTACAAAAAGGCCGCTCCGTTGCTCCGCCGCATGGACGGCGCTGAACGCGCGGCCTCTTCGGCCTTTGGCTGCCGCGCGGCATTTTCTTCCAGTTGCGCCTCGATCCGCAGGCGTACTGCCTCAGCCGAATGGTTCGTGCCCAGCTTGTCCATCATATTGGCGCGGTGAATCTCCACCGTCCGCGGACTGATATCGAGCGCTCTGGCAATGGCTTTGTTCGAATTGCCTTCCGCCAGCCAGTCCAGCACTTCGCGCTCACGCTTGCTCAATTGCGCAATCCGCCCCCGCGCTTCGATCAGCTTGCGCCGCGCTTCCATGTGGGATGAGGCTTCCAGCGCGAGGCGGTGCATCACATCGGCGAACCGGTCCTGATCGAAGGGTGTTTTGAGGTAATCCAGCGCCCCCGCTTTCATCGTGCGCACAACCGCCTGTACCGCCGGCTGATCGGATGTCACGACAAGCGGCAGCGAAATTCCCGCTTCGCCCAATCGCTCCATGACATGCTCGGGATCGCCCGCAATGACTCTGTCTGTCACCATCAGCACACCGTTATCCGGTTTGATGGTAATCAGCTCCTGTAGATCGGAATAGACTTCGGCGTGATGCCCCGAAGCATATGCGATACGTGCCTTTTCCGCCCTGGCTCGGCTGTCATTATCGACAAAATGGATCGTCAATCGCTGTTCCATGTGTGTAATAGTGACGCCAGCGACTTCGCTTCGCATCGAAGCTTTCAGCCGAAATGAACTATTAACGGTTCATCGACATGCAATAGTCCCTGAAACGCCGCCCCCAAAACCCTCCATATTGGACAATGTCTTGGGTAGTCACACGATCAGGCAAAATCCTTACTAATAGAGATATAAGTATTACTACTTAATACTTTACTTATCACTTTGCGAAAAGCTGAAATCAGGCAGCGCCTGAAATGCACTCTTCAAAGCATCTCCCCAGCCCGAAGAAACCGTTTCGAAATAGGGATCGCCATATTCGATCCGCCGGATATATTTCGGTTCGAACATATCCTCCTCGATCACCATGAGATCGAGTGGCAAGCCGACCGAGAGATTGGCTTTCAGCGTGGAATCGAAGCTGACCATCAGCAGTTTCACCGCTTCTTCGAAACTCATTTCCGGATCGTAGGCGCGGATCAGGATCGGGCGGCCATATTTGGTCTCTCCGATCTGGAAAAAGGGTGTGTCCAGACTCGCCTCGATAAAATTGCCTTCGGGATAGATCATGAACAGGCGCGGTTTCATGCCTTTGATCTGCCCGGCCAGAATCATGGAAGCGGTGAAGCGCCCTTGCCCCGCCTGCCCGTTTTCCGTCTGTGTTTCGCGCACCGTCGCGCGCAGCAACCGCCCGACTTCCACCGCCACCCGGTACATACTCGGCAATTCCAGCAGCGAATTCTGCCGGTCCTCGGGTGCCTTGGAGCGCTCTTCGAGCTGGCTGATAACAGCCTGCGTGGTGGCCAGATTGCCTGCGGTCATCAGGGTAATGATCCGCTCTCCGGGAACCGACCAGTGATACATTTTCCGGAAAACCGAAATATTGTCGACACCCGAATTGGTTCTGGTGTCGCTCATCAGCACAAGGCCCTTATCGAGCGAAAGGCCTACGCAATAGGTCATAGCTTGGCTTCCATCACGGCAAAAACAACGGCGACTCCATGGAAAACCCGGCCGCCCGAACCTGCCTTTACTGCTCCATGCTCTTCTGTTCCACCGCCAGTTTGACCGAAAGTTCTTCGGTCATGGCACCATAGCTGATCCCGGTGATCGGTGCAGCATCGCGATAATCGCGCCCGGTCGCCACGCGGACATAGCGCGGATCGGGGCTGATCCCATTGGAAATATCGAAGCCTACCCAGCCCAGATTCTGCACATAGGCTTCTGCCCATGCGTGGGTCGCTTCCTGCTCGATGCGGTCGTCCATCATCAGATAGCCGCTGACATAACGGGCCGGTATATCGAGCGCACGAGCCGCCGCGATAAAGATATGCGCATGATCCTGACACACACCATGGCCCTGGGCGATGGCCTCTTCGGCTGTCGTCGTCACCTGGGTGCGTCCGGTTTCATATTTCACAGTGTCACGGATCATCGACGAGAGATTATGCAGCGTTTCCACCATACCGCTTTCGCTGCGCTCAACCCGCGCAATCAGCGCCCGGACTTTCGGCCCCGCAATGGTAAGCGGCGTATAGCCGAGAAAGGACCAGAGCGGCAAAAGCCCGGAATGATGACCGATCACACCGGCATGATCTTCCGTATCGACCTTGCCGTGGCAGGTGACGATCACTTCCTCCACGCCTTCTTCGGCAGAAATCAGCGTCACACTGTTATGGTTCTGATCGTCATAGACCAGTTCCTCGCGCGCGCCTTCATATTCCATATTCCACTGGAGGATTTTCTGCCCCTGCGTTTCCTTGGGCGTCAGGCGCAACCGCTGAATGGCATAGCTCACAGGAGCGGCGAAACGATAATGGGTCGTATGGCGGACAGACAGGCGCATGGGCGGGTCGATTGCACTCCTTCAGGCGTTAAACCGGTATTCCTCGGCAATAGTGTTGGCGATCGTCTGGTTAGAGGCGATGAATTCGAGCAGAAATTCATGCAGCCCCTGATCGAAAATATCCTCTATCCGGCGGTCGCTGAGCGCCATTTCGGCCTGACGCATGGCAACATGCGCCGCCCCTTCTTCACCATGCAGACGCGCAAGGGCGGAGAGATTTTCTCGCAGCGCCGAATAGCAGAATGCCAGACTGCGCGGGAAACGGTCGTCCAAAATCAGGAAATCAGCAATCGAGCGGGCATCCATCCGTCCCGAATTGAGCCAGCGATAAGCCCGCTCGCCCGACAGGGATTGCAGCACATTGTCCCACTGGCTCGTATCGAGCGCCGTCCCGACATAAGCGAGCGAGGGCAACAGCAGATAATATTTCACATCGAGGATACGCGCCGTGCTGTCCGCGCGTTCGATGAAAGTGCCCGAGCGGGCGAAGGAATAAATCTCATTGCGCAGCATGGAGCCATGAGTGGCCCCGCGCGCAAGCGAGGATTCGCGCCGGATCGCCGCCAGTGCCGCACCGAGATTGCTTTCCCGGACCTGCTTGGCGAGCATATCGCGCAGCGCCATCCAGCCTTCATTGACCGCTTCCCACACCTCGCCCGTAATGGCCGAGCGCGAGGCACGCGCATTGGTCCGCGCATTTTCGAACATGGTGAAAACAGATTGCGGATTGTGGCGTGAACGCAGCACGAAATCGCAGACATGCGCGGCGCTGTAATCCTCGAAATGATCCTCATAATCACCGCGCATTCCCAGCGTGGTGATAACCGAGCGCCATTCGGCAGAGGCGGCATCGGCCGTACGGGTGAGCGACATGCGATGCCCCGCTTCCAGCAGGCGCGCGGTATTCTCGGCACGCTCCAGATAGCGATACATCCAGAAGATGTTATTGGCGGTCCGGCCCAGCATTATTCTGTCTCCGCCATTAATCGTCCAGCACCCAGCTATCCTTGGTCCCGCCACCCTGGCTGGAATTGACCACAAGCGAGCCTTTTTTCATCGCCACACGGGTCAGCCCGCCCGGCGTGATATCGATCCCTTCGGGCGACATCAGGACGAAGGGCCGCAGATCGACATGGCGCGGCGCCAGTCCCTTGCGGGTGTAGATCGGACAGGTGGACAGAGCGAGCGTGGGCTGCGCGATATAGTTTTCAGGCCGGGCTTCCAGCTTTTCCCGGAATTTGCGGATCTCGCGTTTGGAGGATGTCGGGCCGATCAGCATACCGTAGCCGCCCGAGCCATGAACTTCCTTCACCACCAGCTCTTCGAGATTGTCGAGCACATATTTGAGGCTGTCGGGATCTGCACAGCGCCATGTCTGCACATTGGGCAATAACGGCTTTTCCCCGGTATAAAATTCGACGATTTCCGGCATGAAGGAATAGATCGCCTTGTCATCGGCCACACCGGTGCCCGGTGCATTGGCAATAGTGATCCGGCCTGCCCGATAGACGTCCATGATCCCCGGTATGCCCAGCACGCTATCCGGATTGAATGTCAGCGGGTCGAGGAAATCATCGTCGACCCGGCGATAGAGCACATCGATCGGCTTGTAACCGCGTGTGGTGCGCATCTGGACCCGCCCGCCAATCACGCGCAGATCGCTGCCTTCGACCAGTTCGGCGCCCATCTGATCGGCCAGAAAGGCATGTTCGAAATAGGCCGAATTATAAATCCCCGGTGTCAGCACCGCGACGGTCGGCACTTCGCTGGCGCAATCGGGCGCACAGGCGGCGAGACTTTTGGCAAGGTGGCGCGGATAGGTCGAAACCGGACGAACCTTCACCTGAGTGAACAGTTCGGGAAACATCGCCATCATGGTCTCACGATTTTCGAGCATATAGCTCACCCCGCTGGGCGTGCGGGCATTATCTTCGAGAACCCTGAAATCCTCCGGCCCTGTGCGAACCAGATCGATGCCGGTAATATGGGTATAGACGCTGCCCGGCGGCGTGAACCCGACCATTTCCGGCAACCACGCACTATTGTGGCGGAACAATCGCTCCGGCAAACGCCCCGAGCGGATAATTTCCTGCCGGTGATAGAGATCGTGCATAAAGGCATTGAGCGCCCGCACACGCTGTTCGATCCCACGTGACAGGCGGCGCCATTCACCCCCCGTGATAATCCGCGGAACCATGTCGAACGGAATCAGCCGCTCTTCCGCATCGCTTTCCCCGTAAACATTGAAAGTGATCCCGGTGCGCCGAAAGAACCGCTCCGCTTCGAAACCCTTGCCGCGCATTCTGGCCGGGTCCTGCTCCGAAAGCCATTGATTGTATCCACTATAAGCCTCTCGGATAGAACCGTCCGGCTTACGCATTTCATCGAAGTTTTCGGCGGATGACTGATCCATATCCCCCCGGCATTGCAGTAATATTCTGCATGATATCGAGAAGTTGCCACGGGGCAACCCGTATACCGGGATTAATTACTCAGCGCCGCTCAAGTTCCCGCAGAACCGTTCGAATGCTCTCGGGAGAATAGGCAAAACCGATATGTGTACAACGCAAGGCGACTTCACGATCCCGTTCGCCGCGCTGTCCGCGGGAACTGCGCGGCGAAACGATTCCATCGCGCGGGCTCCACAGGGCCACCGTCTCTACCGGCGGCTTGCCCGAAAGATGCAGTTCCAGCGGCGGATTATCGACCGCATGGCCAGTGACCAGATGATAGAGCCGCCAGGCATTATTCGCATGCGGATCGCCGGAGAAAGGTGAGCCCATCGTCACCACCTTGTCCACGCAATCGGGATGGCGCTTGGCCATTTCGCGGGCAAACAGGCCTCCGAGGCTCCAGCCGACCAGCACCACGGGCACACCGTAACGTTCCCGCAACACGCAGACCCGTTCGGACAGACGCTCGAAATTCTCTTCGCTCGGGCCGAAATTGAAACCCAGCCCCCAACGTTTCACCTTATGCCCGGCCTTTTCGAGTTGACGCGCCATATACCGCATACGCACCGGGTGCGTAGCGAATCCGGGCAACAGCATGACCACACGCGGATTGGTAGAACGCGGAATATCCAGTTCCTGCCGGGCACGACGGAACGGTTCTCCCAGTACAGCGAGTTCGCCCATAAGGTAGCGCAGCTTCGGCCCTTTTATGTCGGCCGGGCGCGGATGCCGCATCAGAGCGAGCCTAGTTCCCAGAGCATCGCGCAGCGCCACCGCTTTGGCAGCGGAGGTACGGGAGCCTGCGAGGGCATGAAGATGGGAAATATTTTTCATGGTCATCGTCTGTAACAAAAGTGACTTGTTACAGGATGAACGAAAAATCCAGCATCGGGTTTCAGTTGTCTTTAAATTGTCACAAAGAAAAAGGGGCAGAATGCCGTAGCACTCCGCCCCTTCACTCTACGTTTTCGCTTGCGCTAATCAGCTACATTCGCCGACCCGCTTCGAATTCATTTTCATTTTCATCACGGCCTTGCCTTCGCCCGGAAGATTCGGAATGCTCTGGTTAATCTCCATGAGCATTTCGCTGCTTTCCTTCTCCATGGTGCCGTTCAGCTTGAAATTGCCATCGGCCCCGCCTGCACCCTTGCAGGTCATATCGGCATCCACTTTCGCGCCATTGACGTCGAGAGATTTGAACGTGCAGTCAGCTTCGGCAAGCTGTTGCAGCATGGCTTCGGGGCCTTTGTCGGCATCTTCCTGTGTCAGGCAATAGGTGTTGCCGTCAGCCACGCTCTTGGCAAACATATCTTTCAACTGGCCGGCCCGCTCTTCCGACAGGCCCGGAATATCGAAATCGAGCAATTCGACCGAGGTCTGATACTGCCCCGGCGTCTGGCGAATCATACCATTAGCCTTACTGGCCACTTCTTCCTGCGAAAGGGGTGCGCTTTCATCCGTCCCTTCTTCCTTGGCTCCATTGCCGCCACAGGCCGCAAGGGCCATGGCCGCCACCAACGGAAAACAATGAACAAGACGCATAAAAATCTCCAAATTCCATAAACGGGAGCCCGGTGTGACGGGCGCTGGTCCGAACGATGATTACCAAGCCCCTGCGAGCGTGCCAATGGCCATAGGGCTTCGACATTGCGGAACAGGCATTCTTTCCCCATATGTTCCGCCATGGCCGAACTCGTCATCCGTCGCGGACTGGAAGAACCCGATACATCCGGCACTTTCACACCGCACAAGCCCGAACGCCCCGAAAAGACTCTGGGCGGCAAACCCTTCAAACTGGTTTCGGATTATGAACCGAGCGGGGATCAGCCCACCGCCATTGCCGAACTGACCGAAGGTGTGAATGCCGACGATAAGACCCAGGTCCTGCTCGGCGTGACAGGTTCGGGTAAGACCTTCACCATGGCCAAGGTGATCGAAGAATTGCAGCGTCCCGCGCTTATTCTGGCCCCCAACAAGATTCTCGCCGCACAGCTTTATGGCGAATTCAAAAGCTTCTTTCCCGAAAATGCAGTCGAATATTTCGTATCCTATTACGACTATTATCAGCCCGAAGCCTATGTGCCGCGGTCCGATACCTATATCGAAAAGGAAAGTTCGACCAATGAAGCGATCGACCGGATGCGCCATTCGGCCACCCGCGCTCTGCTCGAACGCGACGATGTGATTATCGTTGCTTCGGTATCGTGCCTGTACGGTATCGGATCGGTCGAAACCTATTCGGCCATGGTCTTCGATCTCAAGAAAGAACAGACCGTCGATCAGCGCGAAATCATCCGCAAGCTGGTCGCACTGCAATATAAGCGCAACGATGCAGGCTTTGCGCGCGGCAATTTTCGCGTGCGCGGCGACAATCTCGAAATTTTCCCGAGCCATTATGAAGATGCCGCATGGCGCGTTTCATTTTTCGGAGACGAAATCGAGGAAATCAGCGAATTCGATCCGCTGACCGGCAAGAAGGGCGTCACGCTCGACCGGATACGTATCTATGCCAATTCGCATTATGTAACGCCCGGCCCGACCATGAAGCAGGCAACGGAAGCGATCCGCTTCGAGCTTCAGGAAAGGCTGAAGGAATTGCAGGATGAAGGCATGCTGCTCGAAGCGCAGCGGCTCGAACAGCGGACCAATTTCGATCTCGAAATGATTGCCGCCACCGGGTCCTGCGCGGGGATCGAGAATTATTCGCGCTTCCTGACCGGCCGCCTGCCCGGCGAACCGCCGCCGACCCTGTTCGAATATCTGCCCGATAATGCCGTGCTGTTTGTCGATGAGAGCCACCAGACCGTACCACAGGTCGGCGCGATGGCGCGCGGGGACCATCGCCGCAAGCTGACTCTCGCCGAATATGGTTTCCGCCTGCCCAGCTGTATCGATAACCGCCCGCTGCGTTTCAACGAATGGGACGCGATGCGTCCGCAGACGGTTGCCGTTTCGGCCACCCCCGGCCCATGGGAAATGGAGCAGACCGGCGGTGTATTTGCCGAACAGGTCATCCGCCCGACCGGGCTGATCGATCCGCCGGTGGATATCCGCCCGGTCGAGGATCAGGTTCAGGACTGCATCAATGAATGCAAGGAAACCGCCGCTAAAGGCTATCGCACGCTCGTCACCACGCTGACCAAGCGGATGGCGGAAGACCTTACCGAATTCATGCATGAAGCGGGTGTGCGTGTGCGCTACATGCATAGCGATGTCGAAACGCTGGAGCGCATCGAACTGATCCGCGATCTGCGTATGGGCGTCTATGATGTGCTGGTGGGCATCAACCTGCTGCGCGAAGGGCTCGATATTCCCGAATGCGGTCTCGTCTGTATTCTCGATGCCGACAAGGAAGGTTTTCTCCGCTCCGAAACCTCGCTGATCCAGACAATCGGGCGTGCCGCACGCAATGTCGATGGCCGGGTTATCCTCTATGCCGACCGGATTACCGGCAGCATGGAACGCGCTATGGCGGAAACCGAAAGGCGCCGTGAAAAGCAGCGCGCCTATAATGAGGAACACGGCATCACGCCGCAAACCATCAAGCGCGAAATCGCCGATATCGTTGCCCATACAGCCGCCAAAGACGGTGTCACCGTGGATCTGGAAGATGATGAGACGAACAATCTCGTCGGCCATAATCTGCGCGCTTATATCGAAGATCTCGAAGATCGTATGCGCAAGGCGGCGGCCGATCTCGAATTCGAAGAAGCCGGGCGATTGCGCGACGAAATTCGCCGCCTCGAAAATGAGGAACTCGGGCTGCCCGACGAAGAGAAGAAAGCCCCCCGTGTCGGACGCTCCAATGAAGGCAGACCGGGCACCCGCAAGACCCGCTATGGCAAGACGCAGAAGAAGTGGAAGAAACAGAGCTGACGCAGCACCTTGTCTCCGCTTCTCCGCGAACGGAATGGAAACAGAGCCAGTGGCGCTAATGTCTTGAATCCAGCGGGCCATCATGCCTATGGCAAAGCTGTTCAATTGCAGACAACAGGCTTGCCCTTGCCTTACCGCATTCTCCGTAATCTTGCGCTTCTTACCCTGCCTCTGCTGGCAGCCTGCGGGAATAGCGACGCTGACAGTCCGGTACGGATTACCCTGCCCGATGCCGATCCGGTGACGCGCCCGCGCGAACCGCTGCCGTCACCCGACGTCGAGGGTGCATTGTGGCAGGTTTCAGAGGATGGCCGCGCGATCCATTTCGGGCTTCCCGATGAACCGCCCTATCTCACCCTCGCCTGCCGCCTGACCGAGACACCGCCGCAATTACGCATCATCCGCCATGTTGAAGCGCGCCCCGACACAAGCGCGCTGTTTCCCGTGATCGGCAATGGCATGATAAGCCGTTTCAAGATGGAAGCTGTGCTCAATGACGGCGAATGGCGCTGGGAAGGCACCTATCCTGCCGATGCTCCGGCGCTGGATGTTTTTACCGGCACACGCGATCTGGAAGCGACCTTGCCCGGTGCCGGCTCACTGGTGATCGAAGGAAGCCGCCTGCCGGGCGAATTCGTCACATGGTGTCGTCTGGGCGGCAAGGTGATGCAGGCCAGCGAAGAAGAACAGGCCGAAGCGGAAGAGGCAAACGCGGCAGACGATTAATCCACTGGCTCATTGCCGGATAACAATGCTAGCCGGGGCCTTACACGGCGGCTCAGATTGGCAGGCAGCCGGTCAAGCGCAAAGCAACGCGCCTCGACGATCTCACGCCCGTCGGGTCGCGGTTCTCCGGCCAGCATGGCCCGATAGACGTGTCCCATAGCCGGGGCTCTGTGAAGCCGTTCTTCCACTGTGCCGAGCTTCTGCCAGCCATATGCCGGACAACGCAGTTCCTCTTGAAATTCGCGCTGCGCTGCCGCCAGCGGTGCTTCACCCTTGCGAAAACCACCACCCGGGAAGCTCCACAGATCGGCACCGTAGGAATGACGCACCAGCAGCAATTCGCCTGCTTCGTTGAAAGCCAGAATGCTCACACCACGCAAAGCCGGGCGGCGCCAGCGCCACCACACGCTGCGCAGACGATGCGCAATACGCAAAGCCTGCCGGTGCAGCCCGCCGGGAATCAGGCGAAGCATGTCACTTTCTGCGTCGCCGCGCCCAGCAGACGGGCAATGGGCAGATCGCTTTCACCGCGTAGCGCCTGTTCGAAAACCGCGCGTTTGTCTGCCCCGCGAATGACGAAAAGCAATTCATCCGATGCCAGAATAGACGGCATGGTCAGCGTGATCCGGTCGAAAGGTGCCTCAGGCGGCAAAGGATCGGGCGTCAGCCGACGGATAGCCTGCATATCGTCCACTTGCGGATCGGTATTGGGGAAAAGCGACGCGATGTGGCCATCGCCGCCCATTCCCAGCCAGGCGAGCGTGAAATGCGGCACCTGCTCCATTTCGGTGAGCCTGACCACTTCCGCTCCGGTCGGTTCGAGAAGTGCACGGATCTTCCCCGTATTCGATGCCGAATGATCCTCAGGCACCATCCGGTCATCGCCCGGCCAGAAAGTGATCCGCTCCCATTCGAGCGGGGTTTCCGTCAGCTTGCGAAGAATGGGAAAAGGGGTCGAACCGCCGGGCACGGTCACGGCGATCGGACCATCATTTTCTTCCAGAGAACAGGCCAGACGTTGCCCCAGCCAGTCAGCGATATCGCGGTCGCTCGCCTTCTCGATAATGTCGCATTCGACCATGAAGACTCGTCCTTTCCAACAGAAACGGTCGCCGTAGCGTAAAGCCCGGCGACCGTCATACCCGTTTTTACAGGAAATTACTTCAGCGTCTGGGTCAGGAACCAGACACGCTCTTCGGTCTGATCGATCCAGTCGTCCACAACGCCATTGGTGGCATAATCGCCCGCTTCGTCGGAAGTCTGCTTCACTTCCTTAAGGCGTTCGAGGAGCTTCTTATTATCGTCGCGCAATTCACGGACCATATCGTCAGCCGTCACGGTAACATCGTCCTGATCGGCAATGTTGGTAGCCTTGCCGACCGACCCGATCGATGTCAGCGCATATTCGTCATTCTTACGAACGCGCTCACCGATATCGTCGACCAGAGCAATGATCTGCGCGGCCTGTTCGTCGAACAGAAGATGAAGATCGCGGAAGCGACCGCCAGCCACATGCCAGTGGAAGTTCTTTGTCTTCATATACAGTGCCATATGATCGGCCAGCGCACCATTGAGTGCTGCGATCAGAGCTTTTTTGGAATTGTCGCCGGATTCGGCCATTTTCAGTTCCCCTTTCGTCAGATTACATGTTTCGAACGCGCAATAACACCAATCGGTTTCGAGAAACATGTAATTCACATTAATCGAAAATAACGATCAATCAACAAGGCCTTTGGCAAAAAGCAGAACCATGACGGAGGCCAGCAGGAAGAGGCCGCCCGCAACATATTGAAATACCCGTAAAGGTAACCGTTTTTCCCAAAATTCCCCTGCCATCCAGGCGACTGTCAGCGCTGCTCCGGAGCCGATAATTCCGCCTGAAGCGACCCAGAAAGGCGCGCCTGTCAGCACGCTCAGTGCCAAAATCAGGAACCGCGCACTATCGGTGAGCTGGCCAGTAAAAAGCACCAGACCGATAGCACCGAGCGACCGGGTCGGTTCGACCGGCAGACGCCGCTGCCGGCCCAGCAGAAGATCGAGCCCGGCCAGCCCCAGAGCGAAACCGACAAAGAGCTGTCTGGCAGTCGGAACCAGCAGCGGCGTCATGCTCTTCGCCAGCCATGCCGCCAGTGCCGATGTGCCGATCGAAGAGAGCCAGACCAGCACCAGCAGACCGCGCCCTTGCCCGAGACGGCCTGAGAGGCGCGCCACCAAAACCTGCTCGCGCCCCGCAAAGGTCATTCCCAGACAGCTAAGAAAGGCCAGAAAGAATGCCGACATAGTGCCTATCCGGCGCTTTCGCTTCCTTCGATAATCCGTTCGATCTGGGCAGCCGTGGAAGGATGATAGGTCGGACGGGCTTCGGTGAAGAGAGTGCGGGCAATTTTTGCGCCCCAGTCCCCCTGCTCCATCAGGCCGGCATAAAGCGGACGGATCAGCAGACCGCGCCCTACCCGTGTAGCAAACTCATGCAGCGAAGGCAGGGCCGGTTCATAGCGATTGGCAATCGCAAGTTCGAGCCAGGCCGAACGAACATAGGCATTATTCGAGTTCGAAAGGCCCAGAGCCCGGTCCAGTTCGGCCAGCCGCGCGGCAGACTGATTGCGCGGAATACCATTGAGAAAACGCAGCCATTCCTGCGTGCTCCAGCCCTCAGTCTGTACCGCGCTCGCCGGGCCGCCATTCTTATACGCCGCCAATGTCCGGTCGATTACTGCCAGTGTTTCACTGGTAATATGCACGGCATTATCGGGCAGCCCCGCGGCATAGGCCCAGCGGTCCAGTTGCAGCGACAGTTCCAGTTTCGCATCGCCTTTAATCAGGTTTTTCCGCAGATCGCTGAGAAAGCCGGCTGTCGTTTGCGGCTGGAAAGCATGACGATCGAAATAGGAGCGCAAATAGGCATCCCAGCGGTCGCGACCGACCGTCTTTTCGATCATGCGCAGGAAATTGGACCCTTTGAAATAGTCGAGCTGGCCGCCCGTCGCACCCGGATCGCCATGGAGCCGGGTGCGCGCTCCCGTGCCGCTCTTCCCGCCGAAAGTCTTCAGATCACGCATCATGCCATCCCAGTCGAGATCGGCATACATTGCGGCGCGCTCCTTGCCATAAAGCGCTTCCATGATGCGGTTTTCAAAATAGGTGGTGAACCCTTCGTTCAGCCAGCTATCGGACCATGTTGCATTGGTGACAAGATTACCCGACCAGCTATGCGCCAGTTCATGCGCCACCACATCGGTATTGGACCGGTCCCCGGTGATGATGGTCGGCGTCAGGAAAGTCAGCATCGGGTTTTCCATCCCACCATAAGGGAAGGATGGCGGCAGAACGAGCATGTCGTAACGACCCCATCTGTAGGGGCCGTAGAGATCGGACGCCGCATCGATCATCTTTTCGACATCGGCAAATTCGCTCGCCGCGGCATCGAGCATGGATGCTTCGGTCCAGACGCCCGAACGCGGGCCGAGAGACCGGAATTTGAGATCGCCCACTGCAAAGGCGATCAGATAAGGCGGTACCGGCTTATCCATTCGGAAACGGAACCGGCGGCGGCCATCGGCTAGGGCTTCACCCTTGTCACCGCTGAGCTTCTCCGCACTCATTACCGCAACCAGATCGCCCGGGACGGTGAGCGTAGCATCCCAGGTCTGGCGGATACCGGGGCTGTCCTGTGTCGGAATCCAGCTGCGATTATTGATCGGTTGCCCCTGACTGAAAAGATAGGGCTTTTTCTTGCCTGCCGTCATTTCGGGTGGCAGCCATTGCAGTGCCGTCGCCCCCGGCTTCGTGCGATAAGCAATAATGATCTGACGGGCGCCATCGAGCTGAACTGTCAGTGCCGAGCCCAGTTCGGGATCGTCTGCTCCGACTGTCCATTGCAGCGCTTTGCCCTGTGCATCGGTGATCGAGGCAATATCCAGATCGTCGACATCGAGGACGATGTCTTTGGCATCGGGACGGGCCTGAATGTCGAGTGTCGCCGTTCCGCCCAGCGTTTTGCTGGTAAAATCGACATCGAGATCGAGCCCGACATGCGTGACACGCGCCACTTCGGGAGCAGCGTGAGTCCAGATATCGACGGCTTCGGGCGTCGTCAGTACAGGAGCGGGGGATGATGCCGGTTGTGCAGCGGCAAGCGGAGCGGCGGTGGCCATGAGAGCGGCAGCAAGAAGAATACGCATGGCCACGCCCTACAGCAAATCAGGCGAAGAGGGGAACCGTTTTGCCGCCCCCCGGTCTGACTCCTAGCTTCTGGTCGCAGTCAGAGCTTCCTGGAAGCCACGAGCCCGTTCAGCCACATCCTCAGCGTTCATGCCCGCCTTGTACAAAGCCGATCCCAGCCCGAAACCACTGGCTCCGGCATCGAGCCATGGCCGCATTCCTTCAGGCGTGATTCCACCCACCGGCAGAATACGCGTATCCGCCGGAATAACAGCGCGCCAGGCCTTGAGAACGGCAGGCGAAGTACCTTCGGCCGGGAACAATTTCAGGCCCGAAGCGCCTGCCTTGAGAGCGGCGAATGCTTCGGACGGTGTCGCCACACCGGGCAGGGAGACAAGTTGGCGCAGCGATGTTTCACCTACGACTTGCGGGTCCATATTGGGTGAAATTATCATTTGTCCGCCGCTTGAATCGACCCTGGCCACATCGTCGCTATCCAGCACCGTCCCGGCACCTATCACAGCACGGGTTTTCAGCGCTTTAGCCATCCGCCGAATACTGTCGAACGGTTCAGGTGAGTTGAGCGGCACTTCGATAAGGGTAAATCCCGCATCGACCAGCGCTTCACCGACCGCCACAGCTTCATCCGGCGTGACACCACGCAGAATGGCAATCAGCGGACAGCGGGCAAAAGCGTCGTCGAACTCGGATAAATGGCTCATTCCTGAAGCTCCCGGATTGTAGATATCCCCGCCACGAACGTCTCATGGCTATCGATCAGCACGCTGTCTCCCCCCAGTGCCGCAATAGCCGAAGCATAAAGCGTACCGAGATAAACATCGGCCAAAATATAAACACGTCCAACTTTATCGTGTTCCATACGATTTGCGACATCCGCGCCGATCAGAACGCCGCTGGCATAGGATGCCGCATCCGCATCGGACAATGCGTCCAGCATGGCTGCTGCCCGGATACCGAACAGGCTCGCAGCCAGATCCCGATGCTGCCCCTGTGCCACACCTGCCCTGAAAGCATCGCCATCAGCCACGTCGCCGCCCAGCTGCGGGCGCAACAGGCTATGCTGGCGCAACATGGCAAAAAGTTCTCCGGTCATGGCAGTGACGAAACGCTCCACACCGTTGCCGCCGAGCCATGCCCATTTGCAATGAGTGCCCGGCTGGCACAGCACGGCCTCTTCGGGCACCAGCCCGGCAGCGTGCGCACCGAGCAGTTGCACTTCTTCCCCGCGCATCACATCGCATCGTCCATCCGGCGCCTGCCAGGACATGCCGGGCACGATGGCGGTACGCTCGTCGATATAATGCAGGGTCGAGGCCAGCTCTTTCATTCCGGCAGGCGCCGGAACATAGGGCGTTTCCTGCCAGCCGATACTGGACCCCACCATACCCGCCATCAACACCGGATAGTCACCGTGACGCTGCCGGATGGCAGCGATTTCCCGTTCGAAATCGCTGATCTTTGCGGCACCGGCATCGTCTCTTTCCGTATGGCGTACCATACCATTCTCAATCAGATAGACGCGCCGATTGGTTGTTCCCCAGTCGATTGCGAGAAACGGTTCGCTCATGGCCAGCCTTACTCAATGATAGTCAGCGCCTTGGCTACCGCCCAGGAAAACGCCGAGAAAATGAAAATGTCATGCATCACACAGGCTAAAACCCGTATTCGCACTGCTGCCTCCAAGCCCGCCATGGCATTGAGCAATGAGATGACCGGGTCAAGACGAATATGCCGGCCGCTTCACGGAAAAGCGACCGGCATATTGCGCTATTCTGTCTGTTTCCGCGCTTACTGGTGGAAGCGCAGCGTCAGGAAGAATGTCCGGCCGATGACGTCATAGACGCCCGACTGATAGCTTAGTTCGAAGTTGGAACCCCCGGCCTCGGCACCGGGAATACGGGGCGGTTTGCGATCGAACATATTGTTGAGGCCACCGGACAATTCGATATTGTCGGTCACGTCAACATAGGCCGAAATGTCATTATAAAAGACATCAGGTGTCCAGACATCTTCGTATGCTTCTTCCGTTACCGTGGTGCTGTTCTTCATGGGTGAGAAATGCCGCAGCGTCCAGGTGACGCCCATATGATCGCGTGTGTAAGACGTGCGCACCACGCCTTTCCATTTGGGCGAACCGAAGATCCCGGCATATTCGGTAATGCTGTTCGGATCGGTGGGATCGAGTGTGTAGCGGCGTTTGATGAGGCGGGTGTAATTCGCATCCACCGACAGGGTTCCCGCATCGCCTTCAATACCGAGGCGCGAAAGCGGCAGCGAATAGTTGAGACCGAAATCCACACCCCGCGTCAGATATTGCGCCAGATTCAGCTTTTGCGTCTGGACCGACTGAATATTACCGTTCTCATCACGCTCGATCAGCGGACAGAAAATATTATCCAGACTTGCCTGATCAACGCATTTATCAATCAGCGTCTGCGCCCCGAAGGCATCGATCGCATTGCGCAGATCGATATTATAGTAATCCACCGTAAAAGTAAGGCCGGGGATGAAGCGCGGCTGCACAACGGCTCCGACCGTCAGCGTCTTGGCCGTTTCCGGTTGCAGATCGAGATTACCACTCGAAATGATATCCTTATACACCCAATAGCTTACCGTATCGGCCGGATTGATGGCTGCACAATTATCGGCAGTATATTCCGTCCGTGTATTACGGTTCTCAAGATTATAGTCGTTACAGGGATCGGTGATCCACAATCCCGAAACACTGTTCGCTGTGTAAAGCTCGCCGATGTTGGGAGCCCGCACCGCCTGACCATAGGTTGCGCGGAAACGGATATCGGGGATTGGCGCCCATTCACCACCAACTTTCCAGGTCGTGGTAGAACCAGCGGTGCTGTAATCCGAAAGACGCAGCGCCCCGTCGACCGACAACGTATCGAAGAAGGGCGTGTTCGCCAAAATGGGAACATGGACTTCCCCGAAGACTTCCTTGACCGAATATTTGCCGACCAGCGTATCGGCCATTGTTCCGATCGAGGGATCATAAAGCGGGCTGTCGGGGTTATATTCGGGGATCGCACCGATATCGTTCTTTTCCTTGCGATATTCGGCACCCAGCACAACCTGAACGGCCCCGCCAGGAAGATCGAACAACCCACCTGACACATAGCCCGACAGAACCTGCTGTGTCAGAGTCGATTTCGACCAATGTGAAGTATACGTAATATAATCGATCATTTCCGGCGTCAGTGTGACAAGCGGATTGATCGGAACGCAGCCATTGCCCGGATCGTCGAGGGTGCTGCGGCAAATCGCTTCGCCATTCGCTCCGGTCGTGCTGTCGAGCCCCAGATACCAGCGGTCATAGGCTGTCGAATTTACATCGCGAACACGCTGCGTCGTCTTGCCGTAGGAATAATAGGTCGAATAGTTCCAGGGCTGCGCGAAAAGGCTGAAGTCACCTTCCGCTCCGACAACGCTTTGAAACAGTTTACGATCATAATCAGTGCGCGGCGCGGGCAATTCCATAAAGCGACGAGCGAACTGCACACCGCTATCAGGAACGCTGCCTCCGCTGGCCGCACGAATTGCATCCGTAATATAAGGGCTGTCGGCCGGCACGACATCGGTGCCAAAGGCCGTCATCTGAAGATAACCGGCTTCCGACTTATTATGCGCAAAAGTCGCATTGGCGAAAAGATTAAGTGCCGGGCTCACTTCGAAGCTTGCCGAAGCGCGGGTGTTGATTCTTTTGGACGGAACCGAGAGATACAAGCCGTCATAACGACCATTATATTCACCGCCATTGGTGAGCAGCGTACCCAGCGGGTCGGTAGAAGTGTCGAGATCCACCGGAACCGCATTTACAAGACCGCCCGGCCCGAGAATCGGATCACGCAAAGCACCGGTTCCCCGATCGACGGAATATAGCTTGCCACCGAGAACAAGCTGAGCTGCATCCGCAGTATTGATATTGCGGACATGGTCCTGAATGAAATAGCGATTTTCGCTGCTGGCCCGGGCATAGATAGGATACCCGTCGGACGTCCACGGCCGATCCGCCCCACTGACCGTGTCGGGCGTGTTCTCATAGAAACCGTATAGCGTCACATTGCCACGGCTATCGGCAAAATTGGTCCCCGCCAGCATGTCGATCCCGTAAGTGTCCATATCGCCACGCGTGGAAGCGCTATAGCGCGCATTGGCATCGATGCCTTCATAATCCTTTTTGAGAATGAAATTGGCCACACCGGCAACAGCATCGGCACCATAAAGCGCGGAAGCCCCTCCGGTAATCACTTCCACCCGCTCGACAAGACTGGACGGAATATTGCTGAGATCGACGGCAGACGTACCAGGAATGGCAGCGACCTGTCGGCGGCCATCAACCAGCACAAGTGTGCGCTGGGTACCCATGCCGCGCAGATCCAATGCGTTGATCCCGGCATTGCCCGCCAGATTGCTGGTCTGGTTGGTCTGAGTGACGGCCAGCGCCGGAAGCTGATTCACCACATCAGCGATATTTTGTGTCCCGGCCGCCTTGATCTGATCGGAATCGACCGTCGCAATCGGTGCCGTGCTGTCCGTCGCAGCGCGCCGGATGCGTGAACCCGTCACAATGATCGGAGCATCGGCCGCATCGCTGTCGGTTAGGACGGAATCAGGCTGATTTGAGACGTTTTGAGCCAAAGCATTCGCGGAAAATGTGACGCAACTCATCAATAAAAGGCAACGCAGACTGGGCCGTGCCGATCGGAAAGAATGCATAATGAAACGCTCCCTGTTTTAGTATATGCCAATACAAAATACAGTACAACGTATACGATAATTTTACTCCAAGTAAAGTGATCGGTTCGCAAGCTCACAGCCCGCACATATGGTTAGCTCTCAAGCTCCCTCCATGGCGCAGTGCTGCAATGTCGATATGAAGTAGCCGTCCCATGCACGTTGGGCTTACTGGGTTTCTGTGAGCGGCCCTGGGTAACTGGCCGATCCCGCGCCGTTAAAGGCAATATTGCAACAGCGAACAGTTCAGATGAGGGGCAGACCTGGAACGCGATATAAACATCGTCGAACAGCCAGACTCTTTTGGATTGTCACATCGATAAGCGCCACAATCCCAAATTTTTACTCAATTCGAGTGACCTAAATTACTGGTCATTCGAATTAAGGGAAACCAGCAGGTCCCCAATAATGTGTTTTGGTACTTTGCTGCCGTTCCCTAATTTCATACCGGACATTCGCTCATCGTCCCGTTTCGCGGCACAGATAGATGGCTGATTACAAAGCAACAAGCATAGAGCGCATCCAGCATTGCATGGAATCGTTGGTCAGGAGGTCGGCCGCCCGATATCGAAAGCGGGAACCGTATCTTGTGTGAACCAGCCGGGACGATAATCACTCCAGCAGATATGCCAGTTTCCTCCCTTCCTTACGGCGCGGAGCTGATAATGCGCGGCATAGATTGTCCTGCCGCTTTCATCGACTGGACGGTCCGGCACGATCCGTCCGATAATCAGCCTTGCATGCTGTCCGTCACCTTCATCCTGAACCGCCACGACTTCGCCGAAATGTTGCCAGAAGGGCGCGAGATGACGAAAGTTCTTCAGCATGCCGACCACCTCGTCCCGCCCGGACAGATTACCCAGCGGCGCGAAGCCACCCTCGACATCCTTGGCATAGGCGCTGACCAGCAGGCCGATGTCGTTCTGGTCGACGGCAAAGGCGTAGCGGGCATATAGCTCATGCAACGCCTCTTGAAGATCGTCGGGTGCAGGCAAATCCGGTAGGACGTGCCACGGTGCATGCAGTTCGCTTACGATTACCGGAGGAGGGGCGCCCAGCTGCCAGCCGCGATCGCCCGGAAAATGCAGCCAGTGCGAAGCCATCTGCGGATCGCCTTTGGACCACATCGCCTGAATGCGAATGTCATCAATGCGCCACCGACTCTCGACCCTTTCCAGCAGTGCGATAATCGTGGTCCCGAACAGAAAAGCCTTGTCCCTGCCGTCATGCATCAGGCCGAACAGATAGAAGCTGGTCGCCGCGCGATTGCCGTCGATCCCGATATAGCGGTTCGTGGCGCGATGGATGAAGCCGCGATCACGCGTATCGGCGCCCAGAGCCGCCAGGATCGCATCCGTACCGCTTGCAGTTCCATGCTGCGCGCTGATCAATCGGGACCGGTCGTCAAAAGCAGGCCCGACTTTAGAAAGATCGCCCGTCGCCCACCCTGTAGCCAGCTCATCCAAGAGTCGACCGATCACCGCCCTGTCCCCGCTCATGACGCAGACTTCAATGCGGGCAGGACATGTGAACCCATTTCCTCGATCACCGACTGAGCGGAGCGCTGCGAGGGTTTGAGATTGAGAGCGATGTGCCGCACGCCCAGATCGCGGTGGTGCAGCAAGCGGTCGATCAAGGCTTTCCGACCGATCCGCACCACATTGTAGAAACGCTGATAAGGCGCGTCGGGGTTGGGGTCGAGGTCGAAGAAAGTCGAATATCCATAGGCCGGCGGTGCGCCGTCACCAGCGGCGGTCTTGAGCGCGTCGACAATTTCGCGGATCGCGCGGTCGTCGTCCACGGCCCATATCCAGGCATCGACATTTCGCGCCAGCCATTCGATCGGCTGGCGCGAACGGCCCACCGCCATAATAGGCAGGCGCCCGTTCACGGGCTTGGGATACAGGTCCAGATTGCCTGAGAGCGTGCCGAAACGCTGCGTCGTCTTACGAGGAAACGCTTCGCTTTCCAGTGTGCGGATCAGCTCCATCGCCTCGCGGTAGCGCGCGCCTCTATCGTCGAAATCGACGTTGAAGGCGGGATATTCCACCGGCCGATCGCCCGTGGAAAGGCCCAGCACGAAGCGCCCGCCGGTCAACCGGTCGACCGAAAGCGCCTGTTTCGCAACCGACACGGGCTCTCGCAGGGGGAGGACGATGCCGATCGTGCCCAGCGTGATCGTTTCGGTCGCTGCGGCTAGATAGCCTGCATAAACGAACGGATCGAGCATTTGGGCCGCATCGCCGAAATTGGGATCATAGAACGGTACGTCACGCAGCCAGATGCTGGCAAAACCGGCCTCCTCGGCCTGTTGGGCAATCCGGCGGTGATCCTTTAGCGTCGGAAACGGGCTGTCGGGATAGGCCTCAAGCGGAGTGATGAGGCCGACCGAAAGCTGATCATCGGTAAATACGCGCGCAAAGCTTTGCGACGCATGCGCTTTATCAAGCATGGGAAACTCTCTTACAGGTCATGGTGAGGCCACACCACGTCAAGCGCGGTGCGCGCGATGCGCCAGCCATCGGTCACGCGAACATAGCGATCGAGATAGCGGCCAAGCAGCAGAAAGGGGTGCCGATCGCCGGGCCTGTCGGTCACGAAATCAAGCAGATAACAGCTTCCCTCGGCGCTATTCGGCCCGGTCAGCGTGATTTCATGATTCGCCACCGCGTGTACGAACGGGAAATGGTCCGCACCGCGCGTATCGAACTGGCTGTAGGCACTGGCAAGGCCATTGCGGATCTCGTCCAGCCCCTTCATCGATCCGGTGGTGACAACGACCTCGGCATCGCCTGTAAAAACCTCGTCCATCCGGTCGGCGGCATTCGTATCCAGCAATGTGCTGTATCGCAGGCGCAGAGCGCGGATTTCTTCGCGGTCGAGCAGGGCGGCAATGCGGCCCTGATGGTTGGCGGCGGGTGCTGGGCGATCGGTCATGCAGTCACCCCTGCCTGCTCAGCATAGGTGGGGAAGTCAGTGTAATTCTTCGTGCCCTTGCCGCCATAGAACGCATCGCGCGGGGCGTCGGCGATGGGCCAGCCGTTCTGCATCCGCTCAACGAAATCGGGATTGGAAATAAACGGCTTGCCAAAGGCGATCAGGTCGAGAGCGCCGTCTTTTAGCGCCTGTTCGCCGGTACCCCTGTCAAAACCGCCCGCAGCGATCAGCGTGCCGGTGAACCGCTTGCAAAACTGCGACGGGAAGGTTTCAGGCATCGCTTCCCCGCCGATGGTCAGCTGATTGCTGAGGTGGACATAGGCGGGCTGGCGCACCTCCATCTGCTCGGCAAGGGACAGCCATGTCTCCGCCTCATCGTCAAAGGCGGCCATGTCGAACAGGCGCCCGAATGGTGAGATACGCACGCCCACGCGGTCCATGCCGATTTCCGCAGCAACCGCATCGACCGTTTCAAGAAGGAAGCGGAGCCGATTTTCGACGCTGCCGCCATAGTGGTCGGTCCGGTCATTGGAGCCCGCATTGATGAACTGTTCGAACAAATATCCGTTTGCGCCATGGATCTCTACACCGTCGAACCCCGCGCGGATGGCGCGTCTTGCCGCGGCGACGAAATCTGCTGTCACGCGGACCACTTCCTCGGTTGTCAGGGCACGCGGCGTGCTGGCGGGTTGCTGGCCCGGCAGGCCATCCGGGCCAATCGAGTAGGATGACGTATCTTCGGCCCGCTTTGCGCTGGCCGAAACTGGCGCGGCCCCATCCTGTTGGAGCGATACGTGCGAGACTCGGCCCACATGCCAAAGCTGCACGAAAATCCGGCCACTGCGTTCATGAACCGCGCGGGTGACATTGGTCCAGCCGGCTTCCTGCGCATCGGTGTGGATGCCGGGCGTATAAAGATAGCCGTTCCCTTCCTGCGAAACCGGAGCTCCCTCGGTGATGATAAGGCCTGCGCCGGCGCGCTGCGCATAATAGAGCGCGGTCTGATCATCCGGCACGCCACTTTCAGCGCGCGAACGGGTCATCGGCGCCATGACGACACGATTGGAAAGTGCCAGACCGGCTAGGTTATAGGGTGTGAAAAGCTGGGTCATGATCGATTGTCCGTTCAAATTCAGGCGAGCGAGGGGAAGCGCGGCAGCACGTCGCGTTCCAGGTCTGCGAGTACATCGCCGATGGGTCGGTTCGTGAAACGAGGGTTAAGCGCGATATGGTTCACACCCGCATCGCGTGCGCGCTCCATGAATTCGGCCAGGCTTCGGCTGCCGGTACGAAAACCTGCACGAACACGTTCGAAGGGATAATCGCGGTCCGCCTCCAGATGCAGGAAGCCAGCGACGCCATAAGGCTTGAAGCCGTCGCCCGAGACCGTGCGCCAATCGGCGACCGCTTGCGGCAAGTCCGGTTCCGCCGGACTTGGCACGATGACACCATCCATCTTGCTCCCAATCCACGCGATATCCTGACCGGCCCGCCCGATTGCGATGGCAGGCGTTCTGCCATGCGGGGGTTTGGGCAATACGTCATACCCGCCCGGAGAGGAGCCGAAGCGGACCGTGTCGTAGGCCGGGGCGCGTTCCTCGGTGAAGGTGCGATAAAGGTCATAGGCTTCGCGAAAGCGTCCGGCCCGGCTGTCGAAATCGATGTCGAACAGCGGATATTCCTTTGGCCGGTCGCCGGAAGAGAACCCGACGATCATCCGGCCGCCCGAAATCTGGTCCAGCGTTGCGACCTGCCGTGCCAGCAGATTGGGTTCGCGAAACGGCAGGACGATCCCCGCCGTGCCAAGGGCAATCCGCGTAGTCGCACCGGCAAGCGCCGAGATATAGGTCAGCGGCTCAAAAACTTGGCCTGCATCGCCATATTGGGGATCGTAGAACGGGATATCGCGCAGCCAGAGCCCGCTGATCCCGATTTCATCGGCATGGCGGGCAGCGTCCAGATGCGCCTCCATCGTGGGAATGCCGGCGCTTGGATAGGTTTCAAGCGGCATGATCAGCCCGAGCGTCATTTCATCGGGAGCGAACAGCCGCCCATATCCGGAATGAAGTCCGGGGGCGTCGCCAATCCTGGCAGGTGAGGTCATCGCTGATGGCATGGTGCGTTCCTTTCGCATCCCAACTTATTGATTGGTGATGGAATGATAATATGGCTTGCATTCCATTCATTCCGGCGTTCAATTCCATAATAATGGAACTCAAGGATCCCTTTTCCGGCGTGCCCGAATTCGTGGAAACCGTCCGCGCTGGCTCTTTTACCTCTGCCGGTGCCCAGCTGGGGCTGAGCGGTTCGGCTGTGGGCAAGAGCGTCAGCCGGCTGGAGGCACGGCTGGGAACGAAGCTGCTGCATCGCACTACCCGCCGCCTTTCGCTGACCCCGGAAGGACAGCGCTATTTTGACGGCTGGTCGTCGATCCTGTCGGATGTCGAGGGACTGGAAAGCTCGGTCATGGCGGATAGCGGTCAGGTTTCGGGAAGGCTCAACATCCATCTTCCCGCGGCCTTCGGACGCCGCCACGTGATGCCCGTCCTGATGCGCCTTGCCGAAAGACACCCGGCATTGGACCTTGCGGTGAGTTTCACCGAACGGCGTGCCAATCTGGTGGAGGATGGCATAGATCTCGTCGTGCGGATCGGAACGCTGACCAGTGATGCAGATCTGGTTGCGCGGCGGCTTGGTCGGCAACGCTTGGTGATCTGTGCCAGCCCAGCCTATCTTGCCGGCCACAAGGCACCCGAACGGTCCGCCGAGTTGATCGACCACGATTGCATCATCGGCAGCCGCCGCGATGGCGTGCCGCCCGGCTGGCTTTTACGCCAGAACGACGGAGAGATAACTTCGCAAGTCATCCATGCGCGGCACGAATTCAGCGATGGGGATGCCATGCTGCAGGCCACGCTAGCGGGGGCCGGACTGGCACAATTGCCGACATGGCTTGTCGCGAAAAGCCTGGCGTCAGGCGCCCTCGTTTCGGTGCTTGATGATGCGTCAGGTGCCGAAATGCCCATCCACGCGGTCTGGCCAAGATCCCTCTATATGAAGCCGGGGCAACGGGCCCTTATCGACCTGCTTGCCGCCGATGCTTCGCGTGATGGGTCACCCTATCGGCTTTGAATGGAAACGGAGTGCTTTCCGATCAGCTTGGCCAGCATGATGGAAGCCGCGGCGGAGAGGATCAGGATCATCGCGCTTCCCGCAAACCCGTAGACCAGATCGACTCCATCGAAGGCGATACCGCCGATCGTGAAGCCGCACGCTATGGCTATCTGGATCACGGCCACCATGAGCCCTCCGTCTGCCTTTGCATCGTCAGGGACAGTACGTAAGCCAGGTCTGCCCAACTTCTCTCGACCAGTTAATCATGTAGAATCTGAGTATCGTGACCAAGAGTACAACAGCGAGCGAGCTCACGATCAGTTATCTGCGCTCTGCCTATCCTCTGCACGTCATTAATTATGATGTCGTCACTTTTCTCTCGTGGGCATCGTCACGGCCAGCAATGACACGCGAACTCAGACAGACTTGAGTATGATGTCGAGCAATTGCGCGCGAAGACAGCACCAATTCGGCAAGTCTCGCATATCTGCCAGCTGCAAGGTCCGTTTGGCGCTCTCCAGTTTTCCCTTGCTCCCGATCCGACGAACGGCTGCCAGGACGTTAGCTGGCTCAATGTCCGTAACGGGCAAATTGCTAATCGAACTGTTGAGGACCGACAGCAGATACTCGCACCGCTTCGCGGTTGCCCGTCTCCAGGCGCGCGAGCCATCGCGCTTGCGCTTTTCGCAAAACTCCGCAGCGATTGAACCAAAGGTATTTTCGGCATTCAGCCTCGAACACGCCTTTTCACACTGCTTCTCGCCTCTGCTCTCGCGCCTTCTACGGGTCTCTGCCAGCCCTATTTCTGGATAGGTTCCGAGGCCCAGCTTCCTCTCGCCCCATCGACGCGATACTTCATTCGCCACAGTTTCCCGCCGCTTGGCTGCACCAAGAGGAAGAGCCCTAATGAGTCGCCCATTTTGTAGGCTTTCGCACTAGGTATAACTTTGCGAATTGAAACGTCTGTTAGCGCCATGATTTCAGAACTGCACCCGATGCGTGCCCCCCAGATTGTGGGCTACTCAAATTGGCGGAAATCTGCATGCCCCCCAAAATGGCCCTCAAATCAGCGAAACTTGGCGAGACCATGCGGCCAGATGCAGGACAATCGAACGCCAGAAAACCTCGGGTTTCCAAGGGCTTTATAGCGTTTCCGGGATGTTTTGGGAAGGTAGCGCTGGAGCGGGTGAAGGGAATCGAACCCTCGTCGTCAGCTTGGGAAGCTGCTGCTCTACCATTGAGCTACACCCGCATTGAATGACCTGCGTCATCGTCAGCCAAGTGTTTGGCAATAAGTTTTGCAAACGCTCAGCGAACCGGCGGCCTAGTGCCACCACGATCGCATCATCGTCAACATATCTTTTGCGAATACTGGCGGGCAGCACGCCAGGAATTTGCCGAGACGTTCCTGCCCCTCCCGCTTTTTCACATAACGGGAAAGCGGGAGGGGCGTCGGATCGCAGATCAGTCTGCCGAAGAGAGGTTTACGGCGCTTTCCTTGCCGTTGCGGCCCTGTTCGACTTCGTAATTGAGACGCTGATCCTTATCGAGCGTCTGCATACCGGCTGCCTGAACGGCAGTAATATGGACGAAGCTGTCAGCCGAACCGTCATCTGGCTGGATGAAGCCATAACCCTTGTCAGCGTTGAAAAATTTAACCGTGCCTATTTTGGCCATTGAATGTTCCTTTCGAGAACGAAGTAATTGTCTGCAGACTGAAGCCTGCGGGTCGTGCGTCTGGTCGTCCGATGAAAGGAAGTCGTCGTCCGGTTACGCCGGGCCCCCTTAATAAGGGCAGGCGGCGGTCATCAAAAGTCGAAGTCCGTCGCAAATTTCGACGTCAGCAACGCTCCCTTAGCATGATGAGCGCCATCTACCTAATCCTGACTTTCCAAATGATCTTTCGATACCGGCGGCCGAAAGAAAAATGGCGAGCAGTTCGTTCTTCAGGTTCATGCGATCAACAGTGCGCTGGCAAATCGCTGCGCCCTCCCATTATTCGATATAGAAGTATTTGCAAGGAAGCTTCAGATCCGGGCTTTCTGCCAATTCTGGTGGAATAGCTTTCACAGTGAACAGTCCGGATATGTACGTTTACATAATAAAAATGGAGAATCTGAATGGCAGATACGAATAGCACTCCGGCGAATCTGGAAGACATGATGAGCGCAGCCGGCGGGCCGCTCGAATTGCTTCGCGGCACGCATCTGGATGGGCGCATCAAAGCACCGATGAAGGTGACGGATCTGTTCCCGGGCATCCCCGCCGAATTCACAAACAGGCGAGCTGAAGCACGGTCATGACAAAATAGCTGTGCGTTGATCGAACAATCCTGCCATATGACAGAAATCCATTTGCGAGGATCGCAAATTGTTGAATTTCTTTCTGAAATTGCTGTCAATAAGTTTACCCCCCTATCCTGTCATGCGCGGTAAACAGCTTGTACTGGCAGGACATGACGGCTTCATGCTGGGCGATGCAGTGGCTTTCCGCGAAGCTGAAAATTTCTGCCGCATTGTCGGTGCGCTCCAGTCGGACGCGATTATGCGCAATGGTGAACGGGTGGGAATGTCTCGCTGGCTGGCCTTCTGCGCAAACGCCGATCACCTGCTGTCGATTTCACTGGTAAATGTCGAAGATGCGGAACCTGGCACCGAAGTGACGCTGCTATGGGGCGAACCCAATTCACCGCGGGCATCTGTCGAAAAGCATGAGGTGCATGAGATCAGGGCCACTGTTCAGCCAGCCCCCTATTTCGAAAAAGCCATCAAAACCGGAAAGCAATGAGTCGGTTTCTGCTTGTGCACAGCCAGTAAAATTTGCCCAAAACGGCAGGAGATGATCTTGCAACATAATATCATGTTTACCGGGGGTATTCCCGGCCAGTCGGCAGAGCAGGTCTTTGACCTGATCGCCGGTAGTGTAGGGAGCCGCGCAGGCTTTTTGCCGGACGGTGAAGTTACGCCAAGGCGCAGGGGATGGATCGATGCAATCAACAATCAGGTTCTTGCCCCAGCCCCCTGCTTTGAACCCAGGGAATCATTCCTGAAGGGACCCGGTTTCAGATGCCGATCCCCGGGGCCCATAATGTCATCGTTATATCGTTCCCCGACACCGATTCCTAGCCAGTCCTTATCAAGTCCTGGCAAGAAGCCTTGCAAGAAGAATACCGGCGAATGCTGGAAGTGATACCAGCGCAAGATCTGTGCATTCAGATCGATTACTGCAACGAAATGGTTCATATCGGCGGCACAGGAGCCAAGATCTATCCATGGGTTCGGGACGCTCCTTATGAAGAGCTGTTCAAGCTGTATACTTCACCCGATTACATTCTCGGCCACCTGAAAGGTCTGCCTGAGGAAGTGACAATCGGTTTCCATATTTGTTGCGGAACAAAGCCGTCTTATCCAGTGCACCCACTCGATACGATCCGGTTTCCTGTCGATCTGGCCAATGCAATTCAGAAATCATCGGGCGGCCTGATCGATTATTTCCACCTCCCGGCCATGGAGAATTCGGACGAAGACTATTTTGCGCCTCTTACCGATCTCGATATCGGCAAGGCGAAAATTTTTATCGGTCTCGAATGCAATGACGGGATTGAAAAAATGGATAAGCGCATGGCCGATGCGCACCGCTTCCTGCCGGACTTCGGCGTGGCACATTATTGTGGCTATTACTGGAACGAAGAAATCATGCCCGAGCTTCTGACTACCCTGGTTGAAGGTGCCGACCACCTCGAAAATGGGCAGGTTTGAATAACAGGATGCCGCGGCGTTTCCCGCATAAGCGGGAGCACTGCGGCATCTGGCGGTGGAGTACTGACTGACATTTGCTTGCCGCCATTACCTCCATACAGCACCCGCCACACAGAATGGCGGGTGTGTTTTATCAGATCACGAATTTCGAGAAGGTTTCCGGCGCGAACATCTCTTCTACAGTAAGTTGCCGTGGGGAAAGGCCCTGTTCGTGATGATAGCGGGTGAATGTCTCAATAACATGGCGGTTACGCTCGACCCCATAGGGCCACCAATCCTGCCCCATAGCGTCTATCGTTTCTTCAACCATCGCGATCTGCCAGGGCAGCATGGTCTTGAGCGATGCAGACACTTTCAACTGCTCATAGGTCAGCCTCTGCGCTTCTGTGAACGCTTTGTAGAGTGCCTGCGCGATCCAGCGATTTTGCTCATAAATTTCCCGGCTAATGGCCACGACGTGCATGATGGGGAAAATTCCGGTTTTGCTGAAATAGGCTTTCTCCACGTCTACGAAGTCAGGAAACAGGCGGCGCACCTTGTCTGGTTCGCTATAGAAAGTAGACGGTGCCCGTGCAGTATGCAGCGCATCGATTTCTCCATCGGCAAGCATCCGCGCCAGCGTTTGCGTCGCGCCGATCGGTTCGACCCTGAAACGATCCGGCAAATCGAGCTTCAGCTTTTCTTCACGCCCCGGTGTCTCCTCCCCTCCGGTCACATAGGTGACCGACGACGGATCGATACCATATTCGTCTTGCAGAATGCCGCGAATCCAGACCGGTGCGGTCATCTGATATTCGGGCACACCGACCCGCTTGCCTACGAGGTCCTGCGGTTTTTCAATGCCGCTTTTTGTCGACACGAAAATGCAGGAATGACGAAAAAAACGCGACGGAAACACCGGGATAGCGATAAAAGGAGGATCCTCCCTCCCCAGCGTAACACAATAAGACGACATGGAGAGCTCCGCGACATCGAATTCGCGGTTCCGCAACATGCGAAAGAAGGTTTCCTCGACATCCAGCGCCTGAAAGTTGAGGTCAATACCGTCCGGCCTCACCAGACCAGTCTGCAGAGCTTCGGTACGATCATATCCCCAGCAGGCGAGCGAAAGATTCAGGCGGGTCATCAGGTCAGCTTCTCCGTTTCTTCTTGAATGATGAGATGCGGGTCAATTTCGGCGCCGACTTCGCTCGATCGGGCAAGCGCTGCGCAACAGGCCATCGTGTCCAGCCCCCAGCGCCCGTCATGCACCGCCCGGTGCGGGTCGGACAAAGCCTCGGCAAATTCCTCAATCACCGAGGCTCGCGGGAGTGCGGGTGGCGCGACCTCAACAGTTTCGCGTATTTTGTCGGAAAAGACCTCTATACCGGTGGGCAGAACCTTGAGGTCGGCATGCTCGCAACTGACCAGCAAAAAGCCGAAATGCTCGTGATGAGGCGGTTGCGAAGCTGGAACCTGTCCCGGCACGCCATAGGTCCGCGACAGTTTGGCCCGTATTTCCTTTTCTCCCGAGAGCGCAGTCAGCGCCTTACGCGCCTCACCATAACGCGATGAATCTTTTTTCTGACCGAGTTCGGAAATCCAGCCGACCAGTTCATCACTGTCATAATGAGCATAGCCGCTATAAGTCAGCGATGCAGCGGCACCGCCCTTGAATGTCATCAGGGCGGTATAGGCGCCAGCGCTGGGCCGAGCTTTGTCCCAGTTGCCTGTAACAGCACGAACAGATGCAACCGGCTGGCCTATAATACGGCGCACGACATCGATCTGATGCGCGGCCTGACTGTATACCACCCCGCCCCCTTTCTGGTCATCCAGTTCCTCAGGGCGACGCGGTCTGTACATGAAATCCGTAAAGTTGAAGGTAGTGACCTGCCGAACCGGACCATAGCGTCCGGACGCGACCAGATCAGCCGCCACCCGTACAGGTTCATCAAACCCATGGCTGGGACCGACCATGAGCAGTTGACCCGCTTTCTCCGCCGCCTGAGCCATACGCGCGCAATCGCTCACCGTTGTCGCCATAGGCTTTTCGACCAGAACATGCCGGCCCGCGCGTAAAGCCGCTATAGCCTGTTCAGCATGGGCCCCATGGGGCGTTGCGATATAAACCGCTTCCACCTTGGGATCGGTCAGCAGAGACTCGAGTGTTTTATGGCCGCGCCCGCCAAATTCCTCGGCAAACTGCGCCAATGCTTCGGGACGCAGATCGAAAGCACCCACCAGCCGGACCAGCGGATGTGAACGCAGCGCAGGAAGAGTCAGCATGAAGCCGCGGCCAAGGCCGACAATTCCCAGATTGACACTTTTCATATCTCTTGCCTCTCCAGCCCACCGGTTACCGATGGGTATTTTCTCTTGCAATGCACTCTACTTCTATATAGAAGTAATGACAACCCGCCTCAAGCTGACAGATCGAGGAAACGTCCTCATCCGGCTTGAAGTCAGGTCATTCATCTATCTTGTCGATTATTAGAGAGGCTGACGATGACACCCGAGCAAAACGATCTTTTATGTCGCGTGGAAGGCGACGCCCCCATGGGTCAGCTCATGCGGCAGCACTGGATTCCCGCATGCATGAGCGAAGAAGTGGCAGAACCCGACTGCACACCGCTCCGCGTACGGCTGCTGGGCGAAAACATGGTAGTGTTTCGCGACAGCGAAGGCCGCGTAGGCGCCCTTGACGAACTTTGTCCGCACCGTCGTGCATCGCTGGTTTTCGGCAGAAACGAAGAATGCGGTTTACGTTGCCTGTATCACGGGTGGAAATTCGACGTGAACGGCAATGTCCTCGACATGTCGTCCGAACCCGAAGATTCAGCTCTGCGCAAGAAAATGAAAACCCGGGCTTTCCCGGTGACTGAAGCGGCAGGATTTATCTGGGTGTGGATGGGAGATCCCGATAATGTCGGTGAATTCAACGCGCCGAACTGGTCCTCCGCGCCCGATGAAAAAATATCGATCATGAAGATTCATGCAGCCTGTAACTGGGCGCAGATTCTCGAAGGAGCAATCGACTCGTCTCATAGCTCCAGTCTGCATTCAACCAATATGCCCACAGCAGACGACGTCAGTGGCTCGACGGCAACGGACACTGCCTGGTTGCGCCCATCGGCCGACAAATCACCCCGTATCGAGGTCGAGAAGACCTCGTTCGGCTTCCGCTATGCCGCGATCCGCAAGCCGATCCGCGATGCGGATAAACAGGATTATGTCCGCACATCGCTGTTCATTGCACCCTTCACGGCGATCATTCCATCCAACGATCAATATCATCTCAGCCAGCTGCTGATCCCGATCGACGACGAAAACACCTTCTTCTACTGGATTGCATGGCATCCTGAGAAAGGCATCAGCCGTGATGCCTGGCGGAAATTCTGCGGTGCCGAAATCGGCAAGGACGTAGAGCCTGTGACCTTCAGGAAGATGCGCAATTACGAAAACAACTATCTTCAGGATCGCGAAGCCATGAAAGCTGGTGATTTCACCGGAATTTACGGCATACCATGCCAGGATATGGCAATGTGGGAATCGATGGGCCGAATTGCCGATCGCAGCGAAGATCATCTGGGATCGAGCGACAAGGCCATCTTCACTTTCCGAACTCAAATGTATCGAGCCGCACAGGCCGTGCAAAAAGGCGAGCCCGCTATCGGCACGACGGAACCCAGCATCCCTCAGGCAAATCTGATGACTTTTCAGGGTATGATTCCTAAGGGTGAAGACTGGCGCGAATATAACATTTCCGATGAGGAAAGAGCGCTGCGCGCAAAGAGCAAAACCGGAAAAAGCCAGAAGGTCACCGCGTGACAGTTCCGGATGGTCGCTCGAATGATGGCATTGCAGGCCTGGATTCCGACCAGCTCCGTCGGTTTGTAGCAGATGTCCTAGCAGAGGATCTGGGCCGTGACGGCGATGTTACCAGCGTCGTCACGGTTCCAGCCGATGCCCGGCTCACTGCTGCAATAACAACCCGCGAAGCTGTCACTCTGGCCGGTGTCGCGCTGGCTGAAGCCTTTTTCCGCCATCTCGATCCGCAGGTGCAGATCGAGCGGCTAGAACAAGATGGCAGCAAGCTGAAAGCTGGTACTCCTATCCTTCGTCTGAAAGGGCTGGGTCGCCCTATGCTTTCTGCGGAACGCTCAGCACTGAACAGCTTGCAGCACCTGACGGGCATCGCCACACTCACGCGGCAATATGTGGATGCTATCGAAGGAACAGGGTGTGTTTTGCTCGACACACGTAAGACCATTCCCGGTTTGCGCGTGCTGGAGAAATACGCTGCCCGGACCGGGGGGGCACATAACCACCGCATGCGGCTCGATGACGGTATTCTGATCAAGGATAATCATATCGCCATCTGCGGCGGCATCACTGAAGCTGTTCGCTCCGCCAGCACGGCAAAAACAGGCCTGCAGATTCAAGTCGAAGTGGATCGGACAGACCAGATCGAGCCAGCTCTGGATGCCGGGGCCGAGCGGTTGCTCTGCGATAATATGTCTCCCACCCTGCTTCGCAAGGCTGTACAACTCGTTGCCGGGCGCGTTCCGATAGAAGCATCGGGCGGGGTAAGACTGGATACAATCCGAGCTATAGCTGAAACGGGCGTCAATTTCGTTTCTGTAGGGCGCATCACCCAAAGTGCCCCTGCGGCCGATATTGGCCTGGATTATTCCTGAAACCGATATGATCCCTTGCCGGACCACTCAGGCGATGCAAAAACGACCAGTGAGAACCGGGATATAAGCTGTTCGCAAATCTTGCCGGACAAAGCCGGGAAAATGATGTTGGGAGAGACGCTGTGAAAATGCATGCTGAGGCATTGATGAAAATACGACAAAGCTGTTGGGACACACCGAACCAAAAGGCCTTCCCGTCGGGATAAAACATACGCCGTCAACACGTTGGATCGTCATATGGAAGCCAGATCATGGAACTGGCCGAATACTCTCTCGATCCACTGATACAGATGGCAGAAGCTGACAATCAGTAGCCCTTGTATTTTTGCCGCACCTGAGCGGCCATCAGGCTCACAGCACAGCAACGATAAATGGACGAATAAGGAAAACAGTGTGGGAGAAGTCATTGTCACGACCCGTGAGGGCGAGGAACATCGGTTGGAGCTGCATCCTGGCTGGACGCTGATGGAAACGATCCGCGATGCGGGAATAGACGAATTGCTGGCGCTGTGCGGCGGCTGCTGTTCCTGCGCAACCTGCCATGTGCATGTCGATCCCGCCTTTGCTGAACGGCTCCCGCCCATGGGAGAGGATGAAGACGATCTGCTCGACAGTTCGGAGGATCGCGATACCGATTCCCGCCTGTCCTGCCAGATAGAGCTGAACGATAATCTGGACGGGCTCAGCGTCAGAATTGCCGAGGAGGATTAGAGCAATGCAGACATTCGATATCGTGATTGTTGGCTCAGGTCATGGCGGTGCGCAGGCCGCCATCGCATTGCGCCAGAACGGCTTTGAAGGGTCGATCGCCATGATCAGCCGGGACTCGCTACCGCCCTATGAGCGTCCGCCTCTGTCGAAGGAATATCTCGCGCGGGACAAGACTTTCGAACGCATCATGATCCGCCCCGCGGAATTCTGGGCGAACAAGCAAGTCGAACTGTTGCTGGAAACCGAAGTGGTCGCGCTGGACCCCACCGAGCAACGCCTGACGCTCGGCAATGGAAATACGCTGGGTTATGGCGATCTGATCTGGTCGGCCGGAGGGAGCCCGCGCCGCCTGACCTGTGCAGGTGCTGAACTTGCCGGAGTGCATGCAGTGCGCGACAAGGCTGATATCGATCGGATCATGACCGAACTCGATGCCGGGGCCAACCGTGTGGCGGTGATCGGCGGAGGTTATATCGGGCTGGAGGCTGCCGCCGGCCTGACTAAGCTGGGCTGCAAGGTCACGCTTCTCGAAGCGCTGGATCGGGTTCTGGCCAGGGTTGCGGGAGAGGATCTGTCGCGCTTTTTTGAAGCCGAACATCGCGCCCATGGGGTAGATTTACGGCTTGATACTATGGTCGATTGTGTGGAAGGCGATGGTCATAAGGTCCGCGCTGTCAAGCTGGCCGGTGGCGAGATCTTGCCGTGCGACATGGTGATTGTCGGGATCGGAATCACACCGTCGGTCGAGCCGCTGATGCAAGCCGGAGCACGGATATCCAACGGTGTGGAAGTGGATGAATATTGCCGCACCAGTCTGCCGCATGTCTATGCCATCGGCGATTGCGCCGCACATCGCAATATCTATGCGGATCATGACCGGGTCCGCCTGGAAAGCGTGCAAAATGCAACCGATATGGCTACGAGCTGCGCAAAAGCGATTTGCGGCACGGAAGCTCCTTACCGGGCGACCCCGTGGTTTTGGTCCAACCAGTATGATCTGAAACTGCAGACTGTCGGCCTGTCACGCGGTTATGACACGACAGTGCTGCGCGGTGACCCCGCTACACGCAGCTTCTCGGTTATTTATCTGCGCGACGGAAAAGTCATCGCGCTCGACTGCGTCAATGCCATGAAGGACTATGTACAAGGCCGTAAACTCGTCGAAAAAAGCGCCTGTCTTCCAACAGACCGGCTCGCAGACACGTCCGCCCCTCTCAAAACATTGCTGACCGAAACTGCTTAGCGCGCATTTATCGATATCCCGAAAGAGGCCGGGCAGTTCGCACTGTCCGGCCTCTTGCTATATAGATCTTCAGCTGGTCGTTTCAGTCTCCGACTGGCGCAACTCATTGCGCTGGATCTTACCTGTCACTGTTTTAGGTAAATCTTCCATGATCTCGACAAGGCGCGGCGCTTTGTAGCTCGCCAGCCGTGCGCGGCAATGCGTGACCAGATCGTCAGACGTTACTTTCACATTCGCCTTAAGCGACACATAAGCTTTTACAGTTTCCCCGCGATAGGCATCAGGCGCACCAACAACGGCAGCTTCGCGGATTGCAGGATGGGCATAAAGCACATCTTCCACTTCACGCGGCCAGACCTTGAAGCCTGAAGCGATAATCACATCCTTCTTACGGTCGACCAGATAGAACCAGCCCGCCTCATCCATCACCGCAATATCCCCGGTTCGCAACCAGCCATCGACCAGCGTTTCGGCTGTCTGTTCGGGCTTGTTCCAGTAGCGCAGCATCACTTGCGGGCCCTTCACGCACAACTCCCCCGCAACACCAGGCGGAACCGTATTGCCATCTTCATCGATCACTTTCGCATCGGTATCAAAAACAGGCACGCCGATCGCCAGCGCGCCCGATTCTGGATCGACCGGCGCTTCTACGCCCAGCGGGCACAGATGCGTTGCGGATGTCGACTCGGTCATTCCGAAGCTCGTATAAATCAGTTTACCCAGCCGCTCAAAAAATTCGCTGCGCACCGAGGGCGGAATAGGTGCACCACCAGAATAGATGCTCTCGAAACTGGCAAAATCTTCCCGTGTGATATCCGGCAAATTCATCAGCGCGATCAGCGCGGTAATGGCTCCGATCGTATATGTCGGTCGCGTTGCTCGGATCGCATCAAGGATGGAATAGGGCTCGAACCTGTAATTCAGCACAATCGACCCGCCCTGCGCAAAAGCGGTAGCGATATGACAGACTACACCGGTAATATGAAACAGGGGCGCAATGGCAAGGATCCGGACACTGTTATCCAGTGCACACCATTTGCAAAAGAGCGCTCCATTGATAGCCATAGCCGAATGCGGCAGCAAAGCCCCTTTGGGTTTGCCCGTTGTGCCCGATGTGTAGAGCAATAAACCCGGTGCATCGCCTGCAGGCAGGAAATCGGGAACGACCTGCCCTGCCCCTTCTTCCAGCGCCTCTGCAAAACCGGTCTGCCCTTCCGGGGTCGGGCAGACAGGCGGCAAGACCCGTTCATCGTCGCGCGACTGGAAATTTCTCGGGTCGCAAATAATCAGTTTCGGCGAAATCTCCGCCACTTTTGCTGCAGCCAGAATATTATCGCAATTATCGGCATAGCAAAAAATGAAACGCGGAGCGCAATCCCCGAACAGACCGTTGAGTTCGGTCGAACGATACATCGGATTCATTGGAACAGGCAGTGCGCCCACTTTCCAAACCGCCAGCAGGCCAATCACGAATTGTGGATCATTTTGCAGGATCAGTGCGACGCGGTCCTCAAACGCAATTCCCTTTTTTAGCAACCAGCTCGCCAAAGCATCGCTGGCCGAATCCAGATCGCGATAGGTCAGGCTGTGATCGAAATAAGTTACGGCGACTGCATCGGGGGCAGTCGTCAGCGCCTTTCGGAATAACTCCAGCACACTGTCTGGCCGCGGCTGCGTCTCGTCAGCCAACTTTGTGTAAAGGGAAAGCCAGGGCCTGTTCGGAAAGGCATCGCTCATCTTGCATTGTCCCGCTTCAATCCGGTGTCGTGTCGCCACCTTGGGTTTGCAGTTTCATCACGGATGACGTGACTGCGAATGGAAGAGGTAAGGAAATCGAGACCGTATGAATCCGGGATTTCAAAAGAAAAGACGAACGTAACACAGACTTTTTCAAGCCCGACCCGTTCCTCCTTTCTGCGGCCGCCCTTATCAAGGGATATGCAAACGCCCGGCCTTTTCAGACATGTCCCGCTTTCCTCTCTCTATAATGATTATGTTCTCATTTTTGCGTCACGCCCCCTGCTTCAAACAGGGTTCATGACGATACAGATGTTATGATATCGTCTGATATTATGTCAATATTTCTTAGATTAATTGTCCTACGTTTTTAAACGATAAGTACGCACAGATACTGCAATGTGTCGCTTTTTCACGAGAATTTTGTGGAGTGCGCACCCGAAGTACAAAGATGCGATTCACCGTATTTTACATATCGTAGGACGATATAGGCCTATCTTGTGCGGGCCGAAGAGAAAAGGTCACACCCATTCTCTCCGTCCCGCCCTAATTCTCTTACCGGCCCGTCCAGCGCGGTGCCCGCTTCTCGATGAAGGCCAGCGGCCCTTCCTTAAAATCTTCGGTAAGCCTCAGCCGCTCCTGCGCTTCGTAGCTAAGCTCAGCCAGCTCAGGCTCAGAAAGATCATAAGCCTGCTTGATAATGGCCAAGCTTTCCCCGACGGCCAGCGGTGCATTGCCGGCAATCTTCTCAGCAATTTCGAGTGCTGCGGCCACTGTCTCACCCGCAGGCACAACACGATTGACCATACCGAATTCAGCTGCACGCTCCGACGAAAGACGATCCGCCGTTACAATCATTTCAATCGCAATTGCACGCGGCAACACACGCGGCAGACGGTAAAGCCCGCCAGCACCAGCAGCGAGACCGCGCATTACTTCAGGCAAGCCAAATGCACCGCCTTCAGAAGCCACGATCATATCACAGGCCAGCGCCAGTTCGCAGCCACCCGCCAGAGCCAGCCCTTCCACCGCTGCGATCCATGGCTTGGTTCTCCTAGCATAGACCAGCCCGGCAAAACCCGAACCAGGACGCATCAGCCGGTCCAGATTACCGGCATTGACTTCCTTGAGATCGGCACCGGCAGAAAACACCTTTCCGCCGGCTCCGGTCAGGATCACAGCCCGAATATCCCTGTCCGCCTCCACGGTTTCGACAATCGCCTCTATGCCCTCTGCCACATCGCCATTCACTGCATTGCGCGCTTCGGGACGATTGATCGTGACAAGCGCAATATGCGGCCCCTTACGCTCGAACAGTACCGGTTCCGACTTCACTCCACTCATCCCAATTTCCTTTAGAATATTTCAAACAGGCCGGCAGCACCCATGCCGCCGCCTACACACATAGTCACAACACCGTATCGCGCGCCACGTCGTTCACCTTCAAGCAATACATGACCAATCATTCGCGCCCCGCTCATCCCATAAGGATGGCCGACCGCTATCGCGCCGCCCGACACGTTGAGCCGGTCATCAGGAATGCCGAGCTTGTCCCGGCAGTAGAGCACCTGGCTGGCAAAGGCTTCGTTCAGTTCCCAGATACCGATATCATCGATCCCAAGGCCATGCGCCGTCAGCAATTTAGGAATAGCGAAAACAGGACCAATCCCCATTTCATCAGGATCGCAACCCGCCACAGCCATGCCGCGATAAGCCCCCAGAGGCGAAAGGTTACGACGCTCGGCTTCGGCCCGCTCCATCAGCACCAGCGCAGCGGCACCGTCTGAAAGCTGCGAGGCATTGCCCGCCGTCACACTTTGTCCGGCATCGAGCTGTTGCCCGCCAGCGAAGGCGGGACGCAGTCGGGTAAGGTCTGCCAGTGTGGTTTGCGGGCGTGGCCCTTCATCCACCTCCAAAGTCACCGTCTCATGATATGGCTCTCCGCCATCTCTTGGGACGACCAGTTTGCGAGTCTCCAGCGGCACAATTTCCTGATCGAAAATTCCACCGGCAACGGCCGCCGCAGTGCGCTGCTGCGATTGCAGAGCGTATGCATCCTGTTGTTCACGGGTAACGCCATAACGCAGAGCAACGAGTTCTGCAGTTTCCAGCATCGACATATACAGTTCGGGTCGATTCGCCAGAATCCATTCATCCTGCGTACGATGCGCGTTCATATGCTCGTTCTGAACCAGCGAGATAGATTCTACACCGCCCGTAACGACGATATTCTGTGCATCGCAAATAATCTGCTTCGCACCGATGGCAGTGGCCATCAGGCCTGACGAACATTGGCGATCGACACTCATGCCAGCCACCGAAGCCGGTAATCCTGCACGAATGGCTCCTTGTCGGGCAACATTGAAGCCGGTGCTCCCCTGCTGCAAGGCACAGCCCAAGACAACATCGGCCACTTCTGCCCCATCGATCCCGGCGCGGGACACCGCGTGGCGGATGGCATGGCCGGCCAGCTCGGGGGCGGATGTATCATTGAAAGCGCCGCGATAAGCCTTGCCTATCGGCGTGCGCGCCAGTGAAACGATTACGGCTTCACGTGTCATTCTTATCCTTTCAGGCAGTAGCGGCGCGAGCGATATCCCATCCGATCGCCGCAAGGGGAGCGGCCTTGCGGCCCACTGTTTCGGCATCCGTCGCACTGGCCTGCCCGCTCTGGGCCCGGCTCCAGACACCCTGCAAAATCGCCGCTACACGGAACAGGCTGAAGGCGAGATAGAAGTTCCAGCAAGGGATATCACTGCGACCGCTACGCTGGAGATAAAGCCGGAGATAATCTTCTTCCCGAGGAATTCCCATGCGCTTGAAGTCCAGCCCGGCAAGGCCACGAAAAAGATCGGGCGGAATGCGCCAGACCATCATATGATAGGCAAGGTCGGCAAGCGGGTCGCCAAGCGTTGACAATTCCCAATCCAGCAACGCAATAACACGCGGCTCCGTCGGATGCAGGATCATATTATCGATCCGCAGATCGCCATGAAAGATACGCCCCGACTGTTCGGGCGGAAGGTTGGCCGGCAGCCATTCGATCAGCCGCTCCATCGCTTCAATATGTTCGCCTTCGCTCGCACGATATTGCTTCGTCCAGGTCGCAATCTGACGCTGCACAAAGTTTTCACTACGACCGAAATCCGCCAGGCCGACATCAGACGGATCAACCCGATGGAGATCGACCACAGCCTGATTAATATTGTCGAAAATCGCGGCCCGCTCATCAGCCGATAGATCAGGCATTGTCTGATCGTAAAAGATCCGCCCCTCGACAAACTCCATGAGATAGAACGCCGCCCCCATAACCTGCGTGTCCTCGCATAAGGCATAGACCTTCGGCGTTGGCACGGGGCTACCCTGTAGAGCCTGCAATACGCGAAATTCGCGCTCAATCGCATGCGCCTTGGGCAAAAGAGGCCCCAAAGGCTTGCGGCGCAAAATATAGTGACCCGAAGGAGATGACAGGCGGAATGTTGGATTGGACTGCCCAAAACCGCATTTGCTGAGCATGGCCGGGCCGCGATAACCTTCGACCTCAGCCTCCAGCCAGCGCTCCAGTTCGGCCGGAGCAACCTCTCGGGCCGAGGCGCTATTCGCGTCTTCCATTCTCATCCGCTCCATCATTTTATGCCTTATAACGTCCTACGATCAATATCGCTTTATTTTCGCCTTTCAAGGTCAGTCTTATGCTTTTTTCCAGTATTTCGTTCAGAAGATCTGTCATTTTCCAAACAAAATACTGGTGTCAGAGAATGTTGCTGTTGCAGATTCGCTGCCCCGATTGTAGGGCAATATCAAAATTGGAGGCAATATGTTGAACGCGACACAGCGAACCGAACGACTGGCAGGGCAGCTCGAATCTTTCATGGCCGAGCATATCTATCCCAATGAGCGGGAATTCCTGCTTGAAGCGGATCGGCTGGGGCCATGGGCGATTTATCCGACAATCGAGCGGCTCAAACCGATCGCGCGCGAGGCCGGTCTGTGGAACCTGTTTCTGCCGGCCGAGGAAACGCCGGACGGCCTCACCAATTTCGAATATGCGCCTTTGTGTGAAATCATGGGCCGCAGTTTTCTGGCACCTGAAGTTTTCAATTGCTCCGCTCCCGACAGCGGCAATATGGAAACGATCCTGCGCTACGGCACGGAGGAACAGAAGGAGCGCTGGCTCACTCCGCTTCTTAATGGTGAGATCCGCTCCGCCTTTGCCATGACAGAACCTATGCAGGCTTCCTCCGATGCAACCCAGATTGCCAGCGAGATCGAAGCCGATGGCGACGATTACGTTATCAACGGGCGCAAATGGTACACTACCAACTCCACCCATCCCAACTGCGAGATCATCATCTTTATGGGTCGGGTCAAACCCGAAGTGGAAGACCCTTATCGGCGGCAATCCATGATCCTTATCCCCCGCGACACCCCCGGAGTCCGGGTTATTCGCGCTTTGCCGGTCTTTGGATTTTATGGCGTCCCCGACCGCGCTTCGGAAGTGCTCTTCGAAAATGTCCGCGTACCCAAGGAGAATATTCTGCTGGGCGAAGGACGCGGCTTCGAAATTGCACAAGGACGACTGGGCCCAGGTCGTATTCATCATTGCATGCGTCTGATCGGTCTGGCCGAACGCGTACTCGAACGAATGTGCCGTCGTGCGCAGCTTCGCAAGCCCTTCGGCCAGCCATTGGCGGAACAGAGCGTAACGAGAGAGCGAATCGCCCAGTCGCGGGCGCTCATCGATCAGGCCCGATTGCTGACATTGCAGGCTGCTTCTATGATGGATACGGTCGGCAACAAAGCAGCCCGGCAGCAGATCGCCCTTATCAAAGTGGTGGCACCATCCATGGCTCAACAGGTTATCGACTGGGCCATCCAGCTATTCGGTGGCGGCGGCACCAATGGTGATCATTTCCTGTCAATGGCGCTTGCCAATGCGCGCGTTTTGCGGCTGGCGGACGGCCCCGATGAGGTGCATCGCAATCAGATCGCCAAGCTGGAAATGCGCCGTTACCGGGACACCTCACCTGACGAGACCGGCGGCTGGGCCGATGTCCTGACACTCGAGCAGGCCGAACAGAGCGCCAGCGAAGGACGCTGGCCAAAGCCGGCAGATTTTCCGGCCTGACCGAAAGGCAATTCCAGCATGGCAGAACATATCGCCATGCCCGAACTCTCCATTTCATACACAAGGAACCAAATCATGACCAAAAAGGTCGGAGTTGTCGGCGCCGGATTGATGGGCAGCGAAATTGCTCTGGTCTTTGCGCTGGCGGGACATGAAGTACTGCTCAACGACCGCGACCAGTCCAGTCTCGATCGCGCATTGGCCAGATTGAAAGGGTTGATGGAAAAAGGCGTGCCGCGCAGCTTCTTTACGGAGGATCAGATCGAGCCAACGCTGTCCCGTATCACCCCCGCGCTGGAACTGGACAGTTTCGCTGATCGTGAAATCGTGACCGAAGCAGTCTTCGAACAGGAACAGCTCAAGACCGAACTACTGAGTCAGCTCGATTCCATCGTCAGCGCTGATTGTCTGATCGCTTCCAACACATCGACCATCCCGATCGGCACTCTGGCTGCAGCCATTGCGCCCGAACGCCGTAACCGTTTTCTCGGTACGCATTATTTTTCGCCTGTGTCGCACATGAAGCTGGTGGAAGTCATCCCCGGCTTTGACACGTCAGACGCGACCATGACCCAAATCATGGCGCTCATGAGCGATATCGGGAAGACTCCCATTGCAGTGAAGGATGTGCCCGGTTTCGCTGTCAACCGCATGCTGCACGCTTTCATTATCGAAGCCGTGCGGCTGGTTGAAGAAGGCGTCGCCTCGCCTGAAGATCTCGACACGGCATGCCGCCTCGGCCTCGGCCATCCGATCGGCCCTTTCGCGCTCATGGATGCTGTGACATCGAGCCTTTGCGTGCAGGCGCAGGAGATCATGCAGGACGCCTATGGCGAACGTTTCCGGCCGCCGCCGCTGCTCAAACAGCGCGTACGCGGGGGATATCCCGGCGGAAAAGGCAAGCCGGGCTGGCTTCCCTCCTCCTGAATCATCTCATCCTCTTTCCCGGCCTCCCTCTCCTGACATATTGGGGCCGGGAAAGACCCTCGCCGGGCAGCACAATAAGCGCAAGCTTCTTCCGCTCCGACGTCACTATTGAAAAGTGACCCCGGTCATCCGCGCAAAACTGGCAAGAATCGTCTCCTGAAAGACTTCGTCTTCGACCTTAGGATCGGGCCTCAAACGCCGCATATGATGCCAGTAACCACCGCTCACTTTCGCGTCTTCCTCATCGGATATCGCCAACCAGCATTGCGTGACATGCGCCTGCTGCAAATCATCCGAAGCGGAACGCCCGCCCATCTTCGTGGGCACCCATCCGGGATCGACATTATTGCACAGCGTTTCAGGCCAGTGGCGCGCCAGGGCTGCAGATAATGCCGATACGAGCAATTTGCTTTCGCCATAGGCATTGCTGCCCGACCAGGAGCGCTGCTTCCATTCCATGTCGCCCAACACAGCATCATGGCCGAAATGCATACTGCTGCCCGTGAAAATCAGACGAGCCGGCCGGGCCACCAGAATGCTCAACATATAGGGCGCCAATGCGTTAACCATCAGCACGCGTAGCAAACCGTCCCCGGTTATTTCCCTGCTTCCATCCATCAGCCCGGCATTATGAATAATGGCATCCATTTGCCCGATATCATTGATCTGCTCTGCCAGCATGCGTGTCTCGGCAAGGCTGGCCAGATCGCCCGTCACAACGCCTGATGCCCGATCCGCTATATCGGCCAGCGTTTCGGCACGGTCAACATTGCGCGCATGCAAAACCACCTCATGCCCCTGTGCGATCAGCGCTTGCGCCGCATTGCGACCTACCCCATCGGTCGATCCGGTGACCAAAATACGCGCCATACCGTCCTCCATCGAAATAATCGTTCATATTCTTGATGGGAACTCGCGAGGTTTTCCGCAATGATACGCTGCCTGTTGCGCTGGCCGACAAATATAAGCAAAAGTCAGAGCTCTTGTATGAATGAGCGAACACGTCCATTATGAAAGTCGTATGACAAGCGCTGCACAAAAACCTGTTTTGACCGACACGCCATCCAGCTCTGCCGATGCAGATCAGCCAGAAGCCAGCCGTAAGACACTGGATAAGCTCAGCCCGCGTGACCGGGTCATCAGCGATGTTGTGCGCGGACTATATAATGGACGTTTCGAACCTGGGCAGCGGCTGGTCGAATCCCAGCTAACACAGGATTACGGAATCAGTCGCGGCCCTGTGCGGGAAGCACTCAACCGGCTGGCGGCAATGGGGCTGGTCGATCTGATGCCTAAACGCGGCGCCCAGATCCGGATCATGAGCCTTGATGAGGCGATCGATAGTCTGATCGTCGTTCAAGGACTGGTCGGCATCGCCGCAAAACTGGCCGCCGAACGCCATAAAAATGCCGGTGGAGCGCAGCGTTTACAGGCCGCCGTCACCGATATCATGCAGTTCGACACCACCTCATCGACCGCCGGTTACGCTATCGCCCGCGATTCCTTCTACGGCGCATTGATCGCCCTTGCGGCCAATGATGCTTTGTCGAGCGCTCTTTCCCGGATTCACATACACCTCATCCGGGTCGAATTTCGTTCTATCCTGCGTTCGGTCGATCAGAGGCGGCATAGCGATTATGTTAAAATTGCCGAAGCCGTGGCGGCTGGCGATGCGCGGCGCGCCGAACGCGCGGCGCGCACACATATCGGCCGCTCCATTGCTGCTCTGGAAGACTTCCGGGAAGACAAAAACGGCAGCTGATTCTGTTTCTTCAGCTGCTGTACCGGACACTATTCGATAACGTCTGGCACCCGTTCCTGCTTTTCAAAAGCCGTGGCCAGATTGTCCGACATCCGGCTCAGAACGGACAGGCACAAATCAACATCGGCCTGATCGATTCCTTCCTGCGCCACACGGTTGATATAAGCAGGGTAATGCATGAGTTCGGCTTCCAGTGCCCGTCCGTGCTCAGTCAGGCTAATACAGAATTTACGCCGGTCATCCTTATCGCGCTCCCGCGTCACCAGCCCTTCCTTAACCATGGTGTTAATATTGAAGCAGTGGTATTTTCAGCAACATTGGTCATATCGCTGAGATATTTCTGGCTCACACCGTCCTGAAGCCACAGAATACGCAGATAATACCAGAAGCCTGTCTTCAGATTGTGATGCGCAAGATAAAAGTTCAACAGGCGATCGAACCGCCTGTGGCATTTACGCACCTGATATCCTGCACTGAGTTTCGGCTCCAGATGACTGGGTTTGACTGGCAAAGATAACGCTCCTCAACATGTGGCGGAGCCGCGCTCCCCGATTAGCCCGCTAAACTATCGTTATCTGTGGCGAAAACCAATGGGGAACCTTCATCAGACCACAAACGGGGATGAAACGCATCAATGACAAATTAAATGGGCCGATCCGTTGCGAATGCATCCGTAAGGCGCCTTCGCAACGGATCGGCCGCGGACAGGGTTCGCCTATTTGATGACGAGAGGATTCACCGGCGCCCCTGTCCCTTGAACAACTTTGAGTGGTCCGGCCGTGTAGAGAAAATCCCATTGCCCGTCCTCGGCGCAATCGTCCGCCAGCTTGTCGAGCAGTAGAATTTCGGCGAGCGTAATCCCGAGATTGCGCATCAGTGCCAGATGGAGCGGCAACAGCACCCCCGTTTCCGGCTCGAATGTCACTTCATTGGCAATCGTATCGGTACACAGATTGGGAATTTCCATATCGGCAAACCACTGCACCAGTTCAGGGCTGTAGGTCAGGCCGGGCTCAAGAAAATCCTTATAAAACTCTTCGGCCGGCGTGTAATAAAAAGAGCCAATCCAGCCGGTGCGGATGAGAAGAATGTCGCGCTTGCGAATTTCCACACCCTGCGCTTCGGCCGCCTCGAGTACATCCTTGTGGGTAAAGGTTTCCCCCCGCCCAAGGACTTTCTTGCCGCGATGGCGAGCCATATCGATCAACACACCGCGCCCGGCAATCCCTCTTTCGGCAAGTGCGCAAACCGATGCTTTTTTCAGCCCCCCGGCAGTGGTTTCCGCCGAATAGCCGTTCCATATCTGCTCATCATACCAGACATGGCCGAGCGCATCATATTGCGTGCTGCCCTGAAGCATCATGATAATCATGTCATCGGCATCTTCGAGACCACCGGGATAATTCTTGCCGGCACCGGCCATAAAATCGCCGCGGTCACGTATGTTGTAGCGCTGGGAGGCCGGGCGCCCCGGCCAGATCGGGTCGCCTTCGGGCCGTCCGATCTGTACTGCCAGCGTGAAACTCTTACCCGATCGGATGCAATCCTTACCCGCAAGAACCTGATCAGGCGTCAGGTAATTAAGACTGCCGACCTCGTCATCAGCCCCCCATTTGCCCCAATTGCTGGGCGCCTCCTTGAGCAGTTCACGAGCATGAGGCATTTCTCCTCCTTTGCACATAGTCTCCTCCTTTCATCGAATTGTTTTGTTTTGCGCGCTTTTGCGCGCTTCCACGCAATTCCCATCCTCTCCCGACGGGCTGGTTTTCGGTTTCACACGAGAGACTTGCCGCCATCGGCAAACAAAATATGGCCGGTCGTGTATCCGCCCTTCATGCAATAGAGAAAGGCTTCAGCAGCTTCTTCGGGTGTGCCCAGACGCGAGATCGGCAGGGGATCGGTGAAAGCACGGAACTGTTCCGCCGCATTCTCTCCCCAGACATCTGTAGCGATGGCACCAGGACACACGGCATTGACGCGGACCGGCCCCAGATCGACCGCCAGCCCGCGCACCAGATGTTCGATTGCACCGGCCATTGCCGTGGTCAGCGGCGCTCCCTTGCGCGGGCGATGCGCAACCATGCCTCCGGTCAGCGTGATCGATCCACCCTCTCGAATCTGCGGAAAACCGTGTTTGACTGCAAGAAGCGCTCCGGTAAACCGAACCGACAGCAGATTATCGAAATCGGTTATATCGACTTCGGTGATCTTCTTGGGATCGCGGCTTCCCCAGTCGCCGGCTGTGTAGACCAGATGATCGAAAGGGCCGGTCTGAGCGAAGAAATTCGCTATCGAACTTTCCTGTTTCACATCAATTGCTGCGCCCGACGCACTCTCACCCAGCGCCTGACAGGCCTGTTGCACCTTGTCCGCCTGACTGGAGCCGATGAACAGTTCAGCGCCTTCCTCAAGCGCAGCGCTGGCTACGGCGCGCCCAATGCCCGAGCTGCCGCCAATAATAACTATACGCTTACCCGATAGTGTCATCACAATCCTCGAAATTTATTGAATGGCTGAAACGGGATGCTGCCCATCGCCGGCCTGTCAGCTAGCCTTGTGTCTGAGCGAGCTTTTCGCTGAGACACGCCTCCATACCCATAAGACTGCGTTCGATATCGGCATCGCGCCGCATGGCCGCAAAGCAGGCCCGGGTCCGCTCGCCCCATTCGGGACAATCGGTGAAGCCCAGCCGGCTTAAAATATCCTTCAGGAAGAAGAGCGCCGGTGCCACCGCACAATCGGCAATGCTGGGCGTTTCACCCGCTGCATAGGGCCCCGGCGCAATCCACTCTTCAAGCCCGGCGAGACCGCGGCGTATCAGCGCGACGGATCTCGCTTCGATATCCTGGCTGTTGCCCTCTGTCATATTGCCCAGCAACTGCACCGCTGGGTCAGCCAGATAAACCGTGGCGATTGTCGCAAGCATCCGAACTCGCGCACGGTCGAGCGGCGCTTCGGGAAGGAGCGGCGGTGTGGGATAAAGATCCTCGATCAGTTCGCTGATGACCCGCGATTCTGCAATGACCGCACCATCCACCATCAGCACCGGAATCTTGCGGATCGGACTGATCTCGCCAAACCCGCCTTCGCGCACGAAGTCCCGCGTGGGAGTGATCCGCTTGAAGTCCAGCCCTTTCATTTCAAGCTGCAATTCAATCGGACGCGTAAAGGGCGAGAGATCGTTTACATAGAGTTCCAGTAGCACAGCCATCCTCTCTCAAATATATCCCGGTTTCCATATCGATCCGGAAACACTGCGCAAAAAGCTACTACACAGAAGTTTTTTGCGCAATGAAAGAAACGGATTATTGTCCTACAATGAAAACATCATATCGCAGGCAGAAAATGCTCCTGCGATTTTCAGCTTTTCGGATCTCGGAAGCTCAGAGCCTCGATCTGTTCTCTGACATGCTCCAGCGCCTGTTGGCGATGATCCGGCCCGATCGTCACACCATCGGCGACGACCACATCAATGTCGGTAACGCCAATAAAGCTGAAGATTGCGCGCAGATAGCTCTCGCAATGCTCTATCGCTGCCCCGGGATGGCCTTCGGCATACATACCGCCGCGCGAAATACACAAAATGACTCTTTTGCCGCCCATAAGCCCTTGCAGCTCACCTTCGGCCGAATAGCGGAAAGTCTTTTCGACAATAATCACGCGGTCGAGCCATGACCGGATCGCGCTGGAGACGGTCAGATTGTAGAATGCCGTGCCCAACACGATGATGTCGGATTCGATGAACTCTTCGAGCAGGACCCCGCCCAGTGCCAGATCGGCTTTGATGGCCGGTTCATGCTCCGCATTCATTCCCTGCACCGCCATGATATGGGCTTCGGTCAGATGAGGCACAGGGTCCTTGGCAAAGTCGCGATAGGTCACATCCGCGTCAGGGTAAGCAGCGGAGAGCTTTTCCATCACAAGCGACGAAATCTGACGGCTAAAGGAATTATTCCCCTGAACACTGCTGTCAATATAAAGGACTTTCACTGCTTCCGCCCTCTCTGAAAGAGGGCTGCAAACTGTTGCCTTGCCGCCGGTTCAGGCGGCTGGACTCGTAAAAAACCATTCTGCAAAGCATTATCTTGCATATTTCAGACATCCCCAATCCATAACGAGCCAGTCGAGAACGGATTATCCCGTACGCCCCGGCTCTTTTCCGCATCCCTCTTCCTGAAAGCCAGACAGGCCCGGAGCGGGTGATGCAATGGAAACTGTTCCAGATTCCGTGAAGGAAAAATAGTAAGGCACGAGCAGCCTGCGATAATAAGCTGCATGACCGACTTTCATATCCGAACGGACGGCAATCCGGTCAGAATGAAAGACAGGGTGCGACCGGTTAGGAAAAGGCATCTTTTCAGTTCTCTGCCACGCCAGGTATTCACACCCCATCTTTCAGCTTCATTCCGCAGCGATCGCCTCCTGCATCCCTTCCTGCTCCTGCGCTGCAAGGCGAGCGAACATCCGCAGAACCCGGATACCTCCTTCATCGGTTTTGATGATTTTCTCGCGGAAATTGGGTCGGTGATCGCGTGCTACGAGCTCCTCGATATCCTCCAGCGCGACCTTGTCTTCCATGAACGCACCTTCACCCACCACACGTATCTGTTCGGACAATTCTTCGTCATCCACGGCATTGTTGCGAGCCATCGCCCACATATAATGCGTCGAAGTCTGCGTTTCGGGCGTCATGATGTGAATAATATGCTGCTCATCGGCTTTGGGCGGATCGGATGCGTCGGTGGTGATCTGCCGTCCCTGATGCATACCGGGAATCTGCACCATATGCTGCGCTTCCCGGTCGAAGGGCGCCTTCATGCCCACCGCTTCAACAAGAGCGGGCGGCATACCGACATCATGATGCACTTCGCGCTGACGGATAAAGCCTTCGCCTTCTTCGATTTTCGAAGGTGCCGCGGCATGTTCAGGCCGGGCAATATTCCATTTGCCATGCAGGAAAGGAAAATGGGTGAGGTCCATCAGGTTTTCATGCAGGCCGAGATAATTGGCCTTCATATACATATAGCCCTTCACATGAGTCCATTCGGGTGAAGTGCACCATTCCTGCCGGATCAGCCGCGAATAGTCGGGATTGGCAGGGTCGCCCATCCAGATCCACAATAGCGGGCCATCCTCTTCCAAAGGATAGGCATCGAGCCGGATTGCCTTGGGTGCTGTGTTGAGCGCAGGTACGAGCGCGCAGGACCCGTCCGGATTGAATTCCATACCGTGATAACCGCAGACGATCCGGTCCCCCTCGACTCTGCCGGTATGGAGCGGGAAGGAACGGTGCGGGCAGCGATTTTGTACTGCCACCGGTTTTCCGTCTTCGGTGCGGTAGAATACGATATCCTCTTCAAGGATCGTGCGGCGCATCGGCTGTCGGCTAATCTCATCGGAGAATGCCGCAACATACCAATAATTGCGCAATAGCGGTGTACTACGATCGGCGACTCCCATTGATTTTGCGCCGATTTTCGGAGAACTGGTTGCTTCTTGCATGATTTTTTCACTCCTCTCCCAAGCATTTCGCCTGGTTATATTGTCGCTCCGGGTCCTCTCTTAAAAATTCTTCCACAAAGTGATTCCATAAGTCCGCGGTGCGGCCAGCACCGAAGCATCTTTGAACTGATCCGCCTGCAGAAATGTGTAATAGCGCTCATCGGTCAGGTTCTTGATCCACAGCCGCGCGCCTAGTCCGGAATCCAGCTCATAGCTGATCGAGCCGTTGAGCAAATCATAGGTCGGCTGACGAAGGCGGTTTTCCGGATCGGAGAAGTAACCTGAATTGTGATACCAGTTGGCCGCGAGGGTAAGATCCCCCTCGCCGATCCGCGCGGTGTAGCTCGGCGCCACGCTGAAAGTCAGCTTAGGTGCGCGCTGCATCCGGTTCCCCCCCAGATCGCCGGGGGACACACTATTACCGAAAGGGTAGACAGGAAGGGGTGTATAGACCGGACCATCGGGGAAGGACTTATATTCGGCATCGAGCAGCCCCAGCCCGCCCGCAATGCGCAGCCCTTCATAAGGCGTGGCCACAAAATCGAAATCGAGGCCCTTAATATCGGCATGAGCCGCATTGATCTGAATGATCGACCTGTCGGTCGATATGCTAACCGCCAGATCCTTATAATCATAATAGAAAGCGGCAATATTGAAAACCAGATCGCCATTGAACAGCTCGGTTTTTAGACCCGCCTCATAAGCATCAAGAACTTCCGGTTTGACAGCCTCGACTGTATTGACGTCGCCCGGCTCGGGCAGATTGTAGCCACCGCTTTTGAAGCCCCGACTATAGGAGACATACCCCAGCACATTGGATGTGATCTTGTGATCGAGGATCGCGCGATAGGTCAGCTTCCCGAAACTGTCATCCACCGTATATTGCGTATCGGGGACGAGCGCGCCAGGAAAGACATCCTCGTTCCCCATATAGGAACCTTCATTCTTCAGTTCGAATGAATCATCGGTATAGCGCAGGCCAATCGTCAGATTGGTGTCGGGCAAAAACTCATAGGTTGCCTCGGCAAAACCCGAATAGGAATCGAGGGTCTGCGTATCGTTGAAATAGAGATGCGCAGTCGGATCGGCGAAATCCGGATCGAAGATCAGCCCCGTAATCAATGTCGGATCATACTGGCCGTTAGAATGAAAATAGAACGCTCCGATCACCCATTGCAAAGGCCCGTCATCGTTGGAAACCAGTCGCAATTCCTGCGAAATGGTTTCGATCGGCGATGTTAGATCAAGCTCCATGAAAGGCGTGACGCTGGCATCCTGATCTATGACAGACCGCATTTTGGTTTTGCGGTATGCGCTGACACTCACGAGATCCGCGAAGGACATCTTGTGATCTATCTTGAGACTGGCGCCACCCTGCTTGATAGAACTGAAATCACGTCCGTCACTCGCCGTGTTGAAATCACCGGCATAGGTCGTGCCGCCCATCCCGATCGAACCAGGATAAACCGCCGAATTGGAACCATAATCGGAACGCTGTTCGGCATAATCGACAGACAGAAGCGCCGTTGTATCGGGTCCCAGATTGGCAAGCAATTTGCCGCGCAGGTTCCAGTCCCAGCCCTTCTGCGTATCGTCCCCGGTGGCCAGCGACTCACCATAACCATTATGCTGTTTCCGGCCGCCTGCGGCGATATTGACCGCTACGTCATCGCTCAACCCGGTGCTCAGATAGAGACTGCCTTCCATCGTATCGTAATTGCTGTAGGAGGCGGATATCCGGCCTTCGGTTTCGAAACTCGGCTGGCGGGTCTGGATCTGAATCACGCCGCCCGTCGCATTGCGGCCGAACAGGGTACCCTGCGGGCCCTTCAACACCTGAACCGTTTCAATATTGTCGAGCGACATAAGATTGCCGTTCGGGGACGAAATATAGACGTCATCGACATAAATCGCGACCGGCGACTCGATCCCAGCTCCGGCAAAGGATGTCCCCACACCGCGCAAAAATGGCACAGCCGCAAAGGAAGACGACCGGCTGTAATCGAGGCTGGGGGTAGCAATCATAAGCGCTTCAGTGTCATCAATGCCGATATTTTCCGCCTGCGCAGCGGATACGGCAGATACGGCGATAGGCACATCCTGCAGGAATTCATCCCGCCGCCTGGCCGTAACGATGATCGCCTGTTTATGGGTGTCGGTTGAAGCATTCCTCGTCTCTTCAGGCTCTCCGGTTTGATCGTTTCCCGATATCTCGGTTGTTTCGTCCGGACTTGTCTGCGCTGCCGCAACACCGGCAAATCCGTTTATGGCAAGCATAGCCGATAGAAGGCTCGCGCCTTCCAGCACATATTTCCGCATACCTCTCTCCCAAAACTTCCTCACCCTCTTTGAGTTTTATGTGATTGAGGGCTTATATATTTTTAAGGTAAGCTTTTGATTTTAATATTATTTTTAATTCTATTGCATGTTTGGAATCCGGTTATCGACTGAAACCGGGAACAGATCGCAATCCCTGACAAACCTTTTTGGTTACACAAATTTGTCAGTGAATTTTCGTCAGCTCCGAGCCTGCGCGCTTCGCCGGAATATTGTTACCATCAGTATCCTCCATTTTGCGTCCCGGACCGGCAGGTGGTCTGCCAACTTCTCAGCTTATTCGATAAAACTACTATGCAGAAGTTTTTTTGCAATGATTAAGTTAAGCTGTTGTCCTACAATAAATGCGTAGCATTGCAGGAGAATCGCACGCATTTCTGCGCCAGCGCAAATGACGCTCAGACCCATAAAAAGAGATTCACCGGGAACCGGATGGCTGCAATTTGCCAACACTCGTAATACATCCGGCCATAAAATAAGGCCCGACTCGAAAACCGCATTAGCGGAAATCGAGCCGGACCTTGAGGAGCGGTCAGGCCTGAGGATGCCGAAAAGGCCTAGACCGCTGGCGCCTCGTGATCTTCGAGCCAGTTTGCGAGGAGATTGGCCAGTTCGGCCCGGCTGCCCAGTTCCTCGAAATAATGCGCGCCATCGAGAGAGATCAAACGCTTGTCAGCCGAACCGAGCGCTTCGTAAATCGCCTGCGCATGGCTGGGAAATACGCCCTGATCGTGATTGGCATAAATCACCAGAGCGGGCTGAGTAATCCGCGGCAATTGCTCTTCGATCCGCACCTGTGTTTTCGACAGGCTCCACATAGCCAGCCATTCGCGCGCCGAGGTAATCGGCGCCAGACCATAGCCGGAGTAGTTTGATTGCTGCGGATCGCCCATATAACAGCCAACCTTACGCTTGGAGGGCTCGATTGTGAGATCGAGGAAACGCGGATCAGCAAATTGCCGGGGCACAACGAAAAAGCGGTCGAAAACACCATTCTTGGACGCCACACCGAATGTTCCGGCCCCGTCCAGCTTCTGATCGCTTTGCGGGCGCCCGTCACCAATACGCTGCAACTCCTTCTCCGCCCATTGGGTGATCCGCTCGTTACGCGCGACCTGTGCTGCGCGATAGCGTTCCAGCCATTCGGGTGAATATGGCGGCCCGTTATCCGGGTTATACATATCGAGTTCCGGATCGTAGGATAAAGGGTCGTTTTCATCCGTGACCGATGGATCCAGCCATTCGGTAAAGACTTTTGCCCGTCCGGGATGCGCCGCCAGTGAGATATAGAAATCGGCGGGCAGCAGCGAATTCAGCTCCTCCTCAGGGGCTGAGCCCGGATCGATATGCGGATCGAGCGCCTGTGCCTGATAGGCGCCCATAAGCGAAGCACCGCCTGAATGACCCAGTATCACAACCTTTTCGACGCCGGCTTCCTCGCGAAGCCAGCGCACACCCACCCCCAGATCGATCAGCGCATGTTCCAGATTGAAGCCGCTCGCCACCGAGGCGCCGGCAAAGCGCGAATTCCAGCCCAAAAAGCCATATCCGCGCCGGGCCATATATTCACCAAGATAATGGTTGGCCCAGTTTCCCACGTAATGCGATGCGATGATGGCAGTGGTCGGCCGTTCCCCTTCAGGCGAATAATAACTGCCATTGCAGGGATACTGACCGTGATTGAGACGCTTCTTGGTCGGCGATTCCAGGTGTACGCCCTGGATATTGACGTTCTTGTGCATAGCTCTCCCTAGCAAGGCTTATCGTCGGTTTGTCCCGCACAGGAAACATCCTTCATCGTCGCCACAGCCTTACGCCATCCATCGTTCGACCATACAGGCGGTTTGCCGAAAAAGCCGATAGCAGTGGCTGCCAGTTCAAAATCATCAGCAGCGATTTCGACACGCCAAACACAATGGATGGATATGGCCTGACACCGTACAAAGAGTGCATTCCATAGCAGATCCAGCTTCAAACTGGTCTGACATTACTTCTATGTAGAAGTAGACTCCGTTGCAAGGGAAAATCCATGCCGTCTGCCGGGCGTTCTGCACGCCTCGACAGCCGTGGCACAGGCCGACCTCCCGGTTTTACGGTTTTACGGTTTTACGGTTTTACGGTTTTACAGATGCAGGACTATCTGCAGCTGCAAGATCAGCGCTATCACCATCGGGCGCCCAGCCCAGCCCCAGCGCCTTCTCGACCGACACGAAAGAAGCGGCAAGCGCTGCTCGCGCGCTGGTCAATGCCTGACGCAATGCCAGATGCCGATCCTGCGCATCGAGCACTTCGAGACGCGACGCTGTGCCTCCTTCAAAACGCTGCTGCATCAGCCCAATGGCACGAGCGCTGCTTTCCTCGGCCCGGGCCAGCCGGGCAACGATTTCACGCCTGCGGCGAAAATCCGCCAGCGAATCCTCGACATCGCGCAACGCACCAAGAACAGTCGACCGATATTGCGCCTCCGCTTCATCGCGAGTGGCTTCGGCCTGATCCACTTTCGAAGCGTTACGTCCGAAATCGAGGAAATCCCAATTCAGCATAGGTGCCGCAATAGCTGTGAAATCGTCCAGATCGGTCAGGTCGGAAACACTGGTTCCGCCAACACCCAGAATACCCATGAAACTCAGCCGTGGCAGAGCCGCAGCCTTGGCCACGCCGATTTCTGCATTGCGAGCGGCGATCTGTCTTTCGGCCGCACGAATATCCGGGCGGCGGCGCAGCAGACTAGCCGGATCGCCTACCGAGACTTGTGCAGGCGGCAACGGAATGGCCTGTGCCGGTTCGAGCAGCGCATCCACCGCTCCCGGCACCTGGCCGGTTAGTATAGCAAGCGCATTGGCAAAGCCGGTTGCCTCGCTCCGCAGCGGCAGAAGGTCGCTCTGCGCCTGTTCGAGCGCCGTCTGCGCCTGCTCGACCTCGATTCTGGCCCCCGTGCCCAGATCGAAACGCTGCTGCATCAAATCGCGCTGTTTCTGCCGCTGGCGGACGATATCTTCACCCAATGCAATTCGCTGCTGCCGGTCGCGCAGATTGAAGTAAGCCTGTGCGACAGCCGATGTCAGGCTGACCTGAGCATCCGCCACACCGGCTTCAGCCGCTTCCATCTGGGCTACCGCACTTTCTGTCTTGCGGCGCTGCCCGCCGAACAGATCCACTTCCCAGCTCGCCTGCAAGCCAAGATTATAGATGTTGTAATCGCTCGAACTGTCCCCGTCCTCATCGCCGGACTGACCAGCCTGCTGTCCACTATCGCCCTGATCTTCACCGCCGAGATCGAGACCCGGCACACGGATATAGCCATAGACGCCCTGCGCGCTCAGCGTTGGAAAACCCGCCACCTTTTCCAGCCGCAGGGAAGCACGCGCCTGATTGAGCCGAGCACGAGCGACACCCAGATCGGGGTTTCCGAGGATGGCCATTTTTTCCAGCCGCGTCAGTGTCGGATCGTCGAACCCTTCCCACCAGGCGGCCAGTGGCGGCTCCTCGCGCGACACCACATCACCTCCCCTGAGAAAGCCCTGCCCCTTATCGCCCGAAGCCGAGCCCATATCCGGCGGCCCGGCATAGTCCGGCCCGACTGTGCAGGCGGAAAGCAGCAGCATGGAAGCGGGAATAGCGAGATATCGCATGGCGTTTCTCAATGGGCTGGGGCCGAAGTAAGATTCTTCGGCAAAGGTTTAAGCAACAAAGCCAGCGGCGTGACGATCATCACTCCTACCGCCAAAAGCCAGAACAGATCATTATAGGCCATCACAAGCGCCTGCTGCGCGATCTGATTGCCCAGCATGCGAATGGCCGCTTCGGGCGAGCCGAGCATTTGCGTCATCGAGGCGATATAATCCTGCACATGCAGGCTATTGGCCGAAAGCGTCTCTTCAATTCGCCGCGAATGGAAGTAGAGTCGCTTATCCTGCATCGTTGCGATACCGGCCAGGGCGAACGACCCGCCAATATTACGAGCGGCATTGAAAATACCGGCCGCATCGCTGGCCATTGAAGGCGGCACGGCAGAAATCGCTGCCTGATTGAGGAACAGGAATGTCACCACCGTCCCCAATCCACGCAAAATCTGCGATTCGACAAAGGCAGAGCCAGTAGAAGCCGCCGTCAGTTCGGTGTCGACATAGCAGCTGAGGCACAACACGCTCATGCCGAAGCACACCGCCACCCGAATATCGATATGGCGCATGATCAACGGGATAAAAGGCATGGTAATCATCGCGGGAACACCGGATATCATCACGATTTTACCCGCCTGATAAGCATTGTAATCGGCGATCGAAGCAAGGAATTGCGGGATCACATAGGACGTGCCGTAAAGCACCATGCCCATCACCATGGCCATAACGGCTACACTCCCGAACACCCTGTCGAACAGAAGCGAGAGTCGGATCACCGGATTGCGAGATGTGATCTGGCCGATCAGCATCAACACGAAACCGATCACTGCCACAATGGTCAGATTGATGATCATGCTGGAATCGAACCATTGTTCACGATGGCCGTCTTCCAACACCACCGTGAGTCCACCCAGTCCCAAACTCATACCTATAATGCCGAGCCAATCGGCTTCGCCGAGCAGATTCCAGCGTGCCTTTTGCGCCGGCAGACCGACCATCAGCAGAACGACCAGTACCACACAGACCGGCACATTGAGCAGAAAAGCATAATGCCAGCTCAAAGCTTCCGTCAACCAACCGCCCAGCAGCGGCCCCATTACCGGACCAAGAATAGCTGTCATACCGAAGCCGGCCGTGCCCAGCGGCTGTTGATGGGGCGGCAGGCGCGTGGCGATGATCGTCATGGCGGTGGGAATCAGCGCCCCGCCGGTAAAACCCTGCCCGGCGCGACCGACAATCATGGTTTCAAGATTTGTCGCCGTGCCACACAGCACCGAAAAACCGGTAAACAGAGTAGCAGCAATCAACAAAAACCGGCGCAGTCCGAACAGGCGTTCCAGCCAGCCAGAGAGCGGAATAATAATAATCTCGGCCACCAGATAAGCTGTGGCGATCCAAGTACCTTCCGAACTGGTAGCCCCGATTTCCCCTTGAATAGTCGGCAAGGCGGAATTGACGATCGAAATATCCAGCGTCGCCATCATCGCACCCAGCGTACCGGCTAAAACCGCTAGCCAGGCACCCAGATCGGCGTCGGGATGCCGGTCTGGCGCAGAGCGTTCCGGATCATCTTCGACGGCAGAATGAGACATCAGTCAGCCGCCTGCGTCCGTTCTTCCTGACGCTCCTCAATCTGCTCCAGCTCACCTTCGGCGGAGCGTGTATCCACCGTTACGACAACCGACATACCGGGCACCAGCAGCTTCTGCGTTTCGGATGACGCATCAATGGCAATCCGCACCGGAATGCGCTGGACAATCTTTGTGAAGTTGCCGGTGGCATTTTCCGGGGGCAACAGAGAGAATTGCGCTCCGGTGCCGGGCGAGAAGCTCGCCACCCTGCCATGCAACTCGACACCGTCCAGCGCATCCACTTCGATGGTGGCCGGCTGACCGGGCCGCATCAGAGCTACCTGTGTTTCCTTGAAATTGGCCGTAATATAGAGGTTGTCCGTCGGCACGACCGACATCAGCCGCAGGCCAGGCTGGACGAATTGTCCGACCCGCACGGTCTTGTTGCCGATCCGCCCGTCAATGCTGGAGCGGATCACAGTGGACCCGACATTCACTTCGGCTTCGTCGAGCTGTGCTGTATTGGCTTCGCCCTGCGCTTCAGCCTGTGCGACCTGCGCCTGTAAGGTACCCAGACGACGCTGGGCCGCAGCCAGCCCGGCCTCTGCATTCTTTACGGCCGCGCGCGCCTGATCGGCCTGATTGCGCCGTTGATTGAGGATCTGTCCGGGCTCCGCGCCGCTTTTCACCAGCGGCTCGTAACGGGCGACTTCCGATTGTGCAAAAGCCAGATCGCTGCGGGCTTTGGCAAGCTGCGCTTCGGCTTGCTGTACGGCTGCACGCTGTTCGCCCATCTGGGCGCGGATGGCATTGGCATTGGCCTTCGCCACATCGATCTGAGCCTGCGCCTGCTGCGCCTGCGCGCGATAATCGCGCGGATCGATCCGAACCAGCGGATCGCCTTTCTTCACGGTCTGATTGTCTTCGACCAACACCTCATCGATATAGCCCGAAACCTTCGGTGCAATCGTCACCGCATCCGCCTGTACATAGGCGTCATCGGTATTTTCCATATATTTGCCGACCAATTCATAGCGAACGAACCAGGCGATCCCAACCAGCACCAACACTACAGCCGCAATCAGCAATCCCCTGCGCACTTTGGGATTCTGAAAGGCAGTTTTCTTTTCTTCGGCGGGTGCGGCGTCTTCCGGGATGCTGTTGTCTTCAACCTTGTCGTTCACGCTGAGAGGTCCTTCGTGAAACTTTCCGATGATGATTCGGCTTGCGTGATGCTCGCAATTGCAGCATATGGCAATCCCCTATATTGAGGGCGCTCAATAATGTCGAATATCGAAACACTGCCGACAGAATATGTCGAAGTGTATTGGAAAATGATGCGAACAGTGGACCGGCGCATGGCTGCATGCGGCGCTTCACTGGCCAAAACGCGCGCTTTGCTTGTACTTTCAAAAAGAGGCCCGCTGCGCGCGACGGTGCTGGCGGAAAAGTTCAACCAGTCGCCCCGTACAGTGACCGAATCGATTGACACGCTTGAACGCGATGGTTTCGTCGTCCGCAAGCCCGATCCGTCAGACCGCCGTGCCAAGCTCATTCATATTACAGAGAAGGGCTTGGAAGCAGTGGCCAGAACGGAACCGATGCGCAAAGCTTTCGTGCAGCAGACTTTTGGCACTTTCACACCCGAAGAACGGGATAGTTTCGCCGATCTGCTCGGTAAGCTTCATCGCGCAGTGGATAAGGCGGCAGCAGAAGAGACGCCCCGCCCGTAAGGGACCCGCCACTAAAGGCAGTACAAAATAGGATAATGTGGAAGAAATGGTGCCGCTTACTGGACTCGAACCAGTGGCCCCATCATTACGAATGATGTGCTCTACCAACTGAGCTAAAGCGGCACTCGGGGCGGGCCTTAGAAGCATTCACGCCAGCGTGCAATGCTGAAAAACCCTGTCAAAAATGGAGGCCCGAGCCGGAATCGAACCGGCGTGCAAGGATTTGCAGTCCTCTGCGTAACCACTCCGCCATCGGGCCAAGTCCCCACTCTCGCGGGGAGTGCGGCCACTAGCGAAGAGAATCACTTTGCGCAATCCTCTTCATGCATTTTGCTGTGCTTCTTTGTGAAAGCCAGCGAGGATTTTAGCAGAATTCGGTACACGAACACGTCTCAACGTCAGTGCAAAGCGCAAATTTCGCAACACTCCCAACAGGACCTGCACAGGACCTGCCGAAAGCTCCTGCGGAAGGGCCCCTTTAACCCCGCACAAGATTATACGTTAGCGCCACTCCTTCTCCGGCTGATTTTGGCAGTAGAATTGCCCCAATGATGCTATGACGCAAGCATTCTTACGCTTTTACTGTTGGTCTGACCGATCGGATAAGCTGCAACACCTTCATGCTGGGACTCAACTTTTAAGAGTTATTGGTTATCCAACATCTCTGACACCCACTGAGGTACAATTGTTCCGGCAGGACCTAGATGACTTTCATCAAATAATTGTGATCCCAGACTTTTCTCCAAATTCAGTTCAAGTGTCCGAATTCCATAAGCCGATGCTTCCCGCACAAACCCTGCAGCCGGGTAGACTGCTCCCGACGTACCTATCGAAACAAACATATCTGCTCCAGTAAGGGCGGCATAAATTTCTTCCATATGATACGGCACTTCCCCAAACCAAACGATATCCGGCCGCAACGCTGCTGCTCCGCATTCAGGACATGCCGGTCGGTCAATCAGGGAGGCACGCCATGGCATTCGCACATCGCATGCTTGGCACCAGGCAGACAAATGCTCTCCGTGCATATGAACGACACGCTTCGCACCCGCCCGCTCATGCAAATCATCGACATTCTGTGTGACAATCAAAAGATCGCCATTCCACTTGCTATCAAGTCGAGCCAACGCACGATGCGCTGCATTAGGCTCTACCTGCTGGATCGCTGCGCGACGCGCGTCATAGAAACGTAACACCAGCTCCGGGTCGCGCAAAAAGGCTTCAGGTGTCGCGACATCCTCGATACGATGATTTTCCCATAAGCCCCCTTCCCCCCGGAATGTTTCAATTCCACTCTCCGCGCTGATACCGGCGCCAGTGAGGATGACGATATTGCGGATATTGCTCATGTCCCTCATGAAGCATGCGCAAGGAAGGACATGCAATGACACAAATCGGAATTATCGGCAGCCATGGGCGTATGGGACAAGCCATAGCACAAGCTATCGAGACCGCAGGACACACATTTGCCGGAGGAGTGGATCGGAACGGCGATGTCATGGAGCTGGCTGTGTCCAGCGACGCAATGGTTGATTTCTCTTCACCGCAGGCCCTGAACGCCAATCTGGCAGCCGCCCGCAAAGCAGGCATTCCCATCCTGGTCGGCACTACTGGCTTGGATCAAAGCCACCATGCGATGATAGACCGAGCTGCAGAGGATATTGCGATCCTGCAGACAGGGAATACTTCGCTCGGCGTGACGTTGCTCGCTCACCTTGTAGAGGAGGCGGCAAGGCGACTTGACGACGATTGGGACATCGAAATTGTCGAAATGCATCACAGAATGAAAGTCGATGCACCATCCGGCACTGCTCTTCTTCTGGGTGAAGCAGCGGCCAAAGGCCGACATATAGAGTTGACCGATAATACCGAAAGCGGGAGGGACGGCCATACCGGGAAGCGCAAGACAGGTGCAATCGGCTTTGCGGCCCTGCGCGGCGGCACTATTGCTGGCGACCATTCCGTACTTTTCGCAGGTGAACAGGAGCGCATCACCCTGTCCCATTCAGCAGAAAACCGCATGATCTTCGCCCATGGAGCCGTAAAAGGGGCCAGTTGGCTGCTCGACAAACCGGCAGGCCGCTATACTATGGCACAAGTGCTTGGTCTCTAATGCGTAAATTGCGGCGATATCTCTATCTTCAGCTTCATATCGGCCATACGCCCGATGGCAGATTGACCAGACTCAATCTTGCGCTGATTATTATCATTCTTGCCGCAATTGTCGTCGCTATTATCGGCACTGAACCATCTATCGCTTCCGGACGGGAAGGTTTAACCTTCTGGGTTGAAGTGTTTTTCGGCATAGTATTCGGGCTGGAATATTGTGCCCGGCTTTGGTCAGTCACGGAGAAAAGAGGAAAAGCACCCGCCTGGAAGAAGCGTTTGCGCTTCGCTTTGTCTCCGCTCGGCCTGATTGATCTCGCTGTGGTCTTGGCCACATTGTCTCCAACATTAGTTACCAATGCCGCCATTTTTCGCAGCTTGCGTATCTTTCGCATGGTGGTCTCGATCAAAGAAAGCCGCTTTTCACATGCCTTAAAGCAGCTTCAACGTGCCATGATGGAGAGAGGATACGACTTTCTGGTAATTATCGCGATTGCGGGAACAGTGTTGCTGATTGCAGCAACCGCGCTCTTCTGGGCAGAAGGCGATGTGCAGCCGGAAGCCTTCGGAAGCGTCCCGCGCGCCCTTTGGTGGGCGATCATCACCGTTACGACCATCGGCTACGGCGATGTCACCCCTATCACGCCATTGGGGAAAATTTTTGCCTCCCTGGTTGCTCTTAGCAGCGTTATGTTGGTCGCTATGCCCACGGGCATTGTCGCGGCGGCATTCAGCGATGCCATGCGGCGTCATCGTCGAACCATGGCACAAAAGCCCAAACCGCAAGAATCGGAAGATCATGACACGTGAACAGATCTTTGAGTTTTTCCGCCTGCTGGAAGAGCTAAATCCAGAACCGGAAACCGAACTGAAATTCGGCAATGTCTATCAGTTGCTGGTGGCCGTGGTTCTTTCGGCCCAAGCAACAGATGCCGGTGTTAACAAGGCTACAAGGTCTCTGTTTGAAGAGGTAAAAACACCGCAGCAGATGGTTGCACTGGGCGAAGATGGATTGAAACAACACATCAAGACGATTGGTCTTTTCAATTCCAAAGCGAAAAACGTCATCGCACTATCCGAGCAATTGATTGCCAATTATAGCAGTGAAGTACCTCAAAACCGGGATGAGCTAGTCAAATTGCCCGGTGTGGGCCGGAAAACCGCCAATGTTGTGATGAATTGCGCTTTCGGTGAAGAGACCTTCGCAGTTGATACCCATGTGTTCCGGGTAGGTAATCGCACCGGGCTCGCTAAGGGGAAAACGCCTGAACAGGTGGAGGCAAAACTGGAAAAGCGCGTGCCATCGCCTTTTCGCCGCCACGCCCATCACTGGCTCATCCTTCTGGGTCGCTATACCTGCAAGGCTCGAAAACCCGAATGCTGGCGCTGCCCTGTCGTAGATCTTTGTTCGTTCAAGAAAAAAGTTCTCGAAAACCCGAAAAAGGCCAAGGTGGCAGCAGGGTAAGCCATTGCATCGCAGGATCTATCCGAAAAGAATATCGTGAAAACCTATTGCAGCAGCAGACCGAACAGTATTTTCACTATATACATTCATCTTTATACTTTAAAAGCTGATAGTGTAACTCGTCGGTAAATTCGCGCGAGTACCTCCAGATCTTCCATAGCAACTGCTTCATCGCGCTTATGCATGGTCGCGTTGACCAAGCCGAATTCGATCACCGGGCACAAATCTTTTAAAAAGCGGGCATCTGACGTACCACCGCTTGTAGAGGCTTCCGGTACAATACCTGTTTCTGCTTCCACAGCATCGGCAATCATCTGCGAAAAACTGCCTGGCGGAGTAAGAAAAGGTTCACCAGAGATAACTGGTTGCGCTACACCGCCATGCCTGTCGGCAATCGCAATCACGCGATTCCCCAAAGCCTTGCCGGAATGGAGGTCATTGAAGCGGATCGAAATCCGGCCTTTGGCCCTGCCCGGAATGACATTATGTGCAGGATTACCAATCTCAACTTCAGTGATTTCGAGATTGGAAGGCTGAAACCAATCGGTGCCGTCGTCGAGATGCAACCTGTCCAGCTCACTCAACATCGCCACAAGCCTTGGCACAGGATTGTCTGCAAGATGTGGATAGGCAACGTGACCCTGCACTCCTTCCACTTCAAGAAAAATATTAACCGACCCACGTCGGCCAATTTTCATCATGTCGCCAAGCCGGTTAACCGAAGTCGGTTCTCCCACAAGACACAGATCAGGCTCTTCCCCCAGCTCACGGATCAGATCGATCAATGCACGCGTGCCATAGACGGCAGGACCTTCTTCATCTCCCGTAATAATGAAACTGATTGTACCGGCCTCTTGCGGGATCGTCTGCACCGCTGCGATCATGGAAGCAATCGAGCCTTTCATGTCGACGGCACCGCGACCATAGAGCAAATCGCCGCGTCTTTCGGGAAGAAAAGGCGCGCTGGTCCATCCTTCTCCTGGCGGCACCACATCGAGATGCCCGGCAAAAGCAAAATGCGGCGTCCCTAATGCCCCCTTACGAATGGCGAAACAATTCTCGACCGGTCCGTCAGGCGCTTCACCAGCCACAAACCGGCGGCAGGTAAAGCCCAATGGCTCTAACAAAGCGGCTAAACAGTCAAACACTTCCCCGCGGGCAGGTGTCACGCTTTCACAAGCCAGCAATTTTTCGGCAATGTCGATAGCCGAAAGAATTTGCGTTTCCATGGTTACGCAGTCACCTCAAACTGTTCGATCACCCATTGCTCATCTTCGGCCGCGTTAATCCAACTCTGCAACCAGTCATGTTCCCAAATAGCCTGCATATAGGTCTGGGCGAAACCAGGAACCGCTACACCATAGGTCAGAAAACGGCTAACAATGGGTGCGTAAAAAATATCAGCAGCGCCAAACGTGCCGAATAAAAATGGCCCACCTCGCCCAAATCTCGCACGAGCTTCAGCCCAAAGTCCAAGAATGCGGACAACATCCTGTCTCGTCTCATCGCTCAAAGTGGCGCCAGGAATATGACGACGGATGTTCATTGGACATTCGCGACGCAGAGCGAGATAGGAACTGTGCATTTCAGCGACCATAGCTCGAGCCATGCCGCGTGCTGCTTCATCTTTTGGCCAGAAGCGATCCCGTCCAACTTTGTCAGCCAGATATTCCATAATGGCGAGACTGTCCCAAATAACTGCCTCGCCATCCCAGAGAATCGGCACCTTGCCAGATGAAGGCAGAAACTCGCCCTGCTCACGTTTAGCAGCCTCCCAATCTTCTCCGTAGAGGCTGACTTTCAATTCTTCGAAAGGAAGGCCGGATTGCTTTGCTGCAAGCCAGCCTCGCAATGACCAGCTCGAATAGTTCTTGTTGCCGATAATCAGCTTCATGCTCATCCCTTCAACTTTCAGACGGACTACTCAGTCTGCCTTGCACTGTCGAGGTCGAAGAGTGATCTTTACAACCGGCTATCGGCCAGAACAGCAGCGCGCAGTTCCGCAATCCCCATGCCTTTTTCTGCAGAGGTGAGATGAAGATAGGGATAACACGCCGGGTGCTTACGAGAAATCGCCTCTACAGCATCGCGTGTCTGCTCCAAGGCACTGGCTTTAACCTTATCTGTCTTGGTCAGCACCACCCGATAACCCACAGCGGCCTGATCGAGCATGGTCATCATCTCGATATCCACGGGCTTCAAACCATGGCGGGAATCGACCAAAACTAACGTGCGTTTCAAAACAGCCCGCCCGCGCAAATAATCACGAACTAGTCGCTTCCATCTCTCAACGACTTTTACCGGTGCTTTAGCGAACCCGTATCCGGGCATATCGACCAGACGAAACTGTGTCGGCATGCCAATCTCAAAAAAATTGAGTTCCTGTGTGCGCCCAGGTGTCACCGATGCACGAGCTATCGCTTTGCGCCCCGTCAGTGCATTGATAAGCGAACTCTTCCCGACATTAGAACGTCCGGCAAAGGCCACTTCCGGAAAGTCAGGCTCTGGCAGGAATTGAAGCTGCGGAGCGGATAGAAGAAAATCTACCCGCCCGGAAAACAGCTTACGCGCTTCTTCAATCAGATCGTGATCGTATCGATCATCCTTTACGCTCACAGCTTTTAATCCTTGGCCTTGGCAGCCTGAGCCTTGAGCTGTGGGTGCCTGGAATAAAGATAACGTTGCTGCGCCAGCGTCAGGATGTTCGAGGTAATCCAGTACAGCAGCAACCCGGCTGCGAAAGGAGCCATTACAAACATCAGTACCCATGGCATAATCATGAACATTTGCTGCTGTACCGGGTCCATTGCACTTGGATTCAAGCGGAACTGAAGGAACATCGTGATACCCAGCAGCAGAGCCAGAACGCCAATCGCCAGAAAACTTGGTGGCGTAAAAGGCAGCAAACCGAAGAGATTCAGGACCGTAGCCGGATCGGGTGCTGACAGGTCCTTGATCCATAAGACAAAGGGCTTGTGCCGCATTTCGATGGCCAGAAGCAGCGTCTTATACAAAGCGAAGAAAATCGGGATTTGCAAGACCAGAGGCAGACAGCCTGCCAACGGATTAACCCCTTCTTCCTTATACAGCTTCATGATCTCCTGCTGTTGTTGCTGTTTATCGTCCTTATACCGTTCCTGAATCGCCTTCATTTTGGGCTGAACCGCACGCATCGCGGCCATGGAAGCAAACTGTCGCTGAGCGACAGGGAACATGAGACCCCGAATGATAACGGTGAGCAGAATGATGGCGACGCCGAAATTACCGACAAGACTGTAAAGCTTTTTCAGCAGTTGGAAGATCGGCCATTCGAACCAGCGGAACCAGCCCCAGTCGATGGCCAGACCGAATTGCGAAATGCCCTGCTCCTGATAAGCATCGAGCACATCGCTTTCCTTGGCTCCTACAAAAAGCTGCGTATCGCGTGTGATTTGCTTGCCTGCCGGGATCGTTACCGGATCATAAATAACATCGGCACGAAATTTGTCGTTTCCAAGTGACCGGAAATCGGACTGGGCTGAGGTATTTTCCTGCGGAATCAGCGCAGAGAGCCAGTAAATATCAGTAAAGCCGATCCATTCCGTTTCGCCACCCGGTGAAACAGTGCCGGTTTCGGCCACATCATCGTAATCATTATCGAAACTGACCGAGTTATCGAAAGCCCCGATCGGCCCGGAATGCACATTCCACGTATCCTTGCTCGCCGTGCGGCTCGTACGATTGATGAAGCTGTATGGCTGGACGACGATCGAGCCCGTTCCACGATTAGCTACAATCTGCTTCACATTGAGCATATAGTGATCGTCAATGGAAAAACGCAGCCGGAAGGTCAGTCCTTCTCCATTGTCCCAACTCAACGTTACCGGCTTTTCATGAGTCAGCACATCACCGTCGGTTGACCATACCGTACTGGCACCGGGCAGTTTCACATCATCGCCGATCCAGCCGAATTGGGCAAATTGTTGAGCCGGCGTGCCATCAGGAGAAAACAGTCGAACAGGGCCACTATCTTTGTCGACTGTCTGCCTATGCGTCTTCAGCAAAACATCGTCGACCCTCGCTCCTACAGGATTAATTGATCCCGCAACCTCAGGCGCATCAATCGTGATCCGATCAGATGAAGCAAGAGCGGTTTTTAAATCCTGCGCCTCTTCCGCCATATCAGCCGGGTCAGTCAGCCCCCCTTCCCGCGTATGACGGGTGGAGCGGACTTGTGCTTCGGACGCATCGTTCGGATCTGAAGTATTAGCCAACGTGTCGGTTTGCGACACTTTCGCTGGTTCAGGATAGAACTTGCTCACAGCAAAGTCCCAACCGAACAATACCACTGCACTCAGCACGACTGCGAGGATAAGATTACGCTGATTGTCCACGGATAATCCCTAGATTGTGGCCTTGATCGAATTGTATCAACATGAGGCCTCTTTCCGGTTATCACGGCACCGGATCATAGCCATGTCCCCCCCAGGGGTGGCAGCGCAATAACCGCTTAAGGCCGAGCCATCCACCCTTGATTGCCCCATATTTCGCGATCGCTTGTATCGTATATTCACTGCAGGAGGGTGCATACCGACATGTAGGGGGAAGAAAACGCGAAGGGCCAAGCTGCCAGAAGCGCGCGATCAGGATAAAAAAACGAGCTGTCATGCGTTTTTGCGCAGGTCTGCCCCACGGCCACGACCGCCGCCCTTCGGGTTCCTGCCACGTCTGCGCAAAGGAGAATCGCCTTTACCGGCACGAGCTCTATCAAGAGCCGCGCTCAATTCCTCACGCAACTTGGTAAAATCACGCTCCACACCGCCTGCACGCCCAATCAAAATATGATCGTGATTCTGCAACCCTTCCTCAGGCAGAGAATCATGCAGTAATTCACGGAAACGCCGCTTCATCCGATTGCGGATTACAGCATTGCCGATCTTCTTCGTGACAGTAATTCCGTAGCGTATGCCACTTTCCTTATTAGGGAAAGCGAGCAGCACAAAACCGGGACGTGCTACACGCAAGCCCCGGTTAGCAGCAAGAAAATCCGCACGGCGCTTAAGCACCGCGATTTTCCGATAGGGCTGATCGCCCTCAGGCAGAGAGTTTCTTACGGCCACGAGCGCGGCGGGCACGCAGAACCTTGCGGCCACCAACGGTGGCTTTACGGGCGCGAAAACCGTGGCGGCGCTTGCGCACGAGATTACTCGGCTGGAAAGTGCGCTTCATCGTCTCAATCCTCAAAAATCTGTCAGCGTGCTTCGGCAATGCGAAGCACAATGAAAAAAGGGCCGTCCGCGAAGACAGCCTTCGATAGAACCGCGCGGTTACTGGAGCAGCGCACCTAAGTCAAGATATGCAAGCTGTGGAGTATCGGTCGGACGAATCCAGCGCTGCATTTCCTGAGCGTTGAGCCAGAGGGCCTGTTCGTGCGGAACCGAATTGGTCATAGCATAGAAGGCTTGCGCCTCTCGAGCGCCGAAACCCATTTCCTCATAATATGCAAGATATTTCAGGTGTTCCGGCGATGTAGCGGCATAGGCTGTCGCCTCTCGTCCATCATCATCCTGCCAAGCATGAACAGCAAATTCAGCTCCGACCTCGATCTTGTGCGTAACACCAGCAAAAAACAATTCCACCGCGCCCGAACGAACCGATCCTTCCCGCGGAACATGCGTCCGCAAGCCAGCAGCGCGAATCAGGCGGCCAAGGCGAAGATTAGCGCGGTCATCAAAAGTGCCGGGACACTCAATCATTTCCAGCACCCGCAAATCGGGAAAAGCCTGCATCATTGCAACAAACTGGCCGGGGCTTCGCTCATCAGTGATATCGAGCAATGCTACGCGATGCGTATCAAGCACGCGAAAAGGGCCGAAGCGGGCGATCGAATCATATTCGATTCGTTGTATTGCCGGACCATTATACCGATAGGCACTTCCGGTAATGAGAGGGCGGTTATTGTCTACATATGCCTTCTCTACCCCTTCGGCATAGGCCGGCGTAACCGTTATAGCGGCCAGACTGAAAAGAAGAGCGAAAATCCGAACCATGTTGGGACGATGCGACCAAGACACCTGCCCATTTCCCAAAAAATAAGGTTTCTACTTTTTTAACTACATTCGCTGGCATGGTATATTTTTGGGTTTCACACCAACAAGCGTGGTGACAGGGGAAGAGCGGAATGCGGGGGAATATATGGTCGCTCTGGTGAGTACGGTAGCCTATCTCGGCCTTGATGCCCGCCAAGTTGAGGTACAATGCCAGATCGCACCCGGCCTTCCCAGATTCACAATTGTCGGCCTGCCAGACAAAGCAGTGGGTGAAAGCCGTGAACGGGTTCAATCCGCTTTGGCAGCCATGGGCCTGTCACTTCCACCCAAACGGATTACAATCAACCTCTCCCCAGCCGATCTGCCCAAAGGAGGATCGCATTATGATCTGGCCGTAGCATTAGCGCTGCTGTCAGCGATGGGTGTTACCGATGCAGAACAACTGGCCGAATGGGTGGTTGTGGGGGAATTGTCGCTTGATGGACGTATTGCGCCTTCCCCGGGAGTTCTCCTCGCGGCCCTTCATGCCAGTGAAATGGGGATGGGACTCATCTGCCCCGCATTGCAAGGTTCGGAAGCACGCTGGGCAAGTGGTATTTCTATTTGTGCAGCCCCGGATCTGGTCAGCTTACTTAACCATTTAAAAGGCACACAGCTTCTCCCAGACCCGCCAATAGGCAAAGCTATCTGTGATCATAGCGGGCCTGACCTCAAGCAAGTGAAGGGACAGGAAACTGCGCGTCGTGCGTTAGAAATAGCGGCCGCCGGGTCGCATAACCTGTTAATGTCCGGCCCCCCGGGGGCCGGAAAAAGTCTGCTCGCTGCCTGTTTGCCTGGAATATTACCTGAACTTACACCCGCCGAAGCTCTGGAAAGCTCTATGATAGCCTCGGTCGCTGGACTGCTCGAAAATGGACGCATCAGCCGTGCCAGGCCTTTTCGGTCACCTCACCATTCTGCTTCCATTGCAGCTCTCACTGGCGGCGGCTTAAAGGTTCGTCCCGGCGAGGTCAGTATGGCTCACCTTGGCGTACTGTTTCTCGATGAATTGCCTGAATTCCAGCGCGCTGCTCTCGATTCGCTACGGCAGCCGCTCGAAACCGGTGAAGTCAGTGTTGCACGCGCCAATGCGCATGTCACTTATCCCGCACGCGTCCAACTGATTGCAGCTATGAATCCGTGCCGTTGCGGCCATCTCAGTGATCCTGCTCTGGCATGCTCCAGAGCGCCGCGCTGCGCGGCGGATTACCAAAGCAAAATCTCAGGACCTCTGCTCGACAGAATTGATCTTCATATTGATGTTGATCCAGTGCGTGCAGTCGATCTCGCTCTGCCCACCCCCAAAGAAGGCTCAGCCCAAGTCGCCGCGCGCGTCCGTCAGGCCCGAATGATTCAAACCGAACGACTGCAAGGAACCAGTATGCGCTGCAATGCAGAGCTGGAAGGCGATCATCTCGAACGTTTCGCAACACCGGACGAAGACGGACGACAGCTCCTTCTTCAGGCCGCTGAAAAGCTGCGTTTGTCCGCCCGTGGATATACACGCATTCTGCGCGTGGCCCGAACTATTGCGGACCTCTCGAGTGCACCAGACATCACCCGTGTACATATAGCCGAAGCTCTGAGTTATCGGCGTCGCCCACCGCGCGCCTAAACGTGAGCAGGCATACTCAGTCGAGTAAGCCCTGCTTCTGCAAATCGATTTCCAACCCCTTCGCATCACGAAAGTGATGCGTATTCCAGCCACAATCCCTGGCTGATTGCACATTGGCTGGATTATCATCGATAAACAGCAATTCATGCCCCGCATGACCAAACCGTTTCTCCGCCAACGCATAGATCGCCGGATCAGGCTTTGCCATTTTCTCTTGTCCGGAAACAACAATCTCACGGAAATGATCGAAAATCGGTTCAGTAGGTTGAAATTCGGCCCAGAAAGGTGCCGCAAAATTGGTTAGAGCATAAAGCGGCACACCTCGGGCCGCAAGACGCTCAACCAGCTCATGAGTCCCCGGGATATGCCCGGGAATTGTTTCGAGAAACCGGGTAGCATAGGCATCGATCTGGCATGCATAATCTGGAAACTGGAGCTTTTTCTCTTCCAGCATATCCTCCAGTTCGCGGCCCGCGTCATGTTCGAAATGCCAGTCTTCCGTCACGACATTAGCCAAAAACCAATCCAGCTCTTGGGGGTCGCGAATCAACTTCGCAAAAAGAACACGCATATCCCACTGAATCAGAACTTTCCCGACATCAAAAACTATAGCTTTGATTGTTCGATTCGGAATACTCATTACGGCTCTCTTCACCTATCGCGCGGACACGCCAAAAGCCCGCTCACCCATCAACCCTATTGCATACTATGCATATAGGCAGATGGATGAGCGGGCTCTTCGCAAAAGACTGCCTGCCGGATCATCCCGCAGGCGACCTAAAGACACTTAGCCTTGGCGTGCCTTAAAGCGACGGTTTGTCTTGTTGATTACATAAGTGCGGCCACGACGACGGATGACACGGCAATCGCGGTGGCGGTTCTTCAGCGACTTCAGGCTGTTACGAATCTTCATCTTGGCGGCTTTCCGATAAAATTAGGGCACCGGAGAAAGCCCCGGTGCCATCAATTCAGGCGCGCTCGTTAAGCCGAGCACGCACTCAAGTCAAGTTTCCTTACGAATTTCGCTCAGTTTACGTTCCCATGCCAAGGCATGCGTAATGATTTCATCCAAATCGGCATGTTGGGGCTTCCACGGAAGGGTTCGTTTGATTCGGCTATTATCCGAAATCAACGAATCAGGATCGCCCGCTCGGCGAGGGGCCATTATACGCGTAATGGTATGATTAGTCGTCCTATCTACCGCATCGAGCACTTCAAGTACGGAAAAGCCACGGCCGTATCCACAATTCATCGTCAAAGACGCTGAGGGGTTCGCTATCAGTGCCGCCAGTGCCAGCACATGCGCGGCAGCAAGATCGCTGACATGAATATAGTCACGAACCCCTGTTCCATCAGGCGTGTCGTAATCGGTTCCAAAAACCGAAACATTTTCCCTCTTCCCTAATGCCGCTTCCACGGCCACCTTAATAAGGTGCGTCGCCCCGGCAGTGGACTGGCCGCTACGTGCTTGCGGATCTGCGCCGGCGACATTGAAATAACGCAATGCGCAGTAATTAAGTGGATGAGCGAATGAAGTGTCCGCCAGCATCTGCTCTGTCATCAGCTTAGACCAGCCATAAGGATTGATCGGCTGCCTTGGCGTATCTTCCGTGACTGGAGAGTCTTCAGGAATACCATAGGTTGCCGCGGTAGAGCTAAAAATGAAATGCTGCACGCCGTGCTTCACACAGGCCTCAATCAATGCGCGGCTCTTCACGGTATTGTTGTGATAATATTTGAGAGGATTTTCGACCGATTCCGGCACTACAATCGAACCGGCAAAATGCATGATTGCTCGTGTACCCTGTTCAGAAAAAATACGGCTCAGCAGCGCCGCATCCTCAATATCACCTTCGTATAAAGGTACATCATCGGGCACCGCAAACCGGAAGCCTGTTGTAAGATTGTCTATCACTGCAACGGGCCATCCTGCATCTTTCAACGCAAGAACCGCATGGCTGCCAATATACCCGGCGCCACCGGTAACGAGAACTGGGCATTTCCGGGTCGCATCAATATCGGTCATATGAAAATGGTCCGGACATAGAGGATGAAAGGAATTCAGGCGTGAGAAATAGCTGTCGCATTCGCTTAAAGGATGCAACCGGAATAGCAGTGAGACGTTGTATGATTATGAAAAACCTGGTGCGCCTTGCGATTCTCACGCCAGTCATGATGCTGGCAGCATGCGCAAGCACTTATGTGTCTCCTGTCGAAGTCACCCGTTTTATAGGCGAAAATTCTTCTAGACTCGGCCAGGGAACCATCGCTGTCATCGCTACTCCCGGAGGAGGCACAGAGCCTCTCGCCTTTCGCAATTATGCAGCCCCGGTCGAACAGCAACTGACCTCGCTGGGTTATCGTATAGTCGATGAAGATACAGCAATGCAGATCGCACAATTACGCATCGAACGGTTTGTGACCCAACCACAGGAAGACCGTTCACCGGTCAATGTCGGGATGGGGGGATCAACTGGATCCTATGGATCTGGCCTTGGGGTCGGTATCGGGCTGGATCTGTCCGGCAAACCGCAAGCACGAATCAACACAAAGCTCCGCATTGTTATTCGGGAGAAGCAAAGTGGTCAGGCACTCTGGGAAGGGCGTGCCGATTTTATTGCGGAGGAAAAAAGCGATTACGCTAATGCAGATGAAGCTGCCAAAAAACTGGCACAGGCGATCTTCACGGACTTTCCGGGAGAGTCGGGCGAAACTATCGAGGTGAAATGACTGATATTTGTATTAATGCTGCTTTCGACAGCGGCAATATCGACATCGTGTCCATCAATGGTGCTCACGCGACACTTAAAATACGCCACGATAAGGATAGTGAGTTCAAACAATGGTTTCATTTTCGGGTGTGGGGCGCTGCCGGGCGGACACTGACACTCAAGATCGTCAATCTTAACGATTCCGCTTATCCGGATGGATGGCAACATTATAATAGCTGTGTTTCCGAAGACCGGGAATATTGGAACCGAGCGCCCAGTTCATTCGACCGCGACGAAAATGATGGCACGCTGACGATCCGCTATACACCTGCCAGCGACATTGCCTATTTCGCCTATTTCGCGCCCTATTCAATTGAGCGTCATCACGATCTTGTCGCCGAAGCCGCGGCCAGCGAAGGCGTTGCTTATCATTCGCTCGGCCTTAGCCATGATGGACAGTCAATCGATTGTCTTTCCATGGGAGAAGGCGAGACGGTCATATGGCTCTATGCCCGCCAGCATCCCGGCGAAAGTATGGCCGAATGGTGGATGGAAGGTGCACTTGAAACCCTGTGTGATTCTGCCGATCCAATCGGACGAACACTTCGCCAGAAATGCCGGCTGCATATTGTGCCCAACTGCAATCCCGATGGATCATATCGAGGCCATTTGCGAACCAATGCCAAAGGCATCAATCTCAACCGTGAATGGGATACACCTACAGCAGAGAAGTCTCCTGAAGTTCTGGCCATTCGCAATGCAATGGACGAAACGGGCGTCCACTTCGCGATGGATATTCACGGGGATGAAGCCATTCCTGCCGTTTTCCTCGCAGGTTTTGAAGGCATTCCAAGCTGGACAGAAGATCAGGGTGAATCCTTCAGGGCGTATCGTTCAATCCTTGAGCGCCGCACTCCCGATTTTCAAACATCCAGAGGCTATCCCGTGACAGCACCGGGGAAAGCCAATCTTTCCATGAGCACCAATCAGGTGGCAGAACGTTTCGGAGCCTGTTCAATGACTCTTGAAATGCCATTTAAGGACAATAACGATCTGCCCGACCCGGAACAAGGCTGGAGCCCGGAACGCTGCAAGTTCCTGGCGCGCGACTGCCTTGCCTCACTCGTCGAATGGCTGGATCGCTGACAAAGCTTCTATACGGCCATGGCACTGATTTATTCCGCCATGGCCGTACATTCTTTACAGATTACAAGGACCAAAGGCGTGAGGAAGAAGCTGTGACAGCTTAACTTCACGAACCTCTACCGGGCTACAACACCAGATAATGGGATCAGTCCCGCCAAGATCGGCTAGTTCGTAAAGCACTTGCCGACAACGGCCGCATGGTGTCACCAGGTCGTCACCGCTACCTGTAACAGCAACTGCAACCAGCCCTCCCCTTTTGCCGTCGCTCATCGCTTTCACTACTGCCGTAGTTTCAGCGCAGATCGCCAGACCATAGCTGGCATTTTCAATGTTGGTGCCGGTAAAGACGCTTCCATCGTCAAAGAGAAGTGCCGTGCCGACACGATAATTCGAATAGGGAGCGTAAGATTTTTCACCCGCCTTACGCGCCAGAGCGATCAGAGAATCACGTCGCTGTTCAACAGTTTGGCTCATGGCAGAGCTACTACCCATCGCAACGGTGCGGCGCTAGCCGCCGTGCGCAATTCACTATTCGCAGTCCACAAAGCCCAGGGCCGCCCCGCATATTCAGGCTCGAAAAAATCACGTTCCAGCCACAAGTTACGATCAATCCGCGCTGCGATATTGTATCGCTCCTCGAAGCGGGGAGAAATCATCAGCAACGCCGGTTTCCCGACATGCCCTTCCACCTGATTGAGAAAAGTCGTCAATTCGCTTTCAACCGCAGCATCGCTCACTCGCGTTTCGCACTGATCCGCCTCGGCATCGAGGGAAATAACTGGAGGTAAAAGGCTCGAATCTCGCGGCACGATGGTCACAAAGTTAGCGGCTTGCCGTTCCGCTGGAATGCAGGGATCGTAGGAATGAACGGCACCAAAAGGCAGATGCGCCCGGCGAACCATTTCAAGATTACGAGCGAAGGCTGAGTCACGCCCTTCAGCACCCTTGCTCGCCTCAAGGTAAACGAAATCGGCACCGATCGCTGCGAGAGCTTTGAAATCAACCGGCCCATCATGTGCGCCAATTAAAACACCCTGCACCGGATAGTCTTTCCGCTCAGGGGTCCAATGTTCCCATTTCCACCATCCCCAAATGGCCGCAACAATCGCCAACAACAGTACAAACGCAGCAATACGCCAGCGCCAGGGAAATGCCCGCTTCTTGCCCATAATGAATTCGTATCGCCTCTCAGGCCTTGATGTGGAGCACGCAAATCAACGTAAATAACCGTCGCGCTGTGGCGAAATCGGTTTCGACCTTATCTTCAAGCGCTTCAAGCAACAGACGGGTGGCCTGATCATGCGTTGCCCGACGGGCCATATCAACTGTTTCGATCTCTTGCGCAGACGCTCTGCGAACAGCCTTGTAATAGGAATCGCAGATGGCGAAATATTCACGCACAGGCCGTCGAAAACGGGCGAGTCCGAGCATAATCGTATCCGCTGGATTATCCTGCGCATCACGGATAGCCATGGCCAAACGACCATCCTGTATTGATAAACGCAGATGCCACGGCCCTTGATGCCCATTTTCAAGTGCACGGAGCGGTTTAAAACTGTTTTCCTCGATCAGATCGGCAAGCGCAGCCTTCCGCTCCTGTTCCACATCGGCATTGCGCCACAGGATCGTGGTATCATCAAGTTCAACGTTAGAGATGCACTGCGTTTCCATATTTGCTTTCAGGCTTTCGCAGAGCGAAGCGATTTGGGCAAACAGGAAAAACTCTCCCCACTTTCCACAGGAGCCCGCATACTCCGCTGTCTTGCGGCAAATGCAGTTCGAGCGCATCACTAGCGAATGGCCGATCACAACCTCATGACCCGTTTTTCCTCTGCTCATAGCCCGGAACAGGCACAAATAGATGATTCGTCAGCGAATCAGTCCGGCATGCCGACAGGACGGGCACTTCCAGCCAATTTGGAAGCAGAAGCCGCGTTTCTGGGAGCTGTGCTGATAGACAACCGGGTATTGGAGGAATTGCCGGTTACGATCAGGCCAGAACACTTCTTCGAGCCGCTGCATGGGAGGATTTTCGACAGAATCCTGACACTGGTCGACCGCCAGATGGTCGTGACACCTGTCACCCTCAAGCCTTATTTCGACGGCGATGAAGCGCTGAAAGAGCTGGGTGGCACTGCTTATCTGGCGCAACTCACCGCCGATGGCCAGGGGCTGCTGGCACCGCGTGAACTAGCGCAACAGATTTATGATCTGGCATTGTTGCGTGAGCTGGTCACAGTTGGGCGTGAACTGGTGGAAGGTGCGCTCGATACATCGGACGAAGTCGAGCCGATGAAACAGATCGAAAATGCTGAAGCGTCACTCTATCAGGTAGCCGAAGGAGCCGCAGGCTCAAAAGACGCGGACAGTTTCAGAGGCGCCACAAACAAAGCCCTGGAAATGATCGAGACAGCCCTGAACTCAGGCGGTCATGTCTCAGGCAAGACCACTGGTCTTTCCTCAGTCAATGAGAAGGTTGGCGGTCTGCATGATTCCGACCTGATCATTCTCGCCGGTCGGCCTGGTATGGGCAAAACCTCTCTTGCAACGAACATCGCGTTTAATTGTGCAGATCGGCTTTTGCGAGACCAACGTGACGGCATTGACAAATCGGTTGGCGCAGCGGTCGCCTTTTTCAGCCTCGAAATGTCCAGCGATCAGCTCGCGACTCGTATCCTGGCCGAACAGGCGGGCATTTCCTCCGAAGCCCTGCGGATGGGGAAGATTTCAAAAGAAGACTTTCAGCAGCTTTCCTACGCTAGCCAGCGGCTTGCCGATCTTCCTCTCTATATTGATGACACGCCCGCTCTAACTATCGGTGCATTGCGAACACGTGCGCGTCGGCTCAAGCGGCGCCACGATATCGGACTGATCGTGGTCGATTATCTGCAACTTTTGCAAGGCTCAGGCCGGGCGCAGGATAATCGCGTGAACGAGATTTCGGAAATCAGTCGTGGCCTCAAAACACTGGCCAAAGAACTGGAGGTGCCAGTGATCGCCTTATCCCAGCTTTCACGTGCGGTAGAACAGCGCGATGACAAACGCCCTATGCTGTCAGATCTTCGCGAATCCGGTTCTATCGAACAAGACGCCGACATGGTCTGGTTCGTCTATCGAGAAGATTATTATGTCGCTTCACGCGAACCCAAAATTCCGCAAGGCGATGATGATGTGAAAGCTCATGAAGCTCATGCCGCCTGGCAGGCCGATATGGAACGTGTTTTTGGGCTGGCAGAGCTTATCGTCGCCAAGCAGCGTCACGGTGCAACCGGCAAAGTGCGGATGCGTTTCGAATCGAAGATCACACGTTTCTCCGACCTCGCGGAAGGGGACATGCCCGAAGGCTACGAATAATCAGGGGCCACAAGTCCACAGGCCTTCCATGGCATTCTCCACTCCGCTCTCCCCTGACAACATCATTTTGGCCGGATAGGGAGGTGATTCTCCATCCCCGAGAGGAACAGCCGACAAACGCTCAACTTTTACTGTCACGGTCGGGCCTTCAAATGTCGTTCCATCAGACAAGCCATCGAAACCCTCCATTTCGCGCGACTTGAGAGGAATAACCCGTCCGGCGATCTTGATCGCTCCTTCCGCCGGTTCGTCACTATGAACATTCCCTCGGGCAATCAGCAGAACTGGTGACTTTTTCTCCAGCGCAAAAGCGCAGCCTAATTCTCCATTCATAGTAATATTTGCCAGATCACCCGCCCCTAAGGGATCCGGACTAAATGTCAGTGCCGCTTCATCACCTCGTTCAGGATTAGCAGAAACCGCATCCTTCTGATCGACAGGTTTTTGTGCCGAACAGGCCACCACGCTGCAAAAAGTGATCGCACCGATTATCAAACGTGACCAAGCCATGGGCATTCTCCCATTCGTTCATGTACCCGTGCTCAACGCATCAGATGCGCAGCCTTTCCCGAAGGCGATCAGAAGCCGAAGTTCAGTCTTCTGCTCACTGTGTAATCCACAACCGTGACAAGAAACCAGCTCACCCACCAGCGCAAGCGATTCAATGGGCTTGCATGCTTCTGGTAAAGGTCTGGAGTCACTTCCCGTGAAGCTGATACATGCTGCCCGATCAGAGCTCGCATACGATCAGCCAAAGCAGCATCCTCAATCCGCAACACAATTTCGAGATTGATATAAAGGCTGCGCATATCGAAATTCGCGCTACCGAGATAAACAACATCGTCGAGCACGATCAGCTTTGTATGAAGCTTACAAGCCTGGAATTCATAGAGTTTCACCCGCGCTTTCAACAATCGGCTGTAAAGGGCACGCGAAGCAGCAATGGTTGCCGTATTATCCGACTTCCCGGCCAAAACCAGCCTTGCTGCGCCACGTCTGGCAATTCGCCTGATACGCTTGCGCAACCGAGGTGACGGAGAGAAATAAGCCATCAGCATGTCGAGCCGACTTGCACGCAGCAGGTCAAGACTGACCGAATGCGCCCAACTCGACAGGCCCCGTGTCGGGCCGCCGACCAACAAGCGCACGGGGCCTTTGCCACCGTCCCACCGCCGAACCATCAGACTGAGCGCGCGCCATTGTCCTCGTGAATGTCCGGTCCATTCCTCCAATCGATCAAACCAGCAAGACAAATCCCGAACTACCGGACCTTTGATCATCACTCCAAGATCATTCCAACCATTATCGCGTGGTGGAGCAAAGTAACTATTCTCGATATTGAAGCCCCCAAGCATCGCACGCTCTTCATCGGCAATCACAATCTTCTGATGATTACGGATTAGATATTGGCGTCCCCAATTCGATCCAAATTCACGAAATTCTCCACCCGCCGCACAGAAATTGGCGAAAAACTCACGGTTCACTTCGGCACCGAAACTATCGACAATCAGCAATACACGGACACCACGATTCACCGCTGCTTCCAGTGCCTGACGCACATGACTTCCTACCTGATCAGGCGCATAGATATAAAAACATAGTCGCAATGTTTCTCTTGCCGAATCTATCAGATCAATCAGCGCCTTGAAACGAGCCAGGCCTTGGGGATGGAAAGTCAGATCCAGTCCCTGAACGGTCATCGAAAAGCTATCCGGGTCTTGATAGGTAGCTGCACCCGAGACGGGAGGAGCCGAGTCGCTCAGCATAGAAATCATCATATGGCCGTGTAGCATCGTGCGGCCCATGGAAAACCTTGACTTTACGCATCTCCTTTTTTAGAAGTTCGTCTTTCAAGACAGACCCGTTCATTTAATTCGGAGTGCCCTATGGCGCGCGTTACCGTCGAAGATTGTGTCGACAAGGTTCCCAACCGTTTCGATCTCGTCCTGCTGGCCGCTCAGCGTGCTCGTGAAATTTCCGGCGGCGCCGAACTGACTGTTGATCGTGACCGAGACAAGAACCCCGTTGTTGCCTTGCGTGAAATCGCCGAACAGACGGTGAAACCGAAAAATCTGCAGGAAAGCCTCACACAGTCCATGCAACGCGTACTGCCAGATGATGAAGATGAGGCCGACGAAATCGGTTCGCTCAGTCAGTCGGCAGAAGCCATGCGTGTTACTGCTTCTGCACCGGCCCGTTCAACATCAATCGGGTCTGACTACGACGGTTAATCGCTTTCTCGCTAACGTAGAAGAGGTCGCGCCTGTCTGGGCTGCGACCTTTTTTATGCCTGTTCTATATAGATTCGAGACAGGCTGAGCCAATCGGACCGACGAAGCCAGCGTGAAGGTTCAAACGGCGGATTGTGCATTTCGCACCATTTTCTTAAGCTGATTTTATGCCTATTGCGGTCAGGACATCATTGCCGGAACGATGACATTACTGTTTTTCTATGTCGGTCTTGCCCTTGGCATTTCTTTCCTTTGCTCCTTGTTGGAAGCGTCCCTTCTGACACTCACCCCATCCGCTATTCAGACCGGAAAAACAGCCGGGGCGCGTTGGGCAGAGAGTGTCAATGCACTGAAACAGGACGTGGATCGACCCCTCGCTGCTATTCTCACCCTGAATACAGTCGCCCATACGATGGGTGCCGCCGGCGCAGGCGCAGAATATGCCCGACTTTTCGGCAGCACCACACAAGCCCTCTTCGCCGCCGCGCTCACTGTTGCTGTTCTGGTATTGACCGAAATCATCCCTAAGACCATCGGCGCGCGGTATGCCGTGGCTCTGGCGCCCTTTCTCGGCCGTATTCTTCCGCCGATGATATGGCTGCTTGCCCCACTCGTATGGTTTTCCCAGCAACTCACCCGCATCATTACCTTCGGCAAGGCCGCTGATACTACGCAGCATCGGGACGAGCTGCTGGCAGTTGCAAGGCTTGGTGAGGAAGCCGGGCAAATCGATGCACGAGAAACAGCTGTATTGCATAATTTGCTCGGGCTTAACGAAGTTCGCTCACAGGATGTTATGACTCCGCGTACGGTGATGTTCACCATGCCCGAGACTATGCCTCTGCGCGATTTTCCAAGGGCTGTCGCAGACAAGCCTTACACCCGCATTCCGATCCACCGTGATAATCCAGATAAGATTTCCGGCTTTGTTATCAAAAGCGAGGTGCTCACTCGTCTGGTAGATACAGGTCTCGACACGGAGGACGTGTTGTCTGACGTCGCGCGTCCAATGCTCAGCATCCCCGATTCATTGTCGGTTGATCGGATTTTTAAACGTTTCGTAGAAGAGCGCCATCAAATCATGCTGGTAGTGGATGAATATGGTACCGTCTCCGGGCTTTTAACACTGGAAGACATTGTCGAAACTATTTTCGGTATCGAAATCCTCGACGAGGTCGATACAATTGCCGACCTCCAGTCCTATGCTCGCCGCTTATGGGAAGATCGCGCGGAGCGGCTCAGGACAGCAAATAGAGAGACAGACAAAAAGTGACAAATACGTGACTTAATGCTGCTTCAATTGCAAACTGTCCTTAAATTGTAACAAGGCACCGCACAGTTAGCAGCAAGAGGAGCAGGCATGGCGGTTATTGCTGTCTACAGCGTCAAAGGTGGCGTTGGAAAAACCACAATTGCCAGCAATCTCGCCTGGTGCTCTGCCACTATTTCTTGTCGCAAGACTCTTCTTTGGGATCTCGATCCGGCCGGGGGTGCGGCTTATCTTCTGGGTATTGAAGATCCGGACAAGCCAAAGGCACACTCGATTTTTTCCCGTGATCGAGCCCCTGCAAAACTCATCCAACGCACAGCCTATGACAGGCTCGATATTCTGCCAGCCGACGAAAGTTTGCGTTCGCTTGACAACCAACTGGTGAGAATAGGCAAACGCAAACGTCTCGCTAAAATGGCTGATAGCCTATCACACAAATACGAACGTATTTTACTCGATTGTCCGCCGGTTCTGAATGAAATTAGCGCACAGGTGATCCGGGCGGCAGATCTGGTCATTGTGCCCATGCCGCCGTCTCCACTGTCCTCAAGAGCATTCCAAGTGGTAGCGTACGAGATCAAACGCCACACCAAAAATCACCCACCGCTTCTACCGGTTCTGTCAATGCTCGATCTGCGCCGTTCTCTTCACCGTGAGGCACGAGAAGCCCACCCCAACTGGCCGCTCGTTCCGCAAGCCAGTGCAATCGAACAGTGTGCTGTAAAACGCGAACCTGTGGGGCAGTTCGCCTCCTCTTCACCTGCTGCACGGGCATTCGCCCGTATCTGGAGTGCAATCGAGCGCAAGCTGGCAGAGCGTTTTCGTTGATATTCATACAATAAGCCACCTTGCGCATGCGAGGCGGCTTATTGTGTTATCGGCATTGAAACTGCGCTTACCTTCTATCAGGCACCTTGTGGAGCAGCACCGCCGCCCTGTTCGCCAAAGCGTTTACCGGCTTTGGGAATCGCTGAACCATGGACTGGCCGCACCGGTGTTGGGCCACACGGTTCGTCGGGGCGATCAACCTTGCCACTATCAAGCAGCTTCTCAATCTCGTCACCAGTCAGCGTCTCATATTCGAGGAGCGACTGAGCCAGAAGCTGGAGCTGATCTTCATGCTCAGTAAGAACCTGCTTGGCACGATCATAAGCCTTATCGACAAGCTGGCGGATCTCGCTATCGATCAGTTTGCTGGTTTCGCCAGACATCATCAATCGCTGTGTGCCGCCCATACCAAGATAGCCTTCCTGGCTCTCTTCATATTGCAGCGGCCCAAGCTTGTCTGACATGCCCCATTTAGTGACCATATTCCGAGCCAGATCAGTGGCATATTGAATGTCACCCGAAGCCCCGGATGAAACCTTGTTGTGCCCGAAAATGATCTCCTCGGCCACACGTCCGCCCATGCTAACAGCAAGGTTAGCGTGCATTTTGTCACGATGATAAGAATAGCTGTCCCGTTCCGGCAAACGCATCACCATCCCCAACGCACGCCCGCGCGGAATGATCGTGGCCTTATGAATGGGATCGGATGCCGGTTCATGCACAGCGACGATGGCATGACCGGCCTCATGGTAGGCCGTCATCTTCTTCTCATCGTCGGACATCACCATGCTCCGGCGCTCGGAACCCATCATAACCTTGTCTTTTGCGTCTTCAAATTCCTGCATAGCGACAAGACGCTTATTACGCCGGGCCGCCAACAAAGCCGCTTCATTAACAAGGTTAGCGAGGTCAGCACCGGCAAAACCCGGTGTTCCGCGCGCAATAGTGCGGGCATTCACATCAGGTGCCAGCGGCACTTTCTTCATATGAACGGCGAGAATCTTTTCGCGACCTTCAATATCCGGGACCGGCACCACAACCTGACGGTCAAACCGCCCCGGGCGCAGCAAAGCAGGATCAAGTACATCAGGGCGGTTGGTGGCTGCGATGATGATAATGCCTTCATTCGCCTCGAACCCGTCCATTTCAACGAGGAGCTGATTGAGAGTCTGTTCGCGTTCATCGTTGGAATTGCCGAGACCATGGCCACGACTGCGGCCTACAGCATCGATTTCGTCGATGAAAACAATGCAAGGCGCGTTCTTTTTAGCCTGTTCGAACATATCACGCACACGGCTAGCGCCAACGCCTACAAACATTTCAACAAAGTCCGAGCCCGAAATGCTGAAAAAAGGCACGCGCGCTTCGCCAGCAATTGCACGGGCCAGCAAAGTTTTACCGGTACCTGGCGAACCAACCAGCAATGCGCCCTTGGGAATTTGCCCACCCAGTTTCGAGAAGCGCTGCGGATCTTTCAGAAATTCAACAATCTCCTGCAGCTCCTCACGAGCTTCATCGATGCCGGCGACGTCGTCAAACGTAACCCGGCCCTGCTTTTCGGTAAGCATCTTAGCTTTGGATTTGCCAAAACCCATCGCGCCCGAGCCGCCGCCTTTTTGCACTTGCCGCAAAGCGAAAAAAGCCACGCCCAGAATCAGAAGAAAAGGCAGAGACTGGATGAGGATATAGGCAAGCACGCCCATTTCCTCCTTTTGAGCACCCGAATAGCGAACGTCATTTTCTTCGAGCAGCTTGGTGAGATCTGTATCATTCGGCACAGGAACAGTGGAGAATGTTTGATCATTCTTTAGCGTCCCGGTAATACGATCAGGGCCGATCTGCACCTCTTTCACGCTACCTTCAGCTACCTTTTCGCGGAAATCAGAATAACGTAGCTGGGTGCCGGCTCCGGTCTGCGGGCCGCTAAACAAGGACACAACTAATAGCAGGGCAAGAAAAATACCGCCCCATACCATCAGGCTTTTCACCCAGGGATTGCCGTTATTGTTATCCGGCTCTCGATTCTCACTCATTCGGGAGTCCTACCTTTCACTGCTACAATGTAGGATTACTGCGGTGAATGGCAAGTTACGGATTGTTTCAGTGCGGAGTGTTTGCACGGAAGTTTTCACAGGATCTGTGCCGCGGCCCAGCCGCTCGACCAGGCCCATTGGAAATTATAACCACCGAGCCAGCCCGTAACATCGACTGCTTCCCCTATGAAGTAGAGACCCGAAACGCGCTTTGCTTCCATAGTCTGCGAAGACAGTTCGGCCGTGCTGACGCCGCCTGCAGTCACTTCCGCTTTCGCGTAACCTTCTGTGCCATCGGGATAAAACTCCCAATTGGCCAATTGTGCGCCAGCTCGGCGCAGTGCTTTATCCGGCAATTCCGCCAGTATGCCATCCAGCGCCAATCGTTCATTGAGAACATCCGCCAGACGATCAGGCAAATGTCTGCGCAAGAATTGGCAGAGCGTATTTTTTGGTGAGTTGGATTTCGCCTTTACCAACCATTCCGTGTTTTCTGTCGGACAGAAATTGATCCTGACCGGATGTCCGCTCTGCCAATAAGAGGATATCTGCAGGATCGCCGGCCCTGACAACCCTCGATGGGTAAACAAGGCGGCTTCCCGAAAGGCGGTTTTCCCGTAACTGGCAATCACCTCGCTCGCGACTCCAGACAATTCTCTGAATAATGCATCCTCCCTGGAAAGGGTAAGCGGAACCAGAGCTGGGCGCGGCTGTACAACTTTCAAATTGAATTGCCGCGCAAGCTCGTAGGCAAATCCCGTTGCCCCCATTTTGGGAATGGCCGGTCCTCCTGTAGCCACCACAAGGGCAGGCGCCTCAGCTTCAAAATCATCGGTTGTGACCCGATAGAAGCCATCAGCATGCGTAACGCTTCGCACCGCCTTGCCACATTGCAGCGCAACCTGCCCTTGCTTGCAGCGGCCAAGCAACAAATCCACAATTTGCCTGGACGAACCGTCGCAAAATAACTGTCCTAACGTCTTTTCATGCCAGGGAATTCCGTAATGATCTACCAGAGCGATGAAGTCTTGCGCCGTATAACGGCTCAGCGCCGATTTCATGAAATGGCGATTAGCGGAAAGATAACACTCAGGCGAAACGCCCAGATTGGTAAAGTTACAACGTCCGCCACCTGAAATCAGGATTTTCTTGCCCGGCTTTTCAGCATGATCGATCAGCAATATACGACGCCCGCGCAGCCCCGCTTCCGCCGCACAGAAGAGTCCGGCAGCGCCGGCCCCCAGAATAATCGCATCGTAACTTTTCTTCATTTTGTCCGCCTGCGGTCATAGCGTGCCTATGACAACCCCTCACAGCGCATTCCTGCGAAAAACCGCTGAAATCGTCCATTGGCCAACGGGCCGCAGAGACATCAAGTTAATGGCAATGATGCTCAGGCAATATGGCTTCACGGTGAGGAGACGGAAAATTTTGCGGCGGGAAGGTTTGTTGCAAACCTTCCCGCCGAGAGAACATGGATGCGTTCCAGGGGGGGAGAAGAGCGCATCCATTATCTACAGCGGTTCATTGGGGGGCTAGAAAACGCACTGCAGAGTTGATTGTTAAATGCAAAGCCGGGCTATCCGTTCCAAAAATTCATCACCAACATGCAACAACTCGACGATCAGCCGGTAACCTGATGACAAGACGCCAGACGCCTCATGCTTCGGTTGTATCATCTTTTAGATGCCGCATGACGCAGTGCAAAAAGTGATATAAACAATAATTATTATGAACTTGTGATATCAATTCAATATTTTCGCTTGCCTCCTTTTCGATTTTATGACGCAATGCAGCATCGATATCAGGTAAACAGGATTCGAGCTTTTCGTGTAAAAATAGACCAGCTGGTTTTACAGGGGACCACTCATGTCAATGGAAGCCGACGGCAGATTAAAAGACGTCAGACTGCCTGACAGCACCGCTTGCCGGCTAAGTAGCTTTCGTTCACATAGCCTCTCGCTCGAAGCTCCACGCATTGCTCTTATTGGCAATTATCCGCCCCGCCGGTGCGGTATCGCAACATTCACCGGCGACGTGCATGAAAAGCTCACTCGATTCCATCCCGAAGTCAGCGTCGATCTTTATGCGTTGGAAGATCCGGACAGGCCACTCAAATACCCACCTATTGCTGGAACGATCAGCCGCGCAGATCCCCAAAGCTATCTACAGGCCGCACAGCGGATCAATCGATCCGCTGTGGATGTTGTCTGGCTTCAGCATGAATATGGGATTTTTGGCGGCACATATGGCGATATGGTTTGTGATTTCGTTGATATGCTTGCCGCGCCGCTGATTCTCACGCCTCATACGGTGCTGGCCGATCCTGATCCGAAACAACGTGCCATCCTCGAACATCTGATCGCCCGCTCATCACGCATAATGGTTATGTCAGCCTATTCGCGAGACTTGCTGGCGGAAAGCTATGGAGCACCGCATGAACTGCTCGATATCGTTCATCATGGCGCACCTTATCGCCCTTTCGGACGACAAGCAGAATTCAAAGCCAGATTAGGTCTGTCCGATCGGAACGTGCTCATGACTTTCGGCTTGCTGAGCCCCGGTAAAGGGTTGGAACTGGTAATTGAGGCCTTGCCGGAAATAGTCCGTCAGCACCCTCGCACAATCTATCGCATCGTCGGTGCCACTCATCCCCATCTCCTGGCCAGCGAAGGAGAAGCCTATCGTGAAAAACTGCTCCTGCTTGCCGAAGAACTGGGTGTTTCCGGTCATATTGAATGGGATGCCCGCTTCCTCGACACCGACGAACTGCTCGACCAGCTCGAAGCCTGCGATATCTATCTCACGCCCTATCTCAATCTTCAGCAATCCACATCCGGTACGCTGAGCTATGCTGTAGCACTGGGTAAGGCGGTGATCGCCACACCCTATCTCCATGCACGTGAATTGCTGACCGATGGCGTGGGCTGTCTTGTAGAACCCGATTCCGCTTCCGCCATCATGCACACCGTCTGCCATCTGCTCGATAACCCGGAAGAACTGCAAAGCTTACAGCGACGGGCTTATGAACGGGGGCGCGAAACGATCTGGCCTCGGTTCGCCGACAAAACCGTAAAAGTAATCGAAAGTGCTATCGCACACAGGAAGGAGACCGCGACCTCCGATGCTACCCATCCCGGCCTATCGGGCGTGTTTGCCATGTGCGATTCTGTCGGAATACTTCAGCATGCCACAGGCATCGTGCCGGAAAGGGCGCATGGTTATTGCCTCGATGATAATGCCCGTGCACTGATGCTGATGAATGTGACGAATGGCCTGTCTCGCGATGATCGAATGCGACGGAGCCTCACCTTTGCCTCTTTCCTGCAGGATGCCTGGAACGAAGAAACAAACCACTTTCGCAACTTTATGGGGTTCGATCGGTGCTGGGCCGAAGCGCAGGGTTCAGACGATTCGAATGGCCGGGCTTTACGTGCGTTGGGCCATACGCTGCGCCATTCGACCGATCCCGGTCTGCGGCGATGGGCAAAACGTCTCTATGACACAGCCCTGCCGCTGACGATGACACTGGATTGCCCTCGCGCAACAGCATTCGCAATGCTTGGTGCAGTCGATACACTTCATATCCTTCCCGATCATGGTGCCTCGTATGATCTGCTCAGTGAAGGTGCCAGCTTTCTGCACCGCCTGCTCGATGTGTCCCGCCGGCCGGACTGGGCGTGGTTCGAGACGGTTCTGGGATACGACAATCCACGCTTGTCCGAAGCTCTGATTGAAGCCGGTCTTATCCTTGAAAACAAAGACTTTATCGAAGCCGGAGTGGAAAGCCTGCTATGGATCAGCAAACAGCAGGTTAGCGAAAATGGCTGGTTCAGCCCGGTCGGGTCGGATAGTTTCAGCAAACCCTATCGCCATCTGCCTTTCGACCAGCAACCACTTGAAGCTCTTGCCGCGATAGAGGCTGCCAAAAGCGGCTATGCGGCTACAGCGAACTCCTCCTGGCTGGATCATGCAAACAAGGCATGGAGCTGGTTTTTCGGCGCTAATGATCGGGGTGTCTCTCTGGCAGACCTCACCACCGGCAGGTGCCGTGACGGGATCAATCCGCGCGGGGCCAACGAGAATTGCGGAGCCGAATCCATACTCGCCTTTCAGCTCTCCTACTATGCAATGGCGGCCATGCCTGAAGAGCGCTAAAACAAAATCCTTACCAGCTTTCGGAGATATCTTCGTGAAAATGGACCGGGATCACCCCCACAGCCCGCTGGAAGTGCTCGACACTCGTCTTCATGCCGATCCTTCGCGGGTCGTATTGCGCCCTTTTCACCTCGGATGGCAGGCTCGCAATGCACCCGGCGGAAGAGCTGCCAAACTGGTTGAGGATATTCTGCAACTGAGCGAAGAGAAGGCGGCAGAGGAATATACTCGTGTCGTCGCCGATTTTGGAGAACGCCACTGGCAAACAGAAAGGCTCTTCGAAGAACGCTTTACCGAAGTGGCTGAGCGGCTGAATTTCGATAAATCTTTCCTGTCCACCACCTGTAAACGATTGATCGGCGCATATTTTTGCCACGAATACACCTATGCCGCAGCCGCATTGATGAATCCCTCCATTGTCCCTCATCCCGATCAAAGTGGCATGAGTGGCGGGGCGATCCGCTTCGTGATGAGCCTGCGCGCAGTAGGTGAGGGGCACATCAGCTCTATCGCCTTTCGTGAGGGGATCGCCTATCCAGACGGCCATTTCACGCTTTGGCCGCAAGGCCCTTTTGCCACATCGGTAGACCTCGATGATGAGAGTCTTAGCGAAGGTACCGGTCCGGTAACGGTGCATCGTCACAGCGAAAGCACTTTGTCCAACACCGTCATCTTTCCGATCACCGAACAGCAGCGCAACGGGCTGGAAGATCTGCGCCTGACACGTTTCGATCATGGCAACGGCGCTTACGAATGGATCGGAACCTATACAGCCTATTCCGGCTCTTCAATCCGCTCAGAGCTGCTTCGTACGCACGATTTCTGTCAATTCGAGCTCCAGCCCGTTCTGGGAGAAGCAGGACGGAATAAGGGTATGGCGCTGTTCCCGCATCAGATTGACGGTCGCTATGCCATGCTGGGCCGGCAAGATGGCAAGAATCTCTTCCTGCTCACGTCCGAAAGGCTCGATAGGTGGGAGGATGAAGGAACATTGCTGATGGAACCCCAATATCCCTGGGAATTCATTCAAATCGGCAATTGCGGCAGCCCGATTCTCACTGATGAAGGCTGGCTTGTTTTCACGCATGGCGTCGGCGCGATGCGTAAATATGCGCTCGGCTGCGCCTTACTGGACCGTAAGAATCCGGGCAAAGTTCTTGGCCGCACACAATATCCGGTATTATCTGCAGTCGATGCAGACCGTTCCGGATATGTGCCCAATGTGGTCTATACCTGCGGTGCTCTTTCCATAGGAGACAGAATTCTGCTCCCCTATGGCCTGTCTGACAGCGCCGTTGGCTTTGCAACAGTCGAGTTATCGACTTTGTTGGACAGCATGGTGTGAAACAGAATGACAAATTTATGCCTTTTGAGAACATTCGAGGCATCTGCTGGTTGGATAGACAATGCCTATAACACCTTCTCTCACATCCTTGGCACAACGACCATCAGCCAGCGACAACGCCGCTCTTCTGGCCTGTGCTGATACAGGCAGTGCCTTATGCACGCTGATCGGCATCGAAGGCAGCTTCTCTCGCCGTCTGGGTGCACAACTTGCCATTGAAGAAGCTGGCATACTGGCTGGCAGTCTTGCCGATGGTTGCCTAGAAGCCCAGCTTGTTACAGAAGTGCAGAATGCACGTGCCGAAGGAAAACCACGGGTCGTGCGGTTTGGAGCAGGCTCGCCAGCAATCGACTTCCGTCTGCCATGCGGTTCAGGCCTCGATATTCTGGTGGACCCGGCACCTGACCGTGCAGCCTGCCGACAAGCGGCAGATGCAATCCGGGAAAGGCGCGAAGCCAGCCTTCCTTTGAAACTACCTGATGGTAGTGCTCCGGATCTCTTACGCGAACGCCATTATATTCCTTCCCTCAAGCTCATACTGTTCGGCGAAGGCCCGGAACTAACCAGCCTGTCACTGCTTGCGGAAGCATCCGGACTGGAATGCGATGTCTATTCGCGTGACGATCCCCATCGTCTGTCGCTGGGCGGTGCTCCGGAAGATGCGACAGTGGACCGCTGGACCTCGATCACGCTGCTGTTTCACGACCATGAATGGGAAGCACCGCTTCTCAAATGGGCTCTGAATAGCCCGGCCTTCCATATTGGGGCTCAGGGCGGAAAAATAGCCAGAGATACTCGTCGCCAGTTGCTGGCCAGTCAGGGTGTAGAGCCAGAAGCATTAAAGCGTATCATAAGCCCGATCGGCTTAATTCCTCACAGCCGCGATCCGCAGGTGCTGGCCGTATCGGTGCTGGCGGAAATCATCGCGGCCTATGAAGCCGCATATCGCCATAGTGACTGACCGCATCATTCCGGCCATTCTGGCCGCCGGACAGGCGGTACGTTTTGGAGGAGACAAGCTCGACCAGCTCTGTGCCGGGAAACGATTGGGAGAATGGGCCGTGGCCGCGGTCGAAGCGACAGGTTTGCCGCCGGGCGTTATTGTTACCAACCGACAGGTACCGCATTTTGCAAATGTAGCGAGTGGATGGAAAACATTGCAGAACGATACGCCCGAGGCCGGTATTTCCTCCTCTCTCCGCATAATGGCCGAATACGTGCTTCACCATGATTATAGCGCAGCTTTGATACTTCTCGCCGATATGCCGCTCATTCCTGCGGGACATTTGCAGGACTTATGCCATAAAATACCTTCGGCAACCGATTATGGCGGTCAGCGATTGGGAGTGCCGGCAACTTTGTCACGCGCCTTGCTTACCGAGTGTCTGGAACTGACCGGAGATCGGGGCGCCGGCCCGATATTATCTCACAACCCGTACATTCGCGGAGTTTCCATTCCCTCTGCTCTCCTGCTCGATGTCGATGAGCCGGATGATCTGATGCAGGCGGAACAGCGAATTCAGGACAGTACTGTCAGGAGGCCATGACAGGGTAGCAGGCCGTAGCATTCAAGGTTGTGTCGAGACCCGGCACAAACCCGGTAACCGGAGAAACGAAAGCCAGCGAAATGCTCACTTCGTTCGCTCCGGCATACCCCTTACACATCGTGTTTTCGGACAGGGCGATATCGGAATCGGTCAGTCCAACGCCATAGTGGGCTGCCCGGTTTCTGGCATAGCTACGCTGGCTCGACGCATCGGTGCATCCCGTTTCCAGAGACATGCAACGGGCCGTACTATAAGCCACTTCATCGAGCGTCTGACTTGTCCAGACCATGCGGCTTATTTCGATAATGCCAAAGAGCATTAGAAAGAAAACCGGCGCAATCAACGCGAATTCCACGGCACTTGCCCCTTTTCGGCAATGATACAAACGAGACATCATCATTGCAGTCGCACCGTTGCTTTATGCTCGATAACGGAGGAGCCAAGCGCCCCTTTCGGCAGGATGACAGGTTCGTAGGATCGCGAAGCGTCGATCGTCAGATAATATCCGGCAGTTGAATTGGCGGTAACACCGGAACCGGTGCATTCAGCATTGCAGCTCTTCGCGACATAAGTTCCCTCTGATGTCAGGCAGGCGCATGTTCGCTCCGTATTGGTACAAACTCCTTCCGCTCCATTGCAACTGAGACTGACCGTTAAGCTCGAACTGTCCGACAAGGCCCGAACATAATCCGGCAATTGTGCGAAATCGACCTCGCTACGGTTTTCGAATGCAGTAATGCTCGCAGCGGATACCGCCTTATTCACTTTACTGCGTTCAATATAAAACATACCGAAATCCAATGCGCCGGTGACTACGAAAAAGAACAATACGGTCCACAGTGCAAATTCTATGGCCACCGCACCACGCTCTTCCCGGGCAAGTCTGTTCAGAAAGCTCCGCATCATCCGATCAGCCTGACTTCACCCGAACCGGAACTGCCTTTGGCGGCTTCCATGGATTTGCAAGCAGTACCGCTGGCAGCACCGCCTGACAGCAATATCCGGGCAGCGACAAGGCTGAAACACTGGCCGGAATTGGTGGTATTGTTCCCACCCGTCATCGTTACCTCGGATTCGGGCAGATAAATGACACCGGCAAAATTATTGTTCGATCCACCGCCCCATACGGTGTTCTGAGCAGTACGGCTGAATAATAAGAGATCGGCAATCTGAGCGCCGGCCACCGATCGGGCAGGCGCTACCAATTTAGTGTTAGCACTTCCGTTTAGGTCGAAAGCCCCTGATATGACGAAAGAAACATCCACACCGGCCATCCGGTAACCAGAGACGGATTCGCCTTCGAGCGTCTGACCATACGTTTTGCCCTTCAGATCGGTGAGCGGCCAGGGGTCACTCCCGGAGCCGTTCTCGAAATTGCCATCGATCGTGTAGCGACCGCTTCCGAACAGCGCCGAACCGGAAAGCAGCAGGTCTCCGTCGATATAATTATTGGCGTATTTTCCGAATGTTATTGCACTTCCGCCATCGCTCTGGACGGTGCCGTCGGCAATAAATTCACCGTTGCCCATGAAGAAACGGGCACCGCCGCCAACATAAACAGCCCTGTCCGAACTGTCGGCGCCGATCATGACATCGCCATCGCCGATAATCATCTCGCTCCCGCCACCAACGGACAGACCGTGACTCATATAAACATTGGAATCACCAAAATCGATCAGGTCCCCGCCATGGTAGAGCGTATTGTTGATATAGATATTGGAACCACTCGCGAAATGAACGTCTATCCCGCCAGAAATATTAAAATTATCAATGACATAATTTCCCGCGGGCATACAATAGGCACTGCTGTCGCCCGAGCATCGCGGCAAGCCGTTAGACGCATTATAATCGAAGTTATAAGTCTGGGCACTGCCGCAACTTGCGAAACCGAGGGAGGAACAGGAAGGGATGCCGGGCATGGAGTCCAGCTCTGCCTCCGCATCGAGTAAAGTCGCATCGGCTGCCCAGGGATCGTTGAGATCGGTCGTCTGGTTAAAGCGCTTATTTTCATCGACATTGATCGTACCGCTATAGGGCTGGCGGTCGAGAGAACCGCCGAAACGCAGGCTTTCTGCCTCCAGCGTTCCCCAGGTCAGGGAAATATCGCCATAACCCGAAACGATGTCATGCGCTCTTATCAGCGTACTGTCATTCTCGATTTTCTGGAAGGCTGCAACGGCGCAGCCCGGGGCGACGATGGAGGTGCCTCCGGTGAGCTTGATAGCCGATTGCCCGCTATCGTTCGAGATGGCCAGAAAGCAGGGCGTGGCATAAGGCGCTTCCGCCGTGACCGACGCATAGCTTTCTGCCGATATGGAGTAACTTCCTGAAAACCCTATTATATTACCCAGAGTAAACGGCACCGGCTTGGTGACGACCACCTTCACGGCCTGATCTCCGCTGGACGGATAATCTTCGATCAGGCTGGCGGTGACCGTGGCATCGGCCAGCCCGTTGGCGATGACAATGTCGCGCGCCGAGGGCGTCAACAGCGTGGTCTGGGGATTGGCCTTATACGCCATAGCCGCAGCCAGCGCGCCCATATCGGCAACCCGCTGGTTGAACATGCGCTGTTCGTAACCGCGATTGAGATCGAGGGCGAGACCGGCGGAACCGATGATTGCCGGCAGGCCAAGTGCCGCAATAATGGCGACATTGGCCGTGCAGTCTCGGGGAATTTTCCGCAAACTACGCAAAAACAATGATAATATGCGACCACTCATCCCCCCGAATTAGCGGGGAATAGTTAATCAATAGCTATAAAGCGCCTCAAAGACAGCGGGGCCTGAACGGAACCGAACAGGGCCAGACAAGCACAGAACGGGGCCTTAGCGCCCTTTCCAGTGCGCTTCACGCTTTTCGATGAAAGCCTGCATCCCTTCAGCCTTATCTTCCGTGCCGGCGAGAAGCTGAAACAGGCGCCGTTCATGCAGAATACCCTGGCTGAGAGTCATTTCCGCAGCAGCATTCACCAGCTCCTTATTCATCATCGTACCGAGCGGGGGCATCGCCGCAATCGTCGTGGCGCTCTTCAGCGCTTCATCGATCAGATCGGCCTGCGGCACCACCCGGGCGACCAGTCCGGCGCGCTCGGCTTCTTCGGCTCCCATCATCCGGCCGGTCAGAATCATTTCCATCGCCTTGGCTTTTCCGATGGCCCGGGTGAGGCGCTGCGTGCCGCCCATGCCGGGCGCGACTCCGAGCTTTATTTCAGGCTGACCGAATCGGGCATTGTCGGAAGCGATGATGAAATCCGCCATCATCGCCACTTCGCAACCGCCACCCAGCGCAAAACCGTTCACAGCGGCGATCCACGGTTTGCGGATGGCATTGGTGAAATCGCTATGCCATTTGGCGAGATAATCTTCGCGATAGAAATCGGCCATCGGCTTTTCGGCCATTTCCTTGATGTCCGCCCCGGCGGCGAAAGCTTTATCGCCCTGCCCGGTCAGCACCGCGCAACGCTGGCCGTCATCCGCTTCGAAAGCGGCGAAAGCATCGATCAGTTCATCCAGCACCCGGGCATTCAGGGCATTGAGCGCTTTGGGCCGGTTGAGAGTCACCAGCGTGACCGCGTCGTGCTGTTCGACCAGAATCGTATCGTAGCTCATGGTTGCGTCCTATCGGCTGATGGCCCGAAAAGCCGGGCAATGAACATAAAGAATGCAGACTGTGCAGCGCGGGAGCAAGGTCACTCTTGCCCTAACCCGCCAAAATCCGGCATTTTCCCGGCAGGAAACCATTGCCTGTCAAAAGCTTCTGAATGGCAGATTGCACGGTTTGCAGCTTGCTGATAGGCGGTTTTTCATGAGCTATTGTGACACCTGTGTCATCCGGAATCAGGCGATCTGTTCCGCCCTTTCGACCGAGGAGCTGAGCGCCCTTAACGGGATCGGCCGCCGCCGGGAACTGGAGCCGGGCGAAAGTCTGATGTGGGAGGGTGATGATTCGCTCCTCGTCGCCAATGTGATCGACGGGGTGCTGAAACTGTCCACCGGCACCGAAGACGGGCGCGAGCAGATCGTCGGCGTGGTCTATCCATCCGATTTTATCGGCCGGCCCTTCGGCGCCACCAGCAGCCAGAATGTCACGGCGCTGACCAATGCCAGGGTCTGCATCTTCTCGCGCAGCGATTTCGATGCCTTCGCTTCGCAGCACCCGGCCCTCGAACACAAGCTGCTCCAGCGCACCCTGTCCGAGCTGGACCGCACGCGGCGCTGGATGCTGCTGCTCGGCCGCAAGAATGCCGAGGAAAAACTCGCCACATTCCTGCTCGAAATGGCCGACCGGCTGGGCACGGAAGCCAATGGCACTATTTCCTTCGACCTGCCCTTTTCACGCCAGCAGGTCGGCGATGTTCTGGGGCTGACCATCGAAACAGTCAGCCGCCAGATCACCCGGCTGAAAAAGGAAGGCGTAATCGATCTTCCTTCGCGCCGGGCCGTCACGATCCTCGACCGTCAGTCGCTCGAGGATCGCGCCGGGTAGCCGAGCCCCCTCGGGCTTAGAAACGGTAGCTCACACCTGCGCTGAGCAGCCAGGGGTCAAGGTCGTGCTTGGTCTTGAGCACCAGCGTATCACTGGCATCGTAGAAGCTGGCCGTCCGGTTGATGAAATATTTCTTGGCATCGAAGCTGAGGCCGAACTTTTCGTTCAGCGGAACATCGAAACCGGCCTGCAGCACCGCCCCGAAACCATCTTTCACATCGGTATCGGCCACGCCGAGAGCCGCTGCGGTGGTGCCGGGCTTTTCATCGAAAATGAACCAGTAGGTCGCACCGGCGCCGATATAGGGTTTGATCGGCGCATTGAGCGGCAGGTGATATTTCGCCGTCAGTGTGGCCGGGATGATCTTGGCGTTGGAAACCAGTTCCGCCCCTTCGAGGCCGCCCGTGCCGGTCACATCATGCTGCGTTACGCAGCAGATCGTTTCGACCGAAATATTGGAGGTCAGGAAATATTCGACCGCAAGAGTCGGAACGTAATTATTGTCGGCCTTGGTATTGAATTCGCTCGGCAGAGCAGCAGCAATATCGTCGGAAACGAATTTCACTTCCTTCATATTGCCATCAGGCAGAACGGCAGTGCCCAGTACCTTTACCTGTACGGTGCCGGCCATGTCCTGCGCCTGTGCCGGGGCATTGAGAGCGATAGCGGCGGCGGCGAAAGCCACCATAGCTGCTGTCTTGCGCATGGATATTCCCTTTCAGTTCGCAGCGGCCGCCCCTTGCGGCCCAAACCATGACTGCGATTGAGGGCCTTTTCGCGCCATCGCCCGAATCAAACATTGATTCTTCGCAAATTTCACAAAGTTGTAATTTTCTGTTTCAGTTCAGTATTTTGACCCGCATCAATGTTTGCCCGCCCCTTTCCTTGCAGAGCTGCGCAATCGAGTATTCCAAGGGAAGGGGATCTCCATGGAACGCGTTTTAGCGCGAACCGGCATATGGTTCGCAATATTGCTGCTTGCCTTTGTGGCAGCAGCTTTTGCACGGGATGGGGGCTATGCCATCCATATGGGTATCATCGCCATCGCAGCCCTGATCGGGCTGTGGGTGACGATCAGCCGTCAGGATTATGGCGCCATTGCACGCGGCATTCTGCGGATGCCGGCAGACCCGTCACGTTATGATGACGAAGTGATTCGCTGGGGCGTAATCGCCACGGTCTTCTGGGGCATGGCCGGTTTTCTCGCCGGGCTCTATATCGCCCTGCAACTGGCCTATCCGGTGCTCAATCTGGGTTTCGAATACACCACTTTCGGGCGCTTGCGGCCGCTCCATACATCGGCCGTGATTTTCGCTTTCGGAGGCAATGCGCTGATCGCCTCGTCTTTTTACGTGGTGCAACGCACTTGCCGGGCGAGGCTTGCCTTCCCTGGTCTCGCCCGTTTCGTTTTCTGGGGCTACCAACTCTTCATCGTTCTGGCCGCCACCGGCTATTTGCTGGGTATCACCCAGTCCAGGGAATATGCCGAGCCCGAATGGTATGTCGATCTGTGGCTGACGATTGTCTGGGTCGCTTATATTGCGGTGTTCGTCGGAACGATCGTCAAACGGGCCGAGCCGCATATCTACGTTGCCAACTGGTTCTATCTCGCTTTCATGCTGACGATTGCCATGCTGCATATCGTCAACAATCTGGCGATTCCGGTCAGCCTGCTGGGCACCAAGAGCTATTCCGCCTTTTCGGGCGTGCAGGACGCTCTCACCCAGTGGTGGTACGGCCATAATGCGGTGGGCTTCTTCCTGACCGCAGGCTTCCTGGCGATGATGTATTACTTCGTGCCCAAACAGGCCGAACGTCCGGTTTACAGCTATCGCCTGTCGATCATCCACTTCTGGTCGCTGATCTTCCTTTATATCTGGGCGGGCCCGCATCACCTCCATTACACCGCCCTGCCCGACTGGGCGCAGACGCTGGGCATGGTCTTCTCGGTCATGCTGTGGATGCCAAGCTGGGGCGGCATGATAAACGGCCTCATGACCCTGAACGGGGCGTGGGACAAGATCCGCACCGATCCCATCATCCGCATGTTCGTCATCAGCCTCGCCTTTTACGGCATGAGCACTTTCGAAGGACCCATGATGTCTGTGAAAAGCGTCAATTCGCTGTCCCATTATACGGACTGGACCATCGGCCATGTGCATTCCGGCGCGCTGGGCTGGAACGGCATGATTACCTTCGGCGTGATCTATTATCTGACACCACGCCTGTGGAACCGTGAACGGCTCTTCTCTCTGCGGATGGTCAACTGGCACTTCTGGCTCGCCACGATCGGCATCGTTTTCTACGCCGCTTCCATGTGGGTCGCCGGGGTGACGCAGGGCCTGATGTGGCGCGAATATGGCGCTGACGGCTACCTGGTGAACAGCTTTGCCGAAACGGTCGCCGCGCTGCACCCGATGTATCTGCTGCGCGCTTTCGGCGGGTTGCTCTATCTCTCGGGCGCTGTCGTGATGGTCGTCAATGTGTGGCGCACGATTGCAGGCCATCTGCGCGATGAAGCTCCGATGTCCGATGCAGCTTACGATCCGGCGAAAGACCGCCCGATCGTCGCCGTGCCGGCCGAATAAGGGAGAGTTGCGATGAGCATGGCCGAAAAGCATAAGAAGCTTGAACGCAATGTCACCCTGCTCGCCGTGGCGGCCTTCGCCACGGTGGCAATCGGCGGGATCGTGGAAATCGCCCCGCTCTTCTGGATCGATAATACGATCGAGAAAGTGGAGGGTATGCGCCCCTATACGCCGCTGGAACAGGCCGGGCGGGACATCTATATCCGCGAAGGCTGCTATGTCTGCCACAGCCAGATGATCCGCCCGTTTCGCGATGAAGTGGAACGCTACGGCCATTATTCGCTGGCCGCGGAAAGCATGTATGACCATCCTTTCCAGTGGGGTTCCAAGCGAACCGGGCCCGATCTTGCCCGTGTGGGTGCGCGCTATTCGGATGAATGGCATGTCCAGCATCTGATCGATCCGCGATCCATGGTGCGCGAAAGCGTGATGCCGCCTTATGCCTTCCTGAAGGAAAAGGACCTCGAAATCGGCGATCCGGCAGCAACGCTGACCGCGCTCACCCATGTCGGCGTGCCCTATTCGGATCGCGATATCGACATGGCCGAGGCCGATCTGAAAGCGCAGGCCAATCCCGATCTCGATGCAGACGATCTGGCCGAACGCTATCCCAAGGTGCAAATTCGCGATTTTGACGGCGATCCCAAACGCCTTACCGAAATGGATGCGCTGGTCGCCTATCTCCAGATGCTCGGCACGCTGGTCGATGTGGAGGGGGCTGCCGCACAGGAGGAACTCGCCGCGCATGATGTCGAACGGGAGGCCCGCCCATGAGCCTCTATGACACGCTGCGCCATTTTGCCGACAGCTATGCCCTTCTCGCCATGTTCGCCGCCTTTGTGGTCCTGTGCGCCTGGCCGTTCCGCCCCGGAGCGCGCCACCGTTCGGACGAAGCCGCGACTATGATCTTCAAGGATGAAACCGATGGCGAATGAGACCGCGCAGGGAAAACGCATCGACGAGGCCACCGGCACCGAAACGGTCGGCCATGAATGGGACGGTATCGAGGAGCTGAACACGCCGCTGCCGCGCTGGTGGGTGTGGCTGTTCTACGCCACCATCGTCTTCGCCATCGGCTATACGGTCGCCTATCCGGCCTGGCCGATGATCGACAAGGCAACCGCCGGGGTGCTCGGCTGGTCGAGCCATGGCCAGCTTGCCGAGGAAATGGCGGAAGACCGGCAACGCCGTGCCCCGATCATGGAAGCACTGGCGCTGACCCCGATCGAACGTCTGCCTGAAAATAGCGACCTGATGCGCGCGGCCGTGGCGGGCGGCCGGGCAGCTTTCAAGGTCAATTGCGTCCAGTGCCATGGCGCAGGCGCCGCTGGTTCCAGACATTATCCCAATCTCAATGACGATGACTGGTTATGGGGCGGCGATCTGAAGGCGATCGAATATACGATCACCAACGGTATCCGCCAGCCCGAACATGGCGGCACACGCTTCAGCCTGATGCCTGCTTTCGGGCGGGACGGGCTGCTCACATCCGCACAGATCAATGCTGTGGCCGACCATGTGCTGAGCCTTTCCGGCAAGGCGAAAGACAATCCGCAGGGTGCGCAGATCTTCGCCGATAACTGCGCCATCTGCCACGGGCCGGAGGGAACCGGTCTGCGTGAATTCGGCGCACCCAATCTCGCCGATGCGCTGTGGCTGCATGGCGATAGCCGCGAGGATGTGATCGCCATGATTACCAATCCGCGCCAGGGTGTGATGCCGGCCTGGGAAGGCCGTCTCGACCCGCCGACGATCAAGATGCTTGCCGCTTATGTCCATTCGCTGGGCGGGGGTGAGGATTTCGTGGAAATCGGCGCCGATCCGGCGGTAGAGGTCGATGAAACACCCTGAAACCCTCGAACGTGAGCGGCCGGGCGACGCTGCCCGGCCCGCCCCTTCGCAGCCGCCGCGCACAAGCGTGCCGGAAACGCTCTATGAGAAGCGCAAAGGCGTCTATCCGCAAAAGATAGACGGGCGCTTCCGGCGGTTCAAATGGCTGGTGATGGCAATCACCCTGACTATCTATTACTGCACGCCCTTTCTGCGCTGGGACCGCGGCCCCTATGCGCCCGATCAGGCCGTGCTGATCGATCTGGCCAATCGCCGCTTCTACATGTTCGGCATCGAGATCTGGCCGCATGAATTCTATTTCGTCGCTGGTCTGCTCATCATGGCGGGAATCGGCCTGTTCGTTGTGACCAGCGCCGTGGGCCGCGCATGGTGCGGCTATAGCTGCCCGCAAACCGTATGGACCGATCTGTTCCAGCATATCGACCGCTTTATCGACGGGGACCGCAATGCCCAGATGCGCCTCGCCAAAGCGCCCTGGGGGCCGGCCAAAATCGGCAAGCGGGCGCTCAAATGGTCGATCTATCTGCTGATAAGCTTCGCAACCGGCGGGGCATGGATCCTTTATTTCGCCGATGCGCCCGCCCTGCTCAGCGATTTCTTCGCCGGAGAGGCAGCGCCGGTTGCCTATGCCACGGTCGGCGTGCTCACTGCGACGACTTTCGCCCTGGGCGGCTTCATGCGCGAACAGGTCTGCATCTATATGTGTCCCTGGCCGCGCATTCAGTCCGCCATGCTGGACGAGAAATCGCTGATCGTCACCTATAAGGACTGGCGCGGCGAAAAGCGCGGCAGCCTCAAGAAAGCGAAGAAGAACCCCGAGCTTTACGGTGATTGCATCGACTGCAATCAGTGCGTCGCGGTGTGCCCGACAGGGATCGATATTCGCGAAGGCTCGCAGGTCGGCTGCATCACCTGCGCGCTGTGCATCGATGCCTGCGACCGGGTGATGGGCGAAATCGGTCGCCCGCGCGGGCTGATCGATTATGCCACGCTGGAAGATTGCAAACGCGAAGCGGCGGGCGAAGAGCCGCGCCCGGTATGGAAAACACTGCTTCACCCGCGCACGGTGATTTATTTCACGCTCTGGGCGGCTATCGGCTTTGCCTTGCTCTTCATGCTCGGCACCCGCACTCATACCGATATTTCGGCCGCCGCCGACCGCAATCCGCCTTTCATGCGGATGAGCGACGGCTCGATCCGCAATGCCTACACAGTCAAACTGCGCAATATGGAAGGCCGCCCGCGCGATATGGAAATCACGCTGGAAGGCCTGCCCGCTGCCGTAATGTGGACCGATGACATGCCGCGCGAGCAGGCCGCCTCACGGCTTGTCCGCACGGTTCCCGAAGATGCGACGCTGCCGCTGCGAATCTATGTGGTCGCCCCGGCCGACAGTCATGAGCAGGATGTGACATTCCATGTTCTCGCGCTCGACCCGCAAGGCGAAGAAGACCGCGCCACCATCCGCTTCAACGCGCCCGAAAGCTGAGATGAGAGACCCCGCTATGCGCCCTGCATCACCCCGTCCGCGCCCCTTCACCGGCAAGCATATGGCCGCCGTACTGGTGCTGTTTTTCGGCACGATCATCACCGTGAACTTCACGATGGCGCGCTATGCCACTTCCACTTTCGGCGGCATTGTGGTCGAAAATTCCTATGTCGCGAGCCAGAAATTCAACGGCTGGCTCGACGAAGCGGCACAGGAGCGGGAACTGGGCTGGGATGCCGTCACCACATGGCGCCCCGACGGGCGGCTGGCTCTGGCGCTAAAGAATGTGCCGCAGGGCGCAGTGGTCACAGCCATCGCCCGGCATCCGCTGGGCCATATGGCGGACCGTCCGATGCGTTTCACGGCCACACCCAACGGCACCTATCTGTCCGACGGAGCGCTGCCCGACGGGCGCTGGATATTGCGTCTCGCCATCGAAGCGGATGGCCGGCAATGGCGCCGTGAGGAGCGGCTCCAGTGAACGCGGTTCCGCACCCTATGCGCGACATTGCGCCAGAACGCGAATCGTCCGCGGCAACCTCCGCACAGGCCAGCAGCCTGTTCGCCGTCCCCGGCATGCATTGCGCCGGGTGCATGGGCAAGGTGGAGCGCAGCCTGTCCGCACTGCCCGGAGTCAGCGAAGCGCGCGTCAATCTCTCCGCCCGCACCGTGCGGGTGATGCATGACAGCACATTGCAGCCCGGTGCCATCATTACCGCGCTCGATTCTATCGGTTTCGAGGCACAACAGCGCAAAGACGATATCACCTCGCCTGTTTCGGCGGTCAGGCCGCTGCTCGCACCGCTGGGCGTGGCCGGTTTTGCCGCAATGAATGTCATGCTGCTGTCGGTCAGTATCTGGTCGGGCGCGGAAGGCGCAACACGGCAGATGTTCCACTGGCTCTCCGCGCTGATTGCCATTCCGGCCATCGCCTATGCCGGGCAGCCCTTTTTTCGCTCGGCCTGGAAAGTCCTGCGCAAGGGACACACCAATATGGATGTGCCCATTTCCATCGGCATCGTGCTGGCGGCAGGGCTGAGCCTGTATGAAACCGCCACTGGCGGCGCCCATGCCTGGTTCGACGGAGCACTGATGCTGCTGACCTTCCTGCTCGCCGGGCGCGTGCTCGATGCGATGATGCGCGACCGGGCGAGAGCAGGAGTCAACGCGCTTATCAGTCAGGCTGCGCAGGGCGCCATGGTGATGGGCGATAAAGGCCTGTTCGAATGGAAAGAAGCCGGTCAGTTACAGCCTGGCATGATTATGCGGGTTGCCGCCGGTGAAAGGCTCGCCGCCGATGGCACGATCCTGCATGGAGAAAGTCGCTTCGATCTTTCACTCCTGACCGGCGAAAGCGCAGCCGTCAGCCACAAAACCGGTGACACTGCGCTGGCCGGCACGCTCAATCTGGATCGGCCGGTGGATATACGCATATCCGCCAGCGGTGCCGATACCACACTGGCCGAAATCGCCCGCCTGATGGACGCCGCTTCACAGGCCAGATCGCGCTATGTTCGTCTGGCCGATCACGCGGCCAGCTTTTATGCTCCCGCTGTCCATTCGCTCGCCGCGATGACGGTAATGAGCTGGCTGATCGCCGGAGCAGGCCTGTATCAGTCGCTGGTGGTCGGTGTTGCCGTCCTGATTATCACCTGTCCCTGCGCGCTGGGCCTTGCCGTTCCGGTCGCCCAGGTGGTGGCCAGCGGATCGCTGATGCGCAAAGGGATCATGGTGAAAGACGGGGCCGGGCTCGAACGACTCGCCAAAACGGATCGCGCACTGCTCGACAAAACAGGCACGCTCACTGTGGGCAGGCCGCTGCCCGATCCGGCCACGCTGGATGCCCTGTCAGGGGAGGAAAAAGCCCTCGCCCTCGCCCTCGCTTCACATAGCCGCCATCCGCTGTCGCGCGCACTGGCCACCGCGCTGGCGCAAACGCCCTGCCGTCTTCCCGCGCTCGATCATGTGGAAGAGAAAGCCGGACAAGGCGTTTTCGCGACATGGCAAGGCACGCCGGTGGCGCTGCGCCGCCCGGATCAGGGCGATGGAATCGCCGTCGCTCTCATTATCGGCGCCCGCCCCTCGCGCCTCATCCGCTATACGGATCGGTTGCGTCCCGATGCACAGGAAGCGCTCAGCCGTCTCGCGCGCATGGGTGTGGAATGTTCGATCCTTTCAGGCGACAATCCCGGCGCGGTGGCAATAGTGGCACAGGCAACCGGGCTCACCGCGCAGGCCAGTGCCTCTCCCATCGCCAAGCAGGACGTGATCCGGCGTCTTCAGGATGCCGGAAAAACTGTGCTGATGGCGGGTGACGGGCTGAATGACGGACCGGCCCTTGCCAGCGCCAATGCCTCCATCGCGCCGGGTTCGGCCAGCGATGTCGGTTTACAGGAAGCGGATTTCGTTTTCATGGGCGATTCGCTGCTGGCCGTTCCCCGCGCCATTGAGGCGGCCCGCGCCACCATGCGGGTGGTGAAACAGAATTTCGCCCTCGCCATTCTCTATAATATCTGCGCCGTGCCTCTGGCCGTTGCCGGGCTGGTGACCCCTCTGATCGCCGCCCTGGCCATGTCGGCAAGTTCGCTGATCGTGGTTGGCAATTCGCTGCGTCTGGCTAGAATTGCAAAATGACCGGCCTGACTTTCCTTATCCCTGTTGCCCTGTTTATGGGGCTCACCGGACTGGCGGCCTTTTTCTGGGCCGTGCGCAACGGGCAGTTCGACGATCCCGAGGGAGCCGCCAATCGTATCCTGATCGACGATGAAGACCGCCCGAAAGACGGGAAGGATTCGTGACACCTGCCGGCGTTCTCCTCGCTGCGGCGGCGCTGTTTCCCGCCGCGCTCAATCCCGCTTTATTCGTGCAGACGGATAAGCAGATCACGCTGGGCCTGTGCGGTGCGGCAAGCGGGCTGAAAAGCGCATCGCAAAGCACAAGTGCGGCCATCACCATACCGCTCGATCAGCCCCGCCTGCCCGGTGCGGCCAGCAGCCCATGCTGTTCAAAAGGCTGCCATAATTCGAAAAAGAAAAAGGCCCGCGCGCGGTTTGACAAAGCGCAATGATGAAGTGCTGCGGATAGGCTTTAGAAGCATGTATGTGGCCTTATCATCCCGATCTTCTCGCAACGCCCGTCCCGCGTTACACGAGCTTTCCGACCGCAGCGGAATTCCGGCCTGACATCGGCCCGGAAGATTTCACCGCAGCGCTGGCGCAGGCGCATGGCGATATTTCGCTCTATGTGCATATCCCCTTTTGCGAGAAAATATGCTGGTATTGCGGCTGCAATACCGGCGCCGCCAATCGCAAGCAGCGCCTGACATCCTATCTCGATTCACTGCATCGCGAAATTGAACTGGTGGCCGCCAGGCTGCCTCACGATGCACAGGTCACACGTGTGGCTTTCGGTGGCGGCAGCCCCAATGCCATCGCACCGCTCGATTTCGTGCGCCTGATGGATATGCTGACGCTGCATTTCCGGCTGGAAAATCCGACCATCTCGATCGAACTCGATCCGCGCACCTTATCGCAGGACTGGGGCGAAGTGGTGGCCGGTATCGGGGCGACCCATGCCAGCCTCGGCGTGCAGACCTTCACCCCGCGCCTTCAGGAAGCGATTGGCCGGATCCAGCCGCTCTGCATGATCGAACACAGCTATCGTATGCTGCGCAAAGCGGGCATCCGGTCGATGAATTTCGATTTCATGTACGGGCTGCCCGGCCAGACGATAGACGATCTGCGTGAATCGCTCGATCTGGCGACCTCTTTCGGGGCCGATCGCATCGCTCTGTTCGGCTATGCCCATGTCCCGCATATGATTCCGCGCCAGCGCAAGATCGACGACAGCGCCCTGCCCGATCAGTATGAACGCTTCCGCATGGCGGCTATCGGGCATCATCAGCTCAGCAATGCGGGCTATGTCCCGGTCGGCTTCGACCATTTCGCTCTGCCCGGCGATCCGCTGGCACAGGCAATGACGGCAGGGACACTGAACCGGAATTTTCAGGGCTTTACCGAGGATCAGGCTCCGATCCTGATCGGCCTTGGCGCCTCGTCCATCAGTTCCTTCCCCGATCTTCTGGTGCAGAATGAGAAGAATTCGGGCCGCTACCGGATGATGCTTTCGCAACACCGGCTGACCGCCGCGCTCGGCGTGCGGCGGAGCGCGGAGGATCAGGCCCGCGGCACCATTATCAGGCAGTTGCTCTGTCAGGGCCATGCAAAAGTGGCGCCCCATCTGCTCGAATCCGCGCTGCCGCGTCTGGAACCTTATCTGGAACGCAAATGCTGCGTGCTGGAGGATAATATGCTGGCTATCGAAGCCGGAGGGTTGCCCTATGCCCGCTCGATTGCGGCGGCTTTCGATCCTTATCGCCAGCATTCCCCGCGGCGCTTCAGCTCGGCGGTGTAGGAATTTCCTGAGCCTTCGGGCACTCCGCATTGTCTCAGTCGTTTCCTGCCAGGGGACGATCCCAGGTGAACGACAGGACAGATGCGATGAAAACAGGCTTTTGCGGCCTCGGGAATATGGGTGAAGCCATGGCCGCCACTCTGGTGGCGGCAGGATTTGACGTAACAGTATGGAATCGCTCGCCCGAACCGGTGCAGGCTCTGGCGGAAAAAGGCGCGACATCGGCAGATACAGTGCAGCAGGCTGCCGAGAATGCAGATATTCTGATCGCCATGCTGCCCGATGATACAGTGACACGGCAGGTATTGGTGGAAAGCGGTGCGCTCGATGCGCTGCCTGAGGGTGCGGTTTTTATCAATATGGCGACCGTCTCGATCGCTTTTTCGCGCGAGCTGGATGAATTTCTGGCCGGTAAGGGCCTGCACTATCTCGCCGCCCCGGTCCTCGGCCGGCCCGATGTGGCGGCAGCCGGGGCGCTCAATATCCTCGCCGCTGGCCGACAGGATGCGCTGGATACCGCCATGCCCGTGCTGGAAGCCATGGGCAGCAAGGTCTGGCATTTCGGAGACGAGCCGCAGCAGGCCAATGCCGTGAAGCTGGCGGTCAATGCCATGATTGCCGGCGCTATCGGGATGATGGGCGAGAGCGTGGCGCTGGCGCAGGGCTACGGGATCGACCGCGGACAGTTTATCGAGCTGATTTCCACCACGCTGTTCGCCTCCCCGGTCTATCAGGGTTATGGCCGCGCGATTGCCGAAGAACGCTACGAACCGGCCGGTTTCAAACTGTCTCTCGGGCTGAAAGATGTCCGCCTTGCACTCGAAGCGGGGGAACGGGTCAATGTGCCTCAGCCCATCTCGGCGATTCTGCGCGATGCGCTGATCGACGCGCTGGCGCATCATCAGGGCGATCAGGACTGGGCCTCGCTCGCCCGCGTCGCCACCCGCCGCGCCGGCCAGGAATAAAGCCCTCGGCCATCTCCCGGCAGAACACACAAGCACGAAAAAGAGCGCCTGCCCCCCGACAGGCGCCCTCCAAACCGGCGGCACTCGGCGCGAAATGTGTCAGGCCGCCAATTTGTCTCCGTCGGCCCAGTTGCCATGGAGGCCCTGCCGCAGCCGGATAGGCAGTCTGGCGCGGGCCACCGGCCCTTTCGAAACGTCGAGTGCATCGAAAATGCACAGGTCGGAATAGTTGGTCATGTGATTGTCGACCAGCGCCACCAGCCAGCCATCGCCTTCGGCAGCATCTTTCGAACGCGGGATGAAACAGGGTTCCTGAATCGCCCCGTCCGGCCCGCACCACCAGCTTTGTTCCTCACCCGTCGCATGATCGTAATGGGTGAGTGAATTGATGACCCCGACAAACGGCCCCTGCGGGCCGTTATAGGGCTTGTCGAAATCATAGGTAATCATCCAGCCATGACGATAGGGCTTGCCCGCCATACGGTCATCGATCCGGGGGAATTCGCCCGGCATCTGGCCGATCGGTTCCATCGCCGTGATCTCATCCGTATTGGAGGCAAGATCCACCGTGAAGCGGTTGAGGAAAGTCGTCGCTTCTTCCGGATTGAACGGCGTCCCGTCCTTCTCCGGGAAGAAAGGCAGGCTGCCGGTTTTGGAGACGGGCAGATCGAAATAGATCTTCGTGCCATCCTGATAGGCATTCATCACATGGCAGCCGCACACGCTGGGTTCCTGTTTGAACCAGCGAATATCGCTGCCATCGCCATCGCGGCGCATCACCCCGAGATAGAATGGCAGGCTGCGGTCGTACCAGAAATGCGGGCGGTTCTGCTCCAGCGTTTCCCAGTCAGAAGAATAGGGTGAAACATTGAACACCGCATAATCCCCGGCAATCGCGAAATCGTGCAGCATAGTGTAATAGGGCACCTGAAAATCGGCCCGGCGCACCACTTTTCCTTCGGGGCTGATCTCGAAATAGCTTGCATCGCGGGTGAGATCGCCCTTGGTGGCATAACCGAAGCCGCAGAAATTACCCGTATCGTGATCGATCTTGGGATGGGCCGAAAAGGTTGGAATTTCCAGATCACCGTCGAAATCGGTATAGCCGTCGGTTTCCAGCGTTTCCTTGTCCATGATGAGGCAGGGGCTGTCTTCCTTCATGGCGAAGAGCTTGCCTGCATGAACCAGCACATTGGTGTTGGCCGTGCCGCGCGGCACGCCTTTTACCGAAGGATCGTCGGTCAGCGGATTGCGATAGGCACCGAACAGCGCATGGCCGGCTTCATTTTCGCGTTTCCACTTATCCGTTTTCGCATAACGCTGGCGGAAGCTGACCTTGCCGTCTTTGAAACGGAACATGGACACCATGCCATCGCCGTTGAAGAACTGATCGTTCTCATATTTGGGCGCGAATTGCGGATCGGGATGCACGCGATAGAATGCCCCGTCCAGCTCTGCCGGGATCTCGCCTTCGATTTCCAGATCGGCAATATCGCCTTCCAGACGGACCAGACGCAGAACGTCATTATACAGCGGCGAATTCGGAAAATGGACCAACTCTTCTCTCCCCAGAGTAGCCCATGCAGCAGCATGGGCCCGATATGATGATCTGATATGGTAATATTAAGAGGCCGGATTCCTGTTATCCGGCCCCTCTTGCGTGCCTGTGTTCAGGCAATCACTTTTTCGTGATTTTCGAGCAGCATGGTGGCTGCTGCCGTGTTCGAAATCGGAATATGGTAATTGCGCGAATATTCGGTCACCGATCCGCGCATGGCACCGCGTGCCGCGATCCAGTTCAGGATTTCGACACCCTGACTGCCAGCCAGTTCGACAATGTCGAGTGAACTGTGCTGCAGCAAAGCTTCCGGATCGCGCGACAGATTATCCATGCAGAAAGTATCATATTCGATATTGATATGTCCTGCGCGCTGTCCTTCGAGCTGGTGCGAAAGGCCGCCTGTGCCCATCACCACGATCTTTTCATCGCCTTCCCAGCTTTCCAGCGCCCGGCCGACGGCGCGACCGAAATCGAAGCAGCGCTTCGGACTCGGCAGCGGGAACTGCACGGTGTTGATCGCTATCGGAACAAGTTTGAAGGGCCAGCTTTCCGCATCGGGCCATGCCAGCTCGACCGGAATGGCCAGCGCATGATCGACCAGCATCTTCTGGCACATGGTCGGATCGAATTCCTCGCGCACCACTTCATTGATGATGTGCCAGGAAAGCTCCGGCATGCCGGGATAGGGCTTATAACCCGAAATGCCCCAGCCTTCATCTTCATGGCGATAGCTGCCCGCTGCACCGATGGCGAAAGTCGGCATCGCATCGAGAAAGAAATTCAGCCCGTGATCGTTATAGAAACACACCAGCACATCGGGCTTTTCGCGCTTCAGCCATTCATGAACCGGATGAAACCCGTCAAAGAAAGGCTTCCAATACGGGTCCTGCTGAAGCCCCTTGGCAATCGCCTGCCCGATACCGGGCACATGGCTGGTGAAAATGCCGCCTGCAATCTCGCTCATGCTGCTTCTCCCTGATGGGTCATCTCTTTGAGACGCGTGCCATGGGCCAGCAAAGCGGCTTTGAATTCGTCCACCGTGGTTCCGGTCTGGAGCGCACCGATATCCTGCACGCCAAGGCCGAGAATACCGGCCAGCTTGGCAAGATAATAGATATTGCCGCCCGAATTGAGCATGCCGATCACATCGCGATCACGGATCACTTTCTTCTGCTCTTCGGAGAGGCCGTAACGATCCATATAGGCTTCTTCATCGGCCGCGAAGGCTTCGCGATTTTCTGCCTTGTTGAAGGAAAAGCACATATCGTTGATCGCAAAACCACGCTGCGCGGCATCACCGTCGAAAACATATGTGCCGGGGATCTGACGTCTGTCGTCACCTGCCGGTCTGAACATCGCATTCATCCTCGTCACCTTTCAGAAACTGCATCTCTTTCCACTTAGAATGGTGAGAATTTGCCTGAAGATTCGCGAGCACACCTTGCGATGGATCAAAAATAGAAAGATCTCTGCCTAATTTCGCCAGCATGAAAAAGCCGGAGCAATTCCTTGCCCCGGCTATCATTTTTCAGAATTCAGGCCGATCTGACCAAAGCGAGGCCACTGCAACAGGCAAACCGCCCCACTTTTTCTTCGCTTGCCTAGATCGGGAAGTGGCCGGGTTCGGTTTCCATCGTGATCCAGCGCAATTCGGTGAAGCTGTCGATTCCCGCCTTGCCGCCGAAACGGCCATAACCCGAAGCACCGATACCGCCGAAAGGCATTTGCGCTTCGTCATGCACGGTCGCGCCATTGACGTGGCAAATGCCGGAGTGGATGCGGCGGGCCACGCGAAGGCCACGGGCGCCGTCTCCGGTGAAGACCGCAGCGGAAAGGCCATATTCGGTGTCATTGGCCAGTTCGATCGCGTGGTCTTCATCGCGCGCACGGGCAATACCGACCACCGGGCCGAAACTCTCATCGCGAAACAGCTTCATATCCTGCGTTACCTTGTCGACCACATGAGCGGGCATCAGCACATTCTGCGTGGTTTCACCGCCGGTGAGCTGCTCGGCTCCCTTACCCAGCGCATCTTGGACGAGGCTCAGGCAATGTTCCACCGTAGCCCGATCCACCACGGCACCCAGTGGCGTATTGCCTTCACGCGGATCGCCCACGGGCATGGATTCCACCTTGGCTTTGAAGCGTTTGGCGAATTCATCGGCCACCGCATCCACCACGATGATCCGTTCGGTGGACATGCAGATCTGGCCCTGATTCATGAAAGCTCCGAAAGCGGCGGCTTTCACCGCTTCGTCGAGGTCGGCATCTTCGAGGATCACCAGCGGTGCCTTGCCACCCAGTTCGAGCAAGACGGGCTTCAAATGCTCAGCCGCCCGTTTGGCGATGATCTTGCCGACCTTTGTGGAGCCGGTAAAATTGATGCGTTTGACTTCGGGAGCATCGATCAGCGCACCGACCACTTCACCGGCATCTTCGGGCGCATTGGTGACATAATTCACCGTACCTTCGGGGAAACCGGCTTCGGCCAGCGCTTCGATAATAAGCGAATGCGTGCGCGGACAGTTTTCGCTCGCTTTAAGGATAACAGCATTACCACAGGCCAGCGGTGCAGCAACCGCCCGAACCCCCAGAATAATCGGCGCATTCCATGGCGCAATGCCGAGCAGGACTCCCACCGGTTCGCGCACACCCATGGCAAGGCAGCCGGGCTTGTCGGACGGAATCACTTCACCTGAAATCTGTGTAGTGATGCTGGCGGCTTCACGCAGCATGCTGGCGGCAAGGCCGAGATTGAACATGGCCCAGCCGGCCGTTGCCCCGATTTCACCCATCATGGCATTGACGAAATCGTCCTTGCGCGCTTCCAGCGCATCCGCGGCTTTGACCAGCACGGCACGGCGCGCATTGGGCCCCATCTTCGACCATTGTTCGAAACCCTTTTGCGCCTTTTGCGCAATAGCGGGAATATCCGCGGGTTTCATCGCCTCGGCGGTCGAAGCGACCTCCCCGGTCATCGGATTCTTGCGTTCGAACTGCACTCGATTTCTCCTCTCAGCATATCGGCCGGCCGGCGCTGAAACGACGGCCTGGACTCACTCAAACGCAATAGCGCGCAATGGGCTTCAGGACGATAGTCTTCGGGAGAAAACCGAATAAACCGCTCAGCTTCAAACGGCAGTCAGGCCGCCTGCAACATCGCCTGCGCCCGGCGGCGGAAAATACCGAGCCGCTCTTCCTTACTGCCAGCATTGCGCAGGGCGCTTTCCAGTTCACGCGCCTGCTCGCCCAGTTCGGCCTCACCGAACAGGCCCGCCGTTCCGGCGAGCTTATGAAGGTGCTCTTCCAGATCGCCTGCATCCTCATCGGACAGGAAACCCGAACGAAGCACCCCGTCAATCCGGTCAAGAATGAATTGCCGCCGCTCGCGATACTGGATTTGCAACTCCTCGGGCAGATCAAATCCGGTCTCGGCCAGCTCATCCTTATCTTTATCGGGTTTCCTCCCGATCCATTTATGGAGCATTCGGGCGAGCATCTCGCGCGATACGGGTTTAGCAAGATGATCCTGCATGCCCGCCTTGCGGCACGTCTGAATATCTTCCTCAAAGGCATTGGCTGTCAGCGCGATGATCGGCAGGTCTTCCGGGCTGAGCCCGCCAGCCCGCAAAATCCGTGTCGCCCTGATGCCATCCACCACCGGCATCTGCATATCCATCAAGACCAGATCGAAACGGTCGGGCGTTTCCGGTGTCTGCCCCAGAATGTCGATCGCTTCTGCCCCGTCTCCGGCAAGTTCGACCGTATAGCCGAGCCCTTCGAGCATGTGGGTGAGGAGCACCTGATTGATCTCATGATCCTCGACCAGCAGGATATGCCCCTCGCCGGCAAGACTGCCAGGAGCCACCGGTTCGGCCTGCAAATGACGCTTCACTTCGACATCGCCGCTTTCCGACACATCGAGCGGCAGCGACAGGGTGAAGGTACTGCCCCGGCCTTCCTCGCTGCGCAATTGCAGGTGCCCGCCCATCAGTTCGGCAAGCTGCCGGCTTATCGGCAGGCCTAATCCGGTGCCGCCATATTGCCGCTGGGTCGAATCGTCCAGCTGCTCGAAGGGCCGGAAAATCGCTTCGGCGCGCATGGCGGGAATGCCCGGGCCGGTATCTTCCACATCTACCACCACTTCACGCTGCCCAATACGGCCAATTTGCAGACTTGCGCGAACCGCCACATGACCCTGTGCGGTAAATTTCAGCGCATTGCCCACCAGATTGAGCACGATCTGGCGCAGGCGCAACGAATCCGCGAGCATAACCGCCGGAATAGCATCATCCACATCCAGTGTGAGCGGAAGCCCCTTCCTGTCCGCCTCCGCCTGCATCAACCGACAGCATCCCTTCAGCAAATGCCGCAGGTCGGTCGGTTCATGGGTAATCACCACATGCCCTGCCTCGATCTTCGAAATATCGAGGATATCGTTGAGCAATTGCATCATCGTCCGGCCGCTTTCGGCAATCAGCGACACATATTTGTGCTGATCTTCATCGAGATCGCTATGCAGCAGCAATTCGGCAAAACCGAGCACACCGTTCATGGGCGTACGGATTTCGTGGCTCATATTGGCAAGAAACTTGGCCTTGGTGCTCGAGGCCATCTCTGCAGTGCGTTTGGCCGTTACCAGCTCGTTTTCGAGCGTCTTGCGATCCGTAATATCGACATTGACGCCCACGAAACCGACAATATCGCCCCGGTCATCCAGCTCTGGCGTCGACAAGGCATCGACCCAGGCAATATCGCTATTATGGCGCAAGAAACGAAAATCAGTGCGGAAAACACTCTTCGTGCGAACCGATTCCTGCCATTCTCGGGAGACGCGTAACCGGTCGGCAGGATGAATTGCCTCGGTCCAGCCCGATCCCAGTGCATCAGCCGGTTTCAGCCCGGCAAGCTCACACCAGGACGGATTCACATAGGTGCAGGCCCCTTGGGGATCGGTCCGGAAAATTCCCGCAGGTGACAGATTGGCCAGTGTTTCAAAGGTCCGCTTGGCGGCCAGAATCGTTTCGGTCGCTTCTTCTTCGCGCGTAATGTCGAGCAAAACGCAGATCGTCCCGCAAACATCGCCCCTTTCGTCATATTCCTGCACCGCCGTCAGCGTGGTGACGACCTGTTCTCCATGCAGTTTGCGGAAGCCTACGCGCCATTTGAACGGTTTATTCTCTCCGGCAATGGCTCGCCAGTCGCCATGGGGCGGCCAGCTTTCGGGATCGATCAGACGCCTCTTCCACATATCGCCCCGCGCCTGTTCGCGCGTGAGGTCGAGCAATTCGGCAAAAGCATCGTTACAATAAGTGAGATAGCCATTCAGATCGACCCGGCAAATGCCCAGCGGAGCACTGTCGGACAGGCGCCGGAAACGTTCCTCGCTCTGTTCCAGAGCAAGGCGCGAACGCCGTTCTATCGTCAGATCGATCATACTGCCGACAAAGCCGATATACTGGTCCTCATCGTCATACAGCGCCGTAACGCCGAGCTCGACATGACGAATGGTGCAATCCTCGTGGATCAGGCGAAAGCGATGTGTGAAATTGTCGAGCGTACCTTTGCGCAGCTGTTGCAGACGGCCAGCGAGATTCTTCCAGTCCTCGGGATAGATCACCATTTCCAGCGTCTCGCCCAGACTCTGCTCCGGCACTTTCCCCGTCAGTTCTTCCCAGGCAGGATTGAGATAGGTCCAGCGATGCTCTGCATCCGTCCGAAAAATCGCCTCACGCGTATTCTCCATGATGGAACGTCCCATATCGCGATGGAGGCGCAACTCTTCCTCAACCCGCTTTTTCGCCATCAGCGTAGCTGCGACGGGTAAGCCCATCATAAAACTGCTGGCCAGAAAGATCTGCAACACCAGCAACTTCTCGGAGAGCCCGCCCTGCACCAGATTGATCGGCCCACGCCCGATCGAGGTTGCGATAGACGCAATGATCGCCACGTTGAGAATCCCGATCGCGACGCCTGGCGGCCCCAGCCGGAACACATAGAGCAGAACGATCAGCGCATCGAGAAACAGAAACGGGTAAGCCGTCTGCCAGAAGACATATATGCTGACCGCAGTTCCCAACGCCAGAATACCGGCTACTTCGACCATTTTCTGTCGGGTCGGCCAGTGACGCGCGCCCCAGGCATCGGCCAGAATAGTGAGCGATGGCGTAACCAGAACGAGACTGAGCGCATCTGCCCGAACCCATGCCCACCAGTCATAGGCGATATCAGACCAGTTTTCCGGCGTAAGAACCGGTGTGGCGATTATGCCTGAAACCATCGTGCCGAGCAGAACGCTGCCTGCAAAACACAAAAGATCCCGATTGCGCGAAGGATCGAATGGCACCGCCTGAAAATAAGCCATGCTGCGCCAGACCAGCACGATCTCGACAATATTGGCAAAACCCAGCCCCATGGCGCGGGCCAGGCTGTCTCCTGCCAATAGATTGGCCGCAATATTAGCGGCATAAACTGCCGGGAGATAAAGAAGATCCTCCCTGGCATGGCGCCGCAACAAAACCGCCAGAAGGACGGCATTGGGCGCCCAGATGGCCGCAATCCGTCCCTCGCCTCGTGTCAGAGTAATTCCAAGCCAGGCCAGCAGCCCGAAGAGAAATGCCATGCCGGCAATATGCAGAAGCAAAACAGGCCGGATATGCCTCAAGGCCTTTTGCATAGTCTTCAACCTGCCTCCGGCGTTCCCGTCGCCGAACAGGCTGGCATATCGTTAGCCCGATCTGCAAAGCCAGCCGCAAAAGACGCGTTACCTGTCACGAAAGTCACTCTCGATTACCGGATTTTCCCCAATCATACCTCTGAGGACTACGTAATGTCGCTTAATATTTCCTTTCCAATTTCTTCATCATCGGAAGCAGTCTGACGTCTGCAGACCACTTATTATGACAAAGCGCTGAAACATACCTCCACAGATCATCGCCTTGCTCATTCCGTCCGGCTGGCATCGGCTCAAAACTGACCCAGAACAGGATTATAGTTAATTTACACTTCTGCGAATCCGCATCCCGTGCCTCACTCAGGTGACAAAAGGGGGGTATGTCATGATACAGAAGAGAGCACTCATTACAGGGATAACCGGACAGGACGGGGCGTATCTGGCCGAGTTTCTGCTTGATCGCGGCTATGAAGTGCATGGAATTCAACGTCGCGCCTCAATGTCGAATACAGGCCGGCTCGACAAACTGTTAAACAACATACCGGAGCGACACTCGCAGCTGACCCTCCATTATGGAGACCTGACCGATGCAACCAGCCTGATCCGGCTTATCAAGGACATCCGCCCCGGCGAAATCTACAATCTCGCAGCGCAAAGCCATGTAGCAGTGAGCTTTGAAACGCCCGAATATACGGCCGACGTCGATGCTATAGGTACATTGCGGCTTCTCGAAGCCATCCGCATTCTCGAAATGCAGCAGGATACGCGGTTTTATCAGGCTGCCACCAGCGAACTTTACGGAATGGTGCAGGAAACACCGCAACGCGAATCCACCCCGTTTCACCCGCGCTCTCCCTATGCTGCGGCTAAACTCTACGCCTATTGGATCACGGTGAATTATCGTGAAGCCTATGGTTTACACGCCTCCAACGGCATTCTCTTCAATCATGAGAGCCCGCTGCGCGGCGAGACCTTCATCACCCGCAAGATCAGCCGCGCCGCGGCGGCCATTTCACTGGGCCGACAGGACCGACTCTATCTCGGCAATCTCGATGCAAAGCGCGACTGGGGCCATGCACGCGAATATGTGCGGGGTATGTGGCTGATGCTGCAACAGGACAGGCCTGACGATTATGTGCTGGCCACAGGCAAGACCACTCAGGTGCGCCAGTTCGTTCACTGGGCGTTCGAGGATGCAGGCATCCCCCTGGAATTTGCCGGGCAGGGCCTTCAGGAAAAGGGCTATTGTCGCAGCACGGGGCGCTGCCTCGTAGAAGTGGACCCGCGCTATTTCCGTCCTGCCGAAGTGGATCTGCTGATCGGCGATGCAGGCAAGGCACATCAACAGCTCGGCTGGCACCACGACATGCCGGTGCGTGAGCTGGCACGGGAAATGGTGGCTGCTGACATACAGGCCCTGAAAGCCGAACCGGCATGGAAGCATAGCCGTGAACGGGTTCACTGAGCATGGCCTATAATCTGACAGGTAAGCGGATTTATGTCGCCGGTCATGGCGGGATGGTCGGTTCTGCCGTCCTGCACAGGCTGCGACAGGAGAATTGTACGATTCTAACTGCCGAATCTTCGCTCGACCTGCGCGAACAAAGCGATGTGCGCCAATGGTTTGCAACGGTACGACCCGACGCCGTCATTCTGGCAGCCGCGAAAGTCGGCGGGATTATCGCCAATCGTGACGCTCCGGCACAATTCCTGCAAGATAATCTCCTGATTGCGGCCAATGTGATCGATGCCGCACAATCGGTCGATGTAGAAAAGCTGCTCTTTCTCGGCTCTTCCTGCATCTATCCGCGCATGGCAGCCCAGCCGATCGCCGAAGAAGCCTTGCTGAGCGGCCCGCTGGAGGAAACCAATGAAGCCTATGCACTGGCCAAGATTACCGGAATCAAACTGTGTCAGGCCTATCGCCGGCAATATGGCTGTGATTTTATCAGTGCCATGCCCTGCAATCTTTACGGGCCATATGACAATTTCGATCCACGCACTGCACATGTTCTGCCCGCGCTGATCCGGAAGGTCGAAGAGGCGGCCAGAAATGCCGCACCGGACCTCACATTGTGGGGCAGTGGCACGCCTTTACGGGAGTTTCTCCATGTCGATGATTGCGCCGATGCGCTGATTTTCCTGTTACAGTATTATTCGGACGAGAAGCCGGTCAATATAGGCAGCGGGGAAGAGATATCCATTCGAGATCTGGCCGAAATGGTGTGCGAGATTGCCGGATATTATGGTTCACTTCACTGGGACGAGACCATGCCCGACGGCACACCGCGCAAGCTGATGGACAATTCGCGTATGCGCAAGATGGGCTGGCAGCCGCATATCGGCCTGGAGGACGGAATTGCCGCAACGCATCGCTGGTTTCGCGAACGTCACGGCCCCGCTGCATTGTGGCCAGTCCTCAGGAAGCCAGCGCATCGCGCAAGGGCCCGAGCCATGGTTCATAAGGCTTCCATGCACCAACACCCGATCGGTTGATCGGGCGGCGAACCTGCTCTGAACTGGCAGTGCGCACGGCACGTTCAGTACGGTGAAAATCGAGGCAGTTTTCCTCGAAAGATACACCGATAAAATCAAGCATCCGACGGGTCTGGCCTTCGAGATTATCCAGCACATCCTCATGCTGCACGCGCAGAACCTTGCCCGGCAACACCGCATCCCAATGGTCCATCAGGCGCACATAATCGGCGTAATACCGGCCCACTTCATGCAAGCCGTAAGTAAATTCCTGACCTTCGGCAAAGAGCTGTTTGAAACCCGAAAAACAGCAATCCATCGGCGCACGGCGCGCATCGATGATTTTAGCATTGGGCAGAATCAGATGGATCAGACCGATATGGCGAAAATTATTCGGCATCTTGTCGATAAAAAATGGCGCACCCTGCCGGTGAATCCGGGTATTCTCGATATAGGCACGGCCCATTTGCGCGAATTGCTCGTCAGTGACATCATGCAGCACTTCCGGATAGCGCGAAGCCCCTGCCTTGCGGCCCCGCAGACGATGCGCCAGTGCCAGAATATCGGGCAGTTCCATCGTCCCGTCGATTTGTGAGTGCGAGGCCAGTATCTGTTCCAGCAGCGTCGAACCGGCACGTGGCAGGCCGAGAATGAATATCGGGTCCGGTGCCGGATCACCCGCCCCCTCATGCTGCGCAAAAAGGGCAGGTGTGCAGATATCGATCTGCTTCTGCAATTCGGCCGACATGTCATCCGCATCATAGCGTGTCTGCGCCCGTTTCAGCCGGTTTCCTTCCTCATAGTGATGGAATGAGCGCTCATAATCATGGCGATCCTCATAGGCCTTGGCGAGGGCAAAACTCATATGGACACGGTCCATGAAAGCGAGATCGGGACGCCGCAACTGCACTTCCATCGCCGCCAGTTCATCATCCGTGAAACGATAAGTCTTGAGATTGGCCAGCGCATAAAAGGCATCACCGTGATCGGGGCGCGCTGTGAAGGCTGCACGATAGGAAGCCACCGCCTTATCCTGTTGTCCCATGGTCTTGAGGGCGTGCCCTTTGGACGTCAATGTGGCAGGATCGCCGGGCAGCTTTTGCAGTACGGCATCGAATAACGCAAAAGCGCGATCGTAATCGCCGGTCTGCATACTTTCGATCGCCAGATGCGACATGAAAAGCGGATTCTCAGGGTTGGTGCGATAGAGCTTCTCGGCCTCATCACGCGCCTGGGCAAATTTCTGCCGCTTCCTCAGCACCTCAATATAGTCGAGCCGTAATCTTGTGTCACCGGGGGCAAAGGTGACCGCACTTTCCAGCAGAAATTCGGCATCATCGAGCACGCCCAGCCGACTGCCGATCTCAGCGAGCAGCCGCATCGCCTCGATATGATGCGGATTTTGCTGCAGAAAATAACGGCACAGTTTTTCCGCCTTGAGAATTTTCCCTTCATAAATCCAGTTGGTGACTGCGACAAGTTCGCGCGGCAATTGCGCAATTCGTTCGGCCTGTTTTCGGGCATGACCGGCTTCAACCGCCTGACCCTTATCATCCAGCAGCTTCGCCTGCGCCATCCAGCTTGCCTGCAAGGCAGGATTGAGCCGCACCGCCCGGCGATAATGCGCCAGTGCCGTCTCGCTTTCTCCCCTGTCGCGCGCAAGATGGCCCTGCTCCTGCACCGCGCGGCCATATTCGGGAGCCGCTTGCTGGAGATGCAGAAGGCAGGCCTGGGCCTTGTCATAATCCCCGGCGTAACGCGCCGCTACGGCGGCAATATAGAGCGCATCGACATGATCCGGGCTGGCAGAAAGCACCCGCTCCGCCGTTGCCATGGCTTCGGCAAATTGCCGTGCTTTCAATTGCTTGCGGGCGGTGTCGAGCGCATCCTTATGCGCATCGTCACTCTCTGCCGTTGCGGCCATGGCTGTTTATCCTCATTTCAAATAAGAAGGGCGGCCACGCCGGACCGCCCTTCTCTCACTTGCCTTGCGGTCAGTCAGCTCAGTAGCTGAAGGAAACCCGCGCGCCCACTGTCAGCGGACGATTCACGACCACGCGAGCGCGATCGTAATAGAAATCACCGCTCAGCTCGGCGCGCTCATCGCTGAGATTGTCGCCATAGACTTCGAAAGTCCAGTTATCCTTCGCGACACCGGCCGAGAGACCGAAAGTGGTGTAGCTGTCCAGCTTCAGACGGTTGATCTTGATGATATCCGTATATTTGGACGCGCTATGCGCCATCTGAGGCATGATGTGAGCCCGCAGGCCCGTATCGCCCAGATCGAATTCATAGCGTACGCGCAGATTGCCCTGGAAGGACGGCGCATAAGCCAGATCGCTGCCTTCGACCACATCGTTGGTCGGCGTCAGAACATCGGTGATCTCGGTGTCGAGAACCGAGAAAGCGCCCGAAACGGTCAGGCCCGGAACGCTATAGGGAGCAAAGGTGATTTCGCCTTCAACGCCCTTGATTTCGGCATCCGCCGCATTGTCCGAGAAGAACAGATTGGTGATGGACGGATCGAAAATCGTCGTCTGCAGGTTAGAAATGTCGACATAGAAAGCGCTGCCGTTGAAGCGCAGCTGACGGTCGAACAGATCGAGCTTCCAGCCGATTTCGTAGTTCTTTACTTCGTCGGTATCGAGCGCGAAGGGCACGGTGAAGCCATCGGGGCCGCCTGCCCCACCCGGACGATTCAGCAGACCGGGGCGGAAACCTTCCGAATAGGTTGCATAGAACAGCGTGTTCTCGGTCGGTGTCAGCGTCAGCGTTCCCTTGAAGATCACGCCATCGGTCTTCGCCTTATCGGGTGCCCGAACGGCATTATAGATCTGCTGGGCCGTACCCTGAAGATCGCCTACCGGACCTTCACCAGCGGCGCTCAGTGCCTGAGCGATCTGGTCGACCGACTGGCTGTCATCGAAGGTGAGCTGCGCATCCGGATTGCAGGTGTTGATATAGGTGTATTCACCGTCACCATCGTAGAGATCGCTGATATTAGTGCCGTAAGCATTCACATCCATACCCGCACTTGGGTTACAGAAAGAGCCGCTCGCACCGCCTTCCAGATCGACCTTCACGTTATAATAACGGGCACCGACAGTCGCCGTCAGCAAATCGGGCACGACATCGAAGGCGGCTTCGCCGAAGATGCCGAACTGCTCGTCCGTCCGCTTGGTGTCGTTACGGAAGATTGTGCCCGGATTGAATGCTGCCGGATCGGAATAATAGCCGCTGGTGAAGGCGCTATTCGCCGGGTAGCCGATCGAGCCATCATACAGTTCGACGTCTTTAGAACCGAGATAGTTATAATCGTTGCGCTCTTTCAGATTCAGCTTGCTGTAAAAGCCGCCTGCAGTCACGCGGAAGGGCTTGTCAGCCGGCGTGTTGAAGCGCAGTTCCTGGGTGAATTTCTTCATCGAGGAATCGGACGTCACATTGGCATAAGGTGCCTGGCAGGTGCCTGACGGTGCCACACCATCACCCGGATAGGTCACCGACGTATCGCAGATGTAATAGGGCAGATACTGACCGGCATACATATAGTCGGTGTAATCGACGCGCTGGTTCGTTTCACGATCCGTATAGGCCCCGGTGTAAACCATTTCGAGCGCCCCGAGACGACCTTCGACCGTCCATGCGGTGTTAGAGAAATCGTCTTCGAGATTGTCCTGCTGATAACGCTCGATTTCGAGATCGTCGAGTTCGGGATCTTCGAAGAAAACACCGTCCGTATCGAGACCCTGCCGCATATGGGCGACCTTGATCGACCAGTCCGGCGTTACTTCCCACAATGCCGTCACGCGGAAACCGCTATAATCGGTGTCGTTGAAATTGTCTTCCACCAGATTTGCGTTATCAGCGGAGATGAAATCAACGCCCGACAGATCGGCAGTAGACTGAAAACCGGCGCGGTTCGGACCGACCGGAACGCCGTTCTGACGCACGGTACCTTCGGGGCGGAAACGCGCGCTTCCGCTCAGATCGCGCGTGCCGTGAACATTGTCGATATAACCGCCCTGATGGTCAACGAAGAACACGCCGCGAACAGCGAAGTTGTCAGTCACCGGAGCATTGACCACGGCTTCGACATTGTTGCTCATGTCACCGCCCTTGGTGAAAGCAACACCAGCCTTGGCCTTGCCCTGCCATTCACCCATGACCGGATCATTGGTGATGAGGCGAACCACACCAGCCTGACTCGATGCACCGAACAAGGTGCCCTGCGGACCGGCCAGCACTTCCACTCGTGAAAGGTCGGCGGCATAAACGTCAAGGTTACGGCCGGGCTGTGAAAGCGGCTGTTCGTCAAGATAGACCGATACGTTAGGTGCCAGGCCGGCCACACCCGCGGTGGTGAGGTTTGGCGTAGTGGAAGCGAGGCCACGAATATAAATCGTATTCTGGCCGGGGCCACCGCCGCCAGCCGTCACGCTCGGCAATTGCTGCATATAATCGGTGAAGTTGGCAATGCCGAGCTGTTCAAGCGCTTCTTCACCCACGGCCTGCACCGAAATCGGCACATCCTGCGTGCTTTCTACACGCTTGGTTGCCGTGACGATAATTTCCTGGACGCCACCCTGACGGGCAGGCTGCTGGTCCTGTGCAACCGCCGGGGCGGTAATGGCAATGGCAAGCGCGCCAATAGACGCTCCGCTGCAAAGCTTCTTCATATCGTTTCCCTGTTACTAGCTCGACCCGCAGCGCCGCGCAGCATGCAGCAGCACTCTTAGAGGCAGATCGAAAAGACCATCAGATCACCAGAGGCAGAAATAAATTCCCCTGATCCGGAGGTTGCGGCTAAATGAGCATTGGCCAGATATCCACCGGCGATCACGGAATTTGCCAAGGAAAAATAATAGCGTTGCATGAACACAACAGTGCACTTATTGGTGTGAAAGAAGAGCCGTGAAGCGCTCTCAATTTTTTACAGGGTGCACACGCTTGACATTATACTTGAAAATATCGCCATGTTCTAACGAACAACTTTCAGGCAATTCAAGTAATAAGATTTCTATACTTTAAGGAATTTCCACGTGGCAAGTCAATCTGGCGGTCCGGGAAGTCCCGCCGCAAATTTCAAACCCAGCGTTTTCTTTGGGGCCATTGGTTTAATTGGCCTGATTATCCTGTTTGCCGTCTTCAATGCCGATCAGGCAGAAAGCAGTTTCGGCGCCATTCAATCCGCTGCAACCCATAACTTTGGCTGGTTCTTCGTTTTAACCGCAGACATCCTGTTGGTTTTCTGCGGTTATTTTGCCATTTCCCGAGCCGGTCATATTCGGTTGGGCGGGCCGAGAGCCAAGCCGCAATACGGCCTGCTGACATGGTTCGCGATGCTGTTCAGCGCGGGCATGGGTATCGGTTTGCTGTTTTATGGCGTGGCCGAACCGGTGATGCATTTCTCCAATCCCCCCTCCTCAGCCTTCTCCAATCCCGATGCGACATTACCGCGCGGACTGGCTGGAAACGCGCAGCACGCTATGGGCCTCGTCTTTCTGCATTGGGGGCTACATGCCTGGGGTATTTACGCGATCATCGGGCTCGGGCTGGCCTATGTCGCTTATAACCGGAATCTCAGTCTCAGTATCGGCGCATTTCTGAAGGAAGCCTTCCCGCGTATTCCAACGCTGGTTGTCGATATGATCGACGTGCTTGCCATTACGGCAACAGTCTGTGGCGTTGCCGCCTCACTCGGCCTCGGTGCATCGCAGATCAATGCCGGACTGGAACTTTTGCTGGGCGTGCCCGATAACGGCCTGGCCAAAGCCATCATTATCGCCGTTATCACCGGGCTGGCCACATTATCGGTGGCGATGGGTCTGGATACCGGCATCCGGCGGCTTTCGGAATGCAACATGGCACTGGCCGTGCTGCTCGCGCTCTTCATTTTCGTTGTCGGGCCAACAGTGTTTCTGCTCGACGGTTTCGTGCAGAATATCGGCTATTATTTTCAACGCTTCATTTATCTGTCTACCTGGACGGAGACCTACAGTCCGGGAGACTGGCAGAGCAAGTGGACAATCTTCTATTATGCCTGGTGGATCAGCTGGTCGCCTTTTGTCGGCATTTTTATCGCTCGCATTTCCTATGGTCGATCGCTGACCGAATTTATCAGCGGCGTCCTGCTGGTACCGAGCCTGTTCACTTTCGCCTGGATGACGATCTTCGGAGACAGCGCACTTCATATTGAACTGCTTGGCAATGGCGGACTGTCCGCAGCGGTCAATGCCAGCATGCCCGATGCGCTGTTCGCCTTTCTCGATCATTATCCGCTGAGCCAGATTGCCTCCGGGCTCGCGATTATCATCGTGGCGACTTTCTTTGTGACTTCAGCTGACTCCGGAGCGCTGGTGACCGCCATGATCGCTTCGGGCGGGCATAGCCATGCCGGACTGATACACCGCATCACATGGGCTGTGGCTTTCGGCACACTGGCAGGTGCGCTGATCTGGTCTGGCGGGCTCGATGCCTTGCAAACCGCTGCCATCGTGACAGGCCTGCCCTTTGCAGTCGTTCTGCTTCTGATGGCCGCCGGATTGCTACGCATGATCCTGCATGAACTGCATCTGCGTGACGAAGCGGAACTGGAGAAGCAGGAACGCGAAGCGGCCGAAGCCGCCGCTGCAGCAGCCGAAGCTTTCTATGCGGAAAACGAAATGTCGCGGAAAGACTAGAACGCCGATACTTTCGCCAAATAGCAGGGCCCGGATCGTCTAGCAGGACGGTCCGGGCCTTTTCTATAACAGCTTTTGTCGCAACCCGTCACGGAACCAGAACGGCCGCCCCTTCGAACCGGCCAGCCCGCAAATCGTCGAGCGCCTGATTGGCCTGCTGCAGAGGGTAGGTCGTCGTCTGCGTGGCAATGCCGATTTTGGGCGCAAGACCGAGAAAGTCGATTCCATCCTGCCTGGTCAGATTGGCAACCGAAAGAATCTGCCGCTCCTCCCACAAATCGGCATAGGGGAAACTCGGAATGTCGCTCATATGAATGCCGGCACAGACAACCCGGCCGCCCTTGCGCACCGCTTTCAATGCTGCCGGAACAAGGCTGCCAACCGGCGCAAAAATAATCGCAGCATCCAGCAGGTCTGGCGGGGCTTCATCCGATCCCCCCGCCCAGACGGCCCCTAGCTCACGCGCGAAATCCTGAGTTGCCGTATCGCCGCCACGGGTAAAAGCGTAGATTGACCGCCCCTGCCAACGGGCCACCTGTGCGATAATATGGGCAGCCGCTCCAAAACCGTAGAGCCCCAGCTTCCCAGCGTCCCCCGCCATAACAAGCGAACGCCACCCAATCAGTCCCGCACATAATAACGGCGCCAGCGCTACATCATCCCCCTGCTCGCCTAACGGAAAGGCAAAGCGGGCATCGGCCACCACCGATGTCGCATAGCCACCATCCCTTGTATAACCCGTGAATTCCGGCGCATCGCACAGATTTTCCCGTTCAATCCGGCAATAGGGGCAAGTACCGCAAGTATGCCCTAGCCAGGGGATCCCGACTCTTTCACCGATCCGCAGACCTTCGACCTCGTTGCCAATCGCCGTGACGCGACCAACGATTTCATGCCCCGGAACGATCGGCACTTTAGGATCAGGAAGTTCACCATCAACCACATGCAGATCGGTGCGGCAGACCCCGCAGGCCGACACGCTCACGCGGATTTCTCCTGCTGCGGGATCACGATCGGGCAACTCGGCCCAGACCAGTGGTTCGCCAATCTTTCTCAAAACCATCGCATGCATGGCACATTCCCATATTAATTCCGGCCTTTGCGATGATTGTACCCGAGCTATAAAAAGCTCAGTTCACACCCTCGCTCCGGTTTCAATTCTGAAGCTACCAATTGCCCGTCCGGACTGGAAAAGCAGATCAAACAGCCGGTAACCGGCCCGCAGAATACACCTTGCTGACCTGCGGGTAAGCAGCCATTTCGTCACAGCCTGCACCCCCCGAAGGTCTACCCGGCAGAACAGCCGATCAATCGAGGCTTTTGCCCGGATCAGAGCTTTGACACTCCAGCCTCGCACAAAGCCGGGGCTTTCCATAGCCTGCTATCTGATAGCAGATATAACAGACGCAATCAGACATGATTCCGAATCACCTATTGTCCTACGAAAATAGGAATGGGCCGCTATATTGGTCAGGAGAATAACCGTTCCGGCCTCTACCCCGTTCGATTGGCAAATTCGCAGCAGGAAAATTCCGGAACATAACATTGAATTATATAGGAAATTATCATTTTAAAAAGACATGGTTCTTTCTTGCATCTTGCGTTCACAGGGTTTTATGCCTTATCTTCTATATAGAAGTTGTTTTGAATATCATCGCATGTCTTCGAGTTTCCAACTGTAGGGCATGCAGGTGAAACAAGGAGAGAGATAAAATGGGACAACTATCATCTTCGTCTGACGTCGATTGGACCAAATACACACAGAAGCCTGCGATTCGATCCATTCGGCATATGTCTTTCCGCTGTTTCGATGGTGAAGAGACCCGTGAGTTCTACGAGGACTTTCTGGGAATGGAATTTACCGCCGCGATACCGGAAAAAATGGAAGTGGATGGCAGGACCACAGAAGTCATGCATATCTATTTCCGGATGGCAGATGGCGATTTCATCGCCTTTTATGACATGCCGGACGATGTCACTCCCGAAAAGTTCACCTTCGATCCCATGGAACTTCATCTCGGTATGAAAGTGCCTTCAGAAGAAGCCATGATGACCTGGGCGGAACGACTGAAGGAAAGGGGCATCGAATATATGGGCCCGATGGATCATGACATGGTTCAGTCAATCTATTTCCAGGACCCAAATGGTCTTTGGCTGGAAGCAACCTATCAGGTCCCTGATCACGAAGAGATTATGCACCGGGAAATGTCTGAAGCCAAAGACATTCTAGCTGACTGGACGGTGCAATCCGCTCCCAAGAAGAAAAAATTCCGGGAAATTCAATAAACCCTTCTCTCGGAATTCGTTCCAGTGGAGTGCCTGCGGCGTAACGACTGCGCCAGGAAAACACGGGTAAGAGGATATTTAGATATGAGCAATGCAACCTTAACCGCCGAAGCCCCGCAGACATCTTCTGCTGTCAAACGTCCGCCTATTCATTCCTTTCATCATCCGGCGATCAAATGTTTTGATGCCGAAGAAACCCGTAGATTCTATGAAGATATTCTCGGCTTGCCGCTCAATGCAGCGGTGATGATCAATGATGACGGTCGTGGCGGTGACTATTTTTTCATGCATATTTTCTTCCGCATGGCCGACGGTGATTTCCTCGCCTTTTTCGACAAGGACATCGACATAAAGCCGGATATTTTTAAGCCATATAATGAAAATGAATTCCGCGTCGGCTTGCGAGTGGATACGGAAACCGAATTGAATGAAATGGTCGACCGGCTTTCGAAAGCAGGTGTGGAATTTCGCGGCCCTGTAAACAATGGATTTGTAACATCCATCTATTTCAAGGACCCCAACGACCTGAATTTGGAAATTTCGGCCCCGGTCCCCAACTACGACGACGTCATTGCGAGAGAAAAAAGCCGGGCGAAAGACGTGCTCGCCGACTGGACTAAAAAAACGGCGGCAAAAAAGGACGCGGTTCGGAAGGCGCAGGCGACACAGTAAGCTTGCGCCCTCCCCTATAAGATGTAGTCTGCCCAACATAAACGGACCAATTTCGGAATTTTCGGCAATCAAAGCTTCCCGCAATCTGGTAGAAAACCGTGTGGCAGACAGCTCAATTACAAGTCTTGCGAAGCCATATTTTTCACCGCTGCGCATTATCGTAATAGTGGCAGATATGAGCTAGAGTGGAGCCACAATATTGGGTTAAAACCCAATATTGTGGCAGTTTTGTACGGTTCCTCCACTGATCGCGCCTATCCGACATCAGAGCCCGTGACATACGGTTCGCCTGCTCCGCTTCTTATGCCGGATCGGAAATGCACCTCAGTCCTTTCAACAGAACATGGTTTGAAACTTTAGCCGAACATCTTTTACCGGATCAGGAAGGAAAGATGTGTTCTGATATGCTGCTTGGCAGACAAGAAAGGAGCGAGCCACTCCATGATCGATCAGAGCGAAACCATCCGCTTCCTGTCCCGGCCGGAAACCTATGGCTGTTCAGGGCCGGTCGAGCGTATTGATACGCATGATGCAATTGTATTTCTTGCCGGCGAACATGCTTACAAGCTGAAGCGAGCGATACGCCTTCCTTATCTCGATTTTTCAACCGCCGCGAAACGGAGAACGGTTTGCGAGACGGAACTAGCGCTCAATCGCCGCACCGCTCCGGAACTCTATTGTGAAGTCCGCGCTATTCGACAGACACCGGACGGCGCACTAACATTCGATCAGGGTGAGACTGTGGACTGGCTGGTCGTCATGCGTCGCTTCGCCGATGATGCACTCCTCGAACATATCGCCGAAAGAGGGGAACTGACGCCTCCCCTGATCGATGAAATTGCCGATCATATCGCGACTTTTCACGAGCAGGCCGAAATCTGCATGTCTGCAGATGGAACCTCACGGATACGAAAGGTCATCGAAGGAAATTTCGAAAGTATGACCTGCCTGCCGAACGGTTTTCTGCCGGAAGATCAGTATCTGCGACTGCATCGCGCCAGCCTTGCAACATTGGACAACATGGCACCGTTACTCGACCGCCGCGCCGGAGCAGGCTGTGTACGCCACTGCCATGGCGACCTTCATCTGGCGAATATATGCCTCTGGGAGGGGCATCCGTTGATGTTCGACTGTCTCGAATTCGATGCCGAACTCGCGACGACAGACACATTGTACGATCTCGCCTTTTTATTGATGGATTTATGGCAGCGCGGTTTTGCAGTACAGGCTAATCGCCTCTTCAACCGCTATTGCGACATGGCAGATGAATCTGATGGGCTGGCAGCTCTGCCGCTCTTCCTGTCCATGCGCTCAGCTATTCGTGCGCATGTGACGGCAAGCGAGGCGCAGCAACAATCCGATGAATATAAGCGTAAGAACACGCTCGAAAAGGCTCGCTCCTATCTTACGGCAGCTCTTACCTTCCTGCACCCGAACAAACCTCGACTTATCGCGATCGGCGGGCTGAGTGGCACGGGTAAATCCACATTGGCAGCAGCCCTTGCCCCCTCTATCGGAGCGCCACCCGGCGCGCGCTGGCTGCGCAGTGATGTATTACGCAAGCGTATGGCTGGCCTCACTCCCGAAGACACACTACCCGAGAGCGCATATTCAGCCGAAGCCGGACAAAGGGTCTATAAGCGAATGCTTCAGGAGGCTGGAGAAGCTCTGGATGCAGGCCAATCAGTCATTACCGATGCGGTTTTCGCCAAGCCAGATGAACGGCTGGCACTGGAGCGCTTATGTCGGGACATCAATATCCCCTTCTCCGGCATCTGGCTCGACGCACCGCTCATGACTCTCGAACATCGCGTCAGAGACCGCCGATGCGATGCCTCGGATGCAGATATTGATGTGGTTAAGCAGCAATCGACCTATGATGTTGGTGAGCTGGGCGACTGGCACAGGCTGGATGCCTCCGGAACGGCATCTGCGCTTGCAGACAACGTTCTGCAGATCATTTCCAGGGAACGACAGTAACGCAAAGCTATAGGCACCCGTCTGATGACTTGCCGGCCAGGGCAGGAGTGGAAGAGCGCCATTCGGTAACCACAATAATTGGGGGGCCTATATACCTAACCAGCCAAAAATGGCGATGGCGTCAAGATATTGTTGGCTGGTTAGGTATATAGGCCCCAAAGTTAAGCACGGCCCTGATTCGCTGTTTCACCCGCCTGCCGGTTTCGGATTTCTCAGTCCATACCTTGGAAATTGCGGTGATGGTCTCACCAGCGGTTATACTGCCGACCGGCTTGGAACCAAGGGAAGGGAAAGCATAGGCCGTCATGGAGTTGGTCCACTGGTCATCGCTCTTGGAGTTAGACCACTGGTCCTTGTGTGTTTCGTAGTAGGTCTGGGCAGCTTCCTGAGGCAACACTCCCGGCCTTAGCCTTGCGCTTCTCTGCCACAAGGTCACGCCCGTCTTCGCGAGTTGCCTTGCGGGCTTCGGCGGCCTTGGCTCGGGCCGATGCCAGCGTAACCAGCTTGGCGCTGCCAAGGCCAATGTCGCGCCGCTTACCCTCATGCTGGATACGTAGAAGCCAGCTTGCACCGCCACTGCAACTTACTTTTAGGAAAAAGGCCGCCCCCGTCACTATAGGTTCCGGGCTTGCCCATGTCAGCTCCCCAAACAATGTGGGGACGCTTCCTCACACTTGGATATCTCCCCACATTTTAGCGAGGCTGTGGGCGAATATCAACGAACACGGATGGATACATACGGACCGAAAAGCCTCAGAAAACCGCGCCTTTCGGCGGTTGACTATGAACACTGGTGAATGGGTAATTGGCGGAGCGGGAGGGATTCGAACCCTCGATACGGGGTTACCGTATACACACTTTCCAGGCGTGCGCCTTCGACCACTCGGCCACCGCTCCGCATGCCTGTGCGAGCGCTGGCCCCTAGCGGGCGGGAAGCGGTTGTGCAAGACGTCCCCGATCCTTTTCGCATAAATTTTGAAAATTTCCCCTTCCTTGGAGAATTGCCGAGCAGCTGTTCCAGTGGCATGCTGCCTGTCCATGACGATCTTTTCCCCGCGCCGGGCAGGCGCCTTCGCTTGCGCAACTTTTGCTCTGCTGACCGTTCCGGCCGCTCATGCCGCAGAGACGGGGCCAGCTACACCCGATGCAATTGTGGCTGCGTCTCCCGCCGGGGACTGGCAGGCCATTCCCGCCGATGAGTTGCTGGTGATGACATTGGCGCCGGCGAAAGACGGCTCGTCAAGGCAAATTGTCATCCAGCTGGTTCCCTCGCCCTATTCGCAGGGCTGGGTCGATAATATCCGCAAGCTGGCAAAAGCGCATTGGTGGGATGGTACGAGCGTTTATCGTGTGGTCGATAATTGGGTAACCCAATGGGGCGATGCCGAAGAAACCAAACCGCTGCCGGACAGTCTGCGCGATATTCCCGAAAGCGAATATATCACGCCTCTTGGCAAAGCCATATCCTTATCCTGCGACAAGGCTGAGACACCGCAGGCCCTGTGCGACTCCTACGCCCCTGTGGCGCAGATTATCGATGGTTGGCCGCTGGCAAGCGACGGAACATCGCGCTGGCCGGTCCATTGTTATGGCTCGGTAGGCGTAGCGCGCAACCTTTCGCCCGATACCGGCTCGGGTGCCGAACTCTATACGGTAATCGGCCATGCACCACGGCAGCTCGACCGCAATGTGGCAGTGGTCGGACGGGTCATTGAAGGCATGACCTATCTCTCGACCTTACCACGGGGGAAAGGTCCGGCGGGGACCTATGCCGATCCGGCCATGCGCGTTCCTATCCGGTCTGTGAGGCTGGCTTCGCAATTGCCCGAAGCCGATCGGCCCGCTTTCGAATTCATGACCGACGACAGCGATAGTTTTGCCCACTACTTCGCGCTGAGGGCTGCACGGCACGACGATTTTTACCATGTTCCGGCCCATGGTGTGGATGTCTGCAATGTGCCCGTCCCCATTCGCGCACGCAAAACGGGCGCATCAGCCGAATGACAATGCCTGCACGGCTCCTCCCGGACGAACTCCTTGCACAGGCGCGCCATGCACGCGCAGCAGGGCGTATGAAAGAAGCACTCGCACTGTATCGCAAAGCCGCGGCGCAGGCTCCCGATAACGCTGCCATAGCGCACAATCTGGCGGCCATGCTCGGCGATATGTCATGTTTCGTCGAATCCGAAACATGGGCGCTGCAAGCAGTCCGTCTGGGCCGGGGAGCTGCGGAAAGCCTGCTGGTTCTGGCGCGGGCGCAACAAGGGAAAGGCGATCTGACTGCGGCGGAGGACAGCTTCGAACAAGCCCTTGCCGCACGTCCCGCTTACCGGGAAGCACATCACGATCTTGCGCAACTGCGCTGGATGCTTACCGGCGACATCGCACAGGCTTCACAGAGACTCGACCGGGAGATTCTTCGCAATCCGGCCAGTGCCGACCTGCTGGAACTGAAAGCGCAGCTTCTCCTGTCGGCCGATCTGCCGGAAGAGGCTGCCGCGGCAATAGCCCGCGCAGTGGAGCTGGCTCCCCGACAAGCCGGTCTGCGGATCGTGCAGTCGCACATTGCCGGACAGCAGGGCAAGGCCGATGCGCAGCTCACTTTTGCCAGTCAGGCGCTGGAATGCGACAGAACATCGCACAGTGCGGCCAAGGCTGCTCTGGAAGCACTGCTCCATTGCGGACGAGTGGATGAAGCCGAGCAGCTCGCCATCCGTATTTTGCAGGCCCATCCCGGCGATCAGGGTATCGTCGCATTGCTCACCACCGCCTGGCGCATGAAAGGCGATCCGCGCCACGCCCTGTTTTGCACGGCACCCGGTCTGATATCGACCGGAACGATTGCAACGCCCGAGGGCTGGAGTGACCTGTCTGCCTATCTCGGCGATCTCAAAACGGCACTGCTCAGGCGGCATCCATGGGCGAGCCATCCGCTCGATCAGTCGCTGCGTCACGGCAGTCAGACGCAGGAAGATCTGACGCAATCTACCGATCCGGCTATTCAGGCACTGTTTCGCGCATTGCACCCGGTGATCGAGCGCCATATTGCCGCGCTCGGCCCGGGCAAAGACCCGGTGCGAATGCGCTCCAACGGACGGTTTCGTTTCGGCCCGGCATGGTCGGTAGCGCTTTCCCCCGGCGGGTTTCATGTCGATCACGTGCATCCGCAGGGCTGGATGTCCTCTGCCTTTTATGTCGATCTGCCCCAGACCATCGGGCAGGGAAAAGAAGGCTGGCTCGCTTTCGGACGGCCAGGCATTCCCACTCGCCCGCAACTGGCGCCTTTCCATCACATTCGCCCCGAACCGGGTATGCTGGCCATTTTCCCGAGCTATCTGTGGCACGGCACAGAGCTGTTTTCCGGCCATCAGAAACGCCTGACGATCGCTTTCGACATCATGCCGGGCGAATAAATAATCTTTAAGTGCAGACCGGGAGTGAGGATGTTGCTTTCGGTTCCGTCTATTCGATCAGGGCTTCTTGTGGGCCGAAACCATGCAAATGCGAGGGGGAATAATGAAACACTTTCTGTTTTGCGGCGCAGCCATTATCGGACTGGCACTTCAGCCGGTTACGGCTTTTGCTCAGGAAGAGCATATTTCAGGCAGCAACAGTCTGGGTATTACCGCACCGGCCGATGCCTTTCCACAGGAACCGGGCAGCGATTACTTCCTCGCCAATTACACGCAATATGAAGCCTATCTGAAACTGCTGAACCAGCAGTCCGACCGGATGAAACTGGTCAATATCGGCAAAACCGCCGAAGGGCGCGATCAGTGGATGGCCATCGTTTCCTCGCCGGAAAATCTGGCAAAACTGGATGAATATCGCGATATTGCCCGGCGTCTGGCCAAGGCCGACGGGCTGAGCGAGGATGAAGCCAAAGCGCTCGCGGCGAAGGGCAAGGCCGTCGTGTGGATCGATGCAGGGCTTCATGCGACCGAAACTGTCACCACACAAAGCCAGATCCATGTGCTTTATCGCCTGCTGAGCCAGAACGATCCCGAAACCCTGCGTGAGCTGGACGATGTCATCATGCTTTTCCCGCATGACAATCCTGACGGCCTGCAACTTGTCGCCGACTGGTATATGCGCAAGGATGATCCGAAGCAGCGTGAATTCGGTTCGATCCCGCGCCTTTACCAGAAATATGTCGGCCACGATAATAATCGCGACAGTTTCATGTCGCAGATGCCGGAAACCGAAAATGCCAATCGCGTCATGTTCCGCGAATGGTTCCCGCAGATCATTTTCAATCAGCACCAGACCGGCCCGGCGGGCATGGTTGTGTTCGTTCCGCCTTTCCGCGATCCGTTCAACTACAACTATAATCCGCTGGTCATGACCACGCTGGACGAAGTCGGCTCGACAATGCACAGCCGCCTCGTATCGGAAAATAAGCCGGGTTCGGGCAAGCGCAGCGTGGCCCCTTATTCCACATGGCATAATGGCATGTTCCGCTCGATCGCCTATTTCCACAATGCAGTGGGCCTGCTGACCGAAATTATCGGCGGTCCGACGCCGGAGCGCATTCCGCTGATCCCGGACACACAATTGGCCCGCAATGACGAGCCGATGCCGATTGCCCCGCAGGAATGGCATCTGAAGGACAGTCTCGAATATCAGTGGTTCCTGAACCGGGCGGTACTCGATTACGCATCGCGCAACCGGGAGCGTCTGCTGCTCAACATCTACAAGATGGGCGCCGCCAATATCCGGAAGGGCGAACAGGATAGCTGGACGATCACACCCAAGGATGTCGATGCGCTGAAGGAAGCGGCCGGCGACGGCCCGCCCCCTGAAGAAGAGGGGATCAATCCCTGGCGCTCTCGCGGACGTGTGGCCTCCAGTCTCTATTCCGAGCTGCAAAAGCCGGAAAATCGCGATCCGCGCGGTTACATCATTCCTGCCGGACAAACGGACATGCCGACGGTCGTGGCTTTTCTCAATGCGCTTATCAAAAATGGCGTGGATGTGGAAAAGGCGACCGGAAGTTTCACCGTGGAAGGCAAGACCTATCCGGCAGGTTCTTATATCGTGAAAACCGCACAGGCTTATCGTCCGCATGTGCTGGACATGTTCGAGCCGCAGGATCACCCGCATGATTTCGAATATCCCGGCGGCCCGCCCAAAGCGCCTTACGACATCACAGGTTATACACTCGCTTTCCAGATGGGTGTGGATTTCGATCGTATTCTGGAAGGGTTTGACGGGCCGTTCGCGCACGTACCGGGTCTGATCGATACACCCGCCGGTAAAATTGAAGGATCGGCCGGGGCAGGCTGGCTTGTACCGCACACGGCCAATAACAGTTTCATTCTGACCAATCGCCTTCAGGAAGCCGGTGTGCCTGTTTCATGGGTGATGCAACCGATCGATGCAGCAGGCCGCAATTTTCAGCCCGGTGCCATCTGGGTGCCCAATTCGGCCGGCGCGCAGAAAGTCATGGCCAGTGCGGCTGCGGATTTGGGTTTGGACGCTTTCGGGGTTGCGACGGCGCCTTCGGCAGACACAATGGCACTCACCAAGCCCCGTATCGGGCTGGTCGATAAATATGGCGGCAATATCCCGGCAGGCTGGACCCGCTGGCTGCTCGAACAATATGAATTTCCCTTCTCGATCGTCTATCCGCAGGAACTCGACAAGGGCGATCTGAAGGACAAATACGATGTTCTCATCTTTGCCGATGGCACGGTGCCGGGCGATGAAGACAGCCTTTATCGTGCCCCGCGCGAAGCCGATCAGCCGGACCCCAAAGATATTCCTGCCGAATATCGTCCCTGGCTCGGAGAAATCACACAGGATACCACCGTGCCGGCTATTGCCACTTTCGCTCGCGAAGGTGGCACGGTCATCACTGTAGGCAGCGCAAACAGGCTTGCCGAACTGATCGGCGCACCGGTGGAAGCAGCGCTTTACGAAGAGGATGGCAATCAGCGCAAAATCCTCGACCGCCGCGAATTCTATATTCCCGGCTCGCTGGTGACGGCGCATGTCGATAATAGCCAGCCGCTGGCCTTCGGGATGCCTGACACTGTCGATCTGTTCTTTGCCAACAGCCAGTCTTTCCAGGCCAAGGGTAACGGTGCAGCACCGGTTTCCTGGTTCGACACTGCTACGCCGCTGCATAGCGGCTGGGCACTGGGTCAGGAACGATTGAAGGATACGGTCGCCGTATTCGATACCGATCTGGGCGATGGCAAAATCTTTATGATGGGGCCGGAAATCACCCAGCGCGCGCAGCCTTATGCGACTTTCAAATTCCTGTTTAACGGGCTGTTCTATGGCCCGGCCAGCGCGGAAGACTAACCCCCTCTTTGACACTCCGCGAAAGAGTTGGGGCCGGGCAGCAATGTCCGGCCCCATTTTTTGAAATAAAATTGAAATTTTGAAGTGAGGGGCTTTCGCTGCACTGCGTCAATTCTCGGGACTACGACATATTCCTAGCAACAAGGGGGATTTGGGAATGAATCGTTTCACCGGGTCGCGGCGCACTATGCTCTTATGCGGAAGCGCCTTTGCCACATTATTCGCACAAACAGCTCATGCACAGGTTGAAGCACCCGATACGGAAGAGCCATCGGCCAATGCTTCATCGCCGGAAATCGTCGTTACCGGCTCGCGCATTGCGCGGCCCGACTATCAGGCCAACAGCCCGATCGTATCGGTCGGTGAAGAAGCCATCGAAAATTCGGGTCAGGTAACGGTGGAACGGGCTCTGGCCCAATTGCCGCAATTCACCGGTTCTTTCGGCCAGTCCAACACACGCAGCACCAGCACCAGCCTCAATGGCGGTCAGGCTTATGCCAGTCTGCGCGGCCTCGGCTCCAAGCGCACTCTGCTGCTGCTCGACGGGCGGCGTATGCAGCCTTCCAACCCGGATGGCTCTGTCGATCTGAACATTATTCCCGAAGCCCTGATCGAAAATGTCGAGGTCATTACGGGCGGCGCATCCACCACTTACGGTTCGGACGCGACCGCCGGTGTGGTAAACTTTCGCCTTAAGCGTGACTTCAAAGGTCTGACTGTCGGCACGCAATATGGTATCAGCGATTATGGCGATGGGGACAGCTTCCGCATTAACGGTACGCTGGGCGGCAATTTCGCCGATGGCCGCGGCAATGCGGTTCTCTCGGTCGATTACACGAAGCGCTGGCGCGCGCTGGAAGGCGATCGGGATTATTACTTCTTCCGCCGCACGACACCGGGCCTCGCCACGATCCCGCAGGGCAATACGATCTTCGGTGCCAACCGCCCGACCATCGATGCTGTCAATTCGGTTTTTGCCGGTTACGGTTTCGATCCGATTTCCGGCAGCGACGGTTTCTACACCGGGCAGATCGGTTTCAATACCGATCAGACGCTCTTCACCACATCGGGCGTTCCGGTGCAGAATTTCCGCGATCCGGAAACCGATGAAGCCTATATCGTCGATAGCGGTCCCAACAGCCAGCAGATCAATTATGGCTATGCCGACGGTGCATTGCAGGCGGATCTGGAACGCTACACGGTCTTCGGCAATGTCGATTACGAACTGACCGACAGCATCCGCTCCTTCCTGCAGTTCAGCTATGTGAATTATGAAAGCGTGGCGACCGGCAACCCGACACTGGCCTCCAATGTCTATGGCTTGAGCGTTCCGGCATCGAACCCGTTCATCAGCAACGATTTCGCCAGCATTCTTGCGTCCCGTCCCGATCCGACGGGCGATTTCACCTTTTACAAGGCTTTCAATATTCTCGGGCCGCGCGTTCAGACCTACACATATGACGTCTATCAGATCACCGGCGGTTTCTCCGGCGATCTCGGTATCGGGGATCTGACCTGGGATGTGTATGGGAGCGTGAGCCGCGCCAAGTTCGAGAATGAACAGACCGGCGGTGCCAGCGATTCAGCATTGGCACGCCTGCTCTACAGTCCAACCGGAGGCACCGAATATTGCGAAGGCGGTTTCAATCCCTTCGGCAACGTCACCCCTTCGCAGGAATGTGTCGATTATATCTATCGCCGTACGCTCAATACCAATGAGCTGAAGCAGCGGATCGTCGAAGGAAGCGTGCAGGGTGGCCTGTTCGATATGCCGGCAGGTCAGGTGCGCTTCGCCATGGGTGCGGATTATCGCTATAACAGCTATAATTTCGAGCCCGATGCCCAGCTCAATCAGCCCGATGGCACCAGCGATGTGCTCGGCTTCAGCGTGCTGCGCCCGGCCGGCGGTTCGGTCGATACCACCGAATTCTTCGCCGAATTGCTGGTTCCGCTGCTGGAGGATATTCCGCTCGTTCAGCATCTCGATCTCGACCTTGGCTATCGCTATTCGGATTACAGTTCGGTCGGCGGTGTGCACACCTACAAGGCGGATGTGGACTGGCAGGCCACGGACTGGCTGCGCTTCCGGGGCGGCTATAACCGCGCCATTCGCGCGCCCAGCGTGGGCGAGCTCTACGCACCGGTATCGACCGGCAGCGTCGGGATCGGCAACCCCACCCCGACTGGCTCCGAAGGCGATCCATGCGATGTCCGCTCCTCCTATCGTCAGGGCCCGAACGGGGACGATGTGGCGGCATTGTGTCTGGCACAGGGCGTGCCGGATGCGCTGATCAATTCCTATCAGCTCGGCACCGCACAGGTTTTCGCGCTGACCGGAGGCAATCCGGATCTGCAGGAAGAAAAAGCCGATACATTCTCTTTCGGCGGGGTTATCCGTTCACCCTTCTACTCACCCATGCTGAGCGGCCTGTCGCTCTCCGTGGACTGGTACAAGATCAAGGTAAAGGATGCAGTCGGCCCGCTTTCCATCGCCCAGGGGTTCCAGTTCTGCTTCAATCAGGGCGGCAACAATCCGAATTTCGACCCCGACAATTATTACTGCTCGCTGATCGAACGCAATCCGGATAGCGGTGTCCCGCTCAACCCGGTTCAGCCACTGCTCAATCTGGGGCAGTTCTCAGTCAGCGGGATCGATGTGCAGCTCGACTGGCAGCTCGATCTCGAAGAGCTGGGTGTCGGCGCCAATAGCGGGCGGATCGATATCAACACTGCGGTGAGCTATCTCGACAGTTTCGAAATTCAGGATCTGCCAGGCGCCACCACCTATGATTATGCCGGCAGCATCGGCAAGGCGATCGAAAGCAATGCCGGATCGGCGCATCCGACGTGGAAATCGGTGACGTCGCTCACCTATTCTCTGGGCCAGGCCAGCCTGGGTCTGCGCTGGCGCTTCATCGACAGCATGAAGTCCTCCAGCCAGGTGGTGAATCCCAACAGCACCACACGCGGGGTCGAAGCCTACCACATCTTCGATCTCAATGGCCGTGTGATGCTGCCTGCCGAAACCGAAATGCGCGTGGGCATTACCAATCTGTTCAACCGCAAACCACCGCAGGTCGGGAACACGCAGGGTAACTATGATGCACAGAATTACGACGTTCTGGGCCGCTATTTCTTTGTCGGTCTGAAAAAGTCGTTCTGATCCACCCCCTCGCCCGGCGGCAACCTTGCCGCCGGGCGCTTTTTGGTGATGGTGATCCCATCACCTTTTGCATTTTCAAACGAGGCAGGAATGAAACGCATGATGCTCGCGGTGCTGGCCGCATCGACGATCCTGGCCCAGCCGGCCCATGCCGAGCTGAGCAGCGCCGACCAGAGCGAAATTCTCCAGACTGTGACGGACGATGCCAAACCCATCGAGGACACCGCACTCGCCATCTGGAACTTCGCCGAGCTGGGATATAAGGAAACCCAAAGTTCGGATCTGTTGCAGGAAAAGCTGAAACAGGCAGGTTTCTCGATCACACCCGGCATTGCCGGAGAGCCGACCGCTTTCATGGCCAGCTATAAGAACGGGGATGGCCCGGTCATCGCCCTGCTGGCAGAATATGATGCTTTACCCGGCCTTTCGCAAAAGGCCGGTGTAGGCACGCAGGAATCGCTGGGCGGCATTGCCGGCCATGGCTGCGGGCATAATCTGTTCGGCACCGCTTCCACCTATGCCGGTATCGCGGTGAAGGAATGGATGAAGGCCAATAATGTCACCGGCGAAGTCCGCGTCTACGGCACGCCTGCCGAAGAAGGCGGTTCGGGCAAGGCCTTTATGGTGCGTGACGGTTATTTCGACGATGTCGATATCGCGGTCCACTGGCATCCGGGCAACACGAACTCGGCATCGCAAGGCCCCACCCTCGCCAATATCAGCGGCAAGTTCCGCTTTCACGGCGTTTCGGCCCATGCTGCCGGTAATCCCGATAAGGGACGCTCCGCGCTCGATGGCGTGGAAGCGATGGACGATATGGTCAATATGCTGCGCGAACACATCCCTGACCGCACACGCATCCATTACGTCATCACCGATGGCGGCAAGGCCCCCAATGTCGTGCCCAATTTCGCCGAAGTCTATTATTACGTCCGCCATCAGGACCCCGAAATCGTCCGTAGCGTGATGGACTGGGTCAAGCAGGCAGCCGACGGTGCAGCCATGGGCACGCAAACCACGGTGGAATTCGAACAGACCGGCGGCGTCTATTCCATGATGCCCAATGAAACGCTGATGCATGTGATGGATCGCAATCTGCACAAGGTCGGCGGCATCACCTGGACCGAAGAGGAAAAAACTTTCGGTGCCGCCATTCAGAAGAGCTTTGGCCGTGAGGCACCCTCGCTCGATTCCGTCGGAGACGTGGAAGAGGCCGAGCTGTACGATCAGGCGATGGGCGGCTCCACAGATGTTTCGGATATTAGCTGGATCGTCCCCACAGTCGGCCTGTCCACAGCCACTTTCGTACCCGGCTCCCCCGGGCATAGCTGGCAGAATGTCGCGGCTTCGGGATCGAGCGTCGGCATCAAAGGCGCGATGGTTGCCACCAAGACGCTCGCCCTTACTACAGCCGATCTGTTTCGCAGCCCGGACGTAATCGCCAAAGCGAAAGACGAACTGAAGGAACGGGTCGGCCCCGATTTCGAATATCGGGCGCTGGTCGGCGATCGTGCCCCGCCGCTCGATTATCGCGACGCTGCTTCCAAAAGCGAATAAGCCCCTCGGGTATCGCAAAAAGGCTGGTCCGGTTCGCCGGGCCAGCCTTTTACATTCGGCTTACCGCTTTTGCGTATTCGTGAATGCCGGTGGCAGACGGGCTTATGAAGCCGCCAGCACCACTTCCTTGTCATCGCTGCGCAACACATGGGCGATGCCATAAGCGCCCAGTGCACTAACGAGCGCATCGCCGCCATCCGTCGTGAAGGTGCCGCTGAAAGGCCGGTTCTGCAATTCGGAATCGGCCAGCACGATCTTGCGGGTGGAATAGCGGTTCATTTCAGCAACGATAGAACCGAGCGGGCGCTGCTCGAAAGTCAGACGCCCTTCCAGCCAGCCGGAGAATCTCGCAGCGTTCTTATGTCTGATCGCCACCGTTTTGCCATACAGAGACAGGGTATCGCCCGGTTCGAGAATCGCATCGCCCGCCCCCGCCAGACCGAGAGCGACTTTCACCCGTCCTTTTAGCAGCGCAACATTATATGTGCCCTTGCCCTCGCGCACGGTAAAGGCCGTGCCCAGCGCTTCGACCGAGTTGCCGCCACTTTCGACAATAAACGGATGCTCGGCATCCTTCGCTACTTCGAAGAAAGCCTGCCCTTTCACCAGATGAACCAGCCGCCGCTCGCCCCATTGCGGAATCTCGACAGCACTATTCGTATCGAGTGTGAGCGTGGAACCGTCTGCGAGCGTCACAACGCGCTTCTCGCCTACGCCCGTCGCATAATGCGTGCTTTGTGCCAGCCGGGCATCCTCTCCGCTCGACAGCGGTGAAGAATGCCATGCGGCCAGACCGCCCAGCCCTACCGTCAGGGCCAGTGCAGCGGCAATCCCGTAATGCCATGGGGCCAGTCTGCGGTGCGATGCTGCATGGCGGGTTTCGCCGTCCGTCTGCGTTCTGACAGATGATGCAGCATTCTCCTGCCCGACAGGCGGCATGGATCGCGCTTCCTGAATCAGTTCTGCAATCATGGGATGATCGGCGGCCTGATCCATGGCGCTATCGGCGGAAGCAATCAGACTCCAGGCGCTTTCGTGACGAATATCGGCTTTGAGCCAGGCAGAAAAATCGCGCCGGTCGCTTTCGGAGCAATCGGGCGCATTCAGCCGGGCATACCATTCGGCAGCCTCGTTCATCTTCCTGCTGGGCCGTGAAGTATCATTCATCGTCAAGCGCTACACTCAGCTTCCGGATCGCTCTCATAATATGTTTTTCCACGGCGCTGATAGAGATTCCCATCTCCGCCGCAATATCGCCATAACTCAAATGTTCGAATCTGTGCAGTACAAAAGCCTGACGCGTACGGGTTGGCAGACAATGCAGGGCGTTCATGACATGTTGAAGAGCATCGGCACTTTCAACGATACGGTCGGGGGACATCTCATCGACCGGATGGTGCCATTCTTCAAGCGTCTCATGCCGGGCTGCCTGACGGCTGACATTTTTGCGATGCTGATCGATCATCACACTGCGCGCGACCTGAAAAATATAGCGTTCCGGATTTTCAATCGCACTGCTGGCCTCGCCACGACTTTGTATACGCAAAGCCACGGTCTGCACCATATCGTCAACCTCGGAAGCCTGCACGCGCTTGATGAAAAACCCCCGCACCGCGCGCAGATATTTTTGCAGGGTATCGCTGGCCGGCCCGTGTCGATCCCTGCTGATTGCGCCGTCTCCTGCTCTGACGGCATGACCCCTGCTCATTATGTTCCCCCCGCATATATCCAAAGAGAAAGATGCGTTGCGAAACACCGTGCTGCGTTGCCAAAGATACGTCAAGTATGCATATTGCGATCGGGTCTGCTGTGGGGGCTTGCCCGATCTGCATTTTATCCTGATCCGATATTCCGGAACTTCACTTTGCCCTGATGATGGACTGGCTGACACATCGCGCCATTTTCCGGTGCACCGGCCCGGCAGCCTGTACGGCGACTTTATTCGCTGTCAGCATTGCCGTGCCTGCCAGCGCGCAGGCCAGCATCTCCATTCCTGCAGGATCGCTCAGCGCGGCGCTTAAACATTATGCCGCACGCACCGGGCGGCAGATTCTGTTCGATCCGCTGCTGGTGCGCGGAAAACGCGTGGCGGCCATGTCAGTTTCCGAGCAGCGAGATATCGGGCTGAGGCAAATATTGCGAGGTTCGGGGCTGGAAGCCCGCATCGTCGATGATGGCGTTATCCTGATTCGTCGTGCCAGCACGCGCCAGCTATCGCGGCCCGCTTCTCAACAAAGATCCATGCCGGTCGCTCCGCCGATCCCGCAAAATATCGTCGTGACAGCGCTCAAACGCCCCAGTCTGGTGCTGGAGACGCCGGGCACCGTCAATGTCATTACCCAGGAGGAAATCACCTCACGTCATCTCACCGAATTGCGCGATCTCGCCAGGGTCAGCCCTAGTCTGGCCGTGATCGATTCACGCAATGGCGAACAGCGTATCGCCATCCGCGGGATATATGGCACCGGTGAAGCCACGGTTGGGGTATATTTCGGGGAAACACCGGTCAGTGGCCCCTCCGGCACTACGCTGGACCCCAGTGGTACAACGCCCGATATCGAACTGATCGATATGGATCGGGTAGAGTTGCTGAGTGGCCCGCAAGGCACGCTTTACGGGGCCAGCTCGATGGGCGGAACATTGCGGTTGCTGTTCCGGCAACCAGAGATGAATGACTGGGCCGCAACGCTGAGCACTGGCAGCTCGATCGCTGAAGGCGGCGATCCCGGAGGTGAAGTTTCGGCCATTCTCAACGCGCCGTTGATCGATGATAAGCTGGCCATGCGCGCCGTGGCCTATCGCAGCGTGTCGTCGAGCTTCATAGACAAGCCCGCACTCGATCTCACCAATGTCGGCAGCGTCAAACGGCATGGGGAAAGACTGATCCTCGCCTGGCAACCTGCTGCCGGGTATAAGCTGACCGCGACCGGCTTTTCCCACCGCCTGTCTCTCGATGACAGTCTGAGCTGGGAACGCGGCGGACCGCTCTATCGTAATCAGGACCTTGTCAGAACGCCCTATTCCAGCCGTCTGAAACTAGGCAATCTTACCTTTTCGGGCGAACTGGGCCCGGTCGATATGCTGGCCACGCTCTCTTATTATAAATGGAATCTGCTCCGTCAGAACGATTTTACCGCGGTTCTGGCCTCTCAGCGCGACAGTGAAGCCGGATGTGCTCGGTTTCGCGGTCTCAGCTCCGGCGATTCATGCTCGGCCTCCGATCTGCGCAACTATGGACGTTTCGTCGATTCGCGCCTGCTCGGCATGCTGTATCAACCCATGGGTGTCCGCAGTACGAATGGGGAAATCCGCTTTCAATCCTCCGGCGGGTTCGCATCGGGCTGGAGTTTGGGCGCTTTTTTCGAGGATCGGTCGGACAATGCCGACAGCTATACGGTGCGCGCTGAAAGTGACACGGGAAAGCCCGTCCGCCCGCTCGACATCACAGGCCTGCGTTTTATTCAGACCCGGCTGGAACAGCGGGCTGTTTTCGGGGAATATCGTCTGGCCCTGAGCGACCGGTGGACATTCACGGCCGGGCTGCGGCGCTTTTCCTACAAGCGCGAAGCCAGCGGCCATGTCGAGGTTCCAAATATCATTACCGGGACGGGCGAAATTGCAGAAGGCGAATTTTCAACCCATGAGAACGGCACTTCGGCAAAATTCGAACTGAGCTACACTCCGCACAGCGATCTGCTCGTCTATGTCCGGGCCAGTGAAGGTTTTCGCCCCGGCGGCGTCAACATCACTCCCGGCCTCACTGCGCAGGAACAGATCTATAATTCCGACAGGCTCTGGAGCTATGAAGCCGGGGCGAAATTCCAGACTGCCAATGGCAGCGATATCGAGGCATCGATCTATCACGTCGATTGGCAGGATATGATCTATTATACAGGAAGCCCCAATGGCGCTTTCTATTATAATGCCAATGTCGGTAGCGTGAATGTCAACGGCTTTGAGGCCCGCTTCAATCTGCTTCTGGCCCCGTTATGGTCGGTTTATGGCCGCCTTAGCTATACCGATGCAAGGCTGGCCAATTCGGGCGCTCTGGCTCTCGGGGCGCAACCGGGGGATCGTCTGCCTGACATAACCCCTTTCAGCTATTCTTTCGGAACCGCCTGGAAAACCACGATAACTTCAGATATTATCGCTTTTTTCCAGCTCAACAGCAACGGTATCAGCGGCACGCAATCGCGCTTCAACAGCAGCTTCCGGTATTATGACAGGCTGAACAGCCATATCCTGTTCGATGCCTCAGCCAGCCTGGACTATCAAAACTGGACTATCGCCTTGAATATAGAGAATATTTTCGGGGCTGTCGGGGCAACGCGGATCAATTCCGGCCCTTCCTTCACCGGGCAGATCTATGGCAGCAAGCCCCGTTCCTACAGCCTGCAGCTCACACGCCAGTTCTGAGCCAATATACTCCTGAAAAACCGCTAGATTCTCTCTGCTTCAGCCACAGCATCGCTGGCCCGAATGGCACTAATAATCCGTGTCAGATGAGCCAGATCCTGCACTTCCAGATCGACATCGTAAGTATGGAAAGGCCCATCTCTTTCCGACATTTCCAGATTCATGACATTGGCATGATTCTTGGCAAAAATTCCGGCCATATCTGCCAGAGTTCCCGGCCGGTTATAAAGAACGATCCGCAACCGGCCGACGGCACCTTGCGAACGCTCTCCCCAGGACAGGTCCAGCCAGTCGGCATCGGCCTGTTGCGCCAGTTCAAGACAGTCGATCGTGTGAACTTCCACCCCCTGCCCATGATGCCGCAACCCTACGATCCGGTCGCCCGGAACAGGGTGGCAGCAATCAGCCAGCTTATACCCCATTCCCGGTGTCAGGCCTTTGATAGAAATAGTTTTTTCCTGTCGAGGCGGTTCCGGAAGATCGGCAGTGCTGCCCGGAACGAGCGCTTCCATAACCGCACGATCCGTCAATTTGGCGGAGCCCATCGCAAACATCAGCTCGCGCTCATCGTCCAGTTCAAGCCGTTCCAGAGCGGCAGAAATAGCTTTCTTACCGATTTTAGTCGGCAGCCTTTCGCAAATATCGTCGAACAGCATCTGGCCGATCGCGGTAACTTCCTGCCGCTCCTTTTGCCTGACAGCACGGCGAATGGCCGCCCGCGCCTTACCTGTCACCACGAAGCCGAGCCAGGACAGTTGCGGTTCTGTATTGGCGCCTTTGATAACCTCTACCACATCGCCATTATTGAGCGGCGTCCGCAATGGCATGTGGCGACCATTGATCTTGGCACCCACCGCATGAGCGCCGAGATCGGTATGCACCGCAAAAGCGAAATCAATCGGGGTTGCCCCCTTGGGAAGCTGGAAAAGCGCGCCTTTGGGGGTAAAAGCGAAAATCCGGTCCTGATAGATTGCAAGTTTGGTGTGCTCGAGCAGTTCCTCAGCATCCTGACTGGCATCGATAATCTCGATCAGATCGCGCAGCCAGCCAACCTGACCGTCAGGGCTCTTTCCTCCCTGCTTATAAGCCCAGTGAGCGGCCAGCCCGAACTCGTTCAGGCGGTGCATTTCGTGTGTGCGGATCTGAACTTCTACCCGCATAGACCCGGCATAGATCAAAGTCGTATGAAGGCTGCGATAGCCATTGGCTTTAGGAGTCGAAATGTAATCCTTGAAGCGCCCTGGCACCATTTGCCAGTTACTGTGCAGAACACCCAGAGCCCGATAACAATCTTCAATGCTATCCGTAAGCACGCGGAATGCCATTATATCGGTGACCTGCTCGAAATTTACATGACGCTCGGCCATTTTCTTCCAGATCGAATAAGGATGTTTTTCACGCCCTTTCACTTCGACCCGGATGTCACTTTCCGCCAGCGCCTGTTTGATCTTCAGAGCGATTTCATCGACCTGACCGCCCGCCTGACTACGAATCTGTTCCAGCCTTCCGGTGATCGTCGCATAGGCTTCCGGTTCAAGTTGCTCGAAGGCGAGCAACTGCATTTCGCGCATATATTCATACATGCCCACGCGCTGAGCGAGCGGAGCATAGATATCCATCGTCTCGCGAGCGATGCGGCGCCGTTTTTCCGGCTTTTTAATAAAATGCAGCGTACGCATATTATGCAGCCGGTCCGCCAGCTTCACCAGCAACACACGCAGATCTTCACTCATCGCGAGGAGAAATTTGCGCAGATTCTCGGCGGCCCGCTCATTTTCAGGCATTTGCTCGATTTTTGAAAGTTTGGTCACCCCATCAACGAGCCGCGCGACATCCGGGCCGAAATTTTTCTCGATATCTTCGATCGTCGCCAGCGTATCTTCCACTGTATCGTGGAGTAGCGCTGTAATGATCGTTTCCTGATCGAGTTTCAAATCGGTCATCAATCCTGCCACTTCGACAGGATGACTGAAATAGGGGTCACCGCTGGCTCGCTTTTGCGAACCATGCTTCTGCACCGTGTAAACATAGGCACGGTTCAACAGCGCCTCATCGGCATCCGGGTCGTATTCCTTGACCCTCTCTACAAGTTCATATTGGCGCAGCATCTCATGCCAATGATTTGGGGATTTATGAAGCTTTAGCAATGACAAAGCGACGTTAAAAGGGCGTAACTTCCGGATTCAGGAAAGCTGCGCGATCAGGACCAACTGACATCCGGAGGCAGGCTCATCAGTATAGCATCGATATTCCCGCCAGTTTTGAGGCCGAACAGTGTTCCGCGATCATAGACCAGATTGAATTCTACATAGCGCCCGCGCCATTCACGTTGCCGATGTTTTTCTGCTTCGGTGAAAGGCATATTCATACGGCGTCTGACAAGCTGCGGGAAAATATCGAGAAACGTCGAACCGACATCCTGTGTGAACGCAAAGTTCCGTTCCCAGCCAGCCTCGTTTTCACATTCCAGATGGTCATAGAAAATGCCCCCGACCCCTCGGGCTACATTGCGGTGGGGAATAAAGAAATAATCATCCGCCCATTGCTTGAAGCGGTCGTAATAAGTGGGGTTATGTTTGGCGCAGGCCGCCCGGAACGCCGCGTGGAAAGTTTCTGTATCCTCTTGATAGGGAATCGGTGGATTGAGATCGGCCCCGCCACCGAACCAGGCTTTGCCGGTTGTGAGAAAACGCGTGTTCATGTGAACCGCTGGAACATGCGGATTGGCCATATGTGCAACGAGACTTATCCCGGTTGCAGTAAAACTCGGATCATCCTGTGCCCCATGTATCGTCCGGGCAAATTCCGGTGCGAACGTGCCTGAAACGGTCGAGACATTCACACCGACCTTTTCGAACACCTTGCCTTTCATCACGCCGCGCACTCCCCCGCCACCATCAGAGCCGTCTTCCGTGTCACGATTCCAAGGGATGTATTCGAATTGCGCAGAATCCCCGGCTTCGGATTCGATTGCTTCGAACTCGGCACAAATGCTGTCACGCAACGTTTCAAACCATTCGCGAGCGCGGGTTGTATAAGGTGTCCAGTCGATCATCGTTTTGCTGGCTTGCCATTTACGCGCGCCTACGGCAAGAGAATGCAATGGTTCCCGTTTCGTTCTCTGGTGAGGAATTGGTGATGACCAGCAGCAATGCGCTGTACTGGCCGCGTGAAGCGGCTTTGCTGGTTGCCGATCTGCATCTCGAAAAAGCCAGCTTTTATGCTCGCCACGGCCAAATGCTGCCACCTTATGACAGCCGTGAAACACTCTCTCGCCTCGCTCTGGCTATTCGGGAAACAGGGGCGAGACGTGTATATAGTCTGGGAGACAATTTTCACGATAATGACGGGCCGCAAAGACTCGAACCCTATGCGTCAGGTATGATGGCAGCTCTGATCCGCATAGTCGACTGGGTCTGGATCACCGGCAATCACGATTCGGCCCTTATCGCCGATATGGGCGGCTCAATCGCCGACGAGCTCGATATTTCCGGGCTAATTCTCAGACATGAAGCACGAAAAGGCGAAACCAGATCTGAAATTTCAGGCCATTTTCACCCGCGCATTCAGCTCTCTTTACGCCAACGTCATATTCGTCGCCCTTGTGCCGTCATAGCACGCATGGAGCATGGTACGGACCGCATGATTCTCCCCGCTTTTGGGGCACTTACAGGCGGAATGAACGCTGCCGATCCAGCTATTCGCGAAGCCCTCAGCCCCGCCAGAGAGATCGAAGCCCTCGTTACAGCCCAGGACCAACTGTTGCACTTTCCCCTCTGGCGAACGGCTGCATAGCCGCACAAATACGGAACCCCTTTTACAATTGAACGATTGCTCTTAAATATCAGGCTGCAACCGAAGTAATTACAGGAGACCACACAATAGCTCGTCCACCCCGGCGCTCATTAACGCCCCCAACCAAAAGCGGGCCGCGCTACGACCGTTTCATTCAAGTCGACAAAGTTCGCGTCATCGATGGCGATGGCGAGAATCTCGGCGTCATGTACACGCGCGAAGCCATCGAACAAGCGGCTGACGCAGGCCTCAATTTGGTGGAAGTATCCCCCAATGCGGACCCGCCTGTCTGCAAATTCCTTGATGTCGGCAAATATCGCTACGAAGCACAGAAAAAAGCCAATGCTGCACGCAAGACGCAGAAGACCCAGGATATTAAAGAGGTCAAGATGCGTCCCAATATCGACACGCATGATTATGACGTGAAGATGCGTAATGTTTTCAAGTTCATCGATAATGGTGACAAGGTAAAGGTTACTTTGCGCTTTCGCGGTCGTGAAATGGCGCATCAACAGCTTGGCATGGACCTCCTTCGCCGCGTACAGGAAGAAGCTTCCGAAGTGGCTAAAGTCGAAGCGTTTCCACGCCTTGAAGGCCGCCAGATGCTCATGGTGCTCGCACCAAAGTAGAGTCTGGACATCTATTGTGAAATGGCAGAACTCCGCTCGGGAACGGGCGGAGTTTTCGTTATTTCAAAAAAGCATTCGACATCTCTATCAAACGAAGACCAGTCATAATCGCTTAGTTCATACAGTGAGATTAAGGCTATGTGGGTGGTTAACCCTTCCACACACGGCGTTCTTCGGCCTGCCGGAGCACGTCATATGCAACCTGATAGGCCTGAAACTGTTTAGCAGCTTCCTGGTCTCCCGGTTTGACATCGGGATGCACTTCCTTGGCACGGTTTCGCCACGCTTTCTTCACAGTATCGAAATCGGCATCAGGCTCCAGCCCCAGGACGTCCAGCGCCCGTAATTCGTCTTGACTGCGACTGCCATCACCCGAACCGGCCCACCCGTAATGAGCGGATTCGGCATAGCCCGCATTTTCGTTCGCCTCGGCCTTAGCCCGCTGCTTGGCTTCTTCCTCTTCAAGTCCAGCGAAATAATCCCATTTCGAATTATATTCCGCAGCATGCTTCTGGCAGAAATACCATTTCTCAGGGCTATTGGGGGCTTTGGGTGCTGGGCAATCGCCTGGCTCCTCACAACCATGCCGGTCACACAAACGCACATTGGCCGCTTCACGAGAAGCACCATATCCTCTCCAGCGCGGGAAACCCCAATCATTGGATCGGCGCGCGCGGACCATAAAACAAACTCCTAAATCTCTTAGTATCTTTTGAGGCAGATCAGGCCCCGGGAAAGCTGTATATTTGTACTTTACTATGGGGGCTATGCTGTCGCCGTGCAACGCCCTTCCAGATGATCTGCCCTGCCAGACAAAAAGCGGGCGCCCCGAATAACGGACCGCCCGCTTTACTGATCCCTCCAAGGAGGAATATGACGTCGTGAGTAATTCCCGTCAGTTAACGACGATGGTCACAGCTCGACGGTTTTTGGCCCAAGCTTCAGGGTTTGATCCCATAGCCACAGGGCGTTCCTTACCGTAACTGATGGTCGACAAACGCGAAGCCGGCACACCAAGGCTCACTAGATAGTTCTTGGCCGCGTTAGCCCGACGTTCACCCAAGGCGAGGTTATAATCACGCGTCCCGCGTTCGTCGCAATGGCCCTCAACTGTGGCGCTAATATTGGGATATTGCATCAGATACTGCGCCTGCTTGCGCAGAGCTGCCATATCTTCACCGTCAATGTCATATTTGTCAGTATCGAAATAAATGACATCCTGCCCCATCATTGCCTGATGGAAATGTTGCTGCGATCCGGGAACAGGACCGGTTGGCGTCGGCGTAGGCGCCGGAGCCGGGGTAGTTTCAGTAGGAGCCGGGGGAAGCGACTCCGGTGCTTTCTTGGAACAGCCAGCCAGTGCAATCGCACTGGCCACAGTCATACACGTGACGACATACTTCATGCCTTCCTCCTTTCAGGCATCAACACAGCCGGGCACGCCCGGTTATTCACACTAACGCACTTATGGCAAAACCGGTCCCCAAGCGGGATCGGATGCCCCCACGGGCGTCGGCAGACGCCGTTCATTGCGACCGGTCAGGTCGACCTGCCACAAAGACGTTTCGCCCGAATTGGGCTGAGTCCTGAAAAATTGAATGATGCGGCCATTGGGCGACCATGTGGGCGCCTCGTCCTGCCAGCTATTGGTCAAATAGCGCATCCCTCCACCTGATGGATTCATCACGGCAATACGCAGATTGCCCGCAATATGGGTGAAAGCGATCAAATCACCGCGAGGGCTCCATTCCGGTGTAGCCGACGCACCGCCAAAAAAGCTGATCCGCCGTTGATTGGTGCCGTCCGCGTTCATCACATAGATTTGCTGTTTGCCCGACCGATCACTCTCAAAAACGATCTTCGATCCGTCAGGCGAATAAGAACCGCCGACATCAATGGCTGGATTATCGGTTAGGCGCACGCTCGGGCCACCCGAAACCGATACACGATAAATATCCGTGTTCCCGCCCGAAGCCATCGAATAGAGAATATACTTTCCGTCCGGTGACCAGCGGGGGGCGAAAGTGGCATTCTTGCTTTCAGTCACCAAATGCTGTTTGCCGGTACCCACGTCGTAAATATAGATCCGCGGATTGCCGTTCATATAGCTGAGATAGACGATTTTCTGGTAATCGGGCGAATAACGCGGCGTCAGCGCAGTAGACTGACCGTTGGTAATAAAACGGTGATTGGCTCCGTCCGAATCCATAATCGCCAGACGCTTCACCCTCTTACCTTTGGGGCCTGTTTCAGCGATATAGGCAATCTTGCTGTCGAAGAAGGGATCTTCCCCAGACAGACGCGAATAAACCATGTCTGCGCATTTATGGGCTGCACGGCGCCAGTCGGATGGTTTGACAACCCAACCGCCCTTAGCAAGCTGATCCTCAAGCGCCACGTCGTAGAGATAACAGCCTACCGTCAGTTCATCATCTGCAGCAGCGCGAACATAACCGTGCACCAGCATATCGACCGAACGCCCGGTCCATACCGACCATGCCGGCGACGTAATCTGGCCATATTCCGGACGTGGCAACACATCCGGGCCAACTGGCCGGAACAGACCATTATTTTTAAGATCAGCCGTGATCACCCGTGCCAGTTCCAGCCCAAGCGCGGCCGTTCCATCCGAATTGGCTGGCGTCGGTACATTACGGTCCGTTGCAAAAGCGGGGATCGCAACGCCGAGATCCTGCCAGTCATTATCGTCAGACACGACAATCGATAGACCGCCTTCATTGCTCTGAGCCGGCTCTGTTGTGTCAGGCGTGATAGGAGCCTGAGCGACAGATTGCTCGGGTGACGCCTGGGGCGACGATGTCTGCGCCATGGCGGGTGTCGCCAGCAGCGCCAGAGACAGGGCAGCGGAAATGCGAAGAATCATTGCGACAACCTTCTGTCAAATTGAGATGTGACGACTTTCCAGCCATCATAGAAACGTTCGGGCAAATCGAAAGGGGCCGCAAGCCGTACAGCACGAATAGCCTGTTCGGCATGCCGTGCTTTTTGGGCTTGATTACTGGGAGTTACGCCCGACTGGCGAACAACTTCGGGGGTGCCTGCCAGGCTACCATCCCGATTAAGGCGGAAACGAAGAACGGTGACCAGCAACTCCGCATCGGCCCCCTGAGGTGCAGACCAATGCGGTTTAAGCTGACGCGTAATGGCTGAGGCGAGCGAGGCCTGCACTCGCGGCCCGATTTCCGCTGCTGGCGTGCCGCTATCCGAACCGCTATCACTGGCGCTTGCACCATCGAGAAAGTCGTTGCCAATGCGGCTGCCACTGCTTTTAGCCTTGCTCGGCGCTTCCTGCTTTTTGGGCGCTGGTTTCGGCTCCGGTTTTGGTTTTGGTTTGGGAGAAGGAGCGGGTGCCGGGCGGCGAACCGGCTCGGGTTCTGGGCGCGGTTGGGGCGTTGGCAGCACATCTTCCCGCGCCTCGGGTTCGGGTTGCGGCACAGGCTCGGGATCATCCGACAAAGTGGGCGCCACAGCAGCACGCGGATCGCTCGCCGGATCGGGCGCCGTGTCGGCCAGACCGACCTCATCCGCCAGACTCACCGTCATACGATCGGGCCGATTGAATGTCGGCAGCGGACGATTATCCAGCAAAATGAATGTTGCGAACAGCGCAAGATGCGCAGCAATAGCGATCCCGAGGCCGACACGTTCTTCTTTTTTCAGTTGGGCAAGAGCAGCCATAATAACGCGCTATGGGGACGTGTCTGAACTGTTGGTGACCAGCGAAATGCTGTTGAAACCGGCATTGTTGAGTTCGCCCATCACCGCCATGACACGGGCATATTCCAAACTACGATCAGCCCGGAGAGTAACCAGCGGCTTTTCCCCGGCAGATGGCGCAACAGTAGCCAGCCGTTCACCAAAAGCACCGACAGGCACGGCTTCATCGTCAATGTAGATATAGCCGGACGCATCGATCGAAACGGTAATCTGGTCACGCTCCTGTTCAAGCGCCTCTGCCCGGCTGTCAGGCAGATCGACAGGCACACCTGCCGTCATAAGCGGCGCTGTAACCATAAAAATGATAAGCAGAACCAGCATCACGTCCACCAGCGGTGTGACATTGATTTCCGCCATAGGCGTTCGGCGTGCCCCACGCCCCCTTCGCGATGGCCTGCCCGAAGACATAGCTCCCATGGCCATCAGGCGGCCTCCAGCTCGCGACTGATCTGGGCATGAACCCTGTCGGCGAAGCGTTGCAAACGCGCTTCAAATCCGTTCACGCGATGGCTGAACCGGTTATACGCAATCACCGCAGGAATCGCGGCAAACAGGCCTATAGCGGTGGCAAACAGAGCTTCAGAAATACCCGGAGCGACAATAGCCAACGAACTGTTCTGTTGCGAACCGATCTGAAAAAAGCTGTTCATGATGCCCCAAACGGTTCCAAAAAGACCTACAAAGGGCGCCACCGCGCCCGTCGTGGCAAGAAAGTTTAGCCGATCTGCCAGACGATCCGCCTCAATCGCGACTTGGCCTTCCATCGCCAGAGCCACACGCTGACGTATACCTTCGCGATCCAGTGGGCTACTCTTCTCACTGGTCGATTTGCGCAATTCATTCAGGCCAGCAGAGGCAACGCGTGCGGAAGGATTATCCCGTTTACGTTTGCCTACCAGTAATTGTTCAGGGCTTTCACTGTCCCAGAACTCTTCTTCAAAATGTCCGCTCCGACGCTTTACCGAAGAAATACGCATCGAGAAGCTGACGATGATCGTCCAGCACCAGACACTTGCCAGCAACAAACCCGCCATCACAAGTTTAACGACAATATCGGCATCCAGAAAAAGCTGAATCGGGTCCAGTCGGGTGGGAACGGAGAGGGTCGATGCAGAAAGGAACGAAAGGGCGGTCATTCAGGGTTTCCCTGGGTAATTATCATTTTAAAAGCTGCGCGCCAGCTGTCGGGCTGACGACGGGGGCGACCATCGGGGGCGACGAAACCTACACGCACTGTTGCGTCACAAAGAAGACAATCCTTCCTGAACGCACGCTGGACCAAACGCACACTTGCCCCGCGCAGTTCCACAACATCGCTTTGTATAAGAACAGCATCGTCCAGCCTGGCAGGTGAGCGATAGCGTAAGGCCAGTTCGGAAACAGCATAAGCGCCGTCTCCCGCCTCAATCGCCGCTCGCTGGTCAATATCGAGCAGGCGCAGCATATCGGACCGGGCCCGTTCAAACCAACGCAGATAATTCGCGTGATAGACGATCCCGGAAAGGTCGGTATCTTCGTAATAGACTCGAACCGGGAACAGATGGCTGTCCCCTTCGAATCGTCCGCTGGGAGGTTCCGGTATACTAATCATCCGGCGACGTCGCTTAGCGGGTAGATGAGTCTTTCGGCAAGCGCGTTCGACAGGATGGCATACTAAAGCGATAAATCGTTCAGCGTATACCGCTCGATCGGCATCCGTCAGGCCGAAATCATTCGGCCCAGCGGCTTCCCGCCAAACAGATGAATATGAAAATGCGGCACTTCCTGCCCGCCATTTTCACCGACATTGGCCAGCAGGCGGTAGCCCGGTTCGACCAGATCATGGTCTCGCGCGATCTTACCCACTGCACGGACAAACCCGGCGATTTCTTCCGAACTTGCACTGGCACTGAAATCGTTCCAGCTGACATAACGGCCTTTCGGAATCACCAGAATATGCAGTGGTGCCTGCGGAGCAATGTCATGAAAGGCATAGGCCCATTCATCCTCATAGACCTTTTTAGAGGGAATCTCGCCGCGGAGGATTTTGGCGAAAATATTTTCGTCATCATACGGCTTATTCGCATCAATGGCCATTACGCGCTCCTGGAAGCTTTCTCGACAATTCCGGACGTGCCTTCGCGTCGCTCCAGTTCAGACATGACATCAGAAAGAGTTACATCTCGAGCACCGAGCAGCACGAGCAAATGGAACAGAATATCGGCAGCTTCGCCGATCAGTTCATCCCGTTCACCAGACAGCGCGGCAACCACGGTTTCCACCGCTTCTTCGCCCAATTTCCGCGCCATGACAGGAAGGCCACGTTCATGAAGCTTGGCCACATAGCTCGTTTCGGGTGAAGCGGAGCGCCTTTCGGCAATGATCTCTTCCAGGCGATTCAGCATATCCATATGCCAGCCATGAAAGCAAAGCGCGCGATTGGTCAAGCGAAGAGAGCCTGAGGCATCAACCCCGAGCCGATATTCCCGCAGCTCGCAAGGCTTCATGCGCTTCCGCAATCGAATAGGTACCGAAATGAAAGATCGAAGCGGCCAGCACTGCACTGGCATGGCCCTGTTTCACACCATCCACCAGATGCTGGAGATTGCCGACACCCCCGCTGGCGACCACCGGTACGCCGACATTGTCCGCGATAGCGCGGGTCAGTTGCAGATCATAACCCTGCTGCGTGCCATCGCCATCCATCGATGTGACAAGCAATTCGCCTGCGCCAAGGGCCGCCAGTTTTCTGGCATGCTCAATAGCATCAATCCCGGTGGCGCGACGGCCGCCATGCGTAAAGATTTCCCAGCCCTCACCCGAACGACGCGCATCGACAGAAGCGACCACGCACTGGCTGCCCATGCGTTCAGCGATGTCCTTTACCACTTCAGGCCGGGAAACGGCTGCTGAATTAACCGCTACCTTATCGGCACCAGCCAGCAACAAAGCACGCGCATCTTCCACCGAACGTACGCCGCCTCCGACAGTCAGAGGCATAAAGCACACTTTCGCAGTCCGCTGAACGATATCCAGCAACGTGCCACGCCCCTCATGGCTTGCCGAAATGTCCAGAAAACACAATTCGTCGGCACCGGCCCTGTCATAAGCCTGCGCCTGCTCAACCGGATCGCCGGCATCTTTCAGATCGACAAAGTTGACACCCTTCACCACGCGGCCTTCGGCCACATCGAGACACGGAATGACACGAACCCTGACCGTCATACGCGTCCTGCCATCTGAAGAGCCGCTGCCAGATCGAGCCTGCCATCGTACAAGGCCCGCCCGGTAATCACGCCTTCAATTCCATCTTTCTCATGCAAAGCAAGCAGGCGAATATCGTCGAGACCCTTCACTCCGCCACTGGCAATTACAGGCATATCGGTCTGCCGCGCCAGTTCGACAGTCGCATCAATATTGCAACCTTTGAGCAATCCGTCTCGACCAATATCCGTGAAAAGTACGCTGGCCACACCTGCATCTTCGAAACGGCGCGCCAGATCGGCAACCGGCACATCAGATACTTTGGCCCAGCCTTCGGTTGCCACCATGCCATCTCTTGCATCAACGGCTACGACGACGCCGTTTTCCCATTCACGCGCCATATCTTTGACAAATTGCGGGTCAGTAAGTGCAGCACTGCCGATCACGATACGGCTGACACCGAGATTGAACCAGCCTGCAACCGCTTCGGGAGAGCGAATGCCTCCCCCCAGTTGCACATGCCCGGGAAAGCGCGCCACGATCGCTTCTACCGCCGCACGATTGCGACTCTCACCGGCGAAAGCTCCGTCAAGATCCACAACATGAAGGTGCTTCGCCCCTTCATCGGCGAAAATCTGCGCCTGTTCTGCGGGATCATCACCATACACCGTGGCGCGATCCATATCGCCTTCAGCGAGACGAACTACCTGTCCGCCCTTCAGATCAATGGCGGGAAAAACAATCATGGCATCCACTCCAGAAAACGGGCCAGCAAAGACAGGCCAAAAGCCTGACTCTTCTCGGGATGGAATTGCACACCGAGCATATTATCGCGTGCAACAGCCGCCACCAGACCACCGCCATGGTCTGTCATGGCAGCAATATCGCGGCCGCTTTCCGGCTCGAAATGATAGGAATGAAGGAAATAAGCTTCACCGCCCTCTAACAATTCCGCCCCATCGTGATGCCGCATGGGGGACACATCGTTCCATCCCATATGCGGCACTTTAATCGCTGGATCAGTCCGCTCAATCGCGACAACATCACCGGCAATCCAGTCGAGTCCTGGCGTGGTGCCGTGCTCCAGACCGCGCGTTGCCATCAATTGCATGCCGACACAAATGCCGAGAAAGGGAATGCCATCCCTGACAACACGGTCGGTCAGAGCTTCTTCCATTCCGTCAATCGCGCGCAACCCTTCGGCACAGGCCTTGAAGGACCCGACACCCGGCAGCACAATCCGCTGCGCTCCACGCACCAGATCGGGATCGGACGTAACGGCGACACGCTCCGCTCCGGCAGCCAGCAAGGCATTATTGACCGAATGGAGATTTCCGGCCCCGTAATCGATCAGAGCAAGTGCTTCAGCCATATACTTCCTCAGCCTCCAAGCTGCCCCTTGGTAGAAGGAATCATCCCTTCCTTGCGCGGATCGGGTTCAACCGCTGTGCGCATCGCGCGAGCAAACCCTTTATAGATTGCCTCGCAGATATGATGATTGTTCTGGCCGTATATCTGTTCGATATGCAGCGTAATCCCGGCTGTCTGTGCAACCGAATGAAACCAGTGCTCGATCAGCTCGGTATCGAGTTCACCCAGCTTCTCCTGCGTAAAATGCGCATTCCAAACAAGATAAGGTCGTCCGGAAATATCCAGCGCCACACGCGCCAGCGTTTCATCCATCGGCGAATAGGCCGTGCCATATCGTCCGATACCGGCCTTATCTCCCAGGGCCTGCGTAATTGCCTGCCCCAATGCCAGGGCACTATCCTCGGTGGTATGATGCTGATCCACATGAAGATCACCATCAACTTTGAGTGTGACATCAATCAGCGAATGTCGGGAGAATTGCTCGATCATATGATCGAGGAAGCCTATACCGGTGGAAACATCATATGCTCCGGTTCCGTCGAGATCGATCTCGACGAGAATATCGGTTTCACTGGTCGTGCGGGCTATTCTGGCAGTACGCATAATGCCGCGTATAGGACGCGTGCTGTGGGAATCAATCATTCACAGCATCTGTTTTACGCTTGACCACTTCGCCCGGCATCGCCACTCATGCGCCCATGAATGATGCAACGCCTGACAGCCTGATCCCCTATGACGAGATCGTGCAGGAAGCCCTGCGCGCCGTAGTTGGCCGTGTTCTGGGAGAAGTCCAGAAAAACGGAAGCCAGCTTCCCGGCAATCATCATTTCTATATAACGTTTAAGACCGGGGCCCCCGGCGTCTCGATTCCACGTCATCTTCAAGAACGTTTTCCTGATGAAATGACAATCGTTCTGCAGAACAAATTCTGGGATTTACTGGTCGATGAAGAAGGCTTTTCTGTAGGCCTCAGCTTCAATCAGATCCCCTCTACACTCAACATACCTTTTTCCGCCATCACGGCTTTTGTCGATCCGGCCGTGGATTTTGGCCTGCAATTTCAAGCAGAAATCGCAGAAGATGAACCTGAACCGCATGACGATGCGGAAAATGACGGATCGCAGGGCGCTACGGAACAGGCTGACCGTCCGGACGTTTCTTCAGAAGACGGCTCCAATGTCGTCTCGGTCGATTTTGGCCGGAAGAAATAGAGCGGGCGGGCCTCATTCATCGGGAGCCCTTACGCAACGGGGGCATGCGACATGAAAAGATCGTCGGTTTCACGCATCAAGGCCAAAAGCAAAGCCGAACTCAAGAAGCGCCGGAAACGCATGGGTTTGCGCAAGCGACTAGCGATGGATACTGATAGAGACGCGCCCGTTTCCGGACTAAGCCCTAATCCGGCAACCAATCTCATGATTGCTGACATCGCCACCCGCGCCGCTTCGCGGATTTTCCGCCGTGGCGTTGAGAAGAACCTTCTACGCAAGCATTACACCAAAGCAGAACGTCAGGCGATTCTGGATGAGCGATCGCTTGGTGAAACCCTAACTTCGGTCATCGTAGCGCGAATCGCCACAAAATCGCTGCCAGGTGCCATGATTGTCGGTGGCGGGCTGGCCGCCAAAGCATTGGTTGATCGCTCCCTCAGTCGGCGACAGGCACGGCGCAGGGGCGACCAGCAATTGCTGGGTAAAAAGACAAAGCGCTGAATTCCTGCCCTTGGGGCTTGATTTTCTCCCCCTCCCTGCGCCAACAGCGCACATGGCCCAGACAGAATATCATCATCGCAGAGGTTTGATGCTGATCCTTTCCTCCCCGTCGGGTGCAGGAAAAACAACGATCGCGCGCAAACTACTGGAATCGCATCACAATCTGCAAATGTCGGTTTCCGCCACAACCCGCCCGATCCGCCCCGGCGAAATAAATGGCCGCGATTATCATTTCGTCGATCGACCGACTTTCGACACTATGGTTCATGACAATGCCTTCCTCGAATATGCAGAGGTTTTCGGCAATTGTTATGGCACTCCGCGCGCGCATATTATGGAAGGGCTCGATGCGGGGTGCGATTATCTCTTCGATATAGATTGGCAGGGTGCACAGCAGCTCTACCAGCGAGCCGGGGCCGATGTAGTCCGGGTTTTTCTGCTGCCGCCGGGGATCGATGTGCTCGAGAACCGTTTGCGATCCCGCGGTACGGATAGTGAAGAGATTATTTCCGGGCGTATGGACCGCGCCCGAGCCGAAATCAGTCATTGGGACGGTTATGATTATGTCGTCATCAATGACGATATCGAACGCTGTTTCGAGAAAGTGCGCACTATTCTCGATGCCGAAAGAATGCGCCGTTCACGCCAGACCGGGCTGGTCGATTTCGTGCGTGGCCTAACCGCTCCAGATGCAGTCTGACGAATCAAAAACGACTATTCCAGCGAAACGCTACGCCTTTATCAGCTGCCACTCTGGCATAATGCCCCGGTTCATGCCGATAAAACAGGCTCGTCGAGGCATAACCGCCCCATAAAGCCCCGCGCCAGGCAAGCTCACCCATGATTTCTCGCCCATGTGGAATGAGCGAGATTGGTCGGAGACCATAAATCGGGTTCTGCGTAGCATAGTCGTAAGCCACAGGAAGATTCAGTCGCAATCCGCCCCCTGACACTCGCAAAGGCTGGGCAAACCGCAAGGCGATCCGGTCATTGTTCCGAACAAAACCCACACGCTCGACATCGATTGACCAGGCCCGGCTCTGCAAATACGCGCGGTCTACTATTGTTTGGTCACCGTTGGCGTTTGTCCAACCCTGACGAAAGGACATGCCAAAACGCCACATCGGAGAGGCCTGCCATGCGGCGTTCATATCGAGAAAAAATGTGTCGGCGCCCTTAAGGCCGAATGCATCGTGGAAATGACCGCCGAAAAAACTATTCCTTTCCTGCAGCCATTCTCCCCCCAGCGCGATATCCCATTCTGCCATTTCGCGATCCAGCATCGCCCCGAAACGCTGCGCTTTGCCGCCTGCAAAAATGTTCTCGAATGCTCCGCCGCGCTCTGTATTCTGCCGGTCCGTTGAGTGGCCAAACTCCGCTTTGGCCGTCACCCCCCAGTGACCGAAGCGGCGGCGAGCGGCGAACGCAATATCTTGTCTTTGCCAGCCGATCCGGTTGGCACTGGCAACCGGTGATATAAGAAAAGCTGGCTGATCCTGTCCCTGCAATTGCGCGACCAGGCCATCAGCTCCTTGCGCAAAGGCAAAGCCCAATTGGGTATCGGGCGAAATCTGATATGCGATGCGCGCTGCCAACACTCTGGCCCGGCGCGCATCATCCTGCGGCAAACGCAAAACTTCGATATGCGGCATCGGGTTGTTCTATCCCCGCGCATCAATAGTGAAGGCGATAGAAGCTTTGTCAGACGAGAGGGCCGCTTGCCGCTGATCGCCAGCCAGTGCAGCATAAAGCCGGTTCGCCAGCCCTGCACTGCGAAAGTTGCCATTCAGCTTCACCTGATAGGCACGCTGATATTTGTCGAGCATCACGGTTTGCAAAGACGCCGTGTCTAACGCATCTCCCATGGCTGGAGACGCTATTGCAACATTGTCGCTCAGTGCGAGTGCATGGTCCGTTCCCGCCAATCGGGTAACTCCCGCCGGGGCAAACGCACTTTCCAGATCGAGGAGACCCATTCCATAGATCGAATCTACCCCTTCATCTCCTGCATCGGCGGCTGACTCGATCAGGATTTGAGCGATTTCGTTTCCCGTCAGTGTCGGAAAAGCTTGCGCCAAAAGGGCAGCTGCTCCAGCCACCTGAGGAGCAGCGAAACTCGTTCCGCGCAGAAGATAAACAATACCGCCCGACTGATAGATTTGTCCGTCCTTATAGACACAGCAAATCCCTTCACCGCGCGCGGTGATGAAATGATTGCCATCGCTGCCTGCACGATTACTGAAATCGGAAATCGTGCCCGTTTCATCGGCCGATCCAACGATCAAAACACCTCCCGTCCCATTAGCCAGCGATGAAGCATAAGCGGATGGTTCAGTCGCACCGTCATTTCCCGACGCAATAACGACAAGAAGCCCGGCATTGACCGCATTTTTTACCGAATTGCGTAGAATCGTACTGGCCGAACTTCCACTCAGCGAAATGTTAATGATCTTCGCGCCATTTCCCACGGCATAGTCGATTGCTTCCGCAACCTTGATATCATCGAAAGCACAAGTGCTTGCCACATTCATCGTACCGTCAGACGAGCACGTACCAGGGCGGTCCGCCCGCAAAGCCATAACGCTGGCATCCCATGCCATACCCAGAATGCCCTGGTCGTTTCGCCCGGCTGCAGCAACCAGTGCGACATGTGTTCCATGACCGTCGCTGCCTTTGAGCCCCCTGCTGGTTTCACCTGCATAGATATCGACTGAAGAAGACGAAATCCGGTTTGCAAATTCAGGGCTATCCATATCGATGCCGCTATCGATCACAGCAATTGTCACGCCGCTACCCGTTGCACCCAATGTCCACATGGCGGGTGCCCCATGCTGCTCGGGCCCGCCAGACCGGCGAAATTCTTCCGTATCATAGACAAAGGGCGGCGGTGTAGGGCTCGGCGTGGGAGTGGGAGTGGGAGTGGGAGTGGGAGTGGGAGAAGGTGTGGAACTTACATCGCCGCCTCCATTGCCACAGGCAGCCAGCAATGTAGCAGTTCCTAAAGCATATACGGATACACCAGCCCGTTTTCTTAACATTACTGCAGCTCCTGCAATGCTCCCTTCTTTATTTTTCTAACCAAAATTTCTTTGGGCGGCTTTAAGGATTATTACGGGGATCAGACCAGCCTCCGAAAGCAGCTCAAGGCGGGCTTCCGGCGCTTTTCGCTCTGCGTCTGCTGGAAGCCAGCGCTCATCTGCTTTGCGGGTTGCTCGCTCTTGGCGTTGCCGCTACCGGCGCATTATCATTTGCACATTTCCCAATAATACGTGCCGGAGAAACGCATTATCATGTCCGCAGAACTGCAAAGCTCGATCGAAACTGCCTGGGAGAACCGCGCTGACGTCACTCCGGCCAGCGACGATGTCCGCGAAGTCGTCGAACAGGCTCTCGCCTTGCTGGATAACGGAACAGCTCGAGTCGCCGAACCTGATGGCAAAGGAGGCTGGTTCGTTAATCAGTGGCTTAAAAAAGCCGTACTCCTGTCATTCCGCTTGAATGACAATGTCATGATGGGTGCCAATGGCGCCGCCGATGCCACACCCGGCCCCTGGTTCGACAAGGTGCCGTCTAAATTTGCCGGCTGGGACGATACCCGTTTTCGTGATGCAGGTTTCCGTGCCGTACCCGGCGCAATTGTCCGTCGCGGCAGCCATGTTGCAAAAGGCGTGGTCCTGATGCCCAGCTTCACCAATATCGGCGCTTTTATTGACGAAGGAACGATGATCGATACCTGGGCTACAGTCGGAAGCTGTGCACAGATCGGCAAAAATGTGCATATTTCAGGGGGCGCCGGCATCGGTGGTGTTCTTGAGCCGCTCCAGGCGGATCCCGTCATCATCGGCGATGGCGCTTTTATCGGAGCCCGGTCCGAAGTGGCTGAAGGCGTTCGTGTCGGCGAAGGCGCCGTTCTTTCCATGGGCGTTTATCTAGGTGCTTCCACCAAGATTATCGATCGTCAGACAGGCGAAGTGCATATTGGCGAAGTACCGCCTTACGCGGTGGTCGTGCCCGGCACAACGCCGGGCAAAATGCTGCCTGACGGATCAACCGGCCCCTCGCTTTATTGCGCCGTGATCGTCAAGACAGTCGACGCCCAGACCCGTTCCAAAACAGGCATCAATGAGTTGCTGCGCGACTAACCCCTTTCCTTGCAGCCTTTTTACAGGCAAAATCGTAATTCGATGGAGAACTAATAAAAGTCCCATCGAATTACGGGAGAGCCTGAAATATGGAACGTAAGGGAGATGAATTTCACGTCAGCACGGATGAAGCCCGTGGGGGATCGACACCCAATGTTACACGGTGGGTGCTGATTATTAGCGTGGTGCTAGCCATTATTCTTTTATCGGCAAGCTGGATGCTTCCTGCTCTGACAGATGAAGAGGCTGATGCCGGACTGTCTTCCGGAGCGATGATTCCGCAAACCGGACAAAACGCACAAAACACAGATAATGACGGCGTCCTGCTTGATGACGGCCCCGCAGCTATGGAAGAATCTTCCTCGCAAATACAGGAAGACGATGGCCTTGAAGTCATCGAGAACTGATACCGTGTCAGACAAAAATCGCTTCCGGAAAGGACAGTATGTCCAGTGGAACTGGGGCGATGGCGCGGGACAGAGCCAGATTGTCAATCTCTTTGAGCGTGACGTAACCCGCACGCTCAAGGGATCAAAAATCATACGGAAAGGTAGTATAAAGTAATCCCGCTTATCCTGTTCGCCAGAGGAGGATAGCGATGAGGTTCTAAAGCTCGGATCTGAACTGGAGGCGATTTAAACATGCCTGCGAAATCGAAAGCCCAGCAAAAAGCAGCAGGGGCAGCGCTGGCTGCCAAGCGCGGCGATATCAAAGTGTCCGATCTGCAAGGCGCATCGAAAGACATGTACGATTCGATGAATGAAAGCGAATTGGAAGACTACGCCAGTACCGACCGCAAGGATCTGCCCGACAGGGTCGATAACGACTAGAATAGCAGCCCTCGCCTTGAAAAGCGTCTTCAGATTCTTTTCGAGGCGTTTTGGCCATATGTCTGACAGGATGTCTTTCGCCAGTCACAGCTCTGGTCTATAGAGCATCCATGTCTTCCGTTCGTCCATGGCGCGATATTGAGCGCCGCAAAAGCCGTCAGATTATGGTCGGCGCTGTACCTGTTGGCGGTGATGCGCCGATTTCGGTGCAGACTATGACCAACACGCCGACCACAGATGTCGCTGCAACGATCGATCAGATTCGCCGCTGCGAAGAAGCCGGTGCGGATATTGTCCGTGTCTCCTGCCCGGATACGGACAGCACTGCGGCTTTCAAAGACATCGTCAAAGCTGCTCAAGTACCTTTGGTAGCGGATATTCACTTCCACTATAAACGCGCGCTCGAAGCTGCCGATGCGGGGGCGGCTTGCCTGCGGATCAACCCCGGTAATATCGGCAGCGATGATCGCGTAGCCGAAGTCGTCCGAGCTGCTAAAGCCAATGGCTGTGCCATCCGCATAGGGGTGAATGCCGGCAGTCTGGAACGTGACCTGCTCGAAAAATATGGCGAGCCCTGCCCCGAAGCATTGGTCGAAAGCGCACTTGACCATATCAAACTGCTGCAGGACCATGACTTTCATGAGTTCAAGGTGGCTGTCAAAGCAAGCGATGTATTCCTTGCCGTTGCAGCTTATATGGGACTGGCCGAAGCGGTCGATTGCCCGTTGCATCTGGGCATTACCGAAGCGGGCGGCCTGATCGGAGGTACCGTCAAAAGTTCCATCGGCATGGGCAATCTGCTATGGTCGGGTATTGGCGATACATTACGCGTCTCTCTATCCGCAGAACCGGAGCAGGAAGTTCGGGTCGGATTCGAAATGCTCAAAGCGCTGGGTTTGCGCACCCGTGGTGTGCGCGTTGTTTCCTGCCCTTCCTGCGCCCGGCAAGGCTTTGATGTTATCAAGACTGTCACCTTGCTTGAAGAGCGTTTGCAGCACATCAAAACACCATTATCGCTTTCTGTCCTCGGCTGTGTCGTCAATGGGCCTGGCGAAGCCCGCGAAACTGACATCGGCATTACCGGCGGCGGCAATGGCAAGCATATGGTCTATCTCTCCGGCGTGACTGATCATCATGTCGAGAGCAACGATATGCTCGATCATATTGTTGAACTGGTCGAAGCCAAGGCGGCTGAAATCGAAGCTCAAAGTACCGATGCCGGGAAAAACGATGGAATGCCTGCACAGGCGGCTGAATAATGACAATTCGTTCAAAGGCAGATTTGTAAGCTGTAATGTTCAGGGTTCAGAGGTAAACAAGAGGCATTATGGGAATTAACAGCCTCCTGCCTTATCGTTTACGCAATCGCCGGGACGCCACTCGACACGCCAGAGCCATCGAAGACATTCTCCAAACACCGCCCGTCATTCCAAGAAATGATGGGCTGGTGCTGTTCTCTATGATTGGAACAGCCGTCATTTTGCCTTATCTGGTAGCCGTCAAGTCACTGTGGAATCAGCTTGGCAGAGGACGAATCGTCCTGCTTGATGACGGCACATTGACAGGACGCGACAAGGCCGTTCTTGCCCGCCATTGCGGGGACCCCGAAATTCTGGCTATTCGCGATGTCAAACTCGGGCCCTTTCCTGCAGGGGGAACATGGGAACGCTTTTTGACCATTCTGGATCGCCGCCAACATGAATACTGGGTCCAGCTGAACAGCGATACGGTCACTATGGGTCCGGTTCCCGATATCCTGCAGGCCATCGCCAGCAATCGCAGCTTTATCCTGCTGGGCGATACAGAGGCCGGAGCCGCTCCACTCGACCTCGCTCAGTTTAGAACGACCCGTTACCCGGATGGTCCAGAGGAAGGCCATATTCAGACACGGATAGAAAGCCGTCTCGATCTGATCCCCGAAGCACCTCGCTGGCACTATATCCGTGGATGTTCCGGTTTTGCGGGCTTTGCCGCAGGTGGGCAAGGCAGGCCGCTGGCTGCTTCTTTTATGAAAGCAATCGAAAAACTACTGGGCAGCGAAGCTTTGTCCGAATGGGGGACAGAGCAAGTGGCTTCGAACTTCCAGATCTCTAATGATCCCAATCCGGTCCTGCTGCCTTATGAGCGCTATCTTAATTACTGGGGAGAGGGATGGAGCAAAGAAGCTGCCTTTATTCACTTCGTAGGCACCTATCGTTATCATCAGGATGCTTATAAGCGCGCCAGTCGCATAGCTATAGATGAGCTAAAATCCAGCACTGGCTGGCTAGGCCAGAAGGGTCAATAAAACAGCCTGGAAAACAGGCAAAAAGCTATGATATGCTCTTGAAAACTCCAGAGACCGAATATGGCAAGAACTTTCAACCGGCGTAATTTCCTAGGCGGAGTGGCAATCGCCGCAGGCAGCGTATCTTTGCCCCTGCGTGTGGCAGCCCAGCCCTCGCCGCTCGATGCGCGCGGCAGGCAGATCATGGAAATTGCCAGGCGCGAAGTCGAACGTGCAGGTAATGTTCTATGGCGTCGGGATATTGCCGGAATAGCCGATTTCAGTGCCCACTCTTCCCAGCCGAGATTCCATTTTGCCAATCTGGAGCAAGGCACAGTACGCTCCTTCCTTGTAGCCCATGGGACAGGGTCCGACCCCGAACATGACGGCTATCTCGACAATTTTTCCAATGTCGAAGGTTCGAACTGCACGAGTCGCGGTGCCTATGTGACCTGGGAATGGTATAAAGGCCGTTATGGCACCTCCATCCGCCTGGGTGGACTAGACGGAAGCAATTCCAACGCCCTGCCCCGCGCCATCGTAATGCATCCAGCCACTTATGCGACCCCTGAACATGTCGCGAGATGGGGCAGACTGGGTCGTTCCAATGGCTGTTTTGCCATGAGCCCGGATAATTTCCGCGAGGCTCTGTGGCACTTGTCCGGCGGCAGACTGCTTTTTGCCGATCAGCTTAATCTGGAAGGAGACGGAAAAATCGAACCATCTCCTCCCATTACAGGCTGAGCCTTCTTAAAAGCATTACAGGCCGGGATCCTCGATCGGCACCACTTCTTCATCGGTAACACGCGCCCGGTTGCGCTCGCGCGGTTTATCGAAGCTGGCCAGAACCGGACCGTCGCGATCATAGATGTCGTCGAACGTATTGAGCTCACCGTTAATGTCCGTCGCCATCGTGAAATAGGTGATATAAACCGGCATTGTCTTCTTGAGCGGCACCTTCGTATATTCACCGGAGGTCGAAATCTCGACAGCCTCGTCCTTGGTGGCGCCTTTACCGAGAATAGCCATGGTCATGCCCAGCTCCAGCGCTCTTTCAGTGCGGATGCAGCCATGGCTGAGTGCGCGTTTATCGCGGTTAAAATAGGCCTTGGCCGGCGTATCGTGCAAAAAGATGGCATGTTCATTGGGCATGTCGAGCTTCATGACACCCAGCGAATTGCCGGGTCCAGGCTGCTGAACGACATTGATGAAGCCGTTCTCACCTTTTGTAGCTTTATAACCATGCGCCGCAGCCCATTGCGGATTGTTTAGCACTTTTTGCCCCAGTCCTTCCCCTTTCACAATGCTTTGCGGCACTGTCCAGGTCGGGTTGAAAACAACCCCTTCGACCACTTCCGCAAGCTGTGGAGTCGCTGTACGTCCCGGCTTACCCACAACCGTCTTATAGGTGCGGATGATCTGATCGTTTACCGTCAGACGCAGCTCATATTCGGGCACATTGGTAATCAGATATTGCGTACCCAGATCACGCGGGAGCCACCGCCAGCGATCCATATTAGCACGGATCAGCTTGCGTTTTGCCTTTTCACTTTCGGGCGTATCGGCCAGCGCCTGCTTCAAAACCGCATAATCGGGATGCGTCGGATTAAGCGACTGCAGAACACCGGCAACATCATGCTTCTCCAGCGCTTCGGCCATCAGATCCCCGGTCGGATAAAAATCCGGATCGGAATCGATCACAAACCACTGTTTGCGATCATCCATCGGTGTACGACCATCTCGCAAGTCCTCCACCAGCCAGGTGAAACTGCGGCTTGCCACTTCGTCCAGTTGCGGCTCTTCCCCCGTAGCATCGAACATAGACCAGCTATCGACATTGGAACTGACACCGCCTTCATCGCCATCCAGCGCCTGGCGCAACTCATTTGGCTGGTAGTCCTGCGGGTTTAGCCCTTCCGCGCTTATTCCTTCAATGAAGGTGAGCAAAGCGCGGGCATCCTCCCTATTCCATTCCTGAACCACCGGCTTCGGCGGCTCGAAATTAATACCCGGCACAGGCTGAATCACCGGATTCGAAACAGTGGCAGGCGGCGGAACTTCTCCTTCCGGAGGCAACAGATCCTCCTGTGCAATGGCCGAAACTGGTGCAGACAACACCAGTGCGGACATGACGGAGAATTTCATGAAAAACGTCATCTTTTAAAAGCCTTATCTATAGTCAGGCATTATGTAGGCAGGCTCTTCTTTAAGACCAGCCTCAAAATATCCCCTAGTCTGTACTTATGTGTTCTGACGCCTTGCCAGCGGCTGAATCAGCCCGGCGACCTTCCTGTCAGATCAGTCAGCCTGCCCATTTTCAGCCTTTGCTCCTTCGTCCTGATTGTCGTTCGCAGCCTCTGCGGTTTTGGTCTCTTCATCTGCTTCGGCTGCGCCAGCCTGGCTTTCCTTGGCAGAATTCCACCACAGCCCCAGCCCTCCTCCGGCAAAAGCCGCCAGGGCCAGCGCAATCGCCATAGGTATTATATAAAGCGGTTCCTGTCGGCCGGATCCGCCAAGATTCGATCCACCAAGGCTCATTATGGTCGTCCAAATTTACTTACAAAAATGAAACCGGTCGCCATTCCATGTGTTCCATTAAGCGAAACTCTTGACCTTGCGCGCCGGAACGCGCAACTGCCGAGACAAAATTTCCGCCCTTTCCCCCAAGGGCGATTAGCGGCTCCATTCAGGAAGGATAGCGCATCAATGACTCAGGTCGGCAAAAACTCGCTCGATACGCGTAGTACAATGGAAGTGAACGGCAAGACCGTCGCTTATTATTCGCTCAAGAAAGCAGCGGAAAAGATCGGCGATGTCAGCCGTCTTCCTTTTTCGATGAAAGTACTGCTCGAAAACCTGCTACGCTTCGAAGATGCAGGTTTTACCGTTTCCAAAGACGATATTCAGGCGATTGCCGACTGGCAGAAGGACCCCAAAACCGGCAGTGAAATCCAGTACCGCCCGGCCCGTGTGCTGTTGCAGGACTTCACCGGTGTGCCTTGCGTGGTCGATCTGGCCGCCATGCGTGATGCCATTTCAGCTCTTGGTGGCGACACGGCCAAGATCAATCCGCAAGTTCCCGTCAATCTCGTCATCGACCACTCAGTCATGGTCGATGAGTTCGGCCACCCCAAGGCTTTCGAACATAATATGGAGTTCGAATATCAACGAAATGCGGAGCGGTATGACTTCCTGAAATGGGGTGCGAAGAGCCTCAAGAACTTCTACGCCGTCCCCCCGGGCACCGGCATCTGCCATCAGGTAAATCTCGAAAATATCGCGCAATGTGTCTGGTCGAGTGAAGACCCGAACGGTGAACTGGTCGCCTATCCCGACACTTGCGTGGGCACGGACAGCCACACAACCATGGTCAATGGCCTTGGTGTGCTGGGCTGGGGTGTCGGCGGTATTGAAGCCGAAGCCGCCATGCTCGGCCAGCCTATTTCCATGTTGATTCCCGAAGTGGTCGGCTTCAAATTCACCGGCAAGCTGGCCGAAGGCGTTACCGCAACTGACCTTGTACTCACCTGCACCCAGATGTTGCGTGAAAAAGGCGTTGTTGGCCGCTTCGTTGAATATTTCGGTCCGGGCCTCGCTTCGCTCAGCCTCGCAGACCGCGCCACTCTCGCCAATATGGCTCCCGAATATGGTGCAACCTGCGGCTTTTTCGGCATTGACGACAAGACGCTGGACTATCTGCGTCTCAGCGGCCGCACCGAAGAGCAGATCACGCTGGTCGAAGCCTATGCCAAGGAACAGGGTTTCTGGGCCGATCCGTCCAATCCGGACCCGGTCTTCACGGATCTCCTCGAACTCGATCTTGGCAGTGTGGTCCCCTCGCTCGCCGGGCCGAAGCGTCCGCAGGACAAGGTTATCCTTCCCGAGGTGGACGAACTGTTCAACACCGACCTTGAGAAGCTTTATGGCAAAAGCGCGCCGGAACGTGTGGTAGTCGATGGCGAAGGCCACGATGTCGGTGATGGTGACGTCGTTATTGCCGCCATCACCTCCTGCACTAACACGTCCAACCCCGATGTGATGCTCGCTGCCGGTCTGGTAGCAAAAAAGGCGCATGAAAAGGGTCTGAAACCCAAACCGTGGGTCAAAACCAGTCTGGCACCAGGCTCCAAAGTCGTGACCGACTACCTCGAAAAGGCCGGCGTTCAGGACCATATGGACGCAATCGGCTTCGATCTCGTCGGTTATGGTTGCACCACCTGCATCGGCAATTCCGGCCCGCTCGCCGAACCGATCAGCAAAGCGATCAACGAAAACGATATCGTTGCCGCCTCCGTGCTGTCGGGCAACCGCAACTTTGAAGGCCGCGTCTCTCCCGATGTACGGGCGAACTTTCTCGCATCGCCGCCGCTGGTCGTTGCTTACGCTCTGAAAGGGACGGTGACCGAAGACATTACCACCACGCCCATCGGTCAGGATCAGGAAGGCAAGGATGTCTTCCTCAAGGACATCTGGCCGAGCAATCTCGAAGTCGCCGAATTGCGTAACCGGTCAATCGACCGCGAAATGTTCGAAACCCGTTATGCCGACGTATATAAGGGCGATGAACATTGGCAGGCAATCGATGTTACCGGTTCGGACACTTATCAGTGGCAAGCCGGTTCGACCTATGTCGCCAATCCGCCTTATTTCGAAGGTATGGGCATGACCCCTGCGCCGGTGGCCGATATCGAAAGTGCCAAGCCACTGGCTATTCTGGGCGATTCCGTAACCACAGACCACATTTCACCGGCAGGTTCGATCAAGGAAGATTCGCCTGCCGGACGCTATCTGATTGCCAATGGCGTAGAGAAGAAGGATTTTAACTCCTACGGCTCTCGTCGCGGCAATCACGAAGTTATGATGCGCGGCACCTTCGCCAATATTCGCATCCGCAACGAAATGGTGCCAGGCGTTGAAGGCGGAATGACCACCTATCAGGGTGAACAAATGGCCATCTATGATGCGGCCATGAAGCACAAAGCCGACGGTACACCGCTGGTCGTCATTGCCGGTAAGGAATACGGTACAGGTTCCAGCCGTGACTGGGCTGCCAAGGGCACCAATCTGCTTGGTGTACGGGCAGTCATCGTCGAAAGCTATGAGCGAATCCATCGTTCGAATCTGGTTGGCATGGGCGTTCTGCCGCTGCAATTCACCGGTGGCGATACACGCGAAACACTGGGTCTGACGGGTGAAGACGCCTTCACCATTAAAGGTCTAGCCGATCTAACGCCAGCTCAGGACGTCGAAGTCGAAGTTACACGTCCGAATGGCGAGACCTTTACCTTCACAGCCAAATGCCGCATCGATACCGCCAATGAAATGGAATATTACAAGAATGGCGGCATTCTGCAGTATGTGCTCAGGAACCTCGCTTCCTGAGCTATTCTGCCGCTAAATGATCGAAGGCCCCGCTTAACGGCGGGGCCTTTTCGTATTCGGCCTTATCCCAGCCTTTAGTATGGCCAGAGCATGAGAGCATTCTGGTAAGCAAAAAGGCGGCTCCCGTGGAAGCCGCCTTCGATCACCTGAGGGGGTGATGAAATTCTACCATAAATCAATCTGCGAGAGCGTTTCCTGTCCCTTTCGAACGCCGGCGCCGAGCGAACAGAACCGCCGCACCCGCTCCGAACAGAAGGATAACAGGCGGCGCAGGAACCGGCGTGCCTGGATCCCCGCCGGTTGTCGTGCCTCCGGAACTTGTTTCGCCTCCGGAAGAAGAACTGGTCGAGCTGCTAGTGCTCGAGCTGGTAGAACTGCTGGTGCTGCTACTTGTCGAGCTGCTGCTACTGGTGGAACTGCTCGTACTGGTGCTGGTCGAAACACCACCGGTGGAAGTCGATACACCACCTGTGCTGGTCGAAACGCCCCCGGTGGAAGTGGACACACCGCCCGTGCTGGTCGAAACGCCGCTTGAAGTCGATGTGGAAGTCGAGACGCCGCCTGTGGTAGTCGATGTCACCACTACGTTGCCACCACTTGAGCCACCACCAAAGTAACCGCCAAAAAATCCCCCGGAAGAACCGACATAACCGCCGCCACCGCTTGAGCCGCCGATAACGGGCGGTATACCGCCTGATCCGCCGATCACCGGTTGCGGCGGTAAAGGAGGCAAGGGAATCGCTGCAGCGACCTGAGGTGGGCGCTCAATGGCACGACGGATGCGCGGTTCTTCGGGAAGCTTTGGAGGAATCGCCCGTCGAGCCCTCTTAACCGTCTTGATGGGAACCAGCTTGGTTCGTTTTCCCTTCACATGTTTGGTAGAAGTGACCGTTGCAGCCTGCGGCTCAGCCATATGGACAGCTCCGCCACCAATCAATGCACCACCTGCTGCGACGGCAGACAATTTTGCAAGGGCCATGCGGACTGACATGTAATCTCTCTCTGCTTACCCGAAAGCGGTTAGCGCCATATGGCCCGATCCCGCTTTACTCCCCTAAAACCATCACCACGAGAATCGGCATGACAATATTAAGAATGTTTGATTGTTTCACTGGCGATAAATCGTATGATTTCCGAGAACTGTCATCAGTGTGTCCCAGAGTGATACCACATACTGGAGCACAATGTTAACCATATTCCAGACTTGGAAGCTCAGCCCTGATCATCCTGCGAATCGAACAGGCCGCCTTGCCCTCCTTTGGGAGGCGTTAAACCGAGATGACTCCATCCACGATCGTTAAGACACCGTCCCCTTGCTGTACGCGCGACAAGGCCGAGCTGGATCAAATAGGGTTCGACCACATCCTCCACCGTATCACGCGGTTCAGCCAGACCCGCCGCCAGAGTTTCCACACCCACCGGCCCACCCTTATAGATATCGGCAATCATAGTGAGATAGCGCCTGTCCATGGCATCGAGCCCGAGCGTATCCACTTCCAGCCGTGTCAGGGCATGATCGGCAATCCGTGCGGTTACTCTGTCTCCGCCGGCAACATGGGCAAAGTCCCGCACGCGACGTAGCAACCGCCCTGCTACACGAGGAGTGCCGCGCGAACGACGGGCAATTTCTCTCGCTCCGGCATCATCGATCTCCAATCCCAGCAGGCGCGCACCGCGCGTGACAACCAATGTCAGTTCGTCTTCCGTGTAGAAGATCAGTCTGACCGGAATACCGAATCGATCGCGCAAAGGCGTGGTCAATAATCCCTGCCGGGTGGTCGCCCCGATCAGAGTAAAGGGCGGCAGATCGATCCGCACCGACCGTGCAGAAGGCCCCTCGCCGATAATCAGGTCGAGTGCACGATCTTCCATCGCCGGATAGAGCACTTCTTCGACCACCGGGTTGAGCCGGTGAATCTCGTCGATGAACAAAACATCACCCGATTCGAGATTGGTCAGCAAAGCTGCAAGATCGCCTGCTTTGGCAATAACCGGTCCTGACGTAGCCCGAAAGCCTACGCCCAATTCCTTGGCCACGATCTGAGCGAGAGTGGTTTTACCGAGGCCAGGAGGACCAAAAAAAAGCGTATGGTCCATCGCTTCACCACGCGAACGGGCACTTTCGATAAAAACCCGCAGATTATCGCGCGCCGCTTCCTGCCCAATAAATTCCCGCAGAGATTTGGGACGCAAAGCTGCATCCTGATCTTCCGGCTGGCGTTCGGGTGTAAGATGAGGGTTATCCGCCATACCGCATTCGCATCACAACAAAGGAGATTACCGCTTCAGACCGAACATAGGAGGCGAATAAAACTGGGATGCTCATCATCCGGCAGCCTTTTTCAGGGCTACGCGGATAAGGTCGCTTTCACTGGCAGCTTCGCCCAGTTCGGCCTGAGCATGGGCCACAGCACTGGCAGCAATCGCTGGTTTGAAACCAAGATTTTGCAAGGCCGATACTGCATCCGCACTTGCCCCGGCAACAGGTGAAGTGCCGCCACCCGACAATGTCGGCCCCGGGACGGCAGGCAAAGCGCCAGCCTTATCTTTTAGCTCATTCACGATCCGCCCGGCCAGTTTCGGCCCCACACCATTGGCACGTGCCACCTGAGCCGCATCCTGACCGGCACAGGCGCTCTGCAATTCCTCGGTAGTGAGCGCCGACAGGATCGCCAATGCCACCTTGCTGCCCACTCCCTGCACATTGGTCAGCAATTTGAACCAGTCTCGCTCAGCGGCACTGGCAAACCCGATCAGGCGCATATCCGTCTCACTGACCTGCAAATGAGTGAAAACCGTACAGGCTTCGCCTTTTTCACCCAGCGAAGACAGTGTCCGGTTGGAACAATGCACCAGATAACCGACGCCCTGAACGTCAATCACCGCCCAATCCGTGCCGGTATCGTCCAGCCGCCCTTTCAGCTTTGCAATCATGTTTTGTTCCTGCCTTATCGCTCTTCTTTTGGCCAGTGCAATATGGACAGACCTTCACTCTTGCAGCATGAGCAAATTCATGAGCATGAACACTTCCGGCCGCGTTTTTCGATTCAGCACATGGGGGGAAAGCCATGGGCCAGCCCTTGGCGCCATTGTGGATGGCTGCCCGCCGGGGCTGGCTATCAGTGAAGAAGCGATTCAACCGTTTCTCGATGCCCGCAAACCCGGACAGAACAAATTTACCACCCAAAGGCGCGAACCCGATCAGGTTAAAATTCTGAGCGGAGTTTTCGAAGGGCAAACCACAGGCACACCGATCAGCCTGATGATCGAAAATACCGATCAACGCTCGAAAGATTATTCGGATGTCGCCAGGGCCTATCGCCCCGGCCATGCCGATTATACCTATGACGCTAAATACGGTTTCCGCGATTATCGCGGCGGCGGGCGCAGTTCAGCCCGCGAAACGGCAGCCCGTGTCGCCGCTGGCGCAGTGGCCCGGCTGGTTATCCCCGAAGTGACAATCTGCGGCTATGTCTCCGAAATCGGCGGTGACGCCATCGATCCGACGGCTTTCGACCCATCGGAAATTACCCGGAATCCCTTTTTCTGCCCCGATGCGGCGGCGGCAAAACGTTGGGAAGATCTGGTCGGCAAAGCCCGCAAGGAGGGATCTTCGCTCGGTGCGGTGGTTGAATGTGTCGCCACGGGTGTTCCTGCAGGCTGGGGCGCTCCGCTTTATGCCAAGCTCGACGCCGATCTGGCCGCCGCGATTATGAGCATCAATGCTGTGAAAGGCGTGGAAATCGGCGATGGTTTTGCCGCTGCCCGTTTGCGCGGTGAAGACAATGCCGATCCGATGCGGCCCGGTGAAAACGCTCCCGAATTTCTGGCTAATCATGCCGGCGGTATCGCCGGAGGCATTTCGACTGGCCAGCCGGTGGTGGTGCGTACCGCTTTCAAACCCACAAGCTCCATTCTTATCCCGCAACCGACCGTCACCCGTGAAGGTGAAGCCACCGAACTGGCGACGAAAGGCCGCCACGATCCTTGTGTCGGTATTCGCGGTGTTCCCGTAGTCGAAGCGATGATGGCGCTGGTGCTGGCCGATCAGAAGATGCTCCATCGCGCCCAATGCGGCTAGGTATCGAGCAGTCCGGGGAGAGCGATTTGACGAAATAGAACGATTATCCGGACAGTTCTGTCGCGAAAACAACATTAATCGTTGATTTCGATCAATACCCGCTGATTGATTTACTCAATCAAACCAATCGATACTCCTCATTGGCAGGAACGAACCACCTGCCCTATCTGTTGCTCAGACGAGTTCAACACCAATACGGAGCATTAAAGATGGGTATCATCGGAAGCACGATCAAACCGTTCAAAGCCACCGCCTTTCAGGAAGGCAAGGACTTCTTCGACGTCACGGATGAAGACGTGAAGGGCAAATGGGCGATCTTCTTCTTCTATCCGGCTGACTTCACTTTTGTCTGCCCGACCGAGCTGGAAGACATTGCCGAACAGTATGACACGCTGAAAGGCATGGACGTTGAAGTCTATGGCGTCTCCACCGACACCCATTTCAGCCATAAGGCATGGCACGATACGTCGGAAAAGATCGCCAAGATCAAGTTCCCGATGCTCGGAGACCAGCTCCACGCCATTTCCAACAATTTCGGTGTGCTGCGTGAAGAAATGGGCCTGGCTGACCGTGCGACCTTCCTTGTCGATCCCGATGGCGTAATCCAGGTCATGGAAATCACCTGCGAAGGTGTTGGTCGTAACGCCAAGGAACTGGTCCGCAAGGTCAAGGCAGCTCAGTATGTCCGCGCCAATCCCGGCCAGGTCTGCCCGGCCAAATGGGAAGAAGGCGGCGAAACACTCGCTCCGTCGCTCGATCTCGTCGGTAAACTCTAAGCCCCGTTTTCTCGCAATAGCGAGACAGGCAAACGGCCCGGGGCACCCCTTCGCCCCGGGCCGTTTTTGTTTCCAGACACAAGGAAAACATCATGCTCGACGCCAATATGAAGCAGCAGCTCCAGCAATTTCTCGGCAATCTGCGCGAACCGATCGAGCTCGTCGCCTCTCTTGGCGACGATGCGAAATCGAACGAAACCCGTGAACTGCTCAATGAAATCGCAGAACTGAACGATAAAGTCAGCGCCTCTTTTGATGGCGATGATCAACGCAAACCCAGTTTCGAAATCCGGCGCGCATCGGATCATGACGCTTCAGTCCGCTTTGCCGGATTGCCAATGGGTCATGAATTCACCTCTCTCGTGCTCGCTCTGCTCTGGGCCGGCGGACACCCGCCGAAGGTCTCGGATGAAGTGCTCGAACAAGCTCGTGCACTGGAAGGCGATTACGATTTCGAGATGTATTTCTCACTGTCCTGTCAAAACTGCCCCGATGTAGTGCAGGCGCTGACTCTGCTCGCCATGAACAATAAGGGCGTGAAGGCCACGCTGATCGAAGGCGGTGCGTTCAAGGATGAAGTCGATGCCCGTCAGGTCATGGCTGTCCCGGCAGTATTTCTGAACGGAGAAAACTTCGCCAATGGGCGGATGAATCTTGAAGAGATTCTCGGTAAGCTGGACAGCAATGCCGGTGCCCGGGCTGCGGACAAGCTGAATGCCAAGCCTCCTGTGGAAGTGCTGATTGTCGGTGGCGGGCCTGCAGGCGCCGCAGCGGCCATCTATACCGCGCGTAAAGGCTTCAGCACCAGCATCGCAGCAGAACGCTTCGGCGGGCAGGTGCTCGATACGATGGCCATCGAAAACCTTATCTCGGTGCCTTATACCGAGGGGCCCAAACTGGCCACTGCGCTCGAAACGCATGTGAGCGAATATGATATTGACGTCATCAATCTGCAAAAAGCGGAAAAGCTGATTCCCGCAGCTCAAACCGGTGGCTATCATGAAATCGTGTTCGAGAATGGTGGTACGCTGAAGGCGCGCAGTCTCGTACTCACCACGGGAGCCCGTTGGCGCCAGCTTGGCGTTCCCGGCGAATCCGAATATGCCAATAAGGGCGTAGCCTATTGCCCGCACTGTGACGGTCCGCTTTACAAAGGCAAGCGTGTCGCGGTGATCGGCGGCGGTAATTCGGGTGTCGAAGCGGCTATCGACCTCGCTAATATTGTGGCCCATGTAACGCTGGTCGAATTCGCCGATGAATTGCGTGCCGACGAAGTTTTGCAAAAGAAACTGCGTTCGATGGGTAATGTCGAGATCATCACTTCGGCTGCAACAACCGAAATCACCGGAGACGGTCAGAAGGTAAACGGGCTGGTTTATAAGGACCGCAATACGGATCAGGAAAAGACCGTCGAACTGGAAGGTGTCTTCGTTCAGATCGGTCTGGTGCCAAATACCGAATGGTTGCGCGATTCGGGCATCGAGCTGACGAAGTTCGGTGAAATCGAAATCGATGCGAAGGCGGCGACCAATATCCCCGGTATCTTTGCCGCAGGCGATGCAACGACTGTTCCCTATAAACAGATCGTCATTGCCATGGGCGAAGGAGCCAAGGCGGGCTTATCCGCTTTCGACTTTCTGATCCGTAATGAAGCGCCGGAGGAGATCGCACAGGCAGCACAGGCCGCAGCGGAAAAAGTACCGGCTTAAATTCGGTAAAAGACCTGCCGCTTAACGGCGGCGGCGCAGAATAATATACAGCGCACCGGAGCCGCCATGGCGCCGGTGCGCATTCCTTATGGCGGCAATGTCCGATGAATGGGCACCAGCAGCCAGCCAGTCGAGAATTTTTGACCGGATCGCACCACGCCGCTCGGCCCGGTCGGCGGCTTCCGCTCTGCGCGGCTTGCCCGTAATGACCAGCACCACCCGCGCACCCATTGCTTTGGCCTGTGTCAGCCCCCAATCCAATCGCTGATGCGCTGTTTCAAGCGTATGGCCATGCAAGTCGAGGGTAAAGTCAGGCGAGACACCATTTCGCGCCAGCTTCCGGTCCCATGTCGAATCGAGCCCTTCCCCGAATTTGGGCGCGGCCGGGCTGGTAACAGTAACCGCGGGCCCTCTGGATTTGGATGCAGGACTGCGAGCCACTTTCGGTGGCAATGTCGCCAAAGGAGAAGGCGATGGCGGTGATTTAACCGCTTTCGGCTGGCGCGATGGAGGCGGCGGCACGATGTCGGGCGCTGATTTGGGCGGTGCGTCACCATGTATCGGCTTTACGCTTGCCGTCACCTGCGACCAGAGAGCCGCTTCCTTCTCGCTTAGACCACGGGGCGGTTTCATGGGCGGTTGTTCAATCGGTCCAGCGTTCCCCTGGGCAGGAAAAGAAGTGCTTCCCCGCGGGCACTCATCCCACCGGCGATTTCGCGTGCATCACGGCCTGCCCCCCAGAAGGCATCGAGGCGATTGGGTCCTTTGATCGCGCCGCCTGTATCCTGCGCAATCCATAACCCGTTCACCTCTGGCCTGTCGGTTTCTAGAAAAACAGGTGCCCCCAGGGGCACATAGCGCGGATCGGCCGCAACAGACCCCTGCGGCCGCACCGGCACGCCCAGCGCACCAAGAGGCCCATCACCGGTCAGTTCCCGGAAAAATACCCAGCTTCGATTCATCCGCATCAACGCATCGCCTTCCTGGGGATGGTCGCGCAAATATTGCATGATACCCTGCATAGAGGCCGGATACTGGCCCGGCCCGGTGCCGAACAGATTACGCTCGCGCATCAGCGATCCGATACCGGTATAGGGCAGGCCGTTTTGCCCGGCGTAACCGATACGAATTACCTCACCTTCCGGTGTATGTATGCGCCCGGAGCCCTGAATTTGCAAAAAGAAGAACTCGACCGGATCGGCCACCCACGCAATTTCGAGTCCCCGCCCCGCCAGGGCGCCATCCTCAATCTGAGCCCGGTCGTAATAAGGTACGACATGCCCCTGCCCATCGATCCGACCGAGCGGCGGACGACCGACCCTTTCACTCTGCGGCATATCTTCGGGCCAGCGGCGCACCAGATCGTCGGGCAAGCCATAGACCGGGACATCGAAACCGGGCTGCTTTGTACGCGACCCGGCGATTTCCGGTTCATAATAGCCCGTTACATGGCTGACCCCGTTATAGACACGGGCCGTTTCGAAACTGGTTTCGAAAAAAAGCAGCGCCTGTGACGGAGAGGTTTCCTTAGCCTGTTCACAAACAGCTTGCCAGTCTGCCCCTTGCGTCAGTTCGCTGTTATCGTTTCGACGGATAAGGACAGGGCAACTTTCGACGAAAGATCGCAACGCTCTAACAGCCTGCGACTCAGTCAGCTTCAAAGAGGCAATGGAAGGCCCGGCCACAACCCCTGCTTCGAGAGCAGTGGGTGGGACAGGCGGGGGTGCCTTACCTGACGGAGGCACCATCTGCCCGCAACCTGCCAGGACCACGGCACCTGCAATGCCGGCGAGCCAGCCTTTCAAGCCCCCCGCCCGCATGGAAATCAGCCTTCGTCAGTTTCAACCAGCAACCAGTCGGGACCGGCAGAATTAATATCGCGGGCGAATGTCCAGATATCGCGGCTTTCGATCGCATCGTCGAGCGAACCGGCAACGACATTGCCGTCCTTGTCTCGCGTAATAGCGGAAATGTCCGCTACGAAACGAACTGCGATTCGCGCTGTACGACCATCCAGCGAAGCCGAATCCACACTGCTATCCTCAATCCGGACAAGCCTGTTTTCCAGCGTCTCACCTGCCTGTTCGCGCGCATCGATCGCAGCGACGAAGCCCCGATAGACATCGTCATCGCAAAGTTGCCGCAGCTCTTCCCGATCACCGCGCCAGAACGCTTCGAGCACCATGCCATAGGCCGCTTTGGCACCGGACATGAAAGCGAGAAGGTCGAAGCTACGATCGGCAGAAGAAATATCGCGCAAACCCTGCTCGATCGCGGGCGGGAAGCCGATAATTTCGCGCGAATTATTGTCCGCCTGACGTGCTTCGGGCGCCGCCACCTGCTGAGGAGCGCTGGCCCGGTCCTTCCGTTCGAAGCGGGTTGGGATCGGCTCTTCTTCATGTTCCGCCCTGCGTCCCAGGACAGAATAGAGACGCAGACCCAGAAATGCTGCGATCATGGCGAGGATGACGATTTCGACAATCACGTGACTATCCGAACTCCTTGCCGGACACCCTGACGGCATTCGGCACATTACCTTTGTTACGCATCGTATAATACGTTTTCATTCAACAATCGTGCCTGAAATAGGCCTGAATTACAAATCGACAACATGTCACCCGCATATTTGGGCCCAAAAGTCCTGAATTTACGTTAAAATCAGGTAATGTTTGGCTCGTATATCCGCTGCACAATGCAGAATCACCGACAGCATAAGCTGTCAGCTCATATATATTCCGCCCCGAACAGCCCTCTCCGCGGGAACGCCACAAAAGCGATATGCCGGTCGGCTGGCCGTTGCGAGTGGCAGGGCACAATGCTACGCGCGCAGGCAAGACCATCTTTTTATAACATCAGTGGAAAGTAATCCATCATGGCCGATGAAGGCGACGTTCTTACCGATCTCAACAACAGTGCCGGCAATGGCGCCGATAATCAGCCGGTCGCCGGTCTGATATCGCAATATGTGAAGGATCTTTCGGTCGAAAATCCGAACGCTCCGGAAAGCTTCCAGTGGCAGGAACAGCCTGAACTGGATGTGCAGTTCAATATCGGTGGGAAAAAGATCAATGAGGAAATCACAGAGGTCGAACTAAAGATTTCCGTTACGGCGAAATCCCAGTCCGGCACTGCCTACCTTGTCGAGCTGTCCTATTGTGGCCTCGTCGGCATGCGCAATATGGCGGATGAACAGATCCACGCTTTCACTTATGCCGAAGCCCCGCGCATTCTGTTCCCCTTTGCGCGCCGCGTGATTGCCGATGCCGTGCGCGACGCTGGTTTCCAGCCGCTGCTGCTCGACCCGATCGACTTCCAGGGTCTTTATCTCCAGCAACTTCAGGCTCGCCAGCAGGAAGGCGGCGCACCGGCAGCCGGTCACGCCTGACCGGTCATTGCCTGAGGCAATCGTCCCCGAACTCAGGCGATTGCGGTTCCGGGCGGACAGGCGCATATCACGCGCCCTTTGATGTGATGTGAGATCTGGCCGCCCATGAGCCCTGTAAAACCATGAGCCTTGTTAAAAATGTCGGGACGATTGGCGGGCTGACAGCATTCAGCCGCATTTTCGGCTTTGCCCGCGATATATTACTGGCGCGGGTGTTGGGGGCAGGGCTTGCCGCCGATGCTTTCCAGCTCGCCTTCATCCTGCCCAATACATTCCGGCGCCTCTTTGCCGAAGGGGCCTTCTCGGTCGCTTTCGTACCCATGTATACGCGCAGCCTGGCCGGAGAAGGCGGGGAGGAAGCCGCGGAAAAATTCGCCAATGACGTTTTGGCGGTGTTTATCTGGGTCCTGCTCGGCTTTTCGGCCATTGCGATGCTGGCCATGCCTGCCATCGTCTGGGTGCTGGCTTCCGAATTCCGGGAAATTCCTGGAAAGTTTGCCCTTTCCGTAACACTGGCGCGGATCACTTTTCCTTATCTGACACTCATTTCGCTGGTTGCGATGCTGTCGGGTGTCCTCAATGCCCGCTCACGCTTCGCACCGGGCGCTTTTGTGCCGGTTCTGCTCAACCTTGTTCTGATTACCGGCATCGGAACCGGCTGGTTCCTGCGCAGGAATGGGGGAAGTGACGTCACTGTTGCTTATGCCGTGGCGATTGCGGTCACGCTGTCGGGGATCGCACAGCTGGCTTATATGGTCTGGGCCACCCGCAAAGCAGGCGTCCGGTTGAAATGTCATGTGCCCCGCTTCACACCCGAAGTGAAACGGCTCGCCATGCTGATCCTGCCGGCCACTTTCGGCGCCGGCGTCTATCAGGTGAGTCAGTTCGTCGACACATTCTTCGCAACTTCGCTCGAACAGGGTTCGCTGACATTGCTCAAATATGCCGACCGGCTGAACCAGATGCCGCTTGGCATTGTCGGCATTGCGCTGGGCACGGCGATTCTCCCGATGCTGTCGCGCCATATTCAGACCAATGACAATGCACAGGCACAGCGTCTGCAAAGCAATGCGGTGGAAATCGGCCTGCTGCTGACCCTGCCTGCAGCGGCAGCTCTGGCCGTATGCGCCCCGGCCTTCGTTACAGCCTTCTTCGTCGGCGGCAAGATGACATCGGCCGACGGAGCGGTGATGGCCAATATCGTGATTGCCCTTGTGGCGGGCCTTCCTTCCTATGTGCTGGTAAAAGTCTTCCAGCCAGCCTTCTTCAGCCGGGAGGATACGCGCACCCCTGTCTGGGTGGCAGCGGCAACCCTGATCGTGAATATCGCGATCAATTTTTATGTCGTTCCGCGTTACGGCATTGTCGGGCTGGCAGCGGCAACCGCCTTTACGTCGACGCTTAATGTGGCAGCGCTCTATGTGCTGCTCCATCATCGCAGCTGGTATACGCTCACCCCGCGCCTTATGGGAAAAGTCCTGCGCCAGCTCATCGCTACGGCGGCCATGGCAGGCGTTCTCATCATACTTATGCCGCTGATGCAAAGCCGTTATGGCGGCAGCATTATCGAGAAAGTCTGGTCACTTGGCGTTCTGGTGGGCGCGGGCCTGATAACCTTTTTCGTCATTGCTTATGCCGTCGGGGCTCTCGACAAGGACCTTCTTGGCCAGCTACGGCGGCGCAAGCCTGCCTCGGCCAATGGTCAGGCGAGCGATTCCGAACAGTAAATCAAGGCTACAATTCATGCGTGTCGTTTCCGGTATTCAACCCACAGGGTCTCTCCATCTCGGTAATTACCTCGGGGCTATCCGGAACTGGGCCGCCATGCAGGATTCGCTGGAAGACGATGCCGAATGCATGTTCTTCCTTGCCGATCTGCATGCCATCTCGATGCCCCATAATCCGGCAGAGCTGCATGCGGCAACGCTGGAAATGACCGCAGCGCTGGTTGCCTGCGGTATCGACCCTGCCCGTTCCATTCTTTTCAATCAGGCACAGGTTCCCGCCCACGCGGAACTGCAATGGTTGCTGAACGGAACGGCACGAATGGGCTGGCTCAACCGCATGACTCAGTTCAAGGACAAGTCGGGCAAGAATCGCGAAGGCGCCAGCGTGGCGCTCTTCACCTATCCTGTCCTGCAGGCAGCCGACGTCCTGTTGCATCAGGCTACCCATGTTCCGGTGGGCGAAGACCAGAAGCAGCATCTCGAACTGGCGCGCGACATTGCCATCAAGTTCAACAATGATTTCGGCGAAGGCGAGGAGATCTTCACACTGCCCGAACCGATCATCCCGCCGGGTGCCGCGCGGATTATGTCGTTGCGCGACGGCAGCAAGAAGATGAGCAAGTCGGACCCCTCGGATATGAGCCGTATCAATTTGTCCGACGATGTCGATACGATCGCCAGGAAGGTGAAGAAGGCCAAGACCGATCCTGAACCCCTGCCTTCTGAAGAAGCAGGACTGGAAGAACGGCCCGAAGCCCGCAACCTGGTGACGATCTATGCCACCTTGTCAGGCAAGAGTGTGGCTGAAGTGCTGGCCGATCATGGCGGAGAGGGTTTCGGCCAGTTCAAACCCGCTCTGGCGGAACTGATGGTCGAATCGCTGGCCCCCATCGTCACACGCTTCGTTGAACTGAAGCAGGATCGTGAAGCGCTGGATGCGATCCTTGCACGCGGCGCGGCTCGCGCCCGCGAAATTGGCGTTCCCACTCTGGATGCTGCCTATAAGGCTCTTGGGCTTGTGCGGGGGCGATAAAATCGTCCACCGCACAAGTTACTGTAAAACAGTCATTTTTACGAAGGGTGTTCAAGACCGGTTCAGACCGTCCTATATATATATCAGCTCATCCTTGAAGAGTTGTATGCGGTAGATGAACCGCCGGATGGCGACAGACGCCGCGAAGGGAAAGTAAGATGATGTTCAAGAAAGGAAAAATCGGACGGAGCCTGAAAATGGCTGCCATCCCGCTCCTGCTGGCCAGCCTCGCGGCCTGTGCATCGCCCTTCCAGGCCGATGTCTCCCGTTTCCAGAGTCAGCTCCCTGCCCCCGAAGGACAGACTTTTGCCGTCGTGGCAGAAGATCCCAGCCTGTCGGGCGGGCTCGAATTTTCCATGTATGCCGATTATGTCGATCAGCAGATGGAGCGTCTGGGCTATCGCGAAGCCGCTTCACCCGACAGCGCCAATCTGATCGTCCGTTTCGATTACGGCGTGGATAACGGGCGCGAACGGATCCGGTCGGACGGTCCCAGTTCCTATTGGGGCCCCTGGTATGGCTATGGGTCCTGGGGACCTTACGGGTATTATCCCCGCCGCTCATGGAGCTATGGCTGGTACGATCCTTTCTTCGACCGTCCTTCGGTTAGCAGTTACACCGTCTATACAAGCGATGTCGAAATGAAGATCGACCGTGCTTCCGACGGCAAGCGCCTGTTCGAAGGCAGAGCCGAAGCCGTTTCGACTTCGGACCGCTTGCAATATCTGGTGCCCAATCTGGTGGAAGCGATGTTCACCGATTTCCCCGGCAATTCGGGCGAAACCGTGCGCATTTCGATCGCACCGGAAAATCAGCCGGTTAAACGCTCTTCGAAGTAAGCAGGCGAAACCGATATAAAAAGGCGGGCCTTCCAGAGAAGCACCCGCCTTTTTTATAAGAGAGGCCAGCGTGTAAGAGAGACTGGCAAACGATTTTACAAAGCCTTGTGTCCGCCGGTCGAACCGAAGCCCTTATCGCCCCGTTCCGTCTGATCCAGCTCTTCCACTTCGCTCCACACAGCCTGTATAACAGGCGCCAGCACGAGCTGGGCCACGCGATCACCGCGTGCGATGGCAAAAGCTTCGTTGCCGTGATTGATCATGATGATCTTCAGTTCACCGCGATAATCCGAATCGATCGTGCCGGGCGTATTAGGAACGGTCACCGCATGTTTCAGCGCCAGACCTGAGCGCGGGCGAACCTGAATCTCATAGCCTTCCGGAATGGCCAGAGCGAAACCGGTGGCCACAGGATGCCGTGCACCGGGTTCGAGCGTCACATCTTCGGCCGCATGAACATCCATTCCGGCAGCCCCGGCAGTGGCATAATGCGGCAGAGGCAGACCCTCACCGTGATCGAGCCGCCTGATCTGAACAGCGACATTAGCGGGAGAGGGCATCGGCAATCCTTTCAACGAGTTTGACAGCGACCCGCTCCTTATCCATCCGCTCCCAATCCTCAACCCCGTCAGCCGTGACAATATGCACGGTATTTTCTCTGCCGCCCATCACATCGCCCGACACATCATTGGCCACGATCCAGTCCGCGCCCTTGCGCTGTCTTTTATCCACCGCGTAATCGATCACATTATCGGTTTCCGCAGCAAAGCCGATCAGCAAGGGCGGTTTGCCCGGGCTTTGCCCAAGACCGGCGAGAATATCAGGATTTTCCACCAGTTCGAGCGGCGGCAAGCCATGACCATTCTTCTTGATCTTCTGCCCGGCGCGGTTTTCGACATGCCAGTCAGCCACTGCCGCGACCATCACGGCCACATCCGCCGGCAAAGCTTCATTCACCGCCTCGGCCATTTCACGTGCCGTTTCGACATCGAACCGCTCCACACCCGGCGGAGTCTGTAATACGACCGGCCCGGCCACCAGCGTCACCCGGGCACCCGCAGCCGCCGCTGCCTCGGCAATGGCAAAACCCTGTTTGCCCGAAGAACGATTGGCGATGTAGCGCACCGGATCTATCGGTTCATGAGTCGGCCCTGCCGTGACCAGCACGTGCCGCCCGTAAAGCGGGCGATGGGGAGGATGGGAATCGAAAGCGCCCTGCCCCTCCAACGGATCGTCAGCGCGCCCTGCATCCGACATATCCTTGTCGAACTGGTCCAGAGAAGCAGACACATCGCGCAAGCGGTTTTCCGGATAAAGGCCCAGTAACTGCGCGATTTCGTCCCAGATACGGTCGGGTTCCGGCAAACGACCGGGGCCGAATTCTCCGCAAGCCATCGCCCCTTCGTCGGGCGCCACAATATGCACACCGGATTCGCTAAGTGTCCGCAGGTTGCGCTGCGTGGCGGCATGGCCCCACATGCGGACATTCATGGCCGGCACCGCCATGACCGGCTTGTCGGTCGCCAGCAGCATGGTCGTGGCCAGATCATCGGCAATACCCGCTGCCATCTTGGCCAGCATATTGGCCGTGGCCGGGCAAACCACCACCAGATCGGCTTCCCGGCTGAGCTGAATATGACCGATCTCGGCTTCGTTCTTGAGATCCCACAGCGAAGTATGCACTTGCCTGCCCGACAGGGCAGCCAGGCTCATCGGAGTCACGAATTGCGCGCCTCCTTCGGTAAGCACGCAAGTGACCTCGCCGCCGCCTTTGCGGATCAGGCGAACAAGCTCACAGGCCTTATAGGCAGCGATGCCGCCTCCGATCACCAACAGGATATGTGGTTCCAACATATAAGCCGCTATGGCCTCCTGCCCTTTAAAATTCCATAGAGTAGCCTAGAGAGAACTCCCATGAGTGGAAATAGCCAGTGAAAAGCCCGTAGTCCGGCTTATTCGCCCGGCGAATGAAAGAGAATTGACGCATGACCCGCTTCCTCCTGACCGCCATTATCCTCATCGCCGGGATATTCTTTATCATTGCCGGGATCGGTTTTCTGGTGGACCCGACCTCTTCGGCAACCAGTCTGGGCCTGCAATGGCGCGGTCCGGCCGGTCTTGCCGCCCTGCGTGCTGAAACCGCTGCCTATTATCTGGTCGCCGGGCTTTGCATGATCTGGGGGGCATGGAAACGGAATGGCGAAATCCTGCTGGCTCCGGCCGCCATGTGTGCGATTGCCTTTATCGGTCGGTCGCTCGGTGCACTGGTGGATGGCACCTATGACGCGCTGCCTTATTATCTGGTCGCCGACCTGTTCTTCGCCATCATCACTTTTGTCGGCAGCAAATTATTGCCGCATGAAACGGTTGGCTGACCAGCCGGGCAAACGGGCTGCCTGCCACAGATCGATCAGGGCACGGGGTGCGAAAGCCAGCCCCACCCAATAGGCAGGCAGCATAATGGCTACCCAGTAATAATTATCCGCCCGTGCAAAAATCGCCACGGCCAGCCCGAAACCGCCCAGCCAGAGGCTGCCCATCAGCCCGATCCGCTCCCCGCGCCCGATCCAGCCGATCAGTGCAGCCAGCCCCAGCCAAGCCACACACCACAGGGGCAAGGCATGGGGGAACAGATGGGCCAGTGAAAAGAGCAGAAAACCTAGGCCGTTCATGCCCTCCCAGCCCGGCGAGACCAGATCGCCCGGCTTAACCGCTGCATCGACGAAATGGGCATGAACCGCCATCCCCAGCGCGAACAGGGCCAAGGCCGCCAGCAAAGCACCGCATTCGCGCCAACGCATCCGGGCAGCTGCCAGTGCAACCCAGGCGAGCACATAGAGCGAGGCCATTTCCCGAATAGCCATAGCACAAACCGCCAGACACAGACTGGGCCACCACCGCTGCGGCGTATAAAGCACCAGCGAAAGCGAGACGAACAGCCCGCTCATATAATCATGCACCACACCCACTCGGGGATAGAAGGCCAGTCCGCCCCCCAAAGTCAGTAATCCGCCAATCACGATCAGCGACAGGAGCGGATGCCGCGGCGAACGGAAGCGTCTGGTCCAGACGAGAAGATTGGCAATGAACAGGGCAATAGCGATAATCCGCCAGCCGGTTGCTCCGAACAACGCATGACCCCAGGCCAGAGTCGGCAGACGCACAACGACAAAGGGCTGAGTGGGATAATTCCACTTGCGCTGTTCGGCCAGAGCTGCGGTGTAATAGCTTTCGCCCTTGCTGACCCGCGCATTGATGTCTTCGTAAAGATCGAGATCGCGGTGCTTCGCATGGGTGGACTTGGAGATGCGCGCTTGCCGAACCTGCTCATTAGCCTGGAACTGCTGTGCAGCGGGAACGCTCCAGACCAGTGCCAGACCGATCAGAATCAGACTCGTAATGGCAGTCCAGCGCGGGAGGGCCCGCAAAGGGTGAGCGGTGCTACACCACGCATCCACCCATTGGCCAGGAAGTCTCACCGATCCTTGCCCAGCCAGGTCAGCTCAGCCAGCCCAGTGCCATTCCGGCCCAGACCAGCGCACCGCCGCCCAGTGCGGTGGCGATATAGCCCCAGGGGGACGTTCCCTTACGCCGGCGCCGTTCCCATACCAGTTCCACATCGGGCAGTGGCGGCTGTTCTGGCGCGCCGCCTTTGGGCGGAAACCGCGCTTCCACCCGGCGCACCAGATCGGGCAGGCCGAACAGAGTCTTCACATCCTGGCGCAAACGATCCGCCAGAGCGGCTTCGGGGCCCAGTTCGTCCCTGATCCAGTCGCGCACGAAAGGCGCTGCCACATCCCACATATTGATATCGGGATCGAGCTGAGTGGCGATGCCTTCGACCATGACCATAGTCTTTTGCAGTAACAGCAGATGCGGCTGGGTCTGCATGTCGAAATCGCGCGTAATAGCAAACAGCCCGTCGAGCATCTGGCCGACCGACAATTCGCTCACCGGCTTCCCGCGCATGGGTTCACCCACCGCCCGCAATGCAGTCGCGAATTCATCGACCGAGTGATAGCTCGGCACATATTGCGCTTCGAAATGGATTTCGGCCACGCGGCGATAATTACCGGTCGTAAGGCCATAGAGGATTTCCGCCAGCCATTGCCGCGCCCGCCGGTCGATGCGGCCCATGATTCCGAAATCGATCGCGACAATATCGCCATCGGGCCGCACGAACAGGTTCCCCTGATGCATATCGGCATGGAAATAGCCGGCACTGATCGCCTGCGTCAGAAAAGCGAGTACCAGACGCTGTGCCAGTTGCGGCAGATTATGCCCGGCCTCTTTCAGCGCAGCGATATTGCTGATCTTGACGCCATCAACCCATTCGATGGTCATCACCCGGCCATTAGTCCGGTCCCAGTCGATCGCCGGAATCCGATAGCCGTGATAACCGCTCATCAACTGGGATAATTCGCTGGCCGAAGCCGCTTCGCGCCGCAGATCGAGTTCGCGATTGGTCCAGCGCTTGAAATTGGCGATGGTCAGGCGCGGGCGCAGCCTCTGGGCTTCGCCGCCCAGTGCTTCCAGATGCGCAGCGGCCCACTCATAAGTGGTGATATCATGCGCGAATTTCTCGCGAATACCAGGTCGCAGCACTTTCACCGCAACCTTGCGGCCATCGGTCGTCACCGCAGAATGGACCTGCGCGATAGATGCCGCCCCCACGGGCTCAGGGTCGATCTCGGCATAAAGTGCTTCGACGGGCTGTTCGAAACTTTGTTCGATCTGCGCCTTGATCGCACTGAAGGGCACCGGTGGTAAACTGTCCTGCAAGGACAGGAGGTTCTGCGCGGCATCCTCTCCCACCAGATCGGGCCGTGTGGCGAGCGTCTGGCCCAGCTTGATGGCGGCCGGGCCGATAGCCTGAAAAGCACCGGCATAATCGGGTTCAGCAGGCTGCCGCGCGCCGAACCGAGCCAGTCGGGTCAGCCGCGCAACGGCAGGCGGTGTGGCCGGACTGCGTTCGATTTCGCGCAGCACCCCATGGCGAGCGAGAATACGCCCCCATTTGAGGAGACGAAGAATATGCGTGGTGGGTCGTGTCACTTGAAACCGTCAGCCCGCTCAGACTTTCCAGCCGGAATGGATCGCCACAAGCCCGCCCAGTATCGGCTCCACTCTTGTGCGAACGAAACCGGCATCGCGGATCATCTGCTCGAATTCGGGCATGGTGGGGAAACGACGGATCGATTCGATCAGATAGCGATAGCTGTCTGCATCATCAGCCACAGCCTTGCCGATCTGCGGCACCAGCTTATGCGAATAAAAATCGTAGGCGTCCTTGAAACCGGGCCATTCGGTGGTCGAAAATTCGAGACAGAAGAACCGTCCGCCAAATTTCAGCACGCGATGCGCTTCAGCCAGCGCCCTGTCGATATGAGTGACATTCCGAATACCGAAAGCGATGGTATAGGCATCGAATGTGCGGCTTGGGAAAGTCAGTTCTTCCGCGTTCTGACGCGACCAGACAAGGCTGTCGAGCCCGCGCTTCATTGCCCGCTCGATTCCGACATCGAGCATTTCCTGATTGATATCGGATACGGTGACATCGGCTCCGCAGGCTTCCATCCGGAAAGCAATGTCACCGGTGCCGCCCGCCATATCGAGGATCTGTTCGCCGGGCTGCGGTTTCACCCGCCGCACGAAACGGTCCTTCCACAAGCGGTGCATACCGCCAGACATGGCATCGTTCATGATGTCATATTTGGCAGCAACATTAGAGAAGACATCACCGACGCGACGGGTCTTCTCTTCGGGGCTCACTTCTTCGTAGCCGAAGGAAACGCTCTCACTCATGCGCCATCCTCTAGCGCCCTCATTTGTCCTGTACCAGCGGAACCTTTGTCCGCACGGACTGACGATGGGCGAAGGCTCCCAGAACAATTCCCGCCAATATGCTCGCCATGCCCACAAAATGATAGAAATAGAGCTGCTCGCCCAGCAGCAGGGCCGAAAGAATCGCTCCGAAGATCGGCAGCAGTGTAATGGCTTGCCCCGCGCGTGCCGGACCGGCGACGCTGGCGGCCCAGTTATAAATGAAATAGGCCATGACCGAGGAAATCACCGCAACATAGAAATAAGCGCCAAGAGTGCTCCATTTCCAATGCACGATCGCGCCGTTGCTCCATTCCCAAAACGCGAAAGGCGCAAGGGCTATCACGCCGACCGCAAAAGTGCAGGCCACCAGATTGATCGGTGCAATGGCAGGCTTCCTGCGCAGGGAAACGGTGTAGAGCGACCAGACCAGCACCGATGCCAGTACCCACAGATCACCTGCCCCCAGATGCAATCGCAAAGCAGCGGCCGGGTCGCCTTCGAATACAATCACCACCACACCGATGACCGAAAAAATGACGCCGACAATCTGTAACCACGGCGCACGCATACCGAAGAAGACACGATCCATGACCAGCACCAGCGCCGGAACAGCCGATTGCAGCAATAAGGCATTGGTCGCTGTGGTATAACGTAAGCCAGCATAAAGCAGCGTGTTGAAGGCTGCGATCCCCGTCAGGCCCAGCAGCACGATCCATCGCCAGTTTTCACGGATAGCGTGCCGTTCCTGCCACAAGGTCTGCCAGGCGAAAGGCAGCAGTACCAGCAGAGCCAGCAGCCAGCGCCCGAAAGCGAGCTGAACCGGCGGAATATCGAATCGCACCGCACGGCCGATAATCGAGTTGCCCGCCCAGCAAAGCATCACCAGACCGAGCATCGCGAAAGCACGCAATTGAAGAGATTTTTGGGGCATGAATTATCCTTGGCTTGTCACGCGCCCATAGGCTGTCTGTTCAGCAAATTCGACTCCGCCACTGCGGACAATCTTGCACAAAGCTGCGTTCGTCTCGCTTGGCGGCGTGTTCCGGCTATGCAGTGCCCGCCGCTGCGCGAAAGAATGTCGTTTTATGCCGGGATCGTCTAAGAGCCTGCCATGCCCGAACTTCCCGAAGTCGAAACCACCGTGCGCGGCCTCGCGCATTTTCTCGATGGCGCGACCATTACGCGTGCTGTGACAAACCGACCCGATATGCGGCGGCCTTTCCCGCCCGATCTGGTCCAGACACTGACCGGTGCGACCGTCACAGGGCTCGGCCGGCGAGCCAAATACGGGCTGATCCATATGAATCGTGAGCGTAGCCTCATCTTCCATCTGGGTATGAGCGGGCGCTGGCGAATCGACCCTGAGAGGATCGAAAAGCATGACCATCTGGTGATCGAAACCGTCGATCACCGCTTTGCTCTATGCGATCCGCGACGCTTCGGCTCGGTCGATCTGGTAGCAAGCGACTTGCTCAAACGATGGCCGCCTTTTGCCGCTATGGGTCCCGAACCGCTCGGGCCGGCGCTGACAGCGCACCATCTTCACACGTCTTTTGCAGGGCGCAGACAGGCCATCAAGCTGATGCTGCTCGATCAGCGTTTCGTGGCCGGGCTGGGCAATATCTATGTCTGCGAAGCTTTGTACCGGGCCCATATCAGCCCGCTTAAACCCGCCGGTAAAGTGTCGCTCGCATTGAAACGGCTGGTGCCCGCCATTCGCGGCGTTCTCGAAGAAGCCATAGCGGCCGGCGGTTCCTCGCTGCGCGATTACGCCCGACCCGACGGAGAGCTCGGCTATTTCTCCAAACAGTTCGACGTTTATGGTCGTGAGAGCGAACCATGCCCCTGCGGCGGCACGATCAGACGAATCACGCAAGGCGGGCGTAGCACCTGGTATTGCCCCAAATGCCAGCGCTGAGAGCATTCGCGCTTGCCCTTATCCCATGTAACGCGCATAAAAGAGCGGTTGAAGCGGCCGGACAGACCCGATTGCTTGACCTTTGCGCGCACTCTCGCTAAGGGCGGCCCTTCGCAGCGGACCGGCCTCGCCGGGATCGCAGCTTCTTAACAGATTCTTGGAACGAAAGCTTGGACCAGCGCCATGCCGCGCTGCCGCTAAAAAAGGACAGACATGGCCAATACGCCGCAAGCCCGCAAGCGCATCCGCCGGAACAACCGCCGCGCTGAAATCAACACTTCGCGCATGAGCCGCATCCGCAGCTTCGTGAAGAAGGTCGAAACCGCTCTCGACGCCGGTAACAAAGAAGAAGCGCAGAACGCTCTCAAGGCTGCTCAGCCCGAAATCGCGCGCGGTGTCGCTCGCGGCGTGATACACAAGAACACGGCTGCCCGGAAGTTCAGCCGGCTGACCAAGCGAGTCGCATCTCTGTGATTCGTGCCCTTCGGGGCACTTCAAATTGCGAAATCTGAAAGAAGCCGGTTTGTTTCAAACCGGCTTCTTTCGTTTGTCATAAGGGCTTTTGCGGAGCGCTTCTCAGAAGCCAAGGGAATCCTGCGATTCGCGAAGTTGAAATATAAGAATCTATATTTTTCATAGACTTAAACAGGAGCCTGCGGGCCTCACCTGAGTCAAGCCGCTATATTTCACTTTTTTTACCCGGCAGCTCTTGCCCGAATCCGCAAGGGGCTCATAAATCAAATCCACAGGCGCAGCACTGACTGCCGCGCCGATCAAACAATGATCTTCGCTTTTAAGGGCGCCAGGAATCACATTTCTGGCGAACGGCGAAGCTGTGTTCATCCGTAATTCGGCGGGTGGATGAAAATGGTAGACTGGCCGAATTGGCTATTCGGGGGGCTCATGATTCGCAGCGAGAAACATTTCGCCAGGGGCTCTTCCGCGAAAACAGATAAAAACGGGAGCACCATGGAAGATCAGGAAGCGCTGGACCTTGCGGCCGACTGGGCCGATATCAGTCAGGGGCTGCGCAAGGATCTTGGCCAGCAAATGCATAGCCAGTGGATCAAGCCGATTCAGCTCGGCAGTTTCTGCAAGCAAAGCGGAACACTGGATCTTTTCCTGCCGACGGAATTTTCCGCCAACTGGGTACAGGACCGGTTTCATGACCGGCTTTCGCTCGCCTGGAAAATCGCCCGCAGCGAAGTCAAGAATGTGCGCATTCAGGTCCATCCGGGCCGCCGCAAAATGGCCGATCTCAATCTCGGCACCGCCCAGAGCGCGCAGCGGCATGCCGCGAATGACCGGATGCAGGGCCGCGATTCGCTCAGCGATAACGGGTTCATTTCGTCGGTCGGGCTAGACCCGACGCTGACTTTCGCCGCTTTCGTGACCGGCACCACCAATGTGCTGGCTTTCAATGCGGCGGAGCGCATGGCCAAGGTCGAAAAGCCGCAATTTTCGCCGCTTTACCTCAAGGCTGCGACCGGACAGGGCAAAACGCACCTGCTCCACGCAATCGGCCATGCCTATCTGCAAAATCATCCCAAGGCGCGGATCTTCTACTGCTCAGCCGAACGCTTCATGGTCGAATTCGTTCAGGCCCTGCGCCAGAACGAGATGATCGAATTCAAGGCCAGGCTGCGCGGTTTCGATCTGCTGCTGGTCGACGATATTCAGTTCATCATCGGCAAGGCTTCGGCGCAGGAAGAGCTGCTTTACACGATCGATGCGCTGCTCGCCGAAGGCAAACGGCTGGTTTTCGCCGCCGACCGGGCACCGCAGGCTCTCGACGGAGTCGAACAGCGGCTCCTTTCACGCCTCTCCATGGGGCTGGTGGCCGATATTCAGCCCGCCGATATCGAACTGCGCCGTGCGATACTCGAATCGAAACTGACCAAATTCGCCCCGCTCGAGGTACCTTCGGACGTGATCGAATTTCTCGCCCGCACGATCAATCGCAATGTTCGTGAGCTGGTCGGCGGCCTCAACAAGCTGATCGCCTATGCCCAGCTGACCGGACAGGATGTGTCGCTCCAGCTCGCCGAAGAGCAGCTGACCGATATCCTCTCGGCCAACCGCAAGCGCATCACGATTGACGAGATCCAGCGCACGGTCTGCCAGTTCTATCGCGTGGACCGGTCGGAAATGTCGAGCAAGCGACGCGCCCGCGCCGTGGTTCGTCCACGCCAGATCGCCATGTATCTCGCCAAAGTGCTCACACCGCGCAGCTACCCCGAAATCGGGCGCAAATTTGGCGGGCGCGATCACTCCACCGTGATCCATGCCGTTCGCCTGATCGAAGATCTGCGCCAGCGCGACGCCGATATGGACGGCGATGTCCGTTCGCTTCTGCGCCAACTGGAATCCTGACAAAGGTTACTCTAGAAACGGGCCATGAGCAGCCTGCCGACCCATCGCCTCAACCGTTACGCCCGTCATATCGTCCTCCCCGAAATCGGGGGGGCCGGGCAGCTTGCGCTGAGCAATGCTCACCTGGTTCTGGTGGGGGTCGGCGGGATTGGCTGTCCGGCTTTGCAATATTGCGCCGGCGCCGGAATCGGACGCCTGACGCTGATCGACAGCGACCAGGTGGATGAGACCAATCTCCAGCGGCAGACGATTTTCACAATCGCCGACATCGGTCGCGACAAGGCACTGGCCGGTGCCGAATGGGCCGCACGGTTCGATCCCAATCTTGCGGTCGACCCGAAAGTCACCCGGATCTATCCCGATAATGCGGGCGAGCTGATCGCGGGTGCCGATCTGGTGCTGGATGGCTGCGACAATTTCGCCACACGCCTTGCCGTCTCGGATGCGTGTGTTGCCGCGCAAATCCCCTTGCTGAGCGCCGCTATCGGCCGGTTTCAGGGGCAGGTCGGCAGTTTTGCCGGCCACCGCGCCGATCAGCCCTGTTATCGCTGCTATGTCGGCGATGCTTTCGATGGCGACGATTGCGACACCTGCGCGCAGGACGGTGTGCTGGGGGCCATGGCGGGCTGGGTGGGAACCTTTGCCGCCATGCAGGCGATCCGCCTCCTGCTCGACGGGAAAAGCGCTTTCGGTGCCGCGCAATGGGGCACGCTCCATCTGCTCGATGGAATGCAGCCGGGCATGCGCTCACTCAGCATCGCGAAAGATCCGGACTGCCGCGCCTGCGGTTGAAAATTCTCGCCTCATGCGCAGATCGGATCTGTCCTGCCCGCCGGGCTCGAAGGGACAGCCGATAAAAGAGGCCGATTATGAAGATATTTATCGTTGGAGGCGCCGGCAAGATCGCTCGCCGGCTTGCGAAAATCTGCGCGGATAAGGGGCATCAGCCGCTTTCGCTTTTTCGCCGGGCAGAACAGGAAAGCGAACTCGAAAAGCTGGGCGCAACACCCGTTTCGGGCGATCTGACGGAACTCACGGCTGAAGACCTCGCTTCCCTGATGGCAGGCTGCGATGCGCTTGTCTTTTCTGCCGGTGCAGGCGGTGCCGGACAGGAAATCACCAATGCAATCGACGGAGACGGATTCCGCAAATCGCTTCAGGCTGCACAAATGGCCGGGGTTAAGCGTTTTTTGCAAGTCTCGGCCTTTCCCGAATCGGGGCGCGGCGGCGAACCGAAAGAAGGGTTCGAAAATTATATGCGGGTCAAAAAGCAGACCGATTGCGAGCTGGTTGCCAGTGATCGCGACTGGGTCATTCTGCGCCCCGGCACGCTGACCAATGATAGTGGCGATGGCCGGATCAATGCCGATCTGGCAGTGCCTTATGGGAATGTTTCGCGTGACAATGTCGCGCTGACGCTGGCGACGCTGATCGAAACGCCGGCACTCCACCATTGTATCATCGAACTGACCGACGGCGATCACCCGGTAACCGATGCGCTGCAGGCGCTTGCCGACAGATCGTAAATCCCTCGCCCCGCTCTGGCTATCCCGTGACGGGGCGAGAACCATCCTCCGATGCAACCCGTCTCTCCTCTGTGGCAGCAGGGTAATCCGCTGTTCCCTTTTCCCTCCCGTCATTATACGCCTGCATAAGAATGGGAGAGACCGATCCTGCAAGACCGCGAAGAAGCGGCGGATCGGCAGAAAGGATGCGCGATGGATTTCACCGGACGTCACATTGTCATTACCGGGGCTTCGACCGGTATCGGCAAGGCCACTGCACATCGTATCGTCAAAGCAGGCGGTACCGTCACACTGATAGCGCGCCGCGCCAATCTTCTGGAAGCGCTTTGCACCGAGCTGGGCGACAGCGCCAGATGGGCAGCGGCCGATGTTGCGGACAAACCGGCGGCGCTCGCCGCGCTCGATTCCGCCATGGAGCAGAATGGCCCGATTGACGGTCTTTTTCTCAATGCCGGAATCGGCGGCACTTTCGCTCCGATCGGCGAGTATAGCGACGAAACTTTCGATCAGGTTCTGGCAGTCAATCTCAAGGCCCCTTTCTGGGCTATCAAACATGTGCTTCCCGGCATGGCCGAGCGAGGCAGGGGAGCGATTCTCATAACGGCCAGCCTTGCGGCAAAGCGCGGCATGGCTATGAATGCGGGCTATGTCGCATCGAAACATGCCGTGCTCGGTCTTGCACGCTCCGTGGCGGTGGAAACGGCGCCGCAAGGCATACGCTGCAATTGCGTGATCCCCGGCTTTATCGAGACACCGATGCTGGAAGAAATTCCCGGTGAGCAGAAAACAACCATCGAAGCCCGTGTGCCGCAGCGCCGCATGGGATCTGCCGGGGAGCTCGCCGAAGTCGCCGCTTTCCTTCTGTCCGATGCAGCCAGCCATGTGACGGGTCAGGACTGGGCCGTGGATGGCGGTGTGCTGGAATCCATCGAAGTATAAAGATCCGCCCGCAAGGCGGGCTGCCAAATGGGAGAGAATAATTGGCAATAAAATATTACCATGCCGAGCCGCTGGCCAATTCGCTGAAGAGCATGATTCCCCTGAAGGAAAAGGGGATTGCCTACGAATCCATCTATGTCGATCTGCATAAGTTCGAACAGCATTCGGACTGGTTCAAGGCGATCAATCCCGAAGGGCAGGTGCCGGTGCTCGATCACGATGGCACGATCATCACTCACACCACGATCATTAATGAATATCTCGAAGATGTTTTCCCCAACCGGCAGCCCGCATCCGGCCCGCTGCGCCCATACGATCCGGTGGGTGCGGCACGGATGCGCTACTGGAACAAATTCGTCGATGAGCATGTGATGAATTATGTTTCCATGCATGGCTGGCACCGTCTGGTGCGGGTTATCGCGCGCAATATCGAAAGCGGGGAATTCGAGAAACTGATGGAGCATGTGCCACTGCCCGATCAGCGCAAGAAATGGATGCAGGCGCGCTCCGGCTTTTCGGAAGCTGATCTCGCCAATGCGATGGAAAAGATCGAATATGCGATGAACAAAGTCGAAAATCAGCTCGGGGAAACCGAATGGCTGGCCGGTGACAGCTACACGCTCGCCGATATCAATTTCTTTTCCCATTGCGGTGCGATGGTGGAGCGAATGTTCCCCGATCTGGATGTGACCGGCCGCTTTCCCCGCACCATTGCCTGGCGTGATAAAATGAAAGCACGCCCGGCCGTGGCCGAAGCGCTGCAAAGCGAGGACCGTACAGCACCCGGACTTCGGACCTGGAGCGGCGATCAGTAGTTGGAGAGATGAAAGCCCCTTTGCGGGCTGTGCAGAAACAGGAGATCAGTCATGCGCGCATGGATGCTACCCGCCGGTTCCGACGGCTATCAACAGCTCGAACTCAAGGAGATCGGCAAACCCTCGCCCGGTCCCGGCGAAGTGCTTATCCGCCTGCGTGCATGGTCGATCAATTACCGCGACTTTGCCGTGGCTTCGGGCGACTATTTCGGCGGAAAGCTGACCCGGCCGGCCATTCCGCTTTCCGACGGAGCGGGCGAAGTCGAAGCGGTGGGCGACGGTGTAACCGCTTTCGCTCCGGGCGACAGGGTGCAAAGCACTTTCTTCACCAATTGGGTGGACGGCCCGCCGCGGCGCAGTCCGGCTCTGGGAGACGGCATGGCCCCCGGCATGCTGGCCGAATATGTCGTGCTGCCCGAAACGGGGGTGGTGCCCATGGCGCGCAGCCTCGATTTCGGACAGGCTGCCTGCCTTCCCTGTGCCGGGGTCACCGCATGGAATGCGCTGATCGAAGGGCCGCGCCCGGTCCAGCCGGGGGATAAGGTCCTGCTGCTCGGCACGGGCGGTGTTTCGATGCTCGCGCTGGAAATCGCCCGCACCGCCGGGGCCGAAGTGATCGCCACCAGCTCTTCGGATGCCAAGCTCGAAAAAGTGCAGGCTCTGGGTGCCGCACATACGATCAACTACAAAAGCACGCCCGAATGGGGCGCTTATGTGCAGGAGCAATTCGGCGGGGTGGACAAGGTCGTCGAAGTGGGCGGAGCCGGCACGGCGGAACAGTCTATGCAGGCGCTGGGCACGGAAGGTGAAATCGCCTTTATCGGTGTGCTGTCCCCCGAAGGCGGCCCCAATCCGCGCGGGCTGATGATGAATGCGGGCACGATGCGCGGCATCTTTGTCGGCTCGGCAGCCATGGCGCGCAAGCTCAACCGGGCCATCGATGTAAACGGTATCACCCCGGTGATCGGCAAACGCTTCGCCTTCGAGGATGCGCCCAAAGCCTATGACCATGCCTGGGGGCCGGAGAGCTTTTCCAAGACGGTGATCGAGCTGGACGGGTAAAAAGCAGCAAGCTGACCGGCCGCCGGACACAAGCAGGCGTTCCGGTCAGCTCACCAGACGAATATCGGAAGGATCGCCCGTCCAGACCGGGGCATGGCTGCCATCGAAAATCGCCGCCGTGCCCCGCCCTTTTTCTTTGGCCGTATATAAAGCGTAATCGGCAAACCGCAGAAGCATACTGCGATTGTCGATCTCCCGTGTCAGCCAGGCTGCACCGATCGTCGCGGTCACGATAACGCGATCGTCGCCCGAACCGACTTCGTAGCGCAGTTCTTCGAGCAGCGCGTGCAAAGTGCCGGGCAGATCGTCGAGCAAATCGCTTTCCTCGATCACGACCACGAATTCATCGCCCCCCAGCCGGGCTGAGAGATGGGCCGAACACGTGCCATGACGCAGCCTGTCCGCCATAAATCGCAGGACATCGTCACCCGCTTCATGGCCGAACCGGTCATTGGCCTGTTTGAATCTGTCGAGATCGATAATCGCCGCGGCCAGTCGTCTCCCGCGTTTCCGCGCGCCGATAATGCTGTCATCGAGATATTGATTGAGACGTGCGCGATTGGCGAGGCCGGTCAGCTCATCGGTAAAGGCCCGCTGATGCAGCTTTTGCAGCATGATATGGCGTTCCGTCACATCCTGAATTACGCCGATTAGCGCCACTGGCTTGCCATCGACCCGCTCGGGCATTCCCATCGCCCGGACCCGCCGCTTCATACCCTGCGCATCGATCAGATCGACTTCCAGATCGTAGGATTCACCCGTGGCAATACAGGTTTCGACTGCCTGATTGATCGATTGCCGGTCTTTGGGCGGAAAATATTCGAGCGCATGGCCCAGATTGTCATGCGGCGCACCCGAGATACCGTGGATGACCTGCGTCTGGTGAGACCAGTCCACTTCCTGCGTCACCAGATCCAGCCGCCAGGAGCCGATATTGGCCATCTTTTCAGCCAGTTCGAATTGCCGCTGTCGCCGCTCCAGTTTGCGGGAAAGCGTGGCCTGATCCCTGATCTGATTCTGCGCCAGACGTTCCGCGAAACGGGTCTGGAACAGTACCTCCACCAGATGCGCCAGATCGCCCAGTTCGCGCAACTGGCCGGGCTCGGGATTTTGCGCCTTATCGTCGATCACGCATAGCGTACCGATCGGGACTCTCTGCCCATCCAGCTCCGGCCCCAGCAGCGGCAAGGTGACGAAGAAATGCAGCTCCGGCGCATTGCGGATATCGGGCAAGGCGCTGAAATACGGGTCGGCCTGTAAATCGGACACGACAATCGAACGGGCCTGGTCGACAGCAGTTGCACAGATCGAGCATTCGCGCGGCACTTCCTGCGGGGCAAAACCCTGCCGCGCCTTGAACCATTGGCGATCGACATCGATCAGCGAGATATAGCTCGTCTTACAGCGGAATATGCGCCGCGCAGCGCTCACAATCGCTTCGAATTCTCGCTCCGGCGCGGTATCGAGAATGGCCAGCATAGCGAGCGTCCGCTGCCGATGCTTTTCTGCTTTTTCCCGATCCAGCATTCATAAACCTCTCTTACGATCCAGACAGGGTAAAGCCTTAAAGTTGCCAGATGATTAAGTAAAATCACGTGGTTTTAAATAGTTATTTTCAATAGGCCGTTTTGTCTGATTATTTACGGATGCAGAGCCGAACTGCTATCTTTCCAAAATAGGGCAATGTGCTTAAAAAACGGAGCGCCAGACAGAAAAATAGCCGCGCACCGTCTGCCGAGAGGAGAGGATCGATGGAAGAAGCCCGGATCAGCCTGCATGGCGATTTCGATAATGCCCCGCGCGATTATCGCCATATTACGGTACAACCCGCCGCCGCTGCACTGGGCGCCGAACTGTGCGATGTCCGTTTGCCCGATCTGAACGATGCGGCTTTTAACGAATTTCGCGATGCGCTGCACCGCCACAAGGTTCTGTTCCTGCGCGATCAGAACCTGACGCATGACGAGCATGAAGCCTTTGCTGCAAAGCTCGGCCCCTTTGCTGTGGACGCCTATACGCAGGGGACGCAGGGGCACCGCAATGTTCATCCGATCATCAAGGAAGCCACGACCCGCTCCAAGGCGCTGTTCGGCAGTGGCTGGCACACCGATTCCCCGTTTCTCGCCGAACCGCCCTCCATCACCATGCTGCGCGCTGTGGAGATCCCGCCTTATGGCGGCGATACGGTCTGGACCAATACCGCGCTCGCTTTCCGTTTCCTCAGCCCGGTGATGCAGGACATGCTACGCCCGCTGCGGGTGCATATGTCGGCCGCAGCCAATTATGCGACCCAGGCCAGACTGGCGGGCAAGGGCCTGCCCTTTGCCGACGAGCAGCAGAAACGCGAAGCACTCGAAGGGCGTTATCATCCGCTGATCCGCACCCATCCCGACACGGGGGAGGAAGCGCTCTATGTCGATGAAGTCTATGCTGTGGGGATAGAAGGGATGACATCGCAGGAAAGCGGCCCGATTCTCGATTTTCTCCGCCGCCATATCACCAATCACGCCTTCACTTTCCGTCTGCGCTGGGAAACGGGCATGGTCGCCCTGTGGGATAATCGCGCCACGCTGCACCTGGCGGCCAATGATTATGACGGCTTCCGGCGGGAGATGTACCGCACCACCACCGCCGGATCGGCACCAGCATAAAAGCGGTAACGAGAGGGTGCGCAGGGAAGAATCCCGCACGCCCCTCCCCTTCTTTGGCTTAATCGGAAAGATAATCGGCCGTGGCAATCGCCTTGCCATAGGCAAAATCCAGCGCGGCCATATTGGCGGCGTGGACCTGCGCGGCAGGAACCGTGACGCCATCGAATTCCAGCGCACGGGTGGCGCAGGCATCGTGAATCGTGGTCACATCGAAACCGAAATCGGTGGCGGCGCGGCCGGTGGCGGCAATGCAGATATGCGACATCGCACCGACCATCGTGATCGCCTCGATCCCTTCGGCCCGCAAAAGGTCCAGCAGCCCGGTTTCGCGGAAGGAATTGGGATAATGCTTGCGCAGCACCTGTTCGCCTTCCTGCGGCGTAACCTGCGGAATAATCTGCGTGCCTTCGCTGCCCGGCAGGAAAAAGCCTGCATCGGCCTCCGGCGCCTCATGCCACATATGGAAAACCGGAATGCCCTTTTCACGAGCGTCGGCGATCACTCTGGCCGCATTGGCCACAGCCTCATGCACGCCTTCCAGCGCCATCCGGCCTTCGGGGAGATAATCCTTCTGCAAATCGACGACGAGAACGGCTTGCCTGGTCATAAAAAGCTCCTTGTTTGAAATGTGATGCGGCAAGCCTAATCCGCTCTAGGCGATCTGAAGATTGGCGGAAACGACATTATCCGTGCTAATATCGCCATATGTCGATTCCATCCGCTTCCGCTGCGCCGAATATCGCCATTCTGATCTATCCCGGATGCCAGATGGCCGCCGTGCTGGGCCTGACCGATCTGCTGCTGAAAGGCGATGAAATCGCGCAGGACAAATCTCCCGGCGGCACTCCGCCCGTTCTCACGGTGAGCCATTGGCGACAATCGGCAGAAACGGGCAGCCCGGCTCCGGTGTTCCATTCGCATAGTCAGCAAGACGTTCATCCCGCTGTGGTGGTGCTTCCTCCGGCACTGGGCGGGCCGGTCGATCGCGCGCTGGCCCAATCCTATGCGCCATGGCTGCGGGCGCTGCATAAAGAGGGAACTGTTCTCGCATCGGTGTGCGGCGGGGCCTTGCTTCTGGGCGAAACCGGCCTGCTGGACGGACGCCGGGTCACGACCCACTGGATTTACCGGGAGCTGATGCAAAGCCGCTTTCCCGAAGCGCAGCCCGATACTGACCGGCTAACGATCGACGATGGCGATATTTTCACCGCGGGCGGGGTTATGGCCTGGACCGATCTGGGCCTGCAACTGATTGCAAAATATCTCGGTCCCACGATCATGATGGATACGGCACGCATGTTCCTGATCGATCCGCCAGGGCGCGAACAGCGTTATTATAGCGTGTTTTCGCCTAATCTCTCTCATGGCGACAAAACCATTCTGAAATTGCAGCACTGGCTTCAGACCACCGGCGCGACCGACATCGATCTGCCCGTCTTATGCGATGTGTCGGGCCTTGAAGAACGCACCCTTCTGCGCCGCTTCCGCAAGGCCACCGGGCACACCACCACCGAATATGCCCAGCGTTTACGGGTCGCCCGCGCGCAGGAGCAATTGCAGTTCAGCAAAGCCTCCGCCGAACAGATCGGCTGGGAAGTCGGCTATCAGGATGCCAGCGCCTTTCGCCGGGTTTTCCGTCGCATCGTCGGCCTCACCCCCGCTGAATATCGCCGCCGTTTCGCCGCTTAGCCGCAAAGGGCCATAGTCCTGCCATCGCTTTGTTGAACGCAGCTCACCGCAGAGTGCAAAGGATGGCATCTACCCCAGATATACGGCCTTCTTATCTCATAGCTGTACCGAATAACGGCAGTGCCGGACAGGTAACATTGTCTTTCCGCTCTGGCACGGTCTGAACGGACCAAACGAGAAAGGAACCGAAGGCATGGCATCCGAAACATATACGCCCGATCTCTCCAATGGAGCGGACAATTTCTATAAGAGCGATGCCGTTACACGTGACGCGATCACTTTCAGGACAGTGTACGACACCCATGTGGCGGGCAATCTGTTCATCCCGAAGAATCTCGACCGCAACACGACTCATCCGGCTCTGGTCGTGGGCCATCCGATGGGAGCGGTGAAGGAACAGAGCGCCAATCTCTATGCCACCAAAATGGCCGAGCAGGGTTTTGTCACTATCGCTATCGATCTGCCCTTCTGGGGAGACAGCGAAGGTGCACGCAACCGCGTTTCACCCGATATGTATGCCGAAGCCTTCAGCGCGGCGGTGGATTATCTCGGCACGCAGAATTATATCGACCGCGACCGGATCGGCGCTATCGGCATTTGCGGCAGCGGCAGCTTCGTTATCAGCGCCGCCAGGATCGATCCGCGCATTCGGGCGGTCGCGACGGTAAGCATGTACGATATGGGCCAGGCCAATCGGCATGGCCTCAACAAATCGGTCTCGCTCGAAGATCGCAAGGCTGCGATTGCCGAAGCCGCACAGCAGCGCTGGGCCGAAGCCGAAGGCGCGCCGCTGGCCTATACCAGCGGCACACCGCATGAAATCACCGGCAATCCGATCGGAGACGAATTCTACGATTATTATCGCACCCCGCGCGGTGAAGTCATACCGAAGGGGCAGACGCGGGAAACCACCACACATCCCACCACGAGCAGCAACACGAAGTTCATGAACTTCTATCCTTTCATGGATATCGAAACGATCAGCCCGCGCCCCATGCTGTTCATTACCGGGACCGAAGCGCATTCGCGCGAGTTCAGCGAAGACGCCTATGCCCGCGCGGCCGAGCCTAAGGAATTGTTCTGGGTGGAAGGGGCCGGCCATGTCGATCTCTATGACCGCACCGGCCTCATCCCCTTCGACAAGCTGACCGGCTTCTTTAACGGCAATCTGGACTAAGCCGGGCGAGCGCCTTTCGGTCCCGCAAACCCGTCAACGGAGGGAGGGGGATGTCCCCTCCCTCTTTTTATACGGCAAAGAAATTCAGTTCCAGCAGGACATTGTTCGGATCGGCAGTGAAGATTTGCCGCAGGCCAATCGCTTCGACCAGATTGGTCTGATAATCGGCATCCATCGCATCGAGCCGCGAAATGACCGACTCATAGCCTTCGCATTTCAAAGCCACGTGATGCAGCGCGCCGGTTAGCGAACCCGGCTCCACCGCGCGGTCATAAGTGCGCGGACAATCCACCGTATTGATATGAATTATCGCACGGCCCGCCGCATCGAACATCCATGTGGCATTGTCGGGCGTCAGCGGCGGCGGTGCATCGCGCCGTTCAAGATCGAGCAATTGCGCATAGAATTGTGCGGTTTCCTCCATCCGGTCGGTGATGATGTTTACATGGTCGAGGGACTCGACTCGCATATCCTGGCTCCCTAACGGTAACGTGCCTTTACGCTTGCAGGCCGGCAAAAATTTAGTATGTAGTGCTTACAAATTTAGCGTATCGGTTCCAACTGAGAGAGGAAGCTAGCATGGCAGCAAATCTTGAACAAAAACTGCAGGAGCAGTCGTCGATCGTCGACATGCTTCGCAATTCGCAGATCGGTGCATATGTGTATCCGGTTGTGGCTCCCGAATTCCATAACTGGCGTTCGGAACAGTGGGCTTGGCAGCACAGCGCAGTGCTGTTCGACCAGTCGCACCACATGGTCGATCTCTACATCCGCGGTAAGGACGCTCTGAAGCTTCTCACCGAAACGATGATCAACTCGCCCAAGGGCTGGGAAGTCAACAAGGCGAAGCAATACGTCCCCACCACGCCTTATGGCCACGTGATCGGTGACGGCATCATCTTCTGGCAGGAAGAAGAAGAATTCGTCTATGTCGGTCGCGCTCCGGCTGCCAACTGGCTGGTTTATCAGGCTGAAGTCGGCAAGTATGACGTCGAAATCACCTATGACGACCGTTCGCCGAGCCGCCCGATGGGCAAGCCCATCAGCCGTATCTCCTGGCGCTTCCAGATCCAGGGCCCGAAAGCCTGGGATATCATCGAGAAGCTCCACGGCGAAAAGCTCGACAAGCTGAAATTCTTCAACATGAGCACAATGCGGATCGGCAACAAGACTGTTCGCACGCTGCGTCATGGCATGTCCGGCGCTCCGGGTCTCGAAATCTGGGGTCCGTATGAAGATAAGGACTACATCAAGGAACAGATCCTGAAGGCAGGCGAAGAATTCGGCATCGTGCCGGTCGGCAGCCGCGCCTATCCGTCCAACACGCTGGAATCGGGCTGGATCCCCTCCCCGCTGCCCGCCATCTACACCGGCGACAAGCTGGCCGATTACCGCAAATGGCTCGGCGCAGACAGCTACGAAGCCGTGGGCGCGATCGGTGGTTCCTTCATCTCCGACAAGATCGAAGACTATTACCTCAACCCGTGGGAACTGGGCTACGGTCCGTTCGTGAAGTTCGATCATGACTTCATCGGCCGCGAAGCACTCGAAGCCCTTAACCCGGCTGAACAGCGCAAGAAGGTCACGCTGGAATGGAACAGCGAAGACATGGCGAAGATCTTCGCATCGCTCTTCGATCCCGAAGGCGGCGTGCCTTACAAGTTCTTCGACCTGCCGCTCGCCAACTATGCCAACTCCAACTACGACTCGGTCGTGGATGCTGGCGGCACCAATGTCGGCCTGTCGATGTTCACCGGCTACTCCTTCAACGAGAAGAAGGCTCTCAGCCTCGCCACCGTGGATCACGAAATCCCCGAAGGCACTGAGCTGAAGGTCATCTGGGGCGAACCCGATGGCGGTTCCAAGAAGACCACTGTCGAGCCGCACAAGCAGATCGAAGTCCGCGCGATCGTTTCGCCGGTTCCTTATTCTTCGGTTGCTCGTGAAAGCTATCAGCAGGGCTGGCGCACCCAGCGCTAAGCTTCGGCTATACAGCGAAAACAGAAAAGGCCCCCGGATCTTGGTTCGGGGGCCTTTTTCATGTCTTATGGCTCTGTTGAAGCGCCTTCTGGCCCTGTTCGGTGCCGGTCAGCCCCCCGTAACGCGATGGCTTAACGGCGTGTCAGCGCCGCCTCGGCTTCGGCCATCAGACCGTCGATAATCTCGGCCACCGGCTCTTCCTGTTTGACCATACCGACCGACTGCCCGGCCATGATCGACCCCGCTTCAACATCGCCGTCGATCACTGCACGGCGCAGAGCCCCTGCCCAGTAATGTTCGATCTGAAGCTGGGCTTCGCCCATTGCCACCACGCCGGAATCCAGCAATCCTGCCACTTCGCGCTGTTTGGCAGTGAATTCCTCTGTGCCTTTATTTTTGAGCGCGCGCACCGGAATAACCGGCAATCGGGCATCGACCTGCACGCTCGCCACAGCGTCGCGCGCATTGGCGCGGAAGAAGGCTTTCTTGAAATCGGGATGCGCGATACTTTCCGCTGCACAGGCGAAGCGCGTGCCGAGCTGCACCCCGGCAGCGCCCATTTCGAGATAGCCCGCAATCGCCTCGCCCCGGCCGATTCCACCAGCCACGAAAACCAGATGTTCTTCCGCCAGCGCGGGAAGAAATTCCTGCGCCAGAACCGACGTTGAAACCGGTCCGATATGGCCGCCTGCTTCCATACCTTCGATCACCAGCGCATCGGCTCCTGAGCGGAACAGTTTTTTTGCCAGCGCAATTGTCGGTGCAAAAACAAGCACTTTCGCCCCGAACGCCTTGATCGCTTCGACGCTGCCCTTGGGCGGAATCCCCCCCGCCAGCACCACATGGCCTACACCGTGTTTTGCACAGACCGCGATCAGTTCGCTCAGTTGCGGATGCATGGTAATGAGATTCACGCCAAAGGGCCTGTCGGTCAGCGCTTTCGTCCCGGCGATCTCGGCGTCGAGCAATTCCGGCGTCATCGCCCCGCAGGCAATCACGCCAAAACCGCCGCCATTGGAAATCGCCGCCACGAGATTGCGTTCGGAAACCCAGCTCATCGCACCGCACAGAATGGCATAGTCGCTGCCGAGAAATTCCGCGCCACGGCGCATCAGGTCCTGCGTTTTGGGATAGTCGCTCATAATCGTATCTTTTTATTCTGAAGGGTGAGCCGCCTTAACAGGTGATATCAGCGCAGCAAGTCGCCAATTGAGCGAAAGCAACGCTTTGGTATGGCGTGAAAAAGGCAGAGCAACCGGAACTGCCGATTAGCCTTTATCGTCCCTTACGATCATAGTTACCATTTTAATCGGTTTTATCGAATTAATGCCTCTCGCTAAGCTCTCATCATCTTAGCGAGGAGAGAACTCATGGCGAATTCGAAATCCGGCGGCCGATGCCCGGTTATGCATGGCAATCTGCCCCAATCTCAACTGACCACAGCGTTCGGCGCGCCCGTCGTCGACAATCAGAACAGCTACACAGCCGGGCCACGCGGTCCGCTCCTGATGCAGGATATCTGGTTGCTGGAAAAGCTGGCCAATCTCAATCGGGAAGTCATTCCCGAAAGGCGTATGCACGCCAAAGGATCGGGGGCCTTCGGCACCTTTCGTGTGACCAAGGATATCACCCGCTACACCCGCGCCAGCTTCCTCTCCGAAGTGGGCAAGGAAACCGGCATGTTCGCTCGTTTTACAACGGTTGCAGGTGAACGCGGTGCAGCCGATGCCGAGCGTGACATTCGTGGCTTCGCTCTTAAATTCTACACCGAGGAAGGCAATTGGGACATGGTCGGCAACAACACGCCGGTCTTCTTCCTGCGCGATCCGCGCAAGTTTCCCGATCTCAACAAAGCGGTGAAGCGCGACCCCAAAACCAATATGCGCTCAGCCACAAATAACTGGGACTTCTGGACGCTGCTTCCCGAAGCCTTCCATCAGGTTACCATCGTCATGTCGGATCGCGGTATTCCGAAAAGTTATCGTCACATGCACGGTTTCGGCAGCCACACCTACAGCTTCATCAATGCCGAAAACGAGCGGTTCTGGGTCAAATTCCATTTCAAGACGCAGCAGGGCATCGAAAATCTCACCGATGAGGAAGCCGCTTCTATGGTGGCACAGGATCGCGAATCCCATCAGCGGGATTTGTTCGAAGCGATCGAGCGTGGCGATTATCCGAAATGGACCATGTATATCCAGGTGATGAATGAGGAAGAGGCCGAAACCTGCGGTTTCCACCCTTTCGACCTCACCAAGGTGTGGTCCCAAAAGACATATCCGCTGATCGAAGTGGGGGAATTCGAGCTGAATCGCAACGCCGAGAATTTCTTTCAGGATGTGGAACAGAGTGCCTTTGCCCCGTCCAGCACCGTGCCGGGAATTGCATTTTCACCCGACAAGATGTTGCAGGCCAGGCTGTTCGCTTATGCCGATGCCCAGCGTTATCGCCTGGGTGTGAATTACCACCAGATTCCGGTCAACGCGCCGAAATGCCCGGTGATGAGCAATCACCGCGATGGTTACGGCCGGATGGATGGTAATTACGGATCTCTGCCACATTATCAGCCCAACAGTTTCGGCCAGTGGCTCGAACAACCCGATTATCGCGAACCACCGCTCAAGATCGATGGGAATGCCGATTTCTGGAATTTCCGCGAAGATGATGACGACTATTTCAGTCAGCCCCGCGCGCTGTTCCGCCTGATGAGCGCCGATCAGCGACAGGTCCTGTTCGACAATACCGCAAGAGCAATGGGTGATGCTCCTGATTTCATAAAACAGCGCCATATAGATAATTGCACACGCTGCGATCCAGCCTATGGCGCCGGTGTGGCACAGGCGCTGGATATGGAAGCGCCGGTGCCGGAAAAGCTGGAAGGGACCAGCCCGGATCTCGCTGAAGCCCTCTGAGGCAATACGCGATTGTGACGGGAGGAATGGTCTTCCTCTCGTCATTTTCGGGCTGAATATATGATGTGCCGAAGCTGCCTGCCCCCAAAACCCTGGCTTCGGCATGTTTCTCTCCGCGCCCGGATACCCTCACGGGCGCGGAGATCCTTTTACAGGACCTTCAGATCACCCGGTCTGGTCATGATGCTTCTTCAGCTCGTCACCCTGCAAGGTGACGACATGAAGCAGATTGGTTGCCCCCGGTGTGCCAAAAGGAACCCCGGCCAGTACAACCAGCTTGTCATTCGCTTCGCCGAAATCGTGACGCAGAGCCATACGTTTACCCTTGGCGATCATTTCTTCGAAACTGCCAATATCCTTGGTCACAACCGAATAGGCGCCCCACAGCAAGGCGGAGCGGCGTGCAGTTACATGCGAAGGGGTCAACACCATAACCGGCACTGAAGGTCGTTCCCGCACCACACGGCGCGCCGAGGCGCCGCTCGCCGTAAAAGTGACGATAGCGCGGATCGGAACCGTATCTGCAATGGTCATGCAGGCATGGGACAGTGCATCGGCTGTGGTCGGATCGGGCAGTGTTTCCAGCAGACGAACGCGCAACCGGTAATCGTCGCTCCGCTCCACCTGTGCCGCGATCCGGTCCATCATCAGAACTGCTTCTTCGGGCCAGTCACCCGCTGCGGTTTCGGCTGACAGCATGACGGCATCGGCCCCGTCATAAACCGCATTGGCGACATCGGAAACCTCAGCCCGGGTCGGAGCCGGGCTCTCGATCATCGATTCAAGCATCTGCGTAGCGACAATCACCGGCTTGCCCACCGTACGCGCGGCATTGACGATCCGCTTTTGCAGCGGTGGCACTTCCTCGGGATTGAGTTCCACACCCAAATCGCCGCGCGCGACCATCACTCCATCGGATAATTCGATAATTTCATCGAGGCGTTTGATCGCCTGCGGCTTTTCGATCTTGGCGCAGAGCGATCCGTAACCGCCCATCAGCTTACGGGCTTCGGCCAGATCGTCCGGGCGCTGAACGAAAGACAGGCCGATCCAGTCCGCCCCCTGCTCGATCGCAAAGACAAGATCGCGCCTGTCCTTCTCGGTCAGAGCTGGAATAGGGACCTCGGCATCGGGTACGTTCACACCCTTGCGGTTGGAAATCACTCCCCCAACTTCAGCGGTGCAATGAATCGCATCTTCAGTCGCCTCGCGCACACGCATGCGGATTTTGCCGTCATTAATGAGCAGGCGATGCCCTTTTTCCAGCAGGCCGAATAATTCAGGATGCGGCAGTTGTACGCGTGTTGCGTCACCCGGTTCCGGATTGCGGTCCAGCGTGAAACGGCCGCCATGCGGAATGATCGCCTTGCCGTCCTTAAACTCGCCGACTCGCAGCTTAGGCCCCTGCAGATCGCACAGAATAGCTATGGGGTGCCGGAATTCTTTTTCCAGCGCCCGTATCGCCGCAAAGCTTTTGGCGTGTACCGAATGATCCCCATGGCTCATATTGAGCCGGAACGCATCCGCTCCGGCCCGAAAAAGGCGCCGGAGCATTTCGGGATCACTGCTGGCGGGGCCGACAGTAGCGAGAATCTTGACCTTACGGTCACGCGGTTCGAATTTTGCCATGCACAATGCCTATGGCAAAGAGGGAAGACAAAACAAGGACCAAACATGACCAAAACGAACGATCCTTTGGATGAATTACCCGATGATGTGGCAGCGGCGGCTTTTCGCCGGCTGGTGCGTCATCTGCGCCAGCGTCACGATGCACAGAATATTGAGCTGATGGGTCTCGCCGGTTTTTGCCGGAATTGTCTTGCAGACTGGATTCGTGATGCCGGAGCGGATTACGACAAAGCGGGTGCGCGCGAAGTGATACACGGCATGCCGATGGCGGAGTGGAAGGAGAAATATCAGACCAAAGCAACGCCCGAACAGCTTGCCCGCATGGAAGAAAGCCTGAAGCGCAACGCGCCGGAGTGAGACTGTCAGTGGGTAAATCGCTGCACATGGCTTCACCATTCTCGAGTGGCCCGCTATCACGCGCGGCAACCGATTCTCGTCAATTTCTGGAGTATTCCGATGGCCGAAGCCACCGATGACCGCCTGCGTCTCCTGATCGAACGCATCGAACGCCTCGAAGAGGAAAAAAAAGGCATTTCCGACGATATTCGCGACGTTTATAACGAAGCCAAAGCTGTCGGTTATGACCCGAAAATCATGCGGCAGGTGGTCCGCCTGCGCAAAATGAAGCCCGATGACCGCAACGAGATGGAAACCATTCTCGATACGTACAAATCTGCGCTCGGTATAGGCTGAGCATACTGGCGCCGGAGGATCAGGTTCAATGCCGCCTCCGGCAGCCGGGACAGCACAGCAGGGGCGCCACTGGCTGGCACAGCCGGCCTCGATGAAGGAGCGATAGTCAATGGTCAGTCCCTGGAGCGAAGCACCGCGCACCGATCACATGATCGTCACAACCACAACGGTGGTTGAAGGCCATCCCGTCAAAGATTATCTCGGCGTCGTAACGGGTGAAGTTATTGTCGGTGCCAATCTGTTTCGCGACGTTATGGCATCGATCACCGATATTGTCGGGGGCCGCTCGGGCAAATATGAGCAGGTGCTGGCCCGTGCGCGCAAAGAAGCGATTGCCGAAATGCAGCGTGAAGCAGAAGCGCTGGGCGGCAATGCCGTGGTCGGCGTCGATATCGACTATGAAGTGCTGGGCCAGAATGGGTCTATGCTGATGGTCAGCGTTTCGGGCACCGCCGTCACGCTCTGATATCCCGGATCAGCAGAGCCGGATGAACACTGTCAAATCTGCGCCCTGTTGCGCTTTCCACGCTGTCCGGTGTAAAGGCAGCCACCGCGAGAGGGTGGGTCGCTTCAGCGGCTGGCCCGGTCATACAATTTCGAAGGTTCCCATGGCAGGCCATTCCAAATTTAAAAACATCATGCACCGCAAGGGCGCGCAGGATAAAAAGCGTTCGGCGATGTTCTCCAAATTATCGCGTGAAATCACTGTGGCGGCCAAAATGGGTACGCCCGATGTCGATATGAATCCCCGCCTGCGTCTGGCCGTGAACAACGCCAAGGCGCAGTCCATGCCCAAAGACAATATTCAGCGCGCGATTGACAAGGCATCGGCCAATGAAGGCGATGATTACGAAGAAATCCGTTATGAAGGCTATGGCCCCGGCGGCGTCGCCCTGATCGTCGAGGCCCTTACGGATAACCGCAATCGCACCGCAACCAATGTGCGTACCGCTTTTTCCAAGAATGGTGGTAATCTCGGTGCTTCAGGATCGGTTTCGCACGGTTTCGAACGGCTCGGCCTGATCGTCTATCCTGCTTCTGCCGGCGATGAGGAAAAAATCCTCGAAGCTGCGCTGGAAGCCGGTGCAGAAGATATCCAGTCTGGCGAAGAAGAGCATGAGATCTGGACTGCGGCCGACGATCTGCACGAAGTTGCCGCGACGCTGGAAAAGGCGCTGGGCGAAGCGGAAACCGTAAAACTCGCCTGGAAACCCAACCTCACTGTCGATGTCGGCGAAAGGGACGCAGAAGTTCTCTTCAAGCTCGTCGATGCTCTGGACGATGACGACGATGTACAGACCGTCTGGGGCAATTACGAAGTGTCGGACGAGATTATGGAGAAGCTGGGCTAAGGATTGGCACGGCAGTGCTGATACTCGGGCTCGACCCCTCTCTGACATGCACCGGATGGGGTGTGGTGCGGGCGGAAGGCCCGCGCCTGTCTCACATTGCAAATGGACAGGTGGCTACCGATACCAAGGCATCGATGCCCGAAAGGTTGCTACATCTTCATGATGCGCTGATCGCGGTGATCGAGACCTATCGCCCCGATCGGGCGGCGGTGGAAGAGGTCTTCGTCAACAAGAATCCCAAATCCACCCTCAAGCTTGCCCATGCCCGCGGTGCCGTGCTGACAGCCTGCGGACGGATGAGCCTGCCCGTAGCCGAACATTCACCGCGTATCGTCAAGAAAGCGGTAGTGGGCACAGGTGCTGCGGAAAAACAACAGGTGCAGGCCATGCTGAAAGTGCTGCTTCCGGCAGCGAATATTTCCGGCCCCGACGCTGCCGATGCGCTGGCCGTTGCCATCGCTGACGCGCATCTCGGCGGCCATTGATTCACAGATGGCAAGGACAGGATTATGACGATTACGCTGTATGGCATTCCCAATTGCGACACGGTCAAAAAAGCGCGCAAATGGCTGGATGCAGAAGATATTGCCTACACTTTCCATGACTATAAAAAGGATGGTGCCGACGGCGACAAGCTGAAGGAATGGACCGACGCAAAGGGCTGGGAGATTTTCGTCAACCGGCGCGGGACGACTTTCAAAAAACTACCGTCCGAGCAGAAGGATAATCTCAACCAGCCCATGGCCATTGCCCTGATGCAGGAACATACTTCGATGATTAAGCGCCCGGTAGTGGAATATGATGGCGGGCTGCTGGTCGGTTTCAATAAGGATGAATGGGCCGCAGCACTGAAATAAGGGATATACCCGCTGCCTCCTGCTCTGGCCCTTATATGACCTTCTCAATCAGAGCGTTGTCCCTGGGAAAACCAAGGCAATGCTCTGACAGAGCGCAGGCTCAGCCTTTGTGCCTTGCCGTGAAAATGTAATTCAGAGACAAATCCTCGGAGATGTGCAACCCCTTCATCGGGTTGAATCCGATACCTTTCGGCACGCTTGCCTCAAGACCCGCCTCATCGAGCAACGCGGCGAATTCCTCCGGGGTGATGAAATCTTCCCAATGATGCGTTCCTTTGGGCACGGCGCCGATAGCCTCGGCCGCTTTCACCAGCAACAGCCGGGAAGCCGCTGTCCGATTCGGTGTGGAAAGGACCATCACCCCGTCGGGTGACAGACATTCAGCCAGTTCAGTCACAAAAGCGCGTTTGTCAGCCACATGTTCGATCACTTCCATTGAGGTGACGAGATCGAACTGGCCTGGCTTCAATTGTCCCAGTTCGCCGTGACGATAGGTGATCGGCAGGCCCGATCCTTCAGCATGAGCTTGCGCCGCCGCGATATTTTCTTCCGCAGCATCCACACCCGTTACGGTCGCACCCAGTCGGGCCAACGGTTCGCATAGCAACCCGGCCCCGCAACCGACATCCAGAACAGATTTGCCAGAAAGCGGGCGCAGATCGTCAGAATCCGCCCCCCAATGCGTGTCTATTGCCGCACGGATAAAGGACAGCCGCACCGGATTGAGCTTGTGCAGCATGGCGGAGGATCCTTTCGGATTCCACCAATCAGCCGCAAGAGCACCAAAATGACGTGCTTCTTCAGGACGGATTGTTGCAGATCCGGAAGACTGGAGAGTTGCATTGCTCATGCCACAGCCTTAACAGCGCGCGAGTATCCGCACCAGCAGGAGAAGGCGCGAATTGGCCCGTATCGTAATGAAATTCGGTGGCACATCCATGGCCGGCAGCGAGCGTATCCGTCGCGTGGCCAATATTGTGCGCCGCCAGCAGGCCGCCGGGCATGAAGTTGCAGTGGTCGTCTCCGCCATGGCTGGCGAGACCGATCGCCTCGTCAATTTCTGCCGTGAAGCCAATGCACTCTATGACCCCGCCGAATATGACGTGGTGGTCTCCAGCGGCGAACAGGTCACCTCAGGCCTGTTAGCCCTGACTCTGCAAAGCATGGGCTGCAAAGCCCGGAGCTGGCTGGGCTGGCAGCTTCCCATGAAAACGGTGGAAGCCCATTCCAAAGCCCGTGTGCACGATATCGATTCGGATGCCCTCATTTCCGCCATGCAATCGGGCGAAATCGCAGTCATCCCAGGTTTTCAAGGCGTTTCCGAGGAAGGTCGTATCACAACGATGGGCCGCGGCGGATCCGATACGTCGGCCGTAGCCGTGGCCGCAGCAGTGAAAGCGGATCGCTGTGATATCTATACCGATGTGGACGGTGTCTACACTACCGATCCCCGGATCGTAGCCAAGGCCCGCAAGCTCAAATATGTCACTTACGAGGAAATGCTGGAACTCGCCTCTGTCGGCGCAAAAGTTCTGCAGACCCGTTCGGTCAGCCTCGCCATGAAGGAAGATGTGCGCATCCAGGTGCTCTCTTCTTTCGTTGATGAAAACGCCCCCCTTGCCGACGAACTGCCCGGCACGATGATCGTCTCCGACGATGAAATGGAAGAACTGCATATGGAACGTCAGCTCGTCACCGGTATCGCCCATGACAGGAATGAAGCGCGTATCGTTCTGACCCGTGTCCCGGATCAGCCCGGTGCGGTGTCTTCGGTGTTCGGCCCGCTCGCCGAGGCCTCGATCAATGTCGATATGATTATCCAGAATGTTGGCCGCGACAAAGGCGAAACCGACGTGACTTTCACCGTGCCACAGGCCGATCTGGCCCGGGCACAGGCGCTGCTCGAAGACCGCCGCGATGCGATTGGGTTCAACCGCATCATCACTGATGCGCATGTCGCCAAAGTCAGTGTCGTCGGTGTCGGCATGAAAAGCCATGCCGGTGTGGCCGCCACGATGTTCCGCACACTCGCAGAACGCGGCATCAACGTACAGGCGATCAGTACATCTGAAATCAAAGTCTCCGTCCTGATCGACGAAGATGAAGTAGAACTGGCCGTTCGCGTGCTGCACACAGCTTATGGGCTCGATAAAGTGGATGACACGATCGCCTGATCACTCTTTCCATTCTACCGACGAAAAAGGCCCCGGCACTCATGCCCAAGGGCCTTTTTCTTTGCGCGTTTGCCGGTAAAACAAAGCTTATGAAAGCACCGACTTCCCCCAATATTCACTACGCATTGAGCGAGAACGATATCATCGCCGCGCAGCGTGCATGGTGGATGGGCGCCGCCCGCTGGCAGAGCTTCATTAAATTCGTCGCTATCCTGTGGGGTGTCTATGCGGTGATGCTCGTCGGACTCGATCTCTATGCCGGCGAACAGCCGAATATGATGGTGCTGCTGGGCGTGCTGCCTGTATCAGCCGTGATTGTCGTAATTCTGTTCGCCTTCGGCTTCCTGCAGAGCAAACGCCGTGCGCGCCGCGCCTATCGCGAACACAAGGCCCTGACTGGCGAACATATAGTGAGCTGGAACGATGAGGGAATTCTATTCACAAGCCCAATCGGGTCGAGCACTTTACCATGGTCGGGCTTTTATGGCTGGCTCGACGGGCCAGAAACGCTGCTGCTCTATCAGACCCATATGATGTTCAATCCGTTACCCAAAGCCATCCTTCCGCCGGGAGCGGTAAGCGCGATCGCCAACCGGCTGCGCGACGCCGGCGTACCCGAACGCGAACGTTTCGGCTTTATTCGCAGCGACGCCTGAACCGTCAGCTAAACGCCATTGGTTCACCCGTTGGCAGCACGCGTCAGCCGTTCGCGCGCATTCTCTTCTCCGATCAAAGGCAGCATGGCCTTCATATCCGGCCCGTGATCGAGACCGGTCAAAGCCTGACGGAGCGGCAGAAACAAAGCTTTCCCTTTGCGCCCCGTTTCCTGCTTGAGCGCCTGTGTCAGGCTGCCCCAGGGATTATCGTCCCAGCGCAGCAATTCCGTTGCTTTAGCCAGAAAATCGCGTGTTTCGGTATCGAATTCAGGCGGCGTCACCGGCCCTGTGACGATCTGCCACCATTGCCCGGCATCGGCCACAGTTTCGAGATTGGGCCGTACTGCTTCCCAACCCGCTTCATCCATGCCTTCAGGCAACCGATCCGTCACAGCCTCAAATGGAAGCTGGTGAACGATTGCCGTATTGACGCGTTCCAGCTCTGCATCGTCAAATTTGGCCGGAGCACGGCCGAAGGTGCTGAGATCGAACGTTGCGATCAGTACGCTACGTTCAAGCACGGGCTCGACCGGCTGCGATGTTCCGAGCCGCGCGAGCATTGCAATCAAGGCTTCGGGCTCAATCCCCTGCTCGCGCATTGCATCGCAGCCCAACGAACCGAGACGCTTCGATAGTTTCCCTTCACGGCCAACGAGAAGCGCCTCATGTGCAAAGCGTGGAGGCGCAGCATTAAGTGCGGTAAACATCTGAATTTGAACGGCTGTATTCGAAACATGATCTTCACCGCGCAAAATATCGGTGACCCCCATTTCAATATCGTCGACAGCGCTTGGTAACATATAAAGCCATGAACCATCTGCACGGCGGATCACCGGATCGGACAATTGTGCCGGATCGAAAGACTGCGCTCCGCGAATGCCGTCTTCCCATGACAGCGTCTCATTGTGATCGAGCATAAAACGCCAATGCGGGGCGATGCCTTCCTCTTCCTTCGCCGCCCGCTCGTCATCAGAGAGCTTCAACGCCGCCCGATCGTAAATAGGGGGCATACCGCGTCCCAACTGAATCTTGCGTTTCAGATCCAGTTCCTGTGCGGTCTCATAACAAGGATAAACACGCCCTGCGTCACGCAGGGTTTCGAAGGCGTCATCATAATGAGCCAGCCTGTCTGACTGGCGCTCCTCGCCATCCCAGTCGAGGCCAAGCCAGGTGAGGTCCTTGCGGATCGCCTCGATATAATGCTCCTCGCTCCGCTCCTTGTCGGTGTCGTCGATCCGCAGGAGGAATCGGCCGCCCTGCTTTTGTGCCAGCATCCAGTTATGCAGCGCCGTGCGGATATTGCCGACATGAAGCAGGCCGGTAGGCGAAGGAGCGAAACGTGTGACAATAGACATGTCATTCGCCTAGCCCTGCACTTACACATGAACAAGATGGTGTAGAGAAGCAGATCACAAAAAACCCCGCCGGATTGTCTCCGGCGGGGTTTCTCTTTCAGCGTGTCAAAGCAATTCAGGCTTCATCGTCGGGCGTTGCCGCTTCGCCTTCATCGCTCTGCTCCAGATATTCACCGGCATCGGCATCGAGGCCGTGCGTCTCGCCTTCCATCCGGGCCAGCGGATCGTCGCCGACGGCCGCTTCGGCACCCTGCTGGAGTTCCGCTGTATGCTCTTCCTCAGCCGTTTCGGCTGCTACCAACGCTTCCTGCATCTTGCGATACTGAGCACGGATAGCGGCATCGCGGCTGGATGCAGCCACGCGAACGCGGTTCATACCAGCACCGGTACCGGCAGGAATGAGACGGCCAACAATGACGTTTTCCTTGAGGCCGACCAGCGTGTCCTTTTTACCTTCAACCGAAGCCTGAGTAAGAACGCGGGTGGTTTCCTGGAAGGAAGCAGCCGAGATAAAGCTGCGGGTCTGCAAAGAAGCCTTGGTGATACCGAGAAGAATCGGCTTACCTTCAGCCGGCTGCTTACCGCGGCCGAGCTTGGCATTGAACTCAAGCATTTCTTCCAGATCGACCTGTTCGCCCGGTAGCAATGTGGTGTCACCGCCATTGGTGATTTCAACTTTCTGCAGCATCTGGCGAACGATCACCTCGATGTGCTTGTCGTTGATTTTCACACCCTGCAACCGGTAGACTTCCTGAATTTCCGCAACCAGATATTCGGCCAGCGCTTCGACGCCGAGAACTTCCAGAATGTCATGCGGATCGGGCGAACCCGAAATCAGCGTGTCACCCTTCTTGACGAAGTCGCCTTCCTGAACGTCGATGACTTTGGTCTTCGGGATCAGATATTCGACCGGATCGCCCTCTTCCGGAACAATCGCAATCTTGCGCTTCGCCTTGTAGTCACGAACGAATTCGACACGACCCGAGATCTTGGCGATCACGGCGTTGTCCTTCGGCTTGCGGGCTTCGAACAGCTCGGCAACACGCGGCAGACCGCCGGTGATGTCGCGCGTCTTGGCCGCTTCACGCGATGCACGGGCGAGAATGTCGCCGGCTTCGACCTGCTGACCGTCTTCGACCGAAAGCGTGGTACCCGGCGCCAGCATATAGCGCGCGGCTTCCGTTTCGTCCGAAGCGTCGTTCAGAAGAGTCAGGCGCGGACGCAGATCTTCCTTCTTGGACCGGCCGGTTGCACGATATTCGGTAACGACGCGCTGGGTCATGCCCGTAGCTTCGTCGGTACGTTCTTCCATGGTCTTGTTTTCGGCAAGATCCTGATACCGCACGATACCCGATTGTTCGGTGATGATCGGCAGAGTGAACGGATCCCATTCCGCCACGCGATCGCCTTCCTTCACCGGTGCGCCATCCTCAAACATGAGCATGGTGCCGTAAGGCAGACGATGGATGGCACGTTCACGTCCTTCGGCATCGATAATCGCCATTTCGCCATTGCGGGCGAGCGACAGACGACGACCGCGCTTATCGACGATGGTCGGCATGTCACGATATTCGATCTTACCGTCCGAAATCGCTTCAAGATGCGAGGTTTCGTTAAGCTGCGCCGCGCCACCGATATGGAAGGTCCGCATGGTGAGCTGCGTGCCGGGTTCACCGATGGACTGCGCCGCGATCACGCCGACAGCCTCACCGATATTGACCGGCGTACCGCGGGCGAGGTCACGCCCGTAGCATTTGCCGCAAACACCCTGCGTCGCTTCGCAAACCAGCGGGGAGCGAATCTGCACACTTTGCGTTTCGGCTTCCTCGACGGCCTTGACCATCGGTTCGTCCAGCAATGTGCCGGCTTTGACGATTACTTCGCCGGTTGCTGCATTGACGATATCTTCAGCCGTGGTGCGGCCAAGGATACGCTCGCCCAGCGATGCGATCACCGAACCGCCCTGAATGATAGCCCGCATTTCCAGCGAGTTCTCAGTCTTGCAATCCTCTTCGACGATCACGCAATCCTGCGACACATCGACCAGACGGCGGGTCAGGTAACCTGAGTTCGCCGTCTTCAGAGCCGTGTCAGCCAGGCCCTTACGAGCGCCGTGGGTTGAGTTGAAGTATTCAAGAACGGTCAGACCTTCCTTGAAGTTCGAGATAATCGGCGTCTCGATGATTTCGCCGGATGGCTTGGCCATCAGACCGCGCATACCGCCGAGCTGCTTCATCTGGGCCGGGGAACCACGGGCACCGGAATGGCTCATCATATAGATCGAGTTGATCTGAGCCTCACGACCGTTCTCGTCCTTCGGGCGAGCCTTCAGGTCTTCCATCATGGCATTCGCAACCTGATCGCCGCAGCGGCTCCAGGCATCGATGACCTTGTTGTACTTTTCCTGCTGGGTGATGAAGCCATCCTGATACTGCTGCTCATAGTCAGCAACCAGCGTCTTGGTCTGCTCGATCATTTCGGTCTTGGAAGCCGGAATGATCATGTCGTCCTTGCCGAAGGAAATCCCCGCACGGCACGCATGACGGAAACCGAGGCCCATGATCGCGTCGGCGAAAAGCACGGTGTCCTTCTGACCGGTGTGACGATACACTTGGTCGATCACGTCACCGATGTCCTTCTTGGTCAGGACGCGGTTGATGACTTCAAAAGGCACAGTGTGCTTCTTCGGAAGGCATTCGCCAATCAGCATACGACCCGGCGTGGTCTCCACGCGCTTCATATACTGATTGCCATCTTCATCGGTCTGCGGAACACGGGTGGTGATCTTGGAGTGCAGCGTCACGGCACCGACATGCAGCGCCTGATGCACTTCCTTCATATCTGCCAGGACTTTGCCTTCACCCGGCTCGCCTGCACGATCCATCGAAAGGTAATAGAGGCCCAGCACCATGTCTTGCGAAGGCACGATGATCGGTTTGCCGTTGGCGGGCGAGAGGATGTTATTGGTCGACATCATCAGCACACGCGCTTCAAGCTGCGCTTCGAGGCTCAGCGGCACGTGAACGGCCATCTGGTCGCCGTCAAAGTCGGCATTGAAGGCCGAACAGACCAGCGGGTGAAGCTGAATGGCCTTCCCCTCGATCAGCACGGGTTCGAAAGCCTGAATGCCGAGACGGTGAAGCGTCGGCGCACGGTTCAGCAGAACCGGATGCTCACGGATCACTTCGTCGAGAATGTCCCAAACTTCCTTGCGTTCCTTCTCGACCCACTTCTTGGCCTGCTTCAGGGTCATGGAAAGACCCTTGGCATCGAGGCGGGCATAGATGAACGGCTTGAACAGTTCGAGCGCCATCTTCTTGGGCAGGCCGCATTGATGCAGCTTGAGTTCCGGGCCGGTCACAATCACCGAACGGCCCGAATAGTCGACACGCTTACCGAGCAGGTTCTGCCGGAAACGGCCCTGCTTACCCTTCAGCATATCGCTGAGGGATTTGAGCGGACGCTTATTGGCCCCGGTAATGACACGGCCGCGGCGGCCATTATCGAACAGCGCATCAACCGATTCCTGCAACATACGCTTTTCGTTGCGGACGATGATGTCCGGCGCACGCAGCTCCATCAGGCGCTTGAGACGGTTATTACGGTTGATGACACGACGATAGAGATCGTTAAGATCGGAAGTCGCGAAACGGCCGCCATCGAGCGGCACCAGCGGGCGCAGTTCGGGCGGAATGACCGGCACGACATCGAGAATCATCCATTCGGGACGGTTGCCCGATTCGATGAAGCTTTCGACAACCTTGAGGCGCTTGATGATCTTCTTCGGCTTCAGCGTGGACTTGGTCTCAGCCAGTTCCTGAAGCAGATCTTCGCGTTCCTGTTCGAGGTCGAGATCGATCAGCATCTGCTTGACAGCTTCGGCGCCGATACCGGCTTCGAATGCGTCTTCGCCATATTCGTCCTGCGCATCGAGCAGTTCATCTTCAGTCAGAAGCTGGAACTTTTCGAGCGGGGTCAGGCCCGGCTCAACCACTACATAGCTTTCGAAATACAGCACGCGTTCGAGCTGCTTCAACTGCATATCGAGCAGCAGACCGATGCGCGAAGGCAGCGATTTGAGATACCAGATATGCGCCACCGGGGCAGCCAGTTCGATATGGCCCATGCGCTCACGGCGCACCTTGGTCACGGTGACTTCGACGCCGCATTTTTCGCAGACGACGCCCTTATACTTCATGCGCTTATACTTACCGCACAAGCACTCGTAATCCTTCACCGGACCGAAAATACGGGCGCAGAAAAGGCCATCCCGCTCCGGCTTGAAGGTACGATAGTTGATCGTTTCCGGCTTCTTGATTTCGCCGAAGGACCAGCTGCGAATGCGCTCCGGGCTCGCGATCCCGATTTGAATCTGGTCGAAAGTCTCGGGTTTGGCGAGCTGGTTTGTGAATTTGGTCAGTTCGTTCATGTCTCACATCCCTTGCGGGTGAAATTTTCTGGCGGGAGAGAAATGGGGCGACCCCGCGAGGAACCGCCCGGTTTCTCTTATTCCGCCGCCTCCGGCAGAGCATCATCGTCATCGTCGTCATCGAGCGACGAGAGTTCGACATTGAGGCCGAGGGAACGCATTTCCTTAACGAGCACATTGAAGCTTTCGGGGATACCGGCTTCGAATGTGTCATCGCCCTTGACGATCGCTTCATAGACCTTGGTACGGCCGACCACGTCATCCGATTTCACCGTCAGCATTTCCTGCAGGGTATAGGCAGCGCCATAGGCCTGAAGGGCCCAGACTTCCATTTCCCCAAAGCGCTGACCACCGAACTGCGCTTTACCACCCAGCGGCTGCTGCGTGACAAGCGAATACGGGCCGATCGAACGGGCGTGGATCTTGTCATCGACCAGATGGTGCAGCTTGAGCATGTAGATATAGCCCACTGTCACCTTACGATCGAACGCCTCACCCGTACGTCCGTCAAGCAGCGTTACCTGGCCCGATGTATCGTAACCGGCTTTGCGCAGCATCTGCGACACATCGGCTTCACGCGCACCGTCAAAGACCGGTGTCCCCATAGGCACACCATTTTTGAGATTGCCTGCCAGCTCGACCACTTCGGCGGTCGTCCGGCTTTCAATATCGGCGTGATAATGTTCGCCATAAACATCTTTGAGGCGGTCCACCACAGCGCTCGGCGGAGCGGCGGTTTCCGGATCGGGATTAGCTTCACGCCAGTCCTCAAGTGCCGTCTGCACCTGCTTGCCGAGACCGCGAGCTGCGAGCCCCAGATGGGTCTCGAAGATCTGTCCGACATTCATACGTGAGGGCACACCCAGCGGGTTGAGCACGATATCCACGGGAGTACCATCTTCCATGAAGGGCATATCTTCTTCGGGAAGAATGCGGCTGATCACACCCTTGTTACCGTGACGGCCGGCCATTTTGTCGCCCGGCTGCAGCTTGCGCTTCACAGCAACGAAGACTTTGACCATTTTGAGCACGCCCGGTGCCAGTTCGTCACCGCGTTCGAGCTTCTCGCGACGATCTTCGAACTTGTCCTTGATGCGTTTAACGGTCTCGTCATAGTCCGCCTTCACCGCTTCAAGCTGGCTCTGCATATTGTCATCGGCAACCGCGAATTTGAACCATTCATGGCGTTCGACCGATTCCAGAATTTCAGCCGTGATTTCCGTGCCTTTCCGAATACCCTTCGGAGCCGCGCTGGCAGTCTGGCCAAGCAGCATTTCCTGCAGACGATTATAAGTCGCCCGGTTGAGAATGGCGCGTTCGTCTTCGCTGTCCTTTTTGAGGCGTTCGATTTCCTCATTCTGGATAGCACGCGTACGGTCATCGATTTCGATACCATGCCGGTTGAAGACACGGACTTCGACGATGGTTCCGGCCACACCCGGCGGCAGACGGAGCGAGGTGTCGCGCACATCGCTCGCCTTTTCGCCGAAGATGGCGCGAAGAAGCTTTTCTTCCGGCGTCATCGGGCTTTCGCCCTTCGGCGTAATCTTGCCGACCAGAATATCGCCCGGATGCACTTCGGCTCCGATATAAACAATGCCCGCTTCGTCGAGATTGCGCAGGGCTTCCTCGCCGACATTGGGAATATCGCGCGTAATGTCTTCCGGCCCGAGCTTGGTATCGCGCGCCATGACTTCGAATTCTTCGATATGGATCGAAGTGAAAACGTCATCCTTCACGATCCGTTCGGAGATCAGGATGGAGTCTTCGTAATTGTAGCCATTCCAGGGCATGAAGGCGACGAGGCTGTTCCGGCCAAGAGCGAGTTCACCCATATCGGTCGAAGGACCGTCGGCAATGATGTCGCCCTTTTCGACCACATCGCCGACATTCACCAGCGGACGCTGATTGATGCAGGTATCCTGGTTCGAACGCTGGAACTTTTCGAGCGTGTAAATATCCACGCCCGGATTGCCTGCCTCGATGTCGCCGCTCGCGCGGATCACGATACGGGTGGCGTCAACCTGATCGATCACACCCGCCCGCTTGGCGACGATTGCCGCCCCGGAGTCACGAGCCACGGTCGCTTCCATACCGGTGCCGACAAACGGCGCTTCGGCGCGTACCAGAGGCACGGCCTGACGCTGCATGTTAGACCCCATCAGAGCACGGTTGGCGTCATCGTTTTCCAGGAAGGGAATAAGTGAAGCGGCCACCGAAACGAGCTGTTTGGGGCTGACGTCCATCAGCGTCACTTGCTCGCTCGGTGCCATGGCGAATTCGCCATTCTGACGAGTGGAAACCAGCTCTTCGACAAAGCTGCCATCTTCGTTCAGTTCAGCCGAAGCCTGCGCCACCGTATGCTTCTGCTCTTCCATCGCCGAGAGATAGACGACCTCGCTGGTGACTTTATGATCCTTCACGAGACGATAAGGCGTCTCGATAAAGCCATATTTATTCACCCGCGCAAAGGTAGAAAGCGAATTGATCAGGCCGATATTCGGGCCTTCGGGCGTTTCAATCGGACAGATACGGCCATAATGGGTCGGATGAACGTCGCGGACTTCGAAGCCGGCACGTTCACGGGTCAGACCACCCGGCCCAAGCGCCGATACGCGGCGCTTATGCGTCACTTCGGACAGCGGGTTCGTCTGGTCCATGAACTGCGAGAGCTGCGAAGAGCCGAAGAATTCACGTACCGCTGCCACGGCGGGCTTCGCATTGATGAGGTCGTTCGGCATGACGGTAGAAACGTCGACCGAAGACATACGCTCCTTAACCGCACGTTCCATGCGCAGCAGGCCAACGCGATACTGATTTTCCAGAAGCTCACCGACCGAACGGACACGGCGGTTGCCGAGATTGTCGATATCGTCGACTTCGCCTTTGCCATCCTTCAGATCGACCAGCTCCTTGACCACCGCAAGAATATCTTCCTTGCGCAGCGTCGTCACTGTGTCTTCGGCATCGAGGCCCAGACGCATATTGAGCTTCACACGGCCGACAGCCGAGAGGTCATAGCGCTCACCATCGAAGAACAGACCTTCGAAAAGGGCTTCAGCGGTTTCCTTGGTCGGCGGTTCGCCCGGACGCATAACCTTGTAGATCGCTTCAAGGCCTTCATCACGGTTTTCAGCCTTATCGGCTTTCATCGTGTTGCGGATCCATGGACCGGTGGTCACATGATCGATGTCGAGCAGAACCAGCTGATCTATCCCGGCAGCATCGAGCTTTTCGAGGTTTTCAGGCGATACTTCATCGCCCGCTTCGATATAGATGCGACCGGTTGATTCGTCGATGAGATCCTTTGACGCATAGCGGCCGAAGATTTCTTCTGTCGGGATGAGCAGTGTTTCCAAGCCGTCTTTGGCGGCCTTGTTCGCTGCACGCGGGGAGACCTTCACATTGGCCGGAAAGACTTCCTCACCCGTATCGGCATTGACCAGTGGGAAGCTCGGCTTGATGCCGCGCCATGCTTCAGCGACGAAAGGAATCTTCCAGCCATCCGGGCCGCGCTCCCAGGTCACCGTATTGTAGAAATATTCGAGAATTTCCTCGCTATCGAGGCCGAGCGCATAAAGCAGTGCCGTAACCGGCAGCTTACGCTTACGGTCGATGCGGACATTCACGATGTCCTTGGCGTCGAATTCGAAATCGAGCCAGGAACCACGATAGGGAATTACGCGGGCAGCGAAGAGATATTTGCCCGAGGAGTGCGTTTTACCGCGATCATGGTCGAACAGCACACCCGGCGAACGGTGCATCTGGCTGACGATCACGCGTTCCGTGCCGTTAATCAGGAAGGTACCGTTGCCCGTCATGAGCGGCATATCGCCCATGTAAACGTCCTGCTCCTTAATATCGAGCACAGAGCGGGTTTCAGTTTCCTGATCGACTTCGAACACGATGAGACGCAGCGTCACTTTCATCGGCGCAGCATAGGTAATGCCCCGCTGACGGCACTCCACCGTATCATATTTCGGATCTTCGAGTTCGTAATGCACGAAATCGAGTTCCGCAGACCCGGCGAAATCGCGGATCGGGAAAACCGAACGCAAGGTCTTTTCGAGACCCGAAACGTAACCGATATCCTTGTTGGAGCGCAGAAAGTGCTCATAGCTTTCACGCTGAACCTCAATGAGGTTCGGCATCTGCACCACTTCGTGAATGTCACCGAAGATCTTGCGGATGCGCTTCTGCTTGCTGCCGGTATGTTCCGGTGCGTTCGCCTTGGTCGCCATATGTGCGTTGGACCTCTTCGCTTGTCGATTCGGAACCGGATCGCTGGAACCGATTCGTCCTAATTTCATGCCACGCGCAGATGTGGCCCACAGAGACGACAACAGCTGCAAAGACACACGAATCCTAACGGATCCCTGCCTTTTACAGCTCTGTTTCGCGTCTATGGAAAACCGGCCCTTCCATTCCTGGCCGAACCCCCGCGCCGGGTTCGGCTTGCTCGAAGCAAACCGGCATGTGGGGCTGGATATAGGTTTTCACCTTGCACCTGTCAATGTGCGGACAAGGCAAAAATCCCGGATTCAAGCGCCTCTCGCCATTGCTAAACCGAGCCAAAAACAGCGTTACATATCATATATCAATGTGCTTATTATCGTTTTTCAATATTATTGTTTGACAATAAGAAATCACATCCTTATTGAATATCGATATTGAACATATCGGAGAACGAAAATGCACATGCCCAAATTCACCCTGAACGGTCTCGCTCTTGTCAGCGCCGCTCTACTCACTTTTGCCGGCTTCCAGCAGGTTCTGACCGTGCCGCAGGCCCATGCAGCCACATTGGTAAGCACCCCCTTCCTCGCCTGAACCGGTCACAAACATTAATTCCAAGGAGCCTTCGTCATGCGCGCTCTCTCATCCGACCCTTTACTTGCAGCCGCCCGTGTCATTCTGCTTATTTTTCTCGGTGCCATAGCCATAGGCGGCGCGGCGGTTACCATCGCGCTGCTGGCATTGCCGCTATATCAGGGCCCGCTGCTATACGAGCTGGCCGCCAGCGGCGTCACACCGGGCGCTGAATTTGTCTGGGTCCTTGCACTCCTCTTCCTGCTTGCCCTCGCGGTTCTGGCAATGGCTTTCTACTTTTTCCTGCTATTGCACCGTATTGTGAACAGCGTGGGCGAAGGTGATCCTTTCATAGCGGACAATGCCCGACGCCTTACGCGGATGGGCTGGACTGCGCTGGTAAGCCAGCTTGCTACCATTCCCCTGGCCGCCGCCGCATCCTATATAGCCGCAATCGCCGCCGATGCCGGAGAAAACACTCATTTCGACTCCAGTTTTTCGATTGACGGATTGCTGCTGGCATTGGTGCTCTTCATTCTGGCCCGCGTCTTCCGCAAGGGTACTGAAATGCGGCAGGATCTGGAAGGAACCGTCTGATGCCAATCGAAGTGAAACTGGACGACATCCTGCATGATCGTCGCATGACCCTCACCGAGCTGGCCGACCGCGTGGGCCTGACTCTCGCCAATCTCTCCATCCTGAAGACGGGCAAGGCAAAAGCCATCCGTTTCAGCACACTGGAAGCAATCTGCCGCGAACTCGATTGCCAGCCCGGCGACCTGCTCGGCTATGAAGAAAGTGGGGAAACCGTCGAAGCAGCCGAATAGCATTCAGGCTTGACTCTCTCACCCAGCAAACTAAAGGCCCTGCCCTGACCGGCGGGGCTTTTGTCTGCCGGTCGTCCGTCCGAGACAGCTGGTGCGTCCAATTAGGGGTGCTTAATTTCCGGCCTAGACGGGGAAAAGAGTTTTCGGGCAGCCTTCACAGGAAGAACTGCCTTTTGCACCAGTCGGTGTGCCTCCTTCCCTAGTCACGGACTCGCCTGCGTCGGATCATCCGGCGTGGAGCTTTCGTGTGTTCTTCATGCGAAAGCAAGCAAACGAAGCCGGTCACGGAGCTTTCGGAGCGATCCGGGAAGCAAAATGACCATAGTGAAGGAGTACGGCATGGATCGTTCGCAAAAAACCGAATCGGTCGCCCAGCTCAACGCGGTCTTCAAAGAGGTTGGCGTGGTGGTAGTCACCCGCAATCTCGGCCTGTCGGTGGCTCAGTCCACCGAACTGCGCCAGAAGATGCGTGACGCCGGTGCGTCCTACAAGGTTGCGAAGAACCGCCTTGCCACAATCGCTCTCAAGGACACGCAGTACGAAGGTCTGGAAGAATATCTTTCCGGCCCGACTGCTCTGGCCTGGTCAGAAGACCCGGTCGCAGCCGCCAAGGCTGCCGTGGACTTCGCCAAGACGAACGACAAGCTCGAAATCGTCGGCGGATCGATGGGTGGCGAGAAGCTCGACGAAGCCGGTGTGAAGGCCCTCGCCTCCATGCCTTCGCTCGACGAGCTGCGTGGCACGCTGGTGGGCCTCATCAACGCTCCGGCGACGAAAATCGCCCGCGTTGTCAGCGAGCCCTCCGCCAAGCTGGCTCGCGTGTTCGGTGCCTATGGCGCCAAGGACGCAGCATAAGCGGTTTTACGCAAGCGTACATTCTCCCGGCACCGCAATCGGGCCGGGCACATCATCTGACTGGAGTACAATACCATGGCTGATATCGCCAAGATCGTTGAAGAACTGTCGCAGCTCACCGTGCTGGAAGCTGCTGAACTCGCCAAAGCCCTTGAAGAAGAATGGGGCGTTTCCGCTTCCGCAGCCGTTGCCGTTGCTGGCCCGGCCGCTGGTGGTGCCGGTGAAGCCGCTGCTGAAGAAAAGGACGAATTCGACGTCGTTCTGACCGGCGACGGTGGCAAGAAGATCCAGGTCATCAAGGAAGTCCGCGCCATCACCGGCCTGGGCCTGACCGAAGCCAAGGCTCTTGTCGAAGGCGCACCGAAGCCCGTCAAGGAAGGCGTTGCCAAGGCAGAAGCCGAAGAAATCAAGAAGAAGCTCGAAGAAGCCGGCGGCACCGTCGAACTCAAGTAATTGGGTTGGGGCCGGGTTGCCGGCCCCGCTTTTTCTCTCCTTCGAGAGACAGAAAAAGGGTGGCACCTTCGCGGCGCCGCCCTTTTTATATTCCGGCGCTCTCTTTTAGAGCGACTTGATATACTCGATAATCTGCTGACGCATTTCCGGGTTTTTCATACCTGCATAGCTCATACGTGTACCGGGCACGACTTTACGCGGGTTCTCGATATAAGCATCGAGCGTCTCATCATCCCAGACAAGGCCCGATTTCATCATCGCCGGGCTAAAATTGAACCCTTCGACATCACCCGCCTTCTCACCGTAAATCCCTGCCAGAGAGGGGCCGATCATATTCTTGCCCGGCTCCGCCGAATGGCAGATCGAACATTGTGCAAAGGCCTTGGGCGGGCCGGATGCGGGATCATAGGCTGCCGCTTCGTCCGATGCCTGCGCCATCGAACCGTTCCCTGCCGCCGCGTTTGCGGTATCGCCTTCCGCAGTTTGCGAGGCGGCAGAGCCCTCAGCTTCTTCCGAAGCACCACCCCCGCAGGCCGCCAGCACCCCGGCCATAATAGAGCAGGTCACCAAATTCTGAATTTTCACCGTTACACTCCCGAATAATCACGATCGTTACTATAGTCCTGATCCGGCTATGCAAGGGCTGTTAATGCAATCCGGCGCGGGCCCGGCAATATCGGTCGCAATGCAATCGCTTTCACGCATGACGGAAATCCGACAATCACGGATAATAGGACTCGCCTCTGCCATAAAGCCGCCCTATCCGGTCCGGCTCTATGTCGATCGTCCACCCTCGATCCATCGGCTATACCGCCGATAGCTGGCGCGCCGAACTGGCAGCCACCGTGCGCCTTGCCGCGCCACTGGCGCTGGCAGGATTGTTGCAAATGGCAATCGGCGCGATGGATGTCATGTTTATCGCCCGCCTCGGCCCGCTCCCGCTAGCCGGAGCGAGTCTGGCGGTAGCTTTTCAGGGCACGCTGTTATGGAGCCTGTGCGGGCTGACGGGTTCGGTTGCAGCGCTGATCGCCGAGGCGGTCGGCCGGAAAGGTCCGGCAATCCGTGAAGTAAGACGGGCGACACGCATGGCGTTCTGGCTGTCGGTCCTGGTTGGCCTGCTTGGCATGGTTCTGTGCTTCAATGGCGAGTGGATTATGCGCATGACAGGCCAGCCACCGGAGGTCGCAATGCCTGCATCGACTTATCTCGACATCATTGCCTGGGCCTTCGTTCCGCAGCTTATTGCCAATGTCTTGCGCAATTTCGTCTCTGCTCTTGGGCGCCCTTTCTTTGCAACGATGATTGCGCTGGCTGTTCTGCCGGTCAATTTTATCGGCAATTACATTCTGATTTTCGGCGCCTTCGGCGCGCCCGAAATGGGGCTGGAAGGTGCAGCATGGGCCAGCGTTATCACCGGTATAGCAACCATGGCGGCCTTCGTCCTCGCGATCCAGCACAACAGGCGGTTACGGCGTTATCATATATTCGGCAATTGGTGGCGGCCCGAATGGGAAGGCTTCAAGGCGATTGTCCGGATCGGAACACCTGTCGCCATCACTATTATCGCCGAAGCCGGACTGTTCGGCTCCGCCGCTTTCCTGATGGGCAATATCGGGGCGCTGGAACTTGCCGCCCATACGCTGGCACTCAATATCGCTGCACTGGCCTTTCAGATACCCTTCGGCATCGGGCAGGCCGCTGTTATTCGCGTCGGCTACCATTATGGCTCTCGTAACCGGGAGGCTATAGGTCGCGCCGGATGGGCGGCCATTTCATGTAGCCTCGCTTTCGTTGCCGTCACCGGAGGCGGCATGCTGTTTACGCCGGAATTACTATTATCAGCGTGGATCGACCCCGCCGATCCCGCCAATCATGCGCTGGTCGCTCTGGCTGTCAGCTATCTGGCGATTGCCGCTGCCTTCCAGCTCTCCGATGCTTTGCAGGCCGTCGCCATGGGGGCTTTGCGCGGCCTGCAGGATACGCGCGTACCGATGGCCTATGCCATACTCGGCTACTGGGCCTGCGGCTTCACGCTCGCCCTCTATCTCGCTTTCGAAACACCGCTTGCCGGGCTCGGCGTATGGATCGGTCTCGCTACCGGTCTCAGCCTGGTCGCCATAGCGCTGATGCAGCGCTGGATCAGACGTGAAAAGCTGGGGTTGATCCGGCACTGATACCGATTGACCGCAATTTTCATTGCGGTGTCAAAAAAATTGCCCAGCCAGTCCTTGACGGCGCTCTTCATCCCAACCATATCCGCGCCGCTGGCACTCTCACACCGAGAGTGCCAAACCTGATAATCAACTCTTAGGAAGAGGTCATCAATATGGCATTCCGTCCGCTGCACGACCGTGTTCTGGTCCGCCGCATCGAAGCCGAAGAAAAAACGGCTGGTGGCATCATCATCCCCGATAGCGCCAAGGAAAAGCCGAGCGAAGGCGAAATCGTCTCTGTTGGTTCCGGCGCCAAGGCCGAAGACGGCACGGTGACTCCGCTCGACGTCAAGGAAGGCGATCGCGTCCTTTTCGGCAAGTGGTCAGGCACCGAAGTCAAGGTCGACGGTGAAGACCTGCTTATCATGAAGGAAAGCGACATTCTCGGCGTGATGGCCTGAGCCACTCGTCATTCGCTTTAATCTTTCACGAAACATTTCAAATTCCAGGAGAAAATAGATGGCTGCCAAGGACGTGAAATTTTCGCGCGACGCGCGTGAACGCATCCTCAAGGGCGTGGATACGCTCGCCAATGCCGTGAAAGTCACGCTCGGCCCCAAGGGCCGCAATGTCGTGATGGACAAGAGCTTCGGCGCTCCGCGCATCACCAAAGACGGTGTTTCTGTCGCCAAGGAAATCGAACTGAAGGACAAGTTCGAGAATATGGGCGCTCAGATGCTGCGCGAAGTGGCTTCCAAGGCCAATGACAAGGCCGGTGACGGTACAACCACCGCAACCGTGCTCGCTCAGTCGATCGTGACCGAAGGTATGAAGTCGGTTGCCGCTGGCATGAATCCGATGGACCTCAAGCGCGGTATCGACCTCGCTGTCGGCAAGGTCGTTGACGATCTGCACAATCGCTCCAAGGCCGTTTCCGGCTCCTCCGAAGTGGCTCAGGTCGGCGTGATCTCCGCCAATGGCGATAAGGAAGTCGGCGAAAAGATCGCAGAAGCGATGGACAAGGTCGGCAAGGAAGGCGTCATCACCGTCGAGGAAGCCAAGGGCCTCGAATTCGAACTCGATGTCGTTGAAGGCATGCAGTTCGACCGCGGTTACCTGTCACCTTATTTCGTGACGAACCCGGAAAAGATGACCGTCGAACTCGACGATCCGTACATCCTGATCTTCGAAAAGAAGCTGTCCAACCTTCAGTCCATGTTGCCGATCCTCGAAGCGGTCGTGCAGTCGGGCCGTCCGCTGCTCATCATTGCAGAAGACATCGAAGGCGAAGCACTGGCAACACTCGTGGTCAACAAGCTGCGTGGCGGCCTGAAGATCGCTGCTGTGAAGGCTCCGGGCTTCGGCGATCGCCGCAAGGCTATGCTGCAGGACATCTCGATCCTGACCAATGGCGAAATGATCTCCGAAGATCTCGGCATCAAGCTGGAAAGCGTGACGCTGAACATGCTCGGCCAGGCCAAGCGTGTCACCATCGACAAGGATAACACCACGATCGTCGATGGCGCCGGCAATGCTGAAGACATCAAAGCCCGCGTCGATCAGATCCGTGCCCAGATCGAAACCACCACGTCCGACTACGACAAGGAAAAGCTCCAGGAACGTCTGGCCAAGCTGGCTGGCGGCGTTGCCGTCATCAAGGTTGGCGGTGCGACCGAAGTCGAAGTGAAGGAACGCAAGGACCGCGTCGACGACGCTCTGCACGCAACCCGCGCAGCCGTCGAAGAAGGCATTGTCCCGGGCGGCGGCACGGCTCTGCTCTATGCAGCCAAGGCTCTTGAGAACCTGACCGGCGAAAACGAAGACCAGACCCGCGGCATCGACATCGTTCGTCGCGCCCTGCAGGCTCCGGTTCGCCAGATTGCCGAAAATGCCGGCCATGACGGTGCTGTTGTCGCCGGCAAGCTGATCGACGGCAATGATGACACGCTGGGCTTCAACGCTGCGACCGACGTTTACGAAAACCTCGTCGCCGCCGGTGTGATCGACCCGACCAAGGTCGTCCGCACGGCTCTGCAGGACGCTTCCTCGGTGGCTGGTCTGCTCATCACGACCGAAGCCGCGATTGCGGAAATTCCGGAAGACAAGCCGGCAGCTCCTGCCATGCCCGATATGGGCGGCATGGGCGGCGGCATGGGCTTCTAAGCCCGGCGCTTCCAAAGCTGACAGGAAAGGCCCGGAGAGAAATCTCCGGGCCTTTTCGTATGTGCGAGCGACGCGCAGACAGCTACCCGATCATGTGTCCGGCAGAGACGACGCTGCGAAAAGGAAGAACCTCGCCGCCCCCAGAAACCGCAGATCTACGGTTCCCGCGCGCAGCACCTTAAGCCGCAGCAGGCCGTTCGAATATAATGATCGAATGGCCGTTATTCTGGCTATAGCAAATGCGATTGCGCCCCAGCCCTTTTGCCCGATAAAGCGCCGCATCGGCGGAGCGATAGGTTTTGGGCAGACTCCCTTCCTCGGTCTGAGCCAGCCCCGCACTCATCGTTACAGGGTCTTCGAGCACCGGCACTTCGCTCGCAATCGTTTCCGAAATAGCCTGCCGCAATCCGTCCAGCACCTCGCTCACAACGTCGCCTGACCTGCCGACAATCAATGCCCCGAATTCCTCCCCGCCGAGACGCCAGGCCCGTACCAGAACGCGATCTTCCACGGCAGCGGCCAGTTCCCGGCCGATCACCTTCAGCACCGCATCGCCGATCAGATGTCCATAACGGTCATTCACTTTCTTAAAGTGATCGACATCGAGCAACACCAGATGATCGTCATGCATCCATTCCTGCTGATCGAATGACCGCCGGTTGGGCAGGCCGGTGAGGCCATCGGTTTCCGCCAGAACCGTCAGTTCATTATGGCTGGCCACGGCCTTGTCCCGTTCGCCGCGCAATTGCGACACACGCCAGGCCACCGCCATAACCATCACAATGGCTTCATATCCCATCGCGACATAGAAACCGAAATCCCATTCTACCGGTGCGCTATATAAATTCAGGCCGCGGAATACCCGCTCCACCGCCATCGCTATGGGCAAAGCCCAGGCAAGGATAACATATTGCACTGCCCGGCTGTTGCGTCGCCAGGCCTGAATACACAACGCCACGAAAAGCAGCGCACCGGGCACGAAAAACAGATGATAGATCGGCCGTATTCCGAAAGCCATTTCTCTCCCGAAAAGCGGTACGAAAATAGCCGCGAAACAGGCCAGCGGAAAGAAAGCCAGCCCCAGCCAGCGCATCACCGGCGCCACTGCTTCGCGTTCCAAAAAAGAAAACAAAAAAGGCACCAGCATCGCCATCGACATGGCCGCTGCCCCGTAAGACAAAATGGAACGGACCCAAAGTGTCGTTTCCGGGAAAAACACAAAAATCAGCGAACTGGATGCTACGGTGTAAATCGTCAGAAGTATGGCGATAAAAGCGTGATAAAGAACGAACCGCGCATGCATGACCACAAACAGGCTGACACTGTAAAACGCCGCCAGCAGCATCATCCCGACAATCAGCGCAAAAACGATCATCGCGGTAAGCTTTTCCGCATCGGCGGCTGCGCCACGGTCGAGCTCCATCATTCGGGTGACCAGAGAGCCCATGGGCCGATCGACCCGGACATATAGCGCAGATAGCGGCTTGCCATTCGTTTTCAGCGGCAATGTGAACCATGTTCCCGCGCCAAAATTTTGCGCTATGGCGCGGCTGTCATAATACCGGGAAACAGACGATCCATCGGTAAATTCCATATGAAGCTGCAAGCCTTCAAACGCCATCGCATCGCTTGCAAGACGCAAATCCTCAGTGCCGGCATAATCGCTTGTCAGATTGCGGGCATCGACCCGTATCCAGACATAGGGATAATTTGCGTCGCCGATATCCGGCGAGCAGTTCCAGCTGGATTTCTGTTTGGCGATACGGATATCAACGGGACGCTCACCTGCGAGCAAACAGCTTTTCTGATAGAGCGGTTCAGCCGCATTGCCGGCGCCCGCCATCCCTAAAAAAATAACCGCCAAAGCTACGTAAAATAGAACAAGCCCCCGTTTCATACTTAACTTTTCGTAAATCGCCTTTTCTTTTTGTAAAGCAGAAAGTAGCATTCTAATCTCTGCTAGAGCGAAGCATCGCTACAATAAAAATGGAACTGGAAATATCCTCATCATACCGGGCACATTGTCTTTGCACGAACGTTGGTTTCCAGAACGTGAAAGAGAGGAGAATGGTAGATGAAATGTCCGCACAAGGCGCATGTTGCCGTCGTCGATGGTACTCGCTTCGTGATAATGCGGAATAAGGGGCAGGTTTTTGAACCGAAACTGGAAACAGTCTGTACGCCCAATCTCGAAACCACCAATTTCAGCGCCGGAGTTCGTCATCAGGACGATGCCGGACAGCGCCTCGGACGAACCGATCTCAACGAGCTGGCCCATGCTGCGGCCGCGACTGAATGGCTGAATCAGCAGGCCCTGGATGGCAAGATCGATCAGTTGCTTATTATTTCCGATCCCAAAACACTGGGGGAAATGCGCCGGCATTATCATCAGGAATTGCAGCAAAGGCTGGTTGGCGAAATCGCCAAGGCCGTTGCGCACGAGCCTGTTCCAGTGATTGAGAAAGTTCTGGCAGTGAACTGACCGGCTTACAGCAATCCGGTTAAAATCAATCTGGTTGAAATATTGAGAGCGGCGGAGACTTTTCGCCGCTCTTTCCATGATTCGGATCGGTCGGTTCTGGAAGTCAATTTATGCGCAAAATCACTGAGTTCCGGCAATTCAGCGGTAATTCTTAACGGTCTGTCCGATAATGATTTGTTAAGTTACTATCTGCAACGTTAAGATTTCTAAAGAAACAATCCGGTATAAATGAGGGCCATGAAAACAAGACTGTTCCATCGGATCGCAACCGGACTTGCTCTTGCCACAGCCATCGCAGCTCCCGCGCAGGCTAATGAGCAAACGCTGGAAGCGGCATTCGACACCGCACTGGGCACCGACCTTCGGGCGCCACGCAATTATAACCCCGACTATTCCAATCCGCTGGAGCAGAAGGTTGCGCTTCTGGCCAATGGGGAAGAAGGCCGCATCGGCGTGGCTGCCATCGACCTGTCTTCAGGGCACGAAATTGCCATTCTCGGCAATCAGCGCTTCCCGATGGCGAGCACGAGCAAGATTGCCATCGCTGCGACTTTCCTCGACGGCGTCGATAAGGGCAAGCTCAGCCTGACCAGCGAATATCCGCTGATGATCCCGGTCAGCTCAAAACCCTTTTCTTCCAAAGTGGCACCGGTGCGTAAGGGTCAATATCTCAGTGCCCGACGCCTGATGGAACTGATGCTGACGCGCAGTTCCAATTCGGCGACCGATGCCCTTCTCGCTGCTTTGGGCGGACCCGATGTGGTCAGCAAATGGGTCCATAGCAAAACCGGTATTACCGATTTCCAGCTGTCCCGCGATATTGCCACACTGGTGCGTGACGATGGCGAAATCGATCCGGTCGCCCAGATCGATCCGCGGGACAGCGCAACACCGCTTGCAATGGTTCAGCTTCTGAAAGGTCTGTATCAGGGCGAGTGGCTGAGCGAAAAGAGCCGGCGCTTTCTGATCGATACGATGGAACAATGCCGCACCGGCAGGCGACGTATCCCCGCTCTGATGCCCGAGGATGTGACCATTGCGCATAAAACCGGCTCGCTGCACAATACGTCGAGCGATATCGGCATTCTGACTGCACCTAACGGCAAATCCTATGCCGTGGCCATCTATGTGACAGGACAGGGAACGCGGGCCAATCGCGAAGCCAAGATCGCACATATCGCGCGTGCCATCTATGATGGCTACAGCAAGCCGACGACCCACTGGGTCAATGCCGAATATTGAGCCTGACGCGCTTCCTTTTCTAAGGACGAAAGGCCGATACAGATAATTCTGTATCGGCCTTTTTCATATCCGGCAGGCATGAAAAAGGGGCGCCGCTCTATAGCGACACCCCTCTTTCATGCGATAAAGCGCGCTCTTACTGAGCAGCTTCGTCCGTTGCTTCATCAGCTTCGTCGGCTGCTTCATCAGCAGCGTCGGTTGCTTCGTCAGCAGCTGCATCAGCCGCGTCAGCAGCTTCGTCACCAGCAGCTTCAACAGCGTCGCCAGCGGCGTCGAGGTTGGAGGCAGCGTCGTCCATTGCGGAATCAGCAGCTTCGGTGGTTGCGTCTTCGGTGCCTTCCGAGCAAGCCGCGAGGGACAGGGCAGCGCCGGCAACGGCAGCAGCGAGAACGATCTTGCGCATTTATAAAAATCCTTAACAGCGAGTGGACTGTGCACGGCAACAGGCCGTACGCAAAGCCGCCCGTCATGGGCGGCTTCGGATTAGCTAAATAATCGTGTCATGGACGCTATGCAAGACAAATGGGGCCCCAGAGCATAATCGCTCTGCAACCGGACAGCTTTCGCCCCCTTATAGTGATATGTCTTCTCTAGGACTGAATTACGTCAAGACTATGGCGGGAATTGCGGCTGACCTCGTCGCAATCCCCTGCTAGCAAGCTTGTATGTCGGACAAGCAGCACCTCTATCTCGTCGATGGCTCAGCCTATATTTTCCGGGCATATCATCGACTTCCTCCCCTGACCAATCCGGAAGGAACGCCGGTTGGCGCGGTCTATGGCTATACCACCATGCTCTGGAAGCTGGCGGAAGAGCTTCACAAAGCCAATGGGCCCACCCATCTGGCCGTCATTCTCGACAAGGCTTCCAAATCTTTTCGCAATGACATTTATGAAGATTACAAGGCCAATCGCCCCCCGCCGCCAGAAGATCTGGTGCCGCAATTCCCGCTGATTCGCGATGCGACTCGTGCCTTTTCACTCCCCTGTATCGAGGAAGAAGGGCTGGAAGCCGATGATATCATTGCCTCTTATGCCCGCGCAGCGACACGCAAGGGCTGGGATGTCACGATCGTCTCATCGGACAAGGATCTGATGCAGCTTGTCGGCACCTGTGCTGAAAACAAGGACGATCCTGAATTTCCCGGCGGTGGCTGCGTCGACATGCTCGATACGATGAAGAACCAGCGCATCGGCCCGGAAGAAGTGGCGGATAAATTCGGCGTACCACCTGAAAAAGTGGGTGACGTCCTCGCGCTGATGGGGGATTCGGTCGACAATATTCCCGGTATTTTCGGCGTTGGCCCGAAAACCGCCACCAAACTGATCCAGGAACATGGCAGTCTGGCCGCCGCTCTGGATGCAGCGCCCGACATGAAGAAATCCAAACTGAAAGAGCGCCTGCTCGAAGGGCGCGAAATGGCCGAACTGAGCCGGATTCTCGTGGCGCTTAAAGAAGATGCGCCGCTCCCGATGCCTATGGAGGATTTCAGACTCAATGAAATTCCCCCTCAGCCGCTGATCGACTTCCTTTCGACGCATGGCTTTTCCAGCCTGCTCAAACGCGTAGAAGCCGGCACGGGCAGCCCCGCACGGCCGACCGAACTCAATCCGGCCAAAGCCGATAGAGACAAGGAAGCGGCCCCTTCTTCACCCGAGGGCAACCGGCAGCCGCTCCCCGACATGCCCGCCGTGGATCGCTCGGCCTATATCTGCGTGCAGGATGAGGCGACGCTCGAAGACTGGATCGCCCGAGCCTTTGCCGCAAGGGAAATCGCCGTCGACACCGAAACCAGCGCGCTGGATGCCATGGGCGCCGATCTCACAGGTATCAGCCTGGCCATCGGTCCGAACGAAGCCTGTTACATTCCTCTGGGCCATGGCGGCAGCGATATGTTCGCCGAAAAGCCCGCTCAGGTCCCGTTAGAGCGCGCTGTGGCCCTGCTCAAACCGCTGCTCGAAAGCGACGCCGTGCTCAAAGTCGGGCAAAATATCAAATATGACATCAATGTACTGGCCCGGCACGATATTGCACTGGCTCCGATCGAAGACACGATGGTTCTCAGTTTCGATCTCGATGCGGGCCGTTCGGAACAGGGGATTGGCGGGGGCCACGGGATGGACGAATTGTCCGAGCGGCACCTTGGCCATACTACGATGAAGTTCAAAGATGTCTGCGGTACCGGCAAGAAGGCCATTCCTTTCGGGGAAGTCCCGCTCGACAAAGCGACAGAATATGCCGCCGAGGATGCCGATGTCACCTGGCGGCTTTATCAGCATTTGCGCCCCCGTCTCGCTGCTGAAAGCGGGACACGAATTTATGAAAGGGTCGACCGTCCGCTTATCCCGGTCGTGGCCGGAATGGAGCGCGAGGGTATCAGAGTCGACCGGGACGCGCTGGCCCGCCTGTCACAGGAATTTTCCGAAAGGATTGCCGGGCTCGAAAAAGATATTCACGAAATCGCCGGTGAAGAATTCACCATTGGCAGCCCCAAGCAACTGGGCGCCATCCTGTTCGACAAAATGGGCTATAAAGGCGGACGAAAAGGCAAGAGCGGTCAATATTCCACCGATCAGGCCATTCTGGAGAAACTCGCGGCGCAAGACGCACCTATCGCAAATAAAGTGCTCGAATGGCGCCAGCTCGCCAAACTGAAAAGCACCTATACCGATGCGCTTCAGGCGGCGATCAATCCGCGCACCAACCGCGTGCATACCAGCTATTCGCTGGTCGGCGCGCAGACCGGGCGGCTTTCTTCCACCGATCCCAACTTGCAGAACATCCCGATCCGCACCGATATCGGCCGTCAGATCCGTAAGGCGTTCGTGCCGGAAAAAGGCAATGTGCTGCTCGCGGCGGACTATAGCCAGATCGAATTGCGGCTCGCCGCCCATATGGCCGATGTCCCCCCGCTGAAAGAAGCTTTCGACAAAGGAGAGGATATTCACGCCCGCACGGCTGAGGAGCTGTTCGGCACGGTGGATCGCGACACACGCGCCCGCGCAAAAACAATCAATTTCGCGATTCTCTACGGTATTTCGCGTTGGGGGCTGGCGGGCCGTCTGGGTGTGGAAGCCGATGAAGCCCAGGCGATGATCGACCGCTATTTCGAACGCTTCCCCGGGATCCAGCGCTATATCGTCCGTACACTGGAAGAGGTGCGCGAGAAGGGGTTTTCGGAAACCCTGTTCGGACGCAAAACATGGTTCCCGCGGATCGGTTCTAAAAACCAGAACGAAAGGCAGGGCAGCGAAAGAGCTGCCATCAATGCGCCAATTCAGGGCACCTGCGCCGATATTATCAAACGCGCCATGGCCCGTATGATGCCAGCTCTCACGGAGGCCGGTCTCGGCCATGTCCGCATGCTGCTGCAGGTTCATGACGAACTGGTCTTCGAACTACCTGAAAGCGATGTAAAGGCGGCCAGTACGGTGATCGAACGGATTATGGGTGAAGCCGCTCTGCCGGCTGTCTCGCTCGATGTACCGCTGGCTGTCGAAATCGGAACCGGCGCCAGCTGGGATGACGCGCATTAAAAAATAGCGGATCGGGACATACCCCTATCGGGGAACCATTTCGCGCTTGCAGCATCGTTTTTCATAAGACGGGCTGCAAGCGGGTGATGATGAACTATCTCGATACTTATCTCGAAGACTTCCCGAGCTGGGCGCCTATGGCGATGCGCGCGCTCATCGCCGGCATTCTGGCCGTCACCATAGCTCTGCTGATCCATCATGTTTTGTTCCGCCTGCTGCGGCGCTTTGCCAAGGCAAGCGACACCAAATCGGACAATATTGTGGTCCGAAGGCTAGGTCGCCCCAGCCGTTATGCGATGATCGCTCTTGCGCTGGTGATGGCCGGACACAGTATCCCGACGCTCGAGGAATTCTGGGAAAGCATCAGCGGAATTGTGATGCCGCTGCTGATCGGCTGGATGGCGGTGGCCATTCTCCATGCGCTGATCGAAGCGATGATTCTGCGTAACGATATTTCCATGCCCGACAATCGCGCCGCCCGCCGCCGCCGGACACGACTTTCCATTTTCAGCCGCATTGCCACCTTCCTGATCGTCTTCATCACGATCGGCCTGATGTTGCTCGCCATACCCGGCGTGCGCGATATCGGTGTGACTCTGGTAGCCTCGGCCGGGCTCGCCGGCCTCGCCGTAGGTGCCGCGGCGCAACCGGCGCTGAAATCGCTGATCGCCGGCTTCCAGATGGCTCTGACAGAGCCGGTGATTGTCGGTGACGCTGTCATTATCGGCGGGGAATGGGGCTGGGTCGAGGAAATCCGCACCACGTATGTGGTTGTAAAAGTCTGGGACGAACGGCGTCTGGTGGTGCCGACATCGAAATTTCTCGATGAAATTTTTCAGAACTGGACCAAAACCACCTCGGAATTGCTCGGGACGGTCTATCTCTATGTCGATCCGCTGACCGATCTTGAGGCCATTCGCAAAAAATATATGGAGCTGGTCGAGAGTAATGACCGGTGGGACGGGCGCGTCAAACATATGCAGATCACCGATCTGACGCGCGATGCCGTAGAAGTCAGACTGTTGATGACCGCCCGGGATTCGCCCACATTATACGATCTGCGTTGCGATATTCGCGAAGCCCTGATCCGGTGGATTCGCGAAACCAGACCCGAAGCGATCGTTCGTCAGCGCATCCAGCCCGAAGGCGGCCTCACATTGCGAGACGAGCGTCATTCTCAGGCCTAGGTCTGCTCAGTCTGCCACCGCTCAGAATGCGGGCAGCCGCAGGCGCGTAGCGCCGAAGGGCCATGCCCACGGGCATGATCACCGCCAGTACCAGGAAAGGCTGGGCCAGCAGATAGAACGGATATAGTGGTGCGCCCAGCTTGCCGAACACCTGCCCGAGCAAAGGCCCTCCCAGCCACATCAGGATGAGATGCGCACAGAAATAAAAGAACATGAAGGGTTCGATTTTCAGGAGCAGAGTGCGCAACGGGCTGGCGGTCAAAGCCCAGGCAATTCGCCAATAGGCAAAGATTGCGGCGAGACGCACGACCAGATCCAGCAATCGGGATTCGGCGCTGCCCAGTTCCCAGTCGATGATCTGCGTCAGATAGATCTGGACGGGCAGGCACAGGAGGAAAGGCAGCACAGCAAGAGCGAGCGGCCATTGTGTGACCCGGGCCGCCAGATCGCCTCGACGCGCGAGAATGCCCAGCGTGAAGAAGAACAGGATCGACACACGCAGAATGACCGGTGCGCCCAAATCGAAAATATGGCCGATCGCGGACAGGGCAAGCACCGCGATCAGCGCCCGATTCGGCCAGCGGACGAGCCAGGGCGCGACAGTCATGCACAGGAAAAGATCGCGCAAAAACGGCATTTGCACATTCATGTTGGGAGTGCGGGTGAGAATGAAGATTTCCTCGATCACCCAATATAGCGATGGCGGAGTCGGTATTTCCAGATCGAACAGCCATCCCGACCCGCAGATCAGCAGCAGAGCCAGCGCATTCCACAGGATCATGGGGACAAGAATCGTCCGGGCCTTGCGGGCGACATGGTGCGGCCAGTTCTGCACGCGGGAGGAGCCCGCCACCAGCCAGCCCGAAATCAGACCCAGCAGCGGCACGGCGCTGCGGCCGAACATATCCATCAGGGTCCAGCGGAAGATTTCCTGCCCCGAACCGCGCGCCAGCTCCAGTTCGTGACCGGTCAGCCCGGTCCAGCCATGGACATAGACAATACCCATGATGCAGATAACCCGCGCCACACCGATGGCATCGGATCGCCGCGCCGGGTCGATCGCCAGTTTTTCAGACAAGCCTTTTTCCCAGATAAGGGCCTGAATACAGGCCAGCTTTCAGCCTGCATGCCCTTCTCTGCATCCGCCCGCAAGCCGGATAAAAAAGAGGCGGGCTAACCCGCCTCTTTTAATCGTCCGATAGCTACAGAATCAGCCGTGCTTATTTTCGCGGGTCGGTTCCAGCATACCCTCATGCACGAAGCCGATCGGATTGACTTCCAGTGCGCGCTTTTTCAGCTCACCTTTCATCTTGCCATATTCTTCTTCCATCTGCTGGGTAACGGTAGCGCGGCTGTCCTCCAGTGCCTCGGCGAAATCCTGCGCCGTGACCTGGGTCGCTTCCTCACCCGACCGGCGAATAGCGATCAGACCCGCCCGGCGCACGACATCTTCCAGATCCGCGCCGGTATAGCGTTCGGTCTCACTCGCGATCACCGCCAGATCGACATCGTCGGCCAGCGGCATTTTGCGCGTGTGAATGCGGAGAATATGCTCGCGCCCTTCAGGACTGGGCGTGCCGACATAGACGAGCTCATCAAACCGGCCGGGACGCAGCAGCGCCGGATCGACCAGAGTCGGCCGGTTGGTCGCGCCGATCACGACAATCGAGTTCAGCTCCTCCATCCCGTCCATTTCGGCGAGAATCGTGTTGACCACGCGGGCCGTTACCTGCGGTTCGGTGCTGCCGCTGCCGCGCGCCGGCACCAGACTGTCGATCTCGTCGATAAAGACCACGCAAGGCGCCACCTGTCGGGCGCGGGCGAACATCCGGCTGATCTGCTGTTCGCTTTCGCCGTACCATTTGGACAGAAGGTCCGAGCTTTTCATCGAAATGAAATTCGCTTCGGCTTCCTTGGCGACAGCTTTAGCCAGCAAGGTCTTGCCGGTACCGGGAGGGCCGTAAAGCAGGAAACCCTTGGCGGGACGAATACCCAGACGTTCGAAAGCCCGCGGATTGCGCAGGGGCAGCTCGACCCCTTCGCGCAATTTCTCCTGCGCATCGGTCAGCCCGCCAATATCGGACCAGCCGACTGTAGGCGCCTGCACCATAACTTCGCGCATGGCCGATGGCTGCACGCGTTTGAGCGCCGCCTTGAAGTCATTACGCTCCACCTGCAAGGTTTCGAGCACTTCAGACGGTACGGTGCGTTCGTCGAAATCGATTTTCGGCATGATCCGGCGGACCGCCTCGATTGCGGCTTCGCGCGCCAGAGCGGCCAGATCGGCACCGACGAATCCATGCGTCGAACGAGCCAGCTCCGTCAGGTCCACCCCTTCGCCAAGCGGCATACCGCGCGTATGGATGGCAAGAATTTCCCGACGGCCCTTTTCATCGGGCACACCGATAATGATTTCGCGGTCGAACCGGCCGGGACGGCGCAGAGCCTCATCCACTGCATCGGGGCGATTGGTGGCAGCAATCACCACCAGGTTGGAACGCGCCTCCAGCCCGTCCATCAGCGTGAGAAGCTGCGCAACCAGCCGCTTTTCGGCTTCACCGGTCACATTCTGGCGCTTGGGTGCAATCGAATCGATCTCGTCGATGAAGACGATGGCGGGCGCCACACGGCTCGCTTCCTCGAAGACTTCGCGCAGGCGTTTTTCGCTTTCACCATAGGCAGAGCCCATGATTTCAGGGCCGTTAATGGTGAAAAATTCGGCATCGCTTTCATTCGCAACCGCCTGCGCGAGGCGGGTTTTGCCGGTTCCCGGCGGACCGTGCAGCAGCACACCCTTGGGCGGATCGACGCCCAGACGGGTGAATAATTCGGGATAGCGCAAAGGCAATTCGACCATCTCGCGCAGTGCGGTGATCGTATCTTCCATACCGCCGACATCGTCATAATTGACCGTGCCGCGGCCATCGCGCGGCTCTTCGAATTCGGCACGCAGCTCCACTTCGGTGTTTTCATCGATATGGACGATGCCCTTTGGCACGGTCGAAACGACCTGCAGGCGGATTTGGGTCAGCGCATAGGCCGGTGCATTGAACATGCGGCGCACCTGCGGCGGCACATCCTGCACCGGCTGCTGCCCGTGAGTAGCCACCAGATCGCCTGCCACCAGCGGTTTGCGGAAAAAGACCCGCTTCAGCGCTTCGCCCTGACCCTGCAGGCGCATTTCACGCTGTGCAGGGGCAAAGACCACACGGGTGGCGGGACGCGATTCGGCCCGCCGGACCGTGACATGTTCGCCCGAACTGGTCTCCGCATTGCCGCGCTGAAGGCCGTCCAGCCGAATCACGGATAGCGATTCATCCTCGCTATAGGTCGGAATGGCCAGCGCCGCGGTAACACGTTTTCCTTCAATCTCGACCGGATCGCCCTCGGTAATTCCCAGAGCCTGAAAGGCGGATCGCGGTATTCGGGCGATACCCTGCCCGCTTTCTTCCTGCCGGGCCGCTGCCACCTGCAACCGGACCTTGGCTTCTTCAATCGTTGCCGCATCCGCATCAGCCATCACGAATCTCGCTTGTTTCCCGTTTTATCTTCAGGGGAAAAGCTAGGAAGCCCGCCCCTTCATTTCAAACGGGCAGACAGGCTTCAGGGTCCGTAAAAATCATGAAAGACCGGAAAACCGCTGCTTTCCATGGGCTTGCCCGACATAATCGCCGACATGGCGTTACGTCATTCGGGACCTGCCGGTTGAAGACAAAAAAAGACCCGGTCGAAACCGACCGGGCCGTTGAAGTTTTGGGAGAGGATGCCTGAAAGGCGAGATCTATATGCGCTACATCGCGCAATCTCGCAAGTGCGAAAACTACAAAATTTGTTGCAAATTTTGCAATATACTTGTTCATCTAAGAGAAAGGTCGCAGAAAACCTCGATTTTTTGATTTGCGTCAATGGTTTCTTTCGCAACATCTAAGCATTCATGCATAAGTAATTGTGCGGTGCAGCATAGATCTTCAGTTTAAAGAATTGGTCAGATTCACGCGACCGGCAGCAAAATCCTCTGTCGAACGCCTCCCCATTTGTCGCCAGGAAACCCATAGTCCTGTTTGAAAAGTGATTCGCCTTGCGGGTGACAGAGCCATATCGAAGCTTTATGTGCATTGCATCATCAGGCAGGTCGTACGAACCTGTTCGAAAAATCGGGAGTTAAGATGCAGAAACTCTATCCGGATGCCACCGCTGCCCTTGACGGGCTCCTCCATGACGGAATGCTGATTGCCGCAGGGGGTTTCGGCCTTTGCGGCATACCCGAAAGGCTGCTCGACGCGATACAGGCCAGCGGAGCCAAAAATCTCACCTTCGCCAGCAATAATGCCGGTATCGATAATGAAGGCATCGGCAAATTGCTGCGCAGCAAGCAGGTTTCCAAGATGATCTCCTCCTATGTCGGGGAGAATAAGGAATTCGAACGGCAATATCTCTCCGGCGAACTGGAGGTGGAATTCTGCCCGCAAGGGACGCTGGCCGAGCGGATGCGTGCCGGCGGCGCCGGCATTCCCGCTTTCTATACCAAGACCGGTGTCGGCACGATGGTGGCCGAAGGCAAGGAAGTGCGCACATTCGACGGCGAAGACTATGTAATGGAACGCGGCATTGTGGCCGATCTTGCCATCGTCAAGGCATGGAAAGCCGATGAAACCGGCAATCTGGTGTTCCGCAAGACGGCGCGCAATTTCAACCTTCCGGCCGCCACTTGCGGCAGGATCTGCGTGGTCGAAGTGGAAGAAGTCGTCCCCGCCGGCGCGCTCGACCCCGATCACATTCACCTGCCGGGCGTCTATGTGCAGCGCATGATTGTCGGTGCGCCCTATGACAAGAAAATCGAATTTACCACCACGCGCGAAAGGGAGGCAGCCTGATGCCCTGGAATCGTGACCAGATGGCCGCCCGGGCGGCGCAGGAGCTCGAAGACGGCTTCTATGTCAATCTCGGCATCGGCATCCCGACGCTGGTGGCCAATTTCATTCCCGAAGGGGTGCATGTAACGCTGCAATCGGAAAACGGAATGCTGGGGATCGGCCCCTTTCCCTATCCCGATGAGGTGGATGCCGATCTCATCAATGCGGGCAAACAGACGATCAGCGAATTGCCGCATTCGGCCTATTTCGACAGTGCCGCCAGCTTCGCCATGATCCGCGGCGGCCATATAGACCTCACCGTGCTGGGAGCGATGGAAGTTTCCGAAAATGGCGACATTGCGAACTGGATGGTGCCGGGAAAAATGGTCAAAGGCATGGGCGGCGCGATGGATCTCGTCGCCGGGGTCAAGAAGATCATCGTGGTGATGAGCCATACCGCCAAGGATGGCAGCCCGAAATTCATCCCCGAATGCACCCTGCCGCTGACCGGTAAGAATGTCGCAGACATGATTATCACCGATCTCGCTGTATTTCAGCGCCCGGATCATGACAGTCCGTTCAAACTCGTCGAGCTCGCACCGGGGGTTACCGCGGAGGAAGTCGCCGAAAAGACGACCGCGCATTATATCGCCTGACCGGGCGGCGCTTTTCTAAGGCACCAGCTTCAAGGCAGGCCGGGCGATAAAGCGCTGGCCTGCCAAAAGGCAGCAAGCTAGCTTTCCTTTCAAAGGCACCTCGCAAATGCAGATGAGGACCTCAGGGAGAGAAAGCTATGGGACATATGGCAAGGCGCGATGCGCCATGGGCCGCGCTGATCGTGCTGACGGCTATCAGCACGGTCGGCTTTATCGACCGGATCGTGCTTAACGTGCTGGCCGAGCCGATCAGGCTGGAATTCGGTCTGAGCGATACGCAGATCGGCCTTCTGACCGGCCTTGCTTTCGCCGTGCTCAATGTCGGCCTCGGCATTTTCGTGGCCCGTATTGCAGAACGCCGGCGGCGCATGTCGCTGATCGCGCTCGGCACCGTTCTGTGGTCAATCGCCACCGCACTATGCGGCTTTGTCGGAAGCTGGGTCCAGCTTCTCGCCGCACGTATCGGCGTGGGAGTGGGTGAAGCAGTGGGCCTGCCCGCCACACAGTCGGTGATTTCCGATTATTTCCCCCCTGACCGCCGGGCCAGCGCCATGTCCGTGCTGATGCTGGCACCGCCTATCGGTGCCTTTCTGGGATCGGCGGGCGGTGCGTGGATCGGGCAGCTTTTCGGCTGGCGATCGGCTTTTATCGCTGCTGCCATACCGGGCGTGGTTCTGGCTATCATAGCCTGGCTGTTCATTTCCGAACCGCTGCGCGGCCGCTACGATGCGATGCAAACCGAAGATGTCCCCTCCCTTACTGCGGTCGCCGGGCGCTTTGCCGGTCTGGCGAGCGCGCGCAACCTGCTGATCGGTTCGACGATCGCATCTTTGGCAGGGTTCGGTCTCAACGCTTTCGTGGCGGTTCTGCTGCTCCGCAAATTCCAGTTTTCGCTACTCGAAGCGGGCTTGTATGCCGGATTGCTGGCGAGTTTTCCGGGCGCGATCTCGGTCTATGTCGGCGGCCGGGTGGCAGACTGGCTCGGCGCTCGCAACCGGGCCGCTTATGCGCTGGTACCGGGTGTCTGCCTGCTGATTTCCGCCCCGCTCTATATTTTTGCCATCACCCGCGACGATGTGGTGACATTGCTGGTGGTGATGACGTTTTCCGCACTGTTTCAATATAGCTATCTCGGTGTCACTTACGGCACCTTCCAGAACCTGCTCGATCCACGTATGCGGGCGACAGGCGCGGCTATGCTGGGCGCGGTCTATGGCCTGTTCGGGCAGGGGCTCGGTCCGCTGGTGATCGGCCTGATCAGCGATTACCTGCTGGCTTCGGGCGGGTTTTCGGCGGGCACCGCTCTGTCGGGTGCCATGGCGATCACTGCTATCCTCTATCTCTGGGCCGGCGCGCATTATTGCTTCGCCGCCCGTCATTTGACGCAGGATCTCGCTTCGCTCCAGGATCGTAATGCCTGTCGTTCAACGGATGCGGCACAGCCATAAAAAAGGCCCGGTCACCTCTCGGGCAACCGGGCCTATTAATCATGGGTATGCCGACGATCAGCTCACCAGCTTCCTGAAATCGTCGACCAGATCGGTACGTTCCCAGGGGAAATAGTCGCCATCCGCCTTGCGGCCGAAATGGCCATAGGCCGCGCTGCGGAAATAGATCGGCTTGTTGAGATCAAGATGCGTGCGAATGCCGCGCGGTGTAAGGCCGCCCAGCTTGGGATTGTCGCGGATCGCCGCTTCGATATCCTCTTCGCTCACTCCGGCAACGCCCGTGCCATGCGTATCGACATAGATCGACAGAGGCTCGGCAATGCCGATGGCATAGGAAAGCTGGATCGTGCAGCGTTTGGCCAGACCTGCCGCCACGATATTCTTGGCCAGATAGCGCGTGATATAGGCGGCCGAACGGTCCACCTTGGTCGGGTCCTTGCCCGAAAAGGCACCGCCGCCATGCGGCGCCGCACCGCCATAAGTATCGACGATGATCTTGCGCCCCGTCAGACCCGCATCGCCATCGGGGCCGCCGATTTCGAACGTGCCGGTCGGATTGATATGATAGACGGTCTCGTCGGACAGCAGTTCGGCCGGAAGGATGTCGGCAATCACATCCTTCACATATTTCTTCAGCTCGGCTTCCTTTTCGCCCTTGTCGTAACCCGGCTTATGCTGGGTCGAAAGCACGATGGTGGTGGCCGCTACCGGCTGTCCGTCCTTGAAGCGCAGCGTTACCTGGCTCTTGGTATCGGGCTCCAGGAAAGGCGCCTTGCCGGACTTGCGATCCGTGGCCATACGCTGCAGAATCTTGTGACTGTAATCGAGCGTGGCAGGCATGAGATCGGGAGTTTCGTCGCAGGCAAAACCGAACATGATGCCCTGGTCGCCGGCCCCTTCATCCTTATTGCCGGACGCATCGACGCCCTGCGCGATATGCGCGGACTGGGCATGAAGGTAATTTTCGAAATCGAGCGTTTCCCAGTGGAAACCGTCCTGCTCATAGCCGATTTCCCTGACGACATTGCGGACGGTCTGCTCGATTTCCTCAAGCGCACCGTCGGTCCATTCGCCATTCTCGAATACGCCCTTGCAGCGGATTTCCCCTGCCAGCACCACCTTCTGGGTGGTCGTCAGGGTTTCACAGGCCACACGTGCTTCCGGGTCTTTCGACAGGAAGAGATCGACAATGGCGTCGGAAATCTGGTCGGACACCTTGTCGGGATGGCCTTCCGATACGCTTTCGGACGTAAACAGATAGGATTGGCGCATAGGGTTAATTCCTCTCTCGCTAGGCGTAGAATGGGATTGACGTTGGGGGGTCTAACGACCCCGCCGCCGCATGGCAACGAAAGCTCCCACGAGGAAAACTATAGCCCATGCGAGCGGGAGTATGTTTCCTGTCCGGGAGAATAGTGTGGGCGGGGCCGCGGGCGGCACAAAGGCGTCCATCCGCCCTGCCCGGTGCTGTCGCAGATGATCGCGGACCACGCCGCGCGCATCGATGATCCCGCTGATCCCTGTGGTGGTGGAACGCAGCACGGGCAGCCCTTCTTCGATGGCACGCAGACGCGCCTGCGCGAAATGCTGCGGAGGCCCTGCCATGCCGAACCAGCCATCGTTGGAGGGATTGAAAATATAGTCCGGCCGCGCGCCGGGCTGCGTCACATGGCCGGAAAAAATGATTTCATAACAGATCTGCACCCCTGCATGGCCCCATGGCCCGAGATCGAGCGTGCGCGGGCCGGGACCGGGCAGAAAATCCATCGCCCCCGCGACCAGCCTGCGTCCACCCAGCGGTTCGAGCAGCCAGCGCAAAGCGAGATATTCGCCATAGGGCACCAGATGGGCTTTGTAATAACTGCCGACGATCGCGCCGCTGGCATTGAGCGCCGTCACGGCATTGCGCGCGCCTACTGCCCGGTCGTTTTCGATATCGAGATCCACCGCACCGGTCAGTAACAGGCTGCCGGGGCCGATCGTGCGGGCAATCCGTTCACGGGCATATTCGGGGCTGCCCAGCACCGTCATCTGGTCATAGTAACGCTGCGGATAGCCATCGCGCAGATAATCGGGCAGACCGGATTCCGGCCACAGCACCAGCCGCGGCACCCTGTCGTCACGCGGCAGGCTCAGCGCAGCGAGCTTCTGGAAATTGGCTTCATAACGGCGCGGATCGTTAAGCTGATCCTGTGGCAGATCGGGCTGCACGACAGTGACCGCCAGCGTACCTTCGCGCCCCTTGCTCACCGGCCAGTACATGCCTGCGCTCAGCAGGATCGCGGCCATAGCCAGAGACACGAAGCGCCGTTCCCGCAAAGCGAAAACCAGTCCGCCCGCGATCAGAACCGCCAGTCCGGACAGCGCATAAGTGCCCAGCCAGGGCGCGATCGCGGCGATGCCGGGGCGATCCAGCGGACCGAGAAAAACGATCCCGAAAGGGTTCCAGGGGTAGCCGGTAAAGACCCAGCCGCGCAGCCATTCGCTGATAATCCAGCAGCCGGCAAAACCGGGCAGAAAAGCCCAGTGCCGCGCCGGGCGCTGTGCTGCGCGTACCATCGTCAGCGCTCGCGCCGCACCTGCGGCCAGCGCCGGATAGACGGCCAGATAGAGCGATAATAACGGCACCGCAAACCAGCCCAGAACGGGCGGCATTTCCGCCTGATAGGTAAAGGCCGTGGCGATCCAGCTATTGCCGAAAGTGAAATGGCCAAGGCCGAAGAACCAGCCCCACCAGGCAGCCTTGCGCCAGTCGGGCGCTGTAGAAACGAGCAGAACGAAAGCACCCATGGCCAGCAAGGCCAGCGGCCAGAGAGCGAATGGCTGGAATCCGCTTGCGGACACCACACCAAGGAACAGGGCTGTCAGGCGAGGCCAGTGTTTCGCGAAAGAAACGAATCGCCCGAAAATCGCATGTCTGTCCGTCATGCAACGCCTGTGGCCCGGCACGCGCCCGGCTGCAAGTCAGCTTGCAGCCGGCGCCCGTTTTGCTGGAGGAAAAGCCCGATCAGTTAACCGCTTCGAGCGAACCGCCATCGGCATCGCCCTTATCGGTATCGCTGCTTTCATTCTTGGTCTGCGCAGTACGGCGCGTACGGCGAGGCTTGGCGGGAGCCTTGGGCGGAAGCGACTGTTCGTCCCCGGCGCTTTCGCCTTCCACACCGCGCCCTATGGCCGGGGGAAGCGCTGCCGGATCGATGCCGGTGTTACCCGTGCTTTCATCATTGGCTGCGTCATCCGCTTTCTTGCGGGTGCGGCGCGGTTTGGCTTCCTTGGCCTCATCCGCCTTGCTGTCAGCCGTGCGGGCACGGGGGGTGCGCCGCCGGGGCTTGGCCTCTTCGGCTTCGGCCGGCGTGCTTTCGCTATTTTCAGCGGCATTGTCGTCTGAAGCAGGCTTGCGGCGCGTCCGCGGACGGCGCTGCGCCTGATCTTCGCCTTCGTCATCCTGTGCCTGTGCGGATCCGCCACGATGATCGGTATGATAGCCGTTATCCTCGGAATAGGACCGGTTACGCGAAGGACGACGCGAATACTGATCGTCCCCGTCATTATCCTGATCGTCGGAATGCTGTTCCCGATCATTTTCCCGACGGGCACGGGCTTCGTCTTTCAAAGCCTTATTATCGGCGATCACACGAAAATAATGATCCGCAAACTGAAGATAATATTCGGTCTGAACCCGGTCACCGTTCAATGACGCGTCATGGGCCAGCTTCTTGTATTTCTCCAGCAATTGCGGCGCATTGCCCCGCGCACGGCTGTCGATCCGGTTAAGCTGGTTGCCGCCACCATTATTGTTACGGTTATTCCCGCGTCCACGCCGGCGATTGTTACCACGATTATTGTTCAAGGGAATTCACTTCCTCAATTGGGACCGTCGGAGACACTTATCCGGTTCGGTCGCAAGACCCCTCGCCACGGCACATGCGTGCGCATGGACTTCCCAACCTGCAAACCACCGGCGGCGTGCGCCGAATTCATGCAGTCTCTGGAGTTGGTGGCCATGGGGAACGTTTCTGCATGTGTTCCAGCCCTTGGCCTGCCTTTGACGTAGCTATTCGAATGGCTCTTGCCAAGCCCCAATATCCGTTATGGAGCGAAACTTTCCACAACCAGCACCAATGCACGCGGTCGCGAAGCCAGATCGTGCCTCAGCTGCGATGAAAAGCCGGCCTGCCCGGCAAGAGCTGCCACAGGCTTTGCCTGCATGGCCCCGATTTCCAGAACCACCTGCCCTTGCGGGGCCAGAAGATGACGCAATTCGGGCAGCAGGCGGCGATAATCGTCAAGCCCGTCAGGCCCTGAAAACAACGCTCCGGCCGGCTCGTAACCGCGCACCGAAACATCCAGTTCGGCATCATCTTCCACATAGGGAGGATTGGCGATGATGCAGTCGAACCGGCCCAGCTCCTCGCGCCAGCCGTTTTCGCTCCAGTCTCTGCGCAACAGCTCCACCCGGTCAGCCACGCCCAGCGCCCCGGCATTGCGGCGCGCTATCGCCAGTGCCGCCTCGCTCCGGTCGATCCCCACACCCAGCGCGCCGGGATTCTCGGCCAGAATCGTGAGCAGCAAAGCCCCCGATCCCACACCGCAATCGAGCACCCGCCCTCTGGCACCGGGCTGTTCCAATGCCGCGGCGACAACGCTTTCGCTGTCCGAACGGGGGATCAGTACATCGGGCGAGACATGGAAAGAGCGTCCATAAAAGTCCTGGGAGCCGAGAATATAGGCCAGCGGCTCATGCTGCCGGCGGCGGTCGATCAGGTGCCAGAACCGCTCCGGCACCGGCCCGGATGCACCTTTCAGCAGCAGATCGCTGCGGCTCATATGCAGTGCATGGGCCAGCAGATATTCCGCATCGAGCCGCGCCGTATCGCTGGTCGGGGCCAGCATGTCGGCAGCCTGCCGCAAGGCTGCGGGAACACCGCTCATCGTTGCACGCTCATTCCCCGAGAGCCGCGAGGCGCTTGGCTTCATCTTCTGCGATCAGCGCATCGACCAGTTCGTTCAGCCCCGGCCCTTCAAGCACTTCATTGAGCTTATGGAGCGTCAGATTGATCCGGTGATCGGTCACCCGCCCCTGCGGGAAATTATAGGTCCGGATGCGTTCGGACCGGTCGCCCGATCCGACCATGGCTTTCCTGGCTTCGGCTTCCGCGCCCTGCGCCTCGTCCCGCATCTTCTCATAAAGCCTTGCGCGCAGAACCTGCATCGCCTTGGCCTTATTTTTGTGCTGGCTGCGCTCATCCTGCTGGGTAACGACCAGCCCGCTCGGAATATGGGTGATGCGCACAGCGGAATCGGTCGTGTTCACATGCTGTCCGCCAGCACCGCTCGCGCGGTAAATATCGATCTTGAGATCGTTATCGTCGATCTGGACATCCACTTCGGTGGGTTCGGGCAACACCGCTACGGTTGCTGCCGAGGTGTGAATCCGCCCACCGCTTTCGGTGACGGGCACACGCTGCACGCGATGCACACCGCTTTCGAATTTGAGCCTGGCGAACACGCCCTGACCGGTAATATTGGCGACAATTTCCTTGAAGCCTCCGGCATCCGACGCATTCATGCTGACCACTTCGACCCGCCAGCCCTGATCGGCGGCAAAGCGTTCATACATGCGGAACAGATCGCCCGCGAACAGGGCCGCTTCATCGCCCCCTGTACCGGCCCGGATTTCGAGCATGGCAGGCCGCGCATCGGCGGCGTCGCGCGGGAGCATGGCCAGTGCCAGCCTGCGTTCGGCCTCTGGCAATGCCTCTTTCAGCCGCGCCGTTTCCTCGGCCGCCAGCGCTTTCATCTCGGGATCGGAATCGTCGAGCGCTTCGAGATCGGCCAGTTCGCTGCGCATGGCGCGCACATCCGCCGCGATTTTCGCCACAGGTTCCAGCTCGGCATAATCGCGGCTGGCCGCCACGAACGCTTCGCCTTCCAGCGTGCCCGACGCCAGCCGCGCTTCCAGCTCGGCAAAGCGATGGGCAATCTGCTCCAGACGGTCTGCGGGGATGCTCAATTCCAGCTATATCCTTCCAGCGCGGCTGTAATCGCCGCCTCGTCACCGCCATCGAGCCGCAGGCGATGCCGGGTGCCGCCGTCTTCGCCCGCCGTCAGCGCCAGAATGGCTTTCCCGCCCTGCTTCACAGCTTTGTCGAACCGTTTGCGCGGCGAGCCGGAAGCGAGCAGTTCGGTCGCGAACCCCGCGCGGCGCAAGGCCGCCGTGGTGCCCATTCCGTCGGCCAGAACCGTATCGTCCTCAACCACGACCAGCACATCGGCAACCGGTTCTTGCAGCCCTTCCACCAGCATGGCCAGCCGCTCGATCCCGGCAGCCCAGCCCACGGCGGGCGTGGCCGGACCGCCGAGCGACTCCATCAGCCCGTCATAACGGCCACCCGCCAGCACGGTGCCCTGCGCTCCCAGCCGGTCGGTCACGAATTCGAAAGCGGTGTGGCGGTAATAATCCAGCCCGCGAACCAGCGCCGGATTGCGTTCCCATGCCACACCGGCGGCATCGAGCCCCGATGTCACCTGCGCGAAAAAATCCTCAGCTTCGGCGGAGAGAAACTCGTCGATGGTCGGTGCATCGGCCGTGAAGGGTTTGTCGCGCGGGTCCTTGCTGTCGAGAATGCGCAGAGGGTTACGCTCCAACCGGTCCTGGCTGTCTTCGGACAAAGCATCCTTATGCGCACGGAAATAATCGATCAGTGCCGCACGCCATGCTTCGCGGCTTTGCCCGTCACCCAGCGTGTTGAGCTGCAAAGTCACGCCATCGGCAATGCCCAGCTCCTGCAACAGGTGATCGGCCATCACCAGCAATTCCACATCTGCCTGCGGTTCGGCCGCACCGATCACTTCGGCGTCGATCTGATGGAACTGGCGGTAACGGCCCTTTTGCGGACGTTCATAGCGAAAGACCGGGCCGTGCGCAGCGATTTTGACCGGGGCATATTGCTTCCACCCGTCAGTGAGGAAAGCACGGGCGATCCCGGCGGTAAATTCGGGCCGCAAGGTCAGCGATTCGCCGCCGCGATCCTCGAAGGAGTACATTTCCTTGGAGACCACATCGGTCGTTTCGCCCAGAGAGCGGGAGAAAACTTCGGTCTTTTCGAAAACCGGCATTTCCGCGCGCCGGAAGCGATACAGTTTGCGCAGCCGCTCGAAGGTGGCCGTGACGAAAGCGAAAGCTTCGGCTTCTGCGCCGAAAATATCCTGTGTGCCGCGAATGGGCCGGGGTGTCTTGATCGTGCTCATTATGGGCAGCGCTTTAGGCCGCCATCGCGCGCGCTGCAACGGGCGAGAACACTCCGCCCGTTATCCGCCCTGCCGGCAAGCCCGCTTATGCCTCGCCCAGCACCGAAATCGCGTCTCATAACAGACATGGGCTTGCGTTACGCGGCGCAGCAAAATAGTCAAAATCCCGAAGCTGGCCCCGGCCAGCGGCTTTTTCCATCAACCACAATAATATTTGGAAACATATACATCATGCGCATCGACCTCATCCCGACCGGGGATAATCCGCCCGAAAGTCTGAATGTAGTGATCGAAGTTCCCACCGGCGGGGAACCGGTGAAATATGAATTCGACAAGGAATCGGGCGCATTATTCGTCGATCGCATTCTGCATACGCCGATGCGCTATCCGGCCAATTACGGCTTCGTGCCGCACACGCTCTCGCCCGACGGCGATCCGCTGGACGCGCTGGTCGTCGCCCGCTCGCCTTTCGTCCCCGGTTCGGTTGTCCGCGCCCGCCCGATCGCGGTCCTCAATCTGGAAGACGAACATGGCGGTGACGAAAAGCTGGTCTGCGTACCGGTGGATTCGACCTTTCCCTATTACAGCCATGTCGCCGAAATGGGCGACTTGCCCGACATCGTGCTGAAGCAGATCGAACACTTCTTCACCCATTATAAGGATCTGGAGAAGGAAAAGTGGGTCCGCGTCGGCACATGGGGCGGCGCAGACGATGCGAAGAACATCGTTCTCGAAGCGATCGAGCGGGCGAAGCAGGAAGGCGAATAAGCCTTTCCCCCGCCAGCCGGACAAAGAAAAGGGCTCCGCTTGCCGGGGCCCTTTTTGGTGCAGCAACTGCCCCCGGCGCGCCTCACTTTGAACTTAACCGCCCCTTTAACGCCGGGCGCGGCGCATGGCCTGCGGAGGCTGGCCGAAAGCCCGGATAAAAGCGCGGCGCATTCTTTCGGGATCGTGAAAGCCGACAGCGGCGGCAATATGTTCGATCGGGTCGCGCGAGGATTCGACCCTTTCACGCGCCGCTTCCAGCCGCAGCCGCTCGACAGCCCTGGCCGGGCTGACCCCGATCCGCCGGGTGAACAGGCGGGAGAAGTGGCGCGGGCTCATCCCCATATGGTCAGCCAGCCGCTCCACCGTCAGCCGGTCTGTCAGATGGGTCCGCATCCAGTCGAATAACGGGGCGAAACCGCTTTCATCCCCGCTCATTTCGGCCAGCACGGAGAATTGCGACTGGCCGCCGGGCCGCCGGAAATAGACCACCATTTCCTGCGCCACTCTGCGCGCCAGATCCTCCCCGCAATCCTGCGCAATCAGCGCCAGCGCCAGATCGATACCCGCGCTGATCCCGGCCGAGCTCCAGACCGGCCCGTCATGTATGTAGATCGCATCGGGCTCCACCTGCACCTGCGGGAACAGCCGGGCGAGATCCGCCGCGCGGCGCCAGTGGGTCGTGGCCCGGCGGCCATCGAGCAGACCGGCGGCAGCGAGCAGGAAAGCGCCCGAACACACGCTGCACAGACGGCGGCACGATCCGGCACGCACCTTCAGATACTGCACGGTCTGCGGGCAGGCCATCGCCCGGCGGCTGCCTTCCCCGCCTGCCACGATCAGCGTGTCGATCCGCCCGGCCCCGGCCGCCGCCTCGCTATCGAGCGTCACCCCCGCAGAGCTGCACACAGCGCCGCCCTGCGCGGAGAGGACCCGCAGGCGATAGCCGCCCGGCGCCATCCGCTCCGCAATCTCGAAAGCCGATATCGGGCCAGAGGCGTCGAGGAGCTGAAAGTCGTTATAGAGAAAGATGCCGATAGTCCGGGCCATGGCCTGAAATGAGGGATCATTGTCATTTCGTCAATCCACCGCGCAGCGCATGAGGGACCTCATCGTCAGCCATATTCGAGGACAACCCCATGGCGCCTGCCCCTTTCCGCATCGTTTTCGCCCTGTTTCCGGGCATGACTCAGCTCGATTTCACCGGGCCGCATCAGTTCCTCTCGCGCCTGCCCGATTCGGAAACGATAATCGCCAGCCCGCAGGGTGGCGATGTGCCGAGCGAGGGCCTGGTCTTTGCCGGAACCCGGCCGCTGAACACCATCGACCGCTGCGACCTGCTCTGCGTTCCGGGCGGCGCGGCGGCGACCGAAATGGCGCTCGACCGGGCCTTTATCGGCGAGATCGCCCGGCTCGCGAGTGATGCGCGCTATCTCACTTCGGTCTGCACCGGCTCGCTGATACTGGGCGCGGCGGGGCTGCTCACCGGACGGCGCGCCGCCTGCCACTGGGCCTATCGCCACCTTCTGCCCGTTTTCGGCGCGGTGGCCGATTCCGCGCGGGTGGTGCGCGACGGGCCTGTCATCACCGGCGGCGGGGTGACCGCGGGGATCGACTTCGCGCTGACCGTGCTGGCCGAAATCGCCGGGGAGGATTGCGCGCAAAGCATCCAGCTCGCGCTGGAATATGCCCCCGCCCCGCCCTTCGACGCCGGACAGCCGGACAGCGCCCCGGCCGCGCTGGTCGCCCGCTATCGGGAGGCCCATGCGGCCCTTATCGCCCGGCGCGAAGCCGAAGCCTGCGAAGCCGCCCGCACGATGCCCGCCCGCGCCCTTTCCACCGTGCAGGGGCGCGCCGAATGACCCGGCCCCCGCTCCCGCCTTTCGACGCTGCCGGGGCCGCGCAAAAAGTCCGCCTGGCCGAAAATAGCTGGAACAGCCGCGATCCGCAGCAGGTGGCCCTCGCCTATACGCCGGACAGCCAGTGGCGCAATCGCTCCCGCTTTATCACCGGCCGCGCCGGGATCGTCGCCTTTCTGGAAGCCAAATGGGCCACCGAGCTGGACTATCGGCTCATCAAGGAACTCTGGGCCTTCACCGAAAACCGCATCGCGGTGCGCTTCGCCTATGAATGGCACGACCGGACCGGCCAGTGGTTCCGCTCCTGTGGCAATGAGAACTGGGAATTCACCCCGCAAGGCCTGATGCACCGCCGCCTCGCCAGCATTAACGACCACCCCATCGCCCCCGATGACAGACTGTTCCACTGGCCCCAAGGCCCCCGCCCGACCGACCATCCCGGCCTTAGCGCGCTGGGGTTATGAGGGGACGAGCTCAGTTAAAAAAGGGGGGTGTATACCCTTTCCATACGTAACTAGTCCTGCTATACAATATGCATGACGAAGCCCCTCACCACCGCCGCTTTCTTCCGCCTCTTTCCGGACGATGAAACCTGCCTCAATCACCTGTTCGAAGTTCGCTTTGGGCAGGGCTTCGAGTGCCCCAAGTGCAAGCGCGAAAGTAAGTGGTTCCGGATCAAGGCCGAGCGCGCCTACTCCTGCCAGTGGTGTGGTCACCACCTTCACCCGACCGTGGGCACCCCGTTCGAAAAGACCCGCACCCCGCTTCATCTCTGGTTCTATGCCATCCACCTTTTCACCGTCACCCGCCACGGCGTCAGCGGTAAAGAATTGGAGCGCCAGCTAGGCGTTACCTACAAAACGGCATGGCGCATGGCGAAGCTGATCCGCGAGCATATGGCAGACGTTGACGGTGATCGCCCGATTGGCGGCGAAGGCACGAATGTCGAGATTGACGAAACCCTCATGGGCGGCGTGAAGCGCGGCAAACACAATCGCGGAAGTGCCGCCAAGACCGTTGTGGTGGGCGCTCTGGAACGTGGCGGCGACATTGTTGCCCAAGTGGGTGCCGAACCAGCGGCGCGCCACGCTAGAGCCGTTTGTGACCACCAACGTCCGGATCGGCCGCAACGTCCACACTGACGAACTGCGCAGCTACGCAAACCTAGCGAACGCTGGCTATCGTCATGCCCGCGTGAACCACGGCGCGATGGAATATGCCTATTACGATTATCGCCTTGCCGAGACGGTTACGGTCAACGGCATCGAGAACTTTTGGCGGCACCTGAAATGCTCGATCAACGGCACTCACACGAGCGTCAGCGCGAAGCACCTGAATAGCTACGTCAAGGAGTTCGAATATCGCTTCAATCGTCGCAATCGTCCGGAAACGATGCTTCCGAAGCTTCTTTCGACTTTCCGGCCATTGAGCGCAGAGTAGCTTCAAAGGCATCGCGGTCGCCGATTTCGCCTTCGCGCTCGGCGATGAACTGAGCGAGATTGCCGGTTTCGAGAGCCTCTTTAAGAGTCACCATATATCCGCTTCCTCGCCTCTGCGATCATCACCGTCCGGTTCTCCATCAATGTGAAGCGCGCTTTTGACGTATTTTGTGCAGTAGCCCTGCCATCTGTATCGTCCACCATCATTCGAAGTGTGGCTAGGCCCTTCATGTATTCGGCCACATTGCCTTCACCCATCAAGGGAGCGAGTGCCTGTGTCGCGGCTACATGCGCAGCAATCGCTTGCCTCGCCTCTCTGCGTGCTTGCGCAATCTCTTGACCATCTAGCACGTTGTCGGCGAGCTCGGTTATTGCGGCATCGACCTTTGCGCCGGACGAATTAAAGTCCTGTACGGCCACCAAATACTGCTGCTGAAGGGCTGACTCGTTGTTCAACTTGGCAGTGGCGAAGTAAGTGAATAGCGCGGCAAAAAACCCGCCGACCAGGGCGGTTGCGATACCGCCCAAGATAAGCTTGATCCAATTGGACAATTGCGCGCGCGTGGGCCGCGCTGAAGGGGCTGATGCTGCCGCCATGCCTGCTATTTGCTCTTTTTCGGGACGGTTTTCAAGCTCGCTGCAGTAGTCACCTTGGCATCCTTCTCTGCTCTAGCGCATAAATCTCTCGCTTGGTCGAGCCTAGCCTCGCCCAAAGCTACCGCCATATCGTTAATGCATTCCTCAATGATGGTTCCCGCCGCATTCGATCCCGCGCCTACAGTTTTGAGTTCAACGGTAACGCCGTTATCGACGACAGTTTTGCTGTCGCAGGCAGACAGGGCGAACATTCCCATGAGCGCCAAGGCGAATCCGCCCGGCGATTTCAGGACGTAAGCTCCCGGCGAATTCACATTGATCGTTAGATCTGCGGCTTCACCGTCTGGAACTTCGGACAGCCCCATCTGATAGAAAGTACTGGGTAGCACTCCCCCCTCTCTGAAACGGGATTGGAGATAATCAAACCCGTTTAACCACGCCGACAGCACCGCGCTATCTTCTGAGGTAAAGCGCGCCTTGCCCGTATGGAACTCGGCGACGAAATTATTGCGATAGACGAAATTTCGGTAGGCGAGGCGGTACACCTCTTCGTGTAAGCTCCGCCCTATCTGGAAGACTGCGGTTTGAGTGTGCAAAGCTTTGATCATATCACCGCTGAAGAAGCGCTTTGGCTGTGTGGCCCTCCACTTCACCCGTCGGCCAATGTAGGTAAATTCACCATCTTCGCCATCTTGAGCAACGATGCTTTTCGTGTCCCATGGCTCGTCTAGCATTTCACCAATCAAAACGTCTTTGGTGTATCCCTCTACAGGAACAATGACCAAGTCGCCCTTCTGCGCCTCTCCGAGCAACGCTTTTAGAAACCCCAGTCGAGTTCGGTCTGTCCGATTGACGGACTTCGATCCCTTTGGGTCATTCCCGCGAGCGCGACTTTTCAATTCCCGATCCCATCGATCGGATGCAATCGCCTTCACGATTTCCTGATCAGACCATGTAATCGGATGTCCGTCGAAATCGTCCAAGCCACGTATGTCCAAAAAAATCGCATTGGATCGCTTCACCTCTTTGTAGAAGCGATATGTCTTACCCGGCGAAACTTTGAAAATGCGATGATCGTCGGGCAAAACATAGGCATCCAACGATACGATTGGTTTAGGCATTTAACCCCCCTCGACAATGCGGGAGGATTAAGGCCGCAACTTCAAGGAGTCAATTCACGTATGCGAAGGGGATACACCCCCTTTTTTCGTAGAGCCGTATTAACAAATTTTAACAGTCGTTGCTGTGTTACTGGAATTTCCGAATCCAAATTATTGATTGCCAGCCATATCTCTCCGTGGGCCGCAGATATCCTTAATCGCCACAATCCACGAAATGGCTTATGTCTATCTGCCACATTCGACCGAGCATTTGATGCATATCTGATGACAGTAACGCCAGATTTGAAAATCAAATTTTCTAATAAAATTATTAATAGTAAAAGTAAGGAAACACGAGAGTTTTTCAAAAAATATGAAGGGAAATCAATTTTAAATCCAACACATATCTCGTTAGATTCACATCTATTAGAAATTCATTCAGATAAACTAATTAATTGAATTAATTAAGGCTTTTATCTTGTCATACAAACACTTTTCTGAAATTAGGCTTCGTGGACAAAGCTTGACCTGAGACTGAGCGCTTGATTCAAGGCTACCTTTTGGAGGCAGCGTTGGGCGAGCGGATCGGTGTAGCGGATGAGGAGTGGGCGCTGATCGGGCCGCTGCTG